>CAVSZE010000003.1:0-657041 GCA_963732375.1 uncultured Gammaproteobacteria bacterium
GAAGTTGGTGGGCCGTGGAGGACTCGAACCTCCGACCTACTGATTAAGAGTCAGCAGCTCTACCAACTGAGCTAACGGCCCAACCTGAAAACCTGGGGTGGACGATGGGGCTCGAACCCACGACCGCCGGGACCACAACCCGGAGCTCTGCCAACTGAGCTACGTCCACCATCGTCCAGCGGAAATTCCCCAAGCGTGGCGCGCCCGGCAGGACTCGAACCTGCGACCCTCGGCTTAGAAGGCCGATGCTCTATCCAGCTGAGCTACGGGCGCATCGTCCGAGACCGCGGTCCGGTTGGTCGGGGCAGAGGGATTCGAACCCCCGACCCTCTGCTCCCAAAGCAGATGCGCTACCAGACTGCGCCATGCCCCGCCCTGCACCGACTCGTGGTCGCCGCCTGAGCGCGATCCACCGCCGGATCGTGCCTTCACGGGAGGGCGAATCATACGGACGGCGAACCCGAGCGTCAATTTCGCGAGCACCGGGCCTCGTGGCCCGCTCCAGCGTCATGCCAGAATGCGCGCCCCGGCAGCGAGGAAACAGGCGAATGGCTGGCAGAATCATCGACGGCAAGGCCATCGCAGCGGACATCCGTCGCGAGGTTCGCGCGGAAAGCGACCGGCTCGCCGCGTCGGGCAAGCGCCGGCCCGGGCTCGCAGTGGTGCTGGTGGGCGACGACCCGGCCTCGCACGTCTACGTTCGCAACAAGCGTGCGGCCTGCGAGGAATGCGGCTTCGTGTCGGTTAGCCACGACCTGCCGCACTCCGCCACGCAGACCGAGCTGCTGACGCTGATCCAGCGCCTGAACTCCGACCCTTCGATCGACGGCGTCCTGGTGCAGGTGCCGCTGCCCGACCACATCGACGAGCACGCGGTGATCGAGGCGATTGCGCCCGACAAGGACGTGGATGGATTCCATCCTTACAACGTGGGCCGCCTTGCGCTGCGCAATCCACTGATGCGGCCCTGCACGCCTTACGGCGTCGTCAGGATGCTCGACCGCTGCGGGCTCTCGACCAAGGGCCTGCATGCGGTGGTGGTCGGCGCATCGAACCTGGTCGGGCGCCCGATGGCGCTGGAGCTGCTGCTCGACGGCGCGACGGTCACCGTCTGTCACCGCTTCACTCCTAACCTGAAAGATCACGTGGAACGCGCGGACCTGTTGGTGGTGGCGGTCGGCAAGCCGGGGATCGTGCCCGGCGAGTGGGTGAAGCCGGGGGCGATCGTCGTTGACGTGGGCATCAACCGCCTGCCGAACGGCAAGCTCGTGGGCGACGTCGACTTCGAAGCGGCGCGCGAGCGCGCCGGCTGGATCACGCCGGTGCCCGGCGGCGTTGGCCCGATGACGGTCGCGATCCTGATGAAGAACACGCTGGAATCGGCGCTCCAGCGGCTGTAGGGGACAGCTGTAGGGGACATTCTCCTTTTTCCCGCGATGGAAAAAGGAGAATGTCCCCTACTTCTCCGCTACTTTCCGCGGCGCCAGAGGGTCTTGCCGCCGGGCTGGTCCTCGAGCAGCACGCCCGCCGCGGCCAGCAGGTCGCGTATGCGATCGGACTCCTTGAAGTCCCTGCCCTTGCGCGCAGCGACTCGCTCCGCGATCAGGCGCTCGATGTCGGAATCCGACAGGCCGCTGGCTTCGGCCGTGGCCCCGGCACCTTCCACCGTCGCGACTCCCTCGTCAGGGCCGGCACCCGCGGCCGCGCGGCGTGGTTGCTTGCGCAGGAAGGTCTCCGGATCCTGGCCGAGCAGCCCGATGCGTGATCCGAGCGCGCGAAGCTCCGCCGCAGCGAGCGCGGCGGACTCCGTGCGTCCCGCGGCTTTCGCGGAGTTCACGACTCGTGCCAGCGACTGCAGTTCGGCAATCGCCTCCGGCGTGTTGAAGTCGTCGTCCATTGCCGCCACGAAGCGCTCGGTCGCTGCGGTCGCGGGCGCATCCGCAAGGGCCACGACGCCCCGCAGCGCGAGGTAGAGCCGCTCGAGCGCCGCGTCGGACTGCGCCAGGCTGTCCGACGAGTAATTGATCGGGCCACGGTAGTGGCTCGCCATCATCAGGTAGCGCACGACCTCCGGATCGCGCACCCATTCGAGCACCTCGCGCACGGTGAAGAAGTTGCCGAGCGACTTCGACATCTTCTCGTCATCCACGCGCACGAAGCCGTTGTGCATCCACAGGTTCACGAACTTCGAATCGCAGGCCGCGCAGGTCTGCGCGATCTCGTTCTCGTGGTGCGGGAACTTGAGGTCCATCCCGCCGCCGTGGATATCGAAGTGCGCGCCGAGCAGGTCCACCGACATCGCCGAGCACTCGATGTGCCAGCCCGGACGCCCCGCCCCCCAGGGCGACACCCACGAGGGTTCACCGGGCTTCGCCGCCTTCCACAGCACGAAGTCGAGCGGGTCGCGCTTGGACTCGTCCACGTCAATGCGCGCGCCAGCGCGCAGGTCCGCGAGCCGCTTGCCCGAGAGCTGCCCGTACGGCGCGAAGCTCGACACGGAGTAATACACGTCGCCATTGGCGGCCGCGTAAGCGTAGCCCTTCTCGACCAGCGTCCCGATCATCGCAATGATCTGCGGCAGGTACTCGGTCGCGCGTGGCTCGTGGTCCGCGCGCGCCACGCCGAGCGCCTCGCAGTCCTCGTGGTAGGCGCGGATGAACCGCTCGGTTAGCGCGGTCATCGGCTCGCCGTTCTGCGCAGCGCGCTGGATGATCTTGTCGTCGATGTCGGTGATGTTGCGCACGAACGTGACGCGATAGCCAGACGCCGCAAGATGCCGTCGCGCGACGTCGAATGCGATCAGCATGCGGGCGTGGCCGAGATGGCAGTAGTCGTAGACCGTCATGCCGCACACGTACATGCGGACTTCGCCCGGCACGATCGGCGCAAACGTTTCCTTGCGGCCGGTCAGCGAATTGTGGATCTGCAGCATCGCCCAGTGTCTCCGGAATCCCGTTTCATCACGCCTGCGAACCGGCCCGCCGCGCAGCGTCGGCGAGCATCGCGGCAACGACATCGCGCCCCATCAGCTCGGCGAGCGGCGCAAGCTCAGGGCCATGGGTCATGCCGGTCAGCGCCGAACGCAGCGGCATATACAGCGCTGCGCCCTTGCGGCCGGTGGCGGCCCCGACCGTGCGCGTCCAGGCCTTGAAATCTCCCGCATTGGCCTTCCACTCGCCAAGGGCCCTGGCGAAAAATTCGCCACCGGCTTCGACGATTGCGGCTGCCGCCGCCGGTTCGAACTGCCGCGGTGCGCCGCAGGCAACCGCCGCCAGAGGCTCGGCATCGACTGGGAACAGCAGGTTGCCGCGCACCACCGAGACGAATTCCGCCCGGCGCGCCGTATCGCCGAACCCGTCCAGCCTCGTGCCCAGCCAGTCAACCAGTTCCGGGACGCTGGCATGCGTCACCGCCTCGCGCTGCCAATGCCTGAGCTGTGCTTCGTCAAAATGAGCCGCCGAGCGGCCGACGCGGCCGAGGTCGAAATGCGACGGCATCGCGCCGGCCTCCAGCCAGGCATCGGTGCCACAGGTGTGGCCGAGCCGCAGCAGGTAGTTCCTGACCGCGCCCGGCAGGTACCCCTGTTCGCGCAAGTCGTGCAGCCCGGCCGAACCGTCCCGCTTCGAAAGGGGCGCTCCCGAGGAACCGAGCACCAGCGGCAGGTGTCCGTAACGCGGCACCGGCAAGCCGAGTGCATCGAGCAACAGGATCTGGCGCGGCGTGTTGGCCAGGTGATCGTCGCCACGCAGCACCAGCGTGACGTCCATCGCGGCGTCGTCGACCGCATTGCCGAGGAAGAACGCAGCCGATCCGTCCGCGCGGCTCACGACGAAATCCCCGATGTCGTCGGTCGCGAAGCTCTGCGTCCCGTGGATCAGGTCGTCGAACTCGACCACTCGTCCCGGCGGGACCCGGAAGCGCATGGCATGTGCCATGCCCGCGGCGACGCGCCTCTCGACCTCGCCTGCAGTGAGCGACGCGCAGGTGCCCGCGTAGCGCGGCGGACGACCGCCGGCAACCTGAGTGCGACGCGACAGTGACAGCTCCTCGGGCGTGCAGAAGCACGGGTAGGCCATGCCCGCCGCACCCAGCCGCGCGATCGCGTCGGAATGCTGTGCACCGCGCTCACTCTGCCGGTACGGACCGTGTGGGCCGCCAATGCCGGGGCCCTCGTCCCAATCGACACCGAGCCAGCGGAGATCGTCCAGCAGCCGATCGAGATGGCGCTGCTCGCTGCGCTCGGCATCGGTGTCTTCGATGCGCAGCACCATGCGCCCGCCGCTCGACCGCGCGGCCAGGTGGTTGAAAAGCGCAGTCCGGGCATTGCCGACGTGCAGGCTGCCCGTCGGGCTCGGCGCGAATCGCGTGGTATGGGGCGCGGTCGACATGGCCGCGCATCTTACCGGATCGCAGGCCCGCGGCCGCGGCCCCGGCCCCAGCGCCGGCCGACGCTTGTCCGTGCTGGCAGGCGCGCGTCCATACGCCGTACCATCCATCGACGCCTGATGCCGGTTACCGTGACGACACTCTTCATATCCGACCTGCACCTCGACCCCGAGTCGCCCGAGATTGCGCGGCAGTTCGTGGCTTTCCTGGATGGCGAGGCGCGCGCCGCCGACGCGCTCTACGTGCTCGGGGACCTGTTCGAGGTCTGGCTGGGCGACGACGACCCCGATCCGGCCGCGCGGGACATCGTCGCGGCGCTAAGGCGGCTGACGGATTCCGGCGTGCCCTGCTTCGTGATGCACGGCAATCGCGATTTCCTGATCGGCCGGCGCTTCTGCGAGGAGACCGGCACCCGGCTGATCGAAGATGGCACCATCATCGAGGTGCAGGCCGAGCGCGTGCTGTTGATGCACGGCGACCTGCTCTGCACCGACGACACCAGCTACCAGCGACTGCGGCGCATCGTGCGCAACCCGATCGTGAAATGGACGCTGGCGCATCTCAGCCTCGCGCGGCGGCGCGCGCTGGCGCGGAAAATGCGCGAAGGCAGCCGCATGCACACCGGCGCGACGGCGCCCGAGATCATGGACGTGAACGCCCGGGCGGTCGCCGAGATGTTTCGCGAGAGTGGCGTCGCGACGATGATCCACGGCCACACCCACCGCCCGGCGGTGCACGAACATGTCGTGGACGGCGAACAGGTACGCCGCATCGTGCTCGGTGACTGGCACACGCAGGGCAGCGTGCTCGCGTGGTCGCCGGAAAGCTTCCAGCTGCGCTCGCTGCCGCGCTGACGCGCTGGCGCGCGCCGCGGCACCAGTCGCCTGTGGTGGGGCGACGTCCGTCGGGTGGGGATGCCTGGTGCCGGGGCGTCGCGCGCGAGCCCCCATGGATGGGTTTACGGCGTCCCCGGCAGCAGGCATTCCCGCGCGGCGGACAAGCCAACAGCGCGCCTATCCCCATCGGGCGCGTCGCTGCAAATGCGCAGGGTTGCCAGCAACCGGTGAATTACGCCGGCGTCCCCGAGTGAAACCGGAACTGCGGATCCGGCGAGGTCGCGAGCTCCGCCTCCACCACCGCGAGCTGCTCGAGCCGCGACGCCGCGTCCGGCCCGCGCTTGTCGGCCAGCCTCAGGTAAAGCCCCGCGTGCCGCGACTCGGCCGCGGCCAGCGATGCGTAGAACTCCGCCAGCGGCGCGGGCAGCCGCTCGATCAGCCCGACGAATCGCTCGTGCGAACGCGCTTCGATCAGCGCCCCGCAGAGCAGCAGGTCCACGCGGCGCCCAGGCTCGTCCCGCCGCAGCGCGCGCCGCAGGCCATCTGCGTATCGCGACGGGGATAGTCGTCGGAACTCGACACCGAGCTGGGTGATCTTCTGCTGTACCAGCTCGAAATGCCTCAGTTCCTCGCGCGCGAGCCGTGACATCCGGTCGGCAAGCTCGAAGTCTTCGGGGTAGGCGAACATGATCGAGAGCGCGGTCGAGGCCGCTTTCTTCTCGCAGTTGGCGTGGTCGATCAGCAGTTCGTCCACGTGCCCGACAGCGGCCTCGAACCACGCCGGGTCGGTCGGCGCGCCGAGCAGGTCGCCGGGCACGGCCATCAGGCCGCCGCCAGGCCGAGCAGCTCGTCCACGCGCGCGATGATCTCGGCGGCCGAGGCCGGCCGGTCCGCCGCCCGCTTCGCAAGCAGCGCGTCGTGCAGCGGCTGCAGGTGGGCAACCGCCGGCGGCAGCTGCGGCAGCGGCTCATTGGCATGCATGTAGATCACCGCGAGCGGCGACTCGGCACAAAACGGCTTCACGCCGGTGAGCATCTCGTGCAGGACGACGCCGAGGCTGTAGAGGTCACTGCGCCCATCGAGCATGAGTCCGTGCCCCTGCTCCGGACTCATGTAGTGCGGCGTGCCGAAAATCGCGCCGTGGCCGGTGATGTCGCTCTCCAGGTCCAGCTGTCGCGCCAGCCCGAAGTCTATGAACGCGACGCTGCCGTCGCCGCGCAGCAGCACGTTGCCGGGCTTCACGTCCCGGTGCAGCACGCCGATGTCGTGCAGGGCGCCTAGCGCGGCTGCGAGCTGGCGCACGTACACGAGCGCGTCGCGCCATGGCAGCGGCCCGCGCATCCGCGAACGCAGGTCGCCGCCGGGGAAGTACTCCATCGCCAGGTAAACGTGGTCGTCGGCCACGCCCAGGTCGTGGATACGCGCGATGTTCGGGTGATCGAGGCGGGCGGCGAGGTCGAACTCGCGCAGGAACCGGTCGAATGTCGTCGTGCCCTCCACCGCGTCCGGAACCTGCCGGAACACCTTGAGGACACGCGCCTCGCCGGTGCCTTCGACCTTCGCCAGGAAGACGCTCGACGAGCCACCGACGGCGATCCGGCGGACGCAGCGATAGCCGCGGATCCGCACCGAACCGAAGCGGTCGGGTGGTGGCGGCTCGAGCGCGGCTCGCGACGTATCCGCCAGCACGTTGTGCCGCTCGGCGAGCGCCTCGCGCAGCGCCGAGGCGAACTGATCGTGATCGAACTCGAGCCGGGCCAGCACCCGCGAGGCGCCGGCGCGCATTCCACGCTCGTCACCCTGCGGGGCGAAATACACGATCGGCGGAAACCCGGCGCGATCGCTCAGGTCCTCGAGCCACTCGAGTCCGCGACCCTCATGCACCTCGTGGTCGAGCAGCACCACGTCGTATGCAGATCCCCGAAACGATGCCTGCAGCCGGCCGCGCTTGGCGGGCTCGTACTCGGCCGGAAGCGCGTCGCGCCACTCGAGCGTGACATGGTGGGCGAGCAGCTGCCGGTAGTCGGGCCGATCGCTGACGATGAGCGCCCTGACCGTCATTCCACCGATCGGCCGTTCACGGCCCGCCGACGACCCTGAGCGGGCCGCGCCCGCCGCTTGCCGTGCTGCGTTCGGTCTTCGCCACGTCGGACCGCTCGGCCTGCAGGCGGGCGAGGTATTCCGGGGTGATGTCACCGGTCACGTACTCGCCGGAGAAGCACGATGTGTCGAACTCGGTGACCTGCGCATCGTGGTGGCGCACGGCGCGCACCAGGTCGTTGAGGTCCTGGTAGATGAGCCAGTCGGCGCCGATGATCCGCGCGACCTCCTGCTCGGTGCGGCCCGCCGCGACCAGCTCCGACGCCACCGGCATGTCGATGCCGTAGACGTTCGGGTAACGCACCGGCGGCGCAGCCGACGCGAAATAGACATTGCGCGCGCCGGCTTCACGCGCAACCTCGATGATCTGTGCGGAGGTCGTGCCGCGCACGATGGAATCATCCACCAGCAGCACGTTGCGGCCGCGAAACTCGAGGTCGATGGCGTTCAGCTTGCTGCGCACCGACTTCGACCGCTGCTCCTGGCCCGGCATGATGAAGGTGCGGCCGATGTAACGGTTCTTGATGAAGCCCTCGCGGTACTTCACCCCCAGCAGCTGCGCCACCTGCAACGCGCTGGTGCGGCTGGTGTCCGGCACCGGTATCACGACGTCGATATCGTGCTCGGGCCGCTCGTTCCTGATCTTCTCGGCCAGCAGCTCGCCCATGCGCATCCGCGCCTTGTAGACCGAGATGTTGTCCATGATCGAGTCGGGCCGCGCAAAGTAGACATATTCGAAGATGCAGGGTGTGTGGCGCGGCGCCTCGACGCACTGCTTGCTGTGCATCTGGCCCTGCTCGTCCACGAGCACGGCCTCGCCCGGCCCGACGTCGCGCAGCCGCCGATAGCCTGCCTGGTCGAGGGCAACGCTCTCGGAGGCCAGCATGTACTCACGGCCCTTCGGGCCCTCCCGCGTGCCGATCACCAGCGGACGAATGCCATTCGGGTCGCGGAAACCGACGACCCCATGGCCCATGATCATCGCGACCACGGCATAGCCACCGCGGACTCGGCGATACACCGCGGACAGCGCGGCGAAGATATCGGCTGGCGTCGCCCGCGGCGTGCCGAATCGCTGCAGTTCGCTCGCGAACACGTTCAGCAGCACTTCCGAGTCCGAGCTGGTATTCAGGTGACGCCGGTCCTCGCGAATCAGCACGTCGGCCAGCTCGGCGGCATTCGTGAGGTTGCCGTTGTGCGCCAGGCAGATGCCGAACGGAGAATTGACGTAGAAGGGCTGCGCTTCGTCCGAGTTGTCGCAACCGGCGGTCGGGTAGCGCACGTGGCCGATGCCGCTGTTGCCCTTGAGTTGCAGCATGTGCCGCTGCTGGAAGACGTCGCGCACCAGGCCGACGTCCTTGCGCATGGACAGTTCGCCGGCCTGCGCGGTCATGATGCCGGCCGCATCCTGCCCGCGATGCTGGAGCACCGTCAGCGCGTCATAGATCTGCTGGTTGACCGGGGTGCTGCCGACGATGCCGACGATGCCGCACATGGTCCCGCCTCAGGATTCCGGAAGTGCTTTGTGGACGTATTCGCTGCCGGTCTCCACGTATCCGCGCAGGATCGAGGCCATTTCCTGGCCCAACGGCATCAGGCGGGAGGATTGCCACCACGCCTCGCCCTGCAGTTCTGCTGCCTGCCCGAGCATCACCGCGAAACCGACGATCACCGCGCCGCGGACGACCCCGAACAGCGCTCCGAGCAGCCGGTCCATGCCCAGCGTAAGGCCGGATCGCTGCACGAGGTAGCTGAGCAGGCTGCCCAGCAGCCACGCGGCGACCACGACGGCCAGCAGCACCAGCGTGCGGGCCACCCAGGGCTGCAGCAGCGTGTCCCTGATTGCGCCACCGAGATACGGCTCGACGCGGTCCGCATACCGCCACGCGAGCCAGAGGCCGACCAGCCAGCCGAGCAGCGCCACCGACTCGCGCAGGAACCCGCGAATTCCACCAAACACCGTGGAGAGGACCAGCGCGGCTACGATGATGTAATCCACTGTCGTCATGCGAATCGTGTCCTGGTGCCCTGCAACCACTACGAGGCGCGGCAGTCTAACAGAGCATGGTCAGTCGCTTGCGACCACGGTTGCCGGCAGGCCGCGCGCTTTCAACTTGGCAGCGATGCCTTCGGCGCGGGAACGATCGGCCTCGGGCCCGACGCGAACGCGCTGCAGCGTCTTGCCGGACCTCGATATCGGCGACACGTACGCCCGATACCCCGCTGATTTGAGCTCCGCCGCCAGCTTGCCGGCCTTTTCGGCCGTGCTGAAAGCCCCTACCTGCACGGCCCATCCGCCCTGCACGGTGCCGGCCGCGGCACTGGTCCTGGCAGCAGGTGCCGGCGGATTCGCCTTCACGTCTGGCGCCGCCGGCTGCGGCACTGGTGCAGGGGCTCCCGCATCACGCGCTGGCGGTTGATCGGCCGGCTTGCCGTCCGTCGGGGAGGCAGGCGCCGAATCCCGCGCTGCATCCGGTGCCGAGCTCGCCCGCGGCGTCTCCTGGGCGGGCTCGGTGCCCGATGCCGACCCGGACACCGGTTTCACCAGGGCCGCCGGGGCCTGGCCGGATCCAGCCAGTTCGATCGTGAACGTCCGGGTGCCGGGTGGGGCTGCGGCCACCTCGTCCCCGGCATTGCCCGACCTCCGGCCCGAAAGGAGTTCCGGAATCAACAGGACGGCCACTGCCACCAGCACTGCCGCACCGATCAGTCTCGCCTTGAGCGCTTTGTCCATGGTGAAAATTATAGCCAGACCGGCGGGTTCCCGCCGTCCAGCCGTGATTGCCGCAGATACTCGAGCGCCGGCCCGACGGTGTGGAACGATCCGAACACCACGATCCGGTCGCCCTTCCCCGCATCGGCGGCGGCCAGTTTCATTGCCTCCGCCACTGTGCCGCCATGCTCCATGGAGACGCCGGCGGACGCGCCACGGGCGGCAAGCGCGTGGTCGCGCAGGCCCCGCGCGCCGTCCGTGCCCGCCGCAATCCAGCGGCCGGCGCGCGCGCCGAGGATTCTCACGACCTCCTCGATGTCCTTGTCACCGAGCATGCCGCAGACGGCAACGGTTCGCCCCTCCGCCGGATATAGCACCAGGTTGGCCGCCAGCGTGCGCGCCGCGTCAGGGTTGTGGGCCACGTCGAGCACCCACTCAAACCCGCATGGGTCGGCGACTCGCTGGAATCGCCCAGCGAGTCTCACGCGCCTCAACCCCTCCTCCACTGCGTATCGCTCGACAGGCAGCCGACCCTGCAGCGAACGCAGCGTGGCCAGTGCCGTTGCGGCATTGCCGACCTGGACGACCCCGGCAAGCGCGGGCGCAGGCAGCGCGTCGAGTTCACCCGCGGCATCATGGTAGTGCCATGTGCCATCGGGCCCCGTGATGCCGTCGAAATCACGTCCGCGCAGCAGCAACTCGGCACCGACGGTGTCCGCGGCCTCCAGCACCGAGCGCGGCGGCGCCGCCATGCCGACGATTGCGGGGCGACCGCGCCTCAGGATCCCTGCCTTCTCTCGGCCAATGCTTTCGAGGTCGCGCCCCAGCCACTCCGTGTGGTCGAGGCCGACGGACACGATCACCGACGCGTCGGCATCCACAAGGTTGACCGTGTCGAGTCGCCCGCCCATGCCGACCTCGAGCAAGATCGCGTCGGGCACGGCAGTCTCGAACACCAGCAGTGCCGCGAGGGTGTTGAACTCGAAGAATGTAAGCGAATCGCTGCCGAGCGAATCGCCGATGCGTTCGAATGCGGCGACCAGCGACGCCACTGACACGGGCGCGCCGTCGATGCGGATTCTCTCGCGGTAGTCGACCAGGTGCGGCGAGGTGAAGGTCGCTACACGCCGGCCCGAGGCCTGCAGCATCGCCGCGAGCATCGCGACGCAGGAACCCTTGCCATTTGTTCCCGCCACCGTGATGACCGGGCAGGAAGGCCGGCGCCAGCCTGTGCGCACCAGCACCCGGCGTGCCCGGTCCAGGCCGAGGTCGATTGCGTCGGGGTGCAGTTTCTGCTGCCAGTCCAGCCAGTCGCCGAGGCCCTGGAAACGGGGGCCGGTCGGCATCTCAGGCAGGCTCGGCCATGGTCTCCAGCGGCGGCCGGCCCAGCAGCATCGCGAGCACGCTCGAGATGCGGTCGCGAAGGTCGCGCCGGTCGAGGATCAGGTCGATCGCGCCGTGCTCGAGCAGGAACTCGCTGCGCTGGAAGCCCTCGGGCAGCGTCTCGCGCACCGTCTGCTCGATGACGCGCGGCCCGGCAAATCCGATCAGCGCACGCGGTTCGGCAATGTTCAGGTCGCCGAGCATCGCGAGGCTCGCCGACACGCCGCCGGTCGTCGGATCGGTGAGCACCGAGATGAACGGCAGGCGCTCCTCGGCCATGCGCGCAAGCGCCGCGCTGGTCTTGCTCATCTGCATCAGCGACAGCAGGCCCTCCTGCATGCGGGCGCCCCCGCTTGCGGAGAAGCACACCAGCGGCAGCCGATTCGCGAGGCAGTGCTCGGCCGCGCGCACGAAGCGCTCGCCGACCACCGAGCCCATAGAGCCGCCGAGGAAGCGGAACTCGAATGCGCAGGCGACCAGTTCCAGCCCCTTGACCGTCCCGACCAGCACGACCAGCGCATCTTTCTCGCCGGTCTGCTTCTGCGCGGCGATCAGGCGGTCGCGATATTTCTTGGTGTCGCGGAAACGCAGCGGATCCTCGGGCTCGACCTCGTTCGCGATCTCATGCGGCGAGCCCTCGTCGAGGAAACGCATCAGCCGCTCGCGCCCCGTGATCCGCATGTGGTGCGCGCACTTCGGGCACACCTGGAGATTTCGCTCGAGTTCCGCCCGGTACAGCACCGCGTCGCATGCAGGGCACTTGATCCACAGCCCTTCCGGCACGGAACGCGAACGTCGCTCCGTCTTGATGCGCGAGGGAATGATCTTCTCGAACCAGGTCACGTTCGTCTCCAGGACGGCCGCGCGCAGTCTACCGCAAGCCCGCGGCCTCGGTCGGCAGGTCCCACCGGGGGTCGTAGGCGACACCGGCGAAATATAGGCCCTGGGGAGGCGCCGTGATGCCACCCTGCGTCCGGTCCCGCAAGGCGAGCAGCTCCGCGACCCAACCCTCGGGCCGGTCACCGACACCGACCGCGATCAGCGCGCCGGCGACGTTGCGCACCATGTGGTGAAGGAACGCATTGGCAGTGATGCGGATTTCGACACGATCGGACTCGCGCCGCACTGCCACGCCGAGCACACGACGCACCGGCGTCGGGGACTGGCAACCGGCGGCCCGAAAGGCCGAAAAATCGTGCTGACCGACCAGCGACTGCGCAGCCGCGTGCATCGCCTCGGCGTCCAGCGGCCGGCGCAGCCAGCAGGCGTGACCGCGGTCGATGGCCGGCCGCACCCGCCTGTTGACGATTCGATAAATGTAGCTGCGCGAAAGCGCGCTGAAGCGGGCATGGAAATCGTCCGGCACCTGCCTGGCCCACAGCACGCTCAGGTCCGGGGCACATTCGGCCGAGCCGCCGAGCACCCAGGCCTGCTCAGGCCGCGACGCGATGGTGTCGAAGTGGGCCACCTGCATCAGCGCATGCACGCCGGCATCGGTGCGGCCGGCCGCAGTCAGCCGCAACTCATGGTCCGCGACCCGCGCAAGCGCCCGCTCGAGTTCAGCCTGCACGCTCGGCGCGTGCTGCTGCAACTGCCAGCCGGAATAGGCCGAGCCGTCGTACTCGATCCCGATGGCGACTCGCGCCATCAGTTCGTCAGGACGGCAGGCTCGCCATCAACCGTTCGGCTTCCTGTTTCTGCTCCGCACTGCCTTCCTTGAGCACCTCGTCGAGGATGCTGCGTGCGCCTTCGGGGTCACCCATGTCGACGTAGGCCCGCGCGAGGTCGAGCTTCGTGCCGACTTCGCTCAGCGTGAAGGGTTCGTCGCCGAGGTCGAAATCAACCTCGCTCGACGACTGGCTCGAAGGCTGTTCCGAAGGCCGGCCCGACAGCCGGGTCGTCTGGATCGTCGGCATCAGGCCAGTATCATCTTCAGCCTGCAGCGTCGGCATTTCGTTGGTCGGATCGAGCGCCGGCACGATGCCCGTCTGCTCGCTGCTGAAGATGCCGGTCGCGCTGAGGATGTCCTCGTCCTCGGGCGGTACCTTCGCCGGGATCCGCGGGCGCTCCACGGTATCCTCGACTGCGGCCCTGGGCCGTTCCTCGAGCATGTCGCTGAAATCGTCGGCATCGTCCAGCGATGCAGCATCGCCGACATCGAGTCCCAGGTCCTCGATCGCGACTTCCTGCGTCGGATCCTCAGATCCGCTGGATCGCTGGCCGATGTGAGCTGTCCTGACCGTCGGCGCAACATCGCTCGCGTCGGGGCCAACCGTCCCATCGGTGACGTCGAAATCGAGACCACTGTCCCCGTCCCCGGAGCCGACGGAATGGAATTCGACCTCCTTGCCAGTGTCTTGCACCGCCCCGAGGTCCATGTCGAGCGGACCGTCGCTGCCCTGGAGTTCCATGTCCAGGCTCGAGGCGATCGGCTTCGAGCCGGCGAACATCTCGTCGTCGGGCGCGATCTGCTTGCCCATGATCACGATCTTGTCCCACTCGCCGGGCCGGGCGTCGTCGCCAGAGTCTTTCATCTCCCCGGCGATCTCGACGAAGCGCTCGCGGTTGCCCCAGACGAAGTAGATCTCGAGCAGCTTGAGTTTCAGGTCGCGGCGCTGCGGCGCGCGCTTCATCGCGAGCTGTACGAGTTCGGCCGCCTGGTCGTACAGGCCGTAGGCCATGTGGAAATCGGCCTCTGCCAGTGGATCGCTGGACTCGACGCTGACAGGCCCCTCGCCGGAGATTGTGTCGTCTATCGCGGGCGGCGCCCGTAACGGCGCGGGCGTGCGCGACGGCTGGGCCCCGGTGGGCGCCGAGCGCAATTCGGCCGGACGGCGCTCTTCGACGACGATGGCTTCCTCGCGCGCCGCCGGCCCGCGGGCGCGCAGGTCGGTCCTGGTCCGCGCGAGCGCCTCCTGCAAGTCTACTTCCTTGGCGCCGGATTGGCCGCTGCTGCGCCGATACAGCGTGAAGGCCAGCGCTGCTGCGAGCAGTCCGAGCAGGACCCACCAGTAACCGGCAAGGCGTTCGGTCAGCGAAGGTCCTGCCTTCGGCTGCTCCTTCGGCTGCTCTTTCGGCTTGCTCGCCGCTGGCGCTGGCGTCGGCGCGGGCGCGGGCGCGGGCTCGACTTCCGCCGTCGGGGCTGCGGCCTCACCAGGCAGTGCGCCGCTCGCGGGCGCCTCCGCACCTTGGGTCGGGGCGCTTCCCACGGGCGCGGCTGGGGTTTCGACACCCGGCTGGCCAGCGGCTGCCTGGCCCTGCAGCGTCGCCAGTTCAGCGTTCTTGACCTCTAGCAGGCGGCGCGCTTCCGCAAGATCCGTTTCGAGCTGCTGCACGCGCGACTGGAGCTGGCTGGATGACGCCCCGGTTGCCGCTGCCGGCTGCGCGCCCGTGGCCGTCGAGGCGGCCGCCGAGCCCTGCTCCGGCGAAACCAGCCGCAGGCGTCCACCTGCAGCGTCCGAAGACACGGCCGCGGCACTCCCATCGCGCCACAGCTTGTACTGCCGCGCAACCTCCGCCGCCGCCTCCGAAGCCGGAATGGCCTGGACAGCCGCTGCTTCCGGAATCCGCAACGTGGCTCCCGAGCGCAGCACGTTGATGTTGCTGTCAAACGCGTGCTGGTTGCTCTGGTAGATGGCCACCATCGCCCGGTTCACATTGGACCGTGAACCGGGAAACGCCTCGCTCGCGATTTTCCACAGCGTGTCGTTCCTGCGCACTCGATACTCGGACCCGGCGATGACCGTCGGCCGCGCCGTCGCCGGGCGCTCCGGGGCGGCCGAGGCCGGTGCGGACTCTGGTCGGGGGGTTGGAGCCCTGGGCGGCGCCGCCGCACGCCGGGTCTGCACGACCGGAGCCGCGACGGACGGCTCGCTCGCCTGGGTCGGCGGAGCGAACACCGGCGGGTCGAGCAGCACCGTGTACTCGCGCAGCAGGCGCCCGCGCGGCCAATCCGCCGCGACGAGCATAGTGACGAACGGTTCAGTCACCGGCCGGGGCGACGTGACCTTCAGATAGCTCTTGCCGTCCGAGCCGCGCACAACCCTGAACGTGAAGTCCGCCAGGAAGGCGGGCTTGTCGATCCCGTAGCGGGCAAAGGCGTCGTTCGAAGCCAGCGACGCGCGCAGCGCAGACAGGTCATCTTCCTGCGCAGCCACCAAGTCGATGTCCGCGTCGAATGGCTGGTTCAAGGCCGAATGAAGGTGAATCTCGCCGAGGCCAAGCGCGTACAACGCGCCGGGCGATAACAGGGCGCTAAGCAGTAGGACACGGCGAACGGCTGACTTCATCGTTGCTCCCGCCAGTTACGACACTCCCGTAGCGGCGGACGGCATGCCCACCGGGCCGGACTCGTTGACTGTTGCGTATTGAACATAACTATAACTGACGCCCCGCCCTAGGCCCACAGGCGAGCTATCCCTCGCTTTGTAGCGCGTTGCGGTCTCTGGGGGGCGGACACGCTGCACATTTCACGAATCTGGGTCCGAATCAGCGCCTGCGGGTTATCACAGGCGTCGCGACCTCGACATCGACATTCTGCGCCCGATGCCTGAGGAAATGGTCCATCAGCACGAGCGCCATCATCGCCTCGGCTATCGGCACGGCACGGATCCCGACGCAGGGATCGTGGCGGCCGGTCGTGCTCACTTCCACCGGTTTGCCGTCCACGTCGATGGTACGGCCGGGCAGCACGATGCTCGAGGTTGGCTTGAGGGCGAGACTGACCACGACATCCTGTCCGGACGAGATGCCGCCCAGCGTCCCGCCCGCGTGGTTGGAAAGGAAGCCCGCAGGGGTCAATTCGTCCCGATGCTGCGATCCACGCTGCCCGACCACTGCAAAGCCATCGCCGACTTCGACGCCCTTCACCGCGTTGATGCTCATCATGGCGTGGGCGAGATCGGCGTCCAGCCGGTCGAACACCGGCTCGCCCAGGCCCGGGGGCACGCCGGTCGCAAGCACGTTCACCCTTGCCCCGACCGAGTCGCCCTCGCGGCGCAACCGGTCGATCAGCGCCTCGAGGTCCGGGACCCGTGCCGGGTCCGGACAGAAGAACGGATTGCGGTCTACCTCGTCCAGGTCCAGCGGCTCGATGGCGACGTCGCCCGCCTGGGCGAGGTAGCCACGAATGGCAACGCCGGTACGCTCGGCGAGGTACTTGCGCGCGATCGCGCCGGCCGCCACGCGCATGACGGTCTCGCGCGCCGACGAACGTCCGCCGCCGCGATAGTCACGGAATCCGTACTTGTGCTGGTAGGTGTAGTCGGCATGGCCCGGCCGGAATCTGTCCTTGATCTTCTCGTAGTCGTAGGAGCGCTGATCCTGGTTCTCGACCAGCAAGCCGATGGAGGTGCCGGTGGTGCGGCCCTCGAAGACGCCGGAGAGAATGCGCACGGTGTCCGCCTCGCGCCGCTGGCTCGTATAGCGCGAGGTGCCGGACCGGCGGCGCTCGACGTCCTGCTGGATGTCGTCCTCGCAGAGCGCGAGTCCCGGAGGGCACCCGTCGACGATGCAGCCGAGCGCCGGCCCGTGGCTCTCGCCGAAAGTCGTGACCGTGAAAAGCTGGCCGAAAGTGTTGCCCGACATCGTGTGACTCTGAAAGGTTCCGGGACTCAAGCGCCGCTCGGCCGCTCGGCCCCGAGTTGCGCACTTCTTAACACGAACACGCCCCCGCCGCCTTGTTCGAATTCAACCCAGGTGAACGGAAGGCGGGGAAAGGCGCGTGCGAGCCGTTCATCGCTGTCGCCGACCTCGACAAAGATTGCCCCGTCCTGCTCCAGGTGGGAAGCGGCCCCGTCGAGAATGCGCCTGACCACGTCGAGGCCGTCGCCTCCTGCCCTGAGCGCGAGGTCGGGCTCGTGGAGGTACTCCTCGGGCAGCACCGCCATCTCGTCGTCGCTCACATAGGGTGGATTCGAGACGATCAGGTCGTAGCGACGTCCGACCAGCGGCCCGAACACGTCGCCCTGCAGCAGCTCCAACCGGTCGCCGACCTCGTGCCGCGCTACGTTGCGCCGCGCCACCGCGAGGGCCTCGGGTGACAGGTCGACAGCGTCCACGCGGGCATCGGGAAATGCCTTGGCGCAGGCGATCGCGATGCAGCCCGAGCCGGTACCGATATCGAGGATCCTGCCGACTCGCGCCGGATCGATCCAAGGTTCGAAGCGCGCGGCGATGAGTTCGGCGAATGGTGAACGCGGTACGATCACGCGCTGGTCCACCTCGAATTCGAGCCCGGCGAACCACATGCGCCCGATGAGGTAAGCCGCAGGCACACGGCGCTCGATACGCTTGCCGAACAGGCTGAGCACACGTTCGACGTCGCCGGCTGCGGGAACCAGCCCGTAGGCCTCTGCAGCCTGCTCGTGGTCCAGCCCCAGCGCGTGAAAGACGAGGGTCGCGGATTCGTCCACTGCGTTGTCGGTGCCGTGGCCGAATGCAAGGCCGGCCTGCTCGAACTCGGCCGCGCCGTATCGAACGAGGTCCGCGACCGTCGCTGTGGCAGGCGGCGGCGAAGCGAACGGCGATCCAGTCTTCATGCCGCGCCGCTGCATTGTGGGATAATCGCGGCCCCGTCCGACCGGACGCAGGCCACGTACCCAACCATGCCGGCTCGTCCCTTGAGGATCGTCATTCTCGCGATTGTAGCGTTTGCCGGCGGGCTACTGGTCGCCCGCGCGCTGATGCCTTCGCGAGTCGAACTGCCGCAGACCGAGCGCGCGACCGTGCTGCCCTCGCCGATGACGCTGCCGGCCCTGGAACTCGTCGATCAGGACGGGCGCCCGCTTGGGGCCGATTTCTTCAAGGGCCACTGGACCATCGTGTTTTTCGGTTTCACGAGTTGTCCGGACATCTGCCCCACGACCCTCGCCACGCTCTCGCAGGCGACGCGGCAGCTCGCCGACCTGCCCGCCGCACAGCGGCCGCGCGTGCTGCTCATCACCGTGGACCCCGAACGCGACGACCCGACACACCTGGCTGCATACGTGCGCTTCTACGATCCGGCTTTCCTCGGCGCGACCGGCACCCCCGAGGCGACCGCCGCGGCCGCGGCCGCGTTCAGGGTGCCGTATGCGAAGGTGAGCCTGCCCGACGGCGGCTACACGATGGACCACGGCTCAGGCATCTTCGTCGTCGGGCCGTCGGGCGGCATCGTCGCGTACTCCTCGGCGCCGCATGACGCTACGACTATCGCAAGCGACTACCGTAAGCTGCTTGCCTTCAAGGGTGTATCGCCATGAGTCCCGACGAAGCCGGCGCCTCGGACCGCGCGTTCGCGCTGCTGCAGGACCTGCTGCCAAAGCAGGCACTGTCGCGGTGGATGCATCGCCTCGCGCGCAGCACTACGCCGCTGGTGCGCGACACGTTGATCCGCGCCGTGCTTCGCGGCTACCCGCAGATCCAGATGCGTGATGCGACACAGCCGGATCCCCTCGCCTACCCCTCGTTCAACGCGTTCTTCACTCGCGCGCTGCGGGCAGACGCTCGCGTGATCGAGGGCGGCGCCGATGACCTGGTGTCGCCCGTCGATGGCACGATCAACCAACGCGGGCAGATCGTCGCCGGGCAGCTGCTGCAGGCCAAGGGCATCCACTACTCGCCGGCGGCGCTGCTCGCGGACGAGGACGCGGCCGCGCGCTACGATGGCGGCGCATTCGCCTGCATCTACCTCGCGCCCTACAACTATCACCGCATCCACATGCCGCTCGCCGGGCGGCTGGTCGCGACCCGCTACGTGCCAGGCGCCTTCTACAGCGTGAGCGCGGCCACGGCACGCGCCATCCCGGGACTATTTGCACGCAACGAGCGCGTCGTCTGCGAATTCGACACCGCACTCGGGCCGCTTGCCGTGGTTCTGGTGGGCGCGCTGTTCGTCGGCAGCATCGAGACCGTGTATGCGGGCGAGATCAATCCGCCGCGCGCGCGCGGCGGCGCCGTGCGCAATGTCACCGAAGGCATCGGCACCGAATTCGCCAGGGGCGCCGAACTCGGCCGATTCAACATGGGCTCGACCGTGGTGCTGCTGGCCGGCAACTCGGCCATCCGCTTCGCCGACCAGCCCGGACCGGGCGACGCGGTTCGCATGGGCCGGGCACTCGCGCGCCTGCAATGACGACACCGGCCGGAGCGGACTGGGCGCCCACGGCGTCGCTGGCGACGCTGCGCAAGCGGGCGCAGATGCTGGAGCGTTTGCGCGTGCACTTTGCCGCGACCGGCGCGCTCGAGGTAGAGACGCCGGTGATGGTGCAGGCCGGCGTCACCGACGTGCACCTCGAATCGCTGCAGGTCAGGCGCGCCGACGGCGCGCGGGCCGGATTCCTGCACACGTCGCCCGAATACGCGATGAAGCGACTGCTGGCAGCCGGGGCACCGGATATCTACCAGGTCTGCCGTGTTTTTCGCGAAGGCGAGCGCGGCCGGCGGCACAACCCCGAATTCACCATGGTCGAGTGGTACCGACTCGGGATCGACCACCACGCGTTGATGGACGACGTGGAGCGACTGCTGCGCACGCTCATCGAACCATTTCGCCCGGTCGGTTCCACCCGGCACGTCACCTACTCGGGTGCCTTCCAGCACGCGCTCGGCATCGACCCGCTGGCCATCGGGACGGTCGAACTTCACCAGGCGCTGACAGCGGCCGGCATCGACGTGCCGGAGTCCGTCGCCGGTGAGCGCGATTCGCTGCTCGACCTCGCGATGGCGACGCTGGTCGCAGCGCGCTTTCCGTCGGATTCGATCACGTTCCTCCATGACTTTCCGGCGTCGCAGGCCGCGCTTGCACAGGTGCGCGGTCCGGTGGCTTCCCGATTCGAGGCGTTCTGGGGTGAACTTGAACTCGCCAATGGCTTCCACGAACTCGGCGATGCGGCGGAGCAGTCGGCGCGATTCCAGGCCGACCGGGCAGAACGCGCGCGCCGCGGCCAGCCCGACAGGGAACCGGACAGCAGGTTCATTGCCGGACTCGCCGCGGGACTGCCACCCTGCGCTGGCGTCGCACTTGGGTTCGACCGCGTCGTGATGATTGCGACCGGTGCAGGCAGCATCGACGAGGTCGTGGCCTTTCCTGTCGAGCGCGCCTGACGACCAGGCCGCGACCGCCGCCGGGCTCACATCCAGGTATCAACCCTGCTTACAATCAAGCCGGGCCCCGGAGACGACACCGCATGCACACGCTCGAGACGCTCCCCACGGACGACAAGCCCCTCGCATACGCCGAGCTCGAGGCGTCGCTGCGAGCGCTGCTGTCGGGGGAATCCGACCTGGTTGCCTGTGCGGCGAACACGGCCGCACTGCTCTACTGGAGCCTGCCCGGGCTCAACTGGGCCGGCTTCTACCTGGTGGAGCCGCAATCGGGGGACCTGGTGGTCGGCCCTTTCCAGGGCAAACCCGCCTGCGTGCGCATCGCGATGGGCAAGGGCGTGTGCGGGACCGCGGCCGCGCGGCGGGAAACGATCGTCGTCACGGACGTGCACGCCTTCCCGGGTCACATCGCCTGCGACTCGGCCTCGAACTCGGAAGTCGTGGTGCCGATTATCGACGGCGGCCGGCTCATCGGGGTGCTCGACCTCGACAGCCCGGCGCCGGGACGCTTCGACGAGGCCGACGCGCGCGGGCTCGAGGCGCTGGTCAGGGTGTTCGCCGAGGCGACGCGGCCCTAGCCCTTGGCGCGCGACAGGTATCCGCCGGTCCGAGTGTCGACGCGGATCACTTCGCCTTCGTTCAGGAACAGCGGCACGCGCACGACCGCGCCGGTCTCGAGCTTCGCGGACTTCTGGCCACCGGTTGCGGTGTCGCCGCGCAGGCCCGGGTCGGTCTCTACGATCTTGAGCTCGACGTGTGCCGGTGCTTCCACGCCCAGCGGCACGCCGTTCCACAGCATGACCTTGCAGGTCGTGCCGTCCTTGAGCCATATGGCCGCCTCACCCACTGCTTCCTTGCCGGCCGTGTGCTGCTCGAAGGTGTCCGGCACCATGAAATGCCAGAAATCGCCGTCGGCGTAGAGGTACTGCATGTCGGACTCGACGACGTCGGCCGCCTCGACCGACTCGCCGGATCGAAAACTGCGTTCCAGCGTGCGCCCGTTCTTGAGATTGCGGATGCGAACGCGGTTGAACGCCTGGCCCTTGCCCGGCTTCACGAACTCGTTCTCGACGATCGTGTAGGGATCACCGTCGAGGATGATCTTGAGACCCGAGCGGAATTCGTTCGTGTTGTAGGTGGACATGGTTTTGTGACCGAAAGTTGTGGGCGGAGGCGCCCGAAGCGGCCCGTCTGGCCCGGCAGGAGCAAGCCGCGAATTGTACCTGCGCCGACCCACCCGCGTCAGCCCTTGGGAAACGGGGTGGGGAACGGGGACATTCTCCTTTTCCCACGGGCGGAAAAAGGGGAGCGGGGGGAGCGGGGACATTCTCCTTTTCCCGTGGGCGAAAATAGGAGAATGTCCCCTCCCCCATGGCCGGTCCGCGAGGCTGCCACCTGCGTCACGTTAGGGCCCGAAAGCCCGATGCTATAGTCCGCCGGCGTATTGCATCAGCGCGGAGCCGATGGGCCCGCACCGCCGAGGATTAGAGATTGGCCGACAACGGAGCCATCCCCCTCCTGGTCCTGTCCCGTCAGCAGGACCCGGTGGAGATCATCAACAGGACACTTCGCAATGCGGGGCAGCCCGTTCACTGCGCGTGGGCCAGGGACATCGCCGGATTCGGCGAAGCGCTGGCGCAGTCCACGCCGCAACTGATATTCGTGTGCATCGCCGACTACGACGAGGCCAGGACCGCGCTCGAAGTCCGCAACCGCTACGCGACCCACGTCCCGGCCATCCTGGTCCGCGAGTCGATTGCGGAGGCGGACCTGGTACAGGCGATGGAAATGGGCGCGCTGGACGTCGTGACGCTGGCCGCGAGCGCCCGACTCCAGGCTGTGGCCGCCCGGGAACTGCGCTCGGCGCGGCTCGACGGGGCACTCGCGGGCACACTCGCCTCCGCGAAGCAGTACCGCGACCAGATGAAGGCGTTCATGTCGGGCTCGGCCGATGCGATCGCACACGTACAGGAAGGCATCGTGGTCGACGCCAACCCGGCCTGGGTCGAGCTGTTCGGCTACCACGAAGCGGGCGCCGTGCTCGGCCAGCCGCTGATGGACCTGTTCGACCAGCGCAGTCACGCGCCCCTCAAGGGCGCACTGATCGCGGCTGCGCAGGACCGATGGAACGACCACTCGCTCGCCAGCATCGTCGCGCTGCCGGACGGCACGGAACTCACGGTGGACATCGAGTTCGAACGCTTCGAATTCGAGGGCGAAGCAGCCGTGCGCTTGCGGATCGCGTCCCAGAAGCGCGACCTCAAGTCGCTCACGGCCCAGCTCGACGAAGCCCTGCGCTACGACGCGACAACGGGCCTGCTGAAGCGGACGGCATTCCACCAGCAGGCCGCCGCCCACGCTGCACAGCCGCTGAAGGCGGGCCTGCGCGCCCTGGTGACTTTCGAGGCGGACAAGCTCGCGGCACTCGGCGCTGAGCTCGGACCGCTGGCGGTCGAGGAGATCATGGACGAACTCGGCGGGCTGCTGTGCTCGCTGCTGCAGCCAGGCGACATCGCGGGTCGAGTCACGGGGCAGTGTTTCGCGGTCCTCGTCGAACGCGGCAATTCGCGCGACCTGGAGGTCTGGGTCGGGCACGTACTGCAGCGCGTCGCGGAGCACGTCTTCAATCCCGGCGAGCAGCATTCGGCAACTGTCACCTGCAGCGCGGGCTGCGCGCCCCTCAGTTCGCACGGTGAGGAACTGCGTGCCGCACTCGAGTATTCGTTGAGCGCATGCCGGGCAGCCGCTGCGACCGGTGGCAACCGGCTGCTGCGACCCGATGCGTCCGTCGCCGCACCGGATACCTCGGATGCCGACCGCACCTGGGCCGGTCAGATCAAGGCCGCACTGATGGCCAACCGATTCCGGCTCGTGCAGCAGCCGATCGCGAGCCTGGTCGGCGAGGGTGAACCGATGATCGACCTCGTCGTGCGCATGCTCGACGAAAAGGGCAACGAGGTCCTGCCGTCGGAATTCCTTGCGGCAGCCGAGCGCACCGACCTGATGAAGAACATCGACCGCTGGGTGATCGGCGCCGCGATGTCGTTCTGTGCCGCGCGCAAGCCCAATCGCGTGTTCGTTCGCGTGTCGCACGATTCCCTGCGCGACCAGACGCTGGGTACCTGGCTGCTGCAACAGATCAAGGCTTCGGGCGTCGAACCCGCGCGGATCGTCATCGAGGTCGGCGAGGAACTCGCGACCCGGCACCTCAAGGAGGCGCGCGAAATGCGCGCACTGGTCACGCACCTGGGATTCGGTTTCGCGATCGAGAACTTCGGCGCCAGCCACGACTCCGCCCAGATCCTGCGTCACCTGCCGTCGAACTACGCCAAGATCGACGGCGCGCTGATGCAGGGACTCGCGAATGACCGTCGCCTGCAGGACAAGGTCAAGTCGCTGGTGGACACGGCACGTGCTGCGAAGGCGACCACCATCGCCGAGCGCGTCGAGGACGCGAACACGATGGCGGTACTGTGGCAGCTCGGTGTCGAATTCGTGCAGGGCTACTTCGTCTCGAGCCCGGAGGAAGTAGTCCTCGGCGCATGACGAGCGAGCGCCGGCGCTAGCCGCTCCCGACCTCGATCCCTTCGACCTTCCTCCAGCCCCGCGGCAGCACGGCGCCACGCTGGCCGCGTTCACCGCGGTAGTCGTCGAGCTGGCGGAACGAGAGGCTCATCTGCCGCCCGCCCGAGTTCACGCGCAGCAGCTGGCCGGGCGCGACGACCGCGACCGCCAGCAGCGTTTCCTCGCCCGACAACGCCTTCTTGGTCGGGATGCCGAAGATCTTGTTGCCCTTGCCGCGCGGCAGCTCCGGCAGGTCAGCGACCGGGAACGTGAGCAGGCGCCCGTCCGAGTTGACTGCGGCGAGCAGCGCGCCTTCGCCCGCGGGCAACGGCACCGGCGCAAGCACGCCCGTCCCCTCAGGCACCTTCAGCACCGCCTTGCCTGCGCGATTACGACTGTGCAGGTCCTCCAGCTTCACCACGAAGCCATAGCCCGCGCTCCCGGCGAGCACCCAGCGCTCCGCAGGCTCGCCAATCAGCACACCGGGAAACGTGGCGCCATCCGGCGGATCGAGGCGGCCGGACAACGGTTCGCCCTGCCCGCGCGCCGACGGCAGCGCGTGCGCGGGCAGGCTGTATGCGCGACCGGTGCTGTCGAGGAACACTGCCAGCTGAGTGCTGCGGCCGCGAGCCATGCAGCGATATTCGTCGCCCGTCTTGTACGACAAGCTGAGCGGGTCGATTTCGTGGCCCTTTGCCGCTCGCACCCAGCCGCTCCGTGACAGCACTACAGTCACCGGCTCGCTCGCAAGCAGCTCGGTCTCGGCGATCGCCTGCGCGGCGGCCCGCACCACGATCCGGCTGCGCCGGTCGTCGCCGTACTTCTCCGCGTCGGCGATGATCTCGTCGCGCACCAGCTTGCGGAGCCGCGCCTTGCTGCCGAGGATCTTCGTTAGTTCGTCGCGCTCGGCGGCCAGCTTCTCCTGCTCGCCGCGGATCTTCATCTCCTCGAGCTTCGCGAGGTGGCGCAGCTTGGTGTCGAGGATCGCCTCGGCCTGCAACTCCGAAAGCTCGAAGCGCGCCATCAACGCCGCCTTGGGCTCGTCCTCGTAGCGGACGATGCGGATCACCTCGTCGAGGTTCAGGTACGCGACCAGCATGCCGTCGAGGATGTGCAGGCGCGCGTTCACCTTGTCGAGCCGGTGCGTGAGCCGGCGAGTCACCGTATCGACCCTGAACGACAGCCATTCCTCGAGTATCGACTTCAGGCCCATGACCCGTGGCCGGCCGTCGCGCGCGATCACGTTCATGTTCACGCGATAGCTGCGCTCGAGGTCGGTGGTGGCAAACAGGTGCGCCATTACCTGTTCGACGTCCACCCGGTTCGAGCGTGGCGTGATCACCAGCCGCGTCGGGTGCTCATGGTCGGATTCGTCGCGCAGGTCCTCGACCATCGGCAGCTTCTTCGCGCGCATCTGCGCCGCGACCTGCTCGAGCACCTTCGAGCCCGAGACCTGGTAGGGCAGCTCCGTGACCACGATCTCGCCGTCCTCGAGCTCGTAGCGTGCGCGGGCGCGGAACGTGCCGTTGCCGGTCTCGTAGAAGCGCGCCAGGTCCTCGCGCGAGGAGATGATCTCGGCGCCGGTCGGGAAGTCAGGGCCCTGCACGTGTTCGCAGAGCTGCGCCACGGTCGCCTTCGGGTCTTCGAGCAGGCGCACGCAGGCCGCGGCCACCTCGCGCAGGTTGTGCGGCGGGATGTCGGTCGCCATGCCAACCGCAATGCCGGTCGCGCCGTTCAGCAGCACGTTCGGCAGCCGCGCCGGGAGCAGCGCCGGCTCATCGAGCGTGCCGTCGAAATTCGGCGTCCAGTCCACCGTGCCTTCGCCGAGTTCCGAGAGCAGCACGTCGGCGTAGCGCGTCAGCTTCGACTCCGTGTAGCGCATCGCGGCAAAGGACTTGGGATCGTCCGGGGAGCCGAAATTGCCCTGCCCGTCCACGATCGGATAGCGGTACGAGAACGACTGCGCCATCAGCACCAGCGCCTCGTAACAGGCCGAGTCGCCGTGCGGGTGGAACTTGCCGATCACGTCGCCGACCGTGCGCGCGGACTTCTTGTGCTTGGCGGTCGCCGCGAGCCCGAGCTCGCTCATCGCATAGATGATCCTGCGCTGCACGGGCTTCAGGCCGTCGCCCACGTTCGGCAGGGCCCGGTCGAGGATCACGTACATCGAGTATTCGAGGTACGCCTTCTCGGTGAAGGTGCGCAGCGGCAGCTGCTCGACACCCTCGAAGTTGAGTTCGTTCTGGGTCGTCACGGGTACTCCAGCGGGCTCAGGGCTGCACGGCAGCCATGTCGCCCTTGGTCTCCAGCCATTCGCGGCGATCGGCTGCGCGCTTCTTGGCGAGCATCATGTCCATGACCTGGTCGGCCTGGTCGTTGGCCTCGATGGTGAGTTGCACCAGGCGGCGAGTCTCGGTCGCCATCGTGGTCTCGCGCAACTGCAGCGCGCTCATCTCGCCCAGGCCCTTGAAACGGGTCACCATCGGCTTCGCGCGCGGGTTCTCTGCGCGGATGCGGTCGAGTATGCCGTTGCGCTCCGCCTCGTCGAGCGCATATTCGACCTGCTTGCCGTAGTCGATGCGGAACAGCGGCGGCATGGCCACGAACACGTGGCCTGCGAGCACCAGTGGACGGAAGTGCCGCAGGAACAGCGCGCACAGCAGCGTCGCGATGTGCAAGCCGTCCGAATCAGCGTCGGCGAGGATGCAGATCTTGTGATAACGGAGCACCGAGATGTCGTCCGATGCCGGGTCCACGCCGATCGCGACCGCGATGTCGTGCACCTCCTGTGACGAGAGAATCTCACCGGACGCCACTTCCCAGGTGTTCAGGATCTTGCCGCGCAGCGGCATCACTGCCTGGAACTCGCGATCGCGCGCCTGCTTGGCAGAACCGCCCGCGGAGTCGCCCTCGACCAGGAACAGTTCCGTGCGCTTCGGGTCCTGGCTGGTGCAGTCGGCCAGTTTTCCAGGCAACGCGGGGCCGCTCACCACGCGCTTTCGCGCCACCTTCTGGCTGGCTTTCAGGCGGACCTGCGCATTTTCGATCGCCAGCTGCGCGATGTGCTCGCCGGCTTCCGGGTGCTGGTTCAGCCACAGGCCGAACTGGTCCTTGACGATGCCGGACACGAAGGCCGCGGGCTCGCGCGACGTGAGGCGCTCCTTGGTCTGGCCCGCGAACTGCGGGTCGCGCATCTTGGTAGAGAGCACGTAGCTCGCATCGTCCCACACGTCTTCCGGCGCGAGCTTCAGGCCGCGCGGCAGAAGGTTACGGAACTCGCAGAATTCGCGGATCGCCTCGGTGAGCCCGAGACGGAAGCCATTGACGTGCGTTCCGCCGAGCATCGTCGGGATCAGGTTGACGTAGCTTTCCTCGACGCGCGCGCCGCCGTCGGTACGCCAGGCGACCGCCCAGTCCACGCCCTCCATCTCGCCCTCGATGCTGCCGATGAACGGTTCATCGGGGAGCCACTCGCCGCCGTCGAGCGATTCGCGCAGGTATTGCTCGAGGCCGCCGCTGTAGACCCAGGCCTCCTTCTCGCCGGTCTTCTCGACCTCGAGCCGCATCTCGAGTCCCGGGCACAGCACGGCCTTGGCCTTGAGGACATGCTTCAGTTTCGGCAGCGCGATGTCCGGGCTGTCGAAATAAGTCGGGTCGGGCCAGAATCGCAACGTGGTGCCCGTGTTGGCCTTGCCGACCTCGCCCACCACCTCGAGCTTCGACTTGATCTTCCCGTTCGCGAACGAGATGTTGTATTCCTTGCCGCCGCGACGCACCCAGCACTCGAGGTTCTTCGACAGCGCGTTCACCACCGACACGCCGACGCCGTGCAGGCCGCCGGAGAACTTGTAGGTGCCGTCGGAGAACTTGCCGCCCGCATGAAGGCGCGTGAGGATCAGCTCGACGCCGCTCACCTTTTCCTTCGGGTGGATGTCCACCGGCATGCCGCGGCCGTCGTCGCTGACCTCGACCGAGCCGTCCTTGTGAACCGTAACCGCTATGCGGCCGCAGTGCCCGGAGAGCGCCTCATCGACGCTGTTGTCCACGACCTCGTGCACCAGGTGGTTGGGCCGGCTGGTGTCGGTGTACATGCCCGGCCGGCGCCGGACGGGTTCAAGTCCGCTCAGGACCTCGATGTCTTGAGCGGTGTAGGTCTGCGTCATCGTTTGTCGTTCCGCGTGCTCGCGTCGGTGAAGGCGCGCGGATTCTAGCAGCGCATGACTGCTGCCGCATCGTCGCGACGCCGGGCGGGAAGTCATGCGCAGGCGTCGTCACGACGAGTCCACCCGCGAAAACGCCGTGAACCCGTCCCTGGGGGCTCCGTGCGCCGCTTCCCTGCGGCGCACGGTTTCGCGGACGGACTCGCCATGCCGCCGCCCCAGTGGCAATCGCAAGCGCTTTGGGGTACCCGGCGCGAAGCCGGCGAGCGGACGGACGGTACGTTGTCCGGCGGGCGTCGCGCGGCAGGGATGCCGCGCGCGAGCCTCCAGGGACGGATTTACGGCGTCCCGCCGGATGACGTACCAGCTGGCCGCGCGCCGGCATCAACCGGGGCGTCAAGGGCGGCAGGTCGACTCAGTCGAGATCGCGCACCAGCGACGCGCGCGACGCCTCCGGCAGCGGATCGACCGCGTGGCGGTAGGCGTCATGGTCCATGCCGATCGACAGCGCGGCGCCGGCCTTGGCCGCCTCCACCATCGCGCCGGTCAGCTCGAACCGCATGAAATGCACCGCCGACGTCTTCTCGTCATTCTCCCGCTCGAGGTCCTCGTCCGCGATGGCGAACACGCGATCGTGTCCGGCCACCCGGACCCAGCAGCGATCCTCGATGCCTTTCAGCTGGCCAAGCGCCATGCGCCGCTCTTCCGCATCCGGGTACTCGATCAGCAGCGTCGCCTTCCAGTTGGAGCCGTCCGGAATCAACGGGTTGTAGGTGGCGAGCTCGTCAGCGATGCCCTCGGGCTCGAAGATCTTCTCGATCCTCAGCATCTCCTGTACCTGGTACTGGACCGTGAGCCGGTCCTCGAAGCAGAAAGTCGCGTTCGGCCCGCACTGGATCGTGCGCTCCCGCTTGTGGGCCAGAACCATCGGCCGGAATCCGGCCCGCTGCCGCGCGTACTGTTCGAGGCTGAAGAGTTCCTCCGCCTGCAACTTGCCCGCGCTCATAGTCCGTACGCCTTGCGAATCAGCGTGAGCGGATGCGTCGGCCCCTGCCCGCCCGCGAGCGCCGATTCGATCTGGTGGCCCGCCATCGGGCAATCGCTCGCGTAGTGGTCGGGTTCGGCCGCCTTCACCTTGTTGAACACCGGCTTGCCGATCTTCATCGATATGTCGCGGTACTCGCGCTTCACTCCGTACGTCCCGTTGTGACCGGAACAGCGCTCGATCGTCTCGATTTCGGTGCCGGGCACCAGCGAGAGCACGTCGCGGGTCTTGAGACCGAGGTTCTGGACACGCAGGTGACAGGGAACGTGGTAGCTCACCTTGCCGAGCTGGCGCACGAAATCGGTGCGCAACAGGCCCGCCTTGTGCCGCAGCATCAGGTATTCGAACGGGTCGAACATCGCGGCCTGGACCTTCCGCACCAGTGGGTCATCCGGGAACAGCAGCGGCAGTTCCTGCTTGAACATCAGCACGCAGGACGGGATCGGCGCCACGATGTCGTAGCCCTGGTCCACCATCGCGGCCATCGCCGGGATATTCACGTTCTTCGCTTCCTCGATCGCATCGAGGTCGCCGAGCTCGAGCTTCGGCATGCCGCAGCAGCGTTCCTTCGGGATCACGCTCACCTGGATGCCGTTGTGGCGGAAGACAGCAGCGAGGTCCGCGTCGATGTCGGGCTCGTTGCGGTTGCAGTAGCAGGTCGCGAACAGCGCGACACGGCCCGTCGTCTCCGGTGTGGCCTTCAAATCCAGCCCGGCCACGTCGCCGCGCGCGACGCGCTTGCGGCCCGAGGTGCTGTGGTAATCGGGAATCGGCGCCCCCGGATGCACACCTAGCGTCTTGTCGAGCATCTTCCGCCCGATCGTACTCTGGTTCACCAGGTTGACCGCCTGTGCAACGGCCGGGATGCCGGCGATGGAGCCCACCGTATCGGTCGCCGTGAGGATCCGGTCGCGCAGCCGTGCGCCGTCCTGCCGGAACTTCACCGCCTTGGCCCTGAGCATCAGGTGCGGAAAGTCGATGTTCCAGGGATGCGGCGGCACGTACGGACACTTCGTCATGTAGCACATGTCACAGAGGTAGCAGTGATCGACGACCTCCCAGTAGACCTTGCGCTCGACGCCATCGAGTTCGCTGGTCGGGCTCTCGTCGATCGCATCGAACAGCAGCGGGAATGCGTTGCACAGGCTGAAGCAGCGTCGGCAACCGTGGCACAGGTCGTAGACGCGATGCAGTTCCTTGAACAGCGACTCCTCGTTGAAGAAGTCCGGATCGCGCCATGCGATCGGGTGCCGTGTCGGAGCGGCGAGGCTGCCCTCTCGCGCAGCCGGGGTGCTGGTGTCGTCCGCCATCTGGATGTCTCCTGCCTGCGTTCGCTTCCCTGACGAAAAAGGGCGGACCCCCGCGGGCCCGCCCTCGTACGACTGCCGCCGGGGCCGGCCGGTCAGAGGGCGTCGAGCGCCTTCTGGAAGCGATTCGCGTGCGAACGCTCGGCCTTGGCCAGCGTCTCGAACCAGTCCGCGATCTCGTCAAAGCCTTCGTCCCGGGCCGCCTTCGCCATGCCCGGGTACATGTCGGTGTACTCGTGGGTCTCGCCCGCGATGGACGCCTTCAGGTTGTCCGACGTGGCGCCGATGGGCAGTCCGGTGGCCGGATCACCGACCTCCTCGAGATACTCGAGATGGCCGTGCGCGTGGCCGGTCTCGCCCTCTGCGGTCGAACGGAACACGGCCGCGACATCGTTGCAGCCCTCGATGTCCGCCTTCTGGGCGAAATACAGGTAGCGTCGATTCGCCTGCGACTCGCCGGCGAATGCGTCCTTCAGGTTCTTTTCCGTCTTGGTGCCCTTCAAGCTGCTCATTGTTGCCTCCAACGGTGTTGCTCGCCGCGGCGACGAGCATAATTTAGACTTGGTCTAGCCGAAGCCCAATCTAGGCGGCAAGCGGCATGAAGTCAACGCTAGCACGTGCCGCCCGGAGCAACGATTCGGACTGTCCGGTATTGCCGTTTCCCCTGCGTTGACCGTCGCAACCCCCTGTGCAAGGCTTGCCCGCCCCGGAGGCCCCCGTGACCAGCAAGAAAAACAAGGCTCTCGACTTCGAACAGGCGCTCTCGGAACTCGAGGCCGTGGTCGAACGGCTCGAGCACGGCGAACTGCCGCTCGAAGACGCTTTGAAACAGTTCGAGCGCGGCATCGAGCTCGCCCGCAGTTGCCAGACCTCGCTGAAGGCCGCCGAGCAGCGCGTGGAGATCCTGCTTCGCAAGACGCCCGACGCGGAACCCGAGCCCTTCGAAGGGAGCGAGTAGGCTTCATTGCGGATGCGGACCCTGAGTTCACGCCTGGACGAGTGGCGCAGCCGCGTCGAGCACGAGCTCGACCGCTGGCTTCCGCCCGAAACCGCTATGCCGCAGCGGTTGCACTCCGCCCAGCGCTACAGCGTGCTCGGGCCCGGCAAGCGCATCCGTCCGGCGTTCGTGTACGCCACCGCCGAAACACTGGACATTCCGCTCGAACATGTGGATGCGGCCGCGTGCGCGGTCGAGTTGATCCACGCCTATTCACTGGTGCACGACGACCTGCCGGCGATGGACGATGACGACCTGCGTCGCGGCCGACCGACCTGTCACAAGGCCTTCGACGAGGCGACCGCCATCCTGGCCGGGGACTCGCTGCAGGTGCTGGCATTCCAGGTACTGGCCAGGCACCGCGGCCTTCCCGATGACGACCACATTCGGGTGAGCATGGTCGCGATCCTCGCCGAGGCCAGCGGGACAGCCGGCATGGCGGGCGGCCAGGCGCTGGACCTCGCAGCCGAGGGCCGCACGCTCACGCTGCCCGAGATCGAACAGGTCCACGCGCTCAAGACCGGCGCGCTGATCCGCGCCAGTATCCTGATGGCCGCACACGGCGCGCCCGGTCTCGCGCCAGCACGGCTGGACCGGCTGGATGAGTTCGGCCGCCTGGTCGGCCTCGCCTTCCAGGTCCAGGACGATATCCTCGACATCGAGGGCGACGCCGCGCTGATCGGCAAGCCGGTCGGCAGTGACGTGGCGCGCTGCATGCCGACCTATCCGGCGGTCGCGGGCCTGCCGGCGGCACGGGCCCGTGTCTACGAGCTGCATGCGGCTGCGGGCGCCATCCTCGCCGCTGCGGGGTGGGCCGAAAGCCCGCTCGCCGTCCTGGCCGACTGGCTGCTCACGAGGCGGCACTAGCGCGGCCTGTCCTGCCGCAGTGCGATAGACTTCGCTGCATGCCACCGACCGACCCCTATCCCCGGCTCTCCGCGATCGAATCGCCGGCCGACCTGCGGCGTCTGCCCGAATCGGAGCTGGCGCCGCTTGCCGGTGAACTGCGCGAATTCCTGGTCCACACGGTCAGCCAGATGGGCGGGCACTTCGCGGCCGGGCTCGGCACGGTCGAACTGACGGTAGCGCTCCACTATGTGTACGACACGCCGCACGACCGGCTGGTGTGGGACGTCGGTCACCAGGCCTATCCGCACAAGGTGCTCACCGGCCGCCGTGACCGGCTGCAGACCATCAAGCTGAAGGGTGGTCTCGCCCCGTTCCCGAGCCGCGAAGAAAGCGAGTACGACACCTTCGGTGTTGGCCACGCCAGCACATCGATCGGTGCGGCGCTCGGCATGGCACTCGCATCGGCACGCACTGGCCCGCCGCGACGGGTCGTGGCGGTGATCGGCGATGGCGCCATCAGTGGCGGCCAGGCCTTCGAGGCGATGAACCACGCCGGTCCGCTCGACCCGGACATGCTCGTCGTACTGAACGACAACAAGATGTCCATTTCGGAAAACGTTGGCGCGCTGGCATTGTACTTCGCGCGCGTGCTTTCGGGGCCGGCCTACACCGCAATCCGTGAGAGCGGCAAGCGGATCCTGAACCGCCTGCCGGCAATGAAGCGTTTCGCGCGCCGCTCCGAGGAACACGTCAAGGGCATGGTGCTCCCGGGCACGCTGTTCGAGGAACTCGGCTTCAATTACAGCGGCCCGATCGACGGCCACGACGTGGGCGAACTTGTCGCGAAACTGAAACTGCTGCGCGAGCGGCGCGGACTGCAGTTCCTGCACGTCGTGACGCAGAAGGGCAAGGGCTATGCGCCCGCGGAAGCCGACCCGATCAAGTGGCACGGCCCCGGCCCCTTCGACGCGCGCAGCGGGACGATCTTCAAGGAAAAGAGTTCGGGTCCTGCGTACTCGCAGGTGTTCGGACAGTGGTTGTGCGACATGGCCGAGCGCGACCCACGGGTGGTTGGCATCACGCCGGCCATGCGCGAAGGGTCCGGGCTGGTCGAATTCTCGAAGCGGTTCCCGGACCGCTACTACGACGTGGCAATCGCCGAGCAGCACGCCGTGACGCTCGCCGCAGGGATGGCCTGCGAGGGCACCAGGCCGGTGGTGGCAATCTACTCGACTTTCCTGCAGCGCGGCTACGACCAGTTGATCCACGACGTGGCGCTGCAGAAGCTGCCGGTCACCTTCGCGGTAGATCGCGGCGGGCTCGTCGGCGGCGACGGCGCCACGCACCAGGGCGCCTACGACCTGAGCTTCATGCGCTGCATTCCGAACATGACCGTGATGGTCCCGGCCGACGAAAACGAGTGCCGGCAGATGCTCTACACGGCCGTGATGCTCGACGGCCCCGCGGCCGTGCGCTATCCGCGCGGGCCGGGCCCGGGAGTGGCGCCAGTGGCCGAGATGAGCGCGCTCCCGTTGGGCCGCGCCGAGGTACGCCGCGAAGGCCGCTCGGGCCTGCTGTTGCTCGCCTTCGGAACGATGGTCGCGCCCTGCGTGCCGATCGCGGAGAAACTCGACGCGACGCTGGTCAACATGCGCTTCGTGAAGCCGCTGGACGCGGAGCTCGTGTGCCGACTCGCGGCTTCGCACGAGTGCGTGGTGACGATCGAGGAAAACGCGATCGCCGGCGGCGCGGGCAGCGCGGTGGACGAATGCCTGGCCGCGGCCGGAATCGAGTGCGCCACGCGTCGCATCGGCATTCCCGACCGCTTCATCGAGCACGGATCGCGCGAGGACTGCCTCACTCTGGCCGGCCTCGATGCCGCTGGTCTCGCACGGCAGGTCGAGCGCATCTGGCCTGCCCGCAACGAAGCCCTGGCCGTGGTCGGCGCCCGGCCCCTGGCGGTATGATCATGGACGACGTGCAGGGCCGCGCGGATTCGCGCCAGATCCCGATCAACAAGGTCGGCATCAAGGACATCTTCCACCCGGTGCGGGTCAAGGACCGGTCAGGTGGCGAACAGCAGACGATCGCCAATTTCAACATGTACGTGGCGTTGCCCCACAACTTCAAGGGCACGCACATGTCGCGCTTCGTGGAGGTGCTGCACGGGCACGAGCGCGAAGTCTCCGTGGATTCATTCCGCCAGATGCTGGCCGAGATGACCCGCAAGCTCGACGCGACCACCGGGCACATCGAGATGAGCTTCCCGTACTTCGTGATGAAGAAGGCGCCGGTGTCGGGCGTCTCGAGCCTGATGAACTATCAGGCCAGCCTCATCGGCGAGGTGCACGAGGGGCGCGAGGAGATGTGGATCCGCGTGCTGGTGCCGGTCACCAGCCTGTGCCCCTGCTCGAAGAAGATCGCCGACTACGGTGCGCACAACCAGCGCTCCCACATCACCATCAAGGCGCAGGTACACGAGCACCTCTGGATCGAGGAACTGATCGACATCGCCGAGCAGGAGGCGTCGAGCCAGGTGTACGGGATCCTGAAGCGCCCCGACGAGAAGTTCGTGACGGAGCGCGCCTACGACAACCCGAAGTTCGTCGAGGACATCGTGCGCGACGTCGCGGTGAGGCTGAACAACGACCCGCGCGTGCTGGCCTATGTGGTCGAAGCGGAGAACTTCGAGTCCATCCACAACCACTCTGCGTACGCGTTGATCGAGAAAGACAAGCAGGGCGCCCGCCGCTGACACAGGGCACGCGAGCAGTCCGCTAGCGGCCCCGCAGCGGCCCCTTGCGACCCATCCAGGACGTCATCCGATGCAGCAGGCCCGGCTCCGTGCGCGGCGGATTCACGGCCGGCCGCGGCGGCTGGCGACCGGGCACAGGAGGCTCGGCGGCCAGGCCGGTTTTCGCGGGGCCGGCTGTGTAGTTATAGGGATCAAATCCGCGGCCTGAGGGCCCCGGCTTTTTCGACGAATCGTCGGACCGTTTCCGCGCGATGATCGTTGCCTCGAGGCTAAGTTCATGCGCCTCGAGTTTCTTCACCAGGCTGGTGCTCGCATCCTTCTGGAACTGTCCGTCGCCGGTCCGCCATTCCCACACCGCATCGCCGCGTGTGTCGAAGACCACGCGACCAGATTCCTTTTCCCGCGACACCGAACCGGCCGCAGTGTCGCCGGCCCCATGTCCTGGGGCGGTTGTAGAGGCCTTGCTTCCTTCACTCATGTTTGCCCCGGATGCCGGTATGGCAAAAACGGCCATGTAACCCTCGCTGGCGAGATTCTGGACCGGAGGCCTGCGGTCAGGCACATATCAGCCCGTCGGAACGCCTGGAAATGTGACCCAGATCCGGTCCTGCGCCTACGCGCCCTCGCCCACAATCTTGCCGCGCTGCAGCCGTCCGATCAGTTCGCGCAGGAAGACCTTGTGGAAACGCAGCTGGCAGGAAATGGATGCCTGCTCGAGCAGCGTCGCAGTGACCTTGACGAGCGTGAGCGGGCCCTCGGCCTCGATCACCGTGTCGCGTCGCGCGCCCTCGGCGAACGCAGCCTCGCCGAAGCAACCTCCCATCTCGACACGCCCGGCCGGTTCGCCGGCGCGGCTCACCTTGGCGCAACCGGAGACAACCACGTAGAAACGGTCGTCGGCATCGCCTGGGCGCAACACCACCTCGCCCGGCTGGCAGTCCATCCAGCAACCGGACTTCATGACCTCGCGGATCTCCGCGTGCGAGAAATCATGGAAGAAGCGCAGGCGACGCAGCAGCGCGAAGCGCTCCTCGTCGTCGATGTCCGCCTGCGTCGAGCGCAGCTTCTGGTGCACCCGCGTCAGGTCGGCAGCGAACTCGGCGCCGCTGCGATAGCGGTTGCCGGGCTCCTTCTCCAGCGCGCGGTTCACGATCGCCTCGAGTTCCTGCGGAATCTCCGGGCGCACGTCGCGCAGCGGCTCAGGCGTCGCCTGCACCACCTGCCTGAGCAGCTTGCCGAGGGCGCCGGCGCGGAACGGCCGGTGGCCGCACAGCATCTCGTACATCACGGCGCCGAGCGAATAGAGGTCGGAACGAGGGTCGAGTTCGTAGCCCTGCACCTGCTCGGGCGACATGTACGCGGGGCTGCCCGCCACGCCCTCGAGGCGTGACACGTCGGAGTCCGAGACCAGCGCGATGCCGAAGTCCACGATGCGCACGTCGCCTTCCTGCGTGAGCAGGATGTTCGAGGGCTTGATGTCGCGGTGCACGACGCCGCGCGAGTGCGCGTAGTGCAAGGCCTTCGCGCACTTGTAGACGATGCCGATCACCTGGTCCACCGGCAGCAGGCTGCCCGGCCTGCAGTACGCGGAAAGCGTGCGCGCGCCGTGCACGTGCTCTGTGACGACGTAGCGTCGCCCTTCTTCCTCGCCTGCGTCGAAGATCGGCACGATGTTCGGGTGCTGGAGCTTCCCGACCATGTGCGCCTCGCCGAGGAACATGCGACGTGCGTTGCGCGACTCGGCGTCGTCGGCGTTGGAGGCGTGGTAGAACTTGATCGCCACGTCGCGCCCGTAGAACGGGTCGTGCGACAGGAACACCGTGCCGGTGCTGCCGCGCCCGACCTCATGCACCACGTAGTACTTGCCGATTCGCTCCGGCACCGACTGCAATGGCGGAAGCATCGGCTGGGTATGCGTGCCTGCTAGCGCGTTCTGGGTTGCCATTATTATTCGCGGATGGGCATTCGGTTGCAGCCGGGGATTTCCGGTTATGTTGCACGAAAGGATAGGGTCCGGACCGACACCGTTCCGTGACCTGCCTCGCGGATCCGCGAGTACGCGTGGCCTGGCCGGTGGGTCCGCAGGCCGAAGGGCACGGAACGCCGGGCACCGCGTCGATCAGGCGAAGTGGTCGTAGCCCCCGCCGGCCACCTCGATGACCAGCCCGTCCCGCTCGCAGCGGACGCCGCAGCCGGCCTCGATTTCCCCGATCCGGGTGATGTGGCAGTCGCGTCCGAGCTCCGCCTCGGCCCGGTCGACATCGGCTGCCGGCAGCGTGAACAGCAACTCGTAATCGTCGCCGCCCAGCAGCACCAGGCGCTCGCCGGCCTCGCGCCCGCGCGCGGCAAGGAGCCGGTCCGAGACCGGCAGTGCGGCCAGGTCGAGCCTCGCACAAACGCCGCTTGCGGCGCACAGCTTGCCCAGGTCTCCGAGCAGGCCGTCCGACACATCCATCGCCGCGCTCGCCCGGTCGCGTAGCGCGCGACCGAGGTCGAGCCTCGGCTGCGCGTACAGGTATCGCAGCACCAGTGGGTCGCCGGAATCCATCGATGCGCCACCCCGAAGCATGTCGAGGCCCGCTGCCGCCTCGCCCGGCGAGCCCGAGACATAGAGAACATCGCCGGGCCGCGCGCCTGAACGCCTGAGCGCGAGCGCCGGCTCGACGAAGCCAAGCAGTTCCACCGTGACCACCAGCGGCCCGCGCACCGTGTCGCCACCGACCAGTTCCACGCCTTGCGCATCCGCGAGCGCGTGGAATCCCAGTGCAAAATCCTCGAGCCAGTCCTCGCGCACCTCGGGCAGCGACAGTGAAAGCAGGGCCCAGGCAGGATCCGCGCCCATCGCGGCCAGGTCGCTCAGGTTGACCGCAAGTGCCTGGTGCCCGACGGAACGGCCGGGAGTGCCCTGCAGGAAGTGCCGTCCCTCGACCAGCGTGTCGGTCGCCGCAACAAGGGCGCGGCCCGCGGGCGGCGCGAGCAGCGCCGCGTCATCGCCCACGCCGAGCAGCACGTCGCTCCGCCGTGACGGGCGCCTGAAGAAACGGTCTATGAGTTCGAATTCGCCGAGCGCCACGGCGCGCCCCGTTCAGGCGCGCGCGCGAGCCGCCGCTGACTGCTCGGCGGCGCGCAGCGTGCGCGCGGCGCGGTCCAGCACGGCATTGACGAACTTGTGCCCGTCCGTGGCGCCGAATCGCTTCGTGAGGTCTACGCCCTCGTTGATCACCACTCGGTACGGCACGTCGAGCTGCGCGCGCAACTCGTAGAGGCCGATCAGCAGCACCGCGTGCTCGACCGGGTCGAGCTGTGCGACGGGACGGTCGAGCAGCGAGCCGAGCGCCTCGTCCAGCGACCCGCTTTCTTCCGTCGTTCCGGTGAGCAGCGTCTCGAAGTAGTCGCGGTCCGCGTCGGGGAAGCCCTCCTCGGCGGTGTACTGGTTGCGAAGCTCGGCGCAGGACTGCCCCGTGAGCTGCCACTGGTAGAGCGCCTGCATCGCGAACTTGCGCGCCAGGCTCCGTGCCCGCGAGCCTCTTTCGGGGCGTTTGGCCACGGTCAGACGTCCAGCCGCCGCAGCAGGTTCGCGAGCTCGAGCGCGCAGAGCGCCGCGTCCGCGCCCTTGTTGCCGGCCTTGGTGCCGGCGCGTTCGATGGCCTGCTCGATGGTGTCGGTGGTGAGCACGCCGAAAGCCACCGGCACGCCGGTCTCGAGCGAGGCACGCATGAGTCCGGCGGCACACTGCCCGGCCACGTGGTCGAAGTGCGGGGTCGCGCCACGGATCACCGCGCCCAGCGCGACGACGGCGTCGCATCGCTTGCCGGCTGCGATTTTCTGCACGACCAGCGGCAGGTCGAAGGCACCCGGCACGCGGACCAGTTCGATCTGCTTTTCGGCAGCGCCGTGGCGCACCAGCGTATCGACCGCGCCCCGCACCAGCGAGTCCACGATCATTTCGTTGAAGCGTGCCGCGACGATCGTGAAGCGCAGGTCGCGCGCGATCAGGTCGCCATTGATGGTTCGAATGTTGTCCATGCTCGTTCCTCAACCACCCTCGTCCACGTACTCGACCACCTCGAGCCCGAAGGCCGACAGGCCGTGCATCTGTTTCGGCGCGCTCAGCACGCGCATGCGCACGACGCCGAGGTCCTGCAGTATCTGCGCGCCGATGCCATAGGTGCGCAGCACCTGCGCGCCGCTGGCCTTGGGGTTGCGCGGGACCCCCACGTCGGCGCGGACCGCTTCCGCGATCTCGAGCGGGCTCTCGTGCGGCCGCAACAGCACGATCACTCCTGCATCCTCGCGCGCAATGCGCTCCATGGCGCTGCGCAGGCTCCAGCTGCGGTCCTTCTCGTGCGCACCCACGAGGTCGCGCACCGTGTCCTTGAGGTGCACGCGCACCAGCGGCGCCGTGCGACTGTCCAGCGACCCGCGCACCAGCGCGAGATGCACGGTGCCGTTCACGTGGTCTTCGTAGCAGCAGAGCCGGAACGGTCCGAAGTCGGTCGCGATCTCGCGCTCGGCGATGCACTCGACGGAGCGCTCCTTCTCGAGGCGGTAGCGGATCAGGTCGGCAATGGTGCCCATCTTGATCCCGTGCTCGCGCGCGAATTCCTCGAGCTGCGGCCGGCGGGCCATGGTGCCGTCTTCGTTCAGGATCTCGACGATCACCGCGGCAGGCTCCACGCCCGCGAGTCTCACCAGATCGCAACCGGCCTCCGTGTGGCCGGCGCGTGTCAGCACGCCGCCCGGCTGCGCCATCAGCGGAAAGATGTGGCCCGGCTGGCGCAGGTGCTCGGGGCGCGCGTCCGGCGCGACCGCGGTGCGGATCGTATGCGCCCGGTCGTAGGCAGAGATGCCGGTGGTCACACCCTCGGCTGCCTCGATCGACAGCGTGAAATTCGTTGTATGGTCGGAATCCGTCTCGCTGACCATCAGCGGCAATCGCAGCTGCCGGCAGCGATCGCGCGTGAGCGTGAGGCAGATCAGGCCGCGCCCGTACCGGGCCATGAAATTCACGTCCTCGGGCCGGACCTTGGAGGCGGCCATGATCAGGTCGCCTTCATTCTCACGGTCCTCATCGTCCATCAGGATGACCATGCGGCCGCTGCCGATGTCCTCGAGAATCTCGTCGATCGTATTTAACGAACTCATTTAAAGAAGGCCGTAAGCAATTGTTTTAATTAAATATGTCCGCCAATGCATGCGGCGCACCCGGACCGGGGACGCAAGTGTAGCAGGCAGTCGGCGTGCTGGCCGCTCTCGCGGTCAGCGGCCGGCCTCCAGCATCCGCTCCAGGTAGCGGGCAATGATGTCCACCTCGAGGTTCACCGCGGTCCCGGGCCCGCAGTCAACGAGGGTCGTGAGGTCCAGCGTGTGAGGCACCAGGTTCACGTCGAAGCGGCAGCCCTGGACGCCGTTCACGGTCAGGCTGACACCATCGACGCACACCGAGCCCTTGCGCGCCACGTAGCGCGCGAGCTCGGCCGGCACCTCGAACTCCACGCGCACAGAGCGCGCGTCGTCGCGCCGCGACACGACCCGACCCACGCCGTCGACATGCCCCGTGACGTAATGGCCACCCAGCGCCTGGCCGGCGGTGAGCGCCTTCTCGATGTTGACCCGGGTGCCGGCCACGGCGGCGCCGAGCGTCGTGAGCGACAGCGTCTCGCGCGAGACGTCTGCCGAGAACGCTCGGGCTTCGAGTTGCGTCGCGGTGAGGCAGGCGCCGCCCACGGCAATGCTGCCGCCGACCTTCACGTCGTCGAGCGGGACCGGGCCCGTCTCGATCCACAGCGTCACGTCCCCGCCGCGCGGCTCTACCGAACGAATACGACCCACGCCCTGCACTATCCCGGTGAACATCAGCCTTCCTCCTTGCGCCGTGGACGCAGCGTGAGTCGCAGGTCGTCGCCGATCCGGTCCACGTCGCGCCAGGTGAATTCGCAGCGGTCGCACATCCGCTCCAGCGCCGGCATGTTGAACAGGCTGCGCGCCGCGCTGCCGAGCACCACGGGCGCCATGTAGACCACGATTTCATCCGCCAGGCCGGCACACAGGAATGCGCCTGCGAGCGTCGGGCCGGCTTCAACCAGCACCTCATTGCATTCAAGCGCCGCGAGTCGCGACAACATGGCGACGAGGTCGAGGCCGCCCTCGCCTGCCGGTAATCCCTCGATCGCCGCGCCCGCCTCACGCAATGGATCGGCGAACGTCGACTCCGGGTCGCGGGTGAAGATCAGCGTTGGGACAGGGACAGAAAGCACGTGCGCGAGCAGTGGCGTGCGCAGCGAGCTGTCGAGCACGACCCTCAGCGGGCGGCGCCCGCGCAATTCGAAGCGCTGGTCGCGCGCGGTGAGCAGCGGGTCGTCCGCCAGGACCGTCCCGCTGCCCGTGACGACCGCGGATGCGCGCGAGCGCAATCGCTGCACGTCCGCACGCGCGGGCTCTCCGGTGATCCACTTGCTGGTGCCATTGGCGAGCGCCGTGCGACCGTCGAGGCTAGCGCCGAGCTTCAACGTGACCCACGGACGTCCACGGCTCATGCGGCTCACGAAGCCACGGTTCAGTTCCGCGGCCTCCTCCGCCATCAGCCCGACGTCGGTCGCGATTCCGGCGGCGGCGAGACGCGCGAGGCCACCGCCGTCCACGGCCGGGTTCGGATCCCGCATCGCGACGACAACCCGCGACACACCGGCCGCAATCAGCGCGTCCACGCAGGGCGGCGTCCGGCCATGGTGCGAACAGGGCTCCAGCGTGACATAGGCCGTTGCGCCGGCGGCCGCAGGACCCGCGTTTTCGAGCGCGGCGATCTCGGCGTGCGCGCCGCCCGCGCGCGCGTGAAAACCCTCGCCGACGGCCTGGCCCCAACGCTCGATCACGCAGCCGACGGCCGGGTTGGGTGGCGTCGAATACAGCCCAGCCTCGGCAAGTTCCATCGCCCGCCGCATGAAGCGCCGGTCGTCTTCGGAATAGTCGGTCACTTTCCGTCGCCCTCCGGCTCGACCCCGGACCACAGGCCCAGTTGCAGGTCCTCGACCGTTTGCGGACGGCGGTGGCGCAGACGCTCGATCTCCTCGTGGAACGCGTCCACGTCCTGGAAGCTGCGATAGACCGAAGCAAAGCGCACGTAGGCCACCTCGTCGAGCCGGTGCAGTTCGTCCATGACCAGTTCCCCGACCAACCTTGCCGGCACCTCGCGCTCGCCGAGCGTGCGCAACTTGTGACAGACGTGGTTCACCGCGGCGTCTACGCACTCACTCGACACGGGGCGCTTCTCCAGCGCCTTCAACATGCCCGAGCGCAGCTTCGACTCGTCGAAGGGCTCGCGTGTCGCATCGCTCTTCACGACCCGCGGCATCACGAGCTCGGCCGACTCGAAGGTCGTAAATCGCTCGCCGCACTTCAGGCACTCGCGGCGCCGGCGCACCTGCTGGCCCTCGGCCGACAGGCGCGAGTCGATGACCTTGGTCTCATCGTGGCCGCAGAACGGGCAGTGCATGGCTGGTCCGCCCGACCCCGCCTATCCGTAGACCGGGTAGCGCCGGCAGATCTCGAGCACCGCCCGCCGCGTACGGTCTATCACCGCCTCGTTGCCTACGTCGTCCAGCACGTCGGCGATCCAGCTGGACAATTGCGTGACCTCCGCCTCGCCGAAGCCGCGGGTAGTGACCGCCGGCGTACCGATGCGCAGGCCGCTGGTGACGAATGGCGAGCGCGGGTCGTTCGGCACGGTGTTCTTGTTGACCGTGATGTTGGCCCGGCCGAGCGCGGCGTCCGCGTCCTTGCCCGTGACACCCTTCTTGACCAGGTCCACCAGGAAAAGGTGGTTGTCGGTGCCGCCCGACACGATGCTGTGGCCGCGGGCGACGAGGCCCTTGACCATCGCACGCGCGTTCGCCACCACCTGCTTCTGGTAGTCCACGAACCCGGGCTCCATCGCCTCGAGGAACGCAACAGCCTTGGCGGCGATCACGTGCATCAGCGGACCGCCCTGCGTGCCAGGGAAGATCATCGAGTTGAGTTTCTTCGTGATCTCGTCGTTCGCGCGCGCGAGGATCAGGCCGCCGCGCGGACCACGCAGCGTCTTGTGTGTCGTGGTCGTCACGACGTCGGCGTGCGGCACGGGGTTCGGGTACACGCCCGCGGCCACCAGGCCGGCGACGTGCGCCATGTCGACCAGGAAATACGCGCCGACCGCGTCTGCGATCGCGCGGAACCGGGCCCAGTCGACCACGCGTGAATAGGCCGAGAACCCCGCGATGACCAGCTTCGGCTTGTGCTCCAGGGCCAGGCGCTCGACCTCGGCGTAGTCGATCTCGCCGGTCGCGGGGTCGAGGCCGTACTGCACGGCGTTGAATATCCTGCCGGAGAAGTTGACCTTGGCGCCGTGCGTCAGGTGGCCGCCGTGGTCGAGGCTCATGCCGAGGATGGTGTCGCCCGGGTTGATCAGCGCCAGGTAGGCCGCGACGTTTGCCTGCGAGCCGGAGTGCGGCTGCACGTTCGCATAGTCAGCGCCAAACAGCTCTTTCGCGCGGTCGATCGCGAGTTGCTCGGCCACGTCTACGTACTCGCAGCCACCGTAGTAGCGCTTGCCGGGATAACCCTCGGCGTACTTGTTGGTCAGCACCGAGCCCTGGGCTTCGAGCACGCGCGGGCTCGCGTAGTTCTCGGAGGCGATCAACTCGATGTGTTCTTCCTGGCGCACGCGCTCGAGGTCGAGGGCGGCAGCGAGTTCGGGGTCGAACCCGGCGATTTTCATGCTTGCGGGAAACATTGGCACTCCACGGTCGTGAACGCGCAATTGTAGCCGGTTGCGGGGGACGGCTCTTGCGGCGCATCAGGCGTCCGGGTCCATGCGTGCGGGGACGGCTATACCCGCGCTGCGCCTTCGGCGCTGGGGCGGAGAGTCCGGGGACGCCGTAAACCCTTCCATGGGGGCTCGCGCGCGGCGTCCCTGCCGCGCGACGCCCCGGCCTCGCCGCCCCAGCGCTGCCCTCGCAGCGCCGACCGGTTGGTGGCCCCGAACGTCAAACGCCAGCGCCACTGATATGCGGGTGGCGCCAGCGTCGAACGTCCATGCCTATGGGCACCCACCGCGCAGGGCGTCGGTGTTCCGGGCCCGCCCTGGAGGGGCGTCGCGCGGCAGGGACGCCGCGCGCGAGGCTCCAGGGATGGATTCACGCCGTCCCCGACAGGGCGGGCCCGGAACACCGGCACCCGTGCTAATGCCGATGCCCGGTCGTCCGTGACGCGACACGCTCGAAGGCCGCATAATCGCGGCCCTTTTTACGCCCCAGCCGACCGAAGAACCCATGGCCCAGTTCATATACACGATGAATCGCGTCGGGAAGATCGTGCCCCCGAAGCGCATGATCCTCCGCGACATCTCGCTCAGCTTCTTCCCGGGCGCCAAGATCGGCGTGCTCGGCCTGAACGGCTCGGGCAAGTCCACGCTGCTGCGCATCATGGCGGGCCTGGACAAGGAGTTCGAGGGCGAGGCCCGGCCGCAGCCTGGCATCAAGATCGGCTTCCTGGAGCAGGAGCCGAAGCTCGACCCGACCAAGGACGTGCGCGGCAACGTCGAGGTCGCGGTGAAGGAGGTCAAGGACGCGCTGGCCGGGCTCGACGCCGTCTACGCCGCATACGCCGAGCCGGATGCCGATTTCGACAAGCTCGCGGCCGAGCAGGCCAGGCTCGAGGCCATCATCCAGGCTGCCGACGGCCACAACCTGGAACGCCAGCTCGAAGTCGCCGCCGACGCGCTGCGCCTGCCACCCTGGGACGCCGACGTGACAAAGATTTCCGGCGGCGAGCGGCGGCGCGTGGCGCTCTGCCAGCTGCTGCTCTCCAAGCCCGACATGCTGCTGCTCGACGAGCCCACCAACCACCTCGACGCGGAATCCGTGCGCTGGCTCGAGCACTACCTCGAGCAGTATCCCGGCACCGTGATCGCGGTGACCCACGACCGCTATTTCCTCGACAACGTGGCGGGCTGGATCCTCGAACTCGACCGCGGCTTCGGCATCCCGTGGCAGGGCAACTATTCCTCCTGGCTGGAGCAGAAGGAGAAACGACTGCAGGTCGAGGAGCAGCAGCAGGGAGCACTCAAGAAGATGCTCGCGCGCGAGCTCGAGTGGGTCCGGCAGAACCCGAAAGCCCGCCAGGCCAAGAGCAAGGCACGCATGCAGCGATTCGAGGAACTGCAGTCGCGCGAGTTCCAGGAGCGCAACGAGACCAACGAGATCTACATCCCGCCCGGCCCGCGTCTCGGTGACCTGGTGGTCGAGGCCAAGGGCCTCTCCAAGGCCTACGGCGAGAAGATCCTGTTCGAGAACATGAATTTCAACCTGCCGCAGGGCGGCATCGTTGGGATCATCGGCCCGAACGGTGCCGGCAAGACCACACTGTTCCGCATCATCACCGGGCAGGAAACGGCGGACTCGGGCGAGATACGCATGGGGCCAAGCGTGCAGCTCGCCTATGTGGACCAGTCGCGCCAGACGCTCGACGACAAGAAGACGGTCTGGCAGGAGATTTCAAATGGCCTCGACACGCTCAAGGTCGGCAACTACGAGACGCCCTCGCGCGCCTACGTGGGCCGCTTCAACTTCCGCGGGTCGCAGCAGCAACAGGGGATCGGCGAGCTGTCCGGCGGCGAGCGCAACCGGGTGCACCTCGCCAAAGTGCTGAAGGAAGGCGGCAACGTCATCCTGCTCGACGAGCCGACCAACGACCTCGACATCGAGACGCTGCGCGCGCTCGAGGAGGCGCTGCTCTCGTTCCCCGGCTGCGCCGTGGTAATTTCGCACGATCGCTGGTTCCTCGACCGTATCGCGACCCACATCCTCGCCTTCGAGGGCAACAGCGAGGTCGTGTGGTTCGAGGGCAACTACACCGAGTACGTCGAGGACCTGAAGCGCCGGCGCGGTGACGATGCCGAGCAGCCGCACCGTATGCGCTACCGCAGCCTGCACGCCTGAAGCAGTTACACTCGCGCGGGGGAGACGCATGGCCAGGACCAGACCAACGCTCGAGTTAGACGGCACGCGCCTCACGCTTGCCCAGCTGCGCTCGTTCGAGTCGCGGCGTCCGCGGGTAACGCTCGCGCCGGCCGCTCGCCGGCGCATGAACGCGTCGCGTGGCGCCGTGCAGCGCACGATCGCGAGCGGCGAAGTGACCTACGGCATCAACACCGGCTTCGGCGCGTTTGCGAACAAGGTCATCCCCGCGCAGAAGACGCGCAAGCTGCAATTGAACCTGATCCGCAGCCACGCCTGCGGAACCGGGCGACCGCTGCCGGAAGCACTCGTCCGCAGGATGCTGCTGCTGAAGGCCAACAGCCTCGCGGCCGGCTATTCAGGCGCCCGGCCGCTCGTCGCGGAGATGCTGCTCGCGTTCCTGAACGAGGACGTCCTGCCGGTCGTCCCGGCGCAAGGCTCGGTCGGCGCGTCGGGCGACCTTGCACCGCTCGCCCACGTCGCGCTTGCGCTCGCCGGTGAGGGCGAGGCGACACACGGTGGCGCCCTGCTCGAGGGCGCTGCAGTACCCGCCGCCGCCGGGCTCGCGCCGCTGGAACTCGAGGCAAAGGAGGGCCTTGCGCTGCTCAACGGCACGCAACTCTCGCTGGCGCTCGCGCTCGAGGGCCTGTTCCAGGGCGAACGGCTGCTCGACGCATCGATCGCGGCAGGCGCACTGACGGTAGAAGGCCTGGCCGGCAGCCACGCTCCGTTCGACGATCGCATACAGCAGGCGAGCCGTCTTCCCGGTCAGGTAAAAGTCGCCGCGCGCCTGCGCAGCCTGCTGACCGACAGCGAGATCCGTCGCAGCCACGAGGACTGCGAACGCGTGCAGGATCCCTATGCGGTGCGCTGCATGCCGCAGGTGTTCGGCGCTGTCGAGCACACGCTGGGCCACGCGCGCGAGGTGCTTGGCGCAGCCATAAACGGCGTGTCGGACAATCCGCTGATCTTCGGTGACGACATCCTGTCGGGCGGCAATTTCCACGCCGAGCCTATCGGCTTCGTGAGCGACTTTCTCGCCATCGCGGTCGCGGAACTCGCCAGCATCTCGGAGCGGCGCATCGACCTGCTCGACCGCCGCGTGAACCCCAACCTCAACATGTTCCTGGCGACCGAGCCGGGCCTGGAGTCCGGTTTCATGATGGCGCACGTGACGGCGGCGGCGCTGGTCTCGGAGAACAAGACCTACGCGCATCCCGCCTCGGTGGACAGCCTGCCCACCTCCGCCGGGCAGGAAGACCACGTGAGCATGGCGCCGTGGGCCGGGCGCAAGCTGCTCGAGATCTGTGCCAACACCGCGACCGTGCTCGGCATCGAACTACTCGCGGCATCACACGCGATCGACGCCATGCGGCCGCTCTCCACCACACCGGAACTGCAGCAGGTGCACGCAATGGTGCGCGAGCGGGTTGCGCACCGCGCACATGACCACCGGCTCGACCGGGACATCGCGGCCCTGGCCACGCTGGTACGCGACGGCGAACTCGCGCGGTTGATCAGGTAGGCCGCTGGTGCGAGGCGTAGCCGTCACCCTCGCCTGCTTCGCACTGGTCGCAGCCCTGCTCGCCTGGAGCCGCTGGCTGGCGCGGCGCCGCCTGGCGTCACTTGGACACGTGTCGCTTGCCGCCGCCTGTGCCACGGTCGCGGCTTGCCTGTGGACGGCAGCCGAGGGCATGGCGAGCTACCAACCCCTGCGACCCGGCCTGGCGATCGCCGAAATCCGCTTCGACGAGGTGGAACCGGGCCGTTACCGGGCCACCCTGGTCCGTCTGCCCTGGGGCCGGGTGCAGCTTTTCGAAATGGCAGGTGAGAACTGGCGCATGGAGGCGCGAACCCTGCACTGGCAGGGGTCGGCTGCGGACCTCGGCTTGAAGCCCAGCTATCGCCTCGAGCGGTTCGAGTCCGGCTCCGCCGGCTCCGCCGCCGATCGCAGCAGCTATGCCCTGTCGAGCGACACAGGCATGGACGTCTGGACCCGAGCGCACGGCAACGCCGGCTGGTCGCGTTACGCAGACGCGGCCGTCGCCGAGGTTCCATGGACACCCATGGGGGACGGCGCCGAGTTTACGATCGTCGCCACGCCCGAGGGCCTGGTGGCCCAGCCGTCGGGCACGGAGATCCCGGTGCTCGCGCCGCCACGTGGTTGAGTGCGTGCCGGGCGCGCCGGCATCGGATACACTCGGGCACGTACCCCTGCGGATGCAGCCAGATGTCAGTCCACGTCGACTCCAACGGCCGCCTTCACCATGACCAGGAGCGCAGCCTTGCGCTCAACTGTCCGCACTGCCAGGTTTATTCGCACATCACCGCGGTGTCGATCCCGCAGTATTCCGAACTGGTTGCGCATCGCCCGAGCCAGGTGGGCATTGTCTACCGCTGCGACTCCTGCAACGCCCCGATCTTCCTGCGGTTCGCGGTGAAAGTGTACGCGGCGAACCGCGTGGAGCTTGCCAATCATTACGTCGAGCTCGAGCGAGCGCGCGAGAAATTCAGTTTCACGTACCTGCCCGATGACACCGAGAAGCTGTTCCGCGAGGCGCTCGGTTGCTACTCGGCCGGCCATTTAAACGCGTTCGCCTCGATGTGCAGGCGCACCGCCCAGCAGGTGTTCAACGACCTCGGCGAGAACGGCCGCCTCAGGATCTACAACCAGATCAACGAGGCGCGCGAAATGGCCGAGATCGACAGCGACACGTACGCCGTCGTGAAGAAAGTGCTGTTCGGCTCGGACGCTGACGCCGCTCCCTCGCTGCCGGAGATCGACAGCTTCGAATCGAGCGTGCTGCTCGAACTCGTGAAGGACATGCTCTACCAGGCCTATGTGCGCAAGGGCAAGCTGCAGCAGGCGATGATGGTGCGCCGCTTCTTCGCCGAGGAAACGCTCGACAAGATCACGCCGATCGGCCGCGCTGCCGGCGCGGACTGAATTACCCGCAACGCCCAGACTTGCGGGCCACGCTGTCGGTCCGCAGGGCGGGTCGGCGTGCCAGGGGATCGGCAGTCCGCCCGCGGGGACGCCGTAAACCCATCCCTGGGGGCTCGCGCGCGGCATCCCTGCCGCGCGACGCCCCGCGCACGGACTGCCGATCCCCTGTCCCTTGACGTCGCCGCTCGGGGACGCGCTTAGCCAATCCAGGCGCGCGCGTTGCGGAACATCCGCATCCAGCCACTGTCCTCGCCCCATTCGTCGGGGTGCCACGAGTTCTGCAGCGTTCGGAACACCCGCTCAGGATGCGGCATCAGTATCGTCGCGCGGCCATCTGCGCTCGTGAGGCCGGTGATACCACCCGGCGATCCGTTGGGGTTGGACGGGTACGCGGCGGCCGGGCGGCCGTGGTTGTCCACGAAACGCATGCTCACGAGACCGCTGGCGACACAGGCATCCACGGCGGCCGCGTCGGCGAACTCCGCGCGGCCTTCGCCGTGTGCGACCGCGATCGGCATCGCCGACCCCGCCATGCCGCCGAGGAAGATCGACGGCGACGGCAACACCTCGACCAACCCGACGCGGCCCTCGAACTGCTCCGACCGGTTGCGCACGAATCTCGGCCAGTGCGCCGCGCCCGGCACCAGCGACTTCAGCGCCGCCATCATCTGGCAACCGTTGCAGACGCCGAGCGTGAAGCTGTCGGGTCGGGCGAAGTACGCCTCGAACTGTGCGCGCAGCGCCGGGTTGAACAGGATCGACTTCGCCCAGCCCTCGCCGGCGCCCAGCACGTCGCCGTAGGAAAAGCCGCCGCAGACGACCAGGCCCGCGTACTCGTCGAGTCGTGCGCGCCCGGCGATCAGGTCGGTCATGTGCACGTCCACTGGGGCAAATCCCGCACGGTGGAACACGGCCGCCATCTCGACCTGGCTGTTGACGCCCTGCTCGCGCAGGATCGCAACCTGCGGCCGCGCGCCCTTCGCGATGAATGGCGCCGCAACGTCCTCGGTCGGATCGAACGTGGGCCGCGCGGACAGGCCCGGATCCGCCGGGTCGGTTGCGCGCTCGAATTCCTCGGCGGCACAGGCGGGATTGTCACGCATGGCCTGCATCCGAAAACTCGTTTCGGACCAGGCGCGGCGAAGTTCCGTGCGTGTTGCCTCGAAAGCCGTCTTGCCGTCGATGCGGACGGTGAACATTTCGCCGCGGCTCACCCGGCCGATCGATCGCACGCAGTCGCCGAGCCCCGCCTCGCGGAATACCTCGAGCGCGCGCCCTGCCGCAGTGGCTTCGACCTGCAACACCGCGCCCAGCTCCTCCGAGAAAAGCGCCGCGACCGCGCCCTTCGCGTCCGTGGCGAGTTCAGCCTCGATGCCGCAGCGCCCTGCAAAGGCCATTTCGCACAGCGTGACGAACAGGCCGCCGTCGGAGCGGTCGTGATACGCGAGCACGATCCCAAGCTCACGCAGCTGCACGAGCGCCGCAAAGAAAGCGCGCAGCAGCGATGGGTCGTCGCAGTCCGGCGCGCGTGAGCCGACGCGACCGTACACCTGCGCCAGGCAGGACCCGCCGAGCCGGTTGCGGCCGCGGCCGAGGTCCACGAGCAACAGGCGGGTCTCGCCGCGATCCATCCGCAGCTGCGGCGTCAGCGTGCGGCGCGCATCGCGGGCCGGCGCGAATGCCGAGATCACCAGCGAAACCGGCGCGACCACCTTGCGGACGCCGTCGGCCTCCTGCCAGGCGGTCTTCATCGACAGCGAGTCCTTGCCGACCGGAATCGCGATGCCGAGTGCCGGGCACAGTTCCTCGCCCACCGCTCGCACCGCGTCGTAGAGATCAGCGTCCTCGCCTGGTTCGCCGCAGGCCGCCATCCAGTTTGCAGAAAGCCGGATGTCCTCGATGCGCGCGATGTCGGCCGCAGCGATGTTGGTCACGGCCTCGGCCACGGCCATGCGCGCCGCAGCGGCCGGATCGATCAGGGCCAGCGGCGTGCGCTCGCCCATCGCCATCGCCTCGCCGCGCGAGGAGAAATAGTCGCTCAACGTCACGGCCACGTCGCTCACCGGCACCTGCCAGGGGCCAACGAGCGGGTCGCGGCTGATCATCCCGCCGACCGAACGATCGCCGATGGTGATGAGGAATGTCTTGTCCGCTATGGTCGGCAGGCGGAGCAGCCGGAATGCGGCCTCGCGCAGGTCCACGCCACTACCGTCGAACTCGTCCGATGCGCCGGGCAGCCTGCGCACGTCGCAGGTCATCCGCGGCGGCTTTCCGAGCAGCGTGTCGAGCGGCATCGATACCGGCTCATTACCGAACAGCGGATCGCTGACGGACAGGAGCCCGTCGCCGGTCACCTCGCCGATGACCGCGTAGGGGCAGCGCTCGCGCTCGCAGAACCGTGCAAATTCATCGAGCTGTCCCGAGGCTACGATCAGCACGTAGCGCTCCTGCGCCTCGTTGCACCAGATCTCGAGCGGCGACATGCCGGGTTCGTCGCTCTGTATCTTTCGCAGGTCGACGCGACCACCGCAGCCGTCGTGCGCGACCGACTCCGGCACCGCGTTCGAAAGTCCGCCCGCGCCGACGTCATGGATGAGCAGTATCGGGTTCGCCTCGCCGAGGCCCCAGCACGCGTCGATGACTTCCTGCGCGCGGCGCTGGATCTCCGGGTTGCCACGCTGCACCGAGGCGAAGTCGAGATCCGCCGAACTCGCGCCGGCACCGACCGACGAGGCTGCGCCGCCACCCAGGCCGATCAGCATCGCGGGCCCGCCGAGCACTATGATTTTCGCGCCCGCGGCGATAGGCGATTTCTCGACGTGCTGTCGCCGGATGTTGCCGAGCCCGCCCGCGATCATGATCGGCTTGTGGTAACCGCGCAGCGTCGAGCGCCCTTCGGACTCGACGCGCTGCTCGAATGTGCGGAAGTATCCGCAGATGCCCGGCCGCCCGAATTCGTTGTTGAACGACGCCGCGCCGATCGGGCCCTCGAGCATGATCGTGAGGGCCGACACGATGCGGTCGGGCTTGCCCAGGTCCTGCTCCCAGGGCTGCACGGCCCCTGGAATGCGCAGGTTCGAGACCGAGAAGCCGACCAGCCCGGCCTTGGGCTTGGAACCGCGGCCGGTCGCTCCCTCGTCGCGGATTTCGCCGCCCGAGCCGGTGGCCGCGCCCGGGAACGGCGAAATCGCCGTCGGGTGGTTGTGGGTCTCGACCTTCATCAGGATGTCGATGGACTCGTCGGAACCCGCGTAGGGTCCGCCGCCCGGCCGCGCGAACCAGCGCCGCCCCGGCCACCCTTCGATCACAGCGGAGTTGTCCCGGTAGGCCGACAGCACGCCCTGCGGGCTGCACGCGTGCGTGTTGCGGATCATCGCGAACAAGGACTTTTCGCCGCGCACGCCATCCACGATCCAGTCGGCATTGAATATCTTGTGACGGCAGTGCTCGGAGTTGGCCTGCGCGAACATCATCAGTTCGACATCCGCGGGGTCGCGCCCCAGCGCGCGGAAGGCGTCGACCAGGTAGTCGATCTCATCGTCTGAGAGCGCGAGTCCCAGTGTCGCGTTGGCCGATTCCAGTGCCACACGACCCTGCGCGGCGAGCGGCACGGTCTCAAGCGGCCTGGGCGAGGCGTGTTGGAAGAGTCCGGCCGCCTCTGCGGGCTCGCGCAGCACGGCCTCGGTCATCCGGTCATGCAGCAGGTCGCCCGCCTGGTGCCATTCCTCCTCCGTCAGGCGGCCCGGCCCGTCGAGGTAATACGCGACTCCGCGCTCGATGCGGCGCACCGATGCGAGTCCGCAGACGTGCGCAATGTCCGTCGCCTTGCTCGACCAGGGGGAAACGGTGCCGAATCGCGGTACGACCAGCAGCATCGCACCGGCTGGCGAGCCGCCCGGGGCCTCGGGCCCGTAGCGGAGCAGCGATTCGAGGATCGACGCCTGCCCGGCATCGAGGTCGTGCTCGAGGTCCACGAAGTGAACGTAGCGGGAATCCAGGCGTTCAATCGAGCCGGTCCGTTCCCGGATCGAAGACAGGAGTTTCGCGACCCGGAATTCCGAAGCCGCGGGGGCGCCGCTGAGTATGAGCATGCCTTAGGTGCCGCAGCCGGTCTGGCAGGGGCGCGCAATGATACCGGAGCGCCCCGGCCCGGACCAGCGCGGGAAATCCACCCTAGCGGCGCGTGCCCGGATCGCCGGGCGTGTACACGGGGTACGGGAACTGCGTGACGTTCGAACCCTCCGCAGCGACGACCTTGCTCACGCCGCTCTTGCGCACCTCATCGATGCGAATCACCGCATGCAATGGCAGGTAGGTGCGTTTCACCCCGGCAAACTCAGACTGTATGCGCTCCTCGGACGGGTCCACGACCACGGCCGAGCGCTCGCCGAAAATCAGCTCCTCGACTTCGACGAAGCCGAACAGTGACCCGTGCCCCACCTTGCGGGCATAGATCTCGTAAACCTTGCCCTGGTTGTGAAAAACGACCTTGAAAATGTTACTGGAGGCCATGGTGCACTTGCGGATACAGGTCCAGACATATTACAAGGACCCCTATAGCATGGCCATCAAGCTTCGTGTCATCAGCGACCAGTACCGTGAACTCGGCGAACACCGATCGCGCGTGTTCGGCGTGAACGGCGGTTCCATCGGCCGGGCCCCCGACAACGACTGGGTATTGCCGGACCAGAAGCGGCTGGTCTCAGGCCACCACTGCGACATTGCGTGCCGCAGCGGGGAGTACTGGATCAGCGACCACAGCACCAATGGCGTGTTCGTAAACGATTCGGAAGAAACGGTGTCGGAGACCGGACCCGTGGCCCTGCAGGACGGAGACCGCCTGCGCTTGGGCGACTACGAAATTCTGGTCAGTGTCGACGACCGGATCGATTTCCTGCCGGCGGCATCGGAACTGCACTCCGCCGAACAGCACCTCGATTCCGGCATCAACGCCGGCTTTGACGTCGAGAGCCTGTTCGCGCCGCACGGCACCGGCGACTCGAGCTCGATCTCGATCCGCAACGCATTCGGCCTCAAGCTGCCGAAGAATTTCCGGGAAACTGCGGCGGCGGCGGGGCACGAGCAACCGGCCGAACGCAGTGATGAGCCGCAGCACGAACCGCAGTCCGCGCCGCCGAACGCGGCTGCTGAGCCCGACCAGGCCTCGGCGAAACCCGCGGACTGGGCAATGAAGACCCGGGCCGTCACGCGGCAGGAACTCGCCGACGCGCTCGCGCGACGGCAGAGCCGGATCGAGGCGCGCCAGCAGACATTGCCGTTCCACCATCAGGCGAGTTCGTGGACCGACCTGGGCACGGCGGTGCAGGCCTTCTGCCGCGGCGCAGGCATCGATCCGGCGGCGCTTTCGCCCGAGGCCCAGTCGATGCTGCCACTGGTCGCGGGCCAGTTGCTGCGCGAGGCAGTCGTCGGTGTCACGGACCTGCAGCAGGCGCGGGCCGCGGCCAACCCGACCATCCAGGCGGTGCCAGCGCCGGCTGCCATGAGCAACCCGCTCCGAAACTCGACCAGCGTCGAGCAGGCCCTCACACGCCTGCTGGAATCGCATGGCCGCCCGGTCGGCGGGCCCGTCGATGCGCTGCGTGACGTGCTGCTGGATGCCAAGGAGCACGAAGCCGCGGTAAATTCCGCGGTTCGCGAGGGGCTCTCCGCGCTGCTCGCGCAACTCGCGCCGACCAACGTCGCCGACCAGTTCGAGGACGGGCGCTCGCGCACGATTGCACCGGGACAGGACCCGCGCCCCAAGTACTGGGAGCACTACGGCGAACTCTTCCGCGTCGTGACGCAGAACGGCGCCGAGGGCCTGCCGCATCCGTTCATGGAAGCGTTCACGCGCGCATATGAGTCGGCCCGCGCGGAGATGTCCTCGCGACGCGGTCCACGCAACGAGAACTGAAGCCGCTGACAGCCGCCGGGAACCGGTGCCGGTGAACCGGTCGCCGGCTGCGGCGCGGCCAGGGAAAGTCTGGCGGAGAGGGTGGGATTCGAACCCACGTGGGGCGATTATGCCCCCATCCGATTTCGAGTCGGCGCCGTTATGACCGCTTCGGTACCTCTCCGAGGGCCGCGTATTCTATACAAACAATGAAAGCCTTGCTTGCACTGGTCGCGACGCTCGCCCTGGGCACCTGCTCGCAGCCGCCGCCGCTGCTCACGCAGGTCCTGGAGGCCGGGGAACTCCGGGTCGCGACCCGCAACAGCCCCGATGCCTACTACCTGGGTAGCCACGGGCCGGAAGGACTGGCATACGAACTGGCCAGCCGCTTCGCGGAAAGCCTGGGCGTCTCATTGCGCCTGTACACCGTACGGACCCGCGAGGCTGCCATGAACGAAGTGAGGGCGGGACGCGCCCACATTGCCGCGGCCGGCATCACCACCGGCATCTCGTTGCCGGAGGGAGTGAGTTTCGGTCCCGGGTACTCGCTGGTACGCGAGCACCTGGTGCAACGGCGCGGGGTGCCTCGCCCGTCGTCGATGAGGGCCGCCGGGCGGGGCCGGATCGAGGTAGCCGCGGGCAGCGCCCACCTGCGCACGCTCGAGGAACTGAGGCTCACGGAGCCGGACCTGCCCTGGATCGAGCGGGCCGACACCGACACCGAGCAGATCCTGAACGAGGTCTCGCGAGGCACGGCCCAGTTCACGCTCGCGAGTTCCACCGAGTTTGCGCTGAATCGGCCGATGCACCCGAACCTCGCGATCGCGCTGGACCTGTCGCCGGAACGCGCGGTCGCCTGGGTCGTGAGCACGGCGAGCAATGACCAGAGCCTGCTCGACCGCGTCAATGCATTTTTCATGCTGTCGCGGGCGGACGGCTCCATCGGAGTGCTGCTGGATCGCTACTACGGAAATCGCGACAGCTTCGACTACCTGCAGTCGCGCAATTTCATGGAGCACATCGAAAGCCGGCTGCCGCTGTACCTGCTGTGGTTCAAGAATGCAGCGCTGCAGTACCGCGTCGACTGGCGGCTGCTCGCCGCGATGGGCTACCAGGAATCGAAGTGGGACCCGTCGGCCGTGTCATTTTCGGGTGCTCGCGGACTCATGCAGCTGACCGCGGACACCGCCGAGATGATGCGGTTCCGCGACCGCCACGATCCGAAGGCCAGCATCATCGGCGGCGCCAAGTACCTCGCGCAGATGATGGAAACGGTGCCGTCCCGCATTCCCGAGCCCGACAGGACATGGTTCGCGGTCGCCTCGTACAACGTGGGCTACGGCCACGTCGAGGACGCACGGATCCTCGCGCAGCAGACGGGGCGCGATCCCGACAAATGGGAAGATGTCCGCGAAACGCTGCCTTTGCTCAGCCAGGAGAAGTGGTACACGCGCACCCGCCACGGCTACGCGCGCGGCTGGGAACCGGTACGCTACGTGGAGAACGTGCAGGCCTACCTCGACATCCTCGAAGTCATGGGCACCGGCAGCCCGACACCGACGGGCGTCGAGACCCCGGAGACTGCGTCGCGACCCGGAACGGCCGGTCCGCCGCCGAAGGCACCACCGAAACGCTGAACCTGGTTCGCTGCAAGCTCACCTGCGTGCGGCGAAAAAGTCCTTGAGCAGCGTGCCACACTCCTCCGCGAGCACGCCGCCGCCCGATTCGATGCGGTGATTGAGCGCGGGATTCTGCACCACGTTGAACACGCTGCCCGCGGCGCCTGCGCGCGGGTCGGTCGCGCCGAAGACCAGCCGACGCACCCTGGCGTGCACCATCGCACCGGCGCACATCGCGCAGGGCTCAAGCGTCACGTAGAGCGTCGTATCGGTCAGCCGGTAGGTGCCAAGCGCGATCCCGGCCGCGCGCAGCGCGATGATCTCGGCGTGCGCCGTCGGGTCGCAGGTGCCGATCGGACGGTTCCACCCCTCGGCGATGATCTCGCCGTCCTTGACGATAACCGCACCCACCGGAACCTCGCCAGCGGCGGCCGCCTCGCGCGCGAGTTCAAGCGCACGGGCCATGAACGCGACGTCGGCCGAATCCGCGACGACTGCGAGGACGCGATCGGGCCCCTGCTCAGTCATTCCCCCACTCGATCATCAACGAGCCGTCTAAGCCGCTGAATTGTGGGCTACTAGCCACTGCCTCGCGGATTCTTACCGTCATTTTTACCGTCAACCTGTCAGGCACCAGCATTGGCGCGGGTGTGCGGGCCATTCGGCCGAAAGTGACCTTTCGAGATCCATCGACTCGCGCAACTCTCGGCGAACGATCTGGCGGAGCCAGATCGCCCCCAACCATTCTGGCAGAGCGCTTCATCAGCGGACAGTGTTGGCCGCTGACTGCGGGCTTGGCCGACGGTGCGTTCCATCGCGTAGATTTCGCCGCACCCAGCGCGCCGTAGGTGCGATCGCTCTCGGCGAAGCTGGTTCGAATCGCCGCCATCAGCTGTGCATCGCGCTGCGAGTGGGCGCTCTCGGGGCGCTTCAGCCATGCGTAAAACCCGCCCCGCGTCACCTGCAACGTCTCGCACAACCAGGCCAGCGGCCAGATCCCTCGGTGCCGGGCAATCACCGCGAATCTCGCGTCGGCTCCTTCGCCGAGTAGCCGATCGTTTTTTTAGAACGTCGCGCTCGGCCTTGGTCTCCGCCAGCTCGCGGTTCACGCCTCCGCGACGCCGGATCTCTCGAACCGTGCCACCGCCTCGGCGAGCGACTCGAACGTCGGCGGGACCGGTGCGCCCGCCGCCTCCAGGGCGGCCACCACCAGCCTCCAGCCTTCCGCTCGGACGTTCACGATCCACAGGGCGATCCCCGCGGCGGCGAGTTCGTCCCGCGCGACCCGAAACGCAGCGGCAGCCGTGCTGTCGATCCCGGACGACGCGGTCGCATCGATCACCACGACCCGCAGGCCCTCGCGCGCCAGGGCCAGCATCTTCATCCGGCTCGTGAGCACCCTCGCGTTGAGGAACACGAGCGGCGCGTAGTGCCGCACGATCAGCATTCCCGGGATCTCGACCGCGCTCCCCTTCTGGTCCAGGTCGACGAACGCGCCCGACGGGGTGCGGCCGACCGGTGCGACGACCGGGTCGTGAATGCTGTGGGCGAGCTTGAAGAGGGCGAGGACGAGGCCGATCAACACGCCGGGCATGATGTCGAACGCGAGCACGCCGGCGAAGGCGGCGACACACACCACGAACTCGTAACGGCGCACCGTCCACAGCCGGCGCAGGTAGCCGAGGTCGGACAGCCCGGCCATGGCCACGACCACGATCGCGGCCAGGGTGGCGTACGGGAGCTGCGCCAGGGCGGGCAGCAGGAAGAGGACCGTCAGGACGCCGAGCAGGGCTGCGAAGAGACTCGCGACCTGCGTGTGCCCCCCCGCCTTGATGCGCACCGCGGTGGCCGTGAGCGACCCGGCGACCGCGTAGCCTCCGCTCAGGCCGGCAGCGACGTTGGCGGCTCCCAGGGCCAGCAGTTCCCGATCGGGGTCCATCGCCCCGCCGGTGGGCGCCGCGTCGTGCGCCCGCTTGAGGGCCCCCAGGCTCTTGGTGTACCCGAGGACCACGATCGCCAGTGCGCCCGGGACGAGATCAATAATCCGGGCGAAGTCGAGGCCCGTGGGCAGAGACAGGGCCAGCGATCCCGCGCCGGCCGCGCCCACGACGGCGAACCCGGCCCGGTCGAGGCCGAGGAGCCGGACGAGCACGATCGACGCCGCCAGCACGACGAGCGGTCCGGGAAGCCGGCGAGCGAACCGCCGGAGCAGCAACAGCGCCGCCACGCTCGACAGGGCGACGAGCGCCGTCGTCACGTGGGCATCGGGGAGCGCCCGCCAGATCGCGGCGAGCTTGGCCAGCAGATCGCGGGACGGCAAAGCGACCTGGAGCCCCAGCAGCGCCGGGATCTGCTTGAGAATGGTGAGCCAGATGGCGCCCTCGACGAATCCCTTCAGGACGGGATCGGGGATGACATCCGCGATCCAGCCGAACTTCAACAGGAAGAACGCCAGGTACAGCACGCCGACGAGGAGCGTCAGGGGGAGGATCAGGGAGAGGCGGTCTCCCCCTGCCGCGACGGCGGTCAAGGTCGCGGACGCGAGCACGACCACGGCGGCGTCGGGACCCACGACAAAGAGCCGGGAGCCGCCGAAGACAGCGTAGGCGACGAGCGACAGCGGGAGCGTGTACAGGCCGATCACCGGATCGACGCCAAGGATTCCGGAGTAGGCGAGCCCCAGCGGAACGAGGACCGCCCAGGCGGCCGTGCCCGCCACGAGGTCGCTAGAGAGCCACGCGCGCCGGTACGCGGGCAGCCACTCGACGATCGGGGCGAGGGTGCGCATGGGTGGATCTCCGCCGCTGCATTTCGCAATGGCGCGGGCAGAGTATCATTTGATCGTTGAGCGCGTCCGACGCTGCGTGGAACCACGATTTGCGACGCGAATCAGCGGGAATTAAAGTCTGCGTGCGCGCCTTCGCCGGGCACGCTTATGTGATCAGGAGTTCACGATGACACAACCCGACAAGCACGTTCGTTCGATCCTTCCCATCCCCGACGTCCGCAAGCCAGGGCTCACGGCGTACGACGCCAAGGACCCGGAGTCTCGATTCCCGCCGATCGAGCCAGTGCTTCCGCCGGCCGGGGCGCCGAACGTCCTGGTCATCCTGCTTGACGACGTGGGCTTTGGTTCGTCCAGCGCGTTCGGTGGACCGTGCCAGACGCCGGTCGCCGAAAAGCTGGCGGCCAACGGGTTGAAGTTCACCCGCTTCCACACGTGCGCACTGTGCTCGCCAACGCGGCAGGCGATGCTGACCGGCCGCAATCACCACTCCGTCGGGATGGGCGCCATCACCGAGATCGCCACGGCGGCGCCGGGCTACAACTCGCTGCGACCGAACACCAAGGCGCCGCTGCCGCTCACCCTGAAGCTGAACGGGTACGCCACCGCGCAGTTCGGCAAGTGCCACGAGGTCCCGGCCTGGCAGACATCGCCCATGGGGCCGTTCGACGCCTGGCCGGCCGGCGGCGGCGGGTTCGAGTACTTCTACGGCTTCATCGGCGGCGAGGTCAGCCAGTACGACCCGGCACTCTACGAGGGCCTGACCCCGATCGAGCCGCCGGCCACCGCCGAAGACGGCTACCACCTGACCGAGGACATGACCGACCGCGCCATCGGCTGGGTGCACCAGCAGAAAGCCCTGATGCCGGAGAAGCCGTTCTTCGTCTACTTCGCGCCGGGCGCCGTCCACGCCCCGCACCACGTGCCGAAGGAGTGGGCCGACAAGTACAAGGGCCGCTTCGCCCAGGGCTGGGACAAGCTCCGCGAGGAGACGTTCGCCCGGCAGAAGAAGCTGGGCGTCATCGCACCGGACGCCGAACTCACGAAGCGACATGAGGAAATTCCTGCGTGGGACGACATGCCCGCTGAACTCAAGCCGGTGCTCGAGCGCCAGATGGAGGTCTACGCCGGGTTCCTGGAGCACACCGACCATCACGTTGGCCGCCTGATTGACGCCCTCGGGGACCTCGGCGTGCTGGAGAACACGCTCATCTACTACATCTTCGGCGACAACGGCGCCTCCGCGGAGGGCACCCACAACGGCGCGTTCAACGAAATGTCCAACTTCAACGGCATGGCCGCCCTGGAGACGCCGGAGTTCATGCTGTCCAAGATCGACGAGTTCGGCTCGCCGTCGGCGTTCAACCACTACGCGGTGGGCTGGGCCTGGGCGACGAACGCACCCTACCAGTGGACCAAGCAGGTGGCGTCGCACTGGGGCGGGACGCGCAACGGCACGATCGTGCACTGGCCCGCGGGCATCAAGGAACGCGGTGGGCTGCGTCACCAGTTCAGCCACGTGATCGACGTGGCTCCGACAGTCCTGGAGGCCGCCGGCCTGCCGGAGCCGACCCTCGTCAACGGCGTGCTGCAGTCGCCGATGGAGGGCACCAGCATGCTCTACAGCTTCGGTGATGCGAAGGCGCCGGAGCGCCACGACCTGCAGTACTTCGAGATGGGCGGCAACCGCGGCATCTACTACAAAGGCTGGAGCGCCGTCACCAAGCACCGCACACCCTGGATCCTGATGGGCCAGAAGACGGTGGCCTTCGACGACGACGTCTGGGAGCTGTACGACGGAAGCAAGGACTGGACTCAGGCGCGCAACCTCGCGAAAGAGAACCCGGACATGCTGCACAAGCTGCAGCGGCTGTTCCTGATCGAAGCGACCAAGTACAACGTGCTTCCGCTCGACGACCGGGGCACGGAGCGGTTCGTCCCCGAGATGGCCGGCCGACCGACCCTCATCAAGGGGAACTCGCAGCTGTTTTTTCCCGGCATGGGACGGTTGCAGGAGAACAGCGTCGTCAACGTCAAGAACCACTCCTTCAGCGTCACCGCCGAGGTCGTCGTGGGCGCGGGCAAGCAGGCGAACGGCGTGATCATCGCGCAGGGCGGCCGCTTCGGCGGCTGGAGCCTGTACACCAAGGACGGCTGCGCCAAGTTCGTCTACAACGTGCTGGGGATCCACGAGTTCGCGACCGTGGCGACTGAGCCGGTTCCCCAGGGGAAGCACCAGGTACGGGCCGAGTTCGCCTACGACGGCGAAGGCCTGGGCAAGGGCGGGAACGTCACGCTCTACTACGATGGCCGCCCGGTCGGATCTGGCCGCGTGGACATGACCCAACCCATGGTGTTCTCCATGGACGAGACGACCGATATCGGCCACGACTCGGGCACGCCGGTCACTCCGGACTACAGCGTTCACGCGAGCAAGTTCACCGGCAAGATCCACTGGGTCCAGCTCGACGTGGGTGTTGACGACAACGACCACTTCATCTCCCCCGAGGAACGCCTGCGCGTCGCCATGGCGCGGCAGTAGGCGGCCCGCGGGACGTCGCCTCGGTTCGGACCCTGGAGCCGCGGAGCGGAGGGTTCGGACCGGGGTGGTGGCGACTAAAGGCGAGTCCCCCTCACTCCCACTCGATGGTGGCGGGCGGCTTTCCAGAGATGTCGTAGGTGACGCGCGAGATGCCCTTGACCTCGTTGATGATGCGTCGCGCACAGATGTCGAGGAATTCGTAAGGCAGCCTAGCCCAGCGCGCCGTCATGAAGTCTACGGTTTCGACCGCGCGCAGCGCGATCACGTAATCGTAGCGGCGACCGTCGCCCATCACCGCGACCGAACGCACTGGCAGGAACACGGCAAACGCCTGGCTGGTCTTGTCGTACAGCCCGTGCGCGCGCAGTTCGTCGATGAATATCCTGTCCGCCTTGCGCAGCAGGTCGGCGTATTCCTGCGACACCTCGCCCAGGATCCGGACGCCGAGGCCAGGCCCCGGGAACGGGTGGCGGAACACCATGTCGCGCGGCAGGCCGAGTTCGAGGCCCAGGCGGCGCACTTCGTCCTTGAAGAGTTCGCGCAGCGGCTCAACCAGCCCCAGCTTCATGTGCTCGGGCAGGCCGCCGACATTGTGGTGCGACTTGATCACGTGCGCCTTGCCGGTCTTCGCGCCGGCCGACTCGATCACGTCCGGGTAGATCGTGCCCTGCGCGAGCCAGCGCACGCCTTCGAGCTTGTGCGACTGCTCCTCGAACACCTCGACGAACAGGCGCCCGATGATCTTGCGCTTGCGCTCGGGGTCCGCCTCGCCTTTCAGCGCGACGAGGAAACGATCGGCCGCGTTCACGCGGATCACGCGCACGCCCATGTTCTCGCCGAGCGTTCGCATCACCTGGTCGCCCTCGCCCTCGCGCAGCAGCCCATGGTCCACGAACACGCACACCAGCTGCTCACCGATCGCGCGGTGCAGCAACGCCGCTACCACTGACGAATCGACGCCACCCGAAAGCCCGAGCAGCACGCGGTCGCTGCCGACCTGCTCACGCACGCGTGCGATCGCATCCGCCGCGATGTTGCCCGGCTCCCAGCGCGCCTCGCAGCCGCAGATCTCGCGCACGAAGCGCTCGATCAACCGCTCGCCCTGCAGCGTGTGCGTGACCTCGGGGTGGAACTGCACCGCGTAGAAGCGCCGCGACTCGTCCGCCATCGCCGCAAGCGGCGCGCTCTGCGTGCCGGCCACGGCGACGAACCCGGGCGGCAGCGCATCGACGCGGTCGCCGTGGCTCATCCACACGTCGAGCACGGGCCGCCCCTCGGCGTCGGAGTGGTCGCGCAAGCCCTCGAACAGACGACACGGCTGCGTCACCGTGACCTGCGCATAGCCGAATTCCCGGTGATCGGCCGGCGTTACGCGCCCGCCGAGCTGCTGCGCCATGGTCTGCATGCCGTAGCAGATGCCGAGCACCGGTACCCCGGCGTCGAACACGCTGGCCGGCGCCCGCGGAGGTACTTCGTCGGTGACGGACTCGGGCCCACCGGAGAGGATCACGCCGCGCGGGGCGAATGCGCGCACCTCTGCATCGCTCAAGTCCCAGGGGTGGATTTCGCAGTAGACGCCCGACTCGCGCACGCGGCGCGCGATCAACTGCGTGTACTGCGCGCCGAAGTCGAGGATCAGGACCCGGTGCGCGTGGATATCGGGCGGGCGCACGGTCGGTTGCTCAGCGGACACGGTAATTCGGCGCTTCCTTGGTGATGGTCACGTCATGCACGTGGCTCTCGCGCATGCCCGCGCCGGTGATGCGCACGAACTGCGGCTGCGTGCGCATCTGGTCGATGCTGCCGCTCCCGGTGTAACCCATCGCTGCGCGCAGCCCGCCGGTGAGCTGGTGCAGGATGGCCACGATGCTGCCCTTGTAGGGCACGCGGCCCTCGACGCCTTCGGGCACCAGCTTCTCGAGCTCGGAGGTCGTGTCCTGGAAGTAGCGGTCCCGCGAGCCGTGTGCCTGGGACATCGCGCCGAGCGAGCCCATGCCGCGATAGGATTTGTAGGACGCGCCCTGGTAGAGCTCGACCTCGCCCGGCGACTCCTCGGTGCCCGCAAACAGGCCGCCGATCATCACGCTGTAGGCGCCTGCCGCGATCGCCTTGGCCACGTCGCCCGAAAATCGAATGCCACCGTCGGCGATCAGCGGCACGCCGCGTTCGGCCAGCGCCGCCGCGACGTTGCCCACCGCGGTAATCTGCGGAACGCCGACGCCCGCGACGACCCGTGTCGTGCAGATCGAGCCCGGGCCGATGCCGACCTTGACGGCGTCGGCACCCGCATCCACCAGCGCCAGCGCCGCCTCGCGTGTGACGATGTTGCCGCCGATGACCTGCTGCGCCGGCCACTTCGCCTTGATCTTCGCCACCATCTCGACCACGCCGCGCGAGTGGCCGTGCGCAGTATCCACGACGATCACGTCCACGCCCGCCTCGCGCAGTGCCGCCACGCGATCCAGCGTGTCGGGGCCGGTGCCCACCGCGGCGCCGACCCTGAGCGCCCCGCGCTCGTCCTTGCAGGCGCGCGGGAACTCGGTGGCCTTCTGGAAATCCTTGACGGTGATCATGCCCTTGAGGCCGAACGCCTCGTCGATCACCAGCACCTTCTCGATGCGGTGCTTGTGCAGCAGCGCGAGCACCGTTTCCTTCGGAGAGTTTTCGCGGACCGTGACCAGCCGCTCGCGCGGCGTCATCACCGATGACACCGGCGCGTCGAGCTTGGTCTCGAAGCGCAGGTCGCGGTGCGTGACGATGCCGACCGCCTTGCCTTCCAGCACCACCGGCACGCCGGAGATGTTCTTGGCGCGCGTGAGCTCGATGACCTCGCGGATGGTCATGTCCGGACGCACGGTGATGGGGTCGCGGATGATGCCGCTCTCGAATCGCTTCACCCGGGCCACGTGGCGGGCCTGGGCTTCGGCGCTCATGTTCTTGTGCACGATGCCGATGCCGCCTTCCTGGGCGATGGCGATCGCGAGCCGCTGCTCGGTGACGGTGTCCATTGCGGCGGACACCAGCGGCAGGTTCAGGCGGATGCCCCGGGTGAGCTGCGTGCCGAGGCTGACCTCGTGCGGCAAGACCTCGGAAAAGGCCGGAACGAGCAGGACGTCATCGAAAGTGAGGGCTTCCTCTAGGATGCGCAGCATGGCATGTCCCGGGCGTGGCAAAAGGAAGCGGGCAATTGTACCGGGCGCGGGGTCCGCGTGGAAATCCACCAGGGTCCCTTGTGCGCCGCGCCCCTCCCGCTAAGATCATGGCCACCATGCACGACCCCCGGCTCGACGAGAGCGCCAACTCCCCGCCCCCGCGGGAGATTTTCACCATCAGCCGCCTCAACCGGGAGGCGCGGATGCTGCTCGAGCGGGGCTTTGGTTCGGTGTGGCTCGAGGGCGAGATATCCAACCTGTCGCGCCCGTCCTCCGGGCACTGGTATTTCTCGCTTAAGGACGAGGCGGCACAGGTCCGCTGTGCCATGTTCAGGCAGCGCAACATGCTGGTGCGCTTCCCGGTCCGCGACGGGGCAATGGTGCTGGCCCGCGGCCGGGTCAGCGTCTACGAGGCCAGGGGCGAGTTCCAGGTCGTGGTCGAGCACCTCGAGGAGGCGGGAGAAGGCGCGCTACGGCGCCGATTCGAGGAACTGAAGCAGAAACTCGCCGCCGAAGGCCTGTTCGACGAACGTCACAAGCAGGCGCTGCCCCGATTGCCCGGCCGGATCGGGGTGATCACCTCGCCCACCGGCGCTGCGCTACGCGACATCCTGCATGTGCTCGCCAGGCGCTTTCCGGCGGCCGCGGTGCTGGTCTACCCGGTGCCGGTCCAGGGAGAGTCGGCCCCGCGCGAGATCGAGCAGGCAATCCGGCTCGCGGCCACGAGAGGCGACTGCGACGTGCTGATCGTCGCGCGAGGCGGCGGCTCGCTCGAGGACCTCTGGGCATTCAACGACGAGGCAGTCGCGCGTGCGATGTTCGCCTGCCCGATTCCGATCGTCAGCGGCGTAGGCCACGAGACCGATTTCACGATTGCCGACCTGGTGGCCGACCTGCGCGCGCCGACACCGAGCGGCGCTGCAGAGCGCGTGGTGCCGGACCGCGAGGAATGGCTGCGCGCATTCGAGACAGCCGAACGGCGCGTGTCGCAGTCGGCACGCCGGCGCCTGGCAGACCTGGGCTCGCGGCTGCAGGTGCACGAGCAGCGGCTGGCCCGGTCTCACCCGGGCGTGCGCCTGCGCCAGCATGCCCAGCGCCTGGACGAACTCGACGTGCGACTGCGCCGCGCGTTCCGCGCGAAGCTGGAGGACGCCCGCACGCGAGCGACCACCGCCTCCACGCTGCTCGCACGCGCCTCGCCGGTGTTGCGACTCGAGGCCGGTCGCATCCGCCTCGCGTCGTGCTCTCGCGCGCTTGCCTCCGTCGCCCGTTCACGCCTGGCCGGCGAACGCAGCCGGTTCGAGGTCGCGATGCGAACGCTGAATGCGGTGAGCCCGCTGGCAACCCTTGAGCGTGGCTACGCGATCGTCGCCGACGCGGAAGGCCACGTGCTGATGGATCCGGCGACGCTGGCGCGCGGCGACACGGTAGACACGCGGCTCGCACGCGGCAGATTCACGGCAACGGTGACGGCGCTCACCGCAACGGCCGACGACAAGCCGGCAGCAATCGAATGAGGTCGCCCACGCGCAACGCGCTGCGTAGCAGATTCAGCCGTGCGGCCCGGACAATCGCGCTTTGTGCCGCACTGGCTATGGCCGGGGCAGCGATCGCGGCGGACCTGCCGGAGGAACGGCGGGTTCCGGGCGGCATTGCCATCGTCAGCCTCGGGACCGCCGACACGGTTCCTGGAGAAGTGTTTTTCAATGATCACCGAGCGCCGGTGTTGCAGGCAGGCCCTGACTGGGTCGCCGTGATCGGCATCCCGCTCGACACGCAGCCGGGGCTGCAGTCGGCCCAGTTGGTGCCCGCGGGCGGAACCAGTCCCGCGCAGGTTACCTCGGTCGGCGCAAGCCCTGCGCAGGCCACCTCGGGCGCCGCCCCCGGACGACCGCTGGAGTTCACCGTCGCGGACCGGAAGTACGACGAGCAACGGCTGCAGGTGAAGAACAAGCACCACGTGAATCCCGACGAACAGGACATGACGCGCATCGACCGGGAGCGCGTACGCATCGACGCGGCGCTCGGTACCTACACGGCGGGTCGTGTTCCCGAATTTCGCATGCGCCCACCGGTCGCCGGCGAGCGCTCGAGCAGCTTCGGCCTGCGCCGTTTCTTCAACGGCGAGGCGCGCAATCCGCACAGCGGCATGGACATCGCTGCGCCGGCCGGAACGCCGATCCGCGCCCCGGCGCCTGGTCGCGTGCTGGACACGGGCGACTTCTTCTTCAACGGCAACACGGTGTTTCTCGATCACGGCGAAGGAGTGGTGACCATGTATTGCCACCTTAGCCGCATCGACGTGAAACCGGGCCAGGAGATCACGGCCGACGGGGTCCTCGGCCTGGTCGGGGCGACGGGCCGCGTGACCGGGCCGCACCTGCACTTCGGAGTGGCGATCAACCGGGCGATGGTGGATCCGGCGCTGCTGCTTACGGCAGGAAACCCACCAGGCACGAAGTAGCTGTCCGCCGGCGCCTACCCTACTCAGCCTGTTGCGCCGCGACCGTCGATGCCCTTCACGAACCCGCCGATCGCAGGCTCGAATCTCGCCAGGTCGGTCAGGAACGCGTCGTGCCCCTGCAGCGAAGGAAAGGCGTGGAATTCGACCTGCCCTCCGGCAGCACGCAGTTGTTCCGCAATTTCACGCTGCTGGTCGATCGGGAACAGCATGTCGGTCTCGACGCCGAGAACCAGCGAGCGGCGGACGCCGAACCGCCCGAATGCGGCCGCAAGCGACCCGCCACCGTGATCGGCGAGGTCGAACTGGTCCATTGCGCGCGACAGGTAGAGGTAGGCATTGGCGTCGAAGGCATCGGCAAACCGCAGCGCCTGGTGCTCGAGGTAGGACTCGACCTCGAACCGCGGCCGGAAATCCCCAGACAACCCGGCAGTTTCCGGCACTCTCCTGCGTCCGAACCGCTGGTCCCATTCCTTCGGCGAACGGTAGGTGATCGTGCCGAGCTTGCGTGCGAGGCGCATGCCGAGACGCGGGCTCCTGCCTGCCTGGTAGTTTCCGCCGCGCCAGGACGGGTCGCCGCGCACCATCTCCCGCTGCAGCGAGCGCAACGCGATCGCGAACGGCGTGGCGTGCGCCGCGCCCGAAATGCTCACGAGATTCTCAACCTCACCCGGAAACTGCGCGCAGTACGCGAGCACGACCATGCCACCCAGCGACGGCCCGACCACCGCGGCAAGACGCTCGATGCCGAGCGTGCGCAGCGCCTCGCGGCCTGCGGCGGCAATGTCCTCGACGGCGATCTCGGGAAACGAGATTCCGTAGGGCTGGCCCGTGGCCGGGTCCAGGCAGGCCGGGCCCGATGACCCGTACGGACTCCCGAGCGAATTGATGCAGACGACGAAGAACCGGCTGGTGTCCAGCGGCCGGCCTTCGCCGATCATGCTCTCCCACCAGCCCGGCCGCGGATCCGCCGGCGAGGACGCCGCATGTGCCGAGGGCGACAGTCCGGTGAAGATCGCGATCGCGTTGTCGCGCGCGGCATTCAACGTTCCCCAGCACTCGTAGGCGACCACCGGCTGCTCGACCACGCCGCCCCGGTACATTCGAAGCGGCTCGGCAAGCCGCGCGAACCTGCGGGCCGGCAGGTCAGTGGAAGTCGAGGGCGTGCGAGCTAGTGCCATGGCCATGCGGGCAGTCTATGCCCGGCTCCCCTTCGAACAAGCACCAGAGGATAGCGCGTCAGAAGCGCCGGTTATCAGCCCGATCGACCCAGGTTCAACGCTTCCCGGTCCCGGCGCGCCTGTTCTTGATCAGGCGCACGCGCTTGCCCTGCTGCCGCGGGGTCAGTTCGTTGCGCTTGCCGGAATACGGGTTGTCGTCGGTGCGGAACTCCACGCGCATCGGCGTGCCCTTCAGGTGGAAGGTCTGGCGGAAGTGGTTCTCGAGGTAGCGCCGGTATGTCTCCGGCACATGCTGGGTCTGGTTGCCGTGGATCACGACGATCGGCGGATTGCGGCCGCCCTGGTGCGCGTAGCGCAGCTTGATCCGCCGGCCACGCACCAGCGGAGGCTGGTGCATCGTGATGGCCTGCTCGAGCGCGCGGTTCAGGTCCTTGGTCGGCATTTCCTTCATGGCCGCCCGATAGGCCATGCGCACGGACGCCATCAGGTCGCCCACAGCGGTGCCGTGTCGCGCCGAGATGTAGTGCACCGGCGCGTAGGAGAGGAAATCGAGGCGCAGGTCGACGCCGTCGCGGATCAAGCCACGCTGCGACGGATCGATGCCGTCCCACTTGTTCACCGCGATCACCAGCGCGCGTCCCTGCTCGTTGATGAGCCCGAGCAGGCTCGCGTCCTGCTCCGCGATCGTGTCGTGCGCGTCGAGCACGCCGATCACGACATGGGCCGCGTCGATGGCCTGCAGCGCCTTGACGATGCTGAATTTCTCGACCGCGTCGCTGACCCGGGCGCGCCGCCTGACGCCGGCCGTGTCGATCAGCGTGTAGCGCTGCCCGTCACGCTCGAATGGCACGAATACCGCGTCGCGCGTCGTGCCCGGCTCGTCGAAGGTGACTAGCCGCTCCTCGCCGAGCAGGCGGTTGATCAGCGTGGACTTGCCGACGTTCGGGCGACCGACGACCGCGACGCGGATGTCGTCGCCGTCAGTCGCTTCGGTGTCCGACGGCTCCAGGTCCGGCGCGATGCCGTCCAGCGCGCGCTCCAGCAGTTCCTCGATGCCCTGGCCATGGGCGGCGGAGACCGCCACCGGCGCACCGAAGCCCAGCTGGTGGAAATCAACCCCGGCAATTTCCGAATCGAGCGACTCCGACTTGTTCGCGACCACCAGCACGGTCTTTCCGCCGCGCCGCAACAGGTCGGCCACGTGGCGGTCCGCGGGCACGCAGCCCTCTCTCGAATCGACGACCAGCAGCACCCGATCGGCCTCCTCGACCGCCTTCAGCGTCTGCTCGGCCATCTGCCGCTCGACGCCGTGCGTGACCGCGACCAGCCCGCCGGTGTCGATGACGACGCAGGGCCTGGGACCGACGCGCGCGTAGCCGTACTTCCGGTCCCGCGTCAGTCCGGGCACGTCGGCGACAAGCGCGTCGCGCGTGCGCGTCAGGCAGTTGAAGATCGTTGACTTGCCGACATTGGGGCGCCCGACCAGGGCGACGACGGGTAACACGTCAGCCCCCCGCCGCGCCCCCGGTTCGATAGGCCTTCAGGTGCCCGCCCTCGTCGATGACGAACACTCGGCCTCCCAGCACCAGCGGCGGTGCCGCGATGCGTGCGCTGCCGGGGTGTTCACGGGCCACGAACCTGCCAGTGCCGCGGTCAAGCCAGTGGAGGTATCCGTCGAAATCGCCGACGACCACGGCATCGCCGTCCACGGCCGGCGCGCTCAGGCCGCGCCGCGCGAGGCCTTTCTGCTGCCACGCGACCACGCCGTCGCTGCGGCGCATCGCCACGACGTCCCCGTCGGACGTCGAGACGTAGACCTGGTCGTCGTCGATGGCGAGGCCACGATAGCTGGACATGTCGCGCGACCACCAGATCTGGCCCGTGTCGAGCGCCAGCATCGCCACGCGGCCCTGATAGCCCACCGCATAGATGTCCTTGCCGGATACGACCACAGCGGAGTCCACGTCCGAGAGGCGCTGCAGCTCCGTTCGACCGTGCGGCGTGCTGAGCTGTGTCTGCCAGAGGATCTCGCCCTTGGCGATCGTAACCGCCATGATCTTCCCTGTATCGAAGCCGGACACCACGGTGTCGCTGCCCACGGCGACCGGCGTGGCCGTCCCGCGCAGCGACAGGCGCGGAACGACGTCCTCGACCATCCAGTCTTCCTTGCCGGTGCTCGCCGACAACGAGCGTAACCTGCCTTCGACGGAGCGCACGATCACCTGTTCGCCTTCCACCAGCGGGGGCGCCAGGATCTCGCCCGCGATGCGTGCCTTCCAGCGCTCCTTGCCGTTGGTGGCGTCGAGCGCCACGAGATCCCCGTCGCTGGTGCCGACGACGACCAACCCGTTGCCGACGCCCGGTCCAGCCGAAAGCTCCAGTTTAGTGTCCGTCCGCCAGCGCTGCTTGCCGTTCGCCGCATCGAGCGCGCGGACCTTGCCGTCGCGCCCTGCGGCGTAGACGGTGTCTCCCGAGCCCGCCACACCGAGCGTCAAGCGCAGCACCTCGCCACCGCCGCCCATGCTCTCGGACCACAGGCGCTGGACCTTGAGCGTGGGCTTGATGTCCACCAGCTCGGCCGGCGGATCCACGGTCGTGTCTTTGTCGCAGGCGGCCAGCACCCCGAGCAGCGCGAGCGCGGCGATCAGGCGTACCAGTTTCATTTTGCAGGTGCCTCGTTTGCCGCGCTTTCGGCCTGTGCCGGACCGGCTGCGGCCTTGTCAGTGGCGGCGGCCACCGGAGGCAGCGCGTCGCGCTTGAGTTCGACGTAGCCGCGATCGAGCCCGGTTTCCTCGACCGGCGTCGCAAGCGCCTCGTCGTACTCGCGCCGAGCAGCGGCCGGGTCGCCCTTGCCCGCGTACGCGTCGCCCCGCAGCTCGTGATAGAGCGCCGCGTACGAGCCAGCATCGGCGGGGTCCAGCAGCGCAACGGCGTCGTCGTACTTCGCCTGCTCGACCAGGACCCGCGCGAGCCGCGCACGCGCCACGGCGCGGAGTTCTGGATCCCGCGATGCATCCATCACCGTGCGAAGGTGTTGTGCCGCCTCGTCGAACTTGCGCTGTTCGACGGCGGCCCTGGCCAGCACCAGGTCCGACTGGTCTGCATACGGCGACCCTGGTTGCGCATCCCTGAGGGCCTTGGCCTCGACGACTGCCTGGTCGAACTTGTCCTGGCTCAGGTTGGTGATCACGGACTGGTAACCGGCCAGCTCGTGCTGTGCCTGCTCCACCTTCATGCGTTGCCAGTACTGCCAGCCCCATAGCATGGCAAGACCGAGCGCTATTCCGCCCAGGATCCACAGCCAGTTCTCGCTCCACCACTGGCGCAGTTGTTCTTCGCGTTCGTTGTCTGTCAGGTCTTCCACTTCGAGGACTCCGTCATGCCGGCCCGGCGCTTGTGCGCGCCACGCCTGTTGATGTCAACCGCGACCGCGTCCCACGACGCGCCGCGCCAATTCCGTCGCGAGGTCGGCGACCGCGACCTCCGCCTGCCCCGCCTCTTCGCGCAGCGGCTTCAGGCCCGCCACGCCACGCAAAAGTTCCTCCTCGCCGAGGATCACCGCGTAGCGGGCGCCGCTGCGATCGGCCCTCTTGAGCTGCGACTTGAAGCTGCCGCCGCCGCAATTCGTCTCGACTCTTACGCCCGGCAGCGCATCGCGCAGCCGCTCGGCAACCTGCAGGCCGGTCGCCTCTGCCGCGGGTCCGCCGAGCACGAGGTACACGTCGGCCACCGTCTCGTCGCCGGCGAGCCCCTGCAGCCGCATCAGCTCGACGATGCGCTCCTCGCCCAACGCCCAGCCGATGGCCGGGACCGCTTCGCCCCCGAGCTGCGCCACGAGGCCGTCATAGCGCCCGCCGGAACACACGGCGTCCTGCGACCCGAGGTCAGTGGTCACCCACTCGAACACCGTGCGCGAATAGTAATCGAGGCCGCGCACCAGGCGCGGGTTCACGACGTACTCGATGCCGGCGGCGTCGAGACGCGCAAGCAGGCCCGCGAAATGTTCGGCCGAGTCGGGATCGAGGTGGTCCGTGATCAGCGGCGCGCCCGCGATCAGTTCGCGCAGCGCCGGATTCTTGCTGTCGAGGATGCGCAGCGGATTGCCGTCCAGGCGACGGCGACTGTCATCGTCGAGCGCCGACGCATGCCCGCGGAAGTACGCCACAAGCGTTTCGCGGTAGCCCTTCCTCGACTCCGGCGTGCCGAGCGAGTTCAAGTTCAGCTTGAGTCCCTGCAGCCCGAGCCGCCGCCAGATCCGCGCCGACATCATCACCAGCTCCGCATCCACGTCGGGCCCCGGAATTCCCAGCGCCTCGGCATCGATCTGGTGGAACTGCCGGTAACGGCCCTTCTGCGGCCGCTCGTAGCGGAACATCGGCCCGGAGCACCAGACTTTCTGCCGCTGGTTGTGCAGCAGGCCGTTCGAAATCGCGGCCCGCACGACGCCGGCCGTCGCCTCCGGCCGGAGCGTCACGGACTCACCACCGCGATCCTCGAACGTGTACATCTCCTTCTCGACGATGTCGGTCATCTCGCCGATCGAGCGCTTGAAGAGCTCAGTGCGCTCCAGTATCGGCAGGCGGATCTCACGGTAGCCGTACTCGGCGAATGTCTCGCGCGCGACACCCTCGAGCAGCTGCCAGGGCGCCGAATCTGCCGGCAGCACGTCGTTCATTCCCCGGATGGCCTGGATGGTCTCGGACATGGGTAGTTCCCGCGTGCTCAGCGCTGCAGCCCGTCGGCAACCACGCCGAAGCGGGCGACGGTCTCGCCGGCACGCGGCGACGGCACCGTGACGCGCTTCCCGTTGACGGTCAGCGCAACCCTCGGCGCATTGCCGAGCGTCACACTGAGCGGGGCAACGCCTGCGACAGCCCGCTCGGTCCCGGCCTTGCCGAGATCATAGAGCACGGCTTTTCCCGCACCGTCGTACACCTCGATCCAGGAGTCCGCAGCGAAAACGAACAACAGCGAAACCTGGCCCGGCGGAACGACCGCGGACGCCTCGACGCCCGGCGTGGCGGCGTTCGACTGCGAGGCCGAACCGCCCTGCACCGCTGCCTCGACCGAGCCGGGCGCGGAAGTTGCGTCCCCGGCTGCGGGACTCGTACCGGCGGGCGCCGCCGCTTGCGGCGCGACGTCCAGAACGCCGGCAACGCCTGCATCGGGCAGGTGCAGGCCGAATCGAGCGACATAGGCCGCAATGGCCGCGGCCACGATGAGCAGCAGCACGCCCGCGACGACCCATTGCGGGACGGCGCGCCTGCGCTGCGGCGCCATTTCCACGCGCGACTTCGGGACCAGCGTCGGCGGCGCGAGTTGTGCCCGCGACCGGTCATACGCGCCGAGGATTTCTTCGCCCGGCAGGCCGAGCAGGGCCGCGTATCGACGGATATGGCCGCGCACGAACACTGGAGCGCCGAGTGCGGCGTAATCGTCGGACTCGAGCGCCTGCACTGCGACGACATCCAGGTTCAGCCGCTCGGCGACATGCTGCAGCGTAAGGTCGGCAAGTTCGCGCTGCCGCCTGAGCCGCGCGCCCGGGTCCGTGGGCAGTTCGGCAATCTCTGCCTCCGGCCTGGTCACTGCGGCGCCCGCTCCGCCTCGCGCAGCGCGCTCATCTCGGACGACATCGGGAAGTCTTTCCTGATGCGGTCCGCATACAACGTCGCCTGCGCCGTTGCGCCGAGTGCGGTCTCGATTCTGTAGCCGAGCCACAGCGACTGCGCGGAAACAGGCGCGTTCGACGCGTAGCGTTCGAGGAAGGCCCGCGCCTGAAGGTTGTCGCCGAGTTCGAATTCAAGCTGCGCCATCTGGAAAAGCACGTCGGGCTGGTTGGCGTTGTAACTCAACGCCTGCCTGAAGTACTTCTCCGCCTCCGGCAGCCGGCCGGCGGAGCGGGCGCAGCGGCCGGCGTTCGCATATGCGACGGCCGGCGCCCGGTTCAGCGGATTGGTCGCCGCCAGCAGCAACAATTCCTCTCCCTGCTTCGGATCACCCTTGAGGCAGAGGAACGCCGCGTAGCTGTTCTGCACGTTCGGGTCATCGCGGCTCAACTTCAGCGCTTCCTCGAAATGCTCCTTCGCTATCTTGTCCTCGCCGAGCCGGTCGAAGACGAAACCGGCCGCAAGCTGCGTGGCCGCCGTGTGCGGGTCCTGCTCGAGCGCCTTCTCGATCTTGTCGCGGGCAGTCGTCATGTCGCCCTGGCTCATGTAGGCGATCGCCAGCTGCGCGTTCGCCTCCGCCGCCTTGCGCCGGTCCATCTGGCTGTCCTGGGCGGCCATCGCGGGCAGCGCAATGAACAGCCCGATCAGCGAAACCATCACCGTGTTGAACGTGAAGCGCTTCATGCGTGTGACACCGATACGGGAACCAGGTTGCGCTCGCCGAGGCGCACCGTGGTCCGGTCGTTGACCCGGCCGACGAGCTGCCCGCAGGCCGCATCGATGTCGTCGCCGCGCGTGCGCCGGATCGTGGCCATGACGCCGCCCTTGATCAGCAGGTCGCGGAAGCGCTCGATCGCCTCGTCGGTGGAACGGCGATAGCGCGTCCTCGGGAACGGATTGAACGGGATCAGGTTGACCTTGGCCGGATGACCCCGCAGCAGCCCCGCCAGCTGCCGCGCGTGCTCGGGCCGATCGTTGACACCGTCGAGCATCACGTACTCGAAGGTCACGTTGCGCGCGTTCTGCTTCTCGACATAGTGCCAGCAGGCCTCGAGCAGGCTCGCGATCGGGTGCCGGCGGTTGATCGGCATCAGCTCGCTGCGCAGCTCGTCGTTGGGGGCGTGCAGCGACACGGCGAGTGCGACGTTGGTCTCGTCGGCGATGCGCATCATCTGCGGGACCAGTCCTGACGTGCTGATCGTCACGCGCCGTCGCGACAGGTCGAGACCAAGGTCGTCCATCATCAGCTCGGCCGCGGGCACCACGTTGCGGTAGTTCATCAGGGGCTCGCCCATGCCCATGAACACGACGTTGGTGATCACACGATCACCGTCCGGCGAATAGCCGAGCTCGCGGTTTGCGAGCCAGACCTGGCCGACGATCTCGGCCGTCGTGAGGTTGCGGTTGAATCCCTGCTGGCCGGTCGAGCAGAACCCGCAGTCCATCGTGCAGCCGATCTGGCTCGAGATGCACAGGGTGCCGCGGCCGGGCTCTGGAATGAACACCATCTCGATCGCCTGCCCGCTCTCGAGCCGCAGCAGCCACTTTCGCGTGCCGTCGGCCGAGGCCTGCGAGACGATCACCTCCGGCGCGCGAATCTCGGCGATAGCGGCCAGCCGGCTACGGAAGTCTCGGCCGAGGTCGGTCATCTGCTCGAAGTCGCCCGTGGCGCGCCGGTAGATCCACTTCATCAGCTGGCGCGCGCGGAAAGGCTTTTCACCCATCCCCTGGACGAACTCCTCCATGCCGGCCCGCGTGAGGCCAAGCAGGTTGGTGATGGGTGTGGTGGCTTCGTTCATGCTGGAAGTGGACCGGGAGGCCGTATCCGGGGTTCCCGCTCAGCGCGGGCAGAGTTCCGTTTCGGCGAAGAAGTAGCTGATTTCCCGTGCCGCATTCTCCAGGCTGTCGGAGCCGTGCACCACGTTCTGCTCGATGCTGGTGGCGAGGTCGGCGCGGATCGTTCCCGGCGTGGCCTTCTTCGGGTCGGTGGCACCCATGATGTCGCGGTTCTTCGCCACGGCGTTCTCGCCCTCGAGCACCTGCACGACGACCGGACCGGAAGTCATGTACGAGACCAGGTCGCGAAAAAACGGGCGCTCGCGGTGCACCGCGTAGAAGCCTTCCGCCTCGGCCTGGGTGAGTCGCCTCATGCGCGCGGCCACGATACGCAGGCCCGCCTGCTCGAAGCGGCGATAGACATCACCAATGACGTTCTTCTGGACTCCATCGGGCTTGACGATGGACAGCGTGCGTTCGACGGCCATGCGATTCCTCTCGACGGGGCATCTGCCCCTGCTGTGTTGATAAGGCGCCCCGGCACGTAGAACCCGCGCGGGCGGGGTTCCCAGGGTGGGGGCGGTGCTCGTGATTCGAACCGCGAAGTATACCTTCGCGCTACTCGGTGGGCCAATAAATTCAGCAGCGACGGGCAGTTAGACGTTGAAGCTCTCGCCGCAACCACACTCGCCACGGACGTTCGGGTTGCGGAACTTGAACGCCTCGTTCAATCCCTGCTTGACGAAGTCGATCTCGGTTCCGTCGAGGTAGCGGAGGCTTTCGGCATCCACGATCACCTTGACGCCCTCGTCCTCGAATACCTCATCCCCGGCTGCCACTTCGTCGGCATAGCTCACGACGTAGGCGAACCCGGAGCATCCGGTCTTCTTGATCCCGAGGCGCAGGCCAACGCCGCGGCCGCGGCTCAGGATGAAGCTCCGGACTCGTTCAGCGGCGGCGGGTGTCAGGGAGACAGGCATGTGTGCGTGTGTCGTGGGGTTGGCCGATTCTACACGGTAGACCCCGGTGCGACCGGCCAGTTCCGTGCCGCGTCACGCACCGCATCCTGAATCGTGAGCAGGCGCCCGAACTTGGCCGCCGGCACCTCGAGCACCTCGGCCGCCTCGCGCCAGTCCCAGGCGGCGAGTTCGTCGCGGTTCGCGCCACGCAAGCGGTCGGTGGCCCAGGACGCGGCCGCCACCAGGTGCGGGCAGCCGAAGGCGCGGAACCGCCCGCGCGTGACCTGCCCCAGCTCGACCATGAATTCGAACTCGACCCGTGCGCCGAGGTCTGCATCCCCGGCCGCGCCGGCCGCAATCTGCGCCCCCCGCGGCAGCGGCTCCGCGCCGGGCAGTTCCCGCATGCGGCGGCGAACCTCGACTCCATAGCGGGGATCGTCGCAGCCTGCCACGCTCACCGCGGCGCCACCGGTGCGATGGACCGCAGCCGCGGAATTTCCGCGGCAATGCGCGTGGCCGCGTACTGCACTTCCTCGCGGGTCGTGAACCGCCCGAGGCTCAGCCGAAGCGTGCTCTGGGCAAGGCGGTCGCTGCGGCCCAGGGCGCGCAGCACGTAGGACGGCTCCGCGTGCGCCGACGCGCAGGCGGAGCCCGAGGCAATCGCGAGATCCGCGAGGGCATGCAGCAGGCTCTCGCCCTCCACTCCGTCCACGGTCACGCTGAGGATGCCGGGTGCGCGCTGGGTCGGATGGCCGTTCAGTTCCACACCGGGAATCGCCGCGATCGACTCGAACAGCAGCGCCCTCAAGGCCGAGATCCTCGCCGCGTCTGCCTGCATCTCGTCAACCGCGATCGCAAATGCCCGGCCCATGCCAACGACCTGATGGGTCGGAATCGTCCCGGACCTCAGGCCGCGTTCCTGCCCGCCACCGAACAGGATCGGCACCAGTCCCAGCCGTGGCTCGCGTCTCAGCACCAGCGCACCGACGCCTTTCGGCCCATGGACCTTGTGTGCGGTGAGCGCGAGCAGGTCGATGCAGTCATGCTCAACGTCAATGGGCAGCTTGCCCGCGCCCTGCGCGGCGTCGACGTGCAGCAGCACGCCCCGCGACCGGCACAGGCGGCCGACCGCGCCCACGTCCTGCACGACGCCGATCTCGTTCTGCACGTGCATCAGCGACACCAGGATCGTATCCGGCCGGAGCGCGGCCTCGACCTGCGACGGCTGCACGATGCCGTCCGGTCCGGGCTTCAGGTAGGTGACTTCAAGACCCTCCCGCTCGAGCTGGCGGCAACTGTCGAGCACGGCCGGGTGCTCGGTCCGGGACGTCACCAGGTGACGTCCCTTCGCGCGCTGGTACCGGGCGGCGCCAAACAGAGCGAGGTTGTCCGCTTCCGTGGCGCCCGAGGTCCAGATGACCTGCTCGGGCGCCGCACCGACCACGCCCGCCACCTCGGCCCGCGCCTGCTCGACCCGGGCGCGCGCGCGCCGGCCCGGCTCGTGACCCACCGACGAGGGATTCGCGAAATCGCCACCCGGCCCGCAGCACTCGAACATCGTCTCGACCACCCGCGGGTCCACCGGCGTCGTGGCCGCGTTGTCCAGGTAGACGACCGTCATCACCGCTGCTCCGTCCGCGGGACGTGTGGATCGCCGGCGCGCCGCCGCCGGCCCTGCACGGAGGTTAGGATGCCGCGCAGGATGTTGACCTCGTTCTGGTCCATGACCGCCCGGTTGAACAAGCGCCTGATGCGCGCCATCAGGTGCCCTTCGCCATTGCGGTCGCGGAAATCCACCTCGTCCATGACCTGCCCGAGCTGCGCGTAGAAGCGCTCCATTTCAGTGGCACTGGCGAGTGGCACGCCGTGCCCCGCGGCAGCGACGTCATCGTCGCGCAGCGCGAGCAGCAGTTCGTAGGCGACGACCTGCACCGCCATCGCGACATTCAGCGAGGAGTAAGTCGAGCCGGTCGGGATCGACAGCAGCAGCTGGCAGCGCTCGATGTCGTCGTTCAGGAGCCCGGTGCGTTCGGCACCGAACAGCACCGCGACCTTGCCTTCGCGGGATGCGACTGCGGCCTCGCGCGCCGCCGCGCGCGGCTCGACCACGCGCCACGGCAGGTGCCTGGACCTGGAGGTCGTGCCGATGATCAGCCCGCAATCGGCAACGGCGCTCGCGACGTCCGCGTATACGCAGGCCCCGTCGAGGACGTCGTCGGCGCCGGCCGCCATGACGGTTGCCTCGGTCGCCGGGAACCGCTCGGGTGCCACGAGCCGCAGGCTGCCGAACCCCATGGTCTTCATCGCACGGGCAGCTGAACCTATGTTTCCAGGGTGCGATATGCCGACGAGTACGATGCTGATGGACATGCTCTGCTATTCTAGCCGCCCGCATGCAACCGTTACTCAACATCGCCGTCCGCGCCGCACGCCGCGCCGGTGACCTGATCGTGCGCAACGTGGACCGCGTGCCCTCGCTGGAGGTGCGCGCCAAGAGCCGCAACGATTTCGTCAGCGAGATCGACCAGATGGCCGAGCGGGACATCATCGAGACCATCCGCCGGTCGCACCCGGACCACGGCTTCCTCGGCGAGGAAGGCGGCCGCAGCGGCGGCGACGAATTCGTCTGGATAATCGACCCGCTCGACGGCACGACCAACTTCCTGCACGGTTTCCCGACCTTCGCGGTGTCGCTTGCCTGCGAATACCGCGGCCGGCTCGAGCACGCCGTGGTCTACGATCCGATGCGGCAGGAACTGTTCACGGCGTCGCGGGGTGACGGCGCGCAGCGCGACGGCCGGCGCATACGCGTAAGCAAGCAGGTCGGGCTCGAAGGCGCTCTGATCGGCACCGGGTTCCCCTACCGGGCCAATGCACGGTGGACCGACGAATACCTGTCGATGCTGAAAGCCGTCATGCAGCAGACCGCCGGCATACGGCGGCCCGGCGCGGCGTCGCTTGACCTCGCCTACGTCGCCGCCGGACGCATCGACGGATTCTGGGAAATCGGCCTGAATTCCTGGGACACCGCCGCCGGCACGCTGCTGATCACCGAGGCCGGCGGTCACATCGGCACGCTCACGGGCGGCGAGTATCGCCAGGGCGGCAACGTCATCGCCGGCGCCCCCAAGGTCTACGAGGCCCTGGTCGAGTGCCTGAAGCCCTTCGTGCCGGAGCCGCTGCGCGAGGGCTGAGCCCGGCACTTGTCGCCCGGGATCGCCGGGTGCGGTACATTCCGCCGGCGCCGCGGCAGGCGCGACGAACATCAACGAACGGCAGCGGGGGATTCAATGGCACACAGCCTTTTATCGACCAAACCCATCACCGATCTGCAGGAGGCGGGTTCGGCCAACGAGCTCAACCGGGTCCTGGACGCGCGGATGCTGGTGGTGATGGGCATCGGGGCCATCATTGGCACCGGCATTTTCGTGCTCACGGGCACGGCCGCCGCCAACCACGCCGGGCCCGCGCTGGTGCTGTCGTTCATCATCGCTGGCACGGGCTGCGCGTTTGCCGGCCTGTGCTACGCCGAGTTCGCGGCCATGATCCCGGTCTCGGGCAGCGCGTATTCATATTCCTACGCAACGCTCGGCGAGGGTATCGCCTGGTTCGTCGGCTGGAACCTGATCCTCGAGTACCTGTTCGCCGCGGCCACGATCGCGGTCGGATGGTCGGGCTACGTGGTGAGCCTGATGAACCAGATCGGCCTGCACCTGCCGGATGTGCTCACGAACGCCCCGTTCACCAAGGGAGAGGGACATTGGGAACTGGTGCGCACCGGTGCGCTGGTGAACCTGCCGGCGGTGCTGATCCTGTGTGTGATGACCGCGCTCTGCTATATCGGCATCAGGCAGTCCGCACGATTCAATGGGATCGTGGTCGCGATCAAGGTCACGGTCATCGTGCTGTTCATCGGCTTCGGCGCCTGGTACGTGCAGGGCGCCAACTGGACCCCGTTCATCCCGCAGAACACCGGACCGGGCCAGTTTGGCTGGTCTGGCATTGTGACGGCCGCGGGCATCATCTTCTTCGCCTACATCGGTTTCGACGCTGTCTCGACGGCCGCGCAGGAGGCACGTAACCCGCAGCGCGACATGCCGATCGGCATCCTCGCGAGCCTGGCAATCTGCACCGTGCTCTACATTGCCGTCGCCGCAGTGCTGACCGGCATGGTCCCCTACCAGGAACTGAACACGCCGGCCCCGGTCGCGATGGCGCTCGACCGGTACGACGGCCTGAGGTGGCTCGCCGGCTGGGTGAAGATTGGCGCGATCGCCGGCATGACCTCGGCGATGCTGGTGATGCTGCTCGGGCAGCCGCGCATTTTCTACGCGATGTCCAAGGACGGCCTGCTGCCGCCGATCTTTGGTCGCGTGCACCCGAAGTTCAGGACACCATCGTTCTCGACGCTGCTCACGGGCGTCGCCGCAGCCACGATCGCCGGAACGCTGCCGGTGACGATCCTCGGCGAGCTGGTGTCCATCGGCACGTTGCTCGCTTTCATCGTGGTCTGTATCGGCGTGCTGATACTGCGTCACACGCGGCCCGACCTGAAGCGTCCGTTCCGGGTCAAGGCACCCTGGTTCGTGTGCACGGCCGGCGCGCTGATCTGCGCCTACATGATGATCTCGCTGCCGAAGGACACCTGGGTGCGGCTGACCGTCTGGACCTTCCTCGGCGTGCTCGTCTACATCTTCTACGGCTGGAAGCACAGCGCACTCGGACGCCCCCGGCAGGGCTAGTCGGCGCTGCCGGCTCCGCCAGCCATGCGGTCGCGTCGCGTCGCCCAGAGCGACGCGACGCTTCCCGCGCCGAGCGTCGCGACGATGATGCCGAGCGACAACAGGTTCGGCACGTGAATGAAATCCATCAGCAGCATTTTCAGGCCGACGAAAGCCAGCACCAGCACCAGGCTGTACTTCAGGTACCGGAAAAGGGCCATCAGCCCCGCCACCGCGAAATAGAGCGAACGCAGGCCCAGGATCGCGAAGGCGTTCGACGTGAAGACCAGGAACGGGTCGCGGGTGACGGCCAGGATCGCGGGGATAGAGTCCACCGCAAAGACGATGTCGGTCAGTTCCACCATGACCAGCGCCACGAACAGCGGCGTGGCATTGATTCTGCCCGACCTGCGAACGAAGAAACGCGCGCGATCCAGCTCGTCGGTGACAGGCATGAAGCGCCGCACGATCCTCGCCGGCAGGGTCGCGCCGAAGTCGCGAATTTCCTCGTCCTCGCGCAGCATCCTGAGCGCCGACACCAGCAGCGTCGCCCCGAATACGTAGATCATCCAGTCGAAACGCGCGAGCAGCTCGGTGCCGGCCACGATCATCATGCCGCGCATCACTATCGCGCCGATGATTCCCCAGAACAGCACGCGGTACTGGTATAGGGCCGGGATCTTCAGGTACGTGAAGACCAGCGCCATCACGAAAATATTGTCTACCGACAGTGACCACTCGAGCAGGTAACCGGTGACGTACTGCACGACGGCGTCCCGGCCGTTCAACGCGCCAGCGCCAGGCTCGAACCCGTACCAGCGGTATTCGTACAGGCCGTAGATCACGAGCGTGTAGGACAGGCCGACGCCGATCCAGACGGCCGTCCAGAAAAGCGCCTGCCTGACCGACAGCTCCGACGCCTCGCGGTGCAGGACGATCAGGTCCAGGAACAGCAGCCCCAGGAACAGCGCGATGAATCCGATCCAGATCAGACCAACCAATGTCCCGCCCCCCTGGATCGCCTGCGACCGAGCCGCGCCCCGCGCCGCCGCTTCAAGGCATGTCGTCGATCGCGTCCTTCTCGCGCTGTGCCGGCACCAGGTCGAGCGCGGTCAGCTTGAAGTCCAGCGCCAGCGCGCTGGCAATGTAGATCGACGAGTATGTGCCGACCACGATGCCGATGGTGAGCGCCACCGAGAACCCGCGCAGGATCTCACCGCCGAAGAACAGCAGCGCGAGCACCGTGATCAGGGTGATGAAGCTCGTCATGATGGTGCGCGACAAGGTCTCGTTGATCGCGGTGTTGATCACCTGCTCCGGCGTGCCCTTGCGCATCGACAGGAAGCGCTCGCGCAGCCGATCGAAGACCACGACGGTATCGTTCAGCGAGTAGCCGATCACCGCGAGGATCGCCGCCAGCGACGGCAGGTCGAAGGTAAGGTGAAAGACCGAGAACACGCCGAGAATCACGATCGGGTCGTGCAATGCCGCCAGGATCGCGCCCACGCCCAGCTTCCACTGGAAGCGGAATGCCACGTACGCGAGGATCAGCAGGAAGGTGAACAGGATCGCGAGCGCGCCCTTCTCGGCGAGCTCCTGGCCCACCTGCGGCCCCACGACCTCGGTGCGCCGGAGCTCCACGCCGGGCGTGCTTCCCTTCATTGCCGCAAGCACGTTCTGGCCGACGACGTTGACGTCCTCGCTGCCCTTGGGCAGCAGGCGTACCAGCACGTCCCGCGACGTGCCGAAGCTCTGCACCGCCGCGTCGCCAAAACCTGCGCGCTCGAGGTCGCCCCTGACCTTCTCGAGGTCCGCCGCCTGCGGGAAGGTGAACTCCATCACCACGCCGCCGGTGAAATCGATGCCGAAATTCAGGCCCTGCACGGCCAGCGACAGCAGCGAACCCAGTATCAGCACCGCCGAGATCGCGTACCAGCGCCTGCGCGTGCCCATGAAGGGGTAGGTGGTCTTCTTGTGGAACAGTTCCATTGCCTGGTCCTCAGATCGGGAGCGAGTCCAGCTTGCGCCGGCGCCCCCATATCAGGTGGATGAGCGCCCGGCTGCCGATCAGCGCGGTGAACATCGAGGTGATGATGCCGAGCGACAGCACCACCGCGAAGCCACGGACCGGGCCAGTGCCGAAGGTGAACAGCACCACGCCGGCAATGAACGTTGTGACGTTCGCGTCGGCAATAGATGAAAATGCCTTCTCGAAACCGGCGTTGATGGCCGCGATCGGGCTGACGCCGTTGCGCAGTTCTTCCCGGATTCGCTCGAAGATCAGGATATTCGCGTCCACGGCCATGCCGACCGTCAGCACGATGCCCGCGATGCCGGGCAGTGACAGCGATGCCTGCAGCATCGACAGCAGCGCGGCGAGCAGCACGACGTTTGCCAGCAGCACGACGTCCGCCACCAGGCCGAAGGCCTTGTAGTACAAAGCCATGAAGACGAACACCGCGAGCAGTCCGATGGCGAGCGCGCGCATGCCGCGGTTGATGTTGTCCTGGCCCAGGCTCGGGCCCACGGTGCGCTGCTCCACGATGTAGAGCGGCGCCGCGAGCGAACCTGCGCGCAGCAGCAGCGCCAGCTCGCGGGCCTCGCCGGCCAGCAGCCCGGTGATCTGGAAATTGCTGCTGAAAACGCCGCGGATGGTCGCGACGCTGATGACCTTCTCCTCCGTGCATTCGGCGCCGCTGCGCAGGCCGTTGCAGGGCTCCCCCTCCGCGACCCGCTTCTTCTCGATGAACACCACCGCCATCGGGCGCCCGAGGTTCTCACGGGTGGTGCGCAGCATTTCAGCGGCTCCGCGCGCGTCGAGCTTGACGTAAACGGCTGGCTGGCCCTCGCTGAACCCCGAGCTCGCGTCGGCCAGCTGTTCGCCCGAAACGATGAGGTCGCGCTTCAGCAGCACCGGCTGGCCCTGGCGAGTCTTGTAGAGCTTCGAGCCCAGCGGCGCGTGCTTGGTGCGCTCCGCATCGGCCGCCGAGTTCTGGTCGTCCACCAGCCGGAACTCGAGCGTCGCGGTGGCGCCGAGCACGCGCAGCGCCTCGTTCGGATCCTGCACGCCGGGCAACTGCACGACGATGCGGTCCAGCCCCTGGCGGGCAACGATGGGTTCCGTCACGCCGAGTTCGTCGACGCGGTTGCGCAGCGTGGTGATGTTCTGCTGGATCGCGAAGTCCTGGCGCTGCTTGATGTTCTCGGGCCGCACCGTCACGCTGACCGTGCCGCCCTCGCCCAGCGCCTCGGTCTCGACGATAAGGTTCGGGTCGCGCTTGCGCAGCAGCGATGCGACGCGCGGCACGTCCTCGCTGGAACGCAGCATTATCTGCACCGTGTCCGTGCCATTGCTCTGCATGCCGCTGAACGGGATGCGCTCGTCACGCAGCATGGTTCGATAGTCGCGCTCCATGCTCGCGAGCAGCTGTGTCACGGCGCCCTTCACGTCCACCTCGTACATGAAGTAGACGCCGCCGCGCAGGTCCAGGCCGAGGCTCATCGGCTTCAGTCCCAGCGCGCGCATCCACGCCGGCGTGCGCGGAACCTGCGACAGCGCGACCAGGTAGTCGCCCGGCGCTGCTTCGCGGATCGCGTCCCGGGCCTTGAGTTGCTGCTCCACCGAGCCGAAACGCAGCACCAGCCGGTCGCCCTCGCGGTAGGCGGCATCGGCGGCCAGGCCCTTGGTCGCCAGCATCGACGACACCGCGGCCTGCGCCTGGTCCGTGAACGCCGAGCGATCGTTGCGCGACAACTGCAGGGCTGGCGCCTCGCCGAACACGTTCGGCAGCGCGAGCACCAGGGCCACCAGCATTACGATGGTGACCAGCCAGATCTTCCAGGCCGGGTAACTGTGCATGGTCGCCCCTCGGGCTCAGACGCTCTTCAGGGTGCCCTTGGGCAGGACGCTGGTGACGGTGTGGCGCTGGACCTTGACCCGCACGCCCTCGGCCACCTCGACGGTCAGGAACTGGTCGCCCACTTCGGTGATCCGGCCAAGCATGCCGCCACTTGTCACGACCTCGTCTCCGGTGCCAAGGGCCGCGACCATGGCCTTGTGCTCCTTGGCGCGCTTGGTCTGCGGGCGGATCAGCAGGAAATAGAAGACGACGAAGATCAGGACCAGGGGCAGCAGCGAGGTCAAAGCACTCGGCTGTGCGCCGCCGGCGGCCTGCGCGTAGGCGCTGGGAATCAACCAATCCATCAGGGGAACTCCTATGGCGGGCCCGGGTTTGGGGCCATCAAAAAGGCTGCGGATTATACCCGAGGGCCGGCGCGGCTGCCGCCCGGCGAACAACGACCCTCCGGACCTGAGAGGAAAGTGGCGGCGAATCGCTGGAAGTCGCCCTCCCCGATCGCGTCCCGGATCCGGGCCATCAGCCCCAGGTAGTAAGCCAGGTTGTGGATCGTGTTGAGTCTCGCGCCCAGGATCTCGTTGCAGCGATCGAGATGCCGCAGGTAGGCGCGGGAATAGTTCCGGCAGGTGTAGCAGTCGCAGCGCGGGTCCAGCGGCCCGGTGTCGTCCTGGTGCGCCGCATTTCGGATCTTGATCACGCCCTGGCTGGTGAACAAGTGGCCATTGCGGGCGTTTCTCGTGGGCATGACGCAGTCGAACATGTCCACGCCCCGCGTCACGGCCTCGACGATGTCGGCCGGGGTGCCCACGCCCATCAAGTAACGCGGACGGTCCGCGGGCAATACAGGGGCCAGCGCCTCGAGCACGGCGTTGCGCTCCTCGGGCGGCTCCCCGACAGCGAGCCCCCCCACCGCGTAGCCGTCGAAACCGACCCCGCGCAGCGTTTCGGCGGACTCGAGCCGCAGCGGCAGGTGTGTTCCGCCTTGAACGATGCCGAAAAGCGCGTTTGGATTGCCCAGCTGGTCGAATGCTTCCCGGCTGCGGCGCGCCCAGCGCATCGAAAGCTCCATGGACCGCCGTGCATCGGCCTCGGTTGCCGGGTACGGCGGACACTCATCGAACGCCATGACGACATCGGAGTCGAGCGCCGTCTGCACGCTCATCGAGACTTCGGGACTCAGGAATACGGCATCGCCGTTGACCGGCGAGCGGAACCGGACCCCGTCTTCGCCCAGCTTTCGCAAATCCGCCAGGCTGAATACCTGGAAACCGCCCGAGTCGGTGAGGATCGGGCCCGGCCAGTGCATGAACCCGTGCAGGCCGCCATGCCTGCGTATCACCTCGGTGCCCGGGCGCAGCATCAGGTGGAAGGTGTTCCCGAGCACGATCTGTGCGCCGAGCCCCGTCAGTTCCTCCGGCGTCATCGCCTTCACGGTGCCGTAGGTCCCGACCGGCATGAACACCGGCGTCTCGACCACTCCGCGGCGCAGACTGAGCCGACCCAGCCGCGCCTGCCCGGTCACGGAAAGCAATTCGAAGATCCCGCTCACGACCGCCCGCCAAGGACTGCGGATTCGGGCTCGACGAACATGGCGTCGCCGTAACTGAAGAACCTGTAGCGTGCGGCCACGGCGTGCCGATAGGACTCGAGAACACGCACACGGCCGGCGAATGCGCACACCAGCATCAGCAACGTGGACTCCGGCAGGTGGAAGTTGGTGACCAACGCGTCCACCACGCGGAACCGGAACCCCGGCGTGATGAACAGCCGCGTGTCACCTGCAAACGGCGCAAGCGCCCCATCCGAGGCCGCGCTCTCCAGCGCGCGCACCGCCGTCGTACCCACCGCCACGACACGGCCGCCGCGCGCCCGGCAGGCGGCGACTGCCTCGCAGGTCTCCCCCGGGACAACGAATCGCTCCGCGTGCATCTGGTGCCGGGCGAGGTCGTCGACCCGCACCGGCTGGAAGGTTCCCGCTCCGACGTGCAGCGTCACGCTCGCACTGGCGATTCCGGCCTGCGCGCAGGCCTCGAGCAATTCATTGTCAAAATGCAGGCCGGCGGTCGGCGCGGCGACCGCGCCAGGCTCGCGTGCGTAGACCGTCTGGTAACGCTCGCGGTCGAAGTCCTCGGCCGGACGCCGAAGGTACGGCGGCAGCGGCATCTCGCCCTGGCGGTCGAATACCGTGCCCGGGTCACCGTCGAACTGGAGGACCCAGAAATCGTCTGCCCGGCCTTCGACCAGCGCGGTGCCACCACCGTCGAGGTGGATTGCGGAACCTGGCGCGGGCGACTTGCTGGCGCGCATCTGCACCAGGGCACGGGTGCCGTCGAGCACGCGTTCGAGCAGGATCTCGACGCGGCCACCACTTTCCTTGCGACCGTGAAGGCGCGCTGGCACCACGCGCGTGTCGTTGAACACCATCAGGTCGCCGGCACGCAGCAGGGTCGGAAGCTCGCAGAACTGCCGATCGGAGATGGCGCCGGTCTGTCCGTCGAGGTACAGCAGCCGGCTGTCGCTGCGCCGCGCCACCGGATGGCGGGCGATCAGCTCGTCCGGCAGATCGTATTGGAACTCTGCGCGCAGCATGGGGCGCGCATGCTAGCAGAGGGTTCGCTGGCCGTACGGACGCAGTGCCCGCCAGTTGCCTCGCCAGCGCGCCGCCGACCGCGCACGACCGCGCCTGGACTCAACCCCGGGGCCTGGCAGCAGCCGGCGCCGCCGCGACCCTCGCACCCTGGACCGCGCCGCAGGTGAGCGTCGGCGATTCCTTGAGCCACTTCTGGTCGGGGTAATAGGCGAACAGCAGCGCCCCGCCCTTCAGTGTGTCGATCATTACGCGCGCTATTTCCTTGCGAACGGCCGGACAGCCCCAGCTGCGGCCGAGCCGGCCCAGTCGCTCGGCGATTGCCTCGCTTACGTACGGCGCGCCGTGCATGACGATCGCGCGGGACAACGCGTTGTCGTTGAAACCGGCGTCCAGGCCGCGCAGCCGCAGCGAGTAGCCATTGCTGCCGTTGTAGGTATCGGTGGCCTGGAACAAGCCGAGGCTCGACATCTTGCTGCCTTCGACGTTCGAAAATCGCGCTGCCAGCTGCTCGCCGGTATTGCGTCCGTGCGCGACGAGTTCCTGGAAAAGAAGCCGACCGCGGTCCACGTCGAACACCCAGAGGCGCGGCGTCGTGGAAGGAAGCGAGTAGTCGATGACCGCGAGCCGGTGGAAGCCGTCGAGCATTCCCTGCTTGCGGGCGCAGTCGGCAGCGCGCGCCGCGAGCGTCAGGACTTCGGGGTTGGCGGACGGCGCGGCGGCGACGAGTTCCGCAACCAGGCGGTCCTCGGCCCCAGCGGGACCCGTGAGCAGGGTCAACAGCAATAGTGCTGCCCCAAAACGTCGTCGCATGCGAGCACTCTCCGTGCATGAAGCGCGTGCCGCCCGCAGGCGACGTGGTTGGGGCCTCTGACCGCCCCTACCGCAATTGGTTCCCGGGCACCCCCCGCCATCCACGGCCGTGATTTGACATCACTTCTGCCATATACCGCAAGTAACTGACTCACAAAGTCTTTGTTGAGCCAGCCCGGCGATCGGGTAAGCTTCGCGCTCCGCGCCGGGATGGCGGAACTGGTAGACGCACCGGACTCAAAATCCGGCGAGCTAGACACTCGTGGGGGTTCGATTCCCCCTCCCGGCACCAGGCAAGGCACGGTGGCCTGCGGTTCGCGAACATCGAGGAATATCGGGACCGCGCCATGAATTTCTGCTCCAGCTGCGGCCAGCCCGTCACGCAACTCGTGCCCGAAGGCGATCACCTGCACCGCTACGTGTGCGGGAGCTGCGGCACGGTGCACTACCAGAACCCGAAGATCGTCGCGGGCTGCATCCCGGAACACGAGGGTCGTATCCTGCTCTGCCGGCGCGCCATCGAGCCTCGGCTGGGCTACTGGACGATTCCAGCGGGTTTCATGGAGATGGGCGAAACGACGCTTGAAGCGGCGCGGCGCGAAGCCGCCGAGGAGGCGCTGGCCGAGGTCGAGATCGGTTCGTTGCTCGCGGTCGTCCACGTGCTGCACGCCGACCAGGTGCACGTGATGTTTCGTGCGCGCCTGCCGCTCCCGAAATACGGCGTAGGAGAGGAAAGCCTCGAGGTCATGCTGTGCGACGAGGCGGACATCCCCTGGAAGGACATTGCGTTCCGCAGCGTCGAATTCGCTTTGCGCCGCTACCTGGACGACCGTCGCCTCGGCGTCGAGGCGTACCATTTTGAAACGCTCGACCTGCGTGCGCGCCGAACCGGTTAGCGACGTGCGTTTTGCAGCACGTCCCTGCTTTGGCACAATACGCGCCCCGCGGCCGCCGACTGGCGCAACCGGAACCTGAAACTGGAGCCTGCCGATGACCTTCGTCGTCACCGAGAACTGCATCAAGTGCAAGTACACGGACTGCGTGGAAGTCTGCCCGGTGGACTGTTTTCACGTCGGTCCGAACATGCTTGTGATCGACCCGGACGAGTGCATCGACTGCACGCTCTGCGAGCCGGAATGCCCGGCCGAAGCGATTTTCTCGGAGGAGGAACTGCCGGCCGGGCAGCAGGCCTTCAAGGAACTTAACGCTGAACTGGCCAAGAAATGGCCGGTCATCACGGAGAAGCAGGAAGCGCCGGCCGACGCGAAGGAATGGGACGGCCGCACCGACAAGCTGCCGCTGCTCGAGCGCTGAATCGCCGCTACCGGCGGCGTGGAGTTCAGCGGCCGTTCGACCCCGTCGGGTGCTCGGACGTCTGCACCAGCTGCACGAGCTGTTCCGGCGTGAGGAATCCGCCGATGTACTCGCCGGACTGCGTGTAGATGGCCGGCGTGCCCTCGAGCCCGAAGTCCTCGCCCATCTCGAATCCGGCCTTGATCATCGCGTCGCCACAATTCTTCGACTTGACCTCTTCGCCGCGCTTCGCTCGTGTGAGCGCATCCTTGCGATCCGGCGCGCACCACACCGATTCGGCTTTCCGCCAGGACTCGGTGTCCGGCCCGGTTCGCGGGAACGGCACGTAGCGGACCCGAACCCCGGCCTTGTTCAACTCCGCGATCTGGCTGTGGAACTTGCGGCAGTAGGCGCAATCGACGTCGGTGAATACCGTGACGGTCATCTTCGGATTCGCGGGTGAGAAGACGATCATCTGGTCCTCGCGCGCCGCCGCAAGAGCCTTGGCCCTGGCATCGTTACGGCGTTTCGCCGTCAGGTTCGACTCGGTCGCGAGGTCGTAGATGCTGCCGCTGACGAGGTACTTGCCGTCGGCGCTCACGTAGGCGATCAGGCCGCCCATCGTGACTTCATAAAGCCCGGGAATGGGCGATGCGGCGACATCGGCCGGGCTCGCGCCCGGCAGCTTCGCCACCACGCGGGCGCGCACGTCGGCAGGGATGGCAGTGGAAGCAGGCGGCGTCGGTGCCGCAGCGGGCTTGGCCGGCTTCGGTGCCGGGGTCGCGGCCATGGCGCCGGCAGCGATGAAAGCCGCGAAACCCAGTGCAAGACTCTTGATGCGCATGCTTATGATCCGTAGGAAGACACAACCCGTGTCACCCTCGGACAGCGGGCGCGACGGGGGGTTCCGCCGCGAAGGCGCGGGAGTCTAGCAGAGCACCCGGCTGGCCGGGTCGCGGGAGCCGCTCAGCCCCGCGGATGGTGCTGCGAATGCAGGTCTTTCAGTCGTTCCCGGGCGACGTGGGTATAGATCTGGGTCGTCGAGAGATCGCTGTGGCCGAGCAGCATCTGCACGACCCTCAGGTCGGCGCCGTGATTGAGCAGGTGCGTTGCGAACGCGTGGCGCAGCGTGTGCGGCGAGAGTTCCTTCTCGACGCCCGCCTTTCGCGCATAGCGCTTGATGATGTGCCAGAACGCCTGGCGGGTCATGCGATCGCCGCGGCGGGTCGGGAACAGGTAGTCCGTCTGCCGCTCGAGCAGGATCTCGACGCGCGGCCCCTGCATGAACTGCTGGATCCACTCCACGGCCTCCTCGCCGAGCGGGATCAGGCGTTCGCGATCGCCCTTGCCGACGATGCGCGCCACGCCCTGGTTCAGGTTGACCTGCACGATCTTCAGGTTGACGAGCTCGGACACGCGCAGCCCCGTGGCGTAGAGCACCTCGAGCATGGTCCGGTCGCGATGACCCAGCGGGTCGCCCACGGCAGGAGCGGCCAACAGGGCCTCGACTTCCTCCTCCGTGAGCGACCGTGGCAACGAACGCCCGACCTTGGGCATCGCAATCTGGGCCGTCGGGTCCTCGCGCAGCGACCCCTCGCGAACCATGTAGCGGTAGAAGCGACGGAAACTCGACAACTGCCGCGCCGTCGATCGTGGCTGTGCGCCCGCCTGGGCGCGCGAGGCCATGAATTCAAGCAGGTCACCGCGCTTTGCCAGCGTGAGATCCGTCTCGTGGACCTCCAGCCAGCGATCGAGCGCGGTCAGGTCGGCGCGATACGCGGCCAGTGTGTTGGGTGCGAGGCCACGCTCCATCCAGACCGCGTCCAGGAATCGGTCGATCGGGCCGGGCCCGCGCGCGGCGCTGCCGCCGCGTTGGTCGCGTGCGATGACGCTGGTCTTGACTGCTGTACTCATGGGGCCACTGCTGTACTCATGGGACCTCGGAACCTTTCGTGGCGCGAAGTATGCGAGCCGCCGTCAGCCCCCCGTAGTGACCCCTCTCACATATTGGACCCCACCGTTAACATAACCAGAACCAGTTCACAGAATGTCGGCGGGTGTGCAGACTGCCCACCCTGCCCGAGGAATCGCCCGATGCGTCGCCTGGCTGGCCGGGCGCTGCAGGCCCTCTACGGGCTCTGCGCGCTGGCAATCTTCTGCCTGCTGCTGCTGATGGCCGCCGTGCTCGCGGTGATCGTGCCACGGCTCGCGTGGCGTCGCAGCCTGACCCGGTGGCTGGCACGCGTGGCGCTCGCGCTGTTCGGCCTGCGCGTCACGGTCTCCGGAATGGCCAACCTGCCTGCAGACGGCTGTGTCGTCGTCGCCAATCATTCGAGCTACCTCGACGGCGTACTGCTGCAGGCGCTGCTGCCGCCGCGCTTTTCCTTTGTCGTGAAGCGCGAGGCGGCCAGCCTGCCGGTCGCTGGGTTCCTGATGCAACGCATCGGCGTCGAGTTCGTCGACCGGCACAGCCACGGCGGACGCCAGCGAGGCGCGCGGCGGGTGATCGAGCGGGCGCAACAGGGCCACTCGCTGGTGTTTTTCCCGGAAGGGACATTCGACGAGACCGTCGGCCTCAAGCGGTTCCACTCCGGAGCGTTCACCGCAGCGATCAGGGGCGGCATGCCGGTCGTGCCCACCGTCATCCGCGGCGCGCGGCGGGCAATGCCCAGCCACACGATCATCCCCCGGCCGGGGCGCATCGAATTCGAGATTCTCGAGCCGCTGCCCGTGACGGGGGCCGGCGTCACGGCCGACAGCCTGAGCGACGAGGCCCGGCGGCGCATGCTCGCGCGCCTCGACTACCCGGACCTCGCTAAGCAGGCGCAAGACTGACGCGCCAAACGTTCGGCCTTGGGAAACCGCCGGTCCTTGCCGCGGCGCCGACGCGGGGGGCCTTGCAGGTCCGCGGATGTCGGCCGGGCGTCGCGCGACAGGGATGTCGCGCGCGAGCCCCCAGGGACGGGTTCACGGCGTCCCGGCAGACGTCCGCGGAGTTGCAAGGCCACGGCGCGCCATTACATGTTGCGCCGATACTGCCCGCCAACCTCGTAGAGCGCGTGCGAGATCGAGCCCAGTGAGGCGACCTTGACGGTCTCCATCAGTTCCCCGAACACATTGCCGCCGTCGGCGGCCGCCTTCTGCAGGCGCTCGAGCGCCGCGGGTCGCGCGGCCTCATTGCGCGAAAGGAAGTCGCGCACCGAACTCACCTGGTCGGCTTTCTCCGCGTCCGTCGAGCGGATCAACTCGGCGCCCAGGATCTCCTGGTTGCCGTGCTGCGAACCGAGGAACGTGTTGACGCCGACCACCGGCAGCCGCCCGTCGTGCTTCATGGTCTCGTAGTACAGGCTTTCCTCCTGGATGCGGCTGCGCTGGTACATGGTCTCCATCGCGCCGAGCACCCCGCCGCGCTCCGAGATGCTGTCGAACTCGCGATAGACGGCCTCCTCGACCACATCGGTGAGGTCCTCGACTGCAAACGATCCCTGCCAGGGGTTCTGCGTCTTGTTGAGGCCGAGTTCCTTGTTGATGATCAGCTGGATCGCCACCGCGCGGCGCACGGACTCCTCGGTGGGCGTGGTGATCGCCTCGTCGTACGCATTCGTGTGCAGGCTGTTGCAGTTGTCGAACAGCGCGTAGAGCGCCTGCAGCGTCGTGCGGATGTCGTTGAACTGGATTTCGCGCGCGTGCAGGCTCCGCCCCGAGGTCTGGATGTGGTACTTGAGCATCTGCGAGCGCGGCCCGCCACCGTAGATATCGCGCATCGCGCGCGCCCAGATGCGCCGCGCTACACGTCCGATCACCGCGTACTCAGGGTCCATGCCGTTCGAGAAGAAGAACGACAGGTTCGGCGCGAAATCGTCGATGTTCATGCCGCGCGCGAGGTAGTACTCGACGATCGTGAATCCGTTCGCCAGCGTGAACGCGAGCTGGGAGATCGGATTCGCGCCCGCCTCTGCGATGTGGTAGCCGGAAATCGACACGGAGTAGAAATTGCGGACGTTCTGTTCCGAGAAGTACTGCTGGACATCCCCCATCATCCTGAGCGCGAACTCCGTGGAGAAGATGCAGGTGTTCTGCGCCTGGTCCTCCTTGAGGATGTCGGCCTGCACGGTGCCGCGCACCAGTGAGAGGGCTTCGGCGCGGATCTTCCGGTAGGTCTCGCGATCCACCATCTGGTCGCCGGTGACTCCCAGCAGGCCGAGCCCGGATCCGTCGTGTCCCGGGGGAAGTTCTCCCCGGTACACGGGACGCTCGCGACCGTGGAAGATCTCCGCGATACGGCGCTCCGCATCGGCCCAGCGGCCCGACTCGCGCAGGTGCCGCTCGATGCGCTGGTCCACCGCCGTATTCATGTACATCGCGAGGATCATCGGCGCCGGGCCATTGATCGTCATCGAAACCGACGTGGTCGGCGCACAGAGGTCGAAGCCCGAGTAGAGCTTCTTCATGTCGTCGAGCGTGGCAATCGATACGCCCGAGTTACCGATGCGACCGTAGATGTCCGGGCGTTCGTCCGGATCCTCGCCGTAGAGCGTGGTCGAGTCGAACGCAGTCGACAGTCTCGCCACGCCATGGCCGGCCGCAAGATAGTGAAAGCGGCGATTGGTACGCTCCGGCGCGCCCTCCCCCGCGAACATCCGGGTCGGGTCCTCCTCCTCGCGCCGGTACGGGTACACGCCGGCCGTGTACGGGAAGTGGCCCGGCAGGTGTTCCCGCAGCAGAAAGGCGAGCAGATCACCCCAGTCCCGGTATTTCGGCACTGCGAGCTTCGGCACGCGGGTGTGGCTCAGTGTCTCCGTGTAATTGTCGCCACGGATCTCGCGACCACGCACGACATACGAGTATTCGGGATCGGTGGCACCGGCAACGAGCGCGGGCCACTTGCGCAGCAGGTCCAGCGCTTCGACCCCGACTGCGTCAAGCGAGTCGTTGTAGGCCTCGCGCAGGCGCGCAAGCGAGGCATCGGTCGGCACCGCAATCGCAGCCTCGGGATAGCGATCGAGCGGCGCGGGCAGCAGGGGGTCCGCGAGTGCGCGCAGCGCCTCGTGCAGGCTGTTGGCCCGACCCGCAGCCTGCGCGCGGTGCTCAACGTCCGTCGCGGCCAGCCTGCCGTTGGCCGCGATCTCCGCCAGGTAGCGGGTGCGGGTAGCGGGCACCAGCGCGTGACGCTCGACGAGCTCGACGGGACCCGGATCGGTCACCATCCAGCGTGTCCTGTCGCCGGTCTTCGCGCCGATCCTGTCGCAAAGCGCCGCGAACAGCCGGTTCACGCCCGGATCGTTGAACCGGCTCGCGATCGTCGGGTACACCGGCACATCGGCGTCGGGAAGCTTGAACGCGACGTGATTGCGCCGCCACTGCTTGCGCACGTCGCGCAATGCATCCTCGGCCCCGCGCTTCTCGAACTTGTTCAGCGCGATGAGCTCGGCGAAATCGATCATGTCGATCTTCTCGAGCTGGCTGGCCGCACCGTATTCGCTGGTCATCACGTACATCGGCACGTCCACCAGGTCCACGATCTCCGAATCGCTCTGCCCGATGCCGGCGGTTTCCACCACGACCAGGTCGAAATTCGCATAGCGCAGCAGGTTCAGCACGTCGGCGAGCACCGCGCTGGTGGCCAGGTTCTGCCGTCGCGTTGCCAGCGAGCGCATGAAGATCTGCGGCGAGGCGAGCGAGTTCATGCGGATGCGGTCACCAAGCAGCGCGCCGCCACTGCGTCGCCGCGTCGGGTCCATCGCCACCACGGCAATGTTGTAGCCGGGGAAGTGCCGCACGAACCGCATCAGCAGTTCGTCGGTGAGGCTCGACTTGCCGGCGCCGCCTGTGCCGGTGATGCCGACCACCGGCGCGCGGCGCTCGGCGCGCTCCATCGCCTTGCGCAGCGTCTCGCCAATGCCGGTGACATCGGCGTCGGACTCGAGCGCGGAGATCGTCCTCGCAATCTGCTGGTGATCGCGCGGACCGAGCGGACCGAACCTGAACGGCTGCCGCGGCTGGTTGCTCACGCGACTTATGACGTCGTCGATCATGCCTTCAAGGCCGAGCCTGCGGCCGTCCTCGGCTGAATAGATCCGCTCGACTCCGTATTCCTGCAGTTCCTCGACCTCGTGTGGCGCAATGGTGCCGCCACCCCCGACGATCACGCGAATGTGCCCGGCGCCCTGCTCGCGCAGCATGTCCACCATGTAGCGGAAATACTCGTTGTGGCCACCCTGGTAGGAACTGACCGCAATGCCGTCGGCATCCTCCTGGATCGCGGCACGGACGATATCGGCCACGCTGCGGTTGTGCCCGAGATGCACGACCTCGGCGCCATGTGCCTGGAGAAGACGGCGGATGATGTTGATCGCCGCGTCGTGCCCGTCGAACAGCGAGGCCGCACTGACGAAGCGCAGCGGCGCAGCGTCGTCGGTAGCCCCGGGTTGCGGTCGCGCGACGCCGGTCGCCGTTCCTGCCTTCATGCCTTCATGCCTCTGCCCCGTCCAATGCGCAATGGATCCGAAGTCTAGTCCTACTGTCGAATGCCATGTTACCTGCCGACATGCGCGCGCATTGACAGCGGTCATCGATCCGTTGACCGGCAATGCGCCCGGTGGGCGCCAGAATGCCGCGATAGCCAGTGCCGTCTTGCGCCGCAAAAAGCGCTCGGCTTAAACTCGGCCGTTGCGGTGCGGCCGTGTACCTGCTGGCCGCCTGCCTGCCTGCGCCGACGCCCAGCCACCGAATCATATAAAGGGGTCTTCAAATGAGCGAAAAGGTAGTGATTCTCGCCGCGCGGCGCACCCCGGTCGGAGCGTTCCAGGGAGTCTTCGCACCAATGACGGCGGCTCAACTGGGCGCCGTCGCAGCAAAGGCTGCGGTCGCGGACTCGGGCGTTGCGCCAGACAGACTCGACGAAGTGATCCTCGGCTGCGTACTGCAGGCAGGCCAGGGCCAGGCGCCGGCGCGCCAGGCGGCACTGGGCGCAGGCATCGCGCTCAGTGTGCCGGCAACGACCGTGAACAAGATGTGCGGCTCCGGAATGCAGTCGGTGATGTTCGGAGCCGACCGGATCCGCGCCGGCAGCGTTTCGACCGTGCTCGCCGGCGGCATCGAATCGATGACCAACGCCCCTTATCTGCTGCCGAAAGCACGCGGTGGCTACCGGATGGGGCATGGGGAAATTCTCGACCACATGTTCTACGACGGCCTGCAGAGCCCCTGGGACGGAAAGGCCATGGGGTGCTTCGCCGACGCCACTGCGGAGAAATATGGCTTCAAGCGCGAGGACCAGGACACTTTTGCCGCCGAGTCCGTGCGCCGCGCCCAGCGCGCGGTGCGCGAGGGCGACTTCGTAGCCGAGATCGCGCCAGTGACCGTGAAGACCCGCAAGGGCGAAACGATCGTCTCGCAGGACGAGACGCCCTTCGCGCTCGACATCGACAAGATCCCGAGCCTGAAGCCCGCGTTCTCCAAGACCGGCACCGTGACCGCGGCCTCCTCATCGTCGATTTCGGACGGTGCGGCAGCGATCGTCATCGCGAGCGCCGAGTGGGCCGGGTCGCAGGGTCTCGCGCCGCTGGCGCGCATCGTCGCATCGGCGAGCCATGCGCAGGCACCCGAATGGTTCACGACCGCGCCGGGACCGGCGATACAGAAGGTACTCGACCTGGCCGGCTGGAAAGCCTCCGACGTGGACCTGTTCGAAATCAACGAGGCATTCGCCTGCGTGACCATGGCGGCAATGCACGACCTCAAGCTGGACCACGCCCGAGTCAACGTCAATGGCGGGGCCTGCGCGCTCGGCCACCCGATCGGCGCAACCGGCGCGCGGCTGATCACGACGCTGGTGCATGCGCTCAGGAAGCGCGGCCTGCGTCGTGGCATCGCATCGCAGTGCATCGGTGGCGGCGAGGCCACGGCCATCGCCATCGAGATCGCGGGCTGAGGCACGGGTCCGCGGCCCGGTATTCGCGACCACTCAGGAACCACGCATGCAAATCAAAGACAGGGTCGTCGTCGTCACCGGCAGCGCTCGCGGCATCGGCCGGGCAATCGCTTCCGCTTTCGCCGAGCGTGGTGCACGGGTCGCGCTGATCGACCTGGACCCGGCCGAACTCGAGACGGCGAAAGCCGACTTCGCGCGAGCCGGCGTGGATGTTCGAACCTACGCGGCCAACGTCGCGCGTGAAGAGCAGGTGATCGAGGCCCTCGACAGCGTCGTCGCCGACCTGGGACGGCTGGACGTGATGGTCAACAACGCGGGCATCATCAAGGACGGGCTGCTGGTAAAGACGAAGGACGGCGCCGTGACCGGCAAGATGGGCCTGGAGCAGTGGCAGGCAGTCATCGACGTGAACCTGACGGGTGTCTTCCTGTGCGGCCGCGAAGCCGCGGAGCGCATGATCAGGCTCGGGCAAGGCGGGCTCATAATCAACATCTCGAGCATTTCGAAGTGCGGCAACGCGGGCCAGACCAACTACTCTGCAGCCAAGGCCGGCGTCACGGCGATGGCCGTGGTCTGGGCAAAGGAACTCGCGCGCCATGGCATCCGTGCGGCCTCGATTGCGCCCGGCTTCACACGCACGGACCTGCTGTCCGGCATGCCTCCGGAGATGCTCGACAAGGTCACCGCGCCGGTGCCGCTCAAGCGCCTAGCGCTGCCCGAGGAGATAGCCCACACGGCGGTGTTCATCGCCGAGAACGACTACTTCACAGGGCGGGCCATCGACGTTGATGGCGGCCTGCGCCTCTGATCGACTGCCCAACGGAGTTCACGAAAATGCAGATGCAGGACGTACGTGCAATCGTCACCGGGGGCGCCTCGGGACTCGGGCTCGCGGTCGTCGAGAGCGTGATCGCCGCCGGCGGCCGGGCGACGCTGCTGGACGTCAACGAGGCGGCCGGCGCCGAAGCAGTGCATCGGCTCGGCGAGCGAGCCAGCTTCAGGCATGTCGATGTCACGTCTGAAGCCGCAGTCGACCATGCCGTGCAGTCAGCCGTCGAGGCCATGGGCGGGCTCAACCTTGCGGTCAATTGCGCGGGCGTCGGCTGGCCCAAGCGAATGGTGGGCAAGGAAGGCCCGATGCCCGGTGAGTTCTTCCGCAAGGTCATCGAAATCAACCTCGTGGGAACACTGCTCGTCTGCAAGGCCGCGGCGGCCGCGATGCAGAAGAATTCGCCGAACGCCGGAGGCGAGCGCGGCGCGCTCGTCATGACTGCTTCGGTTGCGGCATTCGACGGACAGGTCGGCCAGGTCGCCTACGCGGCATCCAAGGGTGGTGTCGTCGGCATGACACTGCCCATGGCTCGCGAGCTCGCGTCGTTCGGGATCCGCGTCGTCACCATCGCCCCCGGGCTGTTCCTCACGCCGATGATGGCGGCCCTGCCGAAGGAGGCACAGGATTCGCTCGGCAAGCAGGTGCCGTTCCCGCCCCGGCTCGGACACCCGGAGGAGTTTGCGTCGCTGGTCCGCCAGGTGGTCGAGAACCCTATGCTTAACGGTGAGACGATCAGGCTCGACGGCTCCATACGGATGGCGCCGCGCTGAGCCGGAGGCTAGATTGAGGCAATGAACTCCAACAGCCGCCTCATGCCGTACCGAGCGGCACGAAACTGACCAGCAGGTACATTCAAGTGACTGAAGCCACATTGATCGAAGTCGAACGGGACGTGATGGAGTACGACGTCGTTGTCGTTGGCGCCGGCCCTGCGGGGCTCGCCTGCGCGATCCGCCTGAAACAGCTCAAACCCGACCTGAACATCTGTGTGCTGGAGAAAGGCGCAAGTGTCGGCGCGCACATGCTCTCCGGCGCCGTCGTCGAGCCGGGCCCACTCGATGCCCTGCTCCCCGGCTGGCGCGATGAGTACAAGGGAACGAGCGTGCCTGCGGCCCACGACGAGTTCAGCTTCCTCACCGCGACGAAGCGATTCCGCCTGCCGAACCCGCCGCAGATGAACAATCACGGCAACCTCATCATGTCGATCGGCAACCTGGCCGCGTACATGGGCGGCAAGGCCGAGGCACTGGGCTGCGACCTGTTTGCCGGCTTCGCGGCGGCGGCGCCTCTGTTCGACAGCGACGGTGCGGTCGCGGGCGTGCGCATCGGCGACATGGGGATCGACAAGGACGGCCAGCCCGGGCCGAACTTCGCGCCGGGCCCCGAAATCCGGGCGAAGACCACGATCCTGGCGGAGGGATGCCGCGGCAGCGTCTCCAAGATCCTGATCAGGCGCTTCGGACTCGATGCGGGAAAATCGCCGCAGACCTACGGGCTCGGCTTCAAGGAACTCTGGCAGTTGCCGGAGGGACGCGTGGAGCCCGGCCTGATCCGGCACACGGTCGGCTGGCCCATGGACACCGCGACGTATGGCGGCAGCTTCATGTACCACCTCGACCAGAACCGCGTTTACATCGGTTTCGTCGTGGGCCTCGACTATTCAGACCCGCGCTTCCAGCCGTTCGAGGCGTTCCAGCAGTTCAAGAACCACCCGAGCCTTAAGCCGCTTTTCGAGGGCGGCGAGATCCTGGCCTACGGTGCACGCACCATCGTCGAGGGCGGCTGGCAATCCATGCCGACGCTCGAGATGCCTGGCGCGGCGCTGGTGGGTGACGCCGGCGGCACGTTGAACGTTCCGAAGATCAAGGGCGTTCACCAGGCCATCCGCTCTGCAGTGCTCGCTGCGGAGCACCTGGTAGAGACTGGCGGCGCAGCGGGATTCGACGCTCGCTGGCGTGCCTCGCCAGGCGCCGCGGAACTCCGCAAGGTCCGCAATATCCGTCCTGGCTTCCGTCGCGGAATGTGGGCGGGCATGGCCAATGGCGCGCTCGAGACGGTCACGGCCGGGCACTCGCCGTGGACACTGCAGAACCACGCGGACCACTCGGCACTCAAGCGCCTCGATGAGATGGCCTCACCGGATCGCGGCTGGGTCGAGCGCGAATTGAAGCCGCGCGACCGCGTGAGCGCCGTGTACTTTGCCGGCAATGCGCACGAGGAATCGCAGCCCGCGCACCTGAAGGTCGCGGACCTGTCGATCTGTGCCACGCGCTGCGTCCAGGAATACGGCAACCCGTGCCAGCACTTCTGCCCGGCCGACGTCTACGAGATGGTGGACGACGGCGCAGGCGGGAAGAAACTGCAGATCAACGCGGCGAACTGCGTGCACTGCAAGGCCTGCGACATCAAGGACCCCTACGAGATCATCACCTGGACCACGCCGGAAGGTGGTTCGGGGCCGAACTACGAGAGCATGTAGGGATCGCCGCGTGGCGCAGCCGATCTGGACGCCTTCGGCGCAGCGCGTTGCCGAGTCCAACCTGACGCGCTTCGCGATGCTCGCGCGCGCCCGATACGGTGCGCCCGCCGGCGACTACGACGCGCTCTGGCAATGGTCGGTCGATGAGCGCGAGTCGTTCTGGCCTGCACTGATTGATTTCGCACGCGTGGTCCACACGCCCGGCGTGGGCCCGGTACTGACCGATCGCGACAGCATGCCGGGCGCGAAGTGGTTTGCCGACACCCGGCTCAATTTTGCCGAAAACCTGCTCGCGCGCGACGATGGGCATACAGCACTGGTGTTCACCAACGAGCGCGGTACACGGCACGAATTAAGCTACCGGCAGCTGCGCGCGGATGTCGCGCGCGTGGCGGCGGGCCTGCGTGACCTCGGGCTGGCGCCCGGCGACCGCGTGGCGGGTTTCATGCCGAACCTGCCCGAGGCGGTCGTCGCCATGCTCGCCACCGCGAGCATCGGGGCCGTGTGGACCTCCTGCTCGCCGGACTTCGGCTTGAATGGGGTACTCGACCGGTTCGGCCAGGTCGAACCCAGGGTGCTGTTCACCGCCGACGGCTATTTCTACGGCGGCAAGACCCTGGACTCGCTCGCGGCCATCGAGGGAGTGCTCGAACAGCTGCCGTCGGTGGAACGCGTCGTCATCATACCGTACGTGGACCCCGACCCGGAGGTCGATCGGCTGCCGAGTGCGGTGAAGTACCGCGACTTCGGCCGCACCGATGCGGCGCTGGAGTTCACGCGCGTTCCGTTCGACGCCCCGCTGTATGTCATGTACTCGTCGGGCACCACGGGAATCCCCAAGTGCATCGTGCACGGCGTCGGCGGCACGCTGCTGCAGCATAGAAAGGAACACTTGCTGCACGCCGACCTGAAGCCCGACGACCGCCTGTTCTTCTTCACGACCTGCGGCTGGATGATGTGGAACTGGCTGGTGTCCGGACTCGCCACCGGCAGCACGCTGGTGCTCTACGAGGGATCGCCATTCATGCCGGACCGCGACGTTCTGTGGCGCATGGCCGAGCGCGAGCGGGTGACGCACTTCGGCACCAGCCCGAAATACCTCGCGGCGCTCGAAAAGGATGGCGGCAACCCGGTCGCATCGTTCGACCTCGACGCCCTCAGGACCGTGCTGTCCACCGGCTCGACGCTGGCGCCGGAGCAGTTCGACTTCGTTCACGCTCGAATCAAGCGCGATGTCCAGGTGGCCTCCATCTCCGGCGGCACCGACATCGTCTCGTGCTTCTGCCTCGGCAATCCCTGGCTGCCCGTGTATCGGGGGGAGATACAGTGCCGCGGCCTCGGCATGAAGACCGAGGTTTTCGACGACGCGGGTCGCGCGGTCGTCGGCCAGCAGGGCGAACTCGTCTGCAGTGCGCCCTTCCCCTCGATGCCGATCGGTTTCTGGAACGATGATGACGGCAGCCGGTATCGTGCCGCGTACTTCGAGCGATTCCCGAACACCTGGTGCCACGGCGACTACGCGCTGCTCACGGAGAATGGCGGCATCATCATCCTCGGCCGCTCCGATGCCGTGCTGAATCCGGGCGGCGTTCGCATCGGAACAGCCGAGATCTACCGCCAGGTAGACAAGCTCGACGAGGTGCTGGAAAGCGTCGCGGTCGGACAGGACTGGCAGGGTGACGTGCGCGTGGTGCTGTTCGTCCGGCTTCGCGACGGGACGCGGCTGGATCCCGTGCTCGAGAAACGCATACGCGACACCATCCGCGCGAACACCACGCCCCGCCACGTGCCGGCAAGGATCATCGCCGTGCCAGAAATTCCCCGCACCATCAGCGGCAAGATCGTCGAGCTTGCGGTGCGCAATGTCATCCACGGTCGCCCGGTGAAGAATACCGATGCATTGATCAACCCCGGCGCGCTCGAACACTTCCGCGACCGACCGGAACTGGCGACCTGAGCCGGCCCCGTACGTGAGCGAATCCGCCGCCCTCCTGCAGGCCTACAGCGACTCGATCGGCAGGCACGGCTATCGCGCCGACGACTCCCAGCTGAATGCGGTAAAGCGGCTTGACGACCTGTGTCGTCGTCTCCGGCAGCCGGTATCGCAACGGCGCGGCTGGCTCGCGCGCCTGCTTCCCGGCGGACTCAAAACGGCACGCGAGGCGCCTCGCGGCATATACCTCTGGGGCGACGTCGGGCGCGGCAAGACCTTCCTGATGGATGTGTTCCACCAGGGCGTCGGGGTGCCGTCGCGCCGCGAACACTTCCACCGCTTCATGAAGGACGTGCACGCGCAGCTTCGCGCGCTGCGGCAAGTCGAGGATCCGCTCCGCAGCGTGGCCGCCACGATCGCGGCCGGCAGCCGCGTGCTCTGTCTCGACGAACTGTTCGTGAGCGACATTGCCGATGCGATGATCCTCTCCGGACTGTTCGCGGCGCTGGACGAGCACGGTGTGACGCTGGTCTTTACGTCGAACGCGCCGCCGGACGGCCTCTATCGCGACGGACTGCAGCGAGCGCGCTTCCTGCCCGCGATCGCGCTGATCGAGCGTCGCTGCGAGGTGGTGAACGTGGATGCCGGTACGGACTACCGCCTGCGCCAGCTCGAGAAAGCGCCGCTCTATTTCGACTCCGCCGCAGCCGGCGTGGAAGTCGAACTCGAGAAGCGCTTTGCGGCCATCGCCGGCACGCAAGGCGACAACGGAGGCGTGCTCGACGTCGAGGGCCGGTCGATACCGGTCCGCCGGCAGAGCACCGACGTCGCCTGGTTCGACTTCGCGGCGCTCTGCGAGGGGCCGAGGGGAACGGCCGACTACGTAGAAATCGCGCGTGACTTCCGCGCCATCTTCGTATCCGGCGTGCCGGTATTCGACGTCACGCTCGAGAACGAGGCCCGGCGCTTCATCGCGCTGGTGGACGAATTCTACGATCGGGCAGCAAAACTGGTGATTTCCGCGGCCGCCACGCCTGATGAACTGTACCGAGGCGAGCGGCTGCGTTTCGAATTCGAACGCACGCGGAGCCGGCTGGCAGAAATGCAGTCGCACGAATACCTGGCGCGACCGCATCGCCCCTAGCACGCTGGCGCGCTGGCCGGCCAAATCGTTACAATCGCAAGTATCCCGGGCCCGGATATCCGCGTGTCGCGCCAGCTGCCTGATCCGATCGAACTCGAACGGTTCCTGCCGTACCGCCTGTCGGTGCTGACAAACGTGGTGAGCGGCTCGATCGCCGGCGCATACCAGCGGCGCTTCGGCCTCGGTATCCCCGAATGGCGCGTGATTGCGGTGCTCGCGCGACATCCGGCGCTGTCGGCAGCTGAAGTCGCCACGTTCACGCGCATGGACGCGGTTGCCGTGAGTCGCGCAGTTACGCGACTCGTCCGCGCGGGGCGGCTTCGCCGCTCATTGGCACGCGACGATCGCCGTCGCTCCGTGCTGCGGCTGTCGCCCGCAGGCCGGGCCGTGTATCGCAGGATCGCCCCGCTCGCACTGGACTACGAGCGCAACCTTCTCAACTGCCTGAACGCAAGGCAGGTTGCGGAACTTGATTCGATCATCGGGAAACTCACGGCGCGGGCGCATGCCCTCGCCGCGCCGCAGCCTGGGGACGGCACGTGACCATGCCGCCTCAAGGCCCGCCACGCGGTGACCTATAATCGGCGTCACGGCGCCAAACAGCCCCAAGGACAAGCAACCATGTCAGGCAGCATTCCGGCCGTTCGCAGGCACCTGATCGATGCAATTGCGGCGCAGCTAAAGCCCGGCCCTGCGCGGAGCCCGGTGCAACCGGCGAAATTCGTGCGTGAGTGCTACCGGGGCGTGGACGAGGATGATCTCGGTGCCCGCCGACCCGCCGACCTCGCGGCCGCGGCCATGGGACTGCTCACGTTCGGGACCAGGAGACGCGCGGACCAGTCGCTGGTGCGCGTGTTCAACCCCGTGCAGTCGCAGCACGGTTGGACCTCCCCGAATACGGTGGTGGAGGTCGTCACCGACGACATGCCGTTCCTGGTGGATTCGCTTGCGATGGTGCTGGCCGACTGTGGGCTGGCGCTGCACGTGATGGTGCACCCGGTCCTAAACGTGACCCGCGATCGTGCCGGACGCCTCAAGCGCTGCGCCGCCGACGAGGCGGCCGGCGCGCTGATGGAATCCTGGCAGCACGTCGAGGTCGATGCGGTCACGGACCCCGCGCGCCTCGAGGAAGTGCGCGCGCGAATCGTCGCGATGCTGACCGACGTCCGATTCGCCGTGCAGGACTGGCGGGAAATGACCAGTCGCGCCCAGTCGCTCGCGGCCAGCATTGCCGACGGCATGCCCGGCGTCGGTCGCGCCGAGTGCAACGAGGCCAGCGCATTCCTCTCGTGGCTTGCGGACAATCACTTCACGTTCCTCGGCTACCGCGAGTACAAGCTGGTCCGCGGCGCGAAGCAGGACCGGCTCGTGCCGGTCGCATCGTCCGGACTGGGCCTGTTGCGCGCAGGAAAAGGCCGGCCGCGGCCGAAGCCCGTAGTGTTGAAAGGCGAGGTCCGCCGGCGCGCGCGCGAGCCCGCCGCGCTCGTCGTGACCAAGGCCAATTCCATCTCGACCGTGCACCGGGCCACCTACCTCGACTACGTCGGCGTCAAGATCATCGACGCGCGCGGCAACGTGACCGGCGAGCAGCGGTTCCTCGGCCTTTTCACCTCCTCCACCTACAGCGCCAACCCTCTCGACATTCCGCTGCTGCGCCACAAGATCCAGCGCATCGTCGACCAGATCGGCGCGGCGCCGGGCGGCCACGACAGCAAGGCCCTGTTCCACGTACTCGAGAGCTACCCGCGCGACGAACTCTTCCAGGCAAGCGTGCCGGAACTGGTGCGCAACGCGCGCGGCATCGTCAACATCTACGAGCGCCGCCGGGTCCGGTTGTTCCTGCGACGCGATCCGTACGGGCGGTTCTACAGCGCCCTGCTGTACGTGCCGCGCGATCGCTACAACACCCAGGCGAGGCTCAGGATCGAGGAGATCCTGCTGCAGGAGCTGGCCGGGATGTCGCACGAGACGCAGGTGCAGATATCGGAGTCCGCGCTGGCGCGACTGTACGTCCTCGTCCGCACCGACCCCGCGCACGACGTCACCGTGGACGTGGAACGCATCGAGCGACGCGTCGCCGAGGCGATCCGCACCTGGGAAGACCGGCTGCGCGATGAACTTGCAGCCCGACTGCCCGGCGAGCGCGCCGGAAGCTACGCGACCGCGTTTCCCGCGGCTTACCAGGAGGACGTTTCCGCACGCGATGCCATCGACGACATCCGCGAACTGATGGCGCTGCCCGAATCGGGCACGGCGCTCGGCCTCGAACTGCGGCCCGGAGAAGCCGCGCGCAAGGCGCTGCACCTGCGGTTCTACCGGCGCGGTGAGCCGGTGGCGATGTCGGACCTGGTCCCGCTGCTGGAGAACTTCGACCTGCGAATCCTTAACGAGCGCCCGTACCGGATCGGACCAGCGCATGACCTCTGGGTACAGGTCCTGGAGGTGACGCACGCCAGCGGGAGGACCCTGGACCCGGTGCAGGCGGGACCGCGTTTCAAGGAGGCTTTTTTCGCCGTCTGGAACGGCCTGGCCGAGAACGACGGCGTCAACCGCCTGGTACTGGCAGCGGACCTCCACTGGCGCCAGGCCGTGGTGTTGCGCGCCGTGTGCCGCTACCTGCTGCAGACCGGCCTGCCGTTCAGCCAGCGCTACATGGAGTCGGTGCTCGAACGACATCCCGGCGTCGCATCGCGGCTCGCGGGGACCTTCGAGGCGCGCTTCGACCCCGACCTCAAGGACTCTACACGCGCGTCGCGACTGCGCTCGCTGGCCCGCGAGATCGAGGAAGTGCTCGACCAGGTCACGAAGCCCGACGACGACCGGATCCTGCGTGCATTCCGCGCGGTGATCGCCGCGATGCTGCGCACCAACCACTACCAGCTCAACGTCAACGGCGACGCGAAGCCGTACGTGTCATTCAAGTTCGACCCCAGGAAACTGCCGGAACTGCCGAAGCCCCGTCCCATGTTCGAGATCTGGGTGTATTCACCCCGGGTCGAGGGTGTGCACCTGCGCATGGGCAAGGTCGCGCGAGGCGGCCTGCGCTGGTCCGACCGGCGCGAGGACTTCCGTACCGAGGTTCTCGGCCTGATGAAGGCGCAGAACGTCAAGAACACGCTGATCGTCCCGGTCGGCGCCAAGGGCGGATTCTTCCCGAAGCTGATGCCGGTCGGTGCGACGCGCGAGGAGATCCAGCGCGAGGGCACCGAGTGCTACAGGATGTTCATCCGGGCGCTGCTCGACCTGACCGACAACGTCGATGGTGGCGAAATCGTGCCGCCGCTGCGCACCATGCGCTACGACCCTGACGATCCCTACCTTGTGGTCGCAGCCGACAAGGGAACGGCGACTTTCTCGGATACCGCCAATGCACTCGCGGCCGAATACGGCTTCTGGCTCGGAGACGCATTCGCCTCCGGCGGGTCGGCGGGCTACGACCACAAGGTTATGGGCATCACGGCCAAGGGTGGCTGGGAGTGCGTCAAGCGCCACTTCCGCGAGATGGGCGTGGACATCCAATCGCAGGACTTCACCGTTGCCGGGATCGGCGACATGGCCGGCGACGTGTTCGGCAACGGCATGCTGCTCTCCAGGCACATCCGCCTGGTCGCGGCGTTCAACCACCAGCACGTCTTCATCGACCCGTCACCGGACCCCGAGGCGAGTTTCCGCGAGCGCGAACGGCTGTTCAACCTGCCGCGTTCGTCGTGGAGCGACTACAACCTGCGCGCCATTTCCGCGGGCGGCGGCGTGTATCCGCGCGACGCGAAGGAAATACCGCTGTCGGCACAGGCTCGTGCACTGCTCGGCATCGAGGCCGCGAAGGCCACGCCGACGCAGGTCATCCAGGCAATCCTGAAGCTGCCGGTCGACCTTCTCTGGAACGGCGGCATCGGAACCTACGTCAAGGCTTCCTGGGAATCCAATTCCACCATTGGTGATCGCAACAACGACACGCTGCGCGTGGACGGCCGCGAGCTGCGCTGCAAGGTAGTCGGCGAAGGAGGCAACCTCGGCCTGTCGCAGCTCGGACGCATCGAGTTCGCCCTCGCCGGCGGCCGCATCAACACGGACTTCGTCGACAACTCCGGCGGAGTGGACTGCTCCGACCACGAGGTCAACATCAAGATCATGCTCGATGCCGTAGCCCGTCGGACCAGGCTCACGACGGCGGCGCGCAACCGCCTGCTGGTCGAGATGACCGACGACGTGGGCGAGCTGGTGCTGCGCGACAACTACCTTCAGGGGCAGGCGATCAGCATCCTCGAGGCCGGCTCGGCCGAGCGTCTCGGCGAACACGCGCATTTCATCCGCTCGCTGGAGCTCGACGGCGTACTCGACCGCGCGCTCGAGTTCCTGCCGAACGCCGAGGACCTGGAGGAACGCAGTCGCGCGGGCCAGGGTCTCACGCGGCCGGAACTCGCGATGCTGCTCTCGTACGCAAAGATCGCGCTGAACCAGCAGCTCATTGCGTCGGACGTGCCTGAGGATCCATACCTCAGCCAGGAACTCGGCAGGTACTTCCCGGACCGGCTCGCCAACCGCTATGCCTCGCTGCTTGGCGAGCACCGCCTGAAGCGCGAAATCATCGCGACCGCCACCACCAACAGCATCGTGAACCGCATGGGGCCGACCTTCGTCACCCGCACGCGCCAGGACTGCGGCGTTGGCGCGGCGTCCGTCGCACGGGCCTACACGATTGCGCGCGAGATCTTCGACGTACGCGATATCTGGCGCGCCATAGAGTCGCTCGACAACCGGGTCGCGGCCAGCGTGCAGTACGACATGCTGCAGGACACGGTCGCATTGCTGCGCCAGGCGACCTACTGGCTGCTGCAGCGTCATCGCGGCGCTCTCAGCATCGACATGCAGGTCGGCCGCCTGCGGCCGGGCATCCGCGAGCTGACTGCCGCACAGCCGCAGTGGCTGCACGGCCTGGAACGACAGGCATTCGACGCACGCGCCGCTGCGCTGACGGGCGCCGGCGTGCCACCCCCGCTGGCGCGCCAGGTCTCGGCCTGCTCCGCGCTGCAGTGCGCACCCGACATCGTCGAGATCGCGACCGCGCGCAGGATCTCGGTGGAAGCCGCTGCCGGCGCGTATTTCGGGTCGGGTGCGGAGTTCGGGCTTGACTGGCTTAGGGAGCGCATCGAGAACCTCGGCATCGATGGCCACTGGCAGGCGGTCGCACGCGGAAGCCTGCGCGAGTCGCTGTTCGAGAACCAGCGGGCGCTCGCGCAACAGGTACTCGAGGGGCCGCGCGAGCGGGACCCGGCACGGGCCATCGAGCGCTGGACCAAGAAGCACGTGGCACAGGCCGCACACGCACGCGGCGTCGTCAACGACATCCGGAGCCAGCCCACCACCGCCGACTTTGCTTCGCTTGCGGTCGCGCTCCAGGCCGTGCGCCGTCTGGTCATCGCCGCGGAAGGAAGAACCAAATGAGCACCGGAAAACTCATACTGCTGCGCCACGGCCAGAGCACCTGGAACCTCGAGAACCTGTTTACCGGCTGGGTCGATGTCGATCTCTCCGAGCAGGGAACGCTCGAGGCACAGGAGGCCGGACGGCTGCTGCGCGACGAGGGCATCGCATTCGACCTCGCGTTCACCTCGGTGCTGAAGCGCGCGATCCGCACGTTGTGGATCGCGCTCGACGGCATGGACCTGATGTGGCTGCCGGTAGAGCGCAGCTGGCGCCTGAACGAGCGCCACTACGGCGCGCTGCAGGGGCTCGACAAGGCACGGACCGTCGAAAAGCACGGGGCCGAGCAGGTGAAGATCTGGCGCCGCAGCTACGACATTCCGCCGCCGCCGCTGCCGCTCGACGACCCGCAGCACCCGCGTTTCGATCGGCGCTATGCCGGTGTGCCGGCCACGGAACTCCCCGCGTCGGAGTCGCTGAAAGACACGCTGGCGAGGGTGCTGCCTTTCTGGACGACGCGCATTGCGCCCGAACTGGCGGCTGGCCGTAACCTGCTGGTGGTCGCGCACGGCAACAGCATCCGTGCAATGGTCAAGATGCTGGACGGCATTTCCGACCAGGACATCGTCGGACTGAACATTCCGACCGGCGTGCCGCTGCTGTACGAACTGGACGACAGCCTGAAGCCGCGGTCGAGCCGCTACCTCGGGGATGCAGAGGCCGTAAAGGCGCGTGCCGAAGCAGTGGCCCGCCAGGCCGACGCCAGGAAACAGTAGCCCGGAAGGACAATCGCCGGGCTGACGCGGCGCAGATTCGCGTACCGAGTGCCCGGCGAAGCCAGTCCGTCGCCTACATCGCTTCCTCGAGCACTGCCCCCTTCTTGTCCTTCTTCTTCAGGTTGCCCACCAGGTAGGCCGCAAGCGCCGGCAGCAGCAGGATCGCGCCGAACGCATTCACCAGGAACATGAATGCCAGCAGGATCCCCATGTCGGCCTGGAACTTGAGCGCCGAGAAAATCCAGGTGGCGACCGAGATGGTCATTGTGGCAGCCGTGAACAACGACGCGGTTCCACGCTGCTTCAAGGCCTCGACGAACGCTTCCTTCAGCACCAGGCCGTTATCTTCCATCTCGTGCTTCATGCGCTCGAACAGATAGATTCCGTAGTCGACGCCGACGCCTACACCGAGCGCCACCACCGGCAACGTGTTCACCTTGACGCCGATGCCAAGCATCGCCATCAGCGCATTGCACAGCACCGTCACCAGCGCCAACGGAAGAATCACGCACAGCGTGATCCGGATCGACTTGAACGCAAGCAGGCACAGCACCGACACCGACGCAAAGAGCGCCAGGTTGACCCACTTGTCCGCGGCCTCGACTGCCTCGTTGGTCGCCGCCATGACGCCCACGTTGCCGCTCGCGAGCCGGAACGTAATTCGATCCGTGTCGCCCCCGGCCGCCTTGAACTCCTTGACCTTTTCGACGATGCGGGAAATCGTCGTCGCCTGGTGGTCGCTGGTATAGATGCTGACCGGCATCGCGGTGCAACGGGAGTTCATGTACTCGTTGCCGAAACGGGTCGCGTATCCCACGCCCTGCGCTATCTGTGCCTGCGGCTCGGGCAGCATGCGCCACTTGGCGAAGGTCTCGGCATAGGCCTGGGTGACGACCTTCACGAAACCCGACAGGCTGCGCACGCTCGCCACGCCGTCCACCTGCCGCATCTGGAAGTCGAAGTCCTCCATCTTGTTCATCACTTCGCGGTCCACGCAGGGCGAGTCGTCGTCGCTGGTGGGTTTCGCGACGGCGATGACCTGCAGCAGGTCCACTCCGATCGAGTAGTGGCTGGTGATGAAATCCACGTCCTGGTTGTACCGGGAAGTCGGCCGCAGCTCGGGCACGCCCTTGCCCAGGTCACCGATGTGCAGGTGTCTCGCCTGCGAGATTCCGAACGCCAGCAGCCCGAGGGCAATGACAATCGGCACCCAGGCGAACTGCCTGGTGGCCAGGATGCCGAGCCGCTGCCACAACCAGTCGCCCGCCGTCTCCTTGCCGCTCAGCTTCATCGCCTGCTCGGGCGTGAACTTGTAGTAGGACAGCAGGATCGGCAGCAGCATCTTGTTTGTGATGATCATCACCGTCACGCCGATCGTCGCGGTGAATGCAAGTTCGCGGACCATCTCGATGTCGATGAAGGCGATCACCATGAACCCGAGCGCATTGGCGAGCAGCGCCATCGCGCCGGGGATGAACAGCTTCTGGAAGGACCGCGTGGAGGCCGTGACGCCGTCCGCGCCGTGCAGCGTCTCGAGCTTCCAGGCATTGGTCATCTGCACGGCGTGCGAAACCGCGATCGAGAAGATCAGGAACGGCACCAGGATCGACATCGGATCGAGGCCCAGTCCGAACACAGGCAGCAGCCCGAGCAGCCAGATCACCGGCACGATCGCGCAAATGAGCGCCAGCGACGTGATCATCAGCGACCCGGAATACCAGTAGAGCAGCAACGCTGTGATGATGATTGCGACTCCGAAGAATACCAGTACGCCGGCGGCGCCCTTGGCGATGTCGCCGACCGCCTTGGCGAAACCGATGACGTAGACGCCGGTGTTCTTCGTCTCGTACTTGGCACGGATGTCCTCGAGCTGCTGCGCCACGTTCTGCAGGTCAAGTCGCTGGCCCGTGTCGGGGTCGTTCTCCATTAGCGTGGCAACCACCATCGCGGACGACTGGTCGTTCGAAACGATGCGTCCCACCCAGTCGGACTTCATCAGGTTCTCGCGAACCTTGGCCAGCTGCTCGGTCGTCCCGGAAAAATCGGCGGAAACGATGTTGCCGCCGCGGAAGCCGTCCTCGACGACCTCGTTGAATCGAACGTTCGGCGTGAAGAGCGACGTGACCGAGCTGCGCTCGACGCCCTTTATGTAGAAGACCTCCTCGGTGACCTTGCGCAAGGCCTCCATGAACTCCTTGTCATAGATCGTGCCGTTCTTGTTCTGCAGCGCGACCAGGACCTTGTTTGCGCCGCCGAAATCCGACTGGAACTCCAGGAAAGTCGCCATGTACGGATGGTTGAGCGGAATCATCTTGGTGAACGCCGCCTGCACGCGCAGCTGGCTCGACATGGCGCCAAGCACGACGGTGATCAGGATGAACAGGATCAGCAGGGGCTTGCGGGTGCGGAAGATCCAGTAAGAGATCTTGCCGACCCAGTCCGTGCGGAACTGCTGCTGCTGGATCTCTTCGCCTTCGACGCCCGGGACATTCTTGCTTTCGTTCGCCATGGACTACCCCTACTGTCCCGTCGTCGGCTTCTGGTCCGTCAGCCAGGACGGATCCAATAGCATCACGCCCCTTTCGCCGACGAGAATCACCTTGCCGCCGGCGTCCATCAGCGCCGTGAATCCCGGCGCATTCGGGGCCCAGTGCACTGCGAGCGTGCGACCGTCGTCCGTGCTCACGGCCAGCAGTCCCGAATTTCCAACCAGCAGGATGCGGCCGTCTGCAAGTTGCCTGCCCGACATCAGCGAAGCCGTGGTCCCGAGTTCCACCTTGTCCCACGTGGCACCAAAATCGGTGGTGCGATACACATTGCCGCGCATGCCGAACGCCAGCAGCGCACCTTCCTTGGTCGCCAGGCCAGCAAAGTAGGAACCTTCGTAGGGCGACGTCATCGCGGTCCAGGTCATGCCGTCGTCGTCCGAACGCGCAAGCGTCCCCGACTCGGCCACCATGAAGAGCGAGTTGCCGAAAGGCAGCACCTGGGAAATATGCCGGTCGAAGTCCTCTGAGACCACCATGCGTTTCTGCCAAGTCTTGCCGGCGTCCACCGAATCGACATAAAGACCGAAGGCTCCATAGGCGACGAAATGATCGCCGCCCAGGTGCACGACGCCGAGCAGTGAATCCGTGCCCGCCTCCTCCACCGGGATCCTTGACCAGGTATTACCGCCGTCTTCGGTGCGCACCACGGACCCGCCGTGGCCCACCGCGACTCCGACCTTCCCATCGCGGAACGCGACACCGGTCAGCGTGCGATCGACCGGCGTCTCGATGGCCTTCCAGGTCTGGCCGGCATCATCCGAAACGAGCGCAAACCCTCGCTCGCCGACGGTGACCAGTCGCTGGCCCGCCAGCGCGATGTCGTTCAGGATGATCTTGTTGCTCTTTATCTGGACCACGATCCCTGATTTCGGGGTGGCGGCGCCGGCGGCGCCCTCTTCCGCTCGACTCGCGGAAACTGCCGTCAGGCTCGCGCCGAGCAAGACGCATGCCGCCTTGGCCCAGTACTTCATGCTTTCTCCCGCCTGGCCCGCCGCGGGCCGTTGACTCGATGCCGGCCCCGGACCTGAATCCGGGGCCGGCCATTTTCCTCTCTACGCGATTACCGGCCGGCCTGAAGCCGCGCCGCGTTACTTCGTTCCGAGGCGCCGCAGGGCATCAGGCTGGAAGTCCGCCCACTTGCCATGCACGCCGAACTTCCAGGGCGCCTTGATCTCGTTGTCGACGCCGCCGAACAAGTAGTCGCCGTTGTTCAGGTCGTGCCAGATATTGGCGCGGTACCACGGCACCTTCGCGTCGTAGAACTGAATCATCGGGTGCACGCCGACGCGCCACAGCGCCTTGCGCGTGTCGTAGGCGTCTTCATAGACCACCTGCCAGCTGTCCTCGTCGAGGTAGAAAACGCGCTTGGCGTAGATGTGCCGGCTGCCGGCCTTCAGGTCGCCCTCGACCTGCCACACGCGGTGAAGCTCATAACGCATCAGGTCGGCATTGACCGTGTTCTTTCCGATCATGTCCTTGTACTTGACCTTCTTGTCGGACAACTTGTAGGAGTTGTACGGGATGTACATCTCTTTCTTGCCGACCAACTTCCAGTCATAACGATCCGGTGCGCCATTCCACGCGTCGAACTGGTCCGACGTGCGCATGCCTTCGGTGCCATCGGTGATGTTGTCGTACGACAGCTCCGGGGCACGCCGCACGCGTCGCTGCCCGGCATTGTAGATCCAGGCCGCACGGATCTGCTTCACCTGGTCCAGGGGCTCCTGCACCAGGTAGACCGTGCCGACCAGCGTGGCGGGCGCAGTCAGGCTCGAGAGGAACACCAGCAGCAGGTTGGGCTGCGGCTCGTCGAGATTCGCGTTGAAGATGCGCAGCTCGTTCGCGCCGACCTTGTAGTAGTCGCCGTTGCCGCGCACCGGAAAGCTGTTGTAGTCGCGTTCAAGGCCACCACCGAGGTAGCGCTGCTGCATGTTCCACATGACTTCGAGACCGTTCGTCGGGATCGGGAACGGAACGGCCGAACGGCCGCCCGTGATGCCGAAGCCCTCCAGCTGGATCTTGGTCGCAAACTGCTTTACCTCATCGTACACCGCCTGCGGATAGCAGGCCGTGCGCCGTGTCTCATACACCGGCATCTTGAAATTGTCGTGTTTCGCGAGCAGCGCCAGCAGGCCAGGCGACAGCTTGTCCTTGTACTGGTCCGCGTTGGCCTTGGTGATGGTGAATTTCGGCTTGTCGCTCGGGAACGGGTCGGTATAGCCCATTTCCGGCTTCCATCCCGCCGGCGGTTCGCACAGTCCGCCCGTCCAGGCCGGAATGGTGCCGTCCTTGTTGCCCGCCTTCTCGGCACCGACCGGGGTCAGGTCGGCGCCGAGGCGCGCAACGTCGGCTTCCGACATCTTGGCCTGGGCCGGCAACGCCGCACCAAGCAGGCCCGCCGTCGCGATCGCGGCGGCAAGGATCGTGTTGATCGTCTTCATTTAAATCTTCTCCTGGTTCCGGTCAGAAGGTCACGGACGCCGCGATCGAATAGAAATCACGATCCATTGTCGGATCGTAATCACTGTTCGCGTACGCCTGGTAGTTGAAGTCCAAGGTGTACTTCTTGTTGTAGTTGAGCTTGACGCCCATCCCGAGGACCTGGCGTCCCGCGATGAAGGCGGGATCCATCGACACGCCGCTCACGTCATCCGCCCAGTACACGCTCGGCGTCACGGTGACGCCACTGCCGAAAACGTTGTAGTAGTCGGCGTTCATGCGCAGCCGGTAGCCCCAGGCGAAATCGGTCACGAAGCCGTCGTTCTTGCAGCCCTTCGGCGAGGAGTTGTAAAGAGCGTTAAATGGCGAGCCGATCAGCGCGGCGTTGCAGATGTTGGTGAGACCGTAAGCCCCGTATTGCTCGCTGACCCAGGGACCAGTCGCAAGACCGTACACCGAGTTGCGTCCGTAGCGAATCGAGCCCGCCTTCTTGTAGTCGGGCACGTTGTTCCACTGGAACCCGACCTCGGCGACCAACGCGAACGTGTCGGCCCAGAGGACCCGGTTGAACGTCTTGATCGTATTCGCCTGGAACTGCGTCTTGTCGAACCGGTCCCAGCCATCGAGGTGGGCACCTTCGCCCTTGGCGAAGGCGGCGGCAGCCCGCTGGCCCATGGGTCCTGAGCCCGACAGCGAAGCCGTCAGCAGGTCGTTGCCGTTGATCGACACTGGCACGTCCGCCTGGTAGCTCAATTCACCCGACGTGGACCAGCCGGCGATGTTGGTCGCCGCGCTTACGCCGAAGAGGTGCAGGTCCTCGGGGTAGACGAGACGGCCCGTCTCGCTGTTGATCTGCACGCCCGTGAAAGCGAGGGCAGTCGCGGACAGCAGGGGGATGGGATTGCGAAGGCCGTTCGCATAGGTCGTGCCCGCCGCGTTGACCAACCCAATGGCCTGCAGTGTGGCCAGCTCGGTGGCACTCAATTCGTTCACCTGGGTGCCCATGGTCAGCTGGGCGTTGGGCGTGCGCGCGTGAATGTTCTGGAAGTAAAAGCCGAATTCCGTGTCGAGCTTCTCGACCGGGATACGGTAGGCGAGCCCATACTGGCCGGAGTCGCTGGCCTCCACGCCATGGACCAGCGGCACATACTGCCCCGTCGCCTGGCCGAATACCTCCGACCCGAGTTGCGGAATCGCTCCCCAGCTGGACGAGTAGTTGACCGCAGTCAAGGTTGCGCAACGGCCCGGTCTCACCGAGATTGCGCCGTGGCCGCCCGACCAGTAGGTGTCGCAGGTATCGACCGCCGTGTTGTTCCACTTGATCTGGTAGTAGGCCTCGATCGAGCCCACGGGCAGCCCCCAGTTGATGTACGCGGCCCAGTTTGGCAGCAGCACTTCCTTCAGCTCGGAGCCGGCGCGGCGTGCCGCCGGCACGTCGATCGGGCTGAACTGGTTGATGCCCTGGATGAAGATGCTCTCGCCCCAGTTGATGACCTGGTTGCCGAGGCGCACCTGCAGGTCTGAGTTTCCAAGCGCGAAGCTGTCATATACGTACGCGTCGAGCAGATAGACGTTCGAGAACTTCTGCTCGGCTTCGAAGCCGTAGTCACTCAGCGCCTTCCTCGGCCAGATATTCTGGCCCGCCGGGGACAGCGGGATACACAACAGCGGGTTACCACCTGGATAATTCGGCCAGCAGTTTGGCGCCGTGGGACCCTGGGGCCCTGCCAGGATCGTGCCATTGAAACCATTGGCGCCGTTGCCTATGCGGACATCATTGTTTATCAGCGCATTGTCGTACCAGGCCTTGGCGCGGATGAGAAAGCCAAACTGGCCCTTCTTGAATTCAACGTCCGTGATCAGCTTGAAAGGCATCGAGATGATGTCGCCCTTCGCGTAGTTCAGGTCGCCGATGTCGCCGGCATGGTTTCCAGCAAGGCCATTCGTCCTGCCGATCAGCGCACCGTCCGCTTTGGTGTAGAGAAGCCTGTTCGGATCGCTTGCGCGCCAGCTCGAACCGGCGGAGAGCGTCGTGTTCCAGTTGATCGACGCGCCGTTGTCCAGTTCCCAATCCAACGCCGCCGCGCCGCCTGCGTACGACGCAAGCACCGCCCCTACCACGGTGGCGAGCACCGTATTGCGTCGACCTGGATTCGTCGATTGACTCTTCATCATCGCTGCTCCCCCATTTGCCTTGAGTTCAGATGCCTTGAATGCGTCATGCACTTTTGCTGTAACGCGACAAACATTCCGCGCCACCATCGTGAGTTGTCGGAAGCCTACTGCCGGATACCCCTAAGCGCACCACGCAGTTTCCGAAACGCAACGCCCCACCGCGAAAATGCGCGCGAATCTTTTTTATTGCAATACGCGTCTGTCAGCGCTCGTTGTTTTATTGCCATGCAGCATGGCATTGCTGATCACGTCTCGGACTTCCAGTTGCCGATGCGCGCATCGCCTGCAGCCGCGAGTCCTGGGCACGCCGCCGACCACGTGCGGCCGGGCAACAACTGATTTTCTTCGAGTTTCACTGCAGCAAAGCGGCACTGCGCGGCGTAGTGCAGCGCAGCAAAAAGTTGGTCGAACAGTCGCGGGTCGCCTGGAGGCCGTGCACTCGGCACAGCGCGTCTTCCTCAGGCCGCGCCACACAGGCGACGACGCGTGTCATCGTATTCACGGCGCATCCGTGCGATGAGGTCGCCCGTGGGCAGTACCTCGTGGATGTTGCCCACGCCCTGGCCTGCGCTCCAGATGTCGCGCCACGCCTTCTTGTCTTCGTAGCCGCCCGAACCGAAGTTCATCTTCGACTTGTCGGCCTCGGGCATGTTTGCGGGATCGAAGCCGAGCGCCGCGACGCTGCGCGCCAGGTAGTTCCCCTTCACGCCGGTGAACAGCGACGTATACACGACCTCGTCCGACGACGAGTCCACGATCATCTGCTTGTAGTCACCCGGCACGTTCGCTTCGGTGGTCGCCAGGAAACGCGTGCCGATGTATGCCATGTCGGCGCCGAGCGCCAGCGCAGCGAACACATCGGCCCCGCTGCTCATCGAACCCGAGAGCACGATCGTGCCGTCGAAGAACTGCCGTATCTCGCGCACCAGTGCGAAGGGACTCGCCATGCCTGCGTGGCCACCGGCTCCCGCGCAGACGGCGATGATGCCGTCCACGCCCTGCTCCGCGGCCTTGCGCGCATGACGCACGTTGATCACGTCATGAAACACCAGCCCGCCGTACGAATGGACCGCATCGACGATTTCCCGCGGCGGACGCAGGCTCGTGATGATCAGCGGCACCTGGTGCCGCACACAGGCTTCCATGTCGTGGGCGAGTCGGTCGTTGCTCGCATGCGCGATCTGGTTCACCGCGAAAGGCGCCACCTTCACCCCGGGATTCGCCGCGGCGAACGCCCCAAGTTCGTCACGTATGCGCGTAAGCCACTCGTCGAGCGCTGCAGCAGGCCTGGCGTTCAGCGCCGGGAACGAACCGATGATGCCCGCCTTGCACTGCTCGATGACGAGTTCGGGAGTGGACGCGATGAACATCGGCGAGCCGATGACCGGCAGGCTCAGGCGATCACGGAATGCTGCAGGTATCGGCATCAATCACTTCTCCTGGACAACGCAAGCCATTAATTCGCACGTGCGAGGACACAGCTCCGCGCCGGCTTCCTGTGGCGGGTTTCGGCGCGGGGCGTCGCGCGGCAGGGACGCCGCGCGCGAGCCCCCAGGGTTGGGTTCACGGCGTCCCCGCGGCGGAATCCGGCGCGGGAAGCCGCGTAGCGCGTCTGCGCCCGGCACTGGGAACAGCAGGCGGCATCAGGCGCCGGCGAGTCGACTCAGGAAACCCGCCGGGGCGCTCACGCAGCCCGTGATTCACCACCACCGGTCGCATGAAACGGCTCGTTGCGCGCGGCTCGCGCGCGCAACCACTTCGACGGCTTGAAGCGCTTGCCATAGCGCTTCGCGAGCCGATCACATTCGGCGACGAATTCACGGATGCCCATGGTGTCGATGTACGACAGCGTACCGCCCGTCCAGGCCGGAAATCCCCAGCCAAGGATCGAGCCCAGGTCGGCCTCGGCGGCGGTCGTGACCACGCCCTCCTCCATGCAGCGCGCGGCTTCCAGAGCCTGGATGCACAGGATCCGCTTCTCGACTTCGTCCACCGGCGGCTGCATCGGCGCGCTCGGGAAAACCCCGGCAAGGCCCGGCCAAAGGTGCTTCTTCGCGTCCTTCGGATAGTCGTAGAAGCCCGCGCCGAATCGCTTCCCCGGTCGCTTCAGCTCCTCGACGAACCTGCGCACGGTCTCGTACGTCACCGGCTTCTGGAACCTGCGGCCGAGGTCCTGCTCGGTCTGCCGCATGATCTTCCAGCTCAGGTCGATCGTGACCTCGTCCGCGACCGCGAGCGGACCCACCGGCATGCCGGCCATCTTCGCGCCGTTTTCCACCAGCGCCGGGGCCACGCCTTCCTGCAGCATCGCGATCCCTTCGGTCACGAAAGTTCCGAAGCAGCGGCTGGTGTAGAAGCCGCGGCTGTCGTTCACCACGATCGGCGTCTTGCGCAGCTGCGCGACGTAGTCGAGCGCGCGGGCCAGCGTCTCCTCGGAGGTCTTCTTGCCGACGATCACCTCGACCAGCGGCATCTTTTCCACCGGCGAGAAGAAATGGATGCCGATGAACTGTGCCGGGCGCTTCGAGGCCTGGGCGAGTCCGGTGATCGGCAGCGTCGAGGTGTTGCTCGCGAACACCGAGCCCTTCGGCATCACGGCCTCGGCCTTGCGGGTCACGTCGGCCTTGATGTCGCGATTCTCGAAAACCGCCTCGATCACGAGGTCGCAGGCCGCGAGGTCGTCATAGCTCGCCGTCGGCTTGATCCGCGCAAGCACGGCGTCCGCGTCCGCCGCGGTCCGCTTGCCCTTCGCGACGTCCTTGGCCAGCAACTGCTTCGAATAGTCCTTGCCCTTCGCGGCGAGCTCCAGCGTGCTGTCGAGCAGCACTACGTCCATGCCTGCGAGCGCCGAGACGTGGGCGACTCCGGCACCCATCATGCCGGCCCCGAGCATGCCGAGCCTTCGCACCTGCGACTTCGGCGGTCCGGCAGGGCGTCGGGCGAGCTTGTCGGCGAGCCCCTTGTTGATGAACATCGTGCGCATCAGGTTGCGGGCGACCGGGCCGGCCAGCAGCTGCCCGAAGTACTTCGACTCGACTGCAAGGGCCGCGTCCATCGGCAGCAGCGTGCCTTCGTAGACGCAGGACAATATCGCCGCCGGCGCGGGGTAGTTGCGCATCGTCGCCTTGGCCGCCAGCGCAGTCCCGACCATGAATGTCTGCGCCGCCGCCGGGGACGCCATGCCGGCGCCGCCCGGGATGCGGAAGCCTTTCCTGTCCCAGGGCTGGATGCCCTCGCCGCCTTTCAGGATCCATTGCCGGGCACGCTCGATGAGCTCCGCGGCTGGTGCAAGCTCGTTGACCAGGCCCTTCTTCAACGCATCCTGCGGGCCGAGAGGCCGGCCGTCGCTGATCAGCCTGAGCGCCTCCGTGACGCCGATGAGCCGCGGCGTGCGCTGCGTGCCGCCCGCGCCGGGAAGCAGGCCGATCTTCACTTCCGGAAAACCGACGCCGGCCTTCGGATCGTCCGACATCACTCGATAGTGGCAGGCGAGTGCGACCTCGAAACCGCCACCAAGCGCGACGCCATTGACCGCGGCTGCAATCGGCTTGCCGCAGGTCTCGAGCCGCCTCAACAGCCGATTCAACTCACCGCTGAACTTCGCGGCCTCGGCCGGCGTGAGTCCTCGCTGGAACGCCGCGGCCATGTCCTTGATGTCGGCGCCTGCCATGAAGCTCGACTTCGCCGATCCAATGACGGCGCCGCGCACTGCCGGATCTGCTGCGAGTTTTTCCACGCATTCGGCGAGGTCCGTGCGGAATCCCGGTGTAATCACGTTCATCGGCCTGTCGGCCACGTCGATCAGCAGGATTGCGATGCCGTCGCCGTCGACGGAATAACGGATGTTCTGTGTCATGTTGTTGGTCCCGTACCCTGTTCTGAGCCGCGCGTCAGACGCGCTCGATGATCGTGGCCGTACCCATGCCCGCGCCGATGCAGAGCGTCACGAGCGCCGTCGAAAGGCCGCGTCGTTCGAGCTCGTCCAGCGCGATGTTGAGCACGATGGCGCCCGTGGCGCCCAGTGGGTGGCCGAGCGCGATGGCGCCGCCATTCACGTTCACCTTGTCCGGCGTGATGTCCATGTCCCGCTGGAAGCGCAGTACTACGGCCGCGAACGCCTCGTTGATCTCCCAGAGGTCGATGTCGGAGGCCTTCATGCGGCAGCGCTTCAACACGCGGCGGCTCGCGCCAGCCGGCCCGGTGAGCATGATCGTCGGCTCACTGCCGATCGACGCGAAGCCCACGATCCTTGCGCGGGGCTTCAAGCCCAGCTTCTTCGCCGCGCGCTTGCTGCCGACCAGCATCGCCGCGGCACCGTCGACGATGCCGCTGGAATTGCCGGCCGTGTGGACGTGGTGGATCGTCTCGACCTGCGGATAGCGCTGGATCGCGACCGCGTCGAAGCCGGCCTCCTCGCCCATCGTCGTGAAGGCGGGCTTCAGCTTCGCGAGGTCCGCCATGCTCGTACCCGGCCGCAGGTATTCGTCCTTCGCGAGCACGACCTCCCCGACCACGTCCCGGACCGGGAAGATCGAGCGGTCGAAGTAGCCCGCCTGCTGCGCAAACGCCGCGCGGCGCTGGCTCTCGACCGCGTAGCCGTCGAGATCGTCGCGCGTGAATCCCTCGAGCGTTGCGATCAGGTCCGCGCTGATGCCCTGCGGCACGAAATACTGCTGCCATGCGACGCTCGGGTCGATGGCCCAGGCGCCGCCGTCGCTGCCCATCGGGACACGCGACATCGATTCCACACCGCCGCCGATCGCGAGTTCGGAACTGCCGGACATGACCTGCGCGGCAGCGGTGTTCACCGACTCGAGGCCGGAGGCGCAGAAGCGGTTCAACTGCTTGCCCGGCACGCTTTCATCGTAGCCGGCGACCAGTGCGGCAACACGGGCGATGTCGGCGCCCTGCTCACCGATCGGCGTCACGCAACCAAAAGTCACGTCGTCCACCAGCCGGGTGTCGAGACTGGTGCGATCCCTCAGTTCCGCAAGCGTCTGTGCCGCGAGTTGTACGGGGGTGATCGAATGCAGCGAGCCGTCCGGCCGGCCGCGGCCACGCGGCGTGCGCACGGCCTCGAGGATGAATGCGTCGGTCATTTGCAGGTGTCCCGTTTGCGATGTTGCGTCGCAATACTACACCAGCAACGCAGGCCGTCACCGGCCTCGCAACTCGCCCGGCGCGAACCGGGTGACGGACCCGGAAACGGCCTGGTCCAGGTCAGTACCTGGGCTTGCGCTTCTCGACGAACGCCTGCACGCCCTCGATGCCGTTCGGGTGCAGGCTCTGCGCGGCAATGGCCCGGCCCTCGGCGGCCATCTGCGCCTCGATGCCGGGCTCGGACCGCTCCATCAGGCGCTTCACCGCGCCGTAGGATTCTGTCGGACCATCCGCGAGTCGCGCGGCCAACGCCTGCGCCTGCGTAAGCACGTCCCCGTCCTCGACGACCTGGTTGATGAGGCCCCAGGCAAGTGCCTCCTCGGCGCCCAGCACCCGGTTGGTCAGGAACAATTCGAGAGCGCGGCGGCGACCAACGATTCGCGGCAGCAGGAACGACGTGCCGCAGTCCGGCGCCATGCCGATGCCGGTGTAGGCCAGCGTGAACCTGCTGCCCGTGCCCGCGATCGCGAGATCCGCGGCGCACGCGAGTCCCACGGCACCGCCGGCCGCCGTCCCGTTCACCGCTGCGATCACCGGCGCGCTGATGCGCGTGAACGCGCTGATGGCGGCATGGATATAGGTGGTCAACTCATTCAAGTACGCGCCCACGGCGTCGCCCTGCCCGGCCATGCCGCGCACGTCGCCGCCGAAGCAGAAATTCTTACCGGCCCCGGTCAGCACGACGGCCCGGATGGCGCGGTCGGCCTCGCAACGCAGCGCCGCGTCGAGAAGGGCGCGCCCCATGTCCATGTCCAGCACGTTCCCGGCGTCGGGACGATTCAGGGTCAGCGTCGCGACACGATCGCTCACCTGGACCAGAACTGCACTGCTCATGCGACCTCCGTGCGGGGCTCCCCGCCTCGCGATGGAAAAATAAGGAATTCGATTCCCGCGGCGCCGCTCACTCGTCCGGAGCGATCTTTAGCGGCAGGCCGTCCAGCGCATCGGTGAACTCCACCTGGCAGCTCAGACGCGAGCGTGCGGCATCGTAATGCTGCAACTCGACCAGCAGTTCCTTTTCGTCGCTCTGCGGCGTGGGCAGCCGCGACATCCACTCGGGCTCGATGAACACGTGACAGGTCGCGCAGGAACACAGGCCGCCGCAGATTGCAGTCACTCCGTAGTCGAACTCGCGGAGCGTCTCCATGAGCTTGAGTCCGTCCCGGCCCTCGACTTCATGCAGATGCCCGTCACGATCCGTCACCGTCATCTTCGCCATTTCCCAACCTCGTTGTTCATGCGCCAAGCCACGATTATTGCAGCGCAACAGCCTTCACGCACCTGCAAATCGAATTGGACGCCTGGATCAACGGTTGGAGGCGGCAAGTCGGCCAGCCAGCGCCGTCGCGCGGGCGGCGTATTCATGGCCAGCGGCCGGATTGCGCGCGGCCCAGACCAGGTACCAGAGCCACTGTACGTAGTCGAACACCGTGCAGGCCGCGTCCAGCATCTCCACCGCGAACCCGCCGCCCGCCCCGTATGCGTCGAGCAGCGCCGCCCGCTCGGCCGTCGTGTATTCGTGCTGGCAGGCAAGACTCGCGAGGTCAAACAGCGGATCACCGACGCCGCCGTATTCCCAGTCCACGAGCCACAGCCGGTCGCCGTCGTCCAGCAGGTTCAGGTGATGCAGGTCGTTGTGGCACGGAACGAGCAGCGTCCGCCGCGCAGATAACCGGTCGGCGGCCGATGAGGCAATCTCGACAATCTCCGCTTCCCGGGCGCGCGCCACGTCGATCAATGCGACCACTCCGGCGCAGTCTCCGGGACCCGAGGCAGGCAATGGGCCGATCGCGCCCAGCTGGGCCTCGAGGCCGCGCGCCTGTGCAGCGAAATCGACAGTTCGTATTGCTGCCGAGGGCACGAGGCCGTGCAGCACCCGCAGCCTTTCCGCGATGCGCGCAACGTTCCGCGCCACGTGCGCGTCTTCGCGCCGCAACGTCGCACCGGAAATGAACTGCGTCACCAGCAGACCGCTCGCCGGCTCGCAGGCGACCAGCGGCGGCGCCAGCCCCGCAGAGCCCGCGAGGTCGAGCAGCGCGCACTCACTCCAGCGGTCCACACCCAGCGTCGCGGACTCCGGGCCACCGAGGCGCACGAACCAGTTGCGCCCGCCATGCCCGGCCTTCCACGCATAATTGCTGAGTCCGCCGCGCACGGGATCGAGTGTCGCGTCCGCAAGCGCTCGTGTTGCGTCCCGTGCGCGCAATGCCGCGCGTACGGCGGTCTCCGGCGTGCCTGCTGCCGTCGAATCCACGTTCACCGTGCGTCCGTGGTCACGGCGAGTCCGTGGCGGACCCTGCGCCCACGCCTCGACCATGATTCTCGAGGTCCTTGCGCCACTGAAGGTAACCGCGCACCGCCAATACGACGTAGACGACAAACAGCCCCGCCGTCGCGTGGAATCCCTGGCTGAAATAGAGTGCGGCAGCGACCAGGTCGAACACGATCCAGTAGAGCCAGTTCTCGATGACTTTTCGAGTCATCATCCAGGTCGCGATCACGCTGCCCCAGGCGACGAACGAGTCCGCGTAGCGAACGAAGGCGCTCTCGTCACCACCGAGCATGTACACATTTGCCACCGTGGCGACGATCACCAGCGCAGCTGCCGCAAAATGCCGGCGTGCCGGCCAGGCACTGACGCTCAATTCGCCCGCCTGGCCGTGGCCCGCCCGCCAGGCGATCCAGCCATAAACGGCCATTGCGACGTAGAACGCCTGCAATACAGCCTGCATCGTGAGGCCGGCGCGCGCGAACAGCAGCAGGTAGATCGCCGCACTCACCCCCGCCGCCGGCCAGCACCAGAGACTCTGCCGCGTCGCCAGCAGTACGTAGGCAAGCGCGAGCGCCACCGCGACCCATTCGACCAGGCTGGATCCCACGTCGATAATTTCAGTACTGCGACAAGGCGGCGCGCTCTGCCGCTGTCGGCTCGCCGCCCAGCACCTTCATCACGAACACTGCGCGTCCGCCCGTGGCGAATGACGCACGCGTCTCGGCCTCGAGCGCCGCGAATACCCGCTCGTGCTCGCCGGCGACCTGCGTGCTCATCGCGTTGGTAGCCACCTGCAGGCCTTCGTGACGGTTGAGACGCTCGATGAAGTCCCGGATCGGCGGGACGTAGTCAACGTCGAGTGGATAGAGGCTGATGTCTACGGCAATGCGCATGTCGATGTCCTCGATTTCGGTATCCGGGGTTGGGGGAGTCTAGTGCAGCGACCAGGTGAACGTGACGCCGGCCAGTTGCGGGTCGCCACGCTGTATGTAGAGCTTGTCGGCAAAGTCCGGCGGCTCGAGACCGAAGTAGAAGCCGCGCACTGCATAGTCTTCGTTGAACACGTTTCGCGCCCATGCGTGCACGGTCCAGCGATCTGCCACGTAGCCGGCTTTCAGGTTCACCAGCACGTATGGCTTCGACTTCTGGTCGTTGCTGGTATCGAAGTAGAACGATGCGCAACCCGTGAGATCGGCGCGCACCATCCAGCCGCGCTCGCGGCCCCACTCGGCGGACAGCGAATACTGGTAAGGAGGCGCGCTCGCCTGCTCCCGCCCGTCGAGGTTTCGGTCACCATACCGGTAGTCGAGATACTCGCTGCCGAGCAGCCCGAGGGTTGCGCCAAGCAGCAGCGACGGCTGCGCGCGCCAGGCGAGCGTGGCCTCGAAGCCGTAATTGCGGCCGCTTGCTGCATTGCTGGTATAGAAGACGTAGGACAGCGGGTCGCCCGGGTCCACCTGGTAGGACGAGGACACCTGTTGCTCGATGCGCCACATGTAGAACACCGCCAGGTCGGCCGACAGCGTGTTCGATGGATCGCGCAGGTGCAGTCCGGTCTCCAGGTTCCACAGGTACTCGGGGCCGTATTCGAGCAGGTTCTCAGGGATGAACTCGCCGATGTTGAAGCCGCCAGCCTTGTAGCCGCGCGCCAGCGTCGCGTACCAGGCGCTGTCCGCGCCAATGTCACCGGCGAGCGACAGGTGGCCGCCGACCATCGTATTGACCGGCGAAAACTTCGCACCGTCACTATCGTGATAGTCGGCGGCGTGCGTCTCGACCCGTAGCCCGGCAGACAGCGTCATGCTGTCGCGAAGCCGCCATTCAGTCTCGCCGTAAGCCGCGAGATTGGTCGCGTCGTAGACGCTCTTCAGCGGCGGACCCGTGAGTTCCGACTCGAAGTAGTCGCGCTGCAGGTTGTCCTCGCCGAGGCGCAATGCGTAAATCCCGGCGAGCCATCCGAAACCGTCGGAGCGCGCGTCAGAACGGCTCGTGAGCCGAAGGTCTTCGCCGAGCGTGCCGCGCTGGCGGTCGTAATGCGAGTAATAATCGTACGGAGCGTAGGCGCCCCAGTACGGATCGTTCGCCCAGTCGCCGTCGAAACTGTAGACGATGTCCGAGTTCGCGTAGGTGCTGGTGCTGACGAGCGTGACCGGCCCGAGGTCACCGGTCACGCGCAGCATCGCTCCCTCGGATCGCTGCGCGTCGCGACCCGGCTGGTTCGAAAGCGTTCGCAAGCTGTTGTCGAGCGAGAAGGCATCGAAGCCGTTCTGGATGTCGGCATACAGCGCCGTCGCGTCGACACGCCAGCCATCCGCAACCCCGATCGTCAGCTTGCCACGCAGGGTCGTCTCGTCACGACCATTGGTGTCGTCGCGGTTGAGATAGGCGTTGTGGCGAAATCCATCGCTAAGCGTGCGCTGGGCAGCGACCCGCCACGCCGAATCGCTGGCCTTGCCCCAGGACCCAAGCGCGCCGCCCGCCACCAGCCCGCCGCCGATCAGCCCGTCGCCTCCGGCGGTTACCTCCGTCGAGAATTCCGGATCCACCGTTGGGTCCATGGTCCGTACGCTGATGAGTCCCGCAAGCGCGTTAGCGCCGTAGCGGGTGCCCTGGGGACCGCGCAGCACCTCGACCTGCTTCACGTCGAACGTCGTGGCCGGCGCACCGACGCCACTGAAGTCGATGTCGTCGATCAGGAACCCGACCGATGGGTTCGGCGCACCCTGGTACTGCTCGAGCTCGCCGATGCCGCGCAACTGGAAATAACGTGGCCGCGATGTGGCTCCGGACCAGTTGAGGTTCGGCACCAGGCCCACGAGGTCGGCAAGATGCTGCAGGCCCGCGGCCTGCACCTCGGCCGAGCCGAGCACCGTAGCGCTCGCCGGCAGCTCGTTGGCCGCAGCAGGCCGCAGCGAGGCGGTGACCACGATCTCCTCGAGCGGCGGCACGTCGTCCGCGGCTGCCGCCGCAACGGGTATTGCAATCGCAACGCCAAACGCAAGCGCGGCGAGCCCGCCGCGCAGGCGCACGCAACACCATGATTCTTCGAAACAAGCGGGATGACTGCCGGGCACTGCACCTGCTCCCTACGCCGGTGCTAACCGGATCAGGTTCGACGGGTTCGCCAGTGAGCGGCATGACCGCGTCCGGCATCTCAGGCCCATTCAGGCCACCCCAAGGTAGGCGGCAGTATAGCGGCGGACGCGCTCGCCCGCGACGGTCGCTGTTGACGGCGACCACGGCGTGCGCACTAATGCGATTCCCCTGGACAAGAACCCGCAAACCGATGCCCATGCGCAAGTGCCGCCTGTATCACGTCGACGCCTTCACCCGCGAGCATTTCTGCGGCAATCCAGCGGTCGTCGTGCTCGACGCGGAGGTCCTGACCGACGACGAACTGCAGCGCATTGCCCGCGAGATCGGCGGCCAGGAAGTGACATTCGTGCTGGCCTCCGAGGCGCCCGACCATGACGTCGAACTGCGCTTTTTCTCGCCGCGACGCGAGGACACGTTCGTGGGTCATGCGACGGTGGCGGCGCATTACGCCCGAGCCATCGCCAACGGCGTGCCCAAGGGCGTGGTTCGCCAGAAGTCCGGCAGCAGCATTTACGAGGTCGAGGTGACGGGCCAGGGCCAGGCGCTGCGCGTGTCGATCCACCAGGGACCAGCGACCTTCGGGCCGATCGTCCCCGAGGACCGCCGCGCCCCGGTACTCGACGCGCTGGGAATCAGCTCTGCGAGCCTCCATCCCCACTGCCCGATGCAGGTGATGAGCAAGTCGAACTCGCGCCTGCTGATCGGCGTGAAGTCGCCCGAGGTGCTGGCCTCGCTGAAGCCGGACATGGAGGCGCTCGTGCACGTGACCCCGCACGTTGGCGCTGACGGATTCTTCGTATTCGCGATCGAGCCGGGCAGCGAGCCTCTTACCACCGAGTCGCGCATGTTCTGTCCGGTCATCGGCATCCAGGAGGACCCTGTGAGCGGCAACGCGCACGGAATGCTCGGTGTCTACCTGCTGCAGCAGGGTCTGCTGGCGGCGGAAGACGGCACTGCGCGATTCATCGGCCACCAGGGCCGATTCGTCGATCGCCCAGGGACCGTGGAAGTCGAAGTAACTGCAGCGGCTGGCAAGCGCGCGACCAGCGTGCGTGTCACCGGCGACGCCGTGATCGTCTTCCAGGCGGAGCTGACGCTCTAGCCGTATGCCCGTGACCGATTCCGCTTTCCACAGGATCATCCCGCTGGCCGACCTCAAGCCGGGCGGCACTCACGCCGCCGTGATAGACGGACAGGAAATCCTGTTGTGCAACACCGGGGATGGCGTGCACGCAGTATCGGGGCTGTGCACGCACGCGGTCGCAAAGCTGGACGAGGGCCGGTTGCGCGGACACCGCCTGACCTGCCTGCTGCACGGCGCAAGCTTCGACGTGCGCAGTGGCACGGTGATGGGCGGCCCGGCGTGCGAGCCGCTGCGCAGCTATCCGACGCGCCTTGCGCAGGGCTACATCGAGGTGCGGGCGTAGCCTGCGCCTGGTTCCAATGACCGGGAGCAGCTTGGGTAAGCCACGCGACACGGGACCGACTCTCCGCGACAGCAGCATTTCCAGCATCACGCTTGCCGTCGTGCTGTGCATTTCGCTGGCCGCACCGACCGCGTCGGCGGCGTCCGCCGCGGCGAGCGCCGCGATCGCCGCTGGCCAAGGCACGCCCGAATCGGCTGTCATCTGTGGCAGCGGCCCGCTGGAGATCCTGCTCACCAACGACGACGGCTACCTGGCGCCAGGAATACGGGCGCTGTACGACGCGCTGCGCCGGGCCGGCCACCAGGTACGGCTGGCCGCGCCCGCCGCCAACGCGAGCGGCAGCAGCGTGAGCTTCACCTGGGGCAGCGTGAGCGTTGTGCGCGATCCGGCGGACGCGAACGTAGCCGGGATCGCGGCGACACCGGCGACCGCCGTGGTGCTGGGAACGACCGCCCTGTATCCGCATGGCCAGAGGCCGGACCTGGTCGTGTCGGGAATCAACGACGGGGAAAACACCGGCTCGTTGCTCGCGATGTCCGGCACGGTCGGCGCGGCGCTTGCCGGCACGATGCTGCTCGACCCACCGATCCCGGGCATTGCGGTCAATGCCGCGCGTGCCGCGACCAAGGACGCACAGGCGGCGCTACCGGCCGACCGACTCGAGCGCATTGCCCGCCACCTGGCGCAACTGATTGGCGGAACCCGCAGCTGGTTCTGCGAAGGCGCGTCGCTCGCGCGGCCGACGCTGGTGCTGAACGTAAACTATCCGGCACTGCCGATGTCCGCCATGCGAGGCGTCGTGGTCGCGCGCCAGGGTCGCACGACCGACTTACACGTCGAGTTCGAATCGACGGGCGCCGGCACATATGACTCACGAAGGCGGCTGCAGTCGACGGCTGACGACTACCCGGATTCCGACGTGAACCTGCTCGCCGAAGGCTACGTCACGGTGACGCCAATCTCCGCGGCACTCGGCGTCCCCTCGGTGCCCGTCGACGATCTCAAGCGACGGCTGGACGCGACGAAGTTCCAGTAGCCCGGCTGCGCCCAGGCCGCGCTACCGCAGCCAATGCCATGACTCGCCTTCGCGCAGCACCCGCCCCTCTTCCTCGAGCTTCAGGACATGGGCCAGCAGCGAATATCGCGCGACCGGGTGCAGGGACGCCGGCACGTCCGCGTAGACGACAGGCAACATGGCGTCGAGCGTCGCCGTCTGCAGGCCGCGCATGGCGTCGATCACCATGGCCTCGCGCGACAGCCGATGCGCAATCACCCGGTCGATTTCCGCAGTCGCGCCCCGAATCACCGCGCCGTGGCCCGGCGCGAGGTCGCGAACCGGCAGTTCACGCAGCCTGCGCAACGAGTCGAGGTACTGGCGCATCGAGCCGTCCGGAGGCAGGATCACCACCGTCGACCCGCTCATCAGGTGATCCCCGGTAAACAGCAGCCCGCCGGCCTCCAGCAGCAGGCAGACGTGGTTCGACGCGTGGCCGGGCGTGTGCAGCGCGGTCAGCACGAAGTCGTCGCCTTCGATGCGCTCGCCGTCCATCAGCATGTGTCCGGGCACATAGGACTCGTCCTGGTAATCGTCCACGACAGGCGCTGGCATACCGAGCACCACCGCGCCAGTGCGAGCGCAGAGCCCGGCCGCGCCGGGCGAGTGGTCGGTGTGCGAGTGCGTGCAGACGATGCGATCGATCGCGCCGTCGGTAAGTTCGAGAATTCGCGCGAGGTGCGCCGGATCCGCCGGGCCCGGGTCGATCACCAGGCGACGCTGCTCGCCCACGACGTAGGTGTTGGTGCCGGGCCCGGTCAACGGGCCGGGGTTCGGCGCGACGATGCGCCAAACCTCGCGCGCGATCCGCCGGACCCCGCCCGTCTGTGCGGGCGCGAACAGGTCCGGGCTGTCGCCTTGCAAGCGCTGACGTCCGCGTCAGGGCTTGCTGACCGGGCGGCCAGAGGCCACCCAGGCCTTGATGCCACCGTCCAGGTGCGCGACGTTCGTGTACCCCATGTTCTGCAGCGTGTCGGCAGAGAGCGCCGAGCGGCCACCGGTGGCGCAGTAGAGCAGCACTCGCTGGTGAGGATCGAGTTCCTTGCGATGGGCCGGATGCGTCGGATCGGCGGCGACCTCGAGCAGGCCACGGGTCGCATGGATCGCGCCCGGGATCATGCCCGACTCCCACTCCGCTTGTTCGCGCACGTCTACCAGTGTCACCGAGCCCTTTGCAAGTTCCTCGGCGACCTCATCCACCGTCAGGTTCTGCACCCGCTGCCTCGCTTCCTGGATCATCTGTGCCGCGGTCTTTCCTGTCATGGAGGTTTTCCTGCTTGATGATGCTGGCGCGGCCGGAGGGATTCGAACCCCCGACCCTCAGGTTCGAAGCCTGATGCTCTATCCAACTGAGCTACGGCCGCGCGGGAGGAAACGGATTCTAGCGCAGTCGACGCCCGGCGGGCGGCGTCGTGCTCCACACGCTACTTCATCGTCGGCATCACGAACTGCGCAGCCTCGCGCTGCGACGTCGGCCAGCGCGAAGTCACGGTCTTGAGCCGGGTATAGAACCGCACGCCGTCGGGCCCGTGCACGTGCAGCGGCCCGAACAGCGAGCGCTTCCAGCCGCCGAACGAGTGGAACGCCATCGGCACCGGGATTGGTACGTTCACGCCGACCATTCCTGCCTGCACGGCATGCGTGAAAGCGCGAGCCGCCTCGCCGCTGGCGGTGAAAATCGCGGTGCCGTTGCCGAACTCATGCGAGTTCACCAGGTTCGTCGCGGCGGCGAGATCCGGCACGCGCACCACGCACAACACCGGGCCGAAGATCTCCTCGCGGTAGATCCTCATCTCGGGCCGCACGTGATCGAACAGGCACGGCCCCATGAAATACCCCTGTTCGTGGCCCGCGACCTTGCGTCCGCGGCCGTCCACGATGAGCTTCGCGCCCTCCTGGACGCCGAGATCCACATAGCCGAGCACTCGCTCCAGGTGCTCGCGTGTGACGAGCGGGCCCATGTCCGCGCCCGGTTCGATGCCCGCAGCCACCTTGAGCCCGGCGACCTGCCGCCGCAGTTCCTCGACCAGCCGGTCGCCGGCATCACCGACCGCAACGGCGACCGAGATCGCCATGCAGCGCTCTCCCGCCGAGCCGTAGGCGGCGCCAATCAGCGCACTCGCAACGTTGCCGGTGTCTGCGTCGGGCATCACGACCATGTGGTTCTTGGCACCACCGAGGGCCTGCACCCGCTTGCCGTGCGCCGACGCAGTCCGGTATATGTACTCGGCCACCGGAGTCGATCCCACGAAGCTGACCGCGGCCACGCGCGGGCCAGCCAGCAGCGTGTCCACGGCCTCCCGGTCGCCGTTCACCACGTTGAACACGCCGTCGGGCAGGCCGGCTTCCGTAAGCAGTTCCGCAACGCGCATGGGCACGCTCGGGTCCTTTTCAGACGGTTTCAGGACGAACGTGTTCCCGCAGGCGATGGCCACCGGGAACATCCACATCGGCACCATGGCGGGGAAATTGAACGGCGTGATGCCGGCGCAGACGCCGACCGGCTGGCGAATGGACCAGCTGTCGATGTTGGTACCGACGTTCTCGGTGAACTCGCTCTTCAGCAGCTGCGGGATACCGCAGGCGAACTCCACGACCTCGAGTCCGCGCACCAGCTCGCCGCGCGCGTCCGACAGCACCTTGCCGTGCTCGGAGGTGAGCAGAGCGGCGAGTTCGTCCAGGTGCGCCTCGAGCAGCGTCTTGAACCGGAACATCACCCGTGCCCGCTGCAGTGGCGGCATGGCCGACCAGCCTGGCAATGCCGCGTCGGCCGCTGCTATCGCTGCGCCGGTTTCGTCCGCACTCGCGAATGCCACCTTCCCACGCGGCTGGCCGGTGGCCGGATTGAACACCGGACCTTCCCTGCCGGACGAGCCGGCGACCTGTCGGCCGGCGACAAAATGGCCCAGCGAAAACGGCACCGCGGCCGGTTTGGCGGCGCGAATGGACGTACTCATCTTGAATCCTCTGAGGGAACGCCTCGGGCGTCTTGCCCCGGTGCCGTCATTGGACACCAAGACCCCCTCGCCTCGCCAGTCTCGGCAGCGAACCCCGCCGTGACTAGTTGAACACGCGGTCACCGGGCAGCAGGGCGTCTGCCGGCAGGTGTGGCTGGTCGGCGATTTCCCGGTATACCGGCGTGAAGTCCGGCGCCGTTTCGCCGAACAGCTGCCCGAAATCTTCGATCACGAAGTAGGTCTGCTGGAACGTGTCGATCTTGTAGCGCGTGCGCATTACGCGCCGCAGGTCGAAGCCTATGCGACGCGGGTCGGAACTCGAGATCGCATATTCGACCTCACCCGGCGACGAAAGAACGCCCGCCCCGTAGATGCGCAGCCCGTCGTCGGTGCGGACCAGGCCGAATTCCACCGTGTACCAGTAGAGACGCGCCAGGTACTCCAACGCGTGCAACCCGTCCGCCTTGAGGCCGCCGCGGCCGTAGGCCTGCATGTAGTCGGCGAACACGGGATCGAACAGCAGCGGCACGTGACCGAAGAAGTCGTGGAAGATGTCCGGTTCGACGATGTAGTCGAACTCGCCCTCGTTGCGCAGCCATACGGTCACCGGAAAGCGACGTTCCGCCAGGTGGCCGAAAAACGCCTGCTCGGGCAACAGACCCGGCACGCCGACGACCTGCCAACCGGTAGCCTGCGCGAGTCGCTCGTTGACCTCGGCAAATCGCGGGATGCCCGCGTCGTAGCCCAGTGTCTCGATCACACGCAGGAACTCGGGGCAGGCGCGGCCAGGCACCAACCGCATCTGCCGGGCGTACAGGCGCCGCCAGCGATCCTGGTCGCCGCTCCCATACGACGTGTAGTCCTGTTCGACCGTGTAGTCGGGACGCATCCGGCTGTAGTCGCCACGCACGGCGTGGGTGCTGGCTCCGTAGGTCACGACCGGGTCATGGCCTTTCATGCGCGTTTCTCCCGCCCTTGAAGTGCCAAGCATAGCCCCATGGGACGCCCACGTGGACATGGCCGGGCACCCGTGGCACCTCGCCCGCCCGGATCGCAGCACATGGTCGGCGCGCAGGTACCGTCTGTTATAGTTTTGCTCCCCGAAATCCATGGCCACCGGCACCTGCCCTGCGGCTGTGCCCAGAGGAAAAACGATGAAGCACTTGATCCGCGCCACCATTGCCGCTGCGCTGCTCGTCTCGGGCGTCGCTGTCCAGGCTGCCTGCGTGTATCCGCAGGCGCCGCAGGGCATACCGAACGGCGCGACCGCAACCAAGGAACAGATGCTGGAGGCGCAGGTAAAGGTCAAGGAATATTCGAGCGCAGTGCAGGAAACGTACCTGCCGTGCCTGGACACCGAGCTGGCCGAGCAGGTCGCTGCGCTCGACCCGTCCGACCCGGAGCGCGCCCAGAAGGAATTAACGCTCAAGTCCATGCATGCCAAGAAGCACAACGCGGCGCTCGATGAACTCACCGCGCTGGCGGCCCGCTGGAGCGAGGAGAGAAAGGCGTTCCTCGACGCGAACAAGAAGTAGGCAGGCGCTCTGCGGCCGGCCAGGAGCCTCCAATGGAAGGTGACTCAGGCGAATCCACGGTAGTCGCGCTTCCCGGAGGCGAAGCGCTGCGCGACCTGCTCGGCCGGCCCATGCGCGACCTGCGCATCTCGGTCATGGACCGCTGCAATTTCCGTTGCCCGTACTGCATGCCGCGCGAGACCTTCCACGACCGCTATCGCTTCCTCAGGTCGTCCGAGCGGCTCGACTTCAGTGAAATTGTCCGCGTGGCGCGTCTCAGCACCAAGCTCGGCGTGCGTAAGGTCCGCATCACCGGCGGCGAGCCACTGCTCCGACCCGACATCGCGGACCTGGTCGCAGAACTCTCGACGCTCGACGCCGTCGAGGACATCGCACTCACCACCAACGGCGTGCTTCTCGCCCAGCACGCGGCGGAACTCAAGGGCAACGGCCTGCATCGGGTCACGGTGAGCCTGGACTCACTGGACCCGGCTGTTTTCGCAACGATGAGCGGCGGGTTCGGCGGCCTCGACCAGGTGCTCGAGGGCATCGAGGCGGCGCTTGCTGCCGGGCTCGACCCTGTCAAGGTGAACACGGTCGTGAAGCGCGGCGTGAACGATCACACGGTTCTCGCGCTGCTCGAACGCTTCCGCGGCATGCGGGTCATCGTGCGCCTGATCGAGTACATGGACGTCGGCAACCGGAATGACTGGCACGCCGCCGAAGTCGTACCCTCTGCCGAACTGCTTCGCCAGATCGGCGAGCGCTGGCCGGTGACGGCCGTTCCGGGCCGGCGCGGCCAGGTCGCGGAACGCTACAGGTACGACGACGGCGCGGGTGAACTGGGCTTTATATCGTCGGTCTCGGCACCCTTCTGCAGGGGCTGCAGTCGAGCACGCCTTTCGTCGGAAGGCTCGTTGTACACGTGCCTGTTCGCGGCGAACGGGCTCGACCTGCGCGCACCGCTGCGCGCCGGGGCGACGGACGAGGAACTGCTTGCGCTCATGCGCGGCACCTGGTCCCAGCGTTCGGACCGCTACAGCGAGATCCGCGACACAGAGCGCGCCGCGGCGCATCCGCTGCACAAGGTCGAGATGCATTACATCGGCGGGTGAGAAATGTTCAGCCACGTTGACGAGAACGACCAGCCCACGATGGTGGACGTGAGCAGCAAGGCCGTGACCAAGCGCACCGCGGTGGCTGAGGCGCGGGTCCGGTTTCCGGGGTCCGTGGCCGACGCGCTGCGCGAGGCCGGATTCTCGACCAGCAAGGGGCCCGTATTCCAGACCGCGATCATCGCCGGAGTGATGGCTGCGAAGCGAACCCACGAATTGATCCCGTTCTGCCACCCGCTCGGCATCGAGAACTGCCGCATCGAGATCGACATGCCGGACGGTGACGAAGCAGTGATCCGCTGCACTGTCACCGTGCACCACCGCACCGGCGTCGAGATGGAGGCGCTGACCGGCGCCTCGATCGCCGCACTCACCGTTTACGACATGTGCAAGGCGCTTTCGCACGAGATCGTGATCGGTCCATTGCGCCTGGCGGAGAAGCACGGCGGCCGCCGTGACGTATCACAGCCATGAGCAAGTTCACGCTACTCCACCGACCCATGTTCGCGCGCTGCGCGGGCCGTCGATCACAGGACCGCGCGCCCGAATGACGCTCACGATTCACGTGCAGTACTTTGCCGCGTTGCGCGAACAGGCTGGCCGCGGCAGCGAAACGCTCACGACCGGGTCGCGTACGGCGGCCGACCTGTACGACGAGCTACGCGGTCGGCACGGCCTCTCGCTGCCCCCCTCGATGCTCAAGGTCGCGGTGAATGAAGAGTTCGCGGCCTGGGATCGTCCCCTGGCGGATGGCGACCGAGTCGTGTTCATTCCGCCGGTTGCGGGCGGCTGATGCGGCCGTTCTCGTTCAGCCAGGCTCCGCTGGAGCCCGGCAGTCTCCGCGACGCGCTTGCCGACGCGTCCTGCGGTGGCTATGTGAGTTTCGAAGGCTGGGTGCGCGACCACAACGAGGGGCATCGCGTCCGTCGCCTGGAGTACGAGGCGTTCGAGGCCCTCGCGATCAAGGAAGGCGAGCGCATCGTTGCCGCGGCGATCGAGCGCTTCGGTGTCGGGCGCGCCGCCTGCGTCCACCGGGCCGGTGACCTGGCCATCGGCGATCTCGCGGTATGGGTCGGGGTCAGCGCGGAGCACCGCGACGAGGCATTCGCGGCATGCCGCTACATCATCGACGAAGTGAAGCACCGGCTGCCGATCTGGAAGAAGGAACATTACGAAAATGGCAATTCCGGCTGGGTGAATTGCGAGCGCTGCGCGGAGGCCCCGGACCACTTCTCCCACGATTACTCGCGCCAGGTGGCGCTGCCCGAGGTCGGCGCCACCGGCCAGGCGAAGCTGCGCGCGGCATCCGTGCTGGTGATCGGCGCGGGCGGACTCGGCGTGCCGGTGCTGCAGTACCTCGCCGCCGCTGGCGTCGGGAATATTTCCGTGATGGACGGCGACGTCGTCGAATCCAGCAACCTGCACCGGCAGCCGCTGTACGAAGTCGCGGACATCGGTCACCTGAAGGCCGTGGTGGCGGCCGAGCGCGTAGCGCGCATGAACCATGAACTTTCCTGCCACGCCATTGCCGAGCGGGCGGAACCCGGCAACCTGGACGCGCTGGTCGCACGCCACGACCTCGTGCTCGAGTGCACGGACAACCTGCGCACCAAGTTCCTGGTGAACGACGCAGTGGTGCGCGCCGGAAAGCCGGCGGTATTCGCCAGCGTCTACCAGTACGAAGGCCAGGTTCAGGCGTGGCTGCCGAGGCCCGACTGGCCCTGCCTGCGCTGCCTGTGGCCCGATGCACCGCGCGACGGGCTGGTCGGCAACTGCGCCGAGGCCGGCGTGCTCGGGCCGGTGCCCGGAACCATTGGCACCATGCAGGCCATGCTCGCGCTGCGGATCCTTCTCGGCATGGAACCCGCGCCGGTACGCGGCCTGGTCACTGATTGACCTCCTCAGCTTCGCGACCAGCCATATCAAGGCAGCGCGTGATCCAGCCTGCAATCACGACTCGCCCGGCCCACCAGCGGCCGAGCCACAGGCGCCGCTGGAAATCGAATTCGCGAGCCTCGATGAAGCACGTGTTGCCGGATTCGAACTGGTCGACGTGCGCGAAACCTGGGAACTGGCACGGGACCCGCCGGGCATGGACACCGGCCTGCACCTGCCGCTGAGCGAACTGCTTTCCGGCCGGCTCATCTTTCCGGCGGAAGGCCGGCGGCTGGTCGTGTGCGCGCACGGCGTGCGCAGTCTCTCGCTCGCGGAGCACCTGCGCGCGCACGGACGGACGGACGTCTACTCGATGCGCGGCGGGATCGCCGCGTTGACGCGCTAGGGCCTGGTCTGCCCAGAGCCGCGAACCACGTACTTGTAGGTCGTGAGCTGCTCGACACCGACCGGGCCGCGCGCGTGGAACCGGTCGGTCGAGATGCCGATCTCGGCACCCATGCCGAACTCGCCGCCGTCCGCGAACTGCGTCGAGGCGTTGTGCAGCACGATTGCGCTATCGACGCGTGACAGGAATGCTTCGGCCGCGGCCGCGTCCTCGGTCACGATCGACTCGGTATGCGCGGACCCGTAGCGAGTGATGTGCCGGATCGCCTCGTCCACGCCGTCCACGACCCGCGCCGCGATCACCGCATCGAGAAACTCAGTGTACCAGTCGTCCTCGACCGCAGGCCGCACTCGCGGATCGACCGCCTGGACGCGCGGATCGCCGCGCACCTCGCAGCCCGCGTCCAGCAGGTCCTTGACGATCGGCCCCAGGTGCGTCGCCGCGCAGCCTTCGTCCACCAGCAGCGTCTCGGCCGCGCCGCAGATGCCGGTGCGCCGGAGCTTTGCGTTGGTGACGATCGCCCGTGCCATGCGCAGGTCGGCCCCACGATCCACGTACACGTGGCAGTTGCCTTCGAGGTGCCCGATCACCGGCACCCTCGCCTCCTGCTGGACTCGCGCGACCAGGCTCTTGCCGCCTCGCGGCACGATCACGTCGATCCAGTCGGCCATGGCACCGAGCATGTATCCCACCGCCGCCCGGTCCGTCGTCGGGACCAGCTGGATGCAGGCCGCCGGCAGGCCCGCCTCGGCCAGCCCCTCGAGCAGGCAGGCGTGGATCGCGGTGCTCGAATGATGGCTCTCGCTGCCGCAGCGGAGGATGGCAGCGTTGCCGGACTTGAGACACAAGGCCCCGGCGTCACAGGTCACGTTGGGGCGGCTCTCGTAAATGATGCCGACGACGCCGAGCGGTACCCGGACGCGCTGGATGTGAAGCCCGTTCGGGCGGATCCGCTCCTCGATGATCGTTCCGATGGGATCGGCGAGCGCGACGACCTGCTCGAGGCCCACGGCCATCGCTTCGATGCGCGCGGGGTCGAGGGCAAGACGATCCAGCATTGCGCCACCGAGCCCGGCCGCGCGAGCGGACTCCATGTCGACTGCGTTGGCCGCCAGCAGGTCCGGGACGCGACGGCGCAGCGCGCGCGCGGCCGCGAGCAGTGCCGCGTCCTTCTGCGCACGCCCTGCGAGCGCGAGTACCGCGGCTGCCGCAACCGCAGCGCGGCCGATGCCGTCCATCGTGGCGGCTATTTCCGAGGCGCTCACACCAGCACCAGGTCGTCGCGGTGGATGATCTCATCGCGTCCACGGTAGCCGAGCAATCCTTCGAGCTCGCTGCTGCGGCGGCCGCACAGCCGTTCCGCGTCTGCGTACGAATAGGCGCTCAGGCCGCGCGCCACCTCACGCCCGTCGGGGTCGCGCACCACGACCGTGTCGCCACGGTCGAAGCGCCCGCTCACGCGCACGACCCCGGCCGGCAGCAGGCTACTGCCCTGGCGCAGCGCTTGCGCGGCACCTGCATCCACGACCAGTTCTCCCGCAGGCTTCAGCGTCCCGGCGATCCACTGCTTGCGTGCCGCGACCGGCGAGCCATCCGCGAGGAACCAGGTGCAGCGTTCTCCCGACTCGATGCGTCGCAACGGATGCGGCTCGCGGCCCGCGGCGACGCACATGTGGCAGCCCGCGGCGACGGCGATCTTTGCCGCCTGCACCTTGGTCGTCATGCCGCCGGAGCCCACGTCCGACGCCGAACCGCCGGCCATGGCCTCGATTGCAGGCGTGATCTGCCGCACTTCACTTATGAACTCTGCGCCGGGCGAGCGTGCCGGGTCGGCGCTGTAGAGACCATCGACGTCGGAGAGCAGCACCAGGCAATCGGCGCTGGCCATCTGCGCCACGCGTGCCGCGAGCCGGTCGTTGTCCCCGTAGCGGATTTCAGCCGTCGCCACCGTGTCATTCTCGTTGATGACCGGCACCGCGCCGAGCTTCAGCAGCATGGTGAGCGTGTTGCGCGCATTCAGGTAGCGGCGTCGCTGCTCGGTGTCGCCGAGGGTGAGCAGCACCTGCGCAACCGCGCAACCGTGGGGCTCCAGCACTTCCTTCCACGCATGCGCGAGCCTGATCTGCCCCACGGCCGCAGCCGCCTGGCTTTGCTCCAGCTCGAGCTTGCCGGCTGGCAGGCCGAGCTGCCGGCGCCCTAGCGCGATCGCGCCGGACGACACCAGCACCACCTCCTGGCCACGCTTGCGGAGGCTTGCGACGTCGTGAGCCAGCGTCTCCAGCCAGGCACGGTTCACGCGGCCGGTCGACTGCTCGACCAGCAGCGCCGAGCCGATCTTCACCACCACCCGTCGGGCCGTGGCGAGGCGCATGTGGCCGGCCACGACCGTCAGGGTCATGAGAAGCTGAAGTGCTCGGCAGGCAGCGTCATGAGCCCCGCTGCCCCGGCGCGCGCGGCCGCGGCGTGCGCGTCCACCCGCGGCAGCAGCCGATCGAAAAAGAAGCGCGCTGTAAAGACCTTGGCGCCGTAGAAGTCCGCGCCCTCCGCGCCAGCCGCGAGCCGCGTGGCCGCCACGCCCGCCGAGGCCAGCCAGCACCAGCCGAGGCACATGTAGCCGGCGAACTGCAGGTAGTCGTTCGCCGCGGCGCCGGCCTCCTCGGGGTTCTTCATCGCGGCCATGCCGAGTTCCAGCGTGAGCTTGTCCCACTGCTCGAGGCGCCTGCCGAGCTCGGTCGCCATGCCGGCGACCTCCGGCAACGATCCGTACTCCTTGATCGTCTCGCGCATGCGCGCGACCATCATCTGCTGGCTCTTGCCCCGTGTGCCGAAGACCTTGCGGCCGAGCAGATCCAGCGCCTGGATGCCGTTGGTGCCTTCGTAAATGGGCGCGATGCGCGCGTCGCGCATCAGCTGCTCGACACCCGTCTCGCGGATGTAGCCGGCGCCGCCGTGAATCTGCACCGCGAGGCTGGTCACCTCCATGGCCGCGTCGGTCAGGAAAGCCTTCACGATCGGGGTGAGGAACGCGACGAGGTCGTTCGAGCGCTGGCGCGCCTCCGGGTCGGGGTTCATGTGCCCGCCATCGATCTCGCGCCCGGTGAGGAAACAGAGAACCCGACCACCCTCGACCAGCGCCTTCTGCGTGAGCAGCATGCGGCGCACGTCCGGGTGCACGATGATCGGGTCGGCGACCTTGTCCTTGAACTTGGCGCCCGTTAGCGAGCGGCCCTGCAGCCGTTCATTCGCGTAGACGAGCGAGGTCTGCCAGGCGAGTTCCGAGAGCCCCTGTCCCTGCAGGCCGACGCCAAGTCGCGCGTGGTTCATCATCGTGAACATGCACGACAGGCCCTCGTTCTCCTTGCCGAGGAGCCAGCCCACGGACTCGTTGAAGTGCAGGACGCAGGTCGGCGAGGCGTGGATACCCATCTTGTGCTCGATGGACCCGCAGCTCACGCCGTTGGCCGGCCCGACCTCGCCCCCGGCGTTCGACAGGAACTTCGGCACCACGAACAGGCTGATGCCCTTGGTCCCCGGAGGGGCGTCCGGCGTGCGCGCCAGCACCAGGTGGACGATGTTGCTCGTGAGGTCGTGATCGCCGGCGGTAATGAAGACCTTGGTCCCGGTTACCGCAAAGGAGCCATCGCCGCGGGGCACCGCCTTGGTGCGCAGCAGGCCGAGGTCGGTGCCGGATTGCGCCTCCGTGAGGCACATCGTGCCTGCCCACTCCCCCGACACCATCTTCGGGAGGTAGCGCTGCTTGAGTTCTTCTGTTCCGTGGGCCTCGAGGGTCAGGCTGGCGCTTTCGGTGAGGCCGGAATACATCTTCCAGGCCATGTTCCCGGAGAGCAGCATCTCGCTGAAAGCCAGTGCGAAGCCGGCCGGCAGGCCCTGGCCGCCCCACTGCGGGTCGGCGATCATCGTGATCCACCCGTCCTGGCAGTAGCGGTCGTAGGCTTCCTTGAAGCCCGGCGGGGTGAATACCTGGCCATTCTCAAAGCGCAGGCCGTGCTCGTCCCCGGTTCGGTTGGTCGGCGCCAGCACGTTTTCCGCGAATTTGGCACCTTCTTCGAGGATTCCCTCGAGCAGGTCGCGGTTCAGGTCGTCCCGACCGAAATCGCGGTAGTGGTCGTTGATGTCCAGGACTTCATGGACGACGAAGCGGATATCACGGAGGGGTGCGCGGTAGGAATACACGGTCTGGGCTTCCTTTTCATTGATTGCCGCCCGATTTTACGCGATGCAACATGAAACATGCGTACGTGAGTTCCGGTTGCCTGCAGTCGCGACCCGCCCGTATAGTTGTTCGCGCGCCAAGATAAAGAAATAGCTGGGATTTTCGCCGAGGATGCCACTGTGAGCCGTGATTACGACCCGGTTGTCGGTCAATGGTACGAAGACCTCGATTCCGAGGAGGTCTTCAAGGTCCTGGACCTGGACCCCGACGAGGAACTGGTCCGGATCCAGTGGCTCGACCGCGAAATCGAGGAAATCGACCTCGACCTCTGGATCGAAATGGACCTTGAACTGGCCGGTGCGCCTGAAGGCTGGGTGGACGATGACGAATCCGACCCGGGCGACGAAGACGAGGAGGACGACCTCGACGACGAGGATGAGGACGACTGGGACGACGACGACGAGGACGAGGACGAGGACGACGATTACGACGACGAGGACGACGAGTATCGTGACCGCGAGTGAACGATACACCGGCCTCCGTCGACGGCTCCGCGCCTCCGGATTACCCGGCTGAACTCGAGCGCGTCTGGCTGACGCCCGACGGCACGCCGGTCACGTTTCGGGCCCTGCGCCCCGACGATCTCGACCGGGAACTGGCCTTCATCAAGAGCCTCTCGGGTGAAACGCTTCACCTGCGCCGGCAATACGCATCCGGCGACGTAAGTCGCGAGGACGCGACGCAGTTGCTCACGCTGGACTACCGGGACACGCTCGCCGTGGGCGCCCTGGTACCAGCCCCGGCAGGCGACCGGATCGTCGGCGTAAGCCGCTACGCGCGCACTCCAGGCAGCGACAGCGCCGAATGCGCCATCGTCGTGGCCGACGACTGGCAGGGTCGAGGAATCGGCAGCGAACTGATGCGCAGCCTCGCGGTCGCAGCCCTGTCACGCGGCATCCGCGCGCTGGAAGGCACCAGCCTTGGCGAGAACCGCCGCATTCGCGACTGGGCCAAGCGCTTTGGCTTCGCCGCGAAAACCGAACCCGACTCAGGCGGGCTGGTCACCGTCACGCTGGATCTTGCGTCGTTTCCCGAGGCGTCCTGAGGCCCTGCAACGCAACGCGCCACTTCGCGTAGGCAGGCATCACCTCGGCGGACCGCCGGAGCGCCTCCGCTTTCCGCTCTTTCTCCAACACCTTGAGCTCGCGATCCAACTGCCGGACGAGCGAACGACCCATCGTCACTTCGTTTGCCTTGAGCCATTTCCGGGCCGCGACCGCGTCGAGATGTTCCCCCAGGCTGTCCTGGGCGGATCGCAGGCGATCGATCACCCACCCCGCGCGTGCAGCTTGCAGGCTCGAGACAGATTCCAGCGCGTAGCGGCAGCTCTTGAGCGCAAGGCGCAGGCGATGCAGTTTCGCTGCGCTTCCGGGATGGTCGGCGAGCAGGCTGTCCGCGTCCTGCCATGGCCGATCGACGCACTCGAGCAGTTCGGCCAGGCCAACGTCCTCGCGCAGGCGCAACGCCGCCAGCGTGCGCTCGTCGCCAAGTATCTCGACCGACTCGGCCCAGCCCTCGCTACCCAGCGCCTTGCGCATCGCCCGCCTCGACTCCGCGCAGTCCCGGCGCAGCGTCGCACGAAGACATTGGACGTCCACGTCCGCGATTGCCGGCTGGTGCCCGGCGACCGCCAGCAGCAAGTCACGCCTGACGTCGGCTTCGCGTGGCTCGGACAACACGCGCGCAAATGCCCTCAGCCTGCGACGCAGTTGCTGTGACCTGCGCTGGTCGAACAGCGGACGGTAGGTGGCAAGCAGCGAACGCAGCCTCCGGGCCGCAACGCGGGCGTCGTGCACGTCCGCTGGGCGCCCCGCGCGGAGCCTGGCGACGATGGACCGAAGTCGGGCCTGCTGCCCGACCAGCGCCTGCCACGCCAGACGGCTTCCCTCACCGCCGGGCGAGCAATACGTCATGTCGGTCGGTTGCCGGCGTCGCATGAAACAGAGCCTACCGCAGGCCGCACCACGGAACTAACACTCGGTGACACTGCCATGGACGCCCACCGGCAAACGGCCGGGCGGGCCGGCGCTCGTTGCGTAGAATCCGTGCCATGACAGACAGCTCCACTGCAATCGTGTGGTTTCGCAGGGACCTGCGACTGGCCGACAACCCTGCACTGTCGGCCGCCTGCTCGCGTGCGGACCGGGTGGTACTGCTATACGTGCACGCGCCCGAGGAGGAAGGTGACTGGCCGCCTGGCGCGGCCAGTCGCTGGTGGCTGCACCAGAGCCTCGCGCGGCTGTCCGCGGCGTTGCGTGGTCGCGGCGCGGACCTGCACCTGCGACGTGGCCCGTCGCTGGAGGCATTGCTCGCGGTCGTGCGTGCGACGGGTGCCGACCGCGTGTACTGGAATCGCCTCTACGAACCGGCGCTTGCGGAGAGGGATGCAGAGGTCGAGTCCGCGCTCGTTGCCGCTGGCGTCGCCGTAGAGAGCTGCAACTCGGCGATGCTGGTCGAACCTGTGGACGTCGCGACGCGCGAGGGGCGTCCGTACCGTGTATTCACGCCTTACTGGCGCGCTTGCCTGCCTCGGCTGGAGGAGCAACCGCGCATTCTCCCGCCGCCGCGTATCCCGGCTGCGGAATTCACCGCGCCTGGGCCGACGTTGGACGAACTCGGACTCCGCCCGGCGATCCGCTGGGATGCAGGACTGGAGGCGGCCTGGATTCCGGGCGAAGCCGGGGCGCTCGCGCGGCTCGATGCCTTTTGTGACGCCATCCTCGACGGTTACGCGGACTCGCGGGAGCGACCCGACCTGGACGGCACGTCCCGGCTGTCTCCTCACCTGCACTTCGGCGAGATCGGGCCGCGACAGTGCCTCGCCGCGGCGCGCAATGCGCTGGCAGGACGAGCCGACAGGCAGCCGGGCTTCGAGGCCTTCGTGCGGGAACTCGGCTGGCGCGAATTCGCCCACCACGTGCTGCACCACTTTCCGCACACGACCGGCGCGCCACTGGACACGCGGTTCGCCGGATTTGCGTGGGATCCGGATCCGCGGCTGCTCGCGGCGTGGCAGCGCGGGCGGACGGGCTTTCCGATCGTCGATGCCGGCATGCGGCAACTGTGGACCACCGGCTGGATGCACAACCGCGTCCGCATGATCGTGGCGTCGCTGCTCACGAAGAACCTGCGCCAGCACTGGCTGGACGGCGCACGGTGGTTCTGGGACACGCTGGTGGACGCGGACCTGGCCAGCAACACGCTCGGCTGGCAGTGGGTCGCCGGCTGCGGGGCGGATGCCGCCCCGTTTTTCCGCATCTTCAACCCGCTGGTCCAGGCCGCGCGCCATGACCCGGACGGCGCCTACGCCGGTCGATGGCTGCCGGCACAGGATTCCCCGCAACAAGTTCCGGTCGTGGACCTGCGTGCGAGCCGGGCCGACGCGCTGGACGCATATTCACGCCTCGGTCGCTAGGTGACCCTTGACTCTGGCATCCTGCTAGCGGCATTCACCTATTACCGCTGCGGCGACCGTGCCGCGAAAATCGACCAGATATTCATCATTCGGAGCGACCCATGAGCGAAGCCGGTATTTTCGAAGGCTTGAGCACGTCCAGGCTGGCTGTCGAACTGAACGATGACGAGCGGCGAACGCTGGCCCGCGCCATGACACTGCGCGACCTCAAGCACGGCGAGGTGCTGGTCCAGGAGGGCTCGGCCGACGACCACCTCTATGTGGTCGCGAGCGGCGTACTGGGCGTGGTCAAGAGCGCCGGCACCGACAACGAAGTCACGCTCAATGCGATCCGGCCCGGCGCCGTGGTCGGTGAACTCTCCTTCCTGGACGGCTCGACCCGCTATGCGTCGCTGGTGGCTCTCAGCGACTCGCGAGTGCTCGGCCTGACCCGCGACGCGCTCGAAGGGTTGCTTACCTCGCACCCGAAGGTGGTCTATCACGTAATGCGCGCCATCGTGCGCGTGGTGCACGAGGTACAGCGCCGGATGTCGATGCAGACTGCCGAGCTGACAAACTACCTGTACAAGACTCACGGGCGGTACTGAGCCGGCACCGGAATCGAGACCCTTCCGGGACCGGCACAACAGCCATGCTGATACGCGCCTGCATCGCGAAGATCCACCGGGCAACGGTGACCGAGGCCGACCTGGACTACGTCGGCTCGATCACCATCGACGAGGCCCTGCTCGAGCAGAGCGGAATCCGGCCCTACCAGTACGTCAACATCACCAACGTGTCGAATGGCGTCTTCTGGCAGACATACGTGATGGCGGGCGAGCGGGGACGCGGCGACATCTGCCTGAACGGACCGCCGGCCCGTCACTTCCAGCGGGGCGACAAGGTCATCATCCTCGCCGAGGGATACTTCGAGCCTGGCGAACTCGACGGCTTCGAGCCGGTGGTGGTGATCGTCGAGGACGACCGCAATCTCTCGACCCGCATACTGAAACACGGCGCGGTGGACAACCCGCGAGTACCCGGATCGCGTCGGTAGAAGTCCCGAGATCCGCGCGGCAACCCGCCGATATCATGCGCAGGTCCTAACTTCGGGCACCAGGCAACATGTTCGCGACCCGTTTCGGCGTCATCGCCGCGCTGCTGCTATTGATCGCCCCGTTCGCGGGAGCCGCCCCTGCCGACCCGTCATCCGACGAGTTCTGGTACGGCGCATCCGCTGACGGCGCGCCGATGGTGCGCCTCTACTACTTCTACTCACCAACCTGTCCGCATTGCCAAGCCTCGAAGCCGTTCCTCGACGAGATCGCCGGCCGCAAGCCGTGGCTCGAGATCAAGCGCTACTCGGTCAAGGACAACCCGGACAACGCGCGCTTCTATTTCAACACCACGCGGTCCCTCGGCGTCGAGGCGCTCTCGGTGCCGGGTTTCGTCTTCTGCCGGCAGGTAATGATTGGTTACGACAGCGCGATGACAACCGGGGCAGAGCTCGAGCGAGCCCTCGACGCGTGTTACGCGGGACGCGCAGCGCATCCCGGAGCCGGCGTATCGCCGGAGAGCGCAGGGTCGGACGATGCAGGCCCTGACCGGGGCTCGGGCGCGGGCCGCCAGCCGGCCACGGCACAGGGCAGGACCGGGACCTCGATCCATCTTCCTATCGTGGGCACAGTGAACACCCAGGCGCTTTCTCTGCCGCTGCTTACGGTCGTGCTGGCGGGCGTGGACGCATTCAACCCCTGTGCCTTCTTCGTACTGCTGTTCCTGCTTAGCCTGCTGGTGCACGCAAAAAGCCGCACCCGCATGATGATAGTGGGCGGAACATTCGTGCTGTTCTCGGGAGTGGTCTACTTCATATTCATGGCGGCGTGGCTGAACGTGTTCCTGATCGCCGGGGAACTCAGGGTGATCACGGTCATCGCGGGACTGATAGCGCTCACGGTCGCGGCGCTGAACATCAAGGATTATTTCTGGTTCAAGCAAGGACCGAGCCTCTCGATACCCGACGCCGCGAAGCCCGGCCTGTTCAAGCGCATGCGCGAGGTCGTGACAACCGGCAACATGGGCCCGATGCTGGCGAGCACGGTGTTGCTCGCAATCGTGGCGAATTCCTACGAGCTGCTGTGCACCGCGGGATTCCCAATGGTCTACACCCGCACACTGACGCTCGCGAAGCTCGAATCCTGGCAGTACTACGCATGGCTCGCGGCCTACAACGTAATCTACGTGCTGCCGCTGCTGGCCATCGTCATCGTGTTCACCCGGACCATGGGCGCCCGCAAGCTTTCCGAGTCCGAGGGTCGGATCCTCAAGCTGGTCTCCGGATTCATGATGCTGGGCTTCGGCCTCGTGCTGCTGTTTGCGCCCAACCTGCTCACCAATACGCTGGCGTCGATCCTCGTGCTGGCGCTGGCCGTGGCAGCATCGGTCTTGGTCGCCAGGGCCGCGGCGCCACGAACGGCTTGACGCCCGTAGCCGCACCCGGCCAAGGTGGCGCCCATGTCGAAGGACCGTACCGCTGGCCTGGACGCCGCCGTTGAGCGCATCGGCCGCGCGCTCGGACCGGCAGGCTGCATCACAGATTCGGAGAGGATTGCGCCATATCTAATTGATTTTCGTGGCCTTTACCATGGCGCAACTCCGCTGGTCGCCCGGCCTTGCTCGACCGCCGAGACCTCCGAGGTTCTCTCGATCTGCAGCGAACTCGGCGTCGGCGTCGTGCCCCACGGCGGCAATACCAGTTACTGCGGCGGTGCGACACCTCGCGCCAATGGCGATGAGATCGTGCTGTCGCTGGCGCGCATGGACCGCATCCGCTCCCTGGACACCGGGAATTTCACGATCACTGCAGAGGCTGGCTGCATCCTCGCCGACGTGAAGGCTGCGGCCGAGCGAGCCGACCTGTTCTTTCCGCTGTCGCTCGGGTCCGAGGGCAGCTGCCAGGTGGGCGGCAATCTCGCGACCAACGCCGGCGGCTTGAACGCGTTACGGTACGGCGTCGCGCGCGACCTAGCGCTCGGACTCGAGGTCGTACTCCCGGACGGACGAGTGCTCGAAGGGCTCACGAGCCTTCGCAAGGACAACACCGGCTACGACCTGCGCGACCTGTTCATCGGTGCCGAAGGCACGCTCGGCGTGATCACGGCCGCGAGCCTGAAGCTGTTCCCCGCGCTGCGCAGCGTGGAGACTGCCTTCATCGCCGTGGCCGACCCGGCCGCGGCGGTCGAACTGCTTGCGCGCCTGCGCGGCGCGAGCGGCGACGCCGTCTCGACCTTCGAATACCTGCCGAGGATCGCTGTCGAGCTGACGACGCGCCACGTGGCCGGCGTGATCGACCCGCTCGGGCGCCCCTATGACTGCTACGTGCTCTGCGAGGTGTCCTCCGCCCGTGAAGATGCGGGTCTGCGACCGGTGATGGAGGCGAGCCTCGAGCGGGCCCTGTCCGACGGCCTGGTTCTCGACGCCGCAATCGCGGAATCCCTGGCCCAGCGCAACGCAATGTGGAAGCTGCGCGAGTCGGTCCCCGAGGCACAGCGCGCCGAAGGCGCCAGCATCAAGCACGACGTGTCGGTTCCGGTCACTTCGCTGCCCTCGTTCATGGCGGAGGCAACGGCCGCGGTTCTCACGATCGTCCCGATGGGGCGCATGGTCACGTATGGCCACGTCGGCGACGGCAACCTGCACTTCAACGTAAGCGAACCCGCGGGCGGCGATCGCGCCGCATTCATGTCGCGGGAGGCGGAAATCCAGGCCGCCGTGCACGAGATCGTAAGGCGCTACCGTGGCAGCATCAGCGCCGAACACGGGATCGGGCAACTCAAGCGCGCGCAACTCGCCAGGTACAAGGACCCGGTCGCGCTGGACGTGATGCGCGCAATCAAGCGAAGCCTGGACCCCAGGGGCATTATGAATCCCGGCAAAGTACTGCCCGGCGACTGAGCACCACCCGACGGCCCTGGCCTGCCTGTGCCTGCATGTGTCGAATCGAACGGCCTGCCCGTCCGCCGCGGAAGATGGTCCTTGCCCCGCGCCACCTCGACTCGTTAGATTGGCGGCCCGGAAGACACCAACTAATTTGATCAACAGGGAGACGGGCAATGCCCATGTCGAAAAAACTTGCGGCGGAATTCATCGGAACGTTCTGGCTGGTGCTGGGCGGCTGCGGCAGCGCGGTCTTCGCAGCGGCCTTTCCGGAACTTGGAATCGGATTCGTGGGCGTCGCGCTGGCCTTCGGCCTGACCGTGCTCACGATGGCATTCGCCATCGGCCATATTTCGGGTTGTCACCTGAACCCGGCCGTCACGCTCGGACTGTGGGCCGGTGGCCGCCATCCGGTCGGTGAGGTGCTGCCGTACATGGCCGCGCAGGTGCTGGGCGGAATCGCGGGCGCGTCAATGCTCTACATGATCGCCACGGGCAATCCGGCCTTCGACGTCGCCGGCGGCATGGCGTCGAATGGCTACGGTGCGCACTCGCCGGGCGGCTATTCGGCGGCGGCCGGCTTCCTCACCGAGGTCGTGATGACGATGATGTTCCTGATCATCATCCTGGGTTCGACCAAGAAGGATGCGCCGACCGGGTTCGCGCCGATCCCCATCGGCCTCGGGCTTACGCTGATCCACCTGATCAGCATCCCGGTAACCAATACGTCGGTGAACCCGGCGCGCAGCACCGGGCCGGCGCTGTTCGTCGGCGGCTGGGCAGTCGACCAGTTGTGGATGTTCTGGGTTGCGCCGCTGTTGGGCGCGCTGATCGCCGGTTACGTTTACCGCTGGCTCGACCACGGCAAGTGACCTGGCCCGCGGTCCACGCCGCGGCGCCGCGGAAAAAGGTTCCGAGGGGTGAACCGATCGATGGCCAGCATCCTGCGGATGAAGTCTGTGCGCTGGATCGCGATCGTGCTCGCGGTCGTCGGCGTCTTTGCCCTGCTCGGCTTCCAGTTGGTGCCACGCATCGTACGCAGCCAGGCCATCTCGTTCGTGAAGAACGAGTATGGCCGTGACCTCGCGATTGGACTGGTCAGGTTCAACCCCTTCCTGCTGCAACTCGAGATCAACGACCTCTCGCTGCCGGACGCGGATGGCAAGCCCATGCTCGGCTTCCGCAGGCTATTCATCGACTTCGAGGCCTCGTCGCTCTGGCATCGCGCCTATGTATTCAAGGACCTGAACGTCGAGGCACCTGCGCTGCACGCCGTCGTGAGACCCGACGGCAGTTTCAATCTCGGCGACCTCGCGTCGAAAGAGCAGGCCGCGCCGAAGCCGCAGTCGTCCGCGCTGCCCAGCGTCTGGCTGCAATCGCTCAAGGTGTCCGACGGTGCGCTCGCATATTCGGACCTGGCGCGATCGAAGCCCCTGGAACGCCGCTTCGCGCCGGTGACGTTCTCGCTGAAGGACTTCCGCACCACACCCGAGGGCGGTGGATTCGCGCTGGCGGCAACCAGCGAGTCCGGCGAAGGATTCGACTGGAAGGGTCGATTCGGCGTGACCCCAACGCTGTCGTCGCAGGGTGAATTCGCGATCCGCGGCCTGAAGGCCCCGAACATTGGTGAGTTCCTCGACGACGCGCTGCCCTTCGCGCTCGCGTCCGGCGTGATCGATCTCGGCGGCAGCTACAACGTCAGGATGGGCGATGGCCTCGAGGCGAAAATCACTCTGCCGAAGATCGACGTCAAGGACCTGGGACTGCGTGCCCGAGGTGCCGACGCCGACTGGGTAGACATGGCGGGGATCGAAGTGTCCGACACGGCCGTGGCCCTGCCCGAACGGTCGGTCACGATCGGTGGCGTGGTGGTCAACGGCATGCAGGTCCAGGCCTGGATGGCGCCGGACGGGAGTGTGAATCTCACCCAACTGCTCGCGCCGGCGACGGCGACCCCTGTCGCAGTTGACGCCGCAGAGCCGGTCGCCGACATCGCCGCGGCGAATGCAACACCGGCAACAGCACCGGCAGCTGCGACGCCCACTGCGGCCGCGGCGAAGCCACCTGCGCCAGCCACTGCGGCAACCGAGCCGCCCCCGTGGACGGTCGAGGTGGCGACCACGCAGGTTGCGAAAGCCGTCGTCAATTTCGATGATCGGCGTAGCGAACCGGTAAAGCACTTCATCGTGTCGCCGCTCGACCTGACCGTGCAAGGCGCGAGCACCGACCTCGCGAAGCCGGTTACCGTAACGGTCGCCGCTGTCATCGACGACGTCGCGCCATTCAAGGCCGAAGGAACCGTCACGCCGGAACCACTTGCGGCCGAGCTCAACATCGCGCTGACCGGTGCGCGAATGTTCATCCTGCAGCCATACGTGCTGCCGGTCGCCGATCTCACGATCAAGGACGGTACGCTCACCGTCGAAGGCAAGGTTCGCCTCGATCCACCGGATGCGCCGGGCCCCGAACTGCGCTTCGACGGCGACGTCACGATCGACCACTTCGCGTCGATCGACAACACGCTCAAGCAGGATTTCGTCAATTTCCAGCGCCTGGAATTTCGCAAGCTCAGTTATGCAATGGGCCCGGACGCGGCGAGTATCGACCAGGTACTGGTGCACAAGCCCTTCGCACGCTTCGTGATCAGCCCCGAACGCGTGATCAACATCTCGGCGGTGCTCGACCCGGAGGGGACGCGTGCCGCGCTCGAAACGCGGCGTGCAGAAGCTGCCTCCGACGCAGCGCTCACGCCCGCCCAGCGCCGCGAGAGGGATCGCGCGCGCGAGTCGGCGCAGGAAAAAGCAGAGAAGGAGCACGCGGCCCGTGGCTCGGAGCCGCCGCCCGCGCTTGCGCCGCTGCCCGAGGAGACCATGCCGGTGCGCGTTCGCGAGGTGCACATCGAGAATGGCACGATGGATTTCGCCGATAACTTCATCAAGCCCAATTTCGCCGCTCGCATCGAGCAGCTCTCCGGCACGATGACCGGGCTGTCGAGTGACCCGACATCGCATGCGCAGCTCGACTTGAAGGGTCGGGTCGACGAGTTCTCGCCGGTGACGATCTCCGGTGAGGTTCAGCCGTTTTCCTTCGAGCGCTACACCAACATCGATCTCAGGTTCGAGAACATCTCGCTGCCGATCTTCAACCCGTACTCCGGCCAGATTGCGGGCTACAGCATCGCCAAGGGCAAGCTCACCACCGACCTGCATTACCTGATCGAGAACCGGAAGCTCGATGCGAAGCATCACATCGTCATCGACCAGCTCGAATGGGGCGAATCGACTGCAGCCAAGGGCGAGGCGACGCTGCCGGTCAAGTTCGCGACCGTGCTGCTGCGCGACAAGGACGGAGTCATAGACCTCGACATCCCGGTGACCGGCACGCTCGACGACCCGACGTTCCGCATCGGCCCGATCGTCTGGCAGGTGATCAAGAACCTGATCGTCAAGGCAGTCACCGCGCCCTTTGCGCTGCTCGGCGCGTTGTTCTCCGGCGCCGAGGAAGCGCAGCACGTGGATTTCGCAGCCGGGAGCGCCGTGCTCGACCCGGCGACCGTCGAGCGCCTCGGAGCGCTGGCGAAGAGCCTGGTGGAGAAGCCCGGACTGAGCGTCGACGTGCCGATCGGCTCGCTGCCGCAGATAGACGGCCCCGGGCTGTCCGACCTCGCCTATGAGTCCGCGCTGGCCGATGCCATGGACGAGGCCTTGCCCGTGCCGCGCAAGGAAGGCACAACTCGCCCGCCATTCGACGAGCTTTCCGATAAGAACAAGATCGCGGTGCTCACGGCACTGACCAGGAAACAGACCGGAGCCGAGCCAGCGATTCCGGACCCGCCGAAGCCGCCCGAGGGCACGTCGCGCGACGACGCGAAGGCGATGCAGCAGGCTGCTGCCATCGAGTACCTGCAGCAGCAAGCCAGGTCGCACATCTCCGTCCCCGAGTCTGAATACGCGCGGCTCGCACAAGAGCGTGCGTCTGCCGTGGAACGGGCCCTGCTCGAAGGCAGCGGGCTCGAGCCCACGCGCGTGTTCGCAGTGCGTGACGGGAAAGTGTCCGCCCAGGACGGCAAGGTACAGCTTGAATTGCAGCTAAAGTAGCGCCCGGACTCAGCCGCCGCGCGTTCTCATCAGTCCTTCCTGCGCGGTGCTCGCAACCAGCCGGCCGCCGCGATCGAAGATGCGACCGAACGCAAGTCCGCGCGAACCCGAGCTGCTCGGGCTGATGAGTGCGTACAGCAGCCATTCGTCGACGCGGACCGGGCGATGGAACCACATCGCATGGTCAATGCTGGCGAGCATGACGTCCGCTGTCCGGTACGCCAGGCCATGCGGCAGCGTCGCGGTCTCGAGCAGGTGGTAGTCGGACATGTAGGCGAGCAGGCACTGCTGCAGGACTGGATCGTCGGGGCAGCGGTCCACGAGCCGGAACCACAGGTTTCTCACGCCGGGGCGCGGCTCACCCGCTTCGATGGCCTCGACTGAACGGAACTCAAATGGCCGTTCCAGCGACCAGAAGCGCCGCCGCTCGGCAGGCATGCTCTCGAGGTGCTTGCGCACTTCCGCGGTCAGGTCCGGCAACTGCTCCGGCGGCGCGACCTCGGGCATCGGGACCTGGTGATCCGGGCCCTCCTCCTCGATCTGGAACGACGCAGCCATGTTGAAGATCTGCTGTCCGTGCTGGATCGCCACCACGCGCCGGCTGGAGAAGCTCCCACCGTCGCGGCTGCGGTCCACCTCGTAGATGATCGGGGCGTTGAAGTCGCCACGGCGCAGGAAATACGCGTGCAGCGAGTGAACAGTGCGGCCTTCGACCGTGCCGCAGGCGGCCGCAAGCGCCTGCCCGAGCACCTGGCCGCCGAAGACCTGCGGACTGCCGATGTCGCGGCTCGCGCCGCGGAACAGGTTCAACTCGAGCCGCTCGAGCTCGAGCAGTTGGACGAGGTCGGCGAGCAGCCGGTTCATTGGTAGTGCGCTGCCGGCCGCTATTCGGTCACACCGAGCCGCCGCTGCATGATCGGGCTCGTGGTCGTGTACTGGAGGTGCACTTTCTTCGCGGGATTCAATTGCTCGGCGATCGCGAACGCCGCCAGCGCGGCCTCGTGGAATCCGCTCAGGATCAGCTTCTTCTTGCCCGGGTAGGTGTTGATGTCGCCAATCGCGAAGATGCCGGGCACGCTGGTCTGGAACTTCGCCGTGTCCACCCTGAGAGCCTTCTTCTCGAGTTCGATGCCCCAGTCCGCGACCGGCCCGAGCTTGGGGTGCAGGCCGAAGAACGCGAGCACGTGGTCGGCGTCGAAATCCGCGATCGAACCGTCCGGGCACTTCACCTTGATGCCAGTGAGGCGGCCGTCCGCAGTCAGCAGGCTTGCCGCGGTACCCTCGACGTAGGTCATGCGGTCCTGGGCCACAAGCTCGCGCATCCGCGCGACCGACGCGGGTGCCGCGCGGAACTCGGGCCGCCGGTGCACGTGCACGATACTGCGGGCCTTGCCGGTCAGGTCGACGACCCAGTCGAGCGCCGAGTCGCCCCCGCCAAAGATCACCAGGCGCTTGCCGTGGAAATCACCCGCGTGCCGAACGCGGTAGTGGATCTGCCTGCCCTCGAACGCTTCTGCGCCTTCGATGCCAAGGCGGCGGGGCTGGAACGAGCCAAGTCCCGCCGCAATGACCACCGCCCTGGTCGCGAAACGCGTCCCGGCCGACGTTTCCAGCAGGAATCCCGCATCGCCCTGCTGGGTCAGGCCCACGACCTCCTGGCCAAAATGGAACTCGGCGCCAAAAGGCTTGATCTGCTCGAGCAGCCGGTCCACGAGTTCCTGCGCACCGCACACCGGCAACGCCGGGATGTCATAAATGGGCTTGTCCGGATAGAGCTCGGCGCACTGTCCGCCCGGATGCCCGAGGGTATCCACGACATGGGCCTTGATGCCGAGCAGCCCGAGTTCGAACACCTGGAAGAGTCCGGCCGGGCCGGCGCCGACGATGACGACGTCGGTGGCGATGGGCTCGCCGGGCGTGCCGGCGGCAGGTCCGGGATCGCTGGTTGTCACGGCAGTTCTCCGATCTGGGGCGGAAAAGGGCAAATTCTAGCGGATCAGGGGCCCTGGCTACCGGTTGGCCGAAATCGAGCTGGGTGAGTCCCGCATTCCGCGGCGGAAAACCCGGCTCTACCACCGGGACGCCGCCGCGACTATCCTTGCCGCAGCCAACCGCGTTGCAGCCCAAGGCGCGGCGCTTGACCGATGTCAATGCGCCGGGCCAGGGGATGCCGCAGGCTCAATTGTCGGATTTCGGCCAGGGAAACAGATGTACTCGCACCAGATCAAGTTCGACGCCGACCTCATCCGCCGATACGACCGGTCGGGGCCCCGCTATACCTCGTACCCGACGGCGGTGCAGTTCTCGGACAGTTTCGGCCTCGCCGAGTACCAGGCCGCGGCCATCGCGAGCAACCAGGACCCGATCCCACGCCCGCTGTCGCTGTACGTGCACATCCCGTTCTGCTCCAGCCCCTGCTTCTATTGCGGCTGCACCAAGATCATCACGCGCAACCACGAGAAGGCAGAAGCCTATCTCTATCGCCTGCACCGCGAGATCGAGCTGCAGGGCGCGCTCTACGACCGTGACCGTGAGGTCGAGCAGCTGCATTTCGGCGGCGGCACGCCGACCTTCCTCACGTCGCTGGAGATCGAGCGGCTGGTCGAGAAACTTGGCAGCCACTTCAAGCTGTCGCAGGACCCGGACCGCGAGTACTCGATCGAGCTCGACCCGCGCACGATTACGCGCGACACGCTGCGCGACCTTGCGCGTATCGGCTTCAATCGCTGCAGTCTCGGTATCCAGGACTTCGACCCACTGGTGCAGGAGGCCGTGAACCGGGTCCAGTCCGTGCCCGACACGCTGCGGCTGATTCGCGACGCCCGCGAGTTCGGCTTCGGCTCGGTGAGCGTCGACCTGATCTACGGGCTGCCGAAGCAGAACCTCGAAGGCTTCGCGAAGACCATCGACACCGTGCTGTCGGCGAAACCCGACCGCTTCGCCGTGTACGCCTACGCCCACCTGCCGCAGATGTTCAAGGCGCAGCGCCAGCTGAACGCCGAGTTCCTGCCCACTCCGGAAACGCGACTGGCGCTGCTCGGACTCACGATCGAGAAGCTGTCGAACGCGGGCTACGTCTACATCGGCATGGACCACTTCGCGCTGCCGCAGGATGAACTGGTGCTCGCGCAGGAAGCAGGCACGATGTACCGGAATTTCCAGGGCTATTCGACGCGCGGCTACTGCGACCTGGTCGGGCTCGGCGTGAGTTCGATCGGCAAGGTCGGCGACAACTACATCCAGAACCAGAAGACGCTGCCGGAATACTATGGCGCGCTCGACCGCGGCGTGCTGCCGGTGCATCGCGGCTACACGATGACCCGCGACGACATCATCCGCCGCGACGTGATCCAGCAGATCATGTGCTATGGCGTGCTCGACTACGACGCAACCGGCGCGCGCCACGGCATCGACTTCCGGAGCTACTTTGCCAGCGAGATCGCAGCGCTCGCGCCGATGGTCGCCGACGGCCTCGCCGAGTTCGCCGATCCCGGGCTCCGGGTACTGCCCGCCGGGCGCCTGCTGCTGCGGCACCTTGCAATGGCCTTCGACGCCTACCTGCCGGCCGCGCAGGCATCGCAGCAGCGATTCTCGAAGGCGATCTAACCCCCCTCCTGCTTGATCTCCGTCAAGGCGCACTTGCTGCGCCGCATCCACCATTGCGCCCATTCCGCGGCGCAATCGCGGGTTGTCATTGGAGACCAAGGTGAACGATACGAACCGACTTTGGAAAGTGCTCGCGACACTGCTGGTAGTGTCGTTCGGCATCCTGCTTTACTTCGGCCGCGAGATTTACCTCGCGGCGCCCCCGATGCCCTCCGCGGTGGTGACCACGACGGGGCAGACGATCTACTCGCGTGACGACATGGAGACCGGCCGCCAGGTCTGGCAGTCGATCGGCGGCCAGCAGCTGGGCTCGGTCTGGGGTCACGGCAGCTACGTCGCACCCGACTGGTCGGCCGATTGGCTGCACCGCGAGGCGACGGCAATCCTCGACGCATGGTCCTTGCGCGAGACCGGCAAGCCATACGCCGGGCTGGATCCTCCCCAGCAGTCCGCACTGCGTACGAGGCTGGCGACCGAGATGCGTGGCAACACTTACGATCCGGCAACGGGAGTGGTCACCGTTTCGGAGGATCGTGCGGCAGCTATCGCAGTAGTCGCGGATCACTACACCCGGCTGTTCAGCGACGACGCCAGCCTCGCCACCCTGCGCTCGCAGTACGCGATCCGGGAAAACCCGATTCCCGACGCGGCGCATCGCCAGGCGATGACGGCGTTCTTCTTCTGGACGGCCTGGTCCACGGTGACGAACCGCCCCGGCCAGGAGGTCAGCTATACCAGCAACTGGCCGTCGGAGCCGCTGGTGGGTAACGTCCCGACGACGCCGACCTACCTGTGGACGTTCATCAGCATCCTCGGGATGCTGGCCGGCGTGGGCGCGCTCACCTGGTACTACGTCGCGACGCACGGCAAGGAGGCCGCTCCCGTGGTGCCCGACAGCGACCCGCTCGGCGGCCTGAAGCCGACGCCATCGATGAAGGCCACCGCCAAGTATTTCTGGGTGGTCACGGCCCTGTTCCTGGTGCAGGTCATATTGGGCGGCATCACCGCGCACTACGCGGTCGAAGGCCAGGGATTCTATGGATTCCAGCTCGCCAACTGGCTGCCCTATACGGTCACGCGCAGCTGGCACCTGCAGATCGCAGTGTTGTGGATCGCCACCGCGTGGCTGGCCACAGGACTCTACATCGCGCCCGCAATCTCCGGGCACGAACCGAAATTCCAGCGCCTGGGCGTCAATTTCCTGTTCACCTGCCTGCTGGTGATCGTGATCGGCGGGCTCGGCGGGCAGTGGTTTGCCGTGATGCAGAAGATGGGCCTCGGCGCCAACTTCTGGTTCGGCCACCAGGGCTGGGAGTACGTCGACATGGGTCGCTTCTGGCAGGCGTTCCTGTTCATCGGGCTGATGCTGTGGCTGCTGCTGGTCGGCCGGGCGCTGTGGCCCGCACTCAAGGCGCGCGACGACAGCCGCTCCATCACGCTGCTGGTGTTCCTCTCGACGGTGGCGATCGGGCTCTTCTACGGCGCCGGCCTGATGTGGGGCCGCAACACCCACCTGTCGATGGTCGAATACTGGCGATGGTGGGTGGTGCACCTGTGGGTCGAGGGATTCTTCGAGGTGTTCGCCACGGCGGTCATCGCCTTCCTGTTCACCAAGCTCGGGCTGGTGCGCGTCAAGACGGCGACCAATGCAGTGCTGTTCGCCACGGTCGTGTTCCTCACCGGCGGCGTCCTCGGCACTTTCCACCACCTGTACTGGACCGGGACGCCAACCGGCGTGCTCGCCGTCGGTTCGGTGTTCTCGGCGCTTGAAGTCGTGCCGCTGGTCCTGGTGGGCTTCGAGGCCTACGAGAACTACAAGCACAGCTACGCAAAGCCCTGGGTTGCGGCATATCGCTGGCCGATCCTGTTCTTTGTCGCCGTAGCGTTCTGGAACCTGGTCGGCGCCGGACTTTTCGGGTTCCTGATCAACCCGCCGCTCGCGCTCTACTACATGCAGGGCCTCAACACGACGCCGCTGCACGGCCACACCGCGCTCTTCGGCGTGTACGGGATGCTGGGCATCGGGCTGATGCTGTTCTGCCTGCGCGGTCTTGGCAATATCTCGCAGTGGGACGAGCGGCTGCTCAAGTGGTCGTTCTGGTCGCTGAACCTCGGTCTTGCCTCCATGGCGTTGATGTCGCTGCTGCCCTACGGGCTGATGCAGGTCTATGCGTCCGTGTCGCACGGATTCTGGTACGCGCGCTCGGCAGAGTTCCTGCAGCAGCCGACGATGCAGACGCTGGTCTGGCTGCGCATGCCGGGCGACCTGTTATTCAGTGTCGGAGTCTTGCTGCTGGTGGCGTTCGTGGCCAAGCTGTGGCTCGGCCGCGGCCAGCGGCAGGAGGCCGTGGTCCCGTCGGCCGCACAGCCGGCGGCCCGCACGGCACACTAGGCTCGGCCGCAAGGGGCGGGCCCGGCCGGGCCCGCCCTTTTCTTGTTTCGCAGGCAGCAAAATGAATCGCTGGAAGACCCTCACGCTCGCGCCGCACCGGCTGCACTTCTTCTGCGGCATGGCAAGCCTGCTGCTCGCGAGTGGCTGGTGGGCCGTGCACCTGGTCGCGCGCTACACGGGGGCGCCGATCTGGGCCCTCGACCTGCAGGTGGCGCCCATCTGGCTGCACAGTTTCCTGATGCAGTTCACGGTCCTGCCGACGTTCATGTTTGGTTTCCTGTTCACGACGTTTCCGCGCTGGATGAACGGACCAGCGATCCCACGGATCTCTTACGTGTTGACCGCCGCGCTGCTGTTCCTCGCGACGATTACCTGGCTCACCGGCGCGCATGCCGGTCGGCCATTGCTGCTACTGGCCGCCGCACTGGCCACTGCCGGCCTGGCCAGCGGCCTGGTTACGCTGCTGCGGGCGCTGGTCGATGCGCAGCAGGTCGTTTCACACGCGGTCGTCGCGAGCGTCGCGGTCGCGGTTGGTACCGTGTCCGCCGCTGGTTTCGGTTACGGCCTCGTCGAGGCCAATGACTTCGCGCTGCATTTTGCCGTCCGAGCGGCGCTGTGGGGATTCCTGCTGCCGGTGTTCTATGCGGTCTGTCACCGCATGGTCCCGTTCTTCTCCAAGAACGCGATCGCTGGCTACGTGGCGTGGCGACCACTCTGGATGCTGGTCGCCGTGGTGGCGCTTGCATACGCGCGGTTGGTGCTCGGAACTGCCGGGGCGTTCGACTGGCTGCCTCTCGTGGACGTGGCGCTGGCACTGCTGACGGCGACCTGCGCGATTCGCTGGACGTCGTTCCGCGCCAGGGGAAACCCCCTGCTTTGGACGCTTTACGCGGGTATCGCCTGGCTGCCGATCGCCATGACCCTGCAGGCGACGCGCGACGCTGGTTTCGTACTCACCGGAGACTGGCTGCTCGGGCGCGCGCCCATCCATGCGCTCGGCATCGGCTTCTTCGGCAGCCTGCTGGTGGCCATGGTCACGCGGGTGACGAAGGGGCATTCGGGACGCCCGCTGGCCATGAACCGGACAACGCTGGCGTGCTTCGTGGGCGTGCAGGTGGCCGCAGTCATGCGGGTGTTCAGCGAAATCGTCGCCGCGCCCGATGCTGTCCGCAATCTGCTTCTCGGCAGCATGCTCGCATGGCTCGTCGCATTCGGCGTCTGGTCGGCGCAGAACGGCGGCATCTACCTCTCCCCCCGCTCCGACGGCAAGGCCGGATGACCGCGTACTATTTCACGCTGCGACAGGTCCACATCACCTGCGCGATGCTGACCATCACGCTGTTCACGCTTCGCGGCCTGCTGATGGTTGGTGGTTCGTCGCTGCACCGCAACCGGCTCCTGCGCAGCGTGCCAATCGCCGTCGATACCGTGCTGCTGACCACCGCGCTGATGCTCACGACCGTGACCCGGCACTATCCGTTCTCGACCGGCTGGCTGACGATGAAGGTGCTGCTGCTGGTCGCCTATATCGCGCTCGGCAGCGTCGCTCTCAGGCCCGGCCGGACGAAGGCAGTGCGGATTTCCGCGTTCGTCGCGGCACTGGCGACCGTGGCGTTCCTCGTGACCGTTGCGAGGACACATTCACCGCTCGGCGTCTTTTCGTGACCTGCCTGGGCTGCTACCGTGCAGCCCATGTTCACGGCACCACAGCAGATTGCCGGCATCCGCGCCCATCACCTGTTCGCCGGCCTTTCGCCGGAACAGATGCAACGGATGATCGCCACCAGCCACGTCGAGGAATACGAGTCCGGCCAACTGCTGTTTGATCGCGGACAGCCTGCCCAGCACTTCTACATCGTGCTTTCGGGACAGGTGAACCTGGTGCTGTATTCGAAGTCCGGCGAGGAAAAGATCGTTGACATCCTGGCCGACGGCCAGAGCTTCGCCGAGGCAGTGATGTTCATGGAGGGCTCCGTCTACCCGGTCTCGGCGGTCGCCGCGGCCAGGTCGCACGTCGCCCGCTTCACGAATCGCGAGTACGTGTCGATCCTGCGCGAGAGCCCGGGCACCTGCCTGCGCATGCTCGGCCACCTGAGCCAGCGGCTACACATGCGCATCCGGGAAATCGAGTACCTGACGCTCGAGAGCGCCACCCACCGGCTCGTCAGGCTGATCGAGGGCCGCCTGCCGCCGGGCCATGACGGGCCAACCGACCTTATCTTGGCCGAATCACGCCAGGAACTCGCCTCGCGCCTGTCGATGAAACCCGAGACACTGTCCAGGATCCTGCGACACCTGTCGGACGGCGGCGCGATCATCGTCAAAGGCCGCTCCCTGCAGGTACCCGACCGGGCCAGGCTGCTCGCGGTGCTCGACACATCGGTCTAGGCCCTTCCGATTCCATAGTTGACTGAGATCAAGGCGTGCGCCGCCTCGCCCGCCTAAGGTGACTCTCGGGGGTCGGCGCACATTGCTGCGCCCGCCACGGTCCTACGGATTATGGGAGTCACCATGACGTCGAAGCTGAATTTCCGCATTCGGTACGCGCTGTCGCTCGGTGCCATGGGCGCCCTCGCCCCACGACAGCCATTGCCCAGCCTGCGACCAGCGCCGCCGCACCGCAGGTGCACCAGGCCGAAGTCGCAGGCGCGTCGGCTGTCGCCGCCCAGGTCGCAGAGGGCAGGAAGGTGTTCGACACCGTCTGCATGGCCTGCCACCAGGCGGACGGCAAGGGCCTGCCCGGAGCGTTCCCCCCGCTCGCCGGCTCGGACTACCTGCTCGGCGACAAGGACCGCGCGATAGGCGTGGTGGTGAACGGCCTGCAGGGCGAAGTGGTCGTCAATGGCGCCAAGTTCAACTCGGTGATGCCGGCGATGGTGCAGCTCTCGGACCAGGAGATAGCCGACGCGCTCACGTTCGCGATGAATTCCTGGGGAAACGCCGGCGGCGCCGTAGCCGCCGCGCAGGTCGCGGCGGTGCGGGCCAAGGCGGCGGCGACCCCCAAGCAGGCTGATTCGCCGACACAACATCCGACGACTGTCGCGGAGCTGAAGTACCAGGGTGCACCCTCCCCGGCCGGTGCCGAGGGTGCGCAGATCCTGATGACTCCGGGCGCGCCGACGATGTCGGAAGCAGAGTTCAAGGAAGCGCAGCAGATCTATTTCCAGCGCTGCGCCGGATGCCACGGCGTGCTCCGCAAGGGCGCAACCGGCAAGCCCCTCACCCCGGACATCACCCAGAAAAAGGGAACCGAGTACCTGAAGGTCTTCATCAACCAGGGCTCGCCAGCCGGCATGCCGAGCTGGGGAAAGTCCGGTGAACTCACGCCTGCACAGGTCGACCTGATGGCGCGTTACGTGCAGAACGAACCGCCTCAGCCACCCGAGTTCGGCATGAAGGAGATCAAGGCAACCTGGAACGTCATCGTCCCGGTATCGGAGCGACCGAAGACCAAGCAAAACAAGTTGAACATCGACAACATCTTCGTCGTGACGCTGCGCGACAGCGGTCAGATCGCCCTGATTGACGGCGACACCAAGAAGATCATCACGGTCATCAAGACCGGTTACGCGGTACACATCTCACGGATGTCGAGTTCCGGGCGCTATGTGTACACGATCGGCCGCGACGGCAAGATCGACCTGATCGACCTCTTCATGGAGACCCCGGGCAGGGTGGCCGAGATCAAGGTCGGGCTGGAGGCACGTTCTGTCGAAACGTCGAAGTACAAGGGCTATGAGGACAAGTACGCGATCGCGGGATCCTATTGGCCGCCGCAGTACACGATCATGGACGGCGCAACGCTCGAGCCGCTGAAGATCGTCTCGACCCGTGGCATGACCGTAGACACGCAGGAATACCACCCCGAGCCGCGCGTGGCTGCGATCGTGGCCTCGCATGAGCACCCGGAGTTCATAGTCAACGTCAAGGAAACCGGCCAGATCCTGCTGGTGAACTTCGAGGACATCAACAACCTCAAGACCACGACGATTGGCGCCGCACGTTTCCTGCATGACGGCGGCTGGGACGTCACGAAGCGGTACTTCCTGACCGCCGCGAATCAGTCGAACAAGATCGCAGTGATCGACTCCAAGGAACAGAAGCTGACGGCACTCATTGATGTCGACAAGATCCCGCACCCGGGACGAGGCGCAAACTTCACCGACGCCAAGTACGGGCCGGTGTGGGTTACCAGCGCGCTCGGCAATGAGAAGGTCACGCTGATCGGCACCGACCCGGTCGGCCACAAGGACAACGCGTGGAGAGTCGTGCGCGTTCTCAACGGCCAGGGCGGCGGCTCGCTGTTCGTCAAGTCGAACCCGAAGTCACACCACCTTTACGTGGACACGCCGCTGAATCCCGACCCGAAAATCGCGCAGACCGTGGCTGTGTTTGACACGAACAACCTCGATGCCGGCTACCAGGTGCTGCCGATCGCCGAATGGGCCAAGCTCGGCGAAGGCCCGAAGCGCGTCGTCCAGCCCGAATTCAACAAGGCGGGCGACGAAGTCTGGTTCTCGGTGTGGAACGGCAAGGACCAGCGCTCGGCCATCGTCGTCGTGGACGACGAGACCCTGAAGCTCAAGGCCGTCATCGACGATCCGCGAATCGTGACGCCCACCGGCAAGTTCAACGTGTACAACACGATGGACGACGTCTACTGATCTGCTTCCCTGGGAAGCCCGGAACGGGCTCCATCCAGGCCCCGCCCCGCAAGAGGCGGGGCCTTTTTTCTGGACGACACCCAGCGTCCCGGGGCCCGTCAGTAGCGCCAGTGCAGTGTGACCGACGCGTTGCGCCCCGGCCTCGTGTAGTACGGGATCAGCGGATCGCCCACGGGGCGTCCACGCACGTCGGCCCACTCGATGTAATCCTGGTCCGTCAGGTTGAACAGCCCCGCATACAACGTGAGGCCGTGCCCGAGATTCGCCTGTCCCAGCAGGTCGAGCGTAACGTACGAACCCGTCCGGTACAGGTCCACGCGGCTGCGATCCACTTCGCGCTTCGCGGCGACTGCCGTGGTGACGAGTTCGCCGCGCCACGCGCCCGAGGCCGACTCGTAGGCCAGCGAGACCAGCGCGCTGCCTGGATCGACTGAATTGAGCGGCTGTTTTCGCTCGAGGTCCTCGCCTTTCGACCAGGCGGCCGAGAGGCGCGCCGTCCAGCCGGAAAGCGCCGCAGCCCACTCGCCCGCGCTCGCGGTCGCCGAAACCTCGGTGCCGTAGATGCGCGCGCGTGCGATGTTCTGCGACTGGAAGATGATCACCTTCGTCTCCGGGTCAGCCCCGAGGTTCACCTTCGACTCGATGAAATCGTCGTAATCAGTGTAATAGCCGCAGGCCGTGAATCGGAGCGCAGTGCTCTCGTAACGCAGTCCGATCTCGTATCCGTTGCTCCGCTCCGACTTCAGGTCCGGGTTCGGGATGGCGCGGATGTTGAGCAGCGGCAGGTCGAGGCCGATGTTCACGTCCTCGGGAGGCGGCGCGCGGAACCCATTCGAATACTGGAAATATGCCGACAATGACTCCCCGAAGCGGCGCGTCAAGCCGAGCTTCGGTGAGATCGAGGTATCGTTCAGGCCGACGACAGGCGTATTCGGATTATCCTCGCGGTACAGGCTGTCCGGCTTCGGCGAAAGATCGTAGTAATCGACGCGCAGTGCCGGAATCACGGACCACCGGCCGTCGCCGAACCGGATCTCGTCCTGCGCGAATGCGCCGGCCTGGATCACGTCGGAGTTGGGGAAATCGCGCAGCGGATAGGTCTCACCAAGGATGGTCTTGGTCGTGGCGCCGGTCACCAGGTCGGTCTGCGTGCCGTTTCTCGTCTCCTCGAGCCGGGAGCCCGAGAACTCCAGGCCGTATACGACATCGTGGGCAAGGCCGCCGCGTTCGAAGTCCTTGACGGCGGTGAAGTCCGCGCCGAGCACGCGTTCCTGGAAGCGGAACCGGCGATCAAGCTGCACCGGCGGCGCGCGCGGCGGAACCGCGCTGCGCTCTTCGTAGGTGTCCTGCCGCGTGTCGGTCCCCTGCCAGTAGAGGATCCAGCCTGCCGAGTCGTACGCCGCCGTTGTGTTGAGCGCTTGCGCGACACTGGTTCGGAATCGCTGACCCGCGTCGTCGCCGCTCAGCACGACCGTGTTGGCAAAGCGACTGCCCGCCAGCAGTTCCCATGCGTTCACCTCCGTGGTCTGCTGCAGGCGCCCGCCTTCCACGGTCACGGTGAGCGCTCCGCCCGGCATGGAATCGAACTGCGACGTCGCCAGCATCGAATCCGCGCCGTAGTCGCGCGGGTTGGGCGACACGCTGGCAGCCGTGTCCGCCTCGTTGCCCTGCCTGTGCACGTAGCCCAGCAGCAGGTCAGCCGACCCAACCCGCCTCGCTCCGATTGCAACCGCGTGCCAGCCGTCGTCGCTGCTGTCGTAGCCCGCCTCGCTGCGAAAACCCGTAGCCGCGCCGCCGGCCAGCAGCGAATCGGGCGTCACCGTGCTCATTGCAACGACGCCCCCGATCGCATCGCTGCCGTACAACGACGAGGCTGGACCCCGCAGCAGTTCCACCCGCCGTATCAACGCGAGATCCGGGAAGGCGCGCCCGGAATCGGAGTAACTGCCGATCGCGAATCCCGGCGCCGTCGGGATGCCGTCGACCTCGACCGCAATCCGGTTGCCGGTCATGCCACGGATCGTGAAGGTGTCGAGTCCGAAGCGGAACGGGTCGCTGCGCACACTAAGACCCGGTTCGTATCGCACCATCTGCTTGATGTCGCTCGCCAGCGTGCGCCGCAGGTCGTCGTCCGAAATGACCGTGACCGTCGCGGCAACCCGGGTGACGGGCACCAGGCGGCGTGCGTACACGGTCACTTCCTCAAGCGACCCGGACTGCGGATCCTGCGCCGCGGGCACGGCAATCTCCGCCGCGTGCCCTGGCGAGGCGAGGATCATCGCGATCGAGGCCGCCAGGTGATTCAAGTGCCCGCGACGATTGACGTTGATCAAGTGAAATCGCTCCACACGCGCAACTTGCCGCCCAGGTCTCTGCTGGCCGGAATGTTGTTCCACGGAGTCCAGGAAGCACCATGACCCAGGTCAAAGCCGCGGACGATCTGAACCCATAACGGTTGGTTCTCAACCGACGACAGGCGCCGGACTCTGCGGGACAATGACCGCGACATTCCCCCAGCAGGCCAGCCATGAAACTTGAAACCATCGCCGTCCACGGCGGCTACTCGCCCGACCCAACGACCAGGGCCGCCGCGGTCCCGATCTACCAGACCACGTCCTACGCCTTCGACGACACCCAGCACGGCGCGGACCTGTTCGACCTCAAGGTCGCGGGAAATATCTATACGCGGATCATGAACCCGACCACCGACGTGCTCGAGAAGCGCGTCGCGGCGCTCGAGGGTGGCGTGGGTGCCCTCGCGCTCGCCTCGGGCCAGGCGGCGATCACGTATTCGATCCAGACCATCGTCGAGGCCGGGCAGAACTTCATCAGTTCTTCGGCGCTGTATGGCGGCACCTACAACCTGTTCGCACACACGCTCCCGCAGTACGGAATCGGCGTGAAGTTCGGCGACCACCGCGATCCGGGTTCATTCGAGAAACTGATCGATGGAAAGACCCGTGCAATCTTCTGCGAGTCGGTCGGCAACCCGGCCGGCAATGTCACGGACTTCCAGGCCCTGGCCGAGGTCGCGCATCGTCACGGCATTCCGCTGATCGTGGACAATACGGTTCCGACGCCCTACCTGTGCCGTCCCTTCGAGCACGGCGCGGACATCGTCGTGCATTCGCTGACCAAGTACCTCGGCGGGCACGGTACCAGCATCGGCGGCGCGATCGTGGATTCCGGCCGCTTCTCCTGGGCCTCGCACGCGGACAAGTTTCCGCGCCTGAATACGCCCGACGTGTCGTACCACGGGGTCGTCTACACGGAAGCCTTCGGTCCGGCGGCCTACATCGGCCGCGCGCGGGTGGTGCCGCTCAGGAACATGGGCGCGGCGATTTCGCCGTTCAACAGCTTCCTGATACTGCAGGGCATCGAGACGCTCGCGCTGCGCATGGACCGTACCTGCAGGAATGCGCTCAGGGTCGCCACGTACCTGCAGAGCCACCCCAAGGTGCGCTGGGTGAATTACGCGGGTTTGCCGGATAACGCGAGCCACGCACTCGCGCACAAGTACATGGGCGGCCGTGCATCCGGCATCCTGACGTTCGGCATCGAGGGCGGCCTCGCTGCAGGAGCGAGGTTCCAGGACGCGCTCAAGCTCTTCCTGCGGCTGGTGAACATAGGGGACGCGAAATCGCTGGCCTGCCACCCTGCGAGCACGACGCACCGGCAACTCAACCCGGCGGAACTCGAGAAATCGGGCGTGACCGAGGACATGGTGCGACTCTCGGTGGGCATCGAGCACGAGGACGACCTGATCGAGGATCTCGCGCAGGCACTTGCGGCCGCCTGACCGGATTGCGAATCAATCGCAGATGCGCTCGCCGCGATTGATTCTGTCGCCTCCATGCGTCTAACCCGCCATCGGATAGTCGACGGCCGGGAGTACCTGATGACGTTACATGCAACGCTGCCCGCGCGATCGCTAGGCACGCTTATGCTCGGCGCCCTTCTCGCACTGGCCGGCTGCGGCGGCGGAGGCTCCGGGTCCGGCGTCGAATCGGGTGGCGGCAGTGACGGTGGCGCCGGTGGCGGCGCGGGGGCGGCGGCGGCACAGGCCAGACCAGCTACAAGATCCTGGCGACCAACAATCTCGGCATGCACTGCGTGGATGCCGACTTCTCGGTGTTCTCGATCCTGCCGCCTTTTAACGTGGTCAATGCCCAGGTGGTTCGCATCGACGGCACGGGCAAGCCTTCGTTGCTGAACGACTTGAGCGTCGTGTTGCGCTATTCGGCGGTCGCCGATGCCAATGGCTCGATCAACAGTCGCAGCAGCGACAAGACGAACTTCTGGCAATACGTGGCGCGGACATACGGTGCGAATCTCCCGCCGGGCCAGGGACTGACGGGCCTGTACATGCCCGCCGAGGCGCCCGGGCCCGACCAGACCTCGTTCACGTGGAAGGCGGCCGACACGCTGTTCGAGGCGGAAGGAATTCCGGCCTTTCCGGTTGACGACGCAGGCAACATCAATCGCTATCCGCTGATGCGCCTGACGGCGACCGACAAGACGAGCGGCCAGTCACTCTCGACACTGGACGTCGTCCTGCCGGTTTCCGAGGAAACCACCTGCTCGGACTGCCACGCCACCGGTGGCACCGCGACCCGCGCAGCGGGAATCACCTGGTCGGCCTCAGGGAACCTGGAGATCCAGTCGCGGGAAAACATCCTGCTGCTGCACGACAATCGCATGGGCACCACCTTGATGGCGTCGAAGCCGGTGCTCTGCGCTGGCTGCCATTACAGCGCAGCCCTCGACCTCGCGGGCACCGGGCCTGCCGGCTCGCAGGTCGGCAAGCCGACGATGTCCTCGGCAATGCACGCCTACCACAGCAGCCGGATGCTGAACTCAGCCGGCGTTGCGTACGCAGATGGCTGGGTTCGCCAGGGCAGCACGCCGCCCGCGCCACAGAACCAGTCCTGCTACCTCTGCCACCCCGGCAAGTCCACCCAGTGCCTGCGCGGCGCGATGACCAGCACTGTGAGCTGCCAGAACTGTCACGGCGGCATGAGTGCGGTCGGTGGGACGACCGCGTTGGCTGCGGGCGGCAGCATCGACGGCCACAACGACGGCCAGTCGCGTCGCCCGTGGATCGACCTGCCACGCTGCCAGTCCTGCCACACCGGAGACGCGGTCAGTCACCTCACGCTGCCGGACGCGTCACAAATGTCCACTGACGGCATCCGCGCCCTGCTCGCGTTCAACTCATCGGATGCGGCAGCGTCACCGCGCCTGGCGGCCAGCTCACGCTTCGCGGAGAACACCGGAAAGCTTTATCGATTCAGCAAGGGTCACGGCGGCGTCGCCTGCGAGGGCTGCCACAACAGCACGCACGCGATCTGGCCGAATCCCGATGACGCGCACAACGACAACGTGGCCGCGCGGCAGGTGCAGGGGCATGCGGGCACGGTCACCGAATGCACGGCGTGCCACGGTGCCGGCACACTGGCATTGGGATTGAACGGGCCCCACGGGATACACGTCGTCGGCGATTCCCGCTGGCGTTCCGGCCATGGAGGCACCGCAAAGCAGAACCGCCAGGCCTGCGCGGCCTGCCACGGCAGCGACTTCCGCGGCTCGCCGCTCTCAAGAACCGCGGCAAGCCGCAACTGGGGATCACGCAGCGTCGCCATGGGCGTCGAGGTCGGCTGCTACGACTGCCACAACGGCCCGAACGGCGGCGACTGATGGAGCTTGTAGCGAACTCGCGCGAACACTGCGCGAGTTCGCGGACCAGCGGACCTACGGCGTATGCGTGCTTCTGGCGGCCCGCCTCATGGTGCGACCAGGGTCCGGACGAATGGTCCACAGCAACCACTGGCCGAGCAGCGCGAATGCAAACACTACCGCGCAGGCCATGAATGCCGACCGCAGGTAGTCCAGCGGCGCATGGTCGAGTTGGTGGCCGACGACCAGCATCAGGAACGGCGTAAGCAAAAGCGCCCTGGTCCAGCGGCGGCCCTGCCCGATGACCAGCATCAGGAACCCGACGACGACGAGCAACACCGCCTGCGCGGCCAGGGCCGTCGCGAACTCGAACACGGCCACCATTGCCAGCGTGGCGCACAGTGCGCCCGCCAGGTACAGGATCGATCGGAGCACGGATTTCTCGATCGCGGGCTGGCCGACAGAGGCGACCGCGAGCGGGATCCACCAGCCGTGCGGCACGCCGAACGCCTTCGCCGCCAGCCACGCTATCGTGACCAGCACGGCAAGCAACGCCGCGAAGCTGAGCGCCGTCTGCGGGCGCACCGCGCGGGTATCCATGTCAACGTCGCCCATCAACGTAAGCGCAAGCAACATGCCGTATGCGCTGCCCGCCGCCATTACCAGCGTTGGCATCAGCACCGCTGACGGCGTCGCAGGCTCGCTGGAGCCTATGAGCGTGGCCGCAAGCACGGCCAGGACCCCACGCTGGAACCCCTGCGAACTGGCCGCGCCGACAAGCGCAGCCGAGGCCAGGACCAGCGCTGCGACGCCACCGGTTGATTGGGCCGTTATTGCCGCCGCGGCATAGATGACCGGCAGCAGCAGAGCGAATCCCGCCACCGGGCGGGCCAGCATGCTCATCTGCATCGCAAGAACCGCGCCGAGCACAAACCAGTGCGCAGCAGCGGTATGACCCGTCGCGTATAGCGCCACCGCCGGACCAAGCAGCAGCGCGAGCACCCCAGAGGCTTTTAATATCATTGTTGTTCTCGCTCGCCACTTTTTGGTGCAAGAACCAGGCCAAAGGAATCATGTCTTTACAAATCAATGCATTGCGTTTGGCCGAAATATGCCGCAACCACGATATGTAAAAAGCACCGACGCGGCGCGTCAGCAGCGCTCGAGCAGCGCGAGCGTCTCGACGTGGTGGGTATTCGGAAAGAAGTCGTATGGGCGGATCGCCGACACGCTGTACCCGGCGGCCTCGAACGCCTCGAGATCGCGCGCAAGGGTACCGGCGCTGCAGGAAAGGTAGGCCACCCTCTCGGGGCGAAGCTCGTCCGCGAGCGCGCCCGCGACCTCACCCTCGAGGCCAGAGCGCGGCGGATTGACGTACGCGGCGAGTTCTTCCCCGAGCTCACGCCTGCTCCACCACTCCCGGACCTGCGGCAGTCGCTGGGTACAAGTGCCACGCAGCACATGAGCGAGCGGAGCGTTCTTCGCGGCAAACGACACTGCCTCACCGGAGAGTTCCACGCCCAGCGCGACGCTGCCCGCCTCGGTCCACGTCTTGAGAGTCGCGCCAAGACCGCAATATAGATCGAGCACGGCGACAGCAGGGCTGGGCGCGACGTGTGTCGCTGCGTCGTTCATTGCACGAGCATGCAGTCCCGGCATTGCCTGCATGAAGGCCGTCGGACCGTGCAGGAATCCGCGCGAGTCTCGCGACTCGGCGCTGCCCTCGAGCAATTGCCAGCCACTGCGAGCAAACAGGCGCCTGCCGGCCGCAGGATGGCAGTGCAGCCACAGGCCCTCGATACCGATGCCTGCCACGGCCGACGCGACGTGCGACAGGCATTCGCGATCGACCCTGTGGGCCTTCACGATCAGCGTGGCCTGCGCTCCCGCTACGTGGAGGTATGCAAGCGGAAATCCGTCGCCCGGCGGCAGGCATTCGACCAGCATGTGCACCAGTGCGCGCACGCGTTCGGTGTGCACCGGGCAGTCGTGGATTGGGATGAGTTCGTCGCGGCGCATGAGCCCGAAACGCCAGCCCTGCTCATTCGACCAGCGCGCCGTCAGCGTGACCCGGTCGCGGTATCCAAGGCGCTCACTCTCGGCGGGTGCATCGATCGGAGCGATCCGGTCGGACCAGGGCGCAAGCACGCGTGCGAGATAGGCGCTCTTCTGGGCGAGACTGTCGTCGGCGGTGAATCGCCGATGGCGACAGCCATGGCAGGTGGGCTCGCAGCCCGCAGCAAGTGCCACGACCGGGATCAAGCTCGGCCCGGCCGCAAATACAGCGTTCCTGTCGATGACGAGACCCGTCCGAGCGCACCCTCTTGGAGCGGCGATCATGAACTGCATGGGCCTGGAGCCGCAACACACGCCCGGATTGACAGCAGGGCCCGGTGCGACAAGGATGCTCGCCTACCTTCACCAACCCTCGCAGGCGGGCGGCCATGCCGCCCTGCCTCCCGTGGGATCCGAGGCCCGGAAATGCACGAACGCCCCATGCGCGTCCACGTTGTCCTGTCGACCATTGCCCTCGCGGGCGCGCTTTCCGGTTGCGGCAAGGCGCAGCAAGGCCCTGCACAGGGCCCGGGCGCGATGCCCGTCACCGTCGTTACACTGCGTGCCGAGCCGGTCACGTTGGTCCGCGAGCTTCCGGGCCGCACCAGCGCCTTCCTGGTTGCCGAGGTCCGGCCCCAGGTGACCGGCATCGTCAAGGCCCGGCTCTTTACTGAGGGCTCCAGCGTCAAGGCTGGCCAGGCCCTCTATCAACTCGACGACGCGACCTATCGCGCGGACTACGGAGTCGCGAAGGCTGCGGTTGCCCGCGCCGAAGCAACGCTGGAGGCTGCAAGGCTGCGGGCCGGCCGGACCGGCGAACTGGTCAAGACCGGCGTTGTCAGCGCGCAGGACAACGACAATGCCATCGCGGCCCTTGGCCAGGCGGAGGCCGAACTGCAGTCGAGCCGCGCGGCGCTTACGGCGGCCGGTGTGGTGCTCGGCTACGCGCGCGTCACCTCGCCGATCTCGGGCCGCGTCGGCAAGTCCGCGGTCACCGAGGGAGCGCTGGTCAAGGCAGCGCAGGACGCGCCGCTCGCCACCGTGCAGCAGCTCGATCCCGTATACGTCGATGTCACGCAGTCCAGCGCGGAACTACTGCAACTCAAGCGCGAACTGGCGGAGGGCGCACTCGAGCAGGAAGCCTCCCTTCCGGTGACAATCGTGCTGGAGGACGGTCGCCACTACACGCACCCCGGCATGCTCGAGTTTTCCGACGTCAGCGTCGACCCGACGACTGGAAGCTACCTGCTCCGGATCAAGGTACCGAATCCCGAGCGACTGCTGTTGCCGGGCATGTACGTTCGCGCGCTGGTTGGCAACGGCGTCCGGCCGCAAGGCATCCTCGTTCCCCAGCAGGGTATTGCCAGGGATCCGCAGGGCAACGCGACCGCGCTCGTGGTTGGCAAGGACGAGAAGGTCGAACTGCGTGCGGTCCAGGTGAGCCGCACCATCGGCGACCAGTGGCTGGTGGACGGCGGTCTCGAGGCAGGCGACAGGGTCATCGTCGAAGGCCTGCAGAAAGTGCAGCCCGGCGCGCCGGTCACGGCGACCGAGGCCAGCCCGCCGGGCACGCCGGCGGCACCGCCGGCCCCAGCCGATAGCGCGGCCGCTGGAGAAAAACCCGCCGCCGCGCGGCAGCAATAGGCGCGCCTGGCCATGGCACGATTCTTCATCGACCGGCCGGTGTTCGCCTGGGTGCTGGCGATCATCGTGATGCTCTCGGGCGTCATATCCATCACGCGGCTGGCGGTCGAACGCTACCCGACCATCGCGCCGCCGACGATCTCGATCTCTGCGTACTACCCGGGCGCCACTGCGCAGGCGGTCGAGGAATCCGTCACGCAGATCATCGAGCAGAGCATGAAGGGCCTCGACGGGCTGATCTACATGTCCTCGACCAGCGAGTCCGATGGCGGCGCAAGTATCTCGCTCACATTCGAAAGCGGCACGAATGCGGACGTCGCGCAGGTGCAGGTGCAGAACAAGCTGCAACTGGCCACGCCGCTGCTGCCAGCCACCGTCCGCCAGCAGGGCGTCAGCGTCAACAAGTCAGACACGGGATTCCTGATGGTCGTGGCCTTCCTGTCCAACGACGGCCGGCTCAAGTCAGACGATGTCGCGGACTACGTCACCGCAAACGTGGTGGACCCGCTCGCACGCGTGACCGGCGTCGGCAACGTGCAGGCCTTCGGCACCAGGTATGCGATGCGAATCTGGCTGGACCCGAGCCGTCTCGAGACCTATCGCCTGAATCCGTCGGACGTGATCGCCGCCATCCGCGCGCAGAACCAGCAGGTCGCGATCGGCGAACTGGGCGGCACGCCCGCGATCGCGGGCCAGCAGTTGAACGCATCGATCACCGCCCAGGGCCGCCTGCAGACACCCGAGCAGTTCCGCGGCATCGTGCTGCGCGGCAATGAGGACGGCTCGGTGCTGACGCTCGGCGAGGTGGCCCGGGTGGAACTGGGCGCGGAGAGTTACAGCCACATCGCCAGGTTCAACGGACGCCCGGCCACAGGCCTCGCCGTGTCGCTCGCGACCGGCGCCAATGCACTCGCCACCTCCCGCGCAGTGGAAGCGAAGCTCAAGGAGCTGTCGAAGTCGTTTCCACCGGGGGTCGAGACGGCCGTTCCCTTCGACACCACTCCGTTCGTTCGGTCCGCGATCCAGGGCGTGATCGTGACGCTGCTCGAGGCCATCGCGCTGGTGTTCCTGGTGATGTACCTGTTCCTGCAGAACCTGCGCGCGACGCTGATCCCGACCATCGCGGTGCCGGTCGTGCTGCTCGGCACGTTCTCGGTACTGGCGGCGCTCGGCTACTCGGTCAACATGCTGACGATGTTCGCGATGGTGCTCGCGATCGGGTTGCTGGTGGACGACGCCATCGTGGTGGTCGAGAACGTCGAGCGCATCATGCACGAGGAAGGACTCTCGCCGCTGGAAGCGACGCGCAAGTCCATGGACCAGATCACCGGCGCGCTGGTCGGCGTCGGGCTGGTGCTCGCGGCAGTGTTCGTGCCCATGGCCTTCCTCGGTGGGTCCACGGGCATCATCTATCGCCAGTTCTCCGCGACCATCGTCTCGGCCATGGCGCTCTCGGTCGCGGTCGCGATCATCCTGACACCGGCGCTCTGCGCCACGATGCTGAAGCCAGTGCCGAGCGGCGGACACGCCGGAAGCGGCGGTTTCTTCGGCTGGTTCAATCGCATGTTCGACCGCGGCAGCACCCACTACCAGGGCTCGGTGCGCCGCATGCTGGGCCGGCGCGGCCGCTATCTGGCAGGGTTCGCGGCGATGGTGGCGATCATGGTCGTGCTGTTCCTGCGCCTGCCCACCGCCTTCCTGCCGCAGGAAGACCAGGGCTGGCTGATGGCACAGATCATGACACCGGCAGGCGCGACCCAGGAGCGCACGATGAACTCGATCTACGCGGTCGAGCGACATTTCCTCGAGAACGAGAAGGACACGGTCCGCTCGGTGTTCACGGTGCAGGGCTTCAGCTTCTCCGGCAGCGGGCAGAACGCCGGTATCGCGTGGGTCAACCTGAAAGACTGGTCGGAACGGAAGTCGAAGGAACTCGGCGTCGACGCCGTCGCCCAGCGCGCAATGATGCACCTGATGCAGATCAAGGACGCGTTCGCGTTCGCATTCGCCCCTCCCCCGCTGCCCGAACTCGGCACTTCAAAGGGCTTCGTGTTCAACCTGAAGGACGAAGCGGGCCTCGGTCACGAAGCACTGATTGCAGCCCGCAACCAGTTCCTCGGCGCGGCCAGCCAGAACAAGCTGCTTGCGAACGTGCGGCCGAACGGGCAGGACGACGCACCGCAGTTCCGCATCGACGTGGACAACAGGAAAGCTGCAGCACTCGGTGTGTCGATAGACGACATCAGCGCGACACTCTCCACGGCGTGGGGCGGCCAGTACATCGACGATTTCGTGGATCGCGGGCGTGTGAAGCGCGTGTACGTGCAGTCCGACGCGCCGTACCGCATGGTGCCCGAGGATTTCAGCCGCTGGAGCGTCCGCAATTTGCAGGGCGAAATGGTGCCGTTCCAGGCATTCGCCAGCTGGCGCTGGGACTACGGTCCGCCGCGGCTCGAGCGCTACAACGGCGCCTCGTCGCTCGAGATCAATGGCGAAGCGGCGCCGGGTGTCAGTTCCGGCGCGGCGATGGCAGAGGTCGAAAAGCTCGTTTCCCAGCTGCCGCGCGGCATCGGCCTCGAGTGGACCGGACAGTCCTACCAGGAACGCGCGGCCGGCGCGCAGACGCCGCTGCTCTACACGCTGTCGCTGCTGGTCGTGTTCCTGTGCCTCGCGGCCATGTACGAGAGCTGGACCATCCCCACCGCGGTGATGCTGGTCGTCCCGATCGGCATCCTGGGTACCGTGCTCGCGACCACGCTGCGCGGCATGGAGCGCGACGTGTACTTCCAGGTGGCGATGCTCACGACCGTGGGTCTCTCGAGCAAGAACGCGATCCTGATCATCACCTTCGCCAAGGACAATCTCGCGCAGGGCATGGACCTCGTCGAGGCGACCCTGGGCGCGGTGCGCGTCCGGCTGCGCCCGATCCTGATGACATCGCTCGCGTTCGGACTTGGAGTGCTGCCACTGGCGATTGCGACCGGCGCCGGCTCCGGGGCACAGCGCGCGATCGGCACCGGCGTGCTGGGTGGCATGATCGCCGGCACCCTGCTCGGCGTATTCTTCACGCCGCTGTTCTTCGTCACGGTGCAGCGCCTTTTCGGACGCGATCGTCGGCCGGCGGCGACACCCGCCGACGCCGGCTGACGGGCCACGCATGGCAACGACCTCACCCGTGGCAGACGCCGCGCGGACGCCGGTCGCGTTCATCGCGCATCCCGCATGTCGGCTGCACCAGATGGCGCCGGGCCATGCCGAGCAACCGGCACGCGTGGCCGTCATTCCGGAAGAACTCCGCACGCGGGGACTCTACGACCTGCTGGAACATTTCGAAGCGCCGCGCGCGACCAATGAGCAACTCGCACGGGTCCACCCCGTCGAGTACCTCGAGCACATCCGTGCGAAGGCCCCTTCAGCCGGGCTCGAGATCCTCGATCCGGACACCGCCATGTGTCCGGAGACGCTCGAGGCGGCGTTGCGGGCAGCTGGCGCGAACGTGCTCGCCGTGGACCTGCTGATGTCCGGGCGCGCCCGCCGCGCGTTCTGCAACGTGCGCCCCCCGGGCCATCACGCCGAGGGCAGTCGCGCGATGGGATTCTGCCTGTTCAACAACGTGGCGGTTGGCGCCGCGCACGCACTCGAACGCCATGGCCTCGAGCGCGTGGCGATCCTCGATTTCGACGTGCACCTGGGGAATGGCACCGAAGACATCTTCCGCGACGACGATCGCGTGCTGCTTTGCTCGCTGTTCCAGTACCCGCTCTACCCGGACATGAACCCGCCGTCGGTACCCGGGCGCATCGTCAATTGCCCGCTGCCGGCAGGCAGCGGTAGCACGGAATTTCGAGCGGCGGTCACCGAGCACTGGCTTCCGGCGCTCGATGCATTCGCACCGCAGCTGATCTTCGTCTCGGCGGGGTTCGACGCGCACGCGTCCGACCCGCTGGCCCAGTTGCGGCTTGCGACCGACGATTACGCGTGGATCACCGACGCCGTCCGCACCGTCGCCGATCGCCACGCCACTGGCCGGGTCGTATCCACGCTCGAGGGCGGTTACGATCTCGCTGCGCTCGCCGCGAGCGGCACGACTCACATCGAGCGCCTAATGGCGGACGCGACCGCCTGAAGTACGCGCTCCACCCCATGCTCCCGGCGAGTACCCCGTGCGCCCCCTGAAGCTGCGGATGAAACTCGCGACGTCGCTGTAGCCAAGCCGATAGGCGATCCGGGTCACCGACTGCTCGCCCTTCTCCAGCAGGCGCTTGGCACGCTCGGTCCGAACCTGCAGCGACAGTTCGCGAAAGCCGGTGTTCTCCGCGACGAGGTACCTGGCCAGTGTGCGTGCGGAGAGATTCACGAAGCCGGCCAGTTGCTCGAGCGTCGGCTGGCTGTCTTCCGCCTCTCGCAGCATCATGCGGCACCATTCGCTCCACCTGCGGCTGCCCCGGGCGCCGCGCATCATCGCCACGCAACGCTGCTCAGCCGCCTGCATGGCCCGCGGATCCGCCATGGCAAGCGGCCTGTCCAGCAATGCGGCATCCATCGAAAGGCGAAGTCCCGGCAGCAGGTCGCCCCAGTGCACTCTTGCGGGCGCCAGGTCGGCATAGCGCCCCGCATGCGGCGGCCGCTCGATCGAAAAGTGAATTTCGTAAGACGGCAGGTCTCGCTGCAGCAGCGATCCGAACTCGTAATGGTTGGACACGGCGATCGTCTCCTGCACGAAGCGCATCGCGCGGTGGGACATCGCCATCGCTGGCTTGTAAACGAGATCCACCCGACCGGAGTGGTGCTGCAACTCCAGCGTGAAGGCAGGGTTGATCAGCCGCTGATAGCTCGAGAGCAGCCTGAGCGCGTGACCCAGCGTCGGGCTGGTGAGCAATGCATAGCCCAGGATGTCATGCGAGGTCGTCTTGACGCGCCGCCCGAGCTCGAAGCCCAGGTCGGATCGCCCGCTCATGCGCTCGGCCGCCGCGAACAGCGCCTCGACCTGCCTCAGTGACATCAGCTTCATCGGATCGTCGATCGACCCCAGGCGCGCGGCATGGAGCACGGCCTGGCGATCCAGGCCGAGTTCATCCAGGTACTCGAGCAGTTGCAGGAAATATCGGGCTGGGTAGCGATGTTGGAGTGTGGCCAAGGCCTCGACCCGCACGGTAAGCGGCCGCGCATCCAGCGCCCGCGAAAGTGTCTTAAAGTATCAGCATCATGGCAGAAAATGTCAGTACAGTCATCGACGACCCGCAGAGAATCGCACCATCCGACCATGTGTCGAAAGCAAGCTGATAGGGGGCGACATGAGCGAAATCACCGGTGGCGAACTGCTGGCACAGGCCCTGGCAAACGAGGGCGTGAAGTTCGTCTTCGGCCTGCCCTGCCCCGAGATCGACCCGCTGCTGGCGGCGCTAGAGGCGAATGGAATCCGTCGAATTCCGGTCCGACACGAGTCGGCCGGCGTGCACATGGCGGAAGGCATGTACAAGACCACCGGGCAGGTGGCCGCGGTGCTCGGCAATCCCGGGCCCGGCTCGGCCAACCTGATCCCCGGCGTGCTCACCGCGCGACATGAGGGCGTGCCGGTGATAGCGATCACCTCGCAGCACCGCCCCGGCATCGTCTACCCGTCCACGCCCGCCACGTTCCAGGGCCAGGACCAACTGGACCTATTCAAACCAGTCGTTAAATGGGGCGGCCCGGTCTTCGAGTGGACCCGGATCCCTGAAATCGTACGCATGGGTTTTCGCGAGATGTGGGCCGGGCGTCCCGGTCCAGTGCACCTCGAGGTTCCCGGTCCCGTGCTTTACGCAACCGGTGACTCGTCGACTGCACCGATCTACGGCGCCAAATCGGGTCGCGCGGGCTCGCCGCAACCATCCGCGGCGCAACTGGATGCAGCAGCAGAGTTGCTGGCCAGTGCAAAGGCGCCGGTTATCTTTGCCGGCTGCGGTGTCGATCGCGCCTCCGCGAATCCGCAGCTGATCGAACTCGCGGAACTGATGAACTGCCCCGTCATTCCCTCGTTGGCCGGCCGCAGCGTGATGCCGCACGACCACCCACTGTGCTTCATGTCGCAGAGCCCGTCAGCCGACGACCTGCGCCGCAGTGCGGACGTGATGCTCGCGGTCGGCACTCGCATCGGCAATCTCGACGTGCCCTTCGACAAGTACTGGGGTGACCCGAAGCACTGCAAGCTGATCCAGGTGGACGTGGAACCGCGCCACATCGGCGTATCGAGGCCGGTGACGCTCGGTATCGTGGCGGATGCGAAGGCGACACTGTCGGGCCTCGTGGAACGGCTACGGTCGCGCAAGATGGCGAGCGCGGGCCGCAAGGATCTCGACGGCGTACGCGCCGCCCAGGCTTCATGGAAGGAGGCCGTACAGGCGCAGGTCGGGGCCTGGAGCGGTCCTGGCATCCACCCGGGCCAGGCATGTGCTGTCGTGGGCGGTGTGTTCGGAGGTGACGCCGTGTACCACGTGGACGGCGGCAACACCTCGTTGTGGGCGAGCATCGCGCTGCCGTCGACCCGGCCGTCGTCGTTCCACGGCATCCTGGAACTCGGCATGCTCGGCACCGGTATCCCGGCCGCGATAGGCTCGAAGCTCGGGGATCCATCCCGCGAGGTCGTGTGCGTGACCGGCGACGGTGCTGCCGGATTCAACGTCATGGAACTCGAGACCGCAGCTCACCAGGGGGTCAAGATCACGGTCGTCGTGATGGCCGAAGGCCAGTGGACGATGGAGATCCCGAACGAGATGGCCCACTGGGGCCGCGACTTCGGAACCGGCATGGGCGAAGTCCGCTGGGACCTCGTAGCCAAGGGACTTGGCTGCCATGGCGAATACGTTGATTCCATCGGCGACCTGGCGCCGGCACTGGCTCGCGCCCAGGCGCACAAGGGTCCGGCCCTGGTCTGCGTGCGGACCAGCAAGGATGCGAACCTGTCCATTCCTGTGTCCGTCGTAGGTCGGTTCTTCGAAGTCTATTTCGGCCCGTCGGCATGAAGCCGCTGAAGGACCGGCTGGTCGTGATTACGGGCGCAGCATCGGGCATAGGCTTCGAGTGCGCCCGCTCCTTCGCGAAGCGCGGCGCGCGACTGGTCATCTCCGACATCAACGCTGAGGCACTCGAGAAGGCACGACTGGAGCTTGCCGCCGCCGGCGCGCGCTGCCACGCGTACCCCTGCGACGTCGCGAGCGAGGCTTCGGTGAACGCGCTTGCGGCCACCGTAAACAGGGACGTAGGCACCGTGGACGTGCTGGTCAACAACGCCGGCGTCGCCTTCCTCGGCAGCTTCGAGGAAACGCCACTCGCGCAGTGGCGGCGGATCCTGGACATCAACGTCCTCGGGATCGTGCACTGCGTCGATGCCTTCCTCCCCTCGATGCGAACGGCCGGTGGCGCGAGAAAGATCGTCAACGTAGCGTCGCTGGCGGGATTTGCGCCGGCGCCGAACATGTCGGCCTATGCCGCTTCGAAACACGCGGTGGTCGGACTGTCCGAGGTGCTGGCGCTCGAACTGCACGACACGGACGTCTCGGTGCTGATCGTCTGTCCGGGCATCATCAATACGCCCATCGTGCACGTGAGCGGGACCGCGCCCGGCATGACGGACGCTCAGATCGCGAAACTCCAGAAATACTACGACACGGACGGTTGCCACCCGAGCGTCGTCGCCGAGGACATCGTTCGCGCCGTGGAAAGCGACGCGATCGTGCTGCCGACCGGACCGATGGCGTGGGTGGGTTACCTGCTGATGCGGCTGTCGCGCAGGCTGGCCCGCAAGTTGACGATTTCCGGCGCCAAGAAGAGCGGCTACCTGTCCTGACTCCGGAGCGCCTTCCCGCCCTGGCAACACGGCGCCCACGCCGCCGCGGCCTGTCGCGGCCGGCCACTGAACCCGTGTAGAGTTCGGGGCCGGCAGGTCGCGCGCGTCCGCGCGGCCCGAGTCGCAAATGCAGGGAGATTTCCGAATGACAGTGGAACTCACGATGCTGGTCTGTGCCGTAGGGCTCTGGATCGTGCAACTCCTGGTCGCAATCACCGGCGGGATGATGCAGTTCCCCGCGCCGGTGCTGGCCGGAAACCGCGAGACACCGTGCGACGGCAAGGGATGGGTCGGCCGCGCGCAGCGCGCCTACCGCAACATGGCTGAAAGCCTGCTGCCGTTCGCCGCGCTGGTGCTCGTCGCGCATGCGGCGGGCGTCAGCAACGACATGACCGTCATGGGCGCAAAGCTCTTCGTGTACGCGCGGACGGCGTACGCGGTCGTGTACATCGCAGGCATCCCCTGGCTTCGCACCGTGGTGTGGACCGCCGGGTTCGCGGGGATCCTGATGATCCTCGCCCAGCTCCACTGAGACGACCGGCACGGATGCAGCGCTTGACGGCCTACGCCGAGGCGCTCGCACCGGTGGCAGCGTGCATGCTCGATGAGGCGCGGATCACGCCCGGCCAGCGAGTACTGGACGTTGGCAGCGGCGGCGGTGACATGGCGCTGCTCGCCGCAGAGATCGTAGGACCGTCGGGCTTCGTGCTGGCGACGGACATTTCGCTGACCAGCATGAGCGGTCTCGCTGCGCGCATCGGCCTGATGGCCCCGCCACCGTCAGTCGCAATCCGTGAGTGCCTGGCCGAGGACCTCGCGCTCGAGCCGGGCTCCTTCGACCTTGCGCTGGCCCGCAACTGCGTCATGTATTTCCGCGACCTCGACCGCGCGCTCGTTAGCATTCGCCGCGCCTTGCGCACCGGCGGGAGGCTGGTGATCTCGGTCTATGGACCTTTGGAGCGCGAGCCATTTCACTCGATACCGGTCGCGGCCGTCACTTCGCGGTGCGCGCTGCCGGAACCGGCGCCGGACTACATACAGGCGTTCCGGGTCGGTGCAGCAGAAGTGCGGGCTGCACTCACGAAGACAGGATTCATGGGCGTACGCACGCAGGTCGTGCCGGTGTGCCGCAGCTACCCGGACCTGGCCTCGGCACTCGAGACGCTGCGAATGTCGCCGTCGCTTGGGGAACTGGTGTCCGTGGTGAGCGAACTCGACCAGGACGACGTGTGGGACGAGATTGCACGAGGGTTCAGCCGGTACCAAGACCCGGACGGTCTGCGAATTCCCGGCGAACAGCTGGTCATAGTCGGGACGGCATGAGCCGGGGCGGCCACTGGGATCGCGACTGGCCACAGCATCGCGCCGGGGCATTGCAGGCAGAGCGAAGCACGCTCATATTCAGTCAATGAATTATTACCGCGAAATCATGGAGCTGGTCGGGAACGTGGTGGACGCCGCCGGCGTGTTCGTCATCGTGATCGGCGCGATCGTCGCGACGATGCGCTTCCTTGTGCGCCGTGGGCCGGATTTCGGGAGCTCGTACCGGGCCTACCGCCAGGGCCTCGGTCGCGCGATCCTGCTCGGCCTCGAGATCCTGATCGCCGGCGACATCATCCGCACGGTCGTGGTCGCACCGACGCTCGAGAACGTGCTGATCCTCGGGCTGATAGTGATCATTCGCACGTTCCTGAGCATGGCGCTGCAGCTGGAAGTGGACGGACGCTGGCCGTGGCAGCGCGCAGACGAACCGGGCAAGAGTCCAACCTGATCATCCTCCAGGAGGGTGGAGCAGGCAGTCGTCACTCGAGGAATACATACCGGTCTCCGGAGGTCCATTCGCGCACTTTGCGTAGGGCGGGTCCCGCGATCGTTGCCGGCCCGGGAAAATGTGGTGTCGACTCCGTGCCGATCGCCCGTGCACCGGTTAAGCTACCGCCGCCTCCGGGATTCCCCCCGCGCCGACCCGAGATTGAGCATGGCCGACGTTTTCGTCTCCTACGCACGCACCGACAAGGCTCGGGTAGCGCCCGTAGTGGCTGCGATCGAAGCCGCGGGCCTCTCGGTCTGGTGGGATCCGGAAATCACGCCTGGCCAGGAATTCGACAGCCAGATCGAGGCCGAAATGCTGGCCGCCGCCGCAGTGATGGTGGTCTGGACGCCGACTTCGGTCGTCTCGCGCTGGGTCCGTGGCGAGGCTCGCGAGGCTGCGGATCGAGGCATCCTGGTGCCGGTGCGCTTCGAATCGGCCCGGCTGCCGATGGATGTGCGCGCAATACACACCACCGATCTCGATTCCTGGGCCGAGGACCGCGACGGCGCACCGTTCCAGGAACTGCTGCGCGCGCTCACCGCGATGATCGGGCGCCAGCGCGCGAATCGGCCGACCCAGGACGCGGGCGCCTCTGCGCCTGCCGCCGGGCCCGCGTCCGCAGCGTCCGCTCGCGTCGCGATCTGCGTCCTGCCCTTCTCCAACATGAGCGGCGACCAGGAGCAGGAGTACTTCAGCGACGGCATCAGCGAGGACATCATTACGGACTTGAGCAAGGTGTCCGCGCTCGCAGTCGTATCGCGCAACACCGCATTCACGTTCAAGGGCAAGAACGTGGACGTCTCGCAGATCGCGAAGCAATTGAAGGTCAGCTACATCCTGGAAGGCAGCGTTCGCAAGGCGGGGGGACGGGTCCGGATCAGCGCGCAGCTGATCGAGGCCTCGAAAGACAACCACGTCTGGGCCGAGCGCTACGACCGCGACCTGAACGACATTTTCGCGCTGCAGGATGAGATCTCCGAAGCCATCGTCAAGGCCCTCAAGCTGAAGCTCCTGCCCGAGGAGAAGAAGGCCATCGAGCAGCGCGGCACGGACAATGTCGAGGCCTACAACCTCTACCTGATGGCCCGGCAGCACTATGCCAGCGGCTACCAGAGCGACGTCCGCAAGTGCGACACGGTCATTCGCCTGTGCCGCGCCGCCATCGAGCTTGACCCCGATTACGCGCGGGCCTGGGCGCTCATGGCCACGGCGCAGCGAGTGAGATTGAACGCCAAGGGTGATGGCGACAACGGCGCCCTGGCCGCGACACGGGCGCTTGAGCTCGATGCGAACCTGGCCGAGGCGCATGCAGCGAATGCCGGCATCCTGGCGCTGAGCGGGGATTACGATGCCGCGCAGAACGAAATAGAGATTGCACTGCGCCTCGACCCCGAGTCCGTCGACGTGAACCGGGAGGCGGGAAGATTGAGCATGCGTCAGCGCCGGTTCGAGGACGCGATTCGCCACTGGGAAAAAGTCTCGGCGCTCGTCGAGACGGACTACTCCACCGGCGGCCTGCTGGTCAGCTGCTACACGGCGCTAGGCGACATGGACGCAGTCCGTCGTGTATCGCAGCGCATGCTGGTCCGGGCCGAGAAAGCGATCGCCATGGATGCCGACAACGGCTCGGCCATGGCGGCGATGTACACCTGCCTGCTGGGAACGGGCGAGACCGATCGAGCGAAGGAATGGGCCAGGCGGGCGGTGCTGATTGATCCCGACAACCTGATCATGCGCTACAACCTGGCGTGTGACCTGACCATCAACCTGCGCGATTTCGACACGGCGCTCGAGTTTCTGAGCCCGGTGCTGCAGAAGACGGGCCACGAACAATTGCAATGGACGAAGAGCGATCCGGACCTCGATGCCCTGCGCGACGACCCGCGCTTCCAGGACATGATCCTGGCGGCGGAAAAGCGCCTTGGGGCGACGAGCGCCTAGATCTCTCGCGCCCGCATCTCAGCCCGGTGGTGCTACCGGCATGTAGATCGGCCCGCTGCCACCGTAGGCCTCAACGTAGAACTGCGAGCCGCATTGGTAGTACCGCACGTTGTCCACGTCCATGATCGTCGGGTCGCAGGGCAACCCGCCCGTCGTTGTGGTAGTGGTCGTCGTGGTGGTTGTCTCGTCGTCGTAGTCGCTGGAGGCAGCAACTACGGCGCCGCCGACGACCACGCCCGTCACGAACGCGGCATTATTGTCGTAATAGTCCCAGCCGCCACCATAGTAGCCGCCGTAGGGCGGCGGTGGGGGTGGCGGTGGCGGGCGATAGCCGGGTGGAGGGGGTGGGGGTGGGGGCCGGGTGCCCTCGGGCGGTCGAGTACCCTCGGGCGGTCGTCCACCTTCGGGCGGGCGATTGGCCGGCGGCGGCCGGTCGCTCGGCGTCGCCGCAGGGCGCGTATCCTGGCCGCGGCTGGGTGACTGGGTGCCGCGACTCGACGACGGCCCTGCGCTCGGCTGCGAGAATCCGCCGCTGGCCGCCGGACCCTGCCTGGAGTAACTGCCGCCACCACCGCGCCCACCACCACCACCGCGTGCGCCGCCTCCACCACCACCGCCGCGAGCGGCGAACGCGTCATTGATCAACAGCAGCGGCATCACCAGGATGACGGCGAGACAGGCGACACCGAAGCCGCCGGGCAGTTTCGATTTCATGGCTGGACCTCCCCGTTCGCAGCCGGCGATTGCCGTGCGTCTGCGGAATCCTTCACCTGAACGGCAAAGGGAATCTGGCGTGCGTCTTTCGGCGGCGTGAACTGGAACATGCCCGGCGTGAATTTCGGACTCGTATTCCAGTCGGTGAAATTTGCCCAGAACTGCGGTTCGCCGGTCGCGTGACGGTAGGTGATGACGACGCGCAGCGGCAATGGGTGGTCCCCCTCGGTGATCCAGAACTGGAAATCGACCGAGTCGGTGCGACCCGCGATGTGATCGGTCGGCACGCCGTAGATGTCCGTCTCTTCCACGTAGTCGATCGTCTTCACTCGCTTCGGAAGCTCGTCGGGCAGTCGCGTGGAGAAGACCAGCGCAAGCGGCATGCGCAACTTGAGATCGCGGACCAGGTAGACGAGTCCGTCATCGACCGTGCCCGGCTGCGGCGCCTGCGCGTACACGCCGGCGTCGGCCTTCATCACGGTGATGGACCGGCCATCGAAGATAGCAAGGTCGCGCGTGCCATCGCTCGCGACCTCTTCGACGCGCAGCCGGTTGGGGCGATCCACGGCAATTTTTCGGGTTTCGCCGAACTCGATCTTCTGGCCCGTCGCCTGCACCACGTCGTAGCCCTGGCGGACGGTAACGGTGAAAGCTGGCAGGCCAGCCATGTTCTTTGCCATGGCCTTCAGGATGTCTGCAGCCTCGCGCTGGGACTCCGTCAGGACCGGCGCCGCCGCAGTCGCCCCAGGAGTTGCAGCCGGCGACTGGACCGTCGCATCCGCGCCAAGCGCTGGGCCCGCCAGCAAGGCCGCTCCAATGGCCAGGGTGCCCCGGAGTGTTGCGCGCGAGATGCGCGGGTACGCGATTTCCATGGCCATTCACCTTTGGTTTTCGGCCGGCCGCCCGCTGCGTACGGTTGTCGGTCAATTCTCCGTCGGCATCGCGGCGATTGCCATCCGAATGTGTACCTGACTCAGCGGCCCCTGCCTCCACCAGGACCCGCACACCTGCCCGACCTTGTTCCCGGGGCTCAGGCAGTGCAAGATCCCGTCGAACCCCTGACATTTCAACAGCTTCGCAAGGCGAGGCCTCCAAAGGTCATATGCCGCACGACGTATTCCTGAGCTACTCCGCCGCGGACAAGGACACGGCGCTTGCCGTGCTGGCCGGGCTCGAGAAGCAGGGAATCCGCTGCTGGATTGCCCCGCGCGACATCCCCGCCGGGTCCGAATACGGCGAGCAGATCGTCGAGGCCGTGAAGGCCTGCCGCGTGTTCGTGGTGGTGTTTTCGGCGGGTGCCAATTCCTCGCCGCACGTGCGGCGCGAGGTGGAACGCGCAGTTTCACTGGACAGGACCATCGTTCCCTTCCGGGTCGAGGACGTGCCACCAACAGGAGCCATGGAATACTGCCTGGGTGGAACGCACTGGCTCGATGCGCTGACCCGCCCCGTCGAGCCTCATATCGCGACGCTGGTCTCGACATTGCGCCGCATGCTGGGCGGGACGGCCGGCTCGGCGGGAACCGGCGAGGCAACGCCTGAGCCCGCTGAGCGAGTCTCGATTGCCGTGCTGCCGTTCAACAACATGAGCGGCGATACCGAGCAGGAGTACTTCAGCGACGGCATCACCGAGGACATCATTACCGATCTCTCGAAGGTCTCCGGCCTTTTTGTCGTGGCCCGCAACACCGCCTTCACCTACAAGGGCAAGGCGGTGAAAGTGCAGGACGTCAGCAAGGAGCTCGACGTAAGGTTCGTGCTGGAAGGCAGCGTACGCAAGGCAGGCTCACGGGTGCGCGTCACCGGCCAGTTGATCAACGGCGAGACCGGCGGGCACGTCTGGGCCGACCGCTACGATCGAGACCTGACGGACATCTTCGCGATCCAGGACGAGATAACGCACGCAATCGTGGAGCAACTGAAGGTCAAGTTGCTGCCGCAGGAGCGGCAATTGATTGCCCAGGCACGCACTGACAACATCGAGGCTTACACCTATTACCTGCGGGGCCGGCAGTTCTTTCACCGGCACTCCAAGTCGTACTACCAGCTGGCGCGGCGCATGTTCGCCAAGGCCGTCGAGCTCGACCCGATGTACGCCCGAGCCTACGCGGGCATCGCGGACTGCGACTCCTTCCTGTTCCTCCACTATCACGTCGACATTGCGATCGACACAATCCTGTCCACCAGCGCACAGGCCCTCGCGCTGGACGCAGGACTCGCCGAGGCCCACGCGTCGCGAGGGCTCGCCTTGTCGCTGGTGGAGAAATACGACGAGGCCATGGTGGAATTCGAGAGCGCGATCGGGCTCGATCCTAACCTGTTCGAGGCGCACTACTTCATGGCGCGCGCCTGCTTTGCCCAGAACAAGATGGATCGCGCGGCCGGCCTCTTCGAGCGTGCGGCCGAGCTCAGGCCGGACGACTACCAGGCGCTGTCGATGCTGAGGATGATCTACCCAACGATCGGCCGTGAGCGAGAGGTTGCCGAAGTGGCGCGCAAGGTCGTGGAACGGGCCGAGCGAGAGCTGACGCTACATCCCGAGAATCCCCGCCCTGCTTACCTCGGCGCTACGAGCCTGATTGCGCTCGGCGAGCACGATCGCGCAAGGGAGTGGCTGGCCAGGGCGATAGCCATCGATCCGGACGACGTACTTACCCAGTACAACATCGCCTGCGTGCTTGCCCAGCTCGGCGACCACGACAAGGCCTTCGATCTACTCGAGCGGCTGCTGCCGCACGCGAACCACGAGACCAAGTCGTGGATCAAGCACGATTCGGACTTCGATTCGCTGCGGTCGCTGCCGCGCTACCAGAAGGTGCTGGAGTTGATTGGCTAGCCGAGCTTCGTGAGACGCGCGTTGTGATTCGCGCGAGTTCGACGAGCTAGGCGCGTTCCAGCACCAGCGCGATACCCTGCCCGACGCCGATGCACATCGTGCACAGCGCAAAGCGGCCGCCCGTGGCGTGCAACCGGCTGACCGCCGTCGTGACCAGGCGAGCCCCGGATGCGCCGAGCGGATGGCCGAGGGCGATCGCGCCTCCCCACGCATTTACGCGATGGTCGTCGTCGGCGAGGCCCAGCTGACGCAGCACCGCCAGGCTCTGCGCGGCGAAAGCCTCGTTGACCTCGATGACATCCATCTGCGCGAGTTCCAGCTTCAATCGTGCCAGCAGCTTATTCGTAGCCGGCACCGGACCGATGCCCATGACGCGCGGAGGCACACCCGCCACCGCCATGCCGAGCACCCGCGCGCGCGGGGTCAGCCCGAACCTGGTGGCCGTCGGCTCATCGGCCAGCAGCAGCGCACAGGCGCCATCGTTGACGCCGCTGGCATTGCCCGCGGTGACGGTCCCGTCCGACCTGACGATGCCGCGCAGTTTCGCGAGGGCTTCCAGTGACGTCGAGCGCGGATGCTCGTCCAGCTCCACGACCAGCGCCGCGGCCTTGCGTTGCGGCAACTGCACCGGGACGATTTCGCGCGCGAGGTATCCGGCCGCCTGTGCGTCGAGCGCACGCTGCTGGCTCGCAAGTGCAAAACGGTCCTGCGCTTCCCGCCCGATGCAGAATTCAGTCGCCAGCGTCTCGGCGGTCTCCGGCATCGTGTCGACGCCGTAGCGTGCCTGCATTTCAGGGTTGATGAAGCGCCAGCCGATGGTCGTGTCGTACATGGCGTTCGAACGACTGAACGCGGCATCAGCCTTGGGCATCACGAAGGGCGCCCGACTCATGCTCTCGACGCCGCCTGCGAGCACCATGCCCGCCTCTCCGGCCGCGATAACTCTCGCCGCCGATCCGACGGCATCGAGCCCAGATCCGCACAGGCGATTGATCGTCGCACCGGGCACCTCGACCGGCAGCCCGGCGAGCAGCGCCGCCATCCTCGCGACATTGCGGTTGTCCTCGCCGGCCTGGTTGGCACAGCCGAGCACCACATCACCGAGTTCGGCCCAATCGACGCGCGGATTGCGCGACATAAGTGCCTTGATCGGCATAGCCGCGAGGTCGTCGGTGCGAACGCCGGCCAATGCGCCGCCATAACGTCCGAAAGGCGTGCGTATCGCATCGCAGATGAATGCCTGCGGTGATTTCATTTTCATGCAGAGTCAGTTAGCGACCGACTTCAACACCATGTCAACGTGGGTTGGCGCTCCGCGCGTGATCACGCCGTAGTGCTGGTCGCTCACGAAGCGCAGCTTTCCGTCCACCTCGATGCGTGCCTGTACCGCATAGGTGTAATTCGCGACGATTTTCGCGGGATCGTATGAAATCTCGAACGCGAACGGCGGCTGGCGGCCTGATGCCTGCAGGACCTGTTCGCCGTGCACGATCGAAGGTGCGTCCGCCCGCGAGACATCTACCAGTTGAACCTTGATCACCGCGTTCGGCGGCAGTGCGATTCGCTCGCGATAGGTGACGGTGCCGGTCACATTGCCGACCGCGGCGCCGCCGCCTTCCGGCGCCGCCTCAAGCTGCGTGCACCCTGCGAGCAGCAGGGCCGCGAGCGTGATCACGCGAATATTCATCCAGCCATCTCCAGCAGGGACTGGCCGCTACTTTACACGCCCGCAGCAAATCCAGGTCGCGAGCCAAGCCCCCTGCCCCGTCAGCTTCGCGTATATACGGTGTTGCCTTGCTTGATGGTCTCGAGCACCATGATCTGGTTGATCGTCGCCGGGTCGACCTTGAGCGGGTTCTTGTCGAGAATCACGAAGTCCGCGAGCTTGCCGACCTCGATGGAGCCTTTCGAGTCCTCTTCGAAGAACTGGTAGGCGCCCCAGATCGTGACCGCCTTCAGCGCTTCGAGCGGCGTCAGGCGTTCGTCCGCACCCATCACCTTGCCGCTGCGCGAGGTGCGATTGACAGTGGCCCACATCACCTGCATCAGGTTCGGCAGCGCAACCGGCGCATCGGTGTGGCTGGTGACCCTGAGGCCCTTGTCGAGCGCGGTCCGGATGGGCGAGATCTGCTGCGCCAGTTCCGGGCCGATGATCTGGTCATACCAGTCGCCCCAGTAGAACGTGTGCATCGGGAACAGCGAGGCGATCACCTGCAGTTCCTTCAGCGAGTCGAGCTGGTCGCCGCGGCGCACGAACTGCCCGTGAACAAGCACGTGGCGCCGGTCCCCGGGGCCGTACTTTGCCTGCACGGGCTTCATTGCCGCGATCATCTGGTCTACCGCAGCGTCGCCGTTGGCATGGACTTTCACCTGCCAGCCCTTCTGGTATGCCTCGTCGAACAGGGCCTCTACTACTTTCGTATCCGGGATCGCCGGGTAGCCTTTGTATCCCGGCTTCTGCCCATCGGGTGGAATCAGGTATGGGATCGTGCGCCAGGCCGTGCGGCCCTGCGGCGAGCCGTCGAGCGTGATCTTCATGCCTTCGACCCGGTAATGGCCGTCGTAGGTCCTGCTGGTCGGTACAGGTATCACCTGGCGGTCCGTGTAGTCGATGAACGACAGCACGTCGATATCCAGCAGTCCACGCTTCGCGGCGTCCAGCAGGTATGCGTGCTGGAAGGCGAAAGCACGGCCTTCGTTGGCGGTCGTGTAGCCGAAGCTCTTGGCGAGTTCGAGACCCTTGTTCAGGAAATAGTCCATGTCCTCGGGCTTCTGAGGGCTAAGCGCACGGATCATGTAGGGAATGCTGGCCAGTTCCTCGAGTACTCCATTTGGCTCCCGGCTGCCTTCGCGGCGCCGGATCACGCCTCCCTCGGGATCCTTCGTCGCGGCCGTATAGCCGACCTTTGCGAGCCCGGCGCTGTTCATCACGCTGAAGTGTCCCGAGATATGGACCGCGATCACCGGAATGGCCTTCGAGACCTTGTCGAGGTCGTCGCGGGTCGGGTGGCGCCCGAGCAGCGCGTCGTCGTAACCCATGCCGAAGATCCAGCCGGTGCGGCCGACGTCCGGCCCCTTGGCAAACTCCTGCAACTTGGCCACGAGATCGTCGATCGTCTTGACCGATCCGTCGGGTGGAGCAAGCAGGTTGGCCCCTACGGCCTGCGCCCCGAATCCGAGGAAGTGCGCGTGCCCATCGATGAAGCCCGGCGCCAGGGTTCGACCTGCGAGGTCGACCACCCTGGTCGTAGCGCCCTTGCGAGCCGATTCGACCTCCACCAGCGTGCCGACGGCGACAATCCTGCCGTCCTTGACCGCGACCGCCTCGGCAGTCGGCTGCGCGTCGTTGACGGTGACGATGTCGCCGCCCACGTAGATCGTATCGGCGGCCTGCTCTGCCGGGACGGTCGCTGCGATCGAAGCGGCCGGGGCCGGGGACTCGGTCTTGCGACCGCAACCTGTGGTGACCGCGGCCACGCAAGCCACAGCAACGCTCAGCCATGCTCGATTTGTCATCATTCGACAGTTCCCCCTAATTCCATTTGTCTTGCCGCCGGTCGGTCATTGGCCGCCCCGGTGTAACGCGGGAGTCCCGTCACGGCCCCGCCTGACTTCCCGACCACACCCCTGGCAGCGCAGATGGCGTCGCACGTGTTGCCGACGGCCTATTCTGCAGATAGTCTCAAACGAACGTTGTCCAGATCCAGACAATTCATCAAGCAACAGGGCAGGTACTGTCCTTGGACATACATTCGGACGTCGCAATATTCCTGAATGAGGTCCGCTGGTTCGGCAACCGTCCTGCTGCATTGCAAGAACAGATCCTCGACCGATCCGTCAGCAAGTCCTGTGCGAAGGGTGAATACATCTTCCGCGAGGGCAAGCCCCCGGAGGACTGGCGGCGCACGCGACTCGTGGACCTTGCATCGGTGATGCGACGTGACAATCCATCGAGCGATGCCGGGCTGCCTTGCGTGGTTGACCGTGTCCGCCTGCCCGCAGATCGATCAGCGGCGCGCTAGCATCCGAGCATGTTTCAGCCCGACTCACGGGGAATCCTGGCGCTGGTCGCATTCGCGATGTGTTGGGCGCTCGCTATCGTGCTGTATCGCGTGGGTGCGTCCGGCAGCGTCGCGCGCAAGCTCGCTCTGCTGCTCGTCATCGAGGGCATCACGCTCGTCTCCGCTGGCTACATTGACCTGATGTTGTCGCCGGCAGCGCAGGCGCATCCACTGTATCCGACGTGGTTCAGGTGGGAGTTCATAGTCCACACCATGGGTGACTGCGCGATGCTGGCGCTGTACCCGCCGTTTCTCGCCGCGGCGCTCTCCACACCCCTCACGCGCCCCTTCGCTGACCCGCGGGTGCGCGCGGGCCTGGCGATAATTGCGATCGCGCTGTTTTTTGCGACCCTCTCGACCCCGATGAAATTCGGCGCATCGGCGCTCTATCTGCTGCTGGTGATGACTTTTGTATTCGCGCTGGTAGCATCAATCCAGGCTTGGCACCTGGCGACCGGCGTCGCGCGCACAAGGGCCCGTTCATTTGCATTGGCATTTGGGGTCCGCGACCTCTGTTGGGGATTCGTATACCTTGCGGTGGTCTGGGGAGTGTGGAGAGGCACTTATGCCGAGGTTCCCACTGATCCATACGATCCGACCTACATCATCTACATGCTCGGGTCGTTGCTTGCCGTCCCGCTGATCGCCTACGGCATCCTGCGAACCCAGCTCTTCGACATCGACCTCCGCATCCGCTGGACGATCAAGCAATCGACGCTGGCCGCCGCGGCGGTGGCAATCATCTACGCGGTCTCCGAAGGCGCCGAGCGGCTGCTGTCCTCGGAACTCGGCAACTTCGCCGGCCTGCTGGCCGCTGCGCTGGTCGTGTTCTTCATGGCGCCGCTGCAACGATTCGCCGAGGGCGTCGCCAGCGTGGCAATGCCGAACACGCACAACACTCCGCAATACGCCGCCTTCCGCAAGCTTCAAGTCTATGAGGCGGCCGTAGACGAGGCACTGCAGGGCGGCGGCATCTCCACCAGGGAACGCGCAATGCTGAACCGCCTGCGCGACTCGCTCGAGATCCCGTCCGCCGACGCCGAGGCACTGGAGCGCGACCTGCAGGCACGCAGTCGAACGGCCTGATCCAGGCGACGCGCTGGCGCACGGGTCACGATGACTGATCGAGCCGCCTGTGCAGCACGTGCAAGGCATACAGGCTGAGCGCGGCTCCGATCAGGCCGAACGCCACCAGCCAGCTGATCTGTCGATTGACTACGCCCTCACCGAGCAGGACAGCGCCAACGGCGTAAGGCAGCTCTGCCAGGGCCAATGCCGCGAAATAGGTGCGGAAACGCACACCGAGGTAGCCGCAAAGGTATCCAGGTAATTCCGACGGAAGCGCAAGATGCAGCAGCAGCAGTAGTGGGAAGGTGACTTGCCCTGGCACACGCTGGAGGTAGTAATCAAACTTGCCGGAGGTGCCTGGCGCCTTCCCTTGCGGTCTGCGCAACCCGTGACCCAGCGCGTAGGTGCAGACGCCACCCAGCAGCCAACCGAGCCACAGCAGACCAAGCGTGACGGTGTTGCCCCATGCGAACACTGCTGCCGGCAGCAGCAGCGCGCTGGAGAAGAACGCTAGTACCGCCGATATGGCGGCGAGCAACACGAACACGACGGCACCCAGGAAAGGATGCCCGGCGATCAGCGGCTCCGCAGCGGACAGCCCTCGCTGCATGCTTTCGTACACCCAATCGACAGACAACAAGAGAGCCACGGATGCGCAGATCAGCACCACGACGACCGCGCGATCCCAGCTTCTAGCACGGGGAGTTGATGTCGACTCTTTCGTAGGCAGCCTCACCGCCCAACGTTAGCAGGCACGAAGGACAGCACCCCGCCGGAATCTGCTTACCTGTCAACTGCTGCCTGGCCGAACCGGCGCGGTTCCATTACCGGTGGCGCTGACTTCGAGGGCGAGCGACACGGTCCTCGGGCTCGGTTCGAGCTGAGGAGTTCTCATCTGGCCCAGGACACCAATTGAATGAAAAAAGGGTCCCGCCGGGACCCCTTTCTCCATTCGTTGGTGCGCCCGGAGAGATTCGAACTCCCGGCCTTCTGGTTCGTAGCCAGACGCTCTATCCAACTGAGCTACGGGCGCGTATATCTCGACTCAAAATCTACTGGCGGAGAGAGAGGGATTCGAACCCTCGAAGGGCTTTTGACCCTTACGCCCTTAGCAGGGGCGCGCCTTCGACCACTCGGCCATCTCTCCGATCTGCAGAGAGCCGCGGAGGATAGCGGCCCTTTACGCCACAGTAAAGCCGGACGACACCAAGTGCCGCTCAACTCATTGATCCAGATGGGGATCCCGGCCAGGCCGGGATCGGGTTCAGGGGAGGGACCCCTGCCCGTTGTTCGATTTCGAAGGCCGGTCCGAATCACCAGCCTGGTCCTCTCGCTTGATGCGCTCGAAGATCTCCTCGCGGTGCACGGCAACATCGCGCGGCGCATTGACGCCAACTCGCACCTGGTTGCCCTTGACCCCGAGGATCGTGACAGTCACTTCGTTTCCGATCATGACCGCCTCACCCACACGCCGAGTGAGAATCAACATCGCTGCTCCTGGCCCTGAGCCTGTTCCTTGGATAACGATCCGAGAACGGCAAAGATAGCGCGTAAAGCGGAAAAAATCCGCGCAAAATGCTGCGCAGCAATTTGTGGTCCAAACGGACCGCGGCGAACGTTTCAGCCGAGCCGTTCGCTGAGCCAGCTCGCGACACTCGCCAGTGCCGCGTCGAGATTCTCGGGCTGTGTCCCACCGGCCTGCGCGAGATCCGCGCGTCCGCCACCTTTTCCGCCCACCTGCTGGGCAACGAAATTCACCAGGTCGCCGGCCTTGACCCTGGCGGTCAGGTCCGCGGTGACGCCGGCAATCAACACTGCCTTGCCGGCGGCATCCGCCGACCCAAGCACGACGATCGCGCTGCCGAGCTTGTTCTTGAGCTGATCCACGGCATTTCGAAGCGCCGCAGCGTCCGCGCCCTCAATCCTGGTTGCAACGACTCTTGCGCCGCCAATCGTCGCGGCGTCCGCCGCGAGGTCGCGGCCCTGCCCGCTCGCGAGCTTGTCCTTGAGTTGCGAGACTTCCTTTTCGAGGCGCCTGCTGCGCTCGACGATCTGCCGCACCTTCTCCTCGACGTCGTCACGCGTGGCCTTCAACATTCCCGAGATGTCCTTCAGCATGTGGTCCGCCTGGACCACATGCTCGAATGCTCCCTCTCCGGTGACCGCCTCGATGCGGCGCACGCCGGCTGCGATTCCACCCTCGCTGACGATACGGAACAAACCGATGTCGCCCGCGCGGCTCGCGTGCGTGCCGCCGCAGAGTTCGGTAGAGAAATCGCCCACGCGCAGCACGCGCACCTCGTCGTCGTACTTTTCGCCGAACAGCGCGATCGCTCCGGCCGCGACGGCATCTTCGTACTGCATCAGCCGCGTTTCGGCCGGGGCATTTGCGCGCACTTCCATATTGACCAGGCGCTCGATCTCGCGAAGCTCTTCCGGCGTCACCGCCGAATAGTGCGCGAAGTCGAAGCGCAGCCGCTCTGGCGACACCAGCGAACCCTTCTGCGCGACATGGAGCCCAAGCACCTTGCGTAGCGCGGCGTGCAACAGGTGAGTCGCAGTGTGATTGAGCCGCGTTGCCTGTCGCAGTTCGTGGTCGACTTCCGCGGTTACCTGGTCCCCTGCGCGCAGCGCGCCTGACTCTATGCGGCCGACGTGCACGTGCACCTTGCCGAGCTTCTGCGTGTCCGCGACCAGGAAGCGCGTTCCACCCGCGACCAGCGCGCCACGGTCACCGACCTGGCCGCCGCTCTCCGCATAGAACGGCGTGGAGTCGAGCACCACCTGCCCTTCCTCGCCGGCGCGGAGTTCCTTGACGGGCTCGGTTCCGCGGAACAAATGCGCCACGCGGCCGACGCCCTGCTCGTTTTCGTAACCGGTGAATTTCGTCTGGCCCTCGACAATCACCCCGCCGCGAAGGTCCACGCCGAACTTGCTCGCGGCCCGCGCACGGTTGCGCTGCTCGTTCATCGCCGCCTCGAAGCCGGCTTCGTCGATGCAGAGGCCGCGCTCGCGCGCGATGTCGTTGGTGAGGTCAAGCGGGAAACCGAAGGTATCGTACAGCCGGAATACGGTCTCGCCCGGGATCTGCTTGCCGGAGAGCTTGCCGATCGCGCCGTCGAGAAGCGCCATGCCCTGCGCCAGTGTCTCGGCGAAGCGCTCTTCCTCCTGCCTCAGCACGCGCTCGATGTGCGCACGCTGCGTGTGCAGTTCCGGATACGCCGCGCCCATTTCCTCGTCCAGCACGGGCACCAGCGCATGGAAGAAAGGTTCTCGCTGGCCGAGCATGAAGCCGTGTCGGATCGCGCGCCGGATGATGCGGCGGAGCACGTAGCCGCGGCCTTCGTTCGACGGCAGCACGCCGTCGGCAACCAGGAATGAGCACGCGCGAATGTGGTCGGCGATCACGCGCAGCGAACTCGACTTCGGGTCAGTTGCGCCGGTGAGCTTCGTCGCGGCGGCGATCAGGTGCCGGAAAAGGTCGATGTCGTAATTGCTGTGCACGCCCTGCATCACGGCAGCGATTCGCTCGAGACCCATGCCGGTGTCCACCGAGGGTTTCGGCAGCGGCGTCATCGTGCCGTCGGCCGAGCGGTCGTACTGCATGAACACCAGGTTCCAGATCTCGACGTAGCGGTCGCCGTCCTCGTCCGGCGAGCCCGGCGGGCCGCCCTCGATGCCGGGGCCGTGGTCGTAGAAGATCTCGCTGCACGGGCCGCAGGGCCCGGTGTCGCCCATCGACCAGAAATTCGACTTCATTCCCATGCGCGTCAGGCGACCCGGATCGACGCCGATTTCCTTCAGCCAGATCTCTGCAGCGCCGTCGTCCTCCTGGTACACCGTGACCCACAGCCGCCCGGGCGGAATGCCGAGCGTGCCGGTCACGAAGTCCCAGGCGTAGTGGATCGCCTCGCGCTTGAAGTAGTCGCCGAAGCTGAAATTGCCGAGCATCTCGAAGAACGTGTGGTGCCGGGCCGTATAGCCCACGTTTTCGAGGTCGTTGTGCTTGCCGCCAGCGCGCACGCAGCGCTGCGAGCTCGCCGCGCGCACGTAGCTGCGGTGGTCCTTGCCGAGAAATACGTCCTTGAACTGGACCATGCCGGCGTTTGTGAACAGCAGCGTCGGGTCGTTGCCCGGAACCAGCGAACTCGATGGCACCACGGCGTGGCCATGGCCCTTGAAGAAATCGAGGAACGCGGCGCGCAACTCGGCGCTGCCCATCTGCTTTCGGGGTTCGCTCATCTTGTTCACGGCTCGGTGTCTTCGCCCGGGCCCAGTGCGGCCCGGATCTGCTCTGCGGAAAACCCGCGATATTGCAGGAATCGGCTTTGTCTTGCACGTTCGGGCCAGTCGGCCGGGCTGGCCGCCCCGAAGCGCCTGCGGCGCGCATCACGCGCAACGGCGGACCAGTCCTCTGCCGAAGCGTCCAGCGCCTCGTCGATGTCGGCGTCCGCTACGCCTCGCTCGCGTAGCTCCATGCGAATGCGTACCGGCCCGTGGCCGCGCGCGGCGCGCTGCCGCACGAACTGCCCGGCAAACCGTTCCTCGGAGAGCAGGCGCTCGGCAACCAGCGCCTCCACAACGGCCGCGATCACCGCGGCCGGATAGCCACGCCGCTCGAGTCGCGTGGCAAGTTCCACGCGGCCGAAGTCCCGGCCCGCAAGCAGCGCGAGCGCCGCAACACGGACCGCGCGTTCGTCGGCCTCGCCGGCCGCCGCGTCAGGCTTCCTCGGTCGCCTCACCCTTGGCTGCCTCGCCCTTCTTCGCGATCAGTAGCTTAGCCCTGAGCGCATCCTCGATCTCGCGCGCCGTGTCCTTGTGCTGCTGCAGGTAGGTACGCACGTTTTCCTTGCCCTGGCCGATGCGCTCGCCCTTGTAGCTGTACCAGGAGCCGGACTTCTCGACCAGGTTGTGCAGCACGCCCAGTTCGATGATCTCGCCTTCGCGCGAAATGCCCAGCCCGTACATGATCTCGAACTCCGCCTCGCGGAACGGCGGCGCCACCTTGTTCTTCACGACCTTGACGCGCGTCTGGTTGCCGACCACCTCGTCGCCCGACTTGATCGCGCCGATGCGGCGGATGTCGAGGCGCACCGAGGCGTAGAACTTGAGCGCATTGCCGCCACTGGTCGTCTCGGGGTTGCCGAACATCACGCCGATCTTCATGCGGATCTGGTTGATGAACACGACGATGCTGTTCGAGCGCTTGATGTTTCCGGTGAGCTTGCGCAGCGCCTGCGACATCAGGCGAGCCTGCAGGCCCATCTGCATCTCGCCCATCTCGCCCTCGATCTCGGCCTTCGGCGTCAGGGCCGCCACCGAGTCCACCACGATCATGTCGACCGCGCCGGAGCGCACCAGCATGTCGGTGATCTCGAGTGCCTGCTCGCCGTTGTCAGGCTGCGACACGAGCAGTTCGTTGACGTTGACGCCGAGCTTCTCGGCGTAGGCCGGATCGAGCGCGTGCTCCGCATCCACGAAGGCAGCGGTGCCGCCCGCGCGCTGCACTTCGGCGATCGCGGTTAGCGCCAGCGTGGTCTTGCCCGAGGATTCCGGGCCGTAGATTTCTACCACGCGGCCCCGCGGCAGTCCGCCGACACCGAGCGCGATGTCGAGACCCAGTGAACCCGTGGAAACGGCCTCCACGTCGTAGGTCGCGCCGGCGTCCCCGAGGCGCATCACCGAGCCCTTGCCGAACTGCTTCTCGATCTGTCCCAGTGCGGCCACCAGGGCCTTCTTGCGGTTGTCTTCCATTGCCTGTGCTCGCTTTGGCCCAGCGGGCCCTGTCAGAAGTGGATATCCGGGGAGGGGCGCATTATTCCACAGCGACCACGCCCCCGCCGGGCGATAAATTCACGCGAATCATCTGTTTCTCAGGGCAGTGTCGCCCGGAGCTGGCTCATGGCGTGAGCCTGTCCGATGTCGTCAGTTCAAGTCCCGGTCGGCCAGGACGCGAGATCGGTATAGCGAGAGCCCTCCGGGCCCGTCAGCGACTGTACCAGCGAGAACGCCTGGACCGGCCATTGAAACGGCTCGACATGCACCGAGGGCGGCCCCTGCCGGATCTTTCGCGCAAGTGTCACGTGCGGCCGGAAGGGCCGCGCCTCCGGCGTGAATCCACGCAGTTGCAACTCCGCCCTGAGCGATTGCACCAGCGCGGCCAGCGGCGCTGGCGTCGAGCTGGCAGCCAGGCACAGGACCTGGGGCCGTTTCCAGTGCTGCAGCTGGTCGAATTTCAATTCGCAGGAAAAGCCGTCGCCGGCCGCCGTCGCCGCTGCATCCAGGAGACCCTGCAGCCTGTGCACCGGCACGTCGCCCAGGAACTCCAGCGTTACGTGCCATTGATCGGGGCGCTGGGGCCGGCCAGCACCCCGGGGCACGAATTCGCGCGCGGCCGCTGCAAGACAGGCTCGCGCCCCATCGTCCGGCCAGAGCGCGAAGAACAGGCGCCTCGACGACTCCTGCCGTATCGGCGGCGTATCTGTCGTCCCGGTCACGCCTCGAGCACACCCGCCAGGGCGCGCACCACGGCCTGGCGGCGCACCGCTTCCCTGTCGCCCGCGAAGACCTGCACCTCGGCCCGGATTTCGCGCTGATCGCCCCGGTCGAAGGCCCAGGCGATCCAGACCGTCCCAACAGGCTTGCCGGGTTGCCCCCCGTCCGGTCCCGCAATTCCACTCACCGCGACCGCAACGTCGCTGCCAAAGCGGTCAAGTGCCCCGTCGGCCATCTCTCGAACCGTGGCTTCGCTGACGGCGCCGGCCCGCCTGATGGTGTCCTCGGCGACCCCAAGGATCATCGTCTTGGCCCGGTTCGAATAGGTAACGACCCCGCCGTCGAACCACCCGCTGCTGCCCGGCAGGTCGGTGCATGCCTTCGCCACCCAGCCACCAGTGCAGGACTCGGCGACGGCCAGCGTGAGGCCCATCCCGAGCAACTGCTGGGCGACCCGGGCAGCCAGTGCCCTGATTTCCTCGTCATTTGGGGATGTCATTCTCAGGATTCTAGTCGCCTCTGGACAGCACCGGGGCCGTGTCCTACCGTGTTCAGCCAACCCCCCAGTCAGGAAGGCTCCCCTATGAGACTCGCCCCCTTGGCCCTCGCGCTGTTCGTCACCTCGCTCCCATTGATGTCGTCGGCGCAGGTCGCCGCGCCGGATACCGTGCCCACCGCGGACGAGCAGATCCTGCTCAATAGAGTGATGACCGACAAGCGGTCGGTATACGCGCACAACCTCAACATGACCGAGGCCGAGAGCAAGGCGTTCTGGCCCATCTACGACGAGTACGAGGCCAGGGTGAAGAAACTCGACGATCGCCTGATCGCACTGATCAACGAATTTGCGGAAAAGTACGACACGCTGACGGACAAGGACGCCAAGTCGATGCTCGACGAGAAGATGGCGATCGAAGCAAAGCGCATGGCGCTGAAGCAGGAATACACCAAGAAGATCGCAGGCATATTGCCGCCCGTGAAGGCGCTCCGCTACTCGCAGCTCGAAACACGCATCGAGATCCTGGTGCGGCGCAACGTGTACGGACTGATCCCGCTCGCGCGCTGAACCAACCACGCGCGCCGAACGCCGAACCCCGAGATGTTTTACCGGAGCCCTGACCCATGAAGAAGATCCTGATCGCCCTGGCAGCCGTTGCCACACTCGGCGCTACCCAGGGTGCGCTCGCCCAAACGTCCGGCGAAATCAGCATGTCCGACCAGGAGCAACTGCTGATCGCCAAGATCCAGGGCGACAAGCGCGCCATCGTGCTCTCCACGCTTCAACTCACGGACGCGGAGGTGCAGGTCTTCACGCCGATCTTCGACAAGTACCAGGCCGAGATGAAGAAACTGGCCACGCGCTACAGCGACGTCCTTAACAAGTTCGCATCGAACTACGACTCGATGACGGATGACGCTGCGGAGGCAATCCTCAAGGAGTCCTTCAAGGTAAGGGAGGATCGCAACGACTTGCTGAAGGACTACGCCAAGCGAATGGGCAAGCAGTTGCCCGCAACCAAGGTTCTGCGCTGGGTGCAGATCGAAAACAAGATGGCCTCGCTGCTCGACTGGCAGATGGCGCAGATCATTCCGCTCGCCAGGTAAGGAGGCGACACGACATGCGTAGTTTCTCGCAGGCAGGACTGGCGACGGCCGCATTCGCAGCCGTGGCGTTGCTGGCCGGGTGCGCGTCCACCCCTTCGGTTCGTTCCGATTACGACAAGAACGCTGACTTCGGCAGTTTCCACACCTTCGGCTTCGTGGACCAGGGCGGCGAGGCAAAGTCGCTGGCGATACAGACACTCGAGGCGGCGGCGACCCGCGAGATGGAGTCCCGCGGCTACAAACTCGCGGCCGAGCCGGACCTGCTGGTGCACTTCACCGGCAAGCTCGAGGACAGGACCGACGTTCAGTCCGTCCCGGGACCGATGTACGGACCGGCCTGGGGATACGGCGGCTGGTACGGCGCACCTTATGGCGGCTGGAACTATAACCAGCAGGTCACCACCCGGCACTACCAGGTCGGCCAGCTTGTCATGGACATCGTCGACCGCGCGAAGCGACAGGTGGTATTCCAGGCCGGCATCGAGAAGACCGTGACCAAGGAGATGCTGAACAATCGGGAACAGTCGCTGAATGCCGCAGCCGGCAAATTGTTCGCGGCCTACCCATTCGTCGCCGGACAGTCCGCGCCGGTCGCGCCGCCGGACAAGAAGTAGGATCGCGATCGCTCAAATAGCGCCAGCCTTCGCAAGGGGGCTGGCGCTTTCTTTCGCGTAACATTGTCGGCCTGATGAACGCCCCGGATCTTTCCTCCCATACCCCGGTGATGCAGCAATACCTGCGCATCAAGGCGCAGTACCCCGACGTGCTGGTTTTCTACCGGATGGGCGATTTCTACGAACTCTTCTTCGAGGACGCCCGCCGCGCCGCGCGAGTGCTGGACATCACGCTGACGGCCCGCGGGACCTCCGGCGGCGAACCGATCCCGATGGCCGGCGTGCCGGTGCAGTCGCTCGATACCTATCTTTCGCGCGCCGTGCGCCGCGGCGAGTCGGTCGCCATCTGCGAGCAGATCGGCGACCCCGCGAAGTCCAAGGGCCCGGTCGAGCGGCAGGTGGTACGCGTCGTCACGCCCGGCACTGTCACGGACGACGCGCTGCTCGAGGAGCGGCGCGATACGCTACTCGCGGCATTGGGCACGACGGCCGAACGCTTCGGGCTGGCCTGGCTGGAACTGTCCAGCGGACGTTTTCACGCGCTGGAGGCAACCGGCGCGGACGCGCTCGCGGCGGAACTCGAGCGTCTGCGGCCGGCGGAACTGCTGGTGGCTGAGGATGCAACCCTGCGAGTACCGCCGGGCACCCAGGCCTGCCTGCGCCAGCGGCCGCCCTGGCACTTCGAGGCGGCAAGCGCGGAGCGCCAGCTCTGCGAACAGTTCGGGACCCGCGACCTGGCCGGCTTCGGTCTCGGCGGGCGGCCGCTCGCGATCGGCGCCGCCGGTTGCCTGCTGCAATATGTGCGCGACACACAGAAATCCGCGCTGCCGCACCTGCGCGGCATCCGATGCGAGGAACGCGAAGAGGCGCTGCTGCTCGACGCCGCGACGCGGCGCAATCTCGAACTCGACGCCAGTCTTTCGGGCCGGGCCGACAGCACGCTGGTCGAGGTGCTCGACCGGACGGCGACTTCCATGGGCGGCCGCGAGCTGCGCCGCTGGGCGCAGCGCCCGTTGCGACAGCGATCGCCGCGCGAGGAGCGCCTGCAGGCAATCGAGGCGTTCCTCGACACCGGCCTCCACCAGGCTGTTCACTCGCTGCTCCGGCGCATCGGCGACATCGAGCGCATCCTGGCGCGGGTGGCGCTGCGTTCTGCTCGCCCGCGCGACCTGGCGGCACTGCGCGACGCGCTCGGTTGCCTGCCGGAGCTGCAGCAGATCCTGGCCGGCATCGACTCGCCATTGCTTGCTCGGCTCGCGACGGCTGCAGGCCCACATCCGCAGGCGCACGGCCTGCTCTCCTCCGCGCTGATGCCCACGCCCGCTGCGCTGCTGCGCGACGGTGGCGTCATCGCGCCGTGCCACGACGCCGACCTCGACGAACTGCGCCGAATCGCGGAGCACAGCGACGAGGCGCTGCTGGATCTGGAGAACCGTGAGCGCGAGCGCACCGGCTTCGCGAACCTGCGTTTCGGTTACAACCGCGTGCAGGGCTACTACATCGAGGTGAGCCGCAGCCAGGCCGAACAGGTGCCGGCCGACTGGGTGCGACGCCAGACGGTCAAGAACGCGGAGCGCTACATCACCAACGAGCTCAAGACCTTCGAGGACCGCGTGCTCGGCGCGCGCGACCGCTCGCTGGCCCGCGAGCGCGAGCTCTACGAAGGCCTGCTGGACCGACTGACCGAACACCTGCCGGCCCTGCAGGCGACCGCCGTGGCGCTCGCCTCGCTCGACGTGCTGGCAAGCATGTCCGAACGCGCGATTGCGCTCCGGCTCGTGAAACCGACGCTTTGCGACGAAGCGCGCATCGACATTCGCGGCGGGCGGCACCTGGTCGTCGAGCAGCACATCGACGGGCCGTTCGTGCCGAATGACCTGGACCTGCACGACGGTCGGCGAATGTTGATCGTCACCGGCCCCAACATGGGCGGCAAGTCCACATACATGCGACAGTCGGCGCTGATCGTGATCCTGGCTGGAATCGGCAGCTACGTGCCAGCGGATTCGGCCGTCATCGGGCCGGTGGACCGGATCTTCACGCGCATCGGCGCCGCCGATGACCTGGCTGGCGGGCGCTCGACGTTCATGGTGGAGATGACCGAGGCGGCGAACATACTGAACAACGCCACGCGCGACAGCCTGGTATTGATGGACGAAATCGGCCGTGGCACCAGCACCTACGACGGATTGTCGCTGGCCTGGGCCTGCGCGCGGCACATCGGGCGCGAGGTCGGCGCCTACACGCTGTTCGCCACGCACTACTTCGAGCTCACCGCGCTCTCGGAGGAACTGCCTGCCTGCGCCAACGTGCATCTCGACGCTACCGAGCATGCCGACACGCTGGTGTTCCTGCACGCGGTAAAGGAGGGGCCTGCGAACCAGAGCTACGGACTGCAGGTCGCGCGTCTCGCGGGCGTGCCGAAGCTGGTCGTGGGCGAGGCAAGGCGCTACCTGCACGAACTAGAGCGTCGCGACCACTCGGCGCGTCCGGCCACGCCACAGCAGGAACTCGACCTGCCGCCGCCCGTGGACCCGGCCGAGGCCGCCGCGCTCGCCGAACTCGAGGATCTCGATCCCGACACGCTGAGTCCTCGGGACGCGCTCGCGCTGCTGTTCAGACTGAAGGAGTCGCTGCGCGATCGTCGTTAGCTGGCGTGCTGGATGCGTCCCGACAGGCGTCCGGCGTCTTCGCCGGGCCGCGCCGGAATACTCGGGCCCGTATCAGGCGATCGAGATCAGCTTGCGGCCGGTCCTTGAGTGACGTTCCACCTGCAGCGTCGTGACTGCAATCGCCACCCAGATGCCATGGAAAATCACGCCGGCAAGCAGCACGGACCATCCGGGCAGCGGGCCGATCGCAGCCCGGTCGATGAATTCCGCGACACCGCTGACGTCCGCTGGATGTATGGCAAGCTTTCCGCAAAAGGCGATGCCCTGCACTGCCAGGATATATGCATAGTTCTTGCGCAGCCTTCGCCCGATGGAGCGCGTGAAGCTGATATGAAAATGCGGTTTCGCGTAGTCGTCGGCCAGCAGCGTGTTCCACTTGCCGTCCATCTTCACGCCCTCGCCGCGCAGCATCGGCACGTAGACGTCCGTCTCGATCAGCCGACAGCGTGCGCGCCGGACGTTGAAGTACCGATAACGCCGCGCCTCGAAGAGCAGGAAGACGGTGACGAGGAGTCCGAGCAGGATCAGCGGAAGCGGCGACGCATCCGTGGCCGCAAAGGTGAGCGACAGCGCCAGGCCCGTCGTCACCACGGCCCAGTTCGTGGTGTGGTCGAGCCGTGTGCGCCATGCGGTGCTGCGGTAGACCTCACCTCGATAGAGATGAGCGAGAGCCGCCAGCTCGGCGGAGCTGAACTGGGTCTTCGGGGCCTCGGCAGCGCCCGTGTCCGGCATGTCGTCCATTCTGCGCCCTCCGGTTCCAGTTACTGAGTCCTGTCGGAACTCATCGTCTGGCGGCCGTCCCGATCGAACCGGGAATGCCTCAGGAAATACGCCACCTGCGTCGCCACGTCCTTCGCGAACAACATGCCCATGTGGCTGTGACGCAGCTCGATGTGATCGTCGAGCCCCGGGATCACCGTCTCGCTCGCAGCCACGGTGCCATCGTTCGCCTCGTCGAAGTGCGCGAAGAACCGGCCCATGCCGACGCGCCGCGTGCCGGCGATGGTGCCGAGCGCGCCCGGACCGTGCCAGTGGCGTGCCTCGCGAGACGTGACCTCCCGCAGCAGGTGCGGGCCGATCACGGGACGCAGCGCCCGCCATCGCATGACGCCTTCCGCGGCCCGGCAACTGCTGAGCGGCGATCCAAGCAACACCGCGTTTCCGTTGAAGCGCCCCGCGTTCTCGGAGAGCGCGCGGTAGATGATTGTGCCGCCCAGGCTGTGCCCGACGAAGTGAACCCGATGGTCTGCGCTGACGCGATCGGCGAAGTCCGCAAGCCTGGCGCTGACGTCCGCCGCGCGGCCGCGCAGTGTCGGATAGGAAAAGACGTGGACGTCGAAGCCGTGCTCGAGCCGCAGCCGGCGCTTGAGCGTCGCCATTTCCGACCCGTTCATCCACAGGCCGTGAACCAGGACGACTTGGTCGCGGGGCATCGATTACCGTTTGCGGTTCCCGCGTCGAACGCAGGCCAGGCAGCGCCCGGCCCGCCCCCGGCGGGCCCTATTCCTTCACCGGCAGGCGCACGCGGATGTGCAGCTCGCGCAGTTGCTGCTCCGACACCTCGGTCGGAGCATCGGTGAGCGGACAGGTCGCCGTCTGCGTCTTCGGGAATGCGATCACGTCGCGGATCGAATCGGCGCCCGCCATCAGCATGGCGAGGCGATCGAGCCCGAATGCGATGCCGCCGTGCGGTGGTGCACCGTACTTCAGCGCCTCGAGCAGGAAGCCGAACTTCTTCTGCGCTTCTTCGGCCCCGATGCCGAGCAGCTCGAACACCGTGGACTGCATGTCACTGCGATGGATACGCACCGAGCCGCCGCCGATCTCGGAGCCGTTCAACACCATGTCGTAGGCGCGCGCCAGCGCGCCGCCCGGATCGGCCATGAGCGCCGCGGTATCGTCGTTCGCTGGCGAGGTGAACGGATGGTGCATCGCGGACCAGCGCTTAGCCGCAGGGTCCCACTCGAACATCGGGAAGTCCATCACCCACAGCGGGCGCCAGCCGGCCTCGACCAACCCGAGGTCCTGGCCCACCTTTACGCGCAGCGCGCCAAGGGCGTCGTTGACCACTTTCACCTTGTCGGCGCCGAAGAACACCAGGTCGCCGGTGGCCGCGCCGGTGCGCTCCAGCAGGCCGGCAATCGCCGTGTCCGACAGGAATTTCAGGATCGGTGACTGCAGGCCGTCGCGGCCTTTCGAAACGTCATTCACCTTGACGTATGCGAGTCCCTTGGCGCCGTAACGCGCGACGAACGCGGTGTAGTCGTCGATCTGCCTGCGAGACAGCTTCTCACTGCCGCCAGGCACGCGCAGTGCCGCCACGCGGCCATCCTTGTCGGCGGCAGGCGCGGCGAACACCTTGAAGTCGCAGTCTTTCACCAGGTCCGCGACGTCCACCAGCTCGAGCGGAATACGCAGGTCAGGCTTGTCGGACGCGTAGCGACGCATCGCCTCGGCGTAGGTCATGCGCGGAAACGGATCCGGGAGCGCCACGCCCAGCGCCTTGGCGAAGATATCGCGCACCAGGCCTTCCATCAGCGCCAGGATCTCGTCGCGCTCGAGGAACGATGTCTCGACGTCGAGCTGGGTGAATTCGGGCTGGCGGTCGGCGCGCAGGTCCTCGTCGCGGAAGCAGCGCACGATCTGGTAGTAGCGATCGAACCCGGACATCATCAGCAGCTGCTTGAAGATCTGCGGCGACTGCGGCAGCGCGAAGAACTTGCCCGGCTGCGTTCGGCTTGGCACCAGGTAGTCGCGCGCGCCCTCGGGCGTCGCCTTGGTGAGCATCGGCGTCTCGACGTCGATGAACCCGTGCCCGTCGAGGTACTCGCGCATTGCGCGCGTCACGGTGTGACGCAATCGGAGCCGCATCTGCATCTCGTCGCGACGCAGGTCGATGTAGCGGTACTTGAGCCGCGTCTCTTCCTTCACGTCCTCATCCAGCTGGAACGGGATCGGCTCCGCGCGGTTCAGCACCTCGATCTCGCGCGCCAGCAGTTCGACCTGGCCCGACGGGAGATTGGCGTTGGCGGTCCCGGCCGGGCGCGGCCGCACGCTGCCGGTCACCTTGACGACCCACTCGCCGCGCAGGCGCTCGGCTTCCGCGAACACCGCTGCGGCGTCTGGATCGAACACGACCTGCAGCAGTCCCTCGCGGTCGCGAAGGTCCACGAAGATCACGCCGCCGTGGTCGCGGCGGCGGTGGACCCAGCCGGCAACCGAGACAGTGGAACCGACGAGAGTTTGGTTGACCTCGCCGCAATAGTGAGTGCGCATGGGCATAGGAAAGTCCAGAGGGCGCCGAATGTTACGGTTCGGCCTGTTGCGGCGCAAGACGGCCTTCCACCGGCTTATTGCGCCAAGTGGGTACCACCACGCCGAGTGTGAGCAGCATCTTGAAGGCCTCGTCCACCGTCATGTCCAAAATGACGACCTCGTCCTTGGGCACGAGGACGATGAAGCCGGTCGTCGGATTGGGCGTCGTCGGGACGAACACACAGGTTACGTCCTGCTCGGTCCTGGCCTGCACTTCCTCGAGGTCATGCGAGGTGATGAAGCCGATGCTGAAAATCCCCTTGCGCGGGAACTCCACCATCACGACCTGCTTGAACGAGCGCCCCGCGTCGGTCAGCACGGTCTCGCTGAAAGACTTGGCACCGCTGTAGACAGGCCCGATCACCGGGATCCTGCGCACCAGCGACTCGAGACTCGCGACGATTCGACCGCCGAACAGGTTCTTGACCAACAATCCGGTGAGAAACAACAGCAACAGCGACAGGATCACTCCGACGCCGGGCACGTAGGTGCCGACCAGAGTCTCGGGCCGCCACGCATGGGGCAGCAGCACCAGCGACTGGTCGAGGATCCGCGCCACGAAGCGCAGCACCCAGACCGTCACCATGATCGGGATCCAGACCAGCAACCCGCCGATCAGGTAGTTGCGGAATGTCTTCAGCGGATGTCGGCGCCCCGCCTCGTCCGGCTCCGGAGGATTCGGGGACTCGTGCCTCGGGTCGGGTCGCTCAGCGCTTACGGGCACGTGCAGGCGCCTTTTTCCGTGACGGGGCTTTTGTCGATGCCTTGCCGGCGGCGCTCGACGTCTTCGAACTCCGCGCGCTCACGGTCGAGCCGGCAGCGGGCCTGGATTCCGGCTTGGATTCCGGCTTGGATTCGGGTTTGGCGTCTGGCTTGGCGACCGGCTTGGCCGCAACCTTCGTCTCGGCGGCGGCCGGCTCGGCGTCACCTTTCTGCGCCAGGTTGCGCTTCTGTTCCTTGTCGGACTTGAAATCGGTCTCGTACCAGCCGCTGCCGGCGAGCCGGAACAACGGCGCCGACATCAGTCGTTTCAAGGTGTGTCGCCCGCATTCCGGGCACTCGCGGAGCGGCTTGTCGGAAATCTTCTGCAGCGCCTCGAGGTGATGGCCGCACTTTCCGCACTGGTATTCGTAGATGGGCATGGTCGTGTCGAGTCTCTATTGCGAGCAGGCGATTATACGGAATCGATGCGCCAGGACTTTATCGGCCCGGCCAGGGCTTCACCCGCCTGGTCGGGCCTGCCCGCCTGCTCCGGTTCAGGCCTTCTTGCGTCTCGACGGCGCCGTCGAACCGGCTTCGTCGCGCGCCGAAAATACCAGCTTCCCGCCGCTGGACGTTACCACCACGCGATCGCCCGGCCCGAAGTCGCCACGCAGGATGGACTGCGCCAGCGGGTTCTCGAGCTGGTGCTGGATCGCGCGCTTCAACGGCCTCGCTCCGTAGACCGGGTCGAAGCCGGCCTCGCTCAACAGGTCGAGGGCGGAGTCGTCGAGCGCCAGTTCCATGTCGCGGTCCGCCAGCCTGCGACGCAGGAAACCGACCTGGATCCCGACGATGGAACGCAGGTCCTCGCGGCCGAGCGGGTGGAACACCACGACCTCGTCCACACGGTTGATGAACTCCGGCCGGAAGTGGCCGCCGACGATCTCCATCACCGCGGACTTCATCTTCGCGTAGTTGGCCTCGCCGGCGAGTTCCTGGATGACCTGCGAACCGAGGTTCGAGGTCATGATGATCACGGTGTTGCGGAAATCGACGGTACGGCCCTGGCCGTCCGTCAGGCGTCCGTCGTCGAGCACCTGCAGCAGCACGTTGAATACGTCGGGGTGGGCCTTCTCGACCTCGTCGAGCAGGATCACGGAATACGGCCGGCGGCGAACGGCCTCAGTGAGGTATCCGCCCTCCTCGTACCCCACGTAACCGGGAGGTGCGCCGATCATCCGCGCCACGGAGTGCTTCTCCATGAACTCGGACATGTCGATGCGCACCATGGCCTCCTCGGTGTCGAACAGGAATTCCGCGAGCGCCTTCGAAAGCTCGGTCTTGCCCACGCCGGTGGGGCCGAGGAACAGGAACGACCCGTTCGGCCGGTTGGGATCGGAGAGTCCGGCACGCGAACGCCGGATCGCATCGGACACGGCCTTCACGGCCTCGGCCTGGCCGACGACGCGCTTCGCGAGCGCCTCCTCCATGCGCAACAGCCTGTCGCGCTCGCCTTCGAGCATCTTCGACACCGGGATGCCGGTCCACTTCGAGACGACCTCGGCGACCTCTTCCTCGGTCACCTTGTTGCGAACCAGCGTCGGCGCCTCGGATTCGGCCTCCTGCGCGTCAAGCAGGCGCTTTTCGAGTTCCGGGATCCTGCCGTACTGCAGTTCCGACATTCGCCCGAGGTCGCCGGCCCTGCGGGCCGCGTCGTAGTCGATCCGCGCGCGCTCGAGGTCTTCCTTGATCCGGGCTGCGACCTGCGTGGTCGCTTTCTCGGCCTTCCAGACCTCCTCGAGGTCGGAGTACTCCTTCTCCAGGCCTGCGAGCGTCTCCTCGAGCTGGTCGAGACGCTTTTTCGACGCCTCGTCCTTCTCCTTCTTGAGCGCCTCGCGCTCCATCTTCAGCTGGATGATGCGGCGCTCGAGACGGTCCATCACCTCCGGCTTGGAATCGATCTCCATGCGGATGCGCGAGGCCGCCTCGTCGATCAGGTCGATCGCCTTGTCGGGCAGCTGCCGGCCCGAGATGTAGCGATGCGAAAGCGTCGCCGCGGCGACGATCGCCGGATCGGTGATCTCGACCTTGTGATGCACCGCGTAGCGTTCCTTCAGCCCGCGCAGGATCGCGATCGTGTCCTCGACCGAAGGCTCCTCCACCAGCACTTTCTGGAAGCGGCGCTCGAGCGCGGCGTCCTTCTCGATGTACTTGCGGTATTCGTCGAGCGTGGTTGCGCCGACGCAGTGCAGCTCACCGCGCGCGAGTGCGGGCTTCAGCATGTTGCCGGCGTCCATCGCGCCTTCGGCCTTGCCGGCGCCGACCATCGTGTGAAGCTCGTCGATGAACAGGATCACACGGCCTTCCTGCTTCGACAGGTCGTTCAGCACGCCCTTCAGTCGTTCCTCGAATTCGCCGCGGAACTTCGCGCCCGCGATCAGAGAGCCCATGTCGAGCGCAAGGATCCGCTTGTCCTTGAGACCCTCGGGCACTTCGCCGTTGACGATGCGCAGTGCGAGGCCCTCGACGATCGCCGTCTTGCCGACGCCTGGCTCGCCGATCAGCACGGGATTGTTCTTGGTGCGACGCTGCAGCACCTGGATGGTTCGGCGGATCTCGTCGTCGCGGCCGATCACCGGGTCGAGCTTGCCCTGCTCGGCGCGCTCCGTCAGGTCGATGGTGAATTTATCCAGCGCCTGGCGCTGGTCCTCGGCATTCGCGTCGTTGACCGTCTCGCCGCCTCGCACCTCGTCGATCGCGCGCTCCAGCGCGCCCTTCACGGCGCCGCTGTCACGCAGGATCCGGCCGAGCTCGCCCTTGTCGTCGAGGGCGGCGAGCACGAACAGCTCGCTCGACACGAACTGGTCGCCCCGCTTCTGTGCGAGCTTGTCGGTGACGTTCAGCAGCTTGCCGAGGTCGTTGGAGAAATGGACCTCACCGCCTGTGCCTTCGACCTTGGCAAAGCCGTCGATTGCCTGGCCTAGCTGGGATCGCAGGCGGTTGACGTTGACGCCCGCCTTGTCGAGCAACGGCCGTGCCGACCCACCCTGCTGGTCGAGCAGCGCAAGCATCAGGTGCGCGGGTTCGATGAACTGGCTGTCGCGGCCGAGCGCAAGCGACTGGGCATCGGCCATGGCCATCTGGAATTTGCTGGTCAGTTTGTCCATTCGCATAGGTCAGCGCTCCCATCAGGGGCTGTGTTACCGCCTAGTTGGGGGCAGGAGTGCTGAAGATAAAGGGCAGCATGGCAGCCGACCGACGGTTTTCCATCGAATCGGCGCGTTTCAACCGCCCGCCTGGCCAGGACACGAACCGCCCAGACGGCAGAAAGAGTCTGACAAACCCAGATGATCGGCGCTGATTGATGTCTGTTTCAGGATTTTGAGGCATCTTTCGGGGCTTTTCGTCCCCGACTATCTCGAGATCACCTATCGAAGTGCAGCTTGTGCAGGACCCGGTGTAAAAACGGCATGAATAGCACGCCGGCGGCAGCCAGGAAGACGATGCCGCTGTAAAGCGCATAGACGGAAGCGAAGAGCTTCGCAGATACCGTCGTCATGGCGTCCACGGGCCCCATGCCGGTCAGGATCATCGAAGCGTTCAGGAACGAGTCGACCCATCCCAGCTCCGCAAAAGCGTGGTAGCCGACGGTCCCGATCCCGAGCGACGAGCCGATGACCAGCACGCTGACCCCGCCGTGGCGGGCAACCCGGCGCAGGAACTGCTCCCGCGACAAGGGTGGCGTCTTGTGATGTTCGTACACGGCTCGCACCTCCTTCCGGTCGTTGGTGGCGTAGTCGCTGGCGGCCCCGGCACCCGGTCACGAACTGGGGACGCGGGCCCTCAATGCATCTGCTGGTGCGTGAAATAGACCACCGCGACGCCCAACCCGATGAACAGTACCTGTTCGAGACCGGCCCGCAGGTCTACGCGCCGGTGCAGGCCCGGAATCAGGTCGGCCACCGCGATGTAGATGAAACTAGCCGCGGCGAAGGCCAGCGCATACGGGAGCAACTGCATCGCGGTCCCGAGCGCGAAGTATGCAACGACTCCGCCGACGATCGACGTGAGGCTGGTCAGCAGGTTGAGCACCAGCGCGCGGCCGCGCGAGTACCCGCCGTGCAGCAGGATCGCGAGGTCACCGACTTCCTGGGGAATCTCGTGCGCGGCCACGGCGAGCGCGGTCACGATGCCGAGCTTTACGTCGGTCATGATGGCCGCCGCAACCAGCACGCCGTCCAGCACGTTGTGGAAGCTGTCACCCAGCAGGATCATGCGCGCCGAGGCGGCGTCGCGTGCCGCATGGCTCGGCGAATGCATTTCGCAGGGATCGTCATGGCAATGGCGCCAGAGAACGAACTTCTCGAGCAGGAAGAACGTCAGGATTCCCAGCAGCAGGCCCATGCCGATGTGATGCGCGCCGTCGGGTCCGGCCGACTCGAGCGCGTGAGGCAGAAGGCCGAGAAACGCGGCACCGAGCAGCGCCCCGGTCGCGAAGCTCACCAGGTGCGGCAATATCGCGCTGCGGCGCTGGTCGCCGAGCACCAGGAAGAACGCCGCCGCGAGCGCGCTCATGAACCCGCTCAGGCCGGTAAGAACGATGATGAGGGTCAGCGAGTTCACGTTGCTTCACGCTGGTGCCGGGCACGCGAGCGTAGCATGGCCGTCACGTGAGCCACGCGAGCGTCGCCATGCGTCCGGTGACACCGTCGCGGCGATACGAGAAGAAGCGCGCCGTATCGGTCGCAGTGCACCAGCCACCGCCGTGAACCGACTTTACGCCTGCGCGCGCAAGCACGATCCGAGCCAGCGCGTACATGTCGGCCTGGAAGCAGCCCCGATCGTTGCGTTGGAAACACGCCCCGGCATCCGGCAATCGATCGATGAATGCCTGTCGCACCTCGGGACCGACTTCGAAAGCGCCCTGGCCTATCGCGGGGCCGAGCCATGCGAGGAGGCCCGCTGGATCGCCGCCGAGCGCAGCGATCGTCGCCTCCAGGACCCCGCCCGCAAGTCCACGCCAGCCCGCATGGGCCGCGGCCACCCGCGTGCCCGCGCGGTCCGCGAGCACCACAGGCAGGCAGTCCGCGGTCATCACCGCACAGACGCGGCCGAGGCTGGTCGCGATTGCCGAATCGGCCCTCGGCACACCGCCCTGCCCGGTCGCCTCGACCACCTCGCATCCATGGACCTGCTCGAGCCACAGCGGTTCGCAGGGCAATCCGGCTGCTTCGCGGAGGCGCCTACGGTTCTCGCAAACGCTGTCCGCGTCGTCGCCGACGTGCGCTGCGAGGTTCAGTGATGCGTAAGTACCGTCGCTGGCGCCGCCCGCTCGCAGCGTCGAGACCACTCGGACATGGCGCGGAACCGGCCACTCAGGCTCTAGCCACTCGATGGCTCCGCTCATTTTACGGCTGCGTCCGCCGCCAGCACCCGCAGAAGTTCCCGCATGTCGGCCGGCAGCGGCGCCTCGCATTCCACGGGCTTGCCCTTCACCGGGTGCGCGAATTCGAGCCGCGCAGCGTGCAACGCCTGTCGTGGGAAGTCCTTGAGGGCCTGCCGCAGCGCCTCGCTCGCGCCCCGGGGCAGCGCGAGCCTTCCGCCGTAAACACGGTCCCCGACGATGGGAAATCCGGCGTGAGCGAGGTGCACCCGGATCTGGTGTGTGCGGCCGGTCTCGAGCTGCACGCGTACGTGGGTGTGCGCGCGGTAGCGTTTGATCACGCGATAGTGCGTGACCGACTCGCGCCCGCCCTGGCGCACGGCCATCCGCACCCGGTCGGTGGGATGCCGGTCGATCGGTGCATCGACCGTACCGCCCGCCGTCATCACGCTGCGACAGACCGCCTGGTACTCGCGATGTATGTCGCGCTGCTCCAGCATCCGTACCAGCGCCGTGTGGGCGGCCAGTGTCCTGGCCACGACCAGCAGGCCGCTTGTGTCCTTGTCGAGCCGGTGCACGATGCCGGCACGCGGCAGCTGCGCGAGCTTCGGGTCCAGCGCCAGTAGCGCGTTCTGCAACGTGTTGTCGGGATTCCCCGCGCCAGGGTGGACGACGAGCCCGGCCGGCTTGTCCACGACGAAGACGTGCCGATCCTCGTGGACCAGAACCAGCGGTATGTCCTGCGGAATGGCCCGCGGGTCCTCGGGCAGCGTCGCGGCGATCACGACCTTCTCGCCGCCGGACACCTTGTCGCGCGGCCTACGCGGCGCGCCGTCTACCAGCACCTCGCCGCTGTCGATCCAGGACTTGAGCCGGCTGCGGGAGTGATCGGGAAGCAGCGCCGCAAGGGCCTGGTCCAGGCGCTGCCCGGCCTGGTCCGGCGGAATTTCGATAGAGATTTCAACGGTGCAGGCAGTCATCGCAGCGCATTCTGGCCGATGCCCGGTGGCTTGTGTACCGGAACGGCGGTCCGGAGCGCATTTTCTATATACTTCCGCCTCCGCCCACCGACCCCAGCGATTCTGCAATCGACCATGGCCACCGCCCGCACACGCACCCCTTTGTTCGTCCTCCTTGGCCTGGCCGCCGCAGCGGCGCTGGCTATGTCCGGCTGCAAGGGTGGCGGCGATACCGGCCCGGTGGCCGCGCCCGACAAGCTCTATGACATGGCCGCCAAGGACATGCGCTCCAATAACTTCAAGGGCGCGATAGAGAAGCTCGAGTCGCTCGAATCCCACTATCCGTTCACCAACGCGGCGAAGCAGGGCCAGCTGGACCTGATGTACGCGTATTACCGCAATGGCGAGGCCGAGTCCGCCATCGACCAGGCCGACCAGTTCATTCGCGAGAATCCGACCCACCCAAGGGTGGACTACGCGTACTACATCCGCGGACTCGTGTATTTCGAGTCGGGCGCCGGCTGGCTCGAGGATACGCTGCACGCGGATGTCACCAAGCGCCCGCCGCACGAGTCGCGCAAGGGCCTGCAGTCGTTCCAGATCCTGCTGCAGCAGTACCCCAGGAGCCCCTACGCCGCCGACGCACGGCAACGGGCGATCTTCCTGCGGAACAAGCTCGCCGACTACGATCTCGCGGTCGCCAAGTACTACATGGAGCGCGAGGCCTACGTGGCTGCCGTGAACCGGGCGCGCGCCGTGATCGAGAACTACGACGGCTCGCCGGCGGCAATCGAGGCACTCGGTATCATGGCAGCGGGCTACCGCAAGCTCGAGATTCCGGAACTCGCGACCGTGGCGGACAGCGTGCGCCAGGCAAATACGCCGTCGGCCGACCCGAACGAAGGCGCGGTCAAGGATCGGCCCTGGTGGAAATTCTGGAACTGACGGCCTGCGACCGAACCGCCTGAGATGACAATGTCCGCCGTGCCCGGTCTCGACCCGCCGGCGCGCCTGCGCGAGATCCCCTACAACTACACCTCGTTCTCGGATCGCGAGATCGTGATCCGGTTGCTGGGCGACGAGGCTTGGCAGCTGCTGGACGAACTCAGGTCGGAGCGCCGCACGGGCCGCTCTGCCCGGATGCTCTACGAAGTGCTCGGCGACATCTGGGTCGTGCATCGCAATCCCTACCTCGAGCAGGACCTGCTGGACAATCCCCGGCGCAGGGGACAACTGCTCACGGCCCTCGAGCACCGTCTCGCCGACATCGAATTGCGGCGCGACCCCGCGGACGAATCGCGCGACGCTCGCGTGGCCCGGCTTCTCGAAGCGGCACGGCTTGCGGTTCGGGAGTTCGCCAAGAGCTTCGAATCCACCGAGGCCCTGCGCCGACGAGCCGCAAGGCTGCTGCGTCGACACACCCACTCCGACAATGTTTGCTTCGACCCCTATGCACGCGTTTCTCATGCGACCGATGCCACCGACTGGCGCGTGGAAATCCCGTTCGTGGTGCTCGCGCCCGACACCGAGGACGAAGTCCCGGGACTGGTGCGCGCGTGCTTCGAACTCGGGCTGACCATAATCCCGCGGGGAGGCGGCACCGGGTACACCGGCAGCGCGGTGCCCCTCACTCCGCTCGCCGCCGTCATCAACACCGAGAAGCTCGAGCGAATCGGGCCGGTGGAGGCCGTGGCCCTGCCCGGTGTCGCGCACCCGGTACCGACCGTGCTGACAGAGGCCGGCGTCGTCACCCGTCGCGTCGAAGAAGCGGCCAGTCGGGCCGGCTTCGCCTTTGCAGTAGACCCGACTTCCGCTGATGCCTCGTGCGTGGGCGGCAACATTGCCATGAACGCCGGCGGCAAGAAGGCCGTGCTGTGGGGCACTGCGCTCGACAATCTCGCCTGGTGGCGGATGGTGGACACCGAGGGCAACTGGCTGGAGATCACACGAACCGGCCACAACCTCGACCGTATCCACACGGCGGCGGTCGCGGCCTTCGACCTGGTGTGGAAAGACGGGCGCCAGCGGCCCGACCGCGCGCGCGTGCTGCGCACCGAGCGCCTCGAGATAGAGGGACACCGGTTCCGCAAGGCGGGCCTTGGCAAGGACGTCACCGACAAGTTTCTCGGCGGCCTGCCGGGTGTCCAGAAAGAGGGTTGCGACGGGATCATCACCAGCGCGCGCTGGGTGCTGCACCGCATGCCCGCGAACGTCCGCACCGTCTGCCTGGAATTCTTCGGCCACGCGCGCGACGCGATTCCCGCCATCGTCGAGATACGCGATCACGTCGCGGCACAGTCCTCGACCGGCGTGCGCCTCGCGGGTCTCGAGCACCTCGACGAGCGTTACCTCAAGGCTGTCGGCTACGCGACCAAGTCGCGCCGCGGCGCACTGCCGAAGATGGTGCTGCTCGGCGACATCGTGGGTGAGGACGAGGCGGCCGTTGCCCGTGCCGCATCCGAGGTGGTCAGGATCGCGAATGCGAGGTCGGGCGAGGGATTCGTCGCAGCCAACGGCGAGGCCCGCAAGGCGTTCTGGCGCGACCGGTCTCGCACCGCGGCGATCGCGCGCCACACCAACGCGTTCAAGATCAACGAAGACGTGGTGATCCCGCTCGAGCGACTCGGCGAATACACCGACGCCATCGAACGCATCAACATCGAATTCTCGCTCGCGAACAAGATCGCGCTGGCGGATGCGTTGGCCGACTATCTCGGCGGCTCTCCCCGGGTCGGCAAGACCGGCGACCCGGAGGTGGACCGCCTGCCACACGAGGACGTGCTCGGCGATCGGCCGCAGCAGGCGCTGGCCGCCATCAAGGCCGCACGAATGCGCTGGGCCCGGCTCGCCGCCCGGCTCGACGCACCGCTCGCGACTTCGCTCGACGAACTCTGCACACTCGGCCTCGAAGGCCGGCGTGGCGAATTCTCGCGACGCATGGACGGTGAGCCCGCGCTTCGGATCTTCGACCTGCTGCAGGACCGGACGATCCGCGTGTCGTGGAAGACGGAGATCCGCGCGGAACTGCGCCGGATCTTCGCCGGCGGCCCGTTCGTGCCGCTGGTCGCGGACCTCGAGGCCATCCACGCGAAGGTGCTGCGCGGCCGCGTCTTCGTCGCGATGCACATGCACGCGGGCGACGGCAACGTGCACACCAATATCCCCGTCAATTCCGACGACTACGCGATGCTGCGGCAGGCGAACGGCGCCGTCGCGCGGATCATGCGCATTGCACGCGAGCTCGGCGGGGTGATCTCCGGCGAGCACGGCATCGGAATCACCAAGCTCGCATACCTCGACGACGCCGAGATCGCGGAGTTCCGTGCGTACAAGGAACGCATCGATCCGCAGGGCCGCTTCAACCGCGGCAAGCTGCTGCCGGGCGCCGACCTTGGGCGGGCATACACGCCGAGCTTCAACCTGCTCGGGCACGAGTCGCTGATCATGCAGCAGTCCGACATCGCCTCCATCTCTGACGCGATAAAGAACTGCCTGCGCTGTGGCAAGTGCAAGCCGGTGTGCTCAACCCACGTGCCGGGCGCGAACCTGCTCTACTCGCCGCGCAACAAGATCCTGGCGACCTCGCTGCTGATCGAGGCGTTCCTGTACGAGGAGCAGACGCGGCGCGGCGTTTCGCTGCAGCACTGGGACGCGTTCTCCGACGTGGCCGACCACTGCACGGTGTGCCACAAGTGCGAGTCGCCCTGCCCGGTGGACATCGACTTCGGAGACGTTTCGATGGCGATGCGCGACCTGCTCAGGCGCGCGGGGAAGAAGCGCTTCAATCCCGGCACTGCGGCGGCAATGTTCTTCCTGAACGCGACGGATGCGGACACGATCCGCCTCACCCGCCGCCTGATGATCGACTGGGGGTACCGCGCGCAACGACTAGGGAGCCGGGTCCTCGGCGCGCTCGGCGCGGCACAGGCGAAGCGCCCGCCGGCGACGACCGGGGGTCGGCCTCCGGTTCGCGAGCAGGTGATCCACTTCGTCAACAAGAAGATGCCCTCGGGCCTGCCGAAGCGCACGGCTCGGGCGCTGCTCGACATCGAGGACCGCAACTACGTCCCGATCATCCGCGACCCGGCGCGCACGACCAGCGAATCGGAGGCCGTGTTCTACTTCCCCGGCTGCGGCTCCGAGCGCCTGTTCTCGCAGGTCGGCCTGGCCACCCAGGCGATGCTCTGGCAGGTGGGTGTGCAGACCGTGCTGCCGCCGGGCTACGTCTGCTGCGGCTACCCGCAGCGCGGCTCAGGCCAGTTCGACCAGGCTTCGAGGATCATCACCGACAACCGCGTGCTGTTCCACCGCGTGGCCAATACGCTCAACTACCTCGACCTGCGAACGGTCGTCGTGAGCTGCGGCACCTGCTACGACCAGTTGCAGGACTACCAGTTCGGGGAGATCTTCCCGGGCAGCCGCATCCTCGACATCCACGAGTTCCTGCTCGAAAAGGGTGTGCATCTCGATGGCGTGGCCGGCACGCGCTACATGTACCACGATCCCTGCCACTCGCCGATCAAGACCGACGATCCACTGAAGATCGTGAACGCGCTGATGGGCACGGGCTCGAGACCGGTCGAGAGGAACGACCGCTGCTGCGGAGAGTCGGGCACGTTCGCGGTCTCGCGCCCGGACATCGCCACGCAGGTGCGGTTTCGCAAGCAGCGCGAGATGGAGGCTGGCGCCGCTCGCATGCGCGACGACGGCTTCGACGGCAAGGTAAAGGTGCTGACATCCTGCCCGTCCTGCCTGCAGGGCTTGAGCCGCTACGACGACGACTCTGCGACCGAAGCCGACTACATCGTCGTGGAAATCGCCCGCCACGCCATCGGCGACGACTGGCTCGCCGACTACGTGCGTCGTGCCAATGCGGGCGGCATCGAGCGCGTGCTGGTCTGAGCGGAGACGCCGGTCAGAAGACGGCGGTGAAGCCGAGCAGGCCCTCGCCCTGGAAGAACGTGTTACCCGTCGTGCGGAACAGGCAGTTGACGCTGCCGCTGCCGCTGCAGAAGAACTCCGTATTGGAACTCACCAGGGTCACGTAGGCGCGCGCGCCGAGCGTCGCGGCGAAGTGCTCGCCAATCGGAAAGCGCACGCCCCCGCCCAGGCTGCCGGAAAACTTGGTTTCCGAACCGTAGCCGCCGCCCGCGTCGAACTTCGTGCCTCCGACGGTGAGCGACAGGTAGGGCACATAGCTCTCGTGGTCGTCGAAGAGCAGCGTGCCACCGACCTGCAGATACTGGATGGTAACGTCCACGCCCTTGAGCGACGGATCGTTCGTATCGACCCCGGCAGACTGGTAGCTGTAGAGAACCTCGTAGAAAGACGTCCGGTCGCGATAGATCCCGAGGTCGATGCCCCAGGCGCTGGAGTCCTGCAGGTCCACGGACTTGCTGGTGTCCGGCACCGAATCTTCGATGTCGAACTGGCCGCCCATGCGATAGCCGATGTACGGCGTAAGTTCCACGCGAGGCGTGAACCCGTCGCTCGATTCATCCTCCGCCCTTGCCGCCGTGGCGAGGAGACCGACCTGCAGTACCAGCACCGCAGCCAGGGCCCATCTGAACGTGCTCATGCAATCGCTCCTTTCCGGCCACGAGGCACCTCGCCCCGTTCGCCGGGATTGTACGCGAGACGGGAATCCACGGACCTCCAAGTTGGCGCGGCGCTGATACACTCCGCGCAGACCATCGACAACCGGTACGACCATGAGCGATCTGCACGACACACTGCAAGGACTGCACGACGAACTTCGCCGCGCGGAGCGACTCGAACCCGACGATCGCGCCCTGCTCGAATCGCTGCTCGGCGACATTCGCCGTTTGCTCGAGACGACGCAGCCCGCGCCCGCGACGGCGCAACCGTCCGACGCAACGCCCCACGGCGACGCGCTCGAGGGTGCTGCAGTGCGACTCGAGGCAGGCCATCCCGGGGTGGCCGGCGCCATTCGCGCAGTGCTGGATGCACTGGGCAAAGCCGGCATCTGAACCGATCCACAAGCCTCTGATCGTATCGGCCGGGACGGGCGGGCTGGCCGCGTCGCCTCTGGTATCATCGCCACCTCCCCGCAGGCACATCATCAACACGGCGCGCGACCAAATGCAGGACGAAACCCAGTCGTTCGAGGAAGCCTTCGGAAAGGCTGTCGAACTCGGCAACCAGATTGCCGACAACGACGATAAAGCGGATCTTTGGGACATCGCCGACGGCCTGCTTGCCGGCGCAGTCCAGTACTGGCTGTACACCCGCCAGCCCTGCGGCGACCCGCGCTGCGAGGACTGCCTGCCGATCAGCACGGCCGAGGGCCGGCTCGAGCAGCTGCGGCAGCTGGTGCAGGAATTCTCGGAAGACAGCCAGTATTTCCATTCGCCGACCGACGCCAACGTCGGCCGCGCCTGAGACGACCGCGCGACCACTGTCGCGCGCGCCTGGCCCAGCCCGCCCCGAAACCTTCGCCCGCGCTGGCAGGACGCCAAATCTGCGCAAATGCGCCGGTTACTCCGCTGGCGCCCGGCCCATTGCGCGGTGCAGCCTGCATGCACCAGCCATGGAGGGCGGATCATGCTCAACCGGATTTTCCGCGCTGCCGCAGCCATTGCGGGCCTCGCGAGCGCGTTCGTTGCGACCATCCCGGCGTCCGCGTCTACCGACCGCCCGGTCTACGTTTGCCGCACTTTCGGGCCGGTGATCTTCTCTGATCGCCCCTGCGGACCGATCAGCGAGGCGCGCGTACTTCACGTCCACGATCCCGGCCCGGGCCGCGCGGCGTCGCTCGAACCAGCGCCGCCCGGAGCGTCGACCCGGCCGCGGGCCAGTCGGCAGGCCGCCGACGCGGTCGCCGATGTCCGACCCGTCGCCGCCGACAATCGCTGCCGCAGGCTGCGAGAGGAGCGCGAGCGGCTCGATAGCCGCATGCGCGCCGGCTATTCGGCGCGCGAAGCCGCGCAACTCTGGAATCGCTGGCGCGAAGTGGACGCGAAGATCTACGCCGCACGCTGCTGAAGTCCGCCGCGGCGGAAACGGCGGCGACCGCCCACGCGGCACCCCGGCGACGGCCTCCCACGGGCTACGGCAGGTCAGTTGAGCCCGAGCACCGCCTTGCCCTGCACGAAATCCACGTCCACAGGGATGTCGCGGCTCTTGAGCCGCGCGAGGTCCGTGGCGAGTTGCGGCCGGATGACACCGAGATCGGCGATCAGCTTCTCGACACCCGCGTAGTCGCCATTGCCCTGCAGCTGCAGCAGCGTTGACGAAAGCTCATCCACCGCGGCGCGCATCTTCTTCATGTCCACGTGGTAATGGCCCTGCGCGTCGCGGCTGAAAGCGCCACGGTCGGCGAAGAAATTGAAGCGGATCATGTTCGCCTCGCCGTGCGCGTCGGCCGAACCGAACCGCACCGAGCGGAAGATGCCGGCAAGGAAGGTCACGTAGTAATCGTCCAGCGAACCGCCGAGCTCGCCCTGCTCGTGCAGCCTGGTGACCATGTACAGGCCGAGCACGTCCGCCTTGCCCTCCTCTATCCCTGAGTCGAGTTCCTTCAAGGCGTCACCCACCGTTCCCTTGCCGTCCACGGTGTTCTTGATGCCGAGCCCGTGCGCGACCTCGTGGAACATGGTGTTGGCGAAGAACGCGTCGAAGGTCACGTGCTTGCGCTGCTCGGGCGCTATCAGCTCCCCGGCGATGGGCACCATGATCTTGTCGAACTTGGCGCGCATCACGTTCTTGAGCTGCAGTCGCCGCGTGCCCTTGGCGAGTTGCACCTCGACATCATTCGGCAGGTTCACCGCGATGGTCTTGGCACCCGTATTGCAGTCACCGGCGTAATACACCGCATCGTAGGCGTTCAGGTCCGAGTCGGTGCCAGGCACCTCGGCCTTGTAGGCGTCAGGCACCGGGAGTCCACGCTGCAGCCCCGGCAGCATCGCCGCATAGCGCGCGAGTCGCTTGCTCCATTCCATGTCCTTGATCAGCACATAGGCTTCGAAGGCCGCCTTGTAGCCGAACAGCTTGTCATCGTAGGTTTCGATCGGGCCGATCACGACATCGATCCGGTTGTCCTTCATGTCCAGCCAGGCGATTTCACTCGCGCGGTAGTCGTCGCTGGTGAGCGCCTTCGCGCGCAGGTCGAGGTACCTGGCAAGACCGGGATCTTCGGCAAGGCCGGCGGCCTTCTCGAGCGAACCGGCCGCGCGGGACAGCGGTTCTCGCCACTCGACGCCGTAGGGCACGACGGCAAGCTTCCCGGCTGCATCGCGGCGAATCACGCTGTACTCGCCGGTCTTGCCCGGGAGGTCGGCGCGCTCGAACTCCTGCTTCGTCATGTCGAGCGGATAGAACCCGGCACCCGGCGGCTTCGCACCGACCCCGGGCACGAAAGGCTGGTTCCCCTCCAGGCGGTCCCAGGGCCCGTAGTTGATCTCGACGAAGCGGCGCGCGGTCGGGTCCGCGATGCCCGCCAGCAACTTGCCGCGATCGCCCGGGTAGGTCTGCGCCCAGAACAGGTCGTCCATCACGCTGGCCGCGTCGATGAACAGCGCGAGCATCGAGCGCTCCTTCGCCGACAGGTCCGCGAGGTTGGCGGTCAGCGTGACCGGCGCGTAGATGCCCGGCCGGGCAGGCACCAGCGTCGTGTCGACGGCCGCGTCCGCGGCGCCGGCAAGGCGTGGAAGTGCGACCGCCGCAATCATGACGGCGAGGAAGACGGAACGGGCGCGGCTGGATCGCATGATCGGGGCTCTCCGTGGACTACTGTTTGAAAACTGACTACTTGCGGCCGCCAAACAGGGCCTCGAGGTCGGCACGGGCGCGGTCGGCTGCCGACACGTCGCCCGGCTGGTACGCCGACGCCGTCGGCCGGAAATAGTCGCAGAAATTGGCCTGCTGCTTGTCCTTGACCTCGTCGGCGATCGTCTCACGGCAATGCTTCGCAACCGACAGGTCGTAGAATTCACACATCCGGCAGACGTGCAATTCGGCCCTGCACGACCGGCACTCCTCGATGCGTCGCAGTGGCAGCGTGTATTCGGCGAGAGACGCGCCGCACTTCCAGCACTTGAGACCGTGATCCAAGCCAGACCCCTCTACACCGAGGACGCCTTTGCTACGCCGCCGTCCGGCCCTTGTCAACCGGCGTACGGCCCGCCGTGCGACGGGGACCAGGCGAATTTTCCGAGACGGGCCTGCGTAATTCCCTATTGGTGAAATCGCCGGGACAGGCAATGCTCGGCTGGCGCCAGCCGTCGCCGGCCTCGCCGGCCGCCTCGCGGGAGTAGTGACATGAGCCAGCACCTCGACACAGCACAGTTGGCGGAACTCAAGGCCACGATGCGCGATCGCGCAGGCAGGCTCCGCGGGGAAATCCGGCAGACGCTTCGAAAAAGCGACTCGGAGCAGTACGCGCAGATCGCAAACGAGGTCCACGACCTCGAGGACGAATCATTCGCGGACCTGATTGTCGACGTGAACCTCGCGGAAATAGACCGCGATCTCGAGGAACTGCGGGCCGTGGAAGCGGCGCAACGCCGCATGGCGGAGGGCGGTTACGGGGAATGCGAGGAATGCGGGCGGCCCATCGAGTTCCACCGCCTGCAGGCGACGCCGTTCGCGACGAGATGCTTCGACTGCCAGACCGCTTTCGAGCGAACGCATTTCCAGCACATCGGCCACACGCTCTGAGGCGTCGGTGGCGCGTGCCGTCAGCGCACGGCGGGCGGCTCGAACCACTTCTCCTTCGGCACGATCTTCGGCGTCTCTGGGTCGCTGCGGTAATTTGGCGACATGATCTGCACGCCGTGCTCGTTGAACTCATCCTGGATGTTGCCGTGCAGCTGGTTCATCGTGAGCAATTTCTCTGACGGCGTGGACACGTTGACCACCAGCGTGTACTCGACGTAGTAATCCAGCAGCGCGGTCTGCAGCACTCGGGGGGCGGGTTCTTTCGCGATGCCGTCGGTGCGCTCCGCTGCCAGCTTCAACATGGCCTCTACCTGACGCCAGGGCGTATCGTAGCCGATCGTCACCTTGGTGGGGATCCACACCCCGCCCTGTGTGGCCAGCCGCGAGAAGTTTCGCGTCACGCTGGTCGCAATCACGGAGTTCGGGACATTGACTTCCTCGTGGCGCAGCGTCTCGATGCGGGTAGCGATGAAGCCGACCATCTTCACAGTGCCCTCGGTTTCGCCGATCTGCACGAATTCGCCAGGCTTGAGCGCCCGTGTGTACATCAGCATCAGGCCGCTCACGAGCTGGCTCACGACACCCGACGCGCCGATGGACATCATCAGGCCGACGAACACGCCGATACCCTTGAACGCCTCGCTGCTGCTGCCCGGAATGTAGGGGTAGGCGGCGACCATCGCCAGCAGCCAGATTCCCGTCGTGACCAGCTTGCCAGTCGGCCGGGCCGTGGTCTCGTCGATCGCGGCAACGCGGATGTGTCCGCGCTCGACGCCATTGAAGAATGCGCGCACGGTGCGCACGGCGATCCGCGCCAGCAGGAAGATCAACACCACGAACAGCAGGTCCGGGACGGTCTCGAGCACGGATTCCCCGAATCGGCCCAGCGCGGAGATCAGGTTGTCTCGCAGCGACTCGCCCATCGGGCGCGTGTACGGGAATCGCTGCAGCACGAAGGTGGCCCACTCATACGACAACAGCACGGCCGCCAGCGTCATGAGCAGTTTCACGGGAAGCGTGAACAGTCCCGCGAGCGCCGCCTCGCCCACCACTTCGCTGGTCCATGTCGGCAGCACGCGGGCCATGTGCCGGTGAACCAAGTCCTTCGTGTGCCGGGCGAGCCATCCGTACAACCGGTACAGGATCCAGCACATTGCCAGGAACAACACGGTCGCCAGCAGCGCGTAGCCGGCTGCCTTGATGAGCCCGCGCGCGTCTTCCGACTCGCGGATCTCTGCGAGCGCCTCGCGCAGCTTCTCCGCCGCGTCGGCCCCGGAGACCCCCACGGTCTCGCCGGCCTCGGAATCCACGTCCTCGTTCAGGACACGGAACGCGACCTTTCCGTCCACCAGGATGAACACGCCGTCCGGGCTCGGGCGGGTCGTGACCCGCAGCGGCCCTCCGTGCCTGACAATCTCCTCTATGCGATCGGCAGCGGCTTCGGCGCGTTCCGCTGGAGACGCGCCGAGCACCTCGGCCCGCATGATCGATACCGGGCGATTCGCGACCTTCAGGACCGCCGATTCAGTCGCGCCCTTCGCCGCTGTATCGCCTTGACGCGCTGCCGGGGCGGTGATCGGGTTCGCCCTTGCGGGTCCAGCGGCGTCGGCCAGGCCGGGCACCGCGAACGCGACAATGCAGGCGCAAAGTGCCGCCCAGGCCTGCCAACGCACCCTGCCCCTGAACAACATGAACGGACACCCGGGATGATTCGATACGCGCAGCCTAGCGGCAGGCCGCCGCGCCGCGCAATGGGCTCCTGCTACCCCTGCCGCCAGGCCGCCTCGTAACCGGTGCCCAGTTTCATGATCCGCTCCAGCAGGTCGTCGTAGCCGACGCTCGCCGCCAGCGCGGAGGTTGCGAAATCTTCGGTTTGCGCAAGGTTGGGATTGGCGTTCGACTCCAGCACGTACACGCTGCCGTCGGGCTTCATCCGCAGGTCGATGCGCGCGTAGCCGCTCATGCACAGCGCGCGGTAGATGCGCCGCACGAGCTGCGCGACACGCTGTTCAGTCCCGGCGGGCAGGTCCCGCGCAGGACCGGTGTCGATCCCGTGCTTCAGCTGGTATTTCCGGTCCCACTTCACCTTGCGGGTCGCGATACCCGCCATCACACCCGGCAGCGTGCCGAAATTGAGTTCCCACAGCGGAAAAGTCGTCAGCCGATCGTTGCCGAGCACGCCCACGTAGATCTCCCTGCCCTCGATGTACTCCTCGACCAGCGCGTCGGACCGGGTCTGCTCGTGGATGAACTCGACCCGCTCACGGAGCTTCTGGGCGTCGTACACGATCGACGCCTGCGCGATGCCTAGCGATGCATCCTCGGTCGCCGACTTCACGAACAGCGGAAACGCGAGGCGCCGCGGCTCCCGATAACGCCTGTTGCGCGGCAGCAGTGCGTAGCGCGCCGTCGGGATGCGGTGGTAGGACAGGATCTGCTTCGAAAGGACCTTGTCGCGCGAGATCATCATCCCGCGTGGATTGCAGCCCGTGTAGGGCATCTTCATCAGCTCCAGGAACGCCACCACGTACTGGTCGTGCGTGACGATGCCCTGGAATTCCTCGAGCAGGTTGAACGTGATGTGCGGCTTCCAGTCCGCAATGGCGTTGCGCAGGTCGGCCAGGTTGTCGCCCATCCCCAGCACCTGGACTTCGTGACCCATCGCGCGCAGCGACGACATCACGTCGTACTCGGTCCGCCAGTCGTCAATCTGCTGCTCGGTGAATCCGCTCGAGTCATCGGGCGGGACCAGCGTTTCATGCACCAGCAGCAGGACGCGTAGGCGCTTCATAAGGCGAAATTCTCCCGGTCCCGCAGCAGCATTTCCAGCATGATGCGCTCGAGCATGTCCAGCGAGTCACGTCTTGCATCGGCGCGGCTGCCTTTCAACCTCAGGTCAAGCAGCCGGGCACGCAGCGTCGCGGTGCGCAGCACGTGGCTCACCATGTATGGATGCATGCGGGCGCTGCTCACCAGCTGGCGCCGCAGCCGCGGCTTGATTTCCCTCAGGAAGCGACTGGCGGGCATTCCGTCCGGCCTCTCGTCCGCAGAGGCAAACACCTTAAGGAGCCGCTGGTCGTAGGAGCGCGTGGTGTCGACCTCGTATCGCACCTGCTTGCGACGGTAATGCTCGCGCAGCGTGCGCAGGTTCTCCGTAAGGGGCTCGACAGTGCCGCGGTCCAGGCGTACGGCGCGGCGTCCTTCGAGCGTGCGCATCGTCTCGTCGACGAACTCGAGCTTGGCAAGCGCGGGCCATCCCTGGTACCGGCTGCGCCAGCGTGCACGCCTCGGCAGCCAGACCGCGAAAGTCTCGGCGAAGTCCTCGGTCGGATGGCTCTGCGCATACCAGTGACCGAGGTGCAGCACGAATTTCCGGCTGGCCGGTCGCGGGAAATAACGGTTCGGATAACGCCGCGACGCCTTGCCGAATGTCTCCCGCCACGCCTTGCGCCTGCGCAGCCCGTAGGCGGTGTCAATCGCGTGGCCCGCCTCGTGGCGCAGGATGCGCATCAACCACTTTTCGTTTCCACCCTCGACCTCGTGCATGAAACGACGCTCGAGCCGCATAAGGCGTGGGTGCGCAAGATAGAACGGGATCGCGACCCCGGGCACGCCGTCCGGCGAAAACCACTCCTCCGACAACCAGAAATGCGGTCGGAATCCGATTCCCTTGGCCTCGAGTTCACCGTAAAGGCGGCGAATCCCGTCCTCCAGCCAGGTACCGGAGAGCTTGAGCCTCAGGTCGCAGAAGCGCTTGTCGAGCAGCGCTTCGTCGTCGAGACGGGTCCAGGCGGGTTCGCGTCGCGCCGTCGTGGCAACCCTGCTGGTGCCGGTCGCCGGCGTCGCACCACCCTGTCTTGCCGTCACGTCCGGCTCCCGGCGACCTTCGGCGCGGCGGCCGCCTGCGCAAGGCGCGATGCGAACGACTCGAGCAGGTCGAGCCTCGCGAGCCGCGACAACTGCCCGGCCGGAATGGAGCCTGCGCCGAACACGGCACCGGCCAGCGCGCCAGCAAGCGCCGCCTCGAGCGCCGGCTCGGTCGCGTTACCGCAGGCATTGCGCACCGTCTGCTCGAAGTCGTCCGACAGGGCCGACCTGGCCCGCACGACCGCCTGGACCGCGTCCGCGGGCCCCGCGCTCGCTGCGACGGAATCGGACCGTCGCCTGCCGGTCCCGCGAAACGCAGCGGCGACCGAGGGCTTCAACGGCTTCGCGGACCACAGCCCCGCGACCGGCTCGTACAAGCCCTTGCAGAATTCGGCAGGCGCGGCGCCGTGCAAGGCACCAGTGAGCATGGCGCCGAAGAACCGGCAGGCATCGACCACGAACGGCGACTGGTGAGTCGTCCTGGCGCACTCGCCAGCGAGATGAACTGCCGCAGCAGGCTCCGCAGCGGCCCACGCGACGGCCGAAAGCACTCGCGGCAGGCTGGCCGTGCTCCGGTCCCGCGGGTCGTGCCGGCCAGCCATTCGCTGCCCTCGCCACTTGTAGTTTGCGAGCGCCTTCGCGACATCGGGCGTAGGCGTTGACGGAAGACCCGTAGCTGAAAGATGCCCGTCGCGCTGCCAGCTGACGTAGCGCTCGATCTGGTCGCGCGGGTCCGGGCCGCCGTGCGCGAGCAGGCTCTCGGCCAGGCAGAGCGTGAGTGCCGTGTGCTGGGTCCACTGGCCTTCGTCAGGCCGGCCGCACTGGTGCGCGAATCCGGCCGCGTCGCCGGCCGCAAGCCCTAGTAGCGCGCCGCGCACCCGGTCGGCAGTGTCGCCCGCCACGGTTCGCGCGTGCCAGGCGTCGGGCTTCCGCGATCGCCATTCCCGCACGAACGTCGCCTGCTCCGTCGTCTCCGGAACCGTCGGCCACGTCCACGACTTCGCGGACTGCAGCCAGCACCGCTGCAGCTGCTCGAGAGGATCGGTTGCGGGATCACCGTGCTCGGCAAGCCAGCACCCCGCGACCGTCGCGCTGCGCCCGAGACCCGCGCGGCAGTGTATGTACACGACGTGGCCAGCCTCGAGAGCGCCGTCCACGGTGGCGATGATCTGCCTCATCGCCTCGCGGTTCGGCGGGACACCATGGTCGGGGATCGGCTCGCGCAGGTACTCGATCCTGCGTCCGTCCGGCGCCTGCATCGGCAGCAATGGCTCGTAGGACTTGAGTTCCCCCGGCTCGGTGAGGTCCACGAATGCGGTCACGCCGGCGCCGAGGAACCGGCGCAGTCGGTCCATGGCTGCCGCCCGCGACGCCGACCCGGGGTACTCGCCTACCAGCACCCTCCCCGGGACGACCCAGTAGGTCTCCGGGATCGGCAACACCGATTCGTGGTGGTCAGGTTGGTCGGCAGGTCCGATCATGATGCGAATGATACGGCAGTGGAAACGAAGGCTGCCGGCCGTTGCGTCGCTGTGAGAGACTTGCGGCGAAAGCTGATCCAGGGGGGTATTCGAAGGTGCTCAAACAACTCGCGGCCCGCAAGCCGGTAGCGCGGATCATGCAGGAAGTCGAGGAGGGTCCGCGACTGGCCCGCGTGCTGACGGCCCGGACGCTGACTGCAATCGGGCTCGGCTCCATGATTGGCAGCGGCGTCTTCGTGCTCTCGGGCACCGTCGCAGCGAACCACACCGGACCCGCCGTCACCCTCGCCTTCCTGGTCGCGGCGGTCGGTTGCGGACTTGCAGCGATCTGCTACGCGGAACTCGCGTCGCTGATCCCGGTGGCTGGCAGTGCCTACAGCTACACCTACGCCACGCTCGGCGAAGGCGTGGCATGGTTCGTCGGCTGGAACCTCGCGCTCGAATACATGATGTCGGCGGCCACGGTCGCGGTCGGCTGGTCCGGCTACGTGATAAACCTGCTCGAGGAATTCGGGGTGCACCTGCCACCGGCGCTGGTGAACGCCCCGGTGGGCAAGACCGCGGAACACTCGCTGATGGCCACCGGCGCCATCATCAACCTGCCGGCCGTGCTGATCGTCGCGGCACTCACCTGGCTCTGCTACATCGGCATTCGCCAGTCGGCGAGCCTGAACAACCTGATGGTCGTCATCAAGGTCGCGATCATCGTGCTGTTCATCGTCGTCGGCGTGTCCTACATCGATACCTCGCTCTGGCATCCGTATCTGCCGGAAAACAACGGCGAGTTCGGCCACTTCGGGTTCAGCGGTGTCATGCAGGGCGCGGCGATCATCTACTTCGCCTACATAGGCTTCGACACGGCGGCCACGACAGCGCAGGAGGCACGCAACCCGCAGAAGGACGTGCCGGCCGGCATCATCGGGGCGCTGTTGATCTCGACCGTGCTGTATATCGCCATGGGCGCTGTCATGACCGGCATGGTCGATTACCGGCAACTCGACGTCGCGGCTCCGGTCGCCGTGGCGCTCGATGCACACCCGGCCCTGAAGTGGCTCGGCCTGCCGGTCAAGCTCGGAGCGATCATCGGCATGACCTCGGTGATCCTCATGTCCATCCTCGGGCAACCGCGCATCTTCATGGCGATGGCGCGCGACGGGCTGCTGCCGCCGCAGATGCAGAAGGTGCACCCGAAGTACCACACGCCTTCGATCGCAACCATCATCACCGGCGTGCTCGCCGCGTTCTTCGCCGGCATATTCCCTATCGACGTGCTCGGCGAACTGGTGTCCATCGGGATCCTGCTCGCGTTCACGGCGATCTGCATCGGGGTGCTGGTGCTGCGTCGCACGATGCCGGACGCGCCGCGGGCATTCCGCGTGCCGATGGCGTCGGTTACCTGCACGGCCGGTGTGATCGTCTGTCTCGGACTCACGTGGTTCCTGCCGCGCGATACCTGGATCCGGCTGCTGGTCTGGTCGCTGGTCGGCGCCGCGGTCTATTTCGGCTACGGGTACTGGCACAGCCGGGCGCGGGAGACGGCCAAACGCTGACTACCTGGTGCAAGGTCCTGTGCCCGGTACGCATCGGGGCAGGACGCCGTAAATCCATCCCTGGAGGCTCGCGCGCGGCGTCCCTGCCGCGCGACGCCCGCCCCGATGCGTACCGGGCACAGGACCTAGCTCTCGTCCCAAGGCTCGGCGTCGCTCTCCTGCGTCGTACCACCTGCCGCTCGCCGCGCTTCTAGCGCCGCGAAGTCGAACAACGTCGGGTCGGCGAGGTGCGACGCGGCGACATCCCGCATCGCCGAGAATATCGTCTCGGTCCGGCCCGGGAACTCGCGCTCCCATTCCACCAGCATCCGTTTCACCGCCACGCGCTGCAGGCTCTCCTGCGAGCCGCACAGCTTGCAGGGAATGATCGGGAAGCGCCGAGCAGCCGCGTAACGCTCGATCTCGCGCTCCGGCACGTACGCGAGCGGGCGCACCACGATGTGGCGGCCGTCTTCGGAGAGCAGCTTGGGCGGCATGCCCTTCAGCTTGCCGCCGAAGAACATGTTCAGGAACATCGTCTCGACGATGTCGTCCCGGTGGTGCCCGAGCGCAATCTTCGTGATGCCGTTTTCGGCCGCGTAGCGATAGAGTCGCCCGCGTCTCAGGCGCGAACACAGGCCGCACATGGTCCTGCCTTCCGCTATCACGCGTTTGACCACGCTGTAGGTGTCCTGCTCGAGGATCTCGAACGGGACGCCGATCGAGCGCAGGTACTCAGGTAGCACCTGGGCCGGGAAGCCGGGTTGCTTCTGGTCGAGATTGACGGCGATGAGCTCGAATCGCACCGGCGCCTTGCGCTGCAGCGAAAGCAGCATGTCGAGCAGCGTGTACGAATCCTTGCCACCGGAGAGGCAGACCATCACCCGGTCTCCCTCGGCAATCATCGAGTAGTCGCCGATCGCCTTGCCGACCTGCCCCCGCAGCCTGGCCTGCAGTCGGCGGAAATTATTCGAGGTGCGTTCGAGGACTGCGGCCATCGGAGAAATCGACTCGTGTACGTCGGCTGGCGGAAACGGATAAGCGGAAGCGGATTGTGCCTGATGGCCGGCGACTATCGGCTATTCACTCGCCTCGAGGTACTTTGCCTCGGCGTACCGCAGCCACGGCGCCGCGGTGAGCGGCTTGCCGGTCGCGTTCCTGATCAATTGTTGCGCGCTCAGGCTTGCGCCGACGCCGTGCACATTCGCGCGCAGCCACTCGAACAGTACGCCGAAGCGGCCCGCCTCGATTTCGCGATCCAGGTCGGCATGGTCACGACGCAGCGTCTCGTGCAGCTGCGCAGCGATGAGTCCGCCGACCACATAGGAAGGCACGTAACCAAACGATCCTATGGCCCAGTGCACGTCCTGCAGGCAACCCTCGGCATCGTTCGACGGCCGCAGGCCCAGGCGCTGCTCGAAGCCGTCTCGCCAGGCGTCCGGCAGGTCGCGCACCGGCAGGCTGCCATCGAAGATGCGCTTCTCGAGCTCATAGCGCAGCATGATGTGCACCGGATAGGTCAGCTCGTCTGCTTCCGAACGGATAGCCCCGCGCCGTACGCGAATCAGCGTCTGGTAGAGGTTCTCGACCTCCCACTCGGGTCCGGTCGCGCCGTAATGCTTCTCCAGCAACGCGCGCAGCCAGGTGAGAAACGGGCGACTGCGCCCGAGGAACACCTCGAGCAGCAGCGACTGGCTTTCCTCCAGCGCCATGCCGCGGTCTCGGCCGACCGGCTGGTCGCGCCACGCCACGGGCAGGCCGAAGTCGTACATGGCCTGGCCGGTTTCGTGCAGCACGCCCATGAGCCCGGAGAATGGATCCTTGAGGTCGAAGCGCGTGGTAACGCGCATGTCGCCCCAGACGCCTTCGGTGGACGGGTGGTCGCTCTCGTCCAGGCGGCCGCGGTCGAACGGAAAGCCGAGCGCACGCATCACCTCGACCGCAAGCGAACGCTGCTTCGCGACGCTCACCTTGCCAAGCAGGGGGAGCGGCGCACGCGCGACCTGCAACTCGATGGCCTCGCGAATCAGGGTCGGCAGGCGTCGCGAGACGGCACCAAACAGCTGGTCGATTTCGGCGCCGAGGAAGCCCGGACTGAACCCGTCGATCAGCGAGTCGTACGGTGCGAGGCCGAGCGCCTGCGACAACACCTGGGCCTTGTCGCGCGTGAGCGCCACGACCTCCTCCAGGTGCGGCGCGAACAGCGCGAAGTTGCTCTCCTGCTTGGCCTCCAGCCAGCGAACCTCGGCGATGGCGGTCGCGCGAGCCAGCCGTGTCACGAGCGAAAGCGGCGTGGCGATCGCATGATCGCGCTCGCGCCGCATTTCGCGGAGATTCGCCAGCTGCCATTCCTCGAGCTGCGATTCCATCGCCTGCGACCGCTCGATGAGCCGCGACAGCTTCGGCGTAGTCAGCAGCACGTGGCACTCGGAGTCGAGCGCGGCGAGTTGCTCGCCCCGCACGTCGGCGCTGCCACGCGGCATCATGACCGCAGCATCCCAGCGCAACAGGCTCGCGGCCCCACGAATCGCGTGAAGCCGACGGAACTCCTGCTCGAGCTGCTGGTATGGAGTGGATGCCATGGTCGAAACCCGCCCAGAAGCCGCTCCGGGCCCCGGGATTCTAGCAAGCGGGCCAGACATAGACGCCTGCCATCAGTCAGCAGGTGACCTTTTTTACTGTTATGTCAAATGCTTACAATACTAGTCTCGAGACGTGATCAGGTCACGAATCAGCCGCGGGACGCTCGGCGTCCTTGGCAACCACCGCGACTCGCAGCTTGTCGATCATCTTCGATATGGCCTGGGGCGATCGGGTGTTGCGCGCCACGATCACGTAGACGGCCGGCACGACGACCAGCGTCAGGAACACCGAAATGACCACGCCGTAGAAAACCACCACGCCGATTGCCTGCCGCGATTCAGCGCCGGCGCCGGTCGCGAGCAGCAGCGGCAACGCGCCGAACGCCGTGCAGAAGCTGGTCATCAGCACCGGGCGCAGGCGGATCGCCGCGGCTCCGATTACCGCCTCCCGGAACTCGGCTCCGCGGTCGCGAAGCTGGTTTGCGAACTCGACGATCAGGATGCCGTTCTTGGCCGCGAGGCCCACCAGCATGATCGACGCGATCTGGCTGAAGACGTTGATGGACACCCCGTACATCCACAGGCCGACCAGCGCCCCGACCACGGCCAGCGGCACCGTCGTCATGATCACGAATGGGTGAAGGAAACTCTCGAACTGCGCCGCGAGCACCAGGAACACGACCAGCATCGCGAGCAGGAACATCACATACAGCTGGCCGCCGGATTCCTTGAATTCACGCGACTGGCCGTCGTATTCGAGGCGCACCGAACCCGGCAGCTCGTCGTGCACCACTTTCTCGACATACGCGAGTGCCTCGCCGAGCGTGTAGCCGGGCGCGAGCGAGGCGCTCACGGTGATGGCCCGCAGCCGGTCGAAGCGGTTCAAGCGCATCGGCCCGGCCGTCTCGGTCAGCTGGACCAGGTTCGACATCGGAATCAGTGCGCCGGTACGATCGGAGCGGACGTAAAGGTTGTCGAGATCCGTGGGCGTGGACCGGTCTTCGGCGCGGCCCTGCAGGATCACGTTGTACTCGCGGTCGCGGTCGATGTAGGTGGTGACGATGCGCGAGCCGAGCACCGTCTCTAGTGTCCGGCCGACGGTCTGCAGCGAGATGCCGAGGTCGGCGGCGCGATCACGGTCCACGGCGACGCGCAGTTCGGGCTTGCGCTCCTCGTAGTTCGACTGGACGTTGTCGAGCCCCGGGTTGTCCGCCATGCGCTGCATCAGCTTGTCGCGCCACTGCACCAGCTCCGCGTAGTCGGTGCCGCCCAGCACAACCTGCACCGGCGACCCGCCGCCGCCCCGGGTCCAGCCGCCGTACACGCCCACGTTCGAGCGGACACCGGGGATCTGGTTCAGCTGCGTTCGCAACGACTGCGCGATCTCCTCCGCGCCGCGCTCACGCTCGCCCCAGGGGGCGAGCAGCAGAAAACCGCGCGCCTGGTTGATGTCGGCCGCGCCGCCGAAGCCGCCCGGGATGCGCAACAGGCCGCGGACTACTTCACCAGTCTCGCGCTCGCGCGCAACGATGTCCTCCGACTCCCTGGCGTGGCGGTCCATGTACTCGAGTGACGATCCCTCCGGTGCGGTGAGCACGTAGTAGATCATGCCGCGATCCTCGGGCGGCGTGAGCTCGCTCGGGATCGAGCGGAACAGCATCGCCGCGAGGCCGACCGCCACCAGCATCGCGGCGACCACCAACCACGGTCGCTGCATCAGCCGCCGCAACGTCGCCTCGTAGCGCGCGGCCAGGCGGCGGAAGAACCCGTCCACCCAGTCCGCGAACCGCGAATGCCTGGCCCCGCTGCTCAACAGCTTCGAGGCGAGCATCGGCGTTAGCGAAAGCGCCACCAGCGACGAAAAAGCCACCGCGGCCGCGATCGTGAAGCCGAACTCCCGGAACAGCTGGCCGACGTTGCCCTGCAGGAACGAAATCGGCACGAAAACCGCCATCAGCACCAGAGTGGTCGCGATCACCGCGAAACCGATCTCGCGGCTGCCTTCCACGGACGCCAGCAATGGCGCCTCCCCTCCTTCGACGCGCCGGTAGATGTTCTCCAGCACGATGATCGAATCGTCCACCACCAGGCCGATCGCCAGCACCAGGCCCAGCAGCGTCAGGATGTTGATCGAGAATCCCATCGCGGCCATCACGATGAACGCGGCGATGATCGAGACCGGTATCGTCACCGCGGGTATCAGCATCGCCCGCAGGTTGCCGAGGAAAAGGTAAATCACCGCAAGCACCAGCGACAGCGCTATGCCGAGCGCGATCACCACCTCGTGCATCGACTCCTCGATGAACGTGGACCGGTCAAGGTTGATCTCGAGCACCGTGCCCGGCGGAAGCTCCGGGCGGAGACGGTCCAGTTCCGCGCGTACCCCGTGTGCGACCTCAAGTGTGTTGGCCTTCGATACCTGCTCGATACCCAGGCTGATTCCCGGCACGCCGTTGGATCGCGACACCGTCCGCTCGTTCTCGGCCGCCAGGCGCACGTCGGCGACCTCGCCAAGGCGAACCTGGTATCCGTCCGGCCCGCGGCCGATGGTGAGCTGGCGAAAATCCTGCGCGGTGTCGAGCCCGGTCTCGGTGCGCAGCGTGAGTTCCCGCTGCGACGACTCGATGCGACCGGCCGGCAATTGCACGTTCTCGCGCCTGAGCGCGTTCTCGATGTCGATCACCGTGAGCTGCCGGGCGGCCAGGGCCTCCCGGTCGATCCACACTCGCATCGCGTAGCGCCGCGCCCCGCTCAGCCTGACGCGGGCCACCCCCGGCACCACGCCGAGGCGCTCCGAAAGCACCCGGTCCGCGTAGTCGGTGAGCTCGAGCACACTCATCGTGTCGCTCGACAGGTTCACGTACATGATCGGCGCGGCATTGGAATCGACCTTGCCGATGTCCGGCGGGTCGGCCTCCTCCGGCAGCTGGTCCGCGACCCGTGCCACGCGGTCGCGGACGTCGTTCGCTGCCTCGTCCACCGGCCTGTTCGGGTCAAACTCGAGGTCGATGCTCGAACGCCCGTCGACACTCTCCGAAGTGATCTTGGTCACGCCCTCGAGCCCGGCAACGCGGTCCTCGATGACCTGCGTGATCTTGTTCTCGACCACGTCGGCAGACGCGCCGCGGTAGGTAGTGTCGATCGACACCACGGGCGAGTCGACGTTCGGCAGTTCGCGGATTGGCAACCGCGAAGCGGCGAGCAGGCCGAGAATCACCAGCATCAGGCTGATGACGGTCGCGAACACCGGCCGCTTGACCGAGATCTCCGACAGCTTCATTGCGTCACCGCGTTGCCCGACGCTCCCGCATCCGCAGCAGCGTCGACGACTGTCACCCGCGAGCCGTCACGGAGTTTCTGCGTCCCTTCCGTCACGACCTGGTCGCCGGCGACGAGTCCCTGCACCACCTGCACATTGCCGACGCGGCGCTGGCCGGTGCGTATCAATCGCTTCGCGACGGCGTCCCCCTCGAGCACGAACACGAACACGTCGCCCTGCTCGGGCACCAGCGCCTGCTCAGGCACCAGCAGTGCATCGGCGGCGCCGCGCGAGAGTCGTACGTTCAGGAACATGCCGGGCTTGAGAAGGCTGTCCGGATTGGGTACCAGCGCGCGCACGATCACCGAGCGCGTGCTCGGGTCCACGCGCGAATCGACACTCGACACCTTGCCCTCGAAGATCCTGCCCGGATAGGCGATGCTGACGGCCGTGATCGGGAGCCCGGGAGCGAGCGCGGAAAGGTAGGTCTCCGGCACCGTGAAGTCGAGCTTGATGGTGGCCGTGTCGTCCAGCGTCGTGATGACCGTGCCCGGATTGACCAGGCTGCCGAGACTGACGCGGCGCAGTCCGACGCGCCCCGCGAACGGCGCGCGGACCAGCGTGTCGCCTAGCCTGGCCTGTGCCACCGCGACGCGCGCTTCGTTCGCCTTGAGCGTGGCCTCGATCTGGTCGAGTTGCGCCTCGGACAGGGCCTTGGTCGTGTAGAGCTCGCGGCTGCGCTTGTATTGGCTGCGGCTTTCGCTGACGGCTGCCTCCGCAATCGCCAGCTCCGCCCGGGCCTGGGAACCGTCGAGTTCGACCAACAGGTCCCCGCTGCGAACCTGCTGCCCCTCCGTGAAACGCACGGCGGTCACCAGGTTCGACACCTTGGCAGTGACGTCGATCGACTCGTTGGCGTGCGCCGTGCCGAGTGCCTCTATCTCGGTGGTCAGGCGTTCACTGCGCACCGGCGCGACGATCACGCGCACCGCCATCTGGCTCATGGGAGCTCCGCCGGCCGAGGGCGCGCCTCCCGCGCCGCCAGCCGCGCCCGGTGCAGCGGCTGGCGCAGGGCCGGACGCTTCCGGCGCGCGCTTCAGCCGCTCGTTATGTATGTGCCAGGCGAAACCGACGACCAGCGCGCCGACGACGGCGCCCAGCAGCGCCTTCTTGAGGGATTCAGGCATGGGATTGAACGCAGGCTCCGAACCCGGATTAGCCGGAAGTGGCCGCGAATTATCCCATCGTTCGCCGCGTGAAACGAGCGCGGCCCGGGCTTCAGGGCTCCGGATCCGAACCCTCGGCAATCCCCTCGAACAGCGGCGTCGAGAGGTATCGCTCAGCGGTATCCGGCAACATCGCAAGTATTACCGAGCCCTTTGAGGCTTTTTCCGCGACCTTCAGCGCCGCGGCGAAACTGCCCCCGGAGGAGATGCCGCAGAAGATGCCCTCCCGGCTCGCAAGCGACCGGGCAGCTGCGATCGATTCCTCGTCCGTGACCGGGACGATTTCGTGCGGCACCGAGCGATTGAGCACTGCCGGCACGAAGTCGGGCGTCCAGCCCTGGATCTTGTGCGGTTTCCATTCAGCGCCCGCAAGCAGCGAGGCGCCTGCAGGCTCCGTCGCAATCACGCGCACCTCGGGCCGGGCAAGTCGAATCATCTCGCCGGCGCCGGTCAGCGTTCCACCTGTACCCCAGCCGGTGACGAAGAAGTCGAGCCTGCGGCCCGCGAAATCGCCCAGGATCTCGGGCCCCGTGGTCTGCCGGTGATAGGCCGGGTTGGCCGGATTCTCGAACTGATTGGCCAGGAACCAGCCGTGCTTCTTCGCCAGTTCCGCCGCCTTGCGCACCATGCCGGTGCCGCGTTCGGCGGCGGGCGTCAGGATCACCTTTGCACCGAGCATGCGCATGATCTTGCGCCGCTCGATCGAAAAAGATTCCGCAATCACCGCGACGAACGGATATCCCTTGGCCGCGCACACCATCGCAAGCGCGATGCCGGTGTTGCCGGAGGTGGCCTCGACCACGGTCTGGCCGGGCTTCAGTGCTCCGCGGCGCTCGGCGTCCTCGATGATGGCGATGGCGAGGCGATCCTTCACCGACGAGAGCGGATTGAAGAACTCGCACTTCACGTACATCGTGACGTGCGCGGGCGCCAGGTGGTTGACGCGCACGATGGGCGTGCGTCCGATTGTCTGCAGGATGCTGTCGTAGATCATTGCTCGATTCTCCCGCCCGGAAGGGCTTGGTCGTGCGTCGGGCCAGTCGTGCTTGCGACTATAGGCCGCGTTGCCACGTCGTGCTCATGCCGCGAGGGAATCAGGATATTCCAGCTCGCGCAGTGTCGGGCCGGGCCGCGCGGCATCAGGCAAAGTACAGCCGCATGATTGCCTCGGCGACACAGGCGGGCTTCGACTCGCCGTCGATCTCCACCGTGTACTGCTCCTTGACCTGTAACCCGCCGGCAACCTCCTCGACCGCGAGCAGCGTGCAATGTGCGCGGATGCGGCTGCCCACCCTGACCGCGCTCGGGAACCTCAACCTGTCGAGGCCGTAGTTGATGGCCTGTTTCACACCCGGATACGGTGGCTGGTCGCTGGCAACGAGGCCGCGCAGCATCGGATACAGCGACAGGGTCAGGTAGCCGTGCGCGATCGCGGATTTCCACGGCGAATCGCGTTCGGCGCGGGCCACGTCCACGTGGATCCACTGGTGGTCGCCGGTGGCGTCGGCAAACGCATTGATCCGGTCCTGCGTAATCTCGAACCAGTCGCTCACGTGAACTTCATCGCCGATGCGCCGTGACAGTTCATCGAACAATTGCTTCTGCGACATGGCGAGCTCCGGATCCGGGCCTGGGACGTGAGTCTATTCCGACCGCAGCGGCCCGCACCACCCGGGGACCGCCACCGCTTGTTGCGACGCAACGGACCGGTGCCTAGAATCGTTGACTTGAACAGCGCGGCATCTCCTGCGCTGCAACATTCCCGGGGTAGACTCTGCAGATGAGCCAGGAACGCCTGATCAAGAAATACGCGAACCGTCGTCTCTACGACGCCTCGCAGAGCCGCCACATCACGCTCGAAGACATCCGCATGCTGATCGTCAAGGGCGAGAAGCTGAAGGTCGTCGAGGACAAGACCGGCCATGACATCACCCGCCACATCCTGCTGCAGGTGATCGCGGAACAGGAACAGTTCGGGCGGCCGATCCTGAGCACCAAGGTGCTCGAGGCGATCATCCGCTTCTACGGCAATGCCATGCAGGGATTCCTCGCCGGCTTCCTGGAAAAGAGTGTCGAGGCTTTCCTGAACCAGCAGGAGGCACTGCAGGCCCAGATCTCCAGGATCGTCGCGAGCACGCCGATATCGACGGTTGCAGATATAACGCGGCAGAACCTCGAGACGCTCTCAAAGGTGCAGGAGACCATGCTCGGCGCGATCCTGCCGAAGCGCGACAAGAACCGCGACGACGACGACAAGCGAAGCTGACTTTTCGAGCCTGGTCGCGGCAGCGCGACCTGGGCAGGCTGGCCCTCCGGGCACGGTCGACGCGCGCCGCGTCCCTGCTCAGCGTGCCGCGGATGTCGCGTGCGACAGTTCCCACGCGAGCATGGTCCGCTTGCGCTCCACGCCCCAGCGGTATCCGCCCAGCGCACCGCTGGCTCGCAGCACGTGATGACAGGGTATGAGCCAGGCGACCGGATTCGCTCCCACCGCGCCGCCCACCGCGCGCGAGGCAGTGGGCCGGCCGATACCGGCCGCAATGCCGGAATAATCGACTGTCAAATCGCGTGCGTCGCGCAGCAGCGCCTGCCAGACCTGGACCTGGAAGTTCGAGCCGTGCACCCAGAGCCTCAATGGCTCTTTCACGCGCGGCTCGGTGCCCCAGATACGCGCGGCGACGGCCGCAGCCGCGGACACATCTTCCACGAACGTCGCGTCGCGCCACGACTGCCGATACTCATCCCAGCCGGGCACGTCGCCGCCGGGCATCTCGAAGCCGATGAAGCCGATGCCGCGTGCGGTGACCGCGACGGTCGCCGGGCCGAATGGCGTGGCTGCGGATCCATGCCGAACGGTGAGCCCGCTGCCGCGCGACTTGTACTCGCCCGGTGTCACGGCTTCGAGCGTTACGAACAGGTCGTGCAGGCGACCGGGCCCTGAAAGACCCGCATCGAGTGCCGCCTGCAGCACCGATTCATCCCGCCCCAGCGCGCTGCGCGCGGCCTGCAACGTGAGTCGCTGCATGAACTGCTTGGGCGAGATGCCGGCCCAGCGCCGGAACATTCGTGCGAAGTGGTGCGGCGCGACCCCGGCGGACTTCGCGACCTGCTCCAGGCTCGGCTGCTCGCGAAATCGTTCGTCCATGAAGCGGATGGAGCGTTCGATGCGACGGTAGTCGAGCGGGGTCGTGCTGGAAAACGTCGTGTCATGACTGGATTTCATGGCTGCCAGCATAAGCACCGGCGCGGCGCGCGCCACCCGAATCGTGCTTTGGGTCGCCTCAACCTTCGATTTCGGTCGCTACCCATCGCTGCCGCCATGCCGGTAGTGGCAAACTGCGCGGATGCGGCTTTGTTTCATCTCGGCGGAGTATTCGCCGTTCGCGAAGACCGGCGGGCTCGGCGACGTAGCGGCAGCGCTGACCTGCAACCTCGCCAGGCGCGGCCACGACCTGCGCGTGTTCGTCCCGCTGCACGGCCAGATGGAGCTCGCTGGCATCGACCGCCATCCGGTCGACTTCCTTCGCGCGCTCACGCTTCGAGTCGGCCCCCACGAGTTCCTCTACGACGTGCAGACCGCGCGGGTGCCGGACACCGACCTGTGGGTGTACCTGGTCGACTGTCCCGCGTTGTTCGACCGTCCGCGCATCTATTCCGACGCTGCCGACGAGCATGTCCGCTACCTGGCGCTGACGCGAGCCGCGCTCGAGTGCTGCCAGCGCATGAACTTCGCGCCACAGGTAGTGCACGCGAACGACTGGCACACGGCGCTCGCGCCGCTGCTGATCAAGCAGGCCTACGCCTGGGATCGCCGCATCTTCGGAACGACGCGTAGCGTCTTCACGATCCACAACATCGGTTACCAGGGTGTATTTTCCGCCGGCCGCGCCGTGGACCTGGGTCCTGACGTCGCCATCGAGGCACTGCACAAGCCGGACCTGGGCGCGGGCCTGATCAACCCGATGCGGCTCGGTGTCATTCACGCCGATGCGGTGACCACCGTCAGCCCCAGCTACGCCTTGGAGATATGCACGCCCGAGGGCGGGCACGGACTCGACGGTGACCTGCGAGCCCGCGGCGAGTCCGGTGACCGGCATCCTGAACGGTGTCGACTACGACGAGTGGAATCCCGCCGGCGATCGATACATTCCACACAACTACGATTCGTCGGACCTCACCGGCAAGCTCTGGAACAAGCTCGCCCTGCTCGACCTGCTGCGCATGCCGGCGGCTCCGGACACGCCACTCGTTGGCATGGTCACCCGGCTGACGCAGCAGAAGGGCCTGGACCTGCTGTTCGACGTGCTGCCCGACCTGCTCGCGTCACGCGACGTCAGGTTCGTCGCACTGGGCAGCGGCGAGCGCCGCTACGAGGAATTCATGCACGGACTGCAGCAGCGATTCCCGGGCCGGGCGACGTTCTACAGCGGTTACAGCGAGGAACTCGCACACATGATCGAGGCGGCGGCGGACGTGTTCCTGATGCCGTCCCTGTACGAGCCCTGCGGCCTGAACCAGATGTACAGCATGAAGTACGGCACCGTCCCGGTCGTACGCCGCACCGGCGGCCTCGCCGACTCGGTGCAGCATTTCGACCCCGCGACGGGACAGGGAACAGGGGTGGTCTTCAACGACTTCGACCCGCCCGCGGTGCGCTGGGCACTGGAGACTGCGCTCGACTGGTACAGCCAGCCGACGCTGTGGCGGCGGCTGGTACTGAACGGCATGAGACAGGACTTCTCCTGGGACCGCCAGGCTGCCGAATACGAGCGTCTCTACGAACGCATCATGATCCGGTAAGGCCGGCAGGGGACATTCTCCTTTTTCTATTCCAAGAAAAAGGAGAATGTCCCCTCTGTGTCTCCTACTTCAGCGCCTTCGAGAAGTTGACCAGGCCCTTGTGATTGAACGGGATCGTTCGCAGCAGGCCCTTCTGCAGGTGCAGCTTGCCGGTGATTTCGTACTCGACGTTCTCGAGCTTGTGGCCGCCCATGCGGCTCACCAGCCGGCCGAAACCGCTGACGAAGTTGGTCGTGATGTACATGTCGAACTCCGCCTCGCCCATCGCCGGCAGCACGAACGGGTTATCGCTCTCGCCTTCCCCGAACCGGTCGCCCATCAGGAACGCGGTGAACTCGATGCCCTCGACCGGCACCTGGATGTCGTTCGGATTCTGGACCTTGACGCGCACGATGAACCGCTGCGAGAACATGTCGCCGCTCAGGACCTGAACGCCCATCAGCTGGACCGTCGGCGTCTCGAGCTTCGGCGCCATCGACGCGCAGGCGGACAGTCCGAACAAGGTGGCGAGCAGCAGCGCTCGCAGGGCAAGTCTGGGCATCGGGAGTCTCCTCGGCGCCAATCGACCTCGCCGGCTCAGGCGGGTCTCGACGCAGCCTTCAGCATAGCCGAAGTCACCAGCACGATGCCGCCCTCCGTCACGTGGAAGCGTTCCGCATCTGCGACGGGATCCACACCAATTAGCGTGCCGTCCGGCACCAGCGTGCCTTCGTCGATGATGGCGCGCTGGATCACGCAGTTCTCGCCGATCCTGACCCGCGGCAGGATCACCGATCGGTCGACGGTCGAACGATCGTGCACGCGCACGTTGGAGCACAACAGCGAGTTCGACACCCTCGATCCCGAGATGATGCAGCCGCCCGACACCATGGAGTCGATCGCGACGCCGCGCCGGTCGTCCTCGTCGAACACGAACTTGGCGGGCGGCAACTGCTCCTGGTAGGTCCAGATCGGCCACTGCTCGTCATATATATTGAGCTCGGGCGAGACGCGCACCAGCTCCATGTTCGCCTCGTAATACGCTTCCACGGTGCCGACGTCGCGCCAGTAATTCTGGGCCTTGGTGCGCACGTCCTCGAAGGGATAGGCATACACGCGCAGGTTCTCGATCGCGTCGGGAACGATGTTGCGACCGAAGTCGTGAGCCGAGGCCGGATCCTCCGCATCGGCTCGCAGCAGTCGCTCGAGCAGCTTCGGATTGAAGACGTAGATGCCCATCGAGCCTAGCGCGATGTCGGGCCTGCCCGGCATCGGCTCCGGGTCCAGCGGTTTCTCCTGGAACCGCACCACGCGATTCGACTCATCGACCGTGAGCACGCCGAAGTCGCGTGCGCGGTCGCGCGGCACTTCGACCACGCCAACCGTGATGTCCGCCTCGTTTTCCACGTGGAAGCCGATCATCGGACCGTAGTCCATCTTGTAGATGTGGTCGCCGGCCAGCACCAGCACGTGCAGCGGGCGATGCGAACGGATGATCTCCATGTTCTGCCACAGCGCGTCGGCCGTGCCCTGGTACCAGTCCGGCCCCAGGCGCTGCTGCGCCGGGATGATTTCGACGAACTCTCCGAACTCGCCGCGCAGGTAACCCCAGCCGCCCTGGATATGCTGGATCAGCGAGTGGGCCTTGTACTGGGTGAGCACCGAGATCTGGCGAATTCCCGAGTTCACGCAGTTCGACAGCACGAAGTCGATGATCTTGAATTTTCCTCCGAACGGCGTCGCCGGCTTGCAGCGGTCCTCGGTCAGTTGCCTGAGCCGCTCGCCGCGGCCTCCCGCCATGATCACTGCCAGCGTTCCACGCGTGAGCCGGCTCAGGTATCGGCGCGGGGCAAACTGTCGCTGCTGTTCGTTGCTCATCAGGGCGTCCACTCCGGCACATTATGGATATCCCGATGTTACAGACCGGACGGACCGCGACGCATTACGGCCAACACTCAGGCCTATTCCCCCGACCGCCGGCATCGGACCCTGCTAGCGTCAACAAAACACTACTGTTGACTTAACAATACTATTCGATATCTAATAGTATCCACTTAATGTTGCCCGTGAGTACCGACGTGACAACCAACCCAGCCGATACGGCGCTTGCCGACGATGCAGAGCCGATCGTCCGCAAGTTCCAGCGGGAACTTAGCGCCGGACTCACCTCCCTGGTCCTGCTTTCGGTGCTGTCGGAGGCGGACTCGAACCTGTACGGATACGAAATCGCCCGGCGCCTCGCCGCGGATCCCGAGGCATCGAGCCCCTTCAAGCAGGGCGCGCTCTACCCGGTGCTGCGCAACATGAGCGCTGCAGGCCTGCTGTCGAGCCGTGTCGTACCGTCCTACTCAGGCCCGCCCCGCAGGTACTATCGCATCACGCCGCTGGGCCGTGATGTGCTGGCCGCATGGCGCGCCACCTGGACCGAGACGCGCAGCTTCGTGGATTCCATCGTGCACCGCGCCAACATCGAGGAGACGACGCCATGACGGCCGCCACACCGAGTACGGTCGAGCAGTATCTCGACGCCCTGCGCTCGGCGCTGAAGGGCGCTGACAAGGCGCTGGTGCAGGACGCCCTGTACGACGCAGAGGAACACCTGCGAGCGGAACTCGCGCAGAAGCCCGGCGAGCATGAAGGCACGATGCTCGCGGGCATCGTTTCCAGCTACGGCGCTCCGGAGGAAGTGGCCGAGGCCTATCGCAGCAACGAGGCCACGATCCAGAAGGCCCTGCGCACGCCCCCGCCGCGGCCTCGCTCGAGTACGCTCGGCCGATTCTTCGGCGTCTATGCGGATCCGCGCGCCTACCTGTCGCTTCTCTACATGCTGCTCTCGCTGGTCACGGGCATCGTGTATTTCACGTTCTCCGCCACGGGCCTGTCGCTCTCCGTCGGGCTCGCGATCCTGATCATCGGCGTGCCATTCTTCCTGCTGTTCGTCGGGACGGCGCGCATCGTCGCGCTGGCCGAGGGCCGGCTGGTCGAGACCATGCTGGGCACGCGCATGCCGCGCCGGCCGCCATATCCGAACCGCGAAACGCCGTTCCTGGCGCGCATCCTCGAGATGCTCAAGGACCCGCGCACCTGGGGCACGCTGCTCTACTTCCTGCTGATGCTGCCGCTTGGCATCTTCTATTTCACGTTCGCCGTGGTGGGCATCGTCTTATCGATCGCAACGATCGTCGCACCGATTGCCGTCCTGTTTTACGATGCCGGCTGGATTACTATCGACGGCGACGTGCAGATGCAGGCACTGCACCCGGCGCTGTTGCCGCTGGTTTCGATCCTGGGCCTGCTGCTGCTCACCATCACGATGCACCTCGCGCGGGGAATCGGTTACCTGCATGGCCAGTTGGCGAAGCACCTTCTCGTACATTCGCGGGGAACCGAATAGGTCCCGGCTGACCGGCCACACGCTGGCGGCCGTCGCGCTCGCACTGCTCGCCTCCGCCTGCGGCCACGCCGACGACAACACGGCTACCACGAAGGCGAAAGCCGGCGCCAACCCAGGGGGCCAGTCGGGCGCGGCTGGCGGCGAAACCCGTCCCGTCGGCGACTCGACCAAAATGCCATCCGCCCAGCAGGCACTCTGCGTGCCGGCCGACGAGGGCCGCCTGCGGGCGCGCCTGTCGGGCGCAATCGACGCCGAGATCGACTGGGCACCCCCGACTCCGCAGTGCCTCGGAGGCCTGCGACCCGACGGCGATGGCGTGCGCCTCGTATACAAGGGTGAAATCCCGGACCAGGGACCTCTGCTGGTGGTGATCGGCATCGGCCCGCTGCGCGCCGGCGCGAGCGCACGCAACGTCCCCGCCAACCTGACTCTTGTTCGCGAAGGCGCCGGGCTCTTCTATGCGACACAGGGTGATGACAAGTGTGCGCTGGACGACGTGAAGCAGCAGCCACTCGACGACGGCGGTCACAGGTTTCGCCTGACGGGACGCGGCTACTGCACGCAACCAGCCCGCGCGATCGGCGGTGACGGTTCGGTGCTGGTTTCGCGCTTCGACGTAAGCGCCGTCGTGGAGTTCAAGTGAGCGCGCGGCCGCGATCGAGGGCGCGGGGCGCCGTCTACTCGCTCGCCGCGCTCATCATCGCGACCACCTGGCTTGTTTCGGCGCCGTCCGGAGCGGACGTCAGCGACGCCAGCCTGATTCCTCTCAAGGATTTTCCCCGCGAGCCCATCGTGATCGAAACCCGCAGCGCCCGCCGTCACGAGCTCGTCGCCTGGCGTGCCGACACGCCGCAGACCCGCGAACAGGGGCTGATGTTCGTGCGCGAGATCGGCGCGGAACAGGCGATGATCTTCGTCTACGATCCTCCGGCCAGGGTGTCGATGTGGATGAAGAACACGCTGCTGCCGCTCGACATGCTGTTCGTGGACGGCTATGGCTGCGTGGTGAAGGTCGAGCGCGACGCGAAGCCGGAATCACTTGCAACGATCTCGGCGGGCGCGCCGGTCGCGCTTGTCGTTGAACTGAAGGGCGGCGCTGCCGCGACGCTGGGGATCGGCGCGGGCGACCGGGTGCTCCGGACGAAAGCCCACTGGCCGATCGAAGAGCGACCCTGCACGCGCGGCCCCTGACGCGCGACCCAATCCGTCGCGGGACCGCTACAGGCCGCCGGACCACCCTGTAGCACAAAAGAGACAACAGTCTTCGCAAAAGCCCCCCGAGCCTCGCCGGCCCGTAAGGGTGCCGTGGCTGTTAGTTTCCGCCGAAAGCGCTTTTTCGCCCCCCTGCCGACCCTGTTGAATTTCTGCAACAGCTCTTCACATTCGATGCAAGCAGTTGGTATCATCGGCGCACTTGTGTCGGGTCGCTTCCCCCGCGTAAGAGGTGGAAGCGGTTTGTGCACGGGGGCACGTGTCAGTCCATTGTTCGAGTCCAACCCGGACGTGGGCCTTTCGCAACTGGAATAACTCTCGGGAGTCAACTGATGGCCAATCGCAATATTGAGCGCGCGGTACGGATCGCCCTGCTCGCAGCCGGCGCAGCCAGCATCGGCGCATACTCGTCCGGGGCGCTCGCACAGGATGCAGAAGCCCCGGAAGTCGAGCAGATCATCGTAACAGGCTCGCGCATTCCTCAGCCGAACATCGAGGGCAGCAGCCCTGTGTCGCTGATCAGTTCGCAGGATGTGATCCTGACGGGCACCCAGCAGGTGGCGAACCTGATGAACCAGATGCCGCAGATGTTCGCGGCCCAGGGCGGCAACGTCTCCAACGGTTCGAGCGGTACCGCCACCCTGAACCTGCGTAACCTCGGCGAGGTTCGCACGCTGGTCCTGATCAACGGTCGGCGCATGGTCGCCGGTGACCCGGGCTACAACCCGCCGGACGTGAACCAGATCCCCACGCCGCTGATCCAGCGCGTCGAGGTCCTGACCGGTGGTGCGTCGGCCGTGTACGGCTCGGACGCGGTGGCCGGTGTCGTCAACTTCATCATGAAGGACAACTTCGAAGGCGTCGAGATCAACGCCAACATCAGCGGCTACAACCACCATAACGACGACAACTTTGTCCGCGGATTGGTGTCGGACTCGGGCTTTAAGCAGGCCCCCAACTACATCGGTTGGGACGGCCAGACGGAGCAGGCGAGCATCCTGATGGGATCGAACTTCGCGGACGGCCGCGGCAATGCGACGCTGTTCTTTGGCTGGCAGAACACCCAGGGGTTGCTGCAGAGCCAGCGCGACTACAGCTCCTGCGCGATCGGCGCGTACTATTCCAGCACCTACTGCGGCGGATCCAGCGCGTCCTACCCGGGTCGCTTCCGGCCGCCCTTGCAGGCGGACAACAGCAACGGCCATCAGGTCCCCGACACCCGTCCCGGCCACGAGGGGGAATTGGTCTGGGTTCCTTGGCAGTACACCATGGACCCAGTGGCAGCCCACCGACTGGAACAGCTCCACTTCTTCAACTATGCGCCGTACAACTACTGGCAGCGCCCGGACAACCGCTACTCGGCTTCGGCGTTCCTGCACTACGACGTCACCGACCATGCGCGCGTCTACGGCGAGTTCATGTACATGGATGACCACTCGGTATCGCAGATCGCACCGTCCGGCGCGTTCGCATACCAGACCTACAACGTGCCTTGTGATGGAAGCAATCCGCTGATCAGCGCGGAATGGCTCAGCAGTCTGTGCGGAACCCAGGTCACCGGTACCACCGCGATGCAGTACGCGCGTCGCAACGTGGAAGGTGGCGGCCGTCAGCAGGACCTGAGCCACGTGTCGTCGCGCTTCGTGCTGGGCGTCAAGGGCGACGTTTTCGACGGCAACTGGAATTACGACGTGTCGGGCCTGTACAGCAGGGTCGACACGTCGGACACCTACAGTAACGACTTTTCCAAGACGCGCCTCGCCAGGGCCATGGACGTGGTCACGGACCCGGACACCGGGCAGCCGACGTGCGCCTCGGTCCTCAACGGCAGCGATCCGAATTGCGTGCCGTGGGACATCTGGTCGGTGTACAACCCGCAGACCGGGCTGGGCGGCCCGTCGGCGGCGTCGATCAACTACCTTCAGATTCCGCTGCTCTCAAGCGGCTGGACGCTGCTGCAGGAGGTTGATGCAACGCTGTCGTCGGACCTCAGCAAGTACGGCATCAAGTCCCCGTGGGCCAACGACGGCATCGGGGTCTCGTTCGGCGCGCAGTACGTCCAGCAGGACCTGAACCTCAACACCGACGCCGCCTACCAGACCAACGACGGCGCGGGCCAGGGCGGCCCGACACTCCCGGTCAGTGGCGGTTACAACAACACGGACTTGTTCGGCGAATTGCGCATGCCAATAGTCCAGGACGCCCCCTTTGCGAAGGATTTGACGTTCAGCGGCAGCTACCGTTATTCGAACTACAGCAAACCGATCGACGAGGGTACGAGCACCTACGGAATGGGCCTGGATTGGGCGCCGATCGACGACATCAAGTTCCGCGGCACGTACCAGCACTCGGTGCGCGCACCGAACATCGTCGAGTTGTACCAGACCCAGGGCCTCAACCTGTGGAGCGCGGCGAGCTTCGATCCGTGCGCGAGCGCCACTGCCACGCTGGCAGGGTGTCTTAACACCGGGCTGACGCAAGCGCAGTTCGACGGATCCGAACCGCGTCGACAACCTGACGAGCTCGGCCGGGCAGTACAACTTCCTGCAGGGCGGCAACGTGAACCTGAAGCCCGAGACGGCGGACTCCTGGACCGTCGGCCTCGTGTTCACGCCCACGTTCGTGACGGGACTGTCGCTGACCGTCGACTACTGGAACATCAAGGTCGACGATACGATCACGGTGGTTGCGCCGCCGCTGACGGCGCAGCAGTGCTACGCCACTGGATCGCCGGTGTTCTGTGGCGCTGTCCATCGCGACGCGAACGGCACGTTGTGGTCGAGTGACCAGGGCTACGTCATCGGGACGAACCAGAACATTGGTACGACCACCACGTCTGGCATCGACATCAACGGGCTCTATAGCCTCGACATAGGCAACTGGGGCACGCTGAACACGAGCCTGGTCGGCACGTACATCGACACGTTCGAAACGCAACCGCTCCCGGCGCCGGGTTCGGTCGGCAAGTACGACTGCGTCGGCTTGTACGGCCCGACCTGCGGCACGCCAATCCCCCAGTGGCGCAGCACCTTGCGCGAGACATGGGTCACGCCCTGGAACCTGGACCTGTCGATCGCATGGCGGTACTTCGGTAGCGTCACGATCGATGCTTCCAGCAGCCAGGAACTGCTCGCTGGTTACTTCCCGGACTTCAGCAAGACGATGGACGCCCAGAACTACATCGACTTGGCTGCCACTTACCAGTTCGCCGAGAAGTACACGCTGAACTTCGGTATCAACAACATCCTGGACTCTGATCCGCCGATCGTCGATGGCGGCACAGCGGGCCCGCCGTACGGCAACGGCAACACCTTCCCGCAGGTGTACGATGCCCTCGGCCGCTTCCTGTTCGCAGGTATCACGGCGAAGTTCTGATCACGACAAATAGGAACTAACTGTTCCACTCGACGGCGGGCTTCGGCCCGCCGTTTTTTTTTACTTCAGGCGGCGGACCCGGGTCGCGACATTCCTCGGCGTGACCAGCAAAAAGGAGCCGAGCGACGCCGTGCGAATGGTCACCACGTCGCCCTTGCGCAGTACGACGCCGCTGAAGGCTTGCAGCTCAGTCCATACCTGCCCGTTGTCCAGGGTGACGGTTGCCTCGCCGGTGACGGCTCTGCGTGTCAGTTCGACCACTTTGCCCGTCACGCTGGTCGGCGCGACCGACGCGCTCTGGCTGGGCTCACTTGCGCGCTTCTGGGGCTCGCTGAGGCCGAATTCTTCTCGTGCCTTGACAGCCGGGTCGACGGCGACCGCAGCCGCCGGGGCCGCGGCCTTCGCGCTCCCGGCGCCTGCCGGTCGCCCGAAGGCCTGGTCGTAGCAGGCCAGTCGGGCCGCATCGTCAACAATCGAGGCACATGGATGTTGTGCCGTCTGGGGCCCGGCGTGAGCGAAGCACACGACGAGACTCAGGCCAAGGCCGGCAGCGACGGGCGGAACGAACCGATGGGCCATGGTGGATCCTGCTGGACGGTCGCGGCGACGGGCCCGCGGCCGGGAATATAGCATCAGCGCTTCCAGCGCGCCTCGCACGGCGCTCGCGTAGCCGCGCGCAGGTCAGTCGTCCGCGCAGTCCCGGCACCGTCCAGGCCGTCTAGCGGTCGGAGTTTCACCGTGGAATCCGCGTCGCGCATTCATTCGGGCCACATTTGCGCACATTGGGCACGATGCCCTCGTACGTCGCCAGTTGCATTTCCCGGCGCCGATAATCGACCGCGAACCAGCGCAGCGTCCCGATCATGTCCATGCCAATGACCACGGCGGGCTCGTCGGCAAGTCCCCACACCTCAAAGACGTGCAGGTCACCGAATGTAATCGGCAGGTTGTGCAGCCTCACCTGGCCGAACGTGAGTGCCGGTGCCAGGAAGGTTACGCCTGTCGCGACCGCGGGCGTCGCCCCCAATACCGTGGCCGGGGCAGTGTGATCCGCCCGAATGGATTGCAGCAGCGCGTCGCGCAGCGGCTTGTTGCCTATGGTGCGCTCGGCACCGGTATCAACGACCACTTGGACCGGCACGCGGCCCATCCGGCCGGTCGTCATCAGGAGTCCGCCGTGCTCCAGGCGCACCGGCACGACAAGCGCATCCGACCGCACGCGCCTGCCAATCGACGGCGCAATCGTGACCCTGTCGTCGGCGAAGTCCACCTCGATGCGGGCGTCACCCAGCGCTTCATTGCCCAGGATGCCGTCGGCTCCGGCAAACACGGCACTGGAAAGTACCGGGAGCACCGGACGTCGCAGCACAATCTCTCCGACCTGCAAGCTGTCGACGGTGACCGACGGCATCTGCGCCGAGCCCGTCACTCCATGAACGTCGACCGAGTCCTCGGCCCGCAATACCAGGCCCAGCTTCGCCACCGTCGCCGGCGCGATCGCCGAACGATTGGCACCGGTATCGACGATGAACCGGAATGGTCCCTGACCGTTGATCTCGACAGCGGCCAGCACACGCCCCACGCGATCCAGGCGGGTTGGTGCAGCGTACAAGGGTTCCGCGTCCGGCTGCGCGGATGCCTCACTGCCCGGCGCATTCCCGTCCGCACCATGCGCAGTCACCCCGGGCAGGCCGGCGACGGCGGCGGCGATGAAAACCGCAGCTACCAGCTGCCGGGCTCGCGCACCGACGCAGGCCGGAACGGCCCCTTGCGTCGTTTGCCGATCTATAAATCTCATGCTTCCTAATATAGGCCAGCACGGTCGCAAAGCGCACCGGGAGCGGGGCGTACGAGTGCCGCGCACGAGCTTGCGATGGCGTTTGACAACGCGGCCGCGGCAGTCTTTCATTCGCTCCCCGCGTTGACGAGGCCAGAGATCACCGATGAGCGGCACAGTAGAATCCGTCAAGAGCCCCGATTCCGCGATCAACGAGGCAGCCAGGCTGGTCAAGTCGCAACCGCTGCGCGCGGCGGAGATGGCGCAGGCTATCCTCCGTGATTCCCCGAACAACGGCAGGGCATTGCTGCTGCTGGGTATCGCGCGGCGCAATCACGGCGCGCTCGCCGAGGCACTCAAGATCCTCGAGCCGCTGGCCGCTGCAAACCCGGAGTCAGCACAGCCGCACTACGAACTCGGCGTGACGTATGGCCAGGCGCGCCAGGTCAGAAACGCGATCGCGGCGCTCCGTTATGCGCTCGCCCTGCAGCCGAACATTGGCGAGGGGTGGCTGCTGCTGGCCGACCACATGCTCGAGCTGGGCGACCCTGGCAGCGCGGACATGGCCTACGCCAATCATCTCGCCGTCGCCACCTGTACCGAGGCGCTGATCGAGCCTGCGAGGGCGTTGTGCAAGGAAGACTACGCCGAGGCCGAAAAGTTGCTGCGGGCGCACCTCGATGCACATCCCGCAGACGCGCCGGCGATGCGCATGCTGGCCGAGGTTCTGAGCCGCCTTGGACGGCTGGCCGAGACCGAGGCCATCCTGGCGCAATGCCTGGAAGTCGCTCCACAGTTCCTGCCGGCGCGACACAACTATGCCGTGACTTTGGTCAGCGAGAGCAAGACGGAGGCAGCCCTCGAGCAGATCGACAAGCTCGTCGCCGTGGACCCGACCAATCCCAGCTATCGCACGCTGCAGGCGAGCGCGCTGACGCAGATAGGGCGGTACGATAAGGCAGTCGACGCGTTTGCCGCCGTGCTGGCCAACTACCCGGGCAACGCCAAGATCTGGATGACCTACGGTCACTCTCTCAAGATCGCCGGGCGGCTGGACGAAGGTATCAAGGCTTATCGGCGCAGCATCGAACTGGCGCCGTCCCTCGGCGAGGCCTACTTCAGCCTCTCAAACCTCAAGACGTTCCGGTTCGCGGACAGCGAACTCGAGGCCATTAATGCTCAACTGGGACGACGCGATCTCTGGGCCGAGGATCGCATGCACTTTCACTTTGCTCTCGGCAAGGCGCTCGAGGACGCGAAGGAATACGCGGAATCGTTCAAGCACTACGCAGAAGGAAATCGCGTGCGCCTGGCCGGCGGGCCTCCGAATCCGTACCTCGCGGACGAAACGACTGAGCACGTTCGCAGGTGCAAGGTGCTGTTCCGCGGGGATTTCCTGAAGCGGCGGGAGGGCTGGGGATGCCCGGATCGCGATCCGATCTTCATCATCGGCATGCCGCGCGCGGGCTCGACACTCGTCGAGCAGATACTCGCGAGCCACTCGTCGGTCGAAGGCACGAAGGAATTGACCGATGTCGCCCAGATCGTCGTGTCGGTCGTGGACGAGGCCCGGAAGAAATCCGGCGCGGCGCTCTACCCGGACGTGCTGGCGAGACTCGATGCCGACGAGTTCCGCGCGCTGGGTGAGCGCTATCTCCGGCAGACCCGCGTGCATCGCATGACCAACGCGCCGATCTTCATCGACAAGATGCCGAACAACTGGCCCCACCTGGGCCTGATCCACCTCATGCTGCCGAACGCGAAGATCATCGACGCGCGGCGTCACCCGATGAGCTGCTGCTTCTCGAATTTCAAACAGCACTTCGCGCGGGGACAGTACTTCAGCAACAGCCTCGAGGATGTCGGGCGCTACTACCGTGACTACGTCGATCTCATGGCGCATTTCGACCGCGTGCTGCCGGGACGGGTGCACCGTGTGATCTACGAGCGCATGGTCCACGACACCGAGACCGAGATCCGTCGGCTGCTGGAGTACTGCGGGCTTCCATTTGAGGAAGCCTGCCTGCGCTTCTACGAGAACGAACGCGCAGTGCACACTCCCAGCTCGGAGCAGGTGCGCCAGCCGATCTACCAGGAAGGCGTGGACCAGTGGCGCAACTACGAGCCGTGGCTCGGCCCACTCAAGGACGCGCTCGGACCGGTGCTCGACGCCTATCCCGATAGCCCGCAGGAGAGCCCCGCGCCCTGAACTGACCGCGCTTCAGGCGGCCGCGCCGCAAGTGTTCAGTCGCGCAGCGGCAGCTCGCTGCCCTTGCGCACGGTGCGCAGCGCAAAGCTCGAGTGCACTCGCGCCACGCCGGGCAGGCGCGTCAGGTGCTGGCTGTGCAGGCGTTCGAAGTCCGATGGGTCGGACACCACGACGCGAAGCAGGTAGTCCTGCTGTCCCGTCATCAGGTAACACTCCATCACTTCGGGCACGCGTTTCACCGCCGCCTCGAAGGCCGCGAGGTCGCCCTGCTCCTGTCGATTGAGCGTGATGCTTACGAAGACATTCCCCGGCAGCCCCACCTTTGCCTGGCTCACCAGCGCAGTGTACCGGTCGATGACGCCAGCCTCCTCGAGCGCACGCACGCGCCTCAGGCACGCTGACTCACTCAAATGTACCTTCTCGGCCAGGTCGCGATTGCTCAGGCGGCCGTCGCGCTGCAGTTCGGCAAGGATGCCTTGGTCCGTACGGTCGAGCTTCATCGCAATGTTCCTTCGTCAAGAAGCATGTCCGCCGCAGTTTATTGCAAATGCAACGCTCCATGCGACGGTTTTTGCACATTCCTGTCTTGCGCCACGCGTATGCTCACGCGAACCACAAACGACCGCAGCCAGGGGAGAGCAGTCATGCGCATCGGCGTGCCGAAAGAAATCAAGGTCCACGAATATCGCGTCGGCCTGATACCGGCAGCGGTCCGCGAACTCGTCGAGTCGGGCCATGAAGTGACCGTGCAGACCGGTGCCGCGGCAGGCATCGGTTTCTCCGATGCGGACTACCAGCGCGTCGGCGCAAAGATCGCCGCAACGGCCGAGGAAATCTTCGCCAGCGCGGAAATGATCGTGAAGGTTAAGGAGCCGCAGCCGCAGGAATGCGCGCAGCTCCGGCCCGGGCAAGTGCTCTACACCTACCTGCACCTCGCGCCGGATCCGGGACAGACAGCGGCGCTGGTGAAATCCGGCGCGACATGTATCGCCTACGAGACGGTGACGGCCCCCGATGGCTCGCTGCCGCTGTTGACGCCGATGAGCGAGGTCGCAGGCCGCATGTCGGTGCAGGTCGGTGCGTACTGCCTGCAGAAGGCCAACGGCGGTCGCGGCATCCTGCTCGGCGGCGTGCCCGGCGTTGCGCCGGCCAAGGTCGTGATTCTGGGCGGCGGCGTCTCGGGCACGCACGCGGCCGAGATGGCGGTGGGCCTGCGCGCCGACGTCACGGTCCTCGATCGCTCGATGAAGCGGCTGCGGGAGTTGTCGTCCATATTCGGGCCCTCGCTGCGGACCGAGTATTCCACACAGGAACACATCGACTCGCTGGTCATCGACGCGGACCTCGTCATCGGCGCGGTGCTGATCGCAGGCGCAGCGGCACCGAGGCTGGTCACGCGCGACATGGTCCGCCGCATGAAGCCTGGCGCGGTGCTGGTGGACATCTCGATCGACCAGGGCGGATGTTTCGAGACCAGCAAGGCCACGACGCACGCCGATCCGACCTACGTGGTCGACGGCGTCATCCACTACTGCGTGGCGAACATGCCGGGCGCCGTGCCGCGCACGTCGACGTTCGCGTTGAACAATGCCACCCTGCCGTTCGCCCGCAAGCTGGCTGACCTGGGCTGGAAGGAAGCCATGAGGGCCGATCCGCACCTCGCCAACGGCTTGAACGTGCATGCAGGGCACATCACCAACGAGGCGGTGGCACGCGACCTCGGCTACGAATACCGACCGGTGGCTGAATTCCTGAAGTAACCCGGCGCCCTGGCCACCGGGTGCTTCGCTCCCGGTCCGCCCGACTGTCACTGCACTACGAACCCCGCCCCCGCCTCGCGCGGGGGCTTTTTTTCGCGCGCGGCCTCTTGCCGCGGAGGGCAGTCCCGGCGGACTATCCGAGACCCCTGCTCCGCGATACCTCCCGAGGGACGGCTAATGCAGCGCCCAAGCCTGTCATTCCGCAATCGCACCGTGCTCGTCACCGGCGCCTCGAGCGGCATCGGCCGCGAAGCAGCGCTGGCCTTTGCCGCGGCCGGATCCAACGTCGTGCTCGTCGCACGCCGCGCCAAGGCACTGGCCGGGGTCGCCGCCCGCGCCAGGAAATCAGGTGCCAGCGTGCTGGTCGCGCCGGCCGACGTCAGCAAACCGGCGGAGGTCGCGGCTTGCTTCGCCAAGGCGGTGAAACGTTTCGGCCGGGTGGACATCGTGGTCAACAACGCCGGCGTGCTGATTCCGTCCGAAGTCGTCTCGATGAAGGGCGCCGACCTGCAGGCGATGCTCGACGTGAACCTGTTCGGCGCACTGCACGTGATGCAGCAGGCGGTGACGCTGATGCGCGAGCAGGGCCGCGGCCACATCGTAAACGTCGCCTCGCTCGCGGGGCGGCGCGGTTTCTCGCCGCTCGGTGGCTATTGCGCCAGCAAGTTCGGGCTGATCGGATTGACCGAGGCGTTGCGCACGGAACTCGTCGGCGAACGAATCCACGTCTCGATCGTGCTGCCCGGCGTCGTGGATACCGCGATGGCGTCGGCCTTCAACGAGTCGCCGGGAGCGGGAGCCATGTGGCCCCAGGCACTGAACATGCCGCCATCCTGGGTGGTCTGGTCGATCTTCCTGGCGATACGCTTCAGGCTGGCCGAGATCGCCGTGCCGCCGGGAGGAGCGTTGCTCGAGAAGCTGGCTTCGCTGGCGCCGGGCACGACTGACACACTGCTGCGCTGGGCGACCGACGCCGCGAAACGCGTGCGCAGTTCCGCAGGGCCGGGGAAATAGCTGCAAGGGGTACGAAGTGGAATACGAGAACCTTTCGATCGAGCGCACGGGCGGCGTCGCTACGTTGTGGCTGGACCGGCCCGAGAAGTTGAATGCGTTGAACCGCGCGCTGTGGACGGCGATCCCCGCGGCCGTCGCGGACCTGGACACTGATCCGGAAGTGAGGGTCATCGTGCTCGCGGGCCGTGGCAAGGCTTTCTGCGCCGGAATCGACCTCGTCGACCACGCGCCGGCCATGGCCGGTGGCGGCTCACTGTCGGGTCGCGGGGATTCCGCGGTCGGCAGGCGGCGTGCACTGCTCGACGACGTCGGTCGCTACCAGCACACCTGCAGCAGCTTCGCGAATGCCACGAAGCCGGTCATCGCGGCCGTGCACGGACCATGCATCGGCGCCGGCATGGACCTGATAACGGCATGCGACATCCGCCTCGCGTCGACGGACGCAACGTTCTCGGTGCGCGAGACCCGCATTGCGATGGTCGCCGACGTAGGCTCGCTGCAACGCCTGCCGCGAATCGTCGGCGACGGCCACGCCCGCGAACTCATATTCACCGGACGGGACATCGACTCGACCCGTGCGCTCGCCATCGGGCTCGTGAACGAAGTGCTGCCGGACGCAGCCGGAGTACAGGCTCGCGCAATGGCACTGGCGCAGGAAATCGCTGCGAACTCACCGCTCGCCGTGCAGGGCTCGAAACAGGTGCTCAACCAGGCCACGCGCCGCGAGGTTCAGGCAGGCCTCGACTACGTCGCGCTCTGGAACGCCGCTTTCCTGCACTCCGACGACCTGACCGAGGCGATGACGGCGTTCATGCAGCGACGCAAACCCGATTTCCACGGGAAATAGGGGACATTCTCTTTTTCGGAGGGGGACATTCTCCTTTTTCCGCTATTTAGAACTCAGGCGCCACGCATCTGCTTTCGAAAAAGGAGAATGTCCCCCTCCGAAAAAGAGAATGTCCCCTATTTCCCGCGGAGTTCCCGGCGCAGTATTTTGCCGACGTTCGACTTCGGCAACTCGTCGCGGAACACGATGTACTTCGGCTTCTTGTAGCCGGTGAGTTGCTGCCGGCAGAAATCCGCGACCTCCGCCTCGGTCAGCGACGGGTCCTTGCGCACGATGAATACCTTGACCGCCTCGCCCGCGCGCTCGTCCGGCACCCCGATCGCCGCGCACTCGAGCACCTTGGGGTGCGTCGCGACCACTGACTCGATTTCGTTCGGGTACACGTTGAAGCCCGAGACAATGATCATGTCCTTCTTGCGGTCCACGATGCGGGTGTAGCCGCGCTCGTCCATGATCCCGATGTCGCCCGACTTGAAGAAGCCGTCCGGCGTCATGACCCTCGCCGTCTCTTCGGGGAGCTGCCAGTAGCCCGCCATCACCTGTGGCCCACGAATCGCGATCTCGCCCGCCTGTCCGAGCGGCACGGGCTCGCCGGCATCGTCCAGGATGGCAATCTCGGTACTCGACACCGGCAGGCCGATGGTCCCGCTGTATTCGGTACTGGTCGCCGGATTGCTGGTCGCGATCGGCGAAGTCTCGGAGAGGCCGTACCCCTCGATGATCGGCACACCGGTGAGTGCAAGCCATTTGTCCGACACGACTTTCTGCACCGCCATGCCGCCGCCGTTCGCAATGCGCAGGCTCGAGAAATCGAGCTTACGAAACTCCGCGTCTTCCGCGAGGCTGTTGTAGAGCGTGTTGACGCCCGGGATCACGTTGAAACGGTACTTGCCGAGGTCGCGCACGAAGCCAGCCATGTCGCGCGGATTCGCGATCAACACGTTCATTGCGCCGAGCCGCATGCCGCCCAGGCAGTTAACGGTAAGCGCGAAAACGTGATACAGAGGCAACGCGCAGACGTAGACCATCTGCTCGGGCACCGGGCCGCGGCTGGTGTCGGACAGCGCCGGCTTGACCCAGGCCTCGAGCTGCAGAACGTTGGCCACCAGGTTCCGGTGCGTCAACGTCGCACCTTTCGATACTCCGGTCGTGCCGCCCGTGTACTGCAGGAACGCCACGTCCGTGGGACCCAACTCCACCGGCGCGAGTCGCCGCCGCGCACCTTCCGCCAGTGCGTCGGAGAATCGCACGTGGCCGGGCAGCTCGAATGCCGGCACCGCCTTCTTCACGCGTCGCACGACGAAGTTGGCAATCAGGCCTTTCGGGAAGCCGAGCATGTCGCCCACCGCGGCGACGACCACGTGCTTCACCGCAGTACGGGCAATCACCTGCTGCAGCGTCGTGCAGAAATTCTCCAGGATGACGATCGCCTCGGCACCCGAGTCCTTCAGCTGGTGCTCCAGCTCGCGCGGCGTGTAGAGCGGATTCACGTTCACGACCACGTAGCCCGCGCGCAGGATTGCCGCCACCGCGATCGGGTACTGCACGACGTTCGGCATCATGATGGCGACACGTGTGCCGCGCGCCAGGCCGCGAGACTGCAGCCACGCTCCGAGCGCCGCAGAGTGTCGGTCAATTTCTTCGAAGGTGAAGTACCGGTCCGCGAATGCATACGCGGCGCGCTTCGCGTAGCGGTCGAACGCCTCGCCCATCAGCTCGACCAGCGAGGAATACTGCGTCACGTCCACGTCCGCCGGCACACCCGGCGGGTAGTACTTCAGCCAGAAACGCTCCATATACCTCTCCCTTTAATTCACCATCCGGCGACCTTCATCGGCCACCCCGCCGCTGCTTTCACGGCTGCGGCCGCACCGGGATCGGCACGTTGCAGAGTTCGATGTGCCCTGCCGGAACCTTATACCAGTCGTCCTGCCTGTTTCGACGGCTCTCGACCAGCGCCTCGAATGTCGGCGTGTCCGTGCGCATGACCTCGAGCCGGGCCCGCTCCGCCGCGGGAACGTCAGCAGCAAGCCTCACCCCCTGGATCGGCACGTATTGCTCGGGCTTCTCATAGAAGCCCAGCGGCCCGGTGCCGCGCGGCAGCGTCGAGAGCAGCTCCATTCCCTGCACCACCCGGCCAACGAGTGCGATGTTGCGGTCGAGCTGGCGCGGTGCATTGCCGATGACGACATACAGCTCGGCCCCATTGCCGCTGTCCATCTCATTGCTCCGGCCCGCCCCGACCATGCCGTAGCAGTGCGCCAGCCACGCCTGTTTCGTCGCCGGGTCGCCGCCGACCGGGAAGCCATGCGAGAAGCCGGCTGCGGGTGCATAACCGTCCACGTCAGGCAACCGCGTGAACGGCAGCGCGGGTGTCCAGGCCACGGTGAACTCCGGCGGCAGTGTCGAGCTCGCCTTTCCCAGGCTGCGCTTGCCGTCCGGGTCGCCCCACTGGACCACGAAGTTGTCCTGCGAACGGATGATCGCAAGGCCGTCGAAGTAGCCGCCTCTCACCAGCGCCCGTATGTTCGCTGCATGCAGCGGTACGAAATCCGGTGCGAGTTCGATGACGACCCGGCCCGACTCCAGCTGCAGATACAGCGTGTCCTCGGGGTCCAGCTGCCTCCAGTCAGACGGCTTCGAGGCCTCGAGGATCTCGCCCATCGTGCGGGGCCTTGCTGCCTCCGCGCCCAGCGCATGACCGCCGGGCACGGCCAGGGCAAGCGCCAGTAGACAACCCCCGCCAAGCTGCCGCAGTCCAGTGGTACCCAGCAACGGTTCTCGCTTCGTCACGGTCATGTTTGCCGCCCGCCCGCCAGAGATGCGCCAATGTTAGCCGCTTCGCAGGTCGGCCTGTGAACGAGTCCACAATTCCTCAGTCCTCCGGGGCGCATGCACGGCCTGCCTGGACCAGATCAGGTTAGATTTGCTGCCGTCGGCAAGTCACGCCGCAATACGCGAGAAGAGCAGGCTGTGAGTAATCGAGAAACGAAGGTGCCGGTTGACCCCTGGAGGGACGCGCCGCCGGTATGCCGCGTCTACTCCGGGTATGCCCCATTCAGGAAACTGCTCGAGGCTTATCTCGGCGGCTCTGTGAAGCTCACGGATTCACCCGAGCGCGGCGTGCGCGAAGGGCTGCTGGTGGACTGCACTGAATCGATGGATACGCTGACGGTCGCGACCCAGAAGTTTCCGAATCATCCGATCATCGCCGTGCTGAGCGAAACCGAACCCGTGGGCGCGATGGAGGCATTGGCCCGCGGGGCCGACGGCGTCATCGCGCTCCGCGATCCGCCGACGATGTGGCGCGAATGCCTGAACGTCGTCCTCGGGGGCGGTCGGTGGCTCGGCGGCCCTGGCCTCGATGTGCAACTCGAGGACAAGGAAAGCAGCTACGACATCGCGACCGGCAAGCGTCACAACGGTGACGTCACGCTGCGGACCAAGCTCTTCGTCCGGGACCGACTGGCCGACAAGCCCGGAGAGTGATCCCGGCCGGCCCGTCGCACCCGCCGGGATGAACGATCAGCGCGTGCCGAACCTGGGCGCGCGCTTCTCGCGAAACGCCGTCACCCCCTCGACGAAATCGGCGCTGTCCCCGAGCCGCGCCTGCATCGCCGCCTCGGCCTCGAGCTGGTCCGGCAGGCTGGAGCGGACTGCCGACGCCATCAGGCTCCGCACGCCGATGAACGCGTCGCGGGGCCCGGCCGCCAGTTCCCTCGCCACCTGCATCGAGCGCTCGGCAAGGTCGGCGTCGTCCACGCATTCCGCAATCAGCCCTATCCGCTCGGCCTCCTCCGCCCCGATCACCCTGCCCGTAAGCGCCAGCGCGCGGGCGCGCGCCTCGCCTATGCGCCGGGCGAGGAAATGCGTTGCGCCCATGTCGGGCACCAGGCCGAGCTTTGGCGCGAAAACGAAGGCCAGGCTGGCCGAGCGCGCGGCAACGGTGATGTCGCCCATCAATGCGAGCGATGCCCCGGCGCCGGCCGACACGCCGTTCAGCGCGACCACCAGTGGCACCGGCAGCCTGCAGAACATCAGCGCCACCGGGTTGTAGTACTCACGCAGCCTCGAGGCCATGAACTGTCCCGTGGACTGACCGGCTGCCGGGATCCCGTCCGGGTCCGTCAAATCGGCACCCGCGCAGAAGCCCCGCCCGGACCCAGTCAGCAGCACCGCCCGCAGGCTTCGATCGCGCTGGATCGCCTCGAGGCAGGACTTGAGATCCTTCAACAACCCGAGCGACAGGCTGTTCAACTTCTGGGGGCGGTTGAGCGTGACGACCAGGATCGTGTCCCTGCGCTCGCAGGTAAGGTTCTGGAATTCCATCCGGTACGGCCTCTGGTTCAGGTGCAACCGGCGTATGATCGCATTTTCCAATGCATGCGGAATCCGGCCGATGATCGTCAAGTTTTCCACGAGATACGGGCAGTTGACGATGCACGGCGATGCCGCGCTCGCGCTGCTGCGTGCGATGGGACACACGGGCACGGTGCCAGGGGCAATTCTCGCCGCGGATCTGCCGGAGGCGCTGGTGCGGCTCGAGCGCGTAATCGAGGTCTCCGGGGATTCGAACCCCACTCCAGTGCCCGAGGCAAGCGACGAAGACGATGATGAAACCGAACGCGAGCCCCCGGTCACGCTGCGCAAGCGCGCACTGCCGCTGCAGGACATGCTGCGTTCGGCAATCGCGAGCGAGTCGGACCTGATGTGGGAGCGTGCGTGACGGCACCGGTGGCGGGTCGGGTGGTCCGTTTCGTGCTGCCGGCATTGGCGTCGCTGCTGCTGGCCGCGCATTTCTTTCGTGCCGGGGTGTATCCGCTGGCCGGGGCCATGATCGCGCTGGCCGGGCTCACGTTCGTCCCGCGGCCCTGGGCCGGCCGGACATTCGGACTGGTGCTGCTCCTTGGCGCGGTCGAGTGGCTGCGCACGGCGTGGAGCTTCGCCTCGCTGCGCCACTCGATGGGCCTGCCATTCGGGCGGCTGCTGGCCATCCTGGGAGCGGTGGCCCTGTTCACGCTGGTTTCCGCATACGTGGCCTGGCATGGCGCCAAGGCCGGGGCCTGCGGCAAGAGCGATTGATTGTGCGACGCTGGCCGGGCAGCATCCCCGATCGAAATTTGAAAGGAGCCGTATCGATGCGAAGATTTTCCGGGCGTGGACACGCCCTGCTCGCGGTGCTCGGCCTGCTGGCCGGTGCCGTGGCAATCGCGGCCGAGCCCGCCCGATACTGGCCCCCGATCACCGACCCGCCGACCGATGTCCAGAATCCGGGCCGGTTCGTCTGGGTGGAACTGCTGACTCTCGACGTCGGCACGGCCGCGGAGTTCTACGGCAAGGTCTTTGGCTGGACGTTCCAGACCTTCGGACCCGAGGACGACTTCAAGACCTACACGCTGGTGCTGTCCGGCGACACACCGATCGGCGGCATGGTGTACGTCCGTCCAAAGGAACCAGAGAAATACCCGACGTCGCGCTGGGTCGGATTCATATCCGTCGGTGACGCCACGGCGGCAGCCGCGCTGGTCGAAAAGACAGGTGGCAAGGTGCTGGTGTCACCGCGCGAAGTTGGCGGCCGCGGCACAGAGGCGCTGCTGCTGGACCCTGAGGGCGGTATGTTCGGCGTCATTCACTCGGCGACCGGCGACCCCGAGGATTACCTCGCCGCGGACGACCAGTGGCTGTGGGCGGAACTGTGGGCCGGCGACGCGGCGAAGATGGCTGAGTTCTACAAGGGCATTGGCCCGTACGAAGTGCGTGATGGCGCCGCGAAGGGCGAAACCGGCGGTTTCCAGCTCTGGTCCGGCGGCTATGCACGCGCAGGCATCCTGCCCAAGTCAGGCGATGTACCGACGACCTGGCTGCCCTATGTGAGGGTTAAGAACGTGGCCGACACCGTCGCCCGCGCCAGCGAGGCCGGCGGCAAGATCTTCATGCAGCCGACCCCGCTGCATGGCACCTCGATGGCCGTGATAATCGACCCGACGGGTGCGCCGTTTGCGGTCGCCGAGTGGCCCGCCGCGGCCACGGAGGCGGCGCGATGAGTCGCCTGGTGCAATTGCTCATGTTCCCTGCCGCGTCACTGTGCCTGCTGCTGGCCGGCTGCGCGTCCAACGACGGCTACGCCGGTTACGGCGGCAGCACCAGCGTCGCCGTAGGCGTTGGTTACGGCTACGGCTACCCCGGTGGCTACTACCCCTACTACCCACCGGGCTATGGCTGCTGCTGGGACGGCAATGGCGGCCGACCGCCCCCGCCCCCGCCGGGCAGCCCCGAGCACCCCGATCGACCAACGACGCTGCCAGCCGGTCCGGGCCAGCTTCCGGCCGAGCGCCCCAACCGTCCGACGACGCAACCCGCCCAGCGCCCCGCTTATCAACCGAGCGCCAGGCCCGCACCCCGGCCGACTCCGGCACCGCGGCCCACGGGCGGCGGCGGGCGGCGCCGCTAGACACCAATTTCCAAAGACCAATTTCCATCGACCTGCGAGGACAAGAATGCAGAACCGTAACCTGATCGCGAGCGCCGGCCTCATGGCCGCCCTCGCCGTGAGTACCGCCGTCATGGCAGCCGGTGAACCCAGCGAACAGCAGTTGAAGATCGCCGAGCCGCTGGTCGCCCCATGGGTCGGGCCCTACGGCGGCGTCCCGCCGTTCGACAAGGTCAAGGTCGACGCGATCGGACCGGCCCTCGAGGTCGGCATGGCACGCAACCTCGCCGAGATCGAACTGATCGCAACCAATCCTGAAGCGCCGACGTTCGAAAACACGATTGCGGCCCTTGAGGATTCCGGACGTGCGCTGAGTCGCGCGGGCACGGTGTACGGCGTGTACAGCTCCACGATGAGCGACGACGCCGTGCAGGCCGTCGAGCGCGACATGGCGCCCAAGCTCGCAGCCTTCCAGGACAAGATCACGCAGAACGAGCCGCTGTTCAAGCGTATCAAGGCCGTCTACGACACACGCGAGAAGTCGGGCCTCACGCCCGAGCAGCAACGGCTGACCTGGTACTACTACACCAACCTGGTGCGTGCCGGTGCACAGCTCGACCCGGCCGCGAAGAAGCGCATGGGCGAGATCAACCAGGAACTCGCGTCGCTGTTCACGAAGTTCGGCCAGAACGTGCTCGCCGACGAAGAAAACGGCGTGGTGTACATCGACAAGGAGTCGGACCTCGCGGGCCTGCCGCAGTCGGTTCGGGATGCCGAGGCCGAGGCTGCCGCGGGCCTGGGCAAGAAGGGCCAGTGGGCGGTGCACAATACGCGCTCGAGCGTCGAGCCGTTCCTGACCTATGCCGACAATCGCGCGCTGCGCGAGAAGGTCTGGAAGATGTTCGTGAACCGCGGCGACGAAGGCGGCGCCACCGACAATAACGCAAACATCACGCGGATCCTGCAGCTGCGCGACGAACGGGCCAAGCTGCTCGGCTACGCGAGCCATGCGCATTGGCGTCTCGAGGACTCGATGGCGAAGAACCCCGAGCGGGCGATGGCGCTGATGAACGCGGTCTGGCCGGCGGCCGTTGCACGCGTGCACCAGGAAGTGGCCGACATGCAGGCGATCGCCGACAAGGAACATGCCGGCATCAAGATCGAGCCCTGGGACTATCGCTATTACGCCGAGAAGGTCCGCAAGGACAAGTACGACCTGGACGAGACCGAGATCACTCCCTACATGCAGCTCGAGAACCTGCGTGAAGGCATGTTCTACATGGCGAAACAGCTGTTCGGCTTCTCCTTCACGCCGGTAAAGCCGGGCACGGTGCCCGTCTATCACCCCGACGTGCGGGTGTGGGAAGTCACCGACCAGAAAGGCGGGCTGGTGGGGCTCTGGTACTGGGATCCCTATGCGCGCGAGGGCAAGCAGTCCGGCGCGTGGATGAATGCCTATCGCAACCAGGAACGCTTCAAGGGCGAAATCCGGACGATCGTCTCCAACAATTCGAACTTCGTGAAGGGCAAGCCCGGCGAGCCTGTGCTGATCAGCTGGGAAGATGCGAAGACGCTGTTCCACGAGTTCGGCCATGCGCTGCATGGACTGAGCTCGAACGTGAGCTACCCGGCGCTCTCGGGCACCAGCGTTGCACGCGACTACGTCGAGTTTCCCTCGCAGATCCTCGAGCACTGGCTCTCGACGCCGGAGATCCTCAATCGCTACGCGCTGAACTACAAGACCGGCAAGCCGATCCCGGCGGAGCTGGTGGCCAAGATCGAGAAGGCCAGGACCTTCAACCAGGGCTTCAAGACCGTCGAGTACCTGTCGAGCGCACTGGTGGACATGAAGCTGCACCTGGCTGCCGGCAAGCCGATCGATCCCGACCAGTTCGAGAAGGACACACTGGCCGAGATCAACATGCCGAGCGAGATCGTGATGCGGCATCGCACGCCGCAGTTCAATCACGTGTTCTCAAGCGACGGTTACTCTGCCGGTTACTACAGCTACCTGTGGGCTGATACGCTCACCGCGGATGCGTGGGAGTCGTTCCTGGAAGCCGGAGGTCCATGGGACAAGGCCCAGGCCGCGAAGCTGAAGCAGCTGCTGTCGCAGGGCAACACGGTCGACCCGGCCGATGCCTACCGGATCTTCCGCGGCCGTGACGCCGATGTCGGCGCGCTGATGCGCGACCGTGGCTTCCCGGCACCGGCGAAACCAGCCAGGCAGTAACAGCAGGGGACATTCACCTTTTCGCTATCGCGAAAACGGTGGATGTCCCCTCCTCGACCGGAACCCTGCTCGCGACTACTGTTGGCCGGTCGGCACCCTCATCGATGCCTTCGTGCCGGGCATGATTTCGAAATCGAGCGGGAACTGATCCAGCATCCCCATCAGCTGCGCGAACGGCTTGGGGTCCCCGTCGAACTTCGCCTTGCCAGCCGCCGCCTGCTCGGCCAGCGTTGCCTTGCCCATGATCACCTGCTCCAGGTCCGCGCGGTTGATGGTCAGCGTCAGGTCCGGATTCCTTGACTGGAATCCCTTCAGGCTGTTCAAGGTCGAATTGCTCAGCTCGACGACGTAGGCCTCGCCGTTGTCGGGCGTCACCAGGTTCATCGTGAACCGGAGACCGGCGGCCTTGCTGCTGTCGAGGCGTATCGCCATGTAGTCGAGCCACAGCCCGGTGGACAGGGCCCGGATCATGTCGGGACCGAGAGTCTTCGTCGGGATGCCCGGCGGGATTCCCGAGCGCAGTTCGAGCGCGGCCGCCAGGAAGCTGTTGCGCAGGCTGGAGCTCTCCTTCTGGTAACCGACCTGCTCGAAGCAGTCCGCAAGCAGGTCCTTCGCAGCCTGGTTTCCAGGTTCCGCGTAGACCAGCTTGTTCAGGATCTCCACGGCGTAAAGGTATTTGCCCTGGTCGTACAACTCCCTGCCCTTCTTCATGATCGGAACGGCGCCGCCCATCATCTCGACGTACAACGGAGCCGAGTCTCCCGGCGACAGCGGTATCAGCGTCGCCGGATTGCCGTCCCAGTAGCCCAGGTAGCGATTGATCACAGCGCGGCTGTTGTGCTCTTCGGAGCCGTGGTAGCTGTGCGCCGCCCAGTCCTGCTGCAGGCTCTTTGGGGAGTGGTACACATTGTGGATCTCGTTGATGGTCACACCCTTGTTTGCGAGGTGCAGCACGTCATTGTTCATGTTGGCGTAGATGTCGCGCTGCGCGCGCATCACCTGCTGGATGCGTTCATTGCCCCAGCGTGGCCAGGTGTGTGCCGAGAACATGACTTCGGCATCCTGGCCGAACAGGTAAAGCGCCCGGTTGATCTGCTTCGACCAGTCGAGCGCGTCGCGCACCAGCGCGCCGCGCAGCGTGTAGATATTGTGCACGGTGCCGGTGATGTTTTCCGCCGCCCAGAACGCCTTGAACTGCGGGAACCAGGTGTTCATCTCCGCGGGCGCCTCGGTGCCGGGCGTGTTCTGGAACACCATCTTCACACCGTCGACGGTCACCTCCTCGATGTCCTTGGTGATGATCCGGGTGGGGGCGATCAGCCCGACGTCGCCCGACGAAACGCTCTTGCCGATCGCCTGGTCCACGTGCGCGAACGGGCTCCTGGGCAGCAGCAGGCCGTACTGGTAGAACGCACGCCGGTTCATCGCGTTGCCGGCATAGACATTCTCCGCGACTGCAGCCTCCATGAAACCAATCGGCGCAATGATCGGCACCTTGCCGCTCGCTACGTCGGCTTCGTCCACTACGCCGCGAACGCCACCGAAGTGATCCACGTGCGAGTGCGAATACACGACAGCGACCACCGGGCGCTTGCCTAGCTTTTCGTTCACCAGCGCCAGCGCGGCTCGCGCCGTTTCCCTGGCCGTCAACACGTCGAACAGGATCCAGCCCGTGTCGCCCCGGATCACGGTCATGTTGGCGAGGTCGAAGCCACGCACCTGGTAGATGTGGCCGGGCACCACTTCGTACAGTCCGTAAGCCATGTTCAACACCGCCTGCCGCTGCAGTGACGGGTTGATGCTGTCGAATTGCTTGCCGTCCAGCAGGAAGTCGTAGCTGCCGATGTTCCAGGCCACGTTTCCGGCGTCGGCCATGATCTGCCTGTTGCTCGGCGCTGCGAGGAAGCCCTTGGTGGCCTCTTCAAAATCCCGCTTGTCGTCGAACGGCAGGCTTGCGCGAACTCCGTTCTGCAGTTCAACCGTGTAGGTACTGGGCGGATTTCCCTTCGGGTGGAAATGCTGGCCTCCCGCCAAAGCAGGGCCTGAGGACGCCGAACTGCCGCTCGCGGCTACCGCGATGACGCTCGCACCGGTGCAAAGCGCGACAGCCATCAACAGCGCGATTTTTCCTGTGACTTTCATTCCTGCTCCCAGATTAATGTCTTTTCAGCATGCCGCCTGGCCCCTGACCGGCACCTTGCTCATCGCGTACTCGGTCATGGCGGTAATAGTCAGTGACGGATTGACGCCGGGGTTTGCGGGCACGGCCGAGCCGTCACAGACGAGAAAATTGCGGTAGCCGAATAGCCGGTTCCCGGCATCGACCACTCCTGTCGAGGCGTCGCTCCCGACGACCGCGCCGCCGAGGATGTGCGCGGTGGTCGGGACGTTGGCCCAGGCCTCGAGCACCATGCTCTGCGCATAGCCGCCCGTGCGCTTCGCCAGCCACTCGGCAGCCTCGTTCGCCACCGGGATGAAAGTAGGGTTCGGCTTCTCGGGATCCTGTTCCGTCTTCAGCGACACACCACCGAACAAGCCGCGCTTCGCGCGGAACGAAATCGCGTTGTCGAGACTCTGCATGACGAGGAACAGTATCGATCGCTCGGACCAGCCGAACGGCGACAGCGTCTTAAGGAAGGTCACCGGATGACGCACGATGTTGCCGAGCCACATGAGCGGCCGTGTAATGCGGGTGCCGTTGCCGGTGATCAGCGTGTACAGCAGCGACATGAAGTCGCCGTGCTTGCCGTAGGTCACGAACTCGATGTGGGTGTCGGCTCGCGGATAGATGCTCGCGCTGATGGCGACGTCGTTCCACGGGCGCGAATGACCCTTGGGCAGGGTCAACGCCAGGACGGACTCGCTGTTGGTGCGCACCAGGTGACCAAGCCGGTCGCTGATCATCGGCAGCGAGCCCGCGAGCTTGCACCGTGCCAGCAGGCGGTTCGTCCCCAGTGCGCCGGCGGACATGACGATGCCGCGCGCCCGGAACGTCCGGCGTTGCTTGCGGAACCACGCGCCCGGGCGCTCGGTCGTGACGATGTAGCCGTCGGCGCCGTCTGGCGCGCCGATCGGCCGGATGTCCACAACCTCTCGTTCGGGATGGATCTCGACGCCGCGCTTTTCCGCGAACCACAGGTAGTTCTTGACCAGCGTGTTCTTCGCACCCTCGCGACAGCCGACCATGCAGGCACCGCAGCGCGTGCAGCCGGTCCGCTCCGGCCCGTCGCCGCCGAAATACGGGTCCGGCACGGTGGTGCCGGCCTTGCCGAAGAAGACGCCGACCGGCGTGCGACGGAACGTGTCTTCCACGTCGAAGTGCGCTCCGACCTCGCGCAGCAGCTTCTGGCCGTCGCTCTCGTGCGGCACGGTCTGCACCCCGAGCATCTTCTCCGCGGTATCGTAGTGCGGTGCCAGCGCCGCCGACCAGTCACCAAGGCCTGCCCACTGTGGATTGACGAAGAACTCCGGACTCGCCCGATACAGCGTGTTGGCATACACGATGCTGCCGCCTCCCACCGCGGCGCCACTCGCGATGAACACATCCCTGAACGGTGTCAGCCGGAAGATTCCACGCAGGCCGATGGCGGGCGCCCACAGGAATCTCTTCAGGTCCCAGGTGCTCTTCGCGAAGTCCTCGTCGCGATAGCGCCGCCCGGCCTCGAGGACCCCCACCTTGTAACCCTTCTCCGCGAGGCGGAGCGCGGACACGCTGCCCCCGAAACCGGAGCCTACGATCAGCCAGTCGTAGTCGACGTCCTGGGCTGCGCCGTTCATGTCATCCCCCCTGATATTGCATGCGCCCGCGCACTGTCGACCCATAGATATCGACCGCATGCCGCGGGCCAGATCACGCGTCGGCGACCCAGTGTCAGTGTACGGCTGGGAACACCTGCTTCCAATCCTCCTTCATGCTGATGACGATCCAGCCCCGCTGCTTCGCCTCGTCAAACAAGGCCTGGGTGAACGTGCCGACATGGCTGTCCGGCAACCCGGTGGCCGGGCCGTAGGCGAACTCGCGCGCCTTGTCGTCGTGCAGCACCAGCATGCCGAAGCGCAGGCCGCTGCCGGTCGTCGCGTACTCGAGCATCTGCCGGTCACCGTCGGAATTGCCAACGGCGATTATCGGCCTGCGGCCGATGTGCTGGTTGATGCCGACCGGCTTGCCGTCCTTGTCGTCGATGAAGTCGATCTCGGGCAGGCGCACCAGCACGGCCTTGCCATCGCTGGTTTCGAACTTCGTCTTGATGCTCGAACCAACCACCTGCTCTGGGGGAACGCCATAGGCCTTCTCGGCCCAGGGGCGCATGAACTCAATGCCGCCGCCGGATACGATGAACGTCTTGTAGCCGTGACCTCGCAGGTAGGCGAGCAGTTCCACCATCGGCTGGTAGACCATCTCGAGTACCGGCCGCTTCGTCACTGGATTCTTCGCGGTCGCGATCCAGTCCTTTACGATCTGCTGGAACTCGTCGGTCGTCATGCCGGCGTGTGTAGCCATGACGATTTCAAGCAGCGCCTTGTCGCCGCCCGCGAGCGCCGCCTTGAGGTCCCCTTTCAGGATCGACGCGAAGGGCTCCTGCGTCTGCCACTCCGGATGTTGCGGCGCCAGCGCCTTGACACGGTCCAGCGCAAACATGGCCTGCACGTACATCGGCTGCTCGGCCCAGAGCGTGCCGTCGTTGTCGAACGTGGCGACTCGCTCCGCGGGCTGCAGGTAGTCCGGGCTCGCCTTGTCGGTCGTGTCCTTCACGAACTCGATGATCGATTTCTTCGCCGGACCATCGTTCCAGGACGCCAGGTCCTCATGACGCGCGCGCGCCGGCGCCGCCGCCAGCAGCGCGATGCTGAGCGTGGCGGCCAATGCATGGATCCACCGAAAACGACGGGACTGCGGCAGCATAAGTCACCTCGAATTCAATTACGCGCGCGGGACGCGTGAGCCCTATTGGACAAAGAAACGGCCCCGATGAAATCGGGGCCGTTACGTATCAACCATCAGGTGGGCGGCCTGGATCGGATTGCGTCCGCCCCAGGGGTCTAGTTGCCCGTCGGCAGCGCGAGATTGAAGCCTTCCTTCGACAGCTGGTCCCGCAGCCACTGGAACTGCTGGTATTTGGAGAGCTCGACCGGCCCCGTATAGCCCATGCTCTGCATCTTGCGTGGCGGGTACTGCACGTACGTCTTCATCAGCTTTTCGATAGCCGCACTGATGGGCACCATGGTCCAGGTGTGCTCGGTGTAGTTGTTCATGAAGACGTCGTATCGCTCTTGCGGGTCCTGCCACAGATCGAACACCTGTGGCACGATGGCGACGTACTTCTCGGCTCCTTTCCACCCGAGGTTCGAATCGACCGCGAGGCCGCCAGTCGGCTGGCCATCGTCGCCGCGCAGGTTGAACACGGCCTTGTAGTTTCCGACGCGGGCGGCGCCCGGCGACAGCTCGTTCTCCGTGAAATAGAACCACTCGGTACGCGGGTCCTTGCCACTCCCGAACAACACCGGCGAGATGTCGTAGCTGTCGAAGATGATCGGCTGACCCTCGCGGTCCTTCGCAGGCAGCTTCACGCCCGCGACCGACGCGAACGTCGCCATGAGGTCGAGGCCACCGACGATGTCGTGGTTCTTTTCGCCGGCCTTGATCTTGCCCGGCCAGATCGCGATCGCTGGAACGCGGTTGCCACCTTCACGCACCGTGCCCTTCGTGCCGCGGAACGGCGTGTAGCCGGCGTCCGGGTATACGTCCTGCCAGGCGCCGTTATCCGTCGTGTAGAAGACGAGAGTGTTCTTGTCGAGTCCGAGCGCACGGAGCCTGTCCATGATCCGGCCGATGCGCGTATCGAGCTCGACTATCGAGTCGGCGTACTTCGACTTCGACATGGACTTGTGCTCGAACTCCGGCGCCGGCATGTTCGGCTGGTGCACTTTCATGAAATTGACGTTGATGAAGAAGGGCTGCTTTGACTTCGCCGCGTCGTCGAGAAACTCGATCGCCGCCTTCTCGACGTAGCCGTCGAAGAAGGGAATGCCGACCACGCCATCGGGGTATTCGACGCCTTGGATCGTGACCGGCTTGCCGGGCTCGTTGACGTATTGGCCATTGATCTTGAACTCTTCGTAGGGCTTCTGGCCGGCGTTGCCGGACATCGCACCCTTTGTCACTTTTTGGAACATGGCTCGCGTCTCAGGATCCATGTCCGGGAACCACGTTGGATCGCCGTAGGTGTAGGCATTCAGGTGATAGAGACCGGCGTATTTCATCACGTCATAGCCCTGCGCATTCGGCAGCGCGTAGTCCGCCTCGCCGAGATGCCACTTGCCGGTGAAGTAGGTCTTGTAGCCGCCCTGCTTCAGCACCGAGGCCAGCGTCCACTCAGCCGCTGGCAAGCCGCCGCCCTGGCCCTGGAACGCTACGGTGGTCATGCCGCTGCGATTCGGGATGCGGCCCGTCTGCATTGCCGCGCGGCCCGGCGTGCAGCTCGGCTGCGCGTAGAAGGAGAAGAAGGTCATGCCTTCCGCGGCCATCCGGTCGATGTTGGGCGTGGGCATGCCGCGGCCGACGCCGCCGCCGTAGGGGCCGAGGTCGCCGTAGCCCGTGTCGTCGGAGACGATCAACAGGATGTTCGGTTTGGTCGCCTGCGCATGCGCGGAGCCGCACAGCGCCATCATCGTTGAAAATAGCGCGGTCAATCCCACGCGGCCCGGCCTGAATCTCATGCTCAACCTCCTAACGATGCTGCGGAAAGCGCTCCCTTCGCCGCTCCCGGCAGCGACGCGGCAGGCAAGCCCGCCGCGCGGCACTGCGCCCGCACGACAAGTGGCACCCGAACGTGCAACGTGAACTGCGGAGCGGCCCCTTTGCCAGCAGTGATAAGTTGATACATTATATTTATATCGTCCAATTACTTTATTTCATCATGATCACCTTGGCACGCCTGCGACAGGTTGTCGCCCTCGCCGAGCACGGAAACTTCCGTAGGGCCGCCGCGACGCTCCAGATCACGCAACCGGCGCTGACCAAGGGCATCCAGACACTGGAGGCAACGCTGGGCGTGCGGCTGTTCGACCGGCAGCCGGGAGGAGTCGTGCTGACCGAGTTCGGCCGGTTGGTAGTGGACCACACGCGCGACATCGTGACCATCGAAGATGAACTGCTGCGTCGAATTGGCCTACTGGCCGGACTGGAGACCGGGACCGTCAAGGTGGCGCTCGGTCCCTACCCGTGCGTGCTGACGGGTTACACGTCGGTCGGACGGTTGCTGGCCAGGCACCCGAAGCTCAACGTCTCGATCCAGGTGGCGGGCTGGCGCGAAATTTCCAGGATGGTCGCAGACAAGGAGGTCGATTTTGGCGTAGCCGAACTGAGTGCCGCTGTCCTGCACGACACGTTGCGGACGGAGCTGGTGGGCCAGCATCGCGCTCGATACTTCTGCCGTCCCGGCCATCCGATATTGGGCCGCCGCCAAATCGGCCTCGCCGAACTGCTTGGCTTCCCGTGGGCTACAACGCGCATCCCCCAGCGTGTTTCCGCCGCGTTCCCCCGATCTGCCGGGGCCGCTGGCCACATCGACCCGTTCAACGGCGATTTCGTCCCGGCGGTCGAGATCGATGTCCCGATACGCCTCGCGGATCTGATCTCGGGCAGCAACGTAATCGCGGTCGGGACGCTGGCAATGATCGAGAAGGACATTGAAGCCGGCACCCTGGTCGTCGTACCAACGCATGACGTCAAGTTCCGATCCGGCTACGGATTCATCCTCAACAGGAATCGCGCGGTTTCCCCAGCCAGCGAGTCACTGATGCGTGAGTTCCGGGACCAGGAGAAGGCTGTAAGCGATCGGGAAAAGAGGCTCGAGAAGCGATACCTTACGGGCACGCATCAAATGACGAAATGAGTTCGCCTGCGGAGACTCCTGAAGACTCTTTTTCCGATTTGCCGGACCGGTCAGCCTTGGCGCCGCTGATGATCACCCGTTTCCAGAGCATGCGCGATGCATCCGGCGCGCCGTGGCCAGTTCATCGCGAAGGTACTCGATCAGCGTCGAGGCGATGCCACGATCCATTTGGGCCGGCTTGCCATCGGCGAGCCGGAAGATCTGGCAGTAGTACCACGACATCGCGCCGAATGTATTCAGCATCTTGATCGCCGTGATGCGGCTGGCCGGCGACAGCCAGCCACTGCGGCGGATGTTGAGGCGGTCCTCGATGCGATCTATGCGCTCCGCGGTACGCTCGAGCAGCCGCCGCGGGAAATCCGGCTGCCAGCACAGCGGCCGACCGATGCCGATCATGTCGCAATCCCCCTCGCCAAGCGCCGTCTCCATCCCCGCCCGCGTGCGGAATCCACCGGTAACCATCAGCGGCATCCGTGCGACCGCCCGAACCGCCGCGGCGTAATCGAGAAAATAGGCCTCGCGCACCCGAGTGCTCGGCCGCAGTTCAACGGCGCTGTCCGCGCGCCCTTCTGCGCCGACCAGTCGCGGCTGTTCGTAGCTGCCTCCGGAGAGTTCCAGCAGGTCCAGCGACTCGTCATTCAACCAGCGAACGACCTCTACGCATTCGACGTTGGTGAAACCGCCCTTGCGGAAGTCGTCCGAGTTCAGCTTCAGCGACACCGGGAAATCCCGGCCCACGGCCCTGCGCACCGCGCGCACGACCTCGAGCAGGAACCGGGCGCGATTCTCGAGCGAGCCGCCCCACGCATCGGTGCGGCGGTTGGTCACCGGCGACAGGAAAGAACTCAGCAGGTACCCGTGCGCGCCGTGGACCTGCACACCGGTGAAGCCAGCGTCGCGTGCGACGACCGCCGCCTGCGCAAACCGGTTAATGAAGTCGAGGATCTCGGCTTCCATGAGCGGACGCGGCCTGGCGTAGTTTCCGAGCATCCTGAGCTGGACGTCAGAGGGCGCTCGCGGCGATCGCGTCACGTAACGCGGCGACTGCCGGCCCGCCTGGGAGATTTGCATCCAGAGATGATTGCCGCCGACCGTCCCCGCCTGCGCCCAGGCCCTCAACCTCTCCCTCGCCTCGGCAGAAACGGTGCGCGGCTCCGATATGTCGATGGCAACGTTTCCGGGGCGCTCCAGGTCAGTGCGGTCGATCTGCACATTGCCGGTGAGCAGCAGCCCTGCCCCGCCTTCGCTCCAGGTGCGGTAGAGCGTCTCGTGGCGAGGCGTCGCCCGCAGCAGCGGATCCGCGAGGCCTTCGGTCATCGCGGCTTTGCAGAGGCGGTTCGGAAGAACCGCCCCACACGGCAGGCGGAGCGGCGTCGCGAGCGGGTCGGTCATGCGCCCCTGCGCCTGCCCGCTTTCCTCGGGTGCGCGGCGGACGCCCTGGACTTCGTCACAGTCCTGCTTCGCGCCTTCGACTTCGTTGCAGGCTTTCCTGTCGCTTTCGACTTCGCTGCCGTCTTGCCCGGCCGGCGTTCTGGTGCCGCGGCAGAAACCCCGGGTGAATCGCCCTCCTGCTTCTCCGCGGCGGAAACCAGACTGGCAAAGCTGGTTCGGAGGCAATCCGCGAAGAACGCCGGATCCGGCATCATGTCGCGGCAAGCCACCGCGCAGATCCACAGCGTGCCGTGATAGCTGAACCCCGTTACGTTGAGCCCAAGTCCGTTCATCGCGATGCTGACCGGCGCGAAGGCGACCATCTGTGCGCCGGCCATGTAAAGAGGCACATCTGGTCCGCGCACGTTCGAAACGACGATGTTCATCGTCGGCAGCATCACTTTCGTGGTGAAGAGCTCGGAGGCCACTGCCGGCAGCAGGTCGTAGACGTGCTTGGTAAGGTCCTTGCCAACCACGGCCACCAGTGCCTTCGCCTTTACGGCGCCGGCCTGGATCGCGTGCAGCCGCGCCACCGGGTCGCTGATTTCGGTGTGCAACGGCATGACGGCCACGCCGATCTGATTGCCCGGATCCCCGCCCTTGTCAGCGCCACGCAGGCTCATCGGCACCTGCGCCGTCATCGTTCTATCCGACAACTCCCCCTTGGCACCGAGATATTCGTTCAGCGCACCTCCGACCGTGGTCATGAATACGTCGTTGATCGTTGCGCCTTCGATGCGCCGGCGCACCTGCTTGATGTCCGCCATCGGCAGGCCGATCAGTTCGACGACCCTGTGCGCCGAGACCTTTTCGCTGAAACGGGTTACCGGCGGGCGGCGCAGTTTCGACTTGACGGTCTCCACCGACGGCAAGCCGGCCTCCTGCAGCGTCTGCGTCAACTGGCCCATGTAGCCCGCACCGATGCCTGCGAGCCGCGCGGCCGTCTTCGCCGAGAAGCTTGCGGCACGCGGCACGCGTTGTACGGTGTTCACGAGCGCCCGCGTGTACAACTCTACCTGCGTAGGTTCGCGGTCCCGTACGCGAGAGCGACGCTGACCATCGTCCTCGTCCGTATCCGACGAGAAGGAATGAATTGCCTGCAGCACGACCGTGCCGCCCTCACCGTCGATCGCCGCGTGGTGAAACTTGATGTAGAAGGCGAAACTGCCGGGCGGAATGCCCGGAATGTTGTCGAGTCCCTCGATCACGTACGCCTCCCACAGGGGCTTGCTGCGATCGAGTGGCCGGGAGTGGATGCGCGCGACCTGGATGCAGAGCTGGCGCCAGTCGCCGGGGTATGGCAGGGCGATGTGGCGTACGTGGAACTCGACGTCCACTTCGTCATCCTCGATCCAGTAAGGACGGTCGAGACCCATCGGCACGCTGACCAGTCGCCGCCGGAAGACCGGAGCCGAGTCGAGCCGTGACTCGAAAAACCTCAGGATGTCCTTGAACCTGACCTTGCCGTCGGGAGCGGTCGCCGGATCGTAGATCCCGAGTCCCGCGACGTGCATGTACTGGTTCCCGTGCTCCAGCCGCAGGAACACGTTATCCATACCGGAAAGCTGCTTCATTCGAGATCCCCTGTCGATCTTGCCCGGCGGCCCGGAACGCCGGCGCCCGCAAATGGTCTTTGCAGGACCTTAGCGTCCGGGTGGGCCCGGCGTCCACAGGTGCAGGGAGAGACGAGTGGTTTGAGAAGGGTCTGGCCGCGCCGGTCGATACACGGGCGCCAGGATCCGGTCTACGCGGAGACCGGGGTGCCGGCGCCCGCGATGGTCCGCGGACGCCGCACCGTTTCGTCACCAGACCAGTTTTGTCGAACCCAGGCTGTGGACGAGGCCGACGAGCGCAACAACCACGGTTACCACCAGGGCGGTCAGGGTCAGCAGCGAGAAGGTGCGTTCAGAGATGTACATGATGCCTCCACTTGGTGACTGGAGGCTGCGGCCGGCGGGAGGCTGGTTGGCAGCCCGCCGTGCGCCGCCTCAGTCCATTTCGGACGGCATGATCATATCCCAATTGGTGCTGCAACGCAGCATATTTTCTTGAGGTACGTCACATTTACGCAACATACTTACGCTTTACAAATCAGCTACTTACGAAATATCTTCCTGTATCAACCAATTTTTAAATGCATTTCGCAGCCGCTTGGGCCGCCTCAGGCATATGGGACAAGGACAGCGACGGCGTGCCCCAGCGACGCGAAGACAATCAGGATTGATACCGCCAGCGCGGCCAGCATTCCAGAAAGCAGGCGGTTTTGAGTTTCGTTTCGGTTCAACATGGCTTGATCCTCCATCGGTTGCGTTCGGGGGCAACGATAGGCCAGCCATTTAATCTAATAAATAGCAATAGTCGTTGCAGTCTGTTCCATATTCTTGAACAATCTGCCGATGGACCAACTGACCGCCATTCGAGTTTTCACGCGCGTGGCCGAACGCGGGTCATTTGCACAGGCCGCCAAGGAACTCGACATTTCCCGTGCGGCCGCCAGCGCCCATGTTGCGGCGCTCGAAAAGCACCTCGGTGCCCGATTGCTGAACCGGACGACGCGCAAGGTCAGTCTCACTTCGGAAGGCAGCGACTACCTGCAGCGCACGCGCCGCATCCTGGACGAACTCGCCGACGCAGAGGAAACGATCAAAGGCACGCGTTCGAAGCCGCAAGGCCGGCTGCGCGTGGACGTTCCGGTGTCATTCGGGCGTTACCTGTTGCTACCGGCGTTGCCCGAGTTCGTGAAGCGATATCCGGACATCGAACTCGACCTGCGGCTCAATGATCGGGTCACGGACCTGGTCGCCGAGCGCGTGGACGTGGCGCTGCGTGTGGGCGGGCTCAGGCAGAGTGGTCTCGTTTCGCGCCGCGTCACGCAGGTCAACGTGGTCACCTGTGCATCGCCGTCCTATATCGCGGAGCACGGCGAGCCGCTGACGCCCGACGACCTGCGCAACCATCGATTGCTGGGCCTCTCGCAGCCCGGCGGTGGCAGCCCGGAGTGGAATTTTCCGCCGCCCCATGTCGCCCGCAGGCTGAAGCTGCACTTCGCCATGCAGTTCAATGCGGCAGAGGCGCCGACAATCGCGGCAGCGGCGGGACTCGGCATCGCGCGCACAGCTGACCTGATCGCCGCCGAGTACATCGCTCGCGGCGAACTGAAACTCATCCTCAAGGACTACATCACGCCCGGCCCGCAGATCTCGCTGGTCTATCCATCTGCGGGACACCAGTCCGCGAAGGTACGCGTGTTCTCCGACTTCGCGTCAGACCTGATGCGCCGATACAGCGATGTCGTGGAACGCTGGCTCAAGGCCGGCGCCGAGCCGTCGGGATCCATCCTGCCGATTCCCAGAACGGATTAAGTCAAATACCGCAAGTACGGATTGTGCTGCGCCGCGACCGGACGCAGCCTCGGGATGCTGCGGGTGCTGCGGCCCGCGCAAAGCACGATTATTCGGGAACACGGAGGGGAACATCATGAGACGCATCATTCTCGCGTCGCTCGCCGCGTCGCTGCTCGTTTTCGCGGTGAACGCGGACGCGGCGAAGCCGTCGAAGACGCAACCGGCGCTGATCGACGTGATGACACAGAACCAGTACTTGGGCACGGATCTGGGGCCAGTGCTTACGGCCGCGCCTGAAGACATCAACGCAGAAGTGATAAAAGCGCTTGAGAACGTCGCCGCAAGCCTTCCGGCTGAGCGCCTTGGGCGTCTCGCAGAGCTGATTTCCGATCGCTCGCCGCACGTGGTCGTGTTGAACGAGGCCTTCACGTATTCGTGCGAGAACATGTTCCCCGAGGCCACGCCCGCCAATGAAGGTTGCGGGCACCAGAGCATCAAGGGGGCGTTCATCAACTTCCTCAAGACCACGGAAACCAATCTCGCCGGCCGATACGTGACGATGGCTCGAGTGCAGAACTTCGCCATTGCGAATCTTCCGTTCGAGATCAATGGCTACTGGGCGTTACTAACAACCTCAGATCACGATGCGATCATGACCCGCAGTGACATCGCCGCATCTGCATCCGCAGTGCCGCTCGCGGACAGCGGGTGCCGGAAAACGCTCGAAGGAGAAGGCTGCAACTACCAGGCCGTACCCACCGTGCCAACTGCGCTCGGCGACGTCACTGTCGAGCGAGGCTACGTAGCCGTGGATCTTTCGGTCGGCGGACAGCCCTATCGCGTCTTCGCCACACACCTCGAGCAGCGGCAACTCGTTCCGGGCAGCCCGGATCCCGATCCCTCAAGAGTGTTGCAACGGCTGCAAGCCGCCGAATTGGTACAGACAGCCCTGCTCTTCCCGGCAGCGCCGGGCACGAAGAAGCTGATCGTCGGGGACATCAACTCATCCCCGGTCGACGGCGTCAGCATGCTCCCGACGCCGATCGGCCCTTTGCCGCCGCCATATGCTGTGTTCGTGGGCAGCGGATTCATTGACGCCTGGACGTTGCGGCCGGGTGCGGGGCAGGGCCAGGGCGCACCGCTGATCGGTTACTCTTGCTGCCAGGATGAGGACCTCGCGAACCGGCACTCCATGCTGTACGAGCGAATCGACATGATCTTCTCGCTCGACAGGCCGTCCAAGGTGATGGACGCGCGGCTGATCGGAACGACGGCGGCGTCCAAGACCTGGCCGCCAGGCCACGGCCTCTGGCCATCGGACCACGCATCGGTCGCCGCGGGCCTTCAGTACTGATCGAATCGACCGAATCGAGGGCGTCCCGCTGCCGGGACGCCCTTTTTCATTCAGGGACGCGCGACGGACGCGGATGAGCGCAAGGCGCCGGTACGCCTGGGCAGGCAACGTTCCAGTTGACCCGATTCAGTGCTGCGCCGCCCGAGTCGCCTCGTATTGCGACGGCGTCATCCTTGCGTGAGCGAGGTATTCACGCAGGTGACGCACGGCGCTCTTGTCGAGCGTGTTGCCGTGGTGGGGGCGATGCAGGATGCCTTCCGCGCCGTTCAGCTTGACGCGGACCCTCGCCCCGGACAGCGACTCGACGTCCGCACCTACGTGATTCAGCAGCGACTCGACCTCTCGCCAATGGATGTTGGCGCTGATCGGGTCGTGGAAAATCGCTCGCAGCAGCTGCTCGTGCTTGTGGCTCACGGTCTACGTCCTGAGGACGACGCCACGCCGGAGCATAGCGGATCGCCCGAGATCGTCGGTTGCGGTCTGCCGCAATCGGAATGCCACGTCATAACGGTTTGCCACGGTGCCGGGCTCTGGCCGCGAGCGCAGGAACCGCGCATCCTCTCCAGGCATCCGGGCAGGCCGCCCGGGTGGCGACTAATACGATGCGCAAGGTCGCACGCTGGTTTCCGTGGGTGCTGGGCACCGCTGCCCTGGCAGCGGTCGTGCTGGTCGTGCTCGACGCGACCGAGGAGCGCGCGTTCGTAAGGATCCTCGAGCGGGCGCGCCCCTGGTGGATGCTCTGGGCCGTCGTCCTTCAGGCAGCCACCTACGTGGCACAGGCCGAGGTCTGGCGAACCGTGCTGAGTCGCGTCGGCACCGGCCTGCCGTTCGGCATCTCCTATCGGCTGAGCCTTGCCAAGTTGTTCGTGGACCAGGCCCTGCCATCCCTTGGCATGAGCGGCGCGGTCGTAGTGACGCAGGCGCTGGAGGCACGAGGGCAACCGCGGTCCGCGGTCATGGCGACGATTGCGGTGGACCTGGCATCGTACTTCGCCGCCTACGTGCTGAGCCTCGCGGTGGCGCTCGCAATCCTGGTCGCCAACGGTCAGGCCAGCGCGCTCATCCTGGCCGCAGCGACGCTTTTTTTCGTTTCCGCGACCTCGCTCGCGATCGCCATCCTGTCGCTCTCCGGCGGCAATCCGCGAGCGTGGACGGGCCGCCTGCTCAGGCTGCCCGGCATCGGCCGCGCAGTCATGCTGCTGCAGCAGGCGGAGCCTCACCTGGCCCGCAATCCTAGCGTCCTGGCACGTGCGACGGTCCTGCAGCTGATGATCGTCGTGCTCGACGCCGCGACGATGTGGGTGCTGGTCCGCGCACTCGGCAGTTCGGCGAGTCCCGGCGACGTGTTCGCAAGCTTCATGATTTCCTCGCTGCTGCGCACCGTCGGCTTCATGCCCGGCGGACTCGGCGTCTTCGAGGCCGCGTCGGTCGCGACCCTCGCACTGGCAGGGATCCCGGCACCAGTCGGCTTGTCGGCGACTCTGCTCTTCCGTGGCCTGAGCTTCTGGCTGCCAATGCTGCCCGGTCTCGTGTTCTCCCGTCGCCTCGCCGCAATACCCGGGGACGCCGCGACGCCCGCGGCCCAGCCCAGGTACTGGACGATGGCACCGGAGGAGGTCACGGAGCACCTGCACGCGTCAACGAACGGCCTGTCGGGTGAGGAGGCAAAACGTCGCCTGAACGAATTCGGGCCCAACGAGACCAGCGAGCGCGAGCCGGTGACGAGGCTCGGCGTGTTGTGGAACCAGCTTCGCAGCCCGCTCCTGCTGCTCCTGCTGTTCGCCGCGGGCGTGTCGGTCGTCACCGGCGAATGGGTGGACGCGGTCATCGTCCTCGCCATCGTCGTGGCCAGCGTCGGCATCGGCTACACGCGCGAGTACCACGCCCAGTCCGCTGCGTCCCGGCTGCGGGCCCGGGTGCAGGTGCGCGCAAATGTACTGCGCGACTGCGTTACGACGTCGGTGCCGCTAGCACAGATAGTGCCAGGCGACGTCGCGCTGCTCGCCGCCGGCAGCCTGGTACCGGCGGACGCGCTGCTTCTCGAGGCGACGGACTGCTACGTGAACGAGGCCGTGCTCACCGGCGAGAGTTTCCCGGTGCTGAAGCGACCGGGCACCGTGTCGTCCAATGCGCCGATCGCGCATCGCGACAACTGTGTCTACCTCGGTACCAACGTCCGCAGCGGCACCGCTCGATGCCTGGTCGTCCACACCGGACGGGCGACCGAGTTCGGCAAGATCGCCCACCGGCTGACGCTGCGGCCGCCCGAGACCGAGTTCGACCGCGGTATCCGTCATTTCGGCTACCTGCTCACCTCCGCGATGACGTTGATGATGATGCTGGTGCTCACAGCGAACCTGCTGCTAGGTCGTCCGCTGGTCGAGACCCTGCTTTTTTCCATTGCGCTCGCCGTCGGCCTCAGCCCTGAACTGCTCCCCGCTATCCTCAGCATCAACCTCGCGCGTGGCGCCAGCGCGATGGCTGCGCACGGCGTGCTGGTGCGCAGGCTGAATGCGATCGAAAACCTGGGCAGCATGGACGTGCTCTGCACCGACAAGACCGGCACGCTCACCGAAGGGATCGTCACACTGCACGGGTGGTGGGATTGCGATGGTGCCGCATCGGAGGCGGTGCTGGAGCTGGCTGCGCTGAACGCGGCGCTGCAGTCGGGCCTCGTGAGTCCGCTGGACGAAGCGATTCTCAAGCAACATCGCACGCCCGAAGGAGCAGCCCCGAAAATCGCCGAGATCCCCTACGACTTCATTCGCAGGCGCCTGAGTGTCGCCGTGGGAGGCGCCACCGGTCGGCGACTCATCACCAAGGGCGCGGTCGAACAGGTTATCGGCGTGTCCGCGAGCACTGCCGACGGCAGGCCGCTCGATGACGCGGGCCGCAACTTACTTCGGGCCAGGGCCGCACAGTGGACGCAGCATGGAATCCGGGTGCTGGCCGTCGCGACCCGCGCACTCCCTGACACCGCCGCTGTCGACCGAAGCGTCGAGCACGACCTGGTGTTCGAGGGCTTCCTGACGTTTGTCGACAAGCCCAAGGAGGGCGTGTCAACGGCCATCGCCAACCTTGCGAAACTCGGCGTCGCGATCAAGCTGATCACCGGCGATGCTGGCGCCGTTGCGCGTCACGTCGCGGGCTGCGTCGGCATGCGCAACGACCGCGTCCTGTCCGGGCCACAACTCGACGAACTGAGCGACGAGGCCCTGTGGCACGACGCCGAGCGCACGGACCTCTTCGTCGAGGTGGACCCGAACCAGAAGGAGCGGATTATCCTCGCGCTCAAGAAAACTGGTCACGTGGTCGGCTTCCTGGGCGACGGCATCAACGACGCGCCCGCGATGCACGCTGCGGACACGAGCCTCTCGGTCGAGGGGGCCGTCGACGTAGCGCGCGAGGCCGCCGATTTCGTGCTGCTCGAGCGCGACCTCGACGTGATCCGGCGTGGCATCGAGGAAGGCCGCCGGACCTTCGCCAACACCCTCAAGTACATCCTCACCACCACCAGCGCCAACCTCGGCAACATGATCAGCATGGCAGTGGTGTCGCTGTTCCTGCCGTTCCTGCCGCTGCTCGCAGGCCAGATCCTGCTGAACAATTTTCTCTCGGACGTGCCGGCCGTCGGTATCGCGGACGACAGCGTTGACCCCGAGCTGGTCGAGAAGCCGCGACGCTGGAACATGCGGTTCCTCGGCCGCTTCATGGTCGAGTTCGGCCTGCTGAGTTCGGTGTTCGACTTCCTGACGTTCGGCCTGCTGCTGTGGGGTTTCGCGTCGGGACCGGAGTTATTCCGGACCGGTTGGTTCGTCGAGTCGCTACTCACGGAACTCGTGATCGCGCTGGTCGTGCGCACTCGGCGACCCTTCTGGCGCAGCCGCCCCGGAAACGCACTACTCTGGAGTTCCGTCGGCGTGGCGCTGCTCACGTTCGCGATCCCCTACCTGCCGGGGGCCGGACTGATCGGCTTCGTCGCGCTCCCGGGTGGGGTGATGCTCGCGCTCGTCGCGATTGTCGTGCTCTACGTAGCGAGCACCGAGACACTGAAGCCGGCCTTCTACCGACGACAGGGCCGGTGATCGTCGGCGAACGAACTCAGCCAGCCGCCGCCAGCACGCCCTGCTGGTAGTCGCGGATCGCCTGCTGGATCTCCTCGGGCGTGTTCATCACGAACGGGCCGTATTGCGCCACCCGCTCGCCGATGGGTTTGCCGCCAAGCAGCAGCAGGCCCGCGCCCCCTGCCCCGGCAACGATCCGCACCTCATCGCCTGGCGTGAGCAGCCCGGCCGCGCGGAACGGCAATGCGCGTGCGTCGTCACCGACCACGGCGTCGCCCTCGTACACGTAAAGGAACACGTTGTGCGTGCTCGTCGTGGGAATCGTCGCCGTTACGCCCGGCGGCAGTCGCAGATCGTAGTACTGTGGATCCGTCGAGAGCCCGGCCATCGGACCCGGCACGTCGACATTTCCCTGTCGCAGTGTTCCTGCGATCACGCGCGCGTCACCGCCGCCCGCGAGCGCGGCAGTCGGAATCTCGCCAGGCGGAATCTCGCGGTATGCCGCCGGCTTCATCTTCTCGCGCGAAGGCAGGTTGATCCACAGCTGGAATCCGCGCATCCGACCCTCGGCCTGCAGCGGCATTTCGGAGTGGATGATGCCGCGCGCGGCGGTCATCCACTGCACGCCGCCCGGGCCGATTTCACCGACGTGACCAAAGCTGTCCTCGTGGCGCATGCGCCCGTCGAGCATGTAGGTAACGGTCTCGAACCCGCGATGCGGGTGCGGCGGAAATCCGGCGATGTAATCGTCGGGGTTGTCGGAGAAGAACTCGTCGAGCATCAGGAATGGATCGAAGCGGCGCGAGGGAGTGCTGCCCAGGCTGCGCCGCAGCTTCACGCCAGCACCGTCGGACGCAGCGACCGACTCGATCACGGCCTGCAGGCGTCGGGCACTCACGATCGCCTCCCCGCAGGCGCGGCCTCGGCCACGCGCCGCGCATCGAGCGACCACTCTCCCGGCCCGCGGGCCAACAGCAGCAGGAATCCGCCGGCGATCGCCAGGTTCTTCATGAACATGACGAACTGCAGCTGGTCTCCGAGCGCACGATGGAATATCAGCGCGGACAGGACGCAGAACCCGGCCAGCAGGAACGCCGCGAGGCGCGTGCGATAGCCGACGATGATGGCGATCGCACCACCCAACTCGAGCGCGATCACCAGCGGCAGCAACGCTCCGGGCACGCCCATCGCGGCCATGTAGCCCTGGGCCCCCGCGTAACCGGCGACCTTGCCGAGGCCACTGACGAGGAAGATGGCCGAGATAAGTACCCGACCTGCGAAGTCTGCGAGATTCTGCTGGGAATTCATTGATGTGTCCTTGTTCGAGTCCATGGGGATTGAAGTGCGGCACTGGAAACCGCGCGAGCCCGGCTCGCTAGGCGGCCAGGTCCTCGATCCTCGCAAACGCATCAGCAACCGCGGCGTCGCGCTGCGCGGCGCCGAGCGCCAGCCCTTCCGCATAGACGAACTCCACGTCGTGAATGCCGATGAACCCGAGAAAATGTTTCACGTATGCGGTCTGCATGTCAGAGGGGGTACCCGCATATCGTCCGCCCCGCGTCGCAAACACGTAGGCCTTCTTGTCCTTGAGCAGGCCTTTCGGACCCTCGGCCGTGTAACGGAATGTCACGCCAGCGCGCGCGACGTGGTCAAAGTAGGCCTTGAGTGTAGATGGCACGCCGAAGTTGTACATCGGAAGTCCGATGACGATCACGTCGGCGGCCTGCAGTTCGGCGATCAGCCGATCCGATTCCGTGACGGCCTGTCGCTGCTCGCTCGTACGCTCCGCGGGCGAGGTTGTGAACGCCTTGAAGCGCTCAGCCGTCAGGTGTGGCACCGGCTCACGCGCCAGGTCGCGCACAACCACCTCGATACCAGGCAAGACCCTGGCACCTGGCGCCGTTGGGACTCCCGGGCCGTTTGCAGCGCCGATCGCCTGGACGAATTCGCTCGCCAGCCGGGACGACTGGGCATCTTCGCCGTGGAGGCTGCTGTTGATCTGCAGGATGGTGGTCATTGGGTATCCTCGGGCTTCAGGTTGGTGGCTTCGGGCTGGTTACTTGGCGTCGATTACCGTGTGGACGTATTTTCCATCTATGGTATAAATTAAAAAGACGATTTTTTAGCTACTACCAATCTAGTTAATAGATATATGCCTCAACCGCGGACTACGCTTGACCAGTGGAACGCCCTCATCGCGGTGGTTGAAGCCGGCGGCTATGCCCAGGCGTCAACGCGCCTGCACCGGACCCAGTCCACGGTCACATACACCATCAAGAAGCTCGAAGAAGTTCTCGGCGTGAAGGTGTTCGAACTGCAGGGTCGCAGGGCCGTGCTGACACCGATCGGTGAAGTGCTCTACCGTCGAGGCCGGGCGCTGGTCGAGGAGGCGGGCAGGCTCGAGCGTGCGAGCGCCGAACTCGCACGCGGATGGGAACCGGAGATCCGCATTGCCGCGGACATCATCTTTCCCACCTGGCTGCTGCTCGAATGCATGGCAGCCTTTGGGGAGGAGCACCCGGACACTCGCATCGAACTGGTCGAATCCGTGCTCGGCGGCACCGAGGACGCCCTCACCGAGGGGCGCGCCGACATTGCGATCGGTGGCGTCGTACCGGGTGGATTCATGGGTGACCCGTTGATGCAGGTGCGCTTCGTCTGCGCGGCGGCGCCATCGCACCCTCTTCACCAGGCCGGCAGCGCGCTGACTCTGGACGATCTGCGCCACCACCGTCACCTGGTGCTGCGCGACTCAGGCGCACTGCGCAGCCGCAACAGCGGCTGGCTGAACGAGAAACGCTGGACGGTAACCAGCAAGGCCACGTCCATCCGTGCCGCGTGCATGGGCCTCGGATACGCGTGGTACCCGGAAGAGAGCATCCGTGAAGAGCTCGATTCCGGCAACCTCGTTCCGTTGCCGCTGGCGCACGGAGGTGAACGCTACGTCATGCTGTACCTCGTGCACGCCGACCTCGACACGGCCGGGCCGGGTGTGCGTCGACTGTCCGAAATACTGCGCGACCGGGTTGCGGAGACCTGCAGATCAGGCCCATTGCGTTCGCGCCCGGCACAGCCTGATGATGAATTTCACCATGCCTCGTCACAGGAGCCCGCGCCATGATTTCCGGTCGATGCCTGTGTGGCGCCGTTCGCCATGAAGTCGACGGCCCGTTCGTCAATGCACTGCACTGTCACTGCTCGATGTGCCGCAAGCACCATGGCACGCCGTTCGCGACCTGGGCCGCCGCCCCGCTCGCCGGCTTCCGCTACACCGCAGGTGCGGACAGGGTTGGCCGGTACGCGTCGTCACCCGGATTCCACCGGTCTTTCTGTACGACCTGCGGCTCGGTCATGCCCGAAAGCCTGGAGTCCGCCGGCATGGTGATCTGCCCGGCAGGAAACCTCGACGGCGATATCGGCGTCGAACCGAGCATGCACATGTTCGTCGGCTCCAAAGCCCAGTGGCACGAGATCACCGACGACCTGCCGCAATTCGAGGAATTCCCACCCCAGTTCAGCATGCGGGCGACGCCGCGGCCGCAGGTGGAAGCGAGTGGCAGCGACTTGCAGGGTAGTTGCCTGTGCGGGGAAATCGCCTACGCGATTTCGGGTCCGCCGCTCAGGATGTACTACTGCCACTGCTCGCGCTGCCGGCTTGGGCGCAGCGCAGCGCACGCGGCCAACATTTTCTTCAAGGCGGATGGCCTGCGCTGGCGGCGTGGCGCCGATCTCGTGCGGGACTACCAGTTGCCCGGCGCACAGTATTTCGGCGCGGCGTTCTGCGGACGATGCGGCGGCAAAGTGCCGCGCGTGTCCGCCGAGCGAAACGTGGCGAACGTTCCGGCCGGCTCCCTCGACAACGACCCGGGGATGCGCGTGCAGGCACACATCTTCGTCGACTCGAAGGCCAGCTGGGACCGGATCACGGACTTGGTCCCGCAGTTCGCCGGCATGCCGCCGCGCTAGCCGGGCCCCGGCAGCCGCCCCCCACCGTCCCTCCGCTCGCCCGCCCCGGCCCCGGCCCGTAGGCCTGCCTGAGCATTGACGGGCGGGGCCGTCCCGCCTCATTATCTGCCCAGGCAGTTACCGCCTGAGCTTCTTATGCCTGAGCAGCATTATCGGCCAGCATCGTACCGGGCGCGCGACAGCGTTGGTTACCTGCTGCGCCGCGTCTATACGACCATGCACGAGCGGATCGAGATGGCCTTCGCCGGGCACGGCTTCACGCTTATGCAGTGGATCGTGCTGATCTACGTGCGCGACGGGCTGGCGCGAACCGCGTCGGACCTGGTGCGCGAATTCCGGCACGACAGTGGAGCGATGACCCGCGTCATCGACCAGCTCGAGCGCCGCGGCCTGCTCACCCGGAAGCGCAGCACCCGCGACCGGCGCGTGGTCAACCTCGCGCTCACGCCCAAGGGCCGCCGGACGATAGAGAAACTGCTTCCGGTGGTCGTGGGGCAGATGAACGCCGCACTCGAACCGTTCACCCGCGCAGAGTTCGAGCAGCTGCGCGAGATGATGGAAAGGCTGGTGAACCACCTTCAGCAGTTGGCGCCGCTGGAACCGCAGGCGCCGCCGGAACCGCGGACGCCAACCAACGCGCCTCGCCCGCGAACCAGGCGCAGCGGCAGCGCGGGCAGTCACGCCTCGCGCTCCGGGCGGTCGGGATCATGAACTGCTCACGGCTCGTTACCACCGCAGCACTCGCGCTGCTGCTCGGGGCCTGCGTCGGCACGCCGCCAGGCGGCCCGCGCGAGGCCGAGATTTCGCCGGACAAGCTCGGACTCGATGGACCCGCCTATGACGCACCGGCAAGCGACTGGTGGACTGCGCTCGGGGACCCGCAGCTCGACCGGCTGGTAGCGCAGTCGCTCGCCGACAACCCGAGCCTCGCCGCCTCGCTGGCGCGCGTGCGCGGCGCGTGGGAACAGGCCCGGGCGGTCGGTGCCGGAGATGAACTGCGCGTCGACTTCGATCTGAACGTCTATCGCTCCAAGGTCAGCAGCAACTACATCTACCCTCCCCCGTTCGCGGGCTCGACGTTCTGGGATGGCCGCGTCGGCTTCAACCTGGTGTGGAACATCGATTTCTGGGGCCGGCAGGCCGCGCTGATCGAGCAGGCCCGCTCGAACGCGCAGGCGGCGGAACTCGATGCGGTCGCGTCGGCGCTCGCCCTTTCGGGTGCCGTCTCCCAGACCTGGGTCGACCTGCAGCGCGTGACTTCACTCCAGGAACTCGCGGACCGCTCCGTGCAGCAACGCGAGCAGTTGCTGGGCCTGACGACGCGCCGTGTCCGGGCCGGGCTCGACAGCGACGTCGAACTTCGCACGGCCGAGAGCAGCCGCGCCCAGGCCGACGTCGAACTCGAACAGGCCCGCGTCGGTGGTCGGCTGGCCACGCACGCGCTCGCGGCGCTGACCGGCGCAGGCCCTGCGGGCTACGGCTCGATCGGCAAACCAACACTGGACCTCGAGAAGTCCCTGCCGCTGCCAACCGCACTACCCGCCGACCTGCTCGCGCACCGGCCGGATGTCGCGGCTGCGAAGGCCCGCGTCGAGTCGGCCCATCAGGGTCGGAGCGCCGCGCACGCCGCCTTCTATCCCAACGTGAACCTGATCGGTTTCGCGGGCTTCACTGCGATCGGCCTCGACAGCCTGCCAAAGGGCGATTCGCAGACCTGGACGCTCGGCCCGGCGATACACCTGCCCATATTCGACGCAGGTCGACTGCGCGCCGAATACGGCAAGACCACTGCTGATCTCGACGCGGCGGTCGCGGGTTACAACGCGACGGTGCTGCGCGCTGTCCGCGAAGCGGCGGACCAGGCCGCCCGGGTCGAGTCACTGGATGGCCAACTGGCCGACCAGAAGCGCGCACTGGACGCAGCCGAGCAGGCTTACGGGTTGGCAGAGCAGCGCTACGACGCCGGGCTATCGACCTACCTGACCGTCCTGAATGCCGAGACACAAGTGCTGGCTGCCCGACGACAGCACATCAACCTGCTCGCCGATCGCATGCTGGCGCGCATCGCGCTGCTGGTTGCGCTCGGTGGCAGCTTCGACGCGCAGCAACCAGCAAACATTGCCGTTGCCGCGCAATCCGGCCAACAGGAGACGAGCGAGTGAGCACCCCCGATCCGAGGCCGGCCGACGCGCCCGCAGGTTCCAAGCGCCGACGAGGACTGCTGATCCTTGCGGCATGCGTGCTGCTTGGCGCCGCGGCCTGGGCCGCCTACTGGTACGGATACGCCCGATGGCGGGTGTCCACCAACGACGCCTACGTCGGCGGCACGGTCGTGCAGGTGACGGCCGACGTCGCCGGAACGATTCTCTCGGTGCACGCGCTCGAGACCGACACGGTCACCGCCGGACAGATACTGCTCGAACTCGACCCGGCAGACGCGCGCATCGCGATGCAGTCGGCCGTCGCCGACCTCGGCAATACCGTGCGCCAGGTGCAAGGAGCATTCCGGCAGGTCGACCGGTTGCGCGCACAGCTTGCGCTGCGGGAGGTCGAATTGCGGCGCGCACGCCAGGACCTCGCCCGCCGCAGCTCGCTTGGCAATGGTGGTGCCATCTCCGCGGAAGACGTCGCGCACGCACGCGATTCCGTCGCCGGGTACGAGGCTGGTGTGCGCGCGGCAAGCGAGGAATTGAACGTCGGCCTGTCGCAGACGATTGACGCAACCCCCGAGGACCATCCGCAGGTGCTTCGAGCGGCCGCGCGCGTACGTGAAGCCGCGCTTGCTTTGCAGCGCACCGTGATAAGGGCGCCGATCGGCGGCGTGATAGCAAAGAAAGGCGTACAGGTTGGCCAGCGCGTGGCGCCCGGAATGCCGCTGCTCGGTCTCGTGCCGCTGGAGGACGTGTGGGTCGACGCCAACTTCAAGGAAGGCCAGCTCGAACAGATGCGGATCGGGCAGCCGGTGAGCCTGCACACCGACCTGTATGGCGGCAGCGTCGAATTCTCCGGCCACATTCGCGGCATTTCGCCGGGCACCGGCGCCGCGTTCGCGCTGTTACCGGCACAGAACGCGTCCGGCAACTGGATCAAGATCGTGCAACGCGTCCCGGTGCGTATCGCACTGGACCCTGCGCAGGTGCGCGACCATCCGCTGCGCGTCGGGTTGTCCGTCTCGGCCGTGGTGGACGTGCACGACCAGTCCGGCACGGTGCTTACGGTGCCAAATACGGAGGTGGCTGCGTCCGTCGAGCCCCGCTCGACCGATGATCCGGCCACCGAGGCGCTGATCGCGCGCACCATCGCAGTCAACTCCGGGCAATCGCTCCCGCGGGAATGAGCAGGCCGCGCGAAGACCACGACCGGCCGCTGATCCCGCTGCCGGCCGGCACGCGGGGTCTCACCGCATTCGCTCTCGCGCTCGGCACCTTCATGCAGGTGCTGGACATGACGATCGCCAACGTCTCGCTGCCGACGATCGCCGGCAACCTGGGCGTGAGCGCGAACCAGGGCACCTGGGTCATCACCTCGTTTGCGGTATCGAATGGAATCTCGGTGCCGCTGACCGGCTGGCTGATGCGGCGCTACGGCGTGGTGCGCACGTTCGTGGCCTCGGTAACGCTGTTCACGATCGCGTCGTTCTTCTGCGGCATAGCGTGGAGCTTCGAGTCGCTGATCGCGTTCAGGGTGCTGCAGGGCGCCGTCTCCGGGCCGATGATGCCGGGGTCGCAGGCGCTGCTGATGTCAATCTATCCGGCGTCGCGACGTGGCACGGCGCTTGCGATCTGGTCGATGACCACACTGGTTGCACCGGTCGCAGGTCCACTGCTGGGAGGCTACATCTCCGACAATTTCTCCTGGGAATGGATCTTCCTGATCAACCTGCCGATCGGCGCACTTAGCGGATTCCTGTGCTGGCGGGCGCTGCACAACAAGGAGACCCCGACCGAGAAACTGCCGGTGGACTGGACCGGGCTTGTTCTGCTGGTGGTCTGGGTCGGCGCACTGCAGATAATGCTGGACACGGGACGCGATGCGGGCTGGTTCTCGTCACCGTCGATCGTGATGCTGGCGGTGGTATCGGCCTTCGGCTTCATCGCATTCCTGATCTGGCAACTCACCGAACGGCACCCGATCGTCGACCTGAGCCTGTTCCTTGGGCGCAACTTCACTGTCGGCACGCTGATTACCAGCATTGGTTACGCGGTGTTTTTCGGCAATGTGGTGATCCTGCCGCTCTGGTTGCAGACCCAGCTCGGCTACACGGCAACCTGGGCGGGGATCGTTCAGGCGCCGGCCGGACTGGTAGCACTGCTTTTCTCGCCACTGGCCGGCCGCCTGGTCACACGTGCGGACGCGCGAATCGGCGCCTCGATGTCGTTCGTGATCCTGGCGGCAGGCCTGTACGCGCGCGCGCTGCTGAACTCTCAGGCGACGATCGGGGACTTCATCGTGCCCATGCTGCTGCAGGGCGCTGGCGTGGCGTTCTTCTTCGTATCCGTCATCAGCATCACGCTCGACGGAATCACGCCGCAGCGCATGCCGGCGGCGACCAGCATCTCGAATTTCCTGCGCATCGTCGCCGCGGCATTCGCCACCTCGATTTCGACCACGGTGTGGGACAACCGCGCGAGCCTGCACCAGAGCCGGCTTGCCGAGGCTTCCAGCATCTTCGACCCGAAGCTGCAGCAAGCGCTCTCCGGACTGCACGACATGGGGTTCACCGACCAGCAGTCGATTGCGGTGCTGACGCGCGCCATGATCCAGCAGGCCTACACGCTGTCGTCGATCGACTATTTCTACGTTTCGACCTGGATCGCCGTGATGCTCGCGGGCCTCGTGTGGTTCACGCGCAAGCCGCGAGTCGCGAGCGGCATGGCGACGGCAGCGGACTGAATCTGACCAGGCTGCCGGCGCGGCGGGAACCCTTGCTAGACGCCTGCTTGCGCGCAGCGGTCACGCGCTACTCTTCCGGCTCGTTTTCCTCGGCGCTCCACTTGCGACGATGGGCGAACTCGGCCGCCGCGCGTACCGACGCATGTCGGTTCGACAGCAGCAACGAAGACGGGTCGCAGACCCGGGCGCGGATCACACCGAGATCCACGGCGGCATCGAACAGGCTGGGATACCAGTGCTGCCAGTCAGGAAATATCGCGTCCACCCGGTCCTTCAGGGTCATAGGCGCGGAGTCTGCCTACGGGTGCGCGGGCCGGCAAGCCCGCGCCGCCCGTCCTTAGCCGGAGATCGACCCGAGCAGGTTCGAATAGGCGCCCGGATCGGTGACCAGCACGAACGCGAGACCCGCAAGCGCGCCGCCGAGATGCGCGTCGTGGTTGATGCGGCCGCGGGCCTGGCGACCCGCGTACCACGAGTATGCGACATAGCCGATCGCGAACAGCGGCGCCGGGATCGGGATGGGAATGGGAAAGATGATCAGCTTCTGCCACGGGAAATACACGATCGAGGCGAACAGCACGGCGGAAATCGCGCCCGACGCACCGAGAGAGGCGTAGTTCTGGTCGTTGCGGTGATTGAAATACGTTCCGATGTCGCTTGCCACCAGGCCGAACAGGTAAAGCGCCGCAAAGCGCGCCGACCCGACCTGGCGCTCGACCTGGAAGGCGAAGAAGAAGAACGTGAACGCATTGAACAGCAGGTGCGCAAGGTCCGCGTGCACGAAGCCACTGGTGATGATGGTCTCGTACTGCCGGCGACGCAGGAACCAGTATGGCCGGAAGAGGCTGCGTTCGATGATCCTGGGCGACGCATAGAGCCCTGCAAGGCTCACACCGACCGTGATAACCAGGATCAGGAGCGCAACACTCATGTCATCCCCCGTGATCCACGTAGATGAGAGCATCGGTATCGAATCCGAGGGCCCGCGCACGCTTCACCACTCGCTCCACCTCTTCCCTGGCCGGGTCTGGCTGACGCGACAGGATCCACAGGTAAGACCGGGTCGGGCCGGCTACCAGCGAGATGGAGTACGCAGGATCCAGGTCGATCACGTTATAGCCGGCGTAGAACGGCCCGAAAAACGACACTTCCAGCGCGCCGACGTCCCGCGGGCCCACGAACCGCGCACGACCGTGCGCCTCGCGCCACTCGCCCTTTTCAACGTCGTAGCCGCGGTTCAACACGTCGATGCCGCCATCGTCCCGGGACGTATATGTCGCAGTGACGCGGCCGAGTCCGCGCTCGAAGCTGTGATCGAGCCGGGCAACTTCATACCAGGTGCCGAGATAGCGCGCCGCGTCGAACCCCGCGACCGGCTCGACGCCGTCTGGAGCCTGGCCACAACCCGCGAGCGCCACGAAGGCGACCCATGCCAGCGACCGAATTGTCATTGCTGCCGGTCCTTGACTCAAAAGAGCGGTGATGTTCTCACGTCGGGAGCGGTGGATCGAGGACTACGCGCCAATCGCCCGGCCAACGCAGGACACGGGGCATCAGTGCCTGAACCGGATGTCGCCCGCGAGTTCCGGCTTGTATCCTCGCCTGGTCGAGTAGAACTGGCGTATCAGCTCGAGGTCGCGCTCCTCGTCGCCGGTAAAGCGCACGTACGTGTCCATTCCGACCGTGCGCCTGTCGTAGTCGATGTACGCGAGCGCAACCGGGACATTCGCAGCGAGCGCAAGCTGGTAGAAACCGGACTTCAGATGATCCGTGTGCGACCGGGTACCTTCCGGAGTGATGGCGACCCACATCCAGTCGCGGTGTTGGTACTCCCGAACCAGCGCATCGACAAAGCCGGTCGCACGGCTGCGGACCACGGGAATGCCCCCGACCCGCTCGAGAAATCGACGAAAAGGCCTGCGAAACATCTCGGCCTTGCCGATCCAGTTGGCCGGCAGGTCGTGGCCAATGCGGAACGCGAGGCCGAGCGGGAAGTCCCAGTTCGAGGTGTGCGGATACACGAGGATGATGCCCTTCGGCTCCGGCGGCCACACGAACGATGTCTTCCAGCCGAACAGCCGCAGCAGGCCCAGCAGCGCACGCCTCCAGGGGGCCAGGGGCCGGGGACCGGGAACTGGCTTGTCCACGCTAGCGCTTCTGCCTGCGCTTCAATGCGCCCACGAATCCGTCGAGCGTCGGTGAAACCGAGCCGGTCGGAATCATCGCTTCGATCAGCTGGAAACGCCCGCGCGTGGCAACGGCGCGCCCGAGCGCTGCCGCGAGCTCGCGGCGCGTCGTTACGCGGACCCCGTCTCCTCCCAGCGCAGCGGCCGCGTCGGCAAAATGCCAGTCGTCGAGCGTGTTGAACTTCGACTCCGGCTGGAAGACACGCAGCATCTCCCAGCTCAGGTTGTTCATCACGATCACGATCGGGTCCCAGCCGTAACGGCGGCAGTTGCCGAGCTCCCAGCCGGTCATCTGGAACGCGCCGTCGCCCACCAGCACCAGCGGGCGCTTCCCGGTTGCCGCCTGCACGCCGAGTGCCGCAGGCACGCCGAACCCCATGGTCGCGTAGTAACCAGGCGCCACGATCTCTGTATTCTCGATCTCGAAGGACGTGAACAGGCAGTCTCCGCAGTCGCTCGCCACCGGCATGCGACCGGCGCGCGCGAACAGGTCATTGACGGCCTTTGCGATGTCCACCGGCGCAATCGGCCCGTCGTCGCAGACGAGGCTGCGCGGGTACTCCGTGGCCTTCCCTTCCGGGCGCGACGACTGGTCCGAGACGCGCCTTGCAAGTTCGTCCACCAGCGCGGCGAGCGGAATGTTGCCGTAACGGTGAAAGCCCATCGACACCGAGCGGTCCACCGCAAGGATGCTGTTGCGGTAATCGACGCGCCCCTCGGAAACGCCGAAATTCGTATCCGACATCGTGACGCCGAACAGCAGCAGGCAGTCCGATTCCTCCACCGGCCGGCCGACATCCGGGTGCGCGATGAGCCCGAGGTAAGTTCCGACCACCGGCACCTGGCTGCCCGCAAGCAGTCCGCGCCCCATGAACGAGGTTACGACCGGGACGTGAAGACGGCGCGCCAGTTCCTCGACGCGTGACTCGATGCCGAACCGGCGGACCTCGACGCCGACCATCATTACCGGCCGTGACGCGGCTTCGATGCGCTCCATGACCTCGTCCGCGCAGGCCGACACCGCCTCGGTGTCGAACGCGGACGGCGGAAGCACCTGCACCGGCTCGCAGTCGTCGAACACGCGGTCGCGCGGCAGCTCCAGGTACACGGGCCGCGAATGCTCGATGCAGCTGCGCAGGACCCGCGCGATCCTCGCGGGCGCCTGCGCGGCGTCGTCGAGAATGGCCTGGTCGCAGGTGATCTCGCGGTAGATCTCGAACTGGGAGTCCAGGCGCTTCACCTGGTGGTGCAGCAGGAGTCCCGCACGCCCCTCGTGGCTTCCCGGCGCACCGGAAATCACCACCAGCGGCGACTTCTCCGCGTAGGCCGCAGCCACCGGGTTCACCATGTTGAGCGCGCCCGCGCCATAAGTGACGACCGCGACACCGGGGGCACAACTGATGCGCGCCGCGGCGTCCGCCGCGAACCCCACCGAGGGTTCGTGGCTCAGCGTGTGCAGCGGAAGGATGCGGGACTCCTCGATGACCTTGAAGAACTGCAGCACGAAATCGCCGGGAATGCCAAACACCTGGCGCGAGCCGTGGTCACGCAGCGCTGTGAGCAGCGATTCGGCGAGGTTCATCGAAAAATCTCCTGCGCATGCCGGTGCCATGGGTCGAGCACCGATTCGTGGCGGAAGCCGGGCTCGGCACACCGTACAATACCGCCCCAATGCAGGATATAGAACGTCCGGGTGCGGGGACCATGCCGCGCCACCCCAGCGTATCGGTAGCACTCGTCGGCAGCGGTGGTGCCGGCGTCATGACCGCGGGCAACATGTTGCTGGAGGCGGCCGCCCACGCCGGTTATTACGCAATCATGACGCGTTCGTCGGGACCGCAGATACGCGGCGGAGAAGCGGCCGCGATGATACGTATTGCGCGCAATCCGATCGAATGCATGGCCGACCGGTTCGACGTGCTGGCAGCCGTGGACTGGGAGAACGTGCAGCGATTCGGCGCCGAAATACCGCTGGCACCGGACAGCCTCATCGTCGGCGACCCCGACCAGGCCGAGCCACCCGAGGTGTTCACGCGCAGCGGCGCGGCGCAGGCGCAGGTGTCGCTGAAGAAGCTGGCCAAGGCCATCCCGGACGGACGCCCGAACATGCTGCTGCTCGGGTACGTAGCCGCGCTGATCGGCCTGCCGGACGATGCGGTCGCGCAGGCAGTCGAGAAGTCGCTGGCCAAGCGTCCGGCCGCACTCGCGCCCAGCCTCGCAGCCGTAGCTGCGGGTCGCGACGCGTCAGCGACCTGCCCGCCCTGCCGCATGCTGGAGCCGGCACCCGCGCGGACCACACAGCGCTGGCTCATCACCGGCAACGAAGCCGCAGGTTACGGGGCGATCAAGGGTGGTGTGCGATTCGTCGCTGCCTACCCGATCACCCCGGCGACCGAATTGCTCGAATGGATGAGTCCTGCATTGGCAGAGGTCGGGGGCACGCTGCTGCAGGCCGAGGACGAACTCGCCTCGATCAACATGGCAATCGGCGGCTCTTATGGTGGCGTACCCTCGCTCACCGCGACCTCCGGGCCCGGGCTCGCGTTGATGGTCGAGTCGCTCGGCCTCGCGGTCGCGTCCGAGACGCCAGTCGTGGTCGTGGACGTGATGCGCGTCGGACCTTCCACCGGCATTCCCACCAAGTCCGAGCAGGGCGACGTGAACATCGCCCTCTACGGCCTGCACGGTGACGCACCGCACCTGGTGCTCGCGCCGAACTCCGTCGCGGACTGCCTGCGCACGACAGAATGGGCCGTGCGACTGGCAGAAGCGCTGCAGGCACCGGCAATCGTGCTCTCGGACCAGTTCCTGGGGCAGACGCGCGCGGTCATTGACCGGCCCGCCGATACGCGCGGCGACAGGCCCGGCCCGCGCCTGGTCGCGGAAGCGAACCAACCGGGCTACAAGCGCTACGCGTTGACGTCCGATGGTGTGTCGCCAATGGCGATCCCGGGCACCGCGGGCGTTGCCTACACCGCCGACGGGCTCGAGCACGGTGAACGGGGAACGCCGTCGTCACAGGGCGTCGATCACCTCGCGCAGCTCGACAAGCGGCTGCGCAAGCTCGAATTATTCGACTACGGCGCTGGCTGGGCCGACGTCGAGGGCGACGGCGACCTGGCAGTGATCACGTTCGGATCCTGCACCGGGGTGCTGCGCGAAGCCCTCGCGCGGGCGAGGAACGACGGTGTCCGGGCCAGGCTGGTGTCGCTGCGGCTGCTGTCCCCGGCGCAGCCTTCGCGCCTGGCCGCAGCGCTCGACGGCGTGCGTCGCGTGATCGTGATCGAGCAGAACCACACCGGGCAGTTCTTCAAGCACCTGCGCGCGGAGTACGATCTGCCGGGCGAGGTCACGGCCCTGCACCGCCCGGGCGCCCTGCAGTTCAACCCGGGCGAGATTCATCGCCGGCTCGTCGAATGGAGCGAAGGATGACCGGCATGCTCATGCACTCGGACTTCAAGTCCGACATCAAGCCCGTGTGGTGCCCCGGCTGCGGCGACTTCGGCGTCGTCAATGCGCTCACCAAGGCCTTCGCGAAAATGGAACTGCGGCCGGAAGAAGTGGCGGTGGTTTCCGGCATCGGCTGCTCGTCACGCATCCCCGCCTACACGAGCTGCTACGGCTTCCACGGCGTCCATGGCCGTGCGCTCGCCGCCGGCACGGGCCTCAAGGTCGCGCGACCGGACCTCACCGTAATCGTCACCGGCGGAGACGGCGACGGCTACTCGATCGGCGGCAATCACTTCCTGCACGCCAGCCGGCGCAACGTGGACATGACCTACATCGTCATGGACAACCGCGTGTACGGCATGACCAAGGGGCAACCGTCGCCGACGACCGAGCCGGACTGGGATTCGAAACTCTCGCCGGAGGGCACGGGACTGCGCGAATTCCTGCCGATGGTCGTGGCGCTGTCGTCCGGGGCGAATTTCATCGCGCGCGCGTTCACCGGGGACCCCAACGGCCTTGCCGACGTGATCGTGCAGGCGGTTCGCCACCCGGGGTTTTCGTTCATCGAAGTCTTGTCGCCCTGCGTCACTTTTCGCCCGGAGCAGCGTGACTGGAAGAAGATCGTCAAGCACGATGCGATCAAGCCCACCTCCGATCTCCCGCGCGCCGTGCGGCGCATGCTGCGCGACACCGGATTTGACCTGGGCGTGCTGTATGCAGGAAATCGCAAGCCCTACGAGCCTCGCGGTCGCCGCGAAGTACGCGAAGTGTCTGCGCTCGAGGCGGGGTTCACGCTGTGAAGCGCAGGTTGCCGCGGACGGTGCAGGAATTCATGGCCTACGCGTGGGCCATGGAAGTCGAGGCTGCCGACCGCTACGCGGAACTGGCCGAGCAGATGGACACGCACCACAATGCCGAGGTCGCCGAACTGTTCGCGAAGCTGTCGCGGATCGAGGCCAAGCACCGCGACCAGATCGTCACACAGATGGGTTGGACGCAACCGCCCGACACCGCGGCTTTCCACTGGGAAACCCCTGAAGGGCCGGAAACGACCGACTACGGCGACCTGCACTACCTGATGCAGCCCTACCACGCGCTCAAGCTCGCCGAGCACAACGAGCAACGCGCGGCCGAGTTCTTCGAGCACTTCGCCGAGGCACGGCTGCCCGCCGACGTGCGCGCCGCCGCGCTGGAGATGGCGGCCGACGAACGCGAACACGTGCAACTGATCAGGGATTGGCTGGCGAAGTACCCTGCTCCGGAGCCTGGCTGGGATGAGGATCCTGATCCGCCGGCGGTGGCGGACTGACGTCGGCCTGAACGGCATAGGCCGGCATCGGGTCGGTCACCGCCGGCGCCGGCTCCACGACGTCCGTATCCATATAGCGCTGCATCGCCACCAGGAAGGCGTTGAGCCCCAGCAGGACCACGCCTACGATCACGATCGTCGCCACCAGCGCCAGCGAGTGCTGCAACCAGCGGCGCGGCTTTTCCGGCCGGTGCGCGGCCAGGGCCCGCGCACGGTCCATCAGGGCCCGTTCGATCGCCGCCCGCTGTTCACCCGGGTCGCTCAATTCAGGTCGGGATCCTTGAAGTACTTGGTCCCCTGTACCGTCAACTCGAGCACGAGTCCTGCATCCGAGATCTGGTACAGCCACGCACCCGGCGCAGCCTCAACCGCCCCGTCGTACAGGCCGCCGCCCTGGCCAGGGTTCACCTGCAGGTTTGCGTCGGCGCCCAGCTCGACACCGACATTTACGAAATTGTCGTAGGCCTCGGGAGTCTCGAACACCCAGACGAGGTGGGACTTGCTGATGCCCATGCCCAGCCCTGCCGAGACAGACACCATCATCATGAAGGTCTGCTGGCCCGACTTGCGGTTCACGGCAACGCCCTTGCCGCCGCCACCGCCCGCGAAGAAGATCTTGGTGCTCATGTCGCTGAAGACCGCATAGCCGGCAGATTGCTCGATTGCGCGTCGCGCCGACGGCTGCTGCGCGTAAAGCGACTGCAGCGTCTGCTGCGCAGCCTTGTCGATTTCAGCGCGTTGCTGCTGCGGGCTGGATGCGAACGCGGAAGTGGAGGCCACGGCCATGACGATAAGGGCTGCTGCGCCGGCAAGTCGGCCAGCCAGAATGCTCGGGTTGCGGGAATCCATGGTCCAACTCCTGGCTTCGGGGGCGGGAATGGTATCAAGTCTGCCATTTGGCGGTACAGGTTCGCCGCGGTGGTCAAGCCTGCTGGCCGCCCGCTTCGGCAAGCCGCAATCCGCTACCGGGTTGCCGTCGTTGACAGTAGACCGGCCGGGCCTAGCATCGCGGCAGGCCGGCGGATCGTACCGCCCGCCTGCCTACACCCGTACGCCGGAGCGTGCCATGACTGCCGACCGCACACGACGCCACCTGCCGCCGCCACTGCCGGACTGGTTCCCACGTGGAGCCGCCCTGCTTCGCGACCCGACGCTCAACAAGGGCAGCGCCTTCACCACGCTCGAGCGCGAGGTGCTGGGTCTGCGCGGACTGTTGCCCCCGTACGTCTGCACGCAGGAAGAACAAGTCGCCCGGGTATTGCAGAACTTCCACCGGCTGCAGACGCCGCTCGAGAAGTACATCCTGATCGAGGCGCTGCAGGACAGGAACGAGGCGCTGTTCTTCCGCGTGATCGTCGAGAACCCCGACGAAATGATGCCGATCATCTACACACCGACGGTTGGCCTCGCCTGCCAGCAGTTCAGTAATATCTATCGGCGCCCTCGCGGAATGTTCATTTCGGCAGCGGACCGCGGGCGGATCGCGCAGGTGTTGCGCAACTGGCCGCATCGCAAGGCCGAAATGATCGTGGTCACTGACGGCGAGCGCATCCTGGGGCTCGGCGACCTCGGCGCGAACGGGATGGGCATCCCGATCGGCAAGCTCGCGCTGTATACCGCGTGCGCTGGCCTGCATCCGCGCCGCTGCTTGCCGATAATGCTCGACGTCGGCACCAACAACGAAGCGCTGCTCGAGGATCCGCTGTACCTCGGCATACGCCAGAAGCGACTCTCGGGCGCGGCGCTCGACGAACTCGTCGAGGAGTTCGTCGAGGCGACCCAGGAAGTGTTCCCCGGCGTCGTCGTGCAGTTCGAGGACTTCGCGAACCACAATGCGTTTCGCCTGCTCGACAAGTACCGCGACCGCGTCTGCTGCTTCAACGACGACATCCAGGGCACCGGCTCGGTCACGGTCGCCGGAATGCTCTCCGCGCTGCGTATCACGAGCAGCAGGATTTCGGAGCAGACATTCCTCTGCCTGGGCGCCGGCGAGGCCGCGACCGGCATTTCCAACCTGCTGGTGAGCGCGATGGTCGACGACGGCCTGGACGAGCAGGCCGCACGCGGTCGGTGCTGGATGGTGGATGTTGGCGGCCTACTGGTCGCAGGGCGCGCCGCATTGCCGTCGCACGCCCAGCACTTTGCCCACGAGCACGCCCCGATCGGGGATTTCCTCGGGGCCGTGCGGGCGATCAAGCCGACTGCGATCATCGGCGCGAGCGCGACAGCTGGCATGTTCACGCGCGAGGTGATCGAGGAAATGTCGCGGCTGAACGACCGTCCAATCGTTTTCGCGCTGTCCAACCCGACGTCGAAGTCCGAGTGCACGGCGGAACAGGCTTACGCGTGGTCCGGAGGAAAGGCCCTCTTCGCCTCGGGCAGCCCATTCGACCCGGTGACGCTGGACGGCCGCCACTTCGTGCCGCGGCAGGGCAACAATTCCTACATCTTCCCCGCTGTCGGACTCGGTGTCGTCGCAGTGTGCGCGTCGCGCGTGACGGACGAGATGTTCATGGCGGCGGCGCGCACGCTGGCAGAACACGTGACCGAGTCGGACCTCGCGCAGGGCAGTCTCTATCCGCCGCTCAACCGAGTACGCGACGTCTCCGCGCACATCGCTGTTGCGGTCGCTGAGGTCGCGTTCCAGCGTGGGCTCGCGGGAATCGACCGCCCGGACGACCTGCTGAAGCACATCCGGTCGCAGATGTACGACCCGCGCTACCAGAGCTACGCGTAGCGATCGAGATCGCGGCGACCTGGTCGTTGGCCGCTCGCCCACGGGCACGCGGCGAGGTCGCGTTGCCGCGCATGTGGTAAGCCGCCGCGTGACGGCGCCGATGCCCGGCCGGCATTGGCTGGTGCACTCGTGCACAATGGCTTCGACCACCAGCAAGGCGAAGCATGGACAACCATTCCCCCGCGATCAAAGTCCCCGAAGTCACCCTCGTCTTCTGGCTCATCAAGATCGCGGCCACCACGCTCGGCGAGACGGCCGGCGACGCGGTATCCATGTCGATGAACCTGGGCTACCTGGCGGCGACCGGCATATTCGCCGTCTTCCTGGTCGTGGCTGTCGTCGCCCAGACCAGGGCGCCGCGCTTCAATGCCTGGCTTTACTGGGGCGCGATCATCGCGACGACGACGGTAGGCACGACCCTTGCCGACTTCGCTGATCGGTCGCTCGGCATCGGCTATCCGGGCGGCTCGCTGCTCCTGCTCGGATTACTGCTGGGTGCACTCTTCGCCTGGCACAGGACCCTCGGCACCGTCTCTATCAATTCGGTCAGCACACCCAAGGCCGAAGGCTTCTACTGGACCACGATCATGTTTTCCCAGACGCTCGGCACGGCGCTCGGCGACTGGACGGCGGACAGTGCCGGGCTCGGCTACGTCGGCGGAATCGCGATCTTCGTCGGGCTGCTGGCCCTGGTGGCGGTTGCCTATCGGTGGAGTCGCGTCTCGCACACGATCCTGTTCTGGGCTGCGTTCGTCCTGACGCGGCCACTCGGCGCGGTCGTCGGGGATTTCCTGGACAAGCCGATCAGCTCGGGCGGACTCGATCTCAGCCGCTTCGGCGCATCGGCAGTGCTACTGGTTTTCATGGCCGGCTGCATCGCGATATTTCCGCAACGCCCGGCCGAAAGTCACCACTGATCCTCGCGCCAGTCGACCGGCCCTTCCGGCAGGAATCTCGATGCCGGTCAGTTCCCGGCCGCAGCAGGAATCGCAGGCGCCGCCGCGCGGCAACGCGCAACCTGCGCCATCAGCGCCGCTGGCGACACTGGCCGACCGAGCAGCGCCTGCATCAGCCAACGCGCGTCACGTTGCGATCCATGGCGCAGAAGTCGATCGCCAACCCACGCGTACCAACCCGGATTCCCGGTATCGAAGCCACCGGCAACATCGGCAATGCGCTGCCGAATCTCGGCCGTAAGCATCGCGCCGAGCCCGTAGTTGACCATGTAGCCCGGGTCGCTCGCGAGTTGCACGCGCATTGCCCACCACGGAATCTCGGGATGCGGAGCGACATGCAGATAGCGGCCTGTGATCTCCGTCCACAGCTGGTTCGGATCCAGCTTCGGGTCGCGCAGCAAGCGCAGCTCGAACAGCGCCCAGGCAACATCCAGCATTACGTCTCCATAGAGCGCGCGCAGCGAATCCGCCTCGCCCACGGCCTGGCCCAGGTAACGACCCTGCCACGCGGGCTCGTAGACGCTCCACGACGGCACGTCGGCGAACGCTTCGGTAAACAGCGTGTCGGGCCAATCCATGTAGGCCGGCCGGTTGTGGATCGCACTCACGTGCACAGCATGACCGCTCTCGTGCACCAGCTCATTCAGCGAGAACAGCCCTCCGGCCGGGTAGGTGCCGACCACGCGCGCCGTGGACGGATGCCAGCGCCCGTCGGACGCGCGCCCGCGTTTAACGAAGTCGGTGTACGCGAGCGGAGACTTTCCGTCCCTCGGCGCAAGGTCGAACATGACCTGGAGACTGACCAGGTCCGCCCCCAGGTCACGATAAAAGCGCTCGGTGACCGGGAGCAGGATTTCGGCTGAGACCTTCGCTGCGAGGCTCCGATTGGCCACGCTGTTGGCATACCGGTAGTCCCAGGGCTCCACCAGGTGCTGGTCGCTCGCCAGCCGCCAGGCGTCCAGGATTTCCACCAGCCATCGCTCGACGTCGGCAGATTCCACGCCGAGCGCGCGGGCGGCCGCATCAATCTCGGAGCCATGCTCTGCCGCATCGGCCGCCGCCATCGCGATCATTCGACGGTACGGGCTCTGCGCCCCGCCATCGCCGTAAAGCGCCTGCCAGAGGGGCAGGAAAGAATCGAACAGCGCCTTGCGGCGCTGCGGCTCATCGACGACATGCAGCAACTGCAGTGCCGTGCCCCGGTCGATCGTGCCGCCCTCGAATTCCAGGTGGTTCCCGTATTGCACGTAGCAGGCCACCAGCGCGGCGCGCAGCGCGCCGTAGCCTCGCTTGCGATCACGGGCGTCCGCGCACGAGGGCTCGTGCGCGCCTGGCGCCTCGTCCTCGGTCTCGAGTGCGGCCAGCGATGCCTTCATGGCGGCCACCGCCGGCACATCGTCGGCCTGCAGTGCCAGGTCCTGGAGACCGACGAAGTCCGTATCGAGCACGCGGCGCCTCGCGTCAACCAGCGACTGCCATTGCTGGCGGTCCCGGCCCTGGAAGCGAGCGTCGAGGCCGGATTTCACCACGCCGAGCGCGCCGTGCGCGTCCAGCAGATCGAGGAACACCTGCTCAGTGGCCGCAACCCGTTGCGCGGCAGCGACACTGCCGGCGGACGAACCGCCTGCGATGAAATTACCGGAATTCAAATCCCCCGCGTCGACCGCGCCTGCCACGGCGACCAGCATCGCTGCAAGCACACAGTTCTTCATGGCTGGACCTCGCGCCGCCGTCGCGACCGATCGATTTCGGCCGCTGTTCGCGTAGCATACGCGACTCGCTCGGCGCGGAATCCGCCCGCCTGCATCGACGTTCAACAGGAGCCGCTCGTGAGTTCAGGCCATTCGAACAAGACTATCCTGATCACCGGAGCGTCGACCGGCATTGGCAGGGCCTCGGCCCTCGCGCTGCTCGACGCGGGCTTCCATGTCGTCGCCTGCGTGAGGAACCAGCCTGCCGCCGAGGCATTGCGCGCCAGGTTCCCGGGCGCTGCCGTAAACCGCCTGGCGACGCTCGACCTGGACGTGACCAATCCGGGGCAGATCGCTGCCGCGGTCGTCACAGTGGAGCGGCTCGTCGGGGATAGCGGGCTCTGGGGCCTCTTCAACAACGCGGGTATCGCAGTAGGCGGGCCGCTCGAGTGCGTGCCGATCGCCGACCTGCGCCGACAGATCGAAGTTAACGTCATTGGCCAGGTCGCAGTGACACAGGCGTTCCTGCCCCTGCTGCGTCGGGCGCGCGGCCGCATACTCACGACAGGCTCCATGGCCGGGTACTCGACGATTCCCGGGCTCGGCCCGTACTCGATGTCCAAGTTCGCGGTCGAGGCAATGAGTGACGCGCTGCGTCGTGAACTGCGACCGTGGGGTATCGAGGTGTCACTGCTCGAGCCCGGTTCCATCGCCACCGACATCTGGGACAAGGCATCGAGTTCGCAGGACGAAATGCGCAAGGCCGCGCCGGCCGGCCTGATGGAACTGTACGGCGGGTTGCTCAAGGCGCTGGGCGGCCTCACCGAAAAGGCCGCACGCGATGCATCGCCTGTCGAAGTCGTGACACGCGATGTCCTGCACGCGTTCAGCTCGGGCCGCCCATGTACTCGCTACAGCAAGGGCGAAGGCACCGGCACGCGCAAGATTCTCAGGCACCTGCCCGACCGCTGGACGGACGCCGCGATAGCACGCATGTTCCGCTGGGGATGAACGCAGCGCCGATCGAGCCCGGCGCCCGCATCGCGTCGCTGGCTGCCGAATCGCCAGACGGCCTGACTACCGGGGCCCCAGGTCCGTATCTGGCAACGGCGGCGGTGGAGCGACCTTCTCCGCCGCAAGCACTCCGATACGGATCTTGCCGGGCCCGGACTGCGAGCGGATGTCCGCCACGACCGCACGCGCAAGCCCGTCCCGCGCGCTCGAATCTGTCAGCGGCACGACGAAGAGCCCGTAGAAGACTCCTACGCCACTCGACCTGCCCTGCGCGTGGGAACTCACCTCGGACAGCGGCCTCGCATTCACCAGGTCGATCACGGTAGCCACCGCGGTCGCGTGTTCTTCGGACGACTGGGCACCGAAGAAGCCCATGTAAACGATCATCCCGCCATGCTCGTCCTGCGTGCTCTTGGTGACTTCGCCGATCAGCACAAGGTAGTCGGTCCCCATCCGTTCGCGCACCCGGGTGCAGGTTTCGGGCTCCAGCATCTTCGCAAGCGACGCGTCCTCATCCAGAAAGGCTGCGTCGATGAATTCCTGCGGCGACACCACCTTGATCGCGTCGTCCTCGTCCTCGATCGCCTCGGTAAACTTCTCGAGCATCTGGCGCGGCCCGACGGTGACCACAAGCACTGCGGAATCCACCTCGACGTCGCGCTGGTCGACAATCTCCGCCTTTGGCTTGTAGGGCACGATCACGCATCCCGCCGCGGCCAGTGTGGCCGCAACGACGAGAAACCAGCGGGCAATCTTCTGGCTACGCATGACGATTACCTCGGAATGCCGCACCTCACGGCTTCACCTTTCCCGCGACGATTCGACCCTCCGTGTCGTCCGAGATCCACTGATACATCTGGTAGCCGTAGCCGGTCGTGCGGTCGCAGTGCAACGAATAGACATGACCGGCCACCAATTCGACGTCGGCCGATCTGGCTCCGGTCGCGAAGCCACTTGGCTCGATCATCACGCTTACGCCGTAGAGGCATTCCCAGTAGACCGGATACGTGCCCGGCAGGAGCTGGACGCTCGAGTAGTCCGAGTGCGCCACCTTGCGGGTGCCGATCATCACCCCGACCGCGTCGTGGAGGTCGATGGCCGACAATTCGGAATCCGGACGCTGCGGGCCGCCGTACATCTTGTATGCGTACTGGGTGGTCGAGCAGGAGGTGGAGATGATCGCAGCTGCAATGAGCCCGACCGCCGCCGCCCTTGCGGAATTCGTCCCGCAAGCAGGATCGGCGCAGGCGTCCAGCGTCGCAGGTCGCCACATGGCCCGATTCTCTGCCTCGGGACTGCCAGCGAGGCATAGGTACTTGCTGCAAGGCCGGCGGAATCACCGCGATCGCTACAGCTTCGCGTCGTTTGTCCCAGGGCCGAACCTGGAATCAGTCGTTCGACTCCGCTGCCGGGCCGCGACGGCGAACCCTCGCGATGCTGCGCTTGCCGGAGCCGAAGAACTCGAGGTAGCGTCGGGCTTCCGCGCTCGTGTAGGCGCCGCTTGCCAGCGCCGCGGCGGCGATATCGCGCATGTTGCCGACCCGCACGTTCACCGCGCGGAAAGCCCGCTTGATCTCGTCGACCGTCGCGCGCGGCAGGGCACGCCGGCGCAGGCCAACGACGTTCAAGCCGATGATATCGTCGCGTTCGGTCACCATCGTAAACGGCGGCACGTCCTGCGAGATGCGAGACGCCCCGCCAACCATCGCGCCCTCACCGATCCTGCTGAACTGGTGGATCGTGACGCCGCCGCCGATGAAGGCACCCTCGCCCACCTGGATATGGCCGGCGAACAGCACGTTGTTGGCCACTATCACGCGATCTGCGAGGCGGCAATCGTGGGCAACGTGGCAACCGATCATCAGGAAGCAGTCCGAGCCGACTTCGGTCCAGCCGTCTGGTTTCGTTGCGCGGTGAATGGTTACGTGCTCGCGAATTACCGTGCGCGCGCCGATGCGGACACCGGTAGCACGCGAAACATCAAAACTCAGGTCCTGGGGATCGCCGCCCACGACCGCATGAGGATGCACGACCACGCCCTCGCCGAGCACGACGTGGCGCGTGATGATGGCGTATGCATGGACCACGCAACCTTCGCCCAGTTGCGCTCCGTCCTCGACAATGGCGGTTGGATGAATGTCCAAGTTCGCTACCCCAGGTTGTCGTCAAACCAGCGATAACCCGCCCACAGTCCGACTCCTGTACCGACCGCGCTCAGTACGACGGCAGTCCCGAGCCCCACCTTCTGCCCCAGCCACCAGCCAGCTGAACCGATGATGAACGCCGCGAGCCAACCGATTATTGCGCGCATGGTTTTCGCCTTCGCGGGCGTCAGAGATCCAGGTGGATCGCACCCGGCTCACGGGTGAGTTCGGCGCCGGCCTCGCGTGCAGCTTCTGCCAGCGCACGCTCGAAGATTACGCGGGTGTCGGGACCGTGCTCGATGCGGCGCATGATCGAATGCCCGTTGCTCTCGCCGATGGTGACGGACACCTTGAGTCCGCGACGCTTCGCCACGAACTTGCGCCCGTCCGGCAGCGTCTGCTTCAGCAGCTTCAATACCTGGTCGGCATAGTTGACGCCGACACCCGAGCCGTCCGGCTTTGCAGAGGGCAGGTAGGTGTCGAGTAGCGTCTCGTCCGTCGTAATGGTGATTCTCATGCGCGCTGCTCCCCGGTCTTGCCGTCCAGGATTTCGCGGAACCTGCGGATGTGCGCCGGCGTACTGCCGCAACAGCCACCGACGATGCGCGGCCCGGCCGCGAGCAGCCCCTCGAGCCCTTCGCCCATTTCCTCGGGCGTCTGCTTGTAGAGGACTTTCATGTCCTCGAGTACCGGCGCGCCGGCATTGGGCTGCGCCATCACCGGCAACCCGCAGGTGGCCCGGTAGCGGCGGGTGATGTCGGCAGCGAACCGCATATCCACGCCGGTGCCGCAATTCAGCCCCGCCACGTCGCAACCATGCCGCTCCATGAACTCCGCCGCCTGCTCGGGGCCGATGCCCATCATCGTGCGAACGTCGTCCTCGTCGAGCATGCGGTCGAACGCGAAGGACGCAATCACGACCGGCGCACCGGCCTCGCGCGCCGCGGCGATCGCGATCTCGACTTCCTCGAAAGCGGTTTGCGTCTCGATGATGATCCCGTCCACGCCGCCCTCCACCAGCGCACGCGCCTGCTCGCGGAACGCTCGTTCCACGGCGGCACGCGAGATATCGCCGTAGGGTTCCATCAGTCCGCCGAACGGTCCGATGTCACCGAGCACGTATCCGCGTCCGCCCAGCGCCTCCCGTGCGATCGCCACCGACGCGCGGTTGATGTCGGCGGTGCGGGCGCCCTCGCCGTGACGATCGAGCATGATGCGGCAGGCGCCAAACGTATTGGTGAGGATCACGTCGGATCCGGCCTCGGCATACCGGCGCTGGATGCCGACCACCCGGTCCGGGTGATCGAGGTTCCAGGCCTCACCGCAGTGCCCCGATTCGAGGCCCGCATCCTGCAACTGCGTGCCCATGGCGCCGTCGCCGAGCAGCACGCGTGATTTCAGCGCTTCGAGCAAGGAAGGTCGTGTCATTCAATCACCCTTCGGACGGCCGTCCCGCGCGTACGGAGCCCGCCGGTATCGGCAACGGGCGAGGTCACAGCTGCGGCACGAGGATTCGGGTGTTGCGACGATAGCACGGCACGCTACGCCTAGCGCGGCGAGCAGCGAGTGCTGGGGCTTCAGCGCGCCGGACGCGAGCAGCGTCATTGGCCCGAACTCGAGGACGGGCTGCTCATCCTCGCCACCTGCCGGCGGCGCTGCCGAGGACCGCGACATCGGTTCGGCACACAGCAGCGCCATCAGCTCGTGCTGCGCCGAGATCTCCCAGCGGCCGCAGCCGGGCGACAGGTGCGGCAGCAGCCCCTCGCCCTCGGCCGTGGCGTCGCCGCAAAGCACTGCCGACGCCTGCCACACCAGTTGCTCGGCGATGGCGGCCGCAAACCTGTCGAGGAAGTACGATTCGTCCGGGCGATCGTCGGCCCAGAGCCGCGCCGCTTCGGCAGCGACCTCCGGGCCGGCACTCACCGCGAGCACAACCAGCGCGTGGGCTTCGCCGTCTCGCAGCCGCTCAGCGAGTGCGGCGCCCGTGATCACCTCGCCCGTCTCGAGCGTCACGGACCCGGGCGCGGCACTGCGCAACGCCACGCGACGCACGGCGACGAACGGCCGCCCATGCTCTGCATACCAGCGGCGCGCAAGCTCGGCACGCTCGCGGATCTCCGCGGCCACCTCGCGCCCGCGTGGAATCCCGAGCAGCCGCCGGAACTCGGCATCCGTGACGCCAGCCGCCGCGGCCGCGCCGGACACCGCCAGGACCGTCGCGACGCTCACGGCGCGGCTCCGAACGGCTCGAACTGGCAGCCCTGTACGAAGAACTCGAAGAACTCCGGATGCGCCTCGAGCCGGACCAGTTGCACGCGCCGCACGATCGCCTCGAGATCGGCGCGTCGTGTTCGCGACAGCAACGCAATCGACGCCCCGGCGAGTGCCGCGTTGCCTACCTTGACGATCCGCTCGCGCGGCAGGTCCGGTATCAAACCGATACGGCATGCTGCATCCACGTCCAGGTGGCGCGCAAATCCGCCCGCGAGGTAGAGACGGTCGACGCGATCGAGGCTTACCCCATATTCGTCCGCGAGCACACGCAGGCCAGCCGCATTGGCGCCCTTCGCCTGCGCAAGTTCGTTGACGTCGGCCTCGCACACCGATACGCGACCGCCTGCGTCGAGGACGATGGGCTCGTCGGACTCCGTGAACCGACCCTGCCCGTTCATGCGCCCGGTACGCCTGAGCTCGGACATCAGGTCCACCAGGCCCGAGCCGCAGATGCCTGCCGGCGCCGCATCGCCCACGATCTCGAGGCACATCGCGCCGTCGGCGTCGAGCGCCACGCGTTCTATGGCGCCATCGAGCGCCGGCATGCCGCAACCCACGCCACCACCCTCGAAGGCGGGTCCTGCCGGGCAGGACGCAGCCAGCATGCGGGCAGAGTTGCCGAAGAAAGCCTCGGTGTTGGTGCCGATGTCCAGCAGTGCACAAGTCCCGCTGCCCTCCGCAATGCCGGTCGCCAGCAGGCAGGCCGCCGCGTCCGCGCCCACGTGGCTGCCCACCAGTGGCAGGCCATGGATGCGGGCGGCTGGATGCACGGGCAGGCGCAGCTTCTTCGCCGTCGTGGAGAGACTGGTCGTGGCCGCGCGGCCCTCGGACACTGCCGCCTCGGTGATGGAGCGGTACGGCAACACGCCCAGCCCCTGCACGTCGAGGCCAAACAGCAGGTCGCGCATCGTCGGATTGCCGGCCACGACCAGTTCGTAGATGGTCGCGGGATCCACCGGCAGCGACTCGATGGCATGCGTGAGATAGCCGAGCAGCGTGCGCTGCAGAAGCCGGCCACGGTGCTCGCCATCGTAGTGGATGCGCGACATGATGTTCGAGCCGCCGAAGCGCTGCGGATTCTCGAAGGACCGCGTCGCAACCAGGCGCCCGGACTCGAGGTCGTGCAGGCGAATTGCGACGGTCGTGGTGCCAAGGTCGAGCGCGAGGCCGTGGATCGGTCCGCCCGATTCCGCGATCGGCTCGCCGTCGAGCAAAATTCGCGCCCCGTCCCGTGTCACGGCAGCATCGACCACGATGCGCTGGCCGTCGCCTGCGCTGGAGTCCGTCTCGATCCGCAACGAACCCCGGCGCAAGGTGTGCGCCCGAACTTCGCCAGGCGCCGCGAGTCGCGTACGGCAGGCCAGGCGGAACGCGCCTTCCAGGTGCCGTTCCTGCTCGGCCGGCTGGCTGAGGAACTCCGCACCTGACTCGATCTCGACCAGGCACTCGCGGCACTTGCCCTGCTTGTGGCAGGAGGTCGGAACCGCGATCCCGCGCGCATCCGCCCAGTCGAACAGGCTCTGCCCGAGCGGGGCCGGCCCGGCGACGCCGTCGATCGTTACCGTCGCGACGCCGTCGGCCGTCGGTGCGGCCGTCATTGTCACGGCGCGGCGGCTGCCTGCTCGGAGATCAGTCGCTTGAAGAGTTCCACAGCGCTAGCCGCATCGGCCGCGTAGCCATCGGCTCCGATCTGCTTCGCGTAGTCCGCGCTGGTCGGTGCGCCGCCGATGCAGAGCTTGACGTCGCGCATCCCCGCTTCCTCGAACTTCTGTACCACCGTACGCATGTAGATCATCGTCGTGGTAAGCAGCGCGCTCATCCCGACGATACGCGCGCGGTGCTCCCTGGCAGCCGCTATGAACCGCTCGGCAGACGTATCAGTGCCGAGGTCCACGATCGTGAATCCCGCGCCCTCCGCCATCATTCCCACCAGGTTCTTGCCGATGTCGTGCAGGTCTCCCTTCACGGTGCCGAGCACGATCGTGGCGGATAGCGCAGACGTGTCGCTGTGGCTCGACACCAGGTGCGGCTTCAGAACGGCGAGGCCTGCCTTCATCGCGCGAGCGGCGAGCAGCACCTCGGGCACGAACACGCGATTGTGCTTGAAGTCCTCGCCGACCACGCGCATGCCCGCGATCAGGCCGTCGTCGAGCACTTCCATCGGCGGGCGCCCTTCCGCGAGCGCCTGTTCGGTCATCTCGCGCACCGGGTCCTGCTTGCCCTCGAAGAGCAACTGGTTCATGAGCGCGTAATCAGTCATGCGCGATCTCCGTGAAAGCGGGTAGCACCGCGCCGGGGTCGCTGCTGGTGCTGCTGATCAACTGCCGTATCTCGTCGTGGACGCGCTGCTCGAGCGGTTCGACCTCGTAGGCCGCCAGCGTCTCGTCGATGACTTCGTTGGCCCGCGCGCGCCAGTCGCGGGAGCCCTGCTCCGCCCACTGGTCCCAGTTCGTCCGATCGAGCGTCGGACCCGGCATGTACAGCTCGTCCGGCCAGTGTGCCAGCGTGTGATCGGACGTGAGCAGGTGATTGTCGCGAACCAGCTCGGCAATCAGCTCGCCGGCCGGCAGGTCCTCGCGCACCTCGACCGGGCGCACGAAACGCTGGGCGTGGGCCACGATCTCGTCGTCGAACACGAGCTTCTCGAAGCTGAAGCAGTTGACGTAGTCCAGCATGCCGGGGCCCGAGACGGAGTTGATGCCGGCGCTGGCCGCGAGAAACGCGCCAACACCCGTTTCCATGCCGGCCTGCGGGTCGTTGAATTTCGAATCGGAAAGCGCCATGTACGCCTGGCATGGAAGCCTGAGCCGCTTCGCGACCTGCGCGTATCCGCAGTAGAGCTGAAGTGCCTCGACCGCGGTCATCGGGTTGGTCATCAGCTGCATGTGGAACGACGCTGGCGCACCGCCGAAGATCACCGGTGTACCCGGTCGCACGGTCTGCGCAATGACGAGACCCGACAGAACTTCAGCAGTGTGCAGCACCAGCGCGCCGACCGTCGTGACCGGCGAGATCATGCCCAGCAGCAGCACCGGCACGATCTCGATCGGGATGCCCCATTCGGCGCAGTCCATGATGTTTGCGACCGGATCCTCGCCCCAGCGCAGCGGCGTGTTCGGGCAGCACGTAAAGATGGACATCGGCCGGCGCACCAGGTCCTCGCGATCGTCGCGGAACATGGCCATCACCCGGCCCATCCGTGGCACTCCCCAGGCGGTGAACGCCCCGGAGACGACCGGCCGCTTCGAGTGTGCGAGCACCAGGTAGAGTCGCCAGACGTCGGCCACGTCCTGGGGGATGTCGGTCGGAATGAACGCCGTCGACAGGTAGGAGATGTTCTTCAGCCCGTCCGCCAGGCGGACGTACTCGACCAGATCAGGCGTCAGCGGCACGCGAGCCTTCTGTGTCCTGCGGTCCAGAACGCGCAATGCCGAGCTCGCGGGCACGAAGTGGACGTTGTCCCCTTCGAGCACGGCCGACACGTCCCCGTCGCGGTCGTGCAGCGTCACCGATGACGGCGCGGTCGCGAGCGCCCGCTCGACCGACGCGCGCGGGAAACGCACGCGCCCGGTCGTCGCGTCCGCCTCCAGCCCCGCACCAGCGAGGCGCTCAAGTGCACGCTCGTCGTCGATCAGCACTCCGGTCGTCTCCAGGACGCCCAGCGCCTCGTCGATGATCCGGTCTACGAGGGCGGGCTCCAGTACCGAAAGGGTCGGTCTCATTCCAGCGCTACTCCGTCAGACCAGTTTCAGTTCAACGAGGCTCTTCGCCATCGCGACTGCGGCTTCGCGTGCCGGGATGAATTCCATTCCCAGTGTCCTGCGCGTCAGCGAATTGTCGATCGGCATCGCCCTGCCAAGGTCGGGCACCGCCTGTCGAGTCGTGGCGTCGAAGATCGACGCCAGCCTGACAACCCAGTCCGGCAGCTCGAATCGCGGGGCCTTGCGACCCGCAGGGCCGAGCGCCTCGCGAATCGCCTGCGCGATCTCGATGAACCACAGGCTCTCGGCAGCCGCCAGGTAACGCCCCCCGGTCGGAGCGTCCACTTCGAGCGCCAGGCGGTGGGCCCGAGCCACGTCGCGCACGTCCACGCAGGGAATCGCGAGCCGCGGAGCGCCCGGATACTTTCCGGTCAGGAACATCTGGATGATCTCGGCCGAGGTGCCGATGTCGCGATCGAGCACCGGACCCAGCACCAGGCCTGGGTTCACCGACGAGTAATGCAGTCCCGAACCCTCCTTCTCGACAAAATCCCGCGCCGCGCGCTCCGCCAGTGTCTTCGATTTCGCATAGGCGCTTACTCCCGGCGAGTCGACCAGCGTCCAGTCCGCTTCGGTAAATGGTTTTGTGCGCGAATGCGGATGGCCGTACATGACGGCCACCAATGACGAGGTCTGCACGAAGCGCTCGACTCCGCCAGCCACGGCCGCGCGCAACACTCGCAACGTTCCCTGGACAGCTGGTCGGATCAGCTCCTGCTCGTCTCTTGGCTGGACGGCAGGGAACGGCGAGGCCACGTGCAGCACATGCCCGCACCCGCGGACCGCCGCATCCCAACCCCCATCCGACTCGAGATCCGCTTCCACAAACTCGAGACGCGACACTGGCGCATGCCGGGACAGCGAGCCGCGCACATCGTCTGATCGCTTGAAGGAGCGCACGGTGCCGCGCACACCGTAACCCGCATTGAGCAGGTCCACGGCGCATTGCCGCGCGATGAAACCGGAAACACCGGTGATGAGAACCCTCGGCTTGTCCATTCCGCCTCCTGCTGCGCATTGGCGCGCGGCTAGCATAGCAATTCGGCTGATGGCCGGAGTCCTCGCGGCCAGTGACGGTGACATCGGCCGCCTGTCATAGGTTTTCCCTATGCCTATGCTCGTATCAATCGATTGGGATTATCCATGAACCCTGCGTATCGTCCGTTCCCATCGAGGCCGATCCCCTGCCTCAAAGCCACGGAGAAATGCACATGAGTTCTTTGATCAACACCCAGGTCAAGCCCTTCAAGGCCACCGCCTTCCACGACGGCGAGTTCGTGCAGGTCACGGAAGCGGACCTCAAGGGCAAGTGGTCGGTCGTATTCTTCTACCCGGCCGACTTCACGTTCGTCTGTCCGACCGAACTCGGCGACGTCGCGGACCTCTACGCCCAGTTCCGGTCACTTGGCGTGGAGATCTATAGCGTCTCGACCGACACGCATTTCACCCACAAGGCCTGGCACGACGCTTCCGACACCATCCGTCGGGTCGAGTACCCGATGGTCGGCGACCCGACCCACGTGATCAGTCGCAATTTCGGCGTGCTGATCGAGGACGAGGGCCTGGCCCTGCGCGGCACGTTCGTCGTGAATCCGGAGGGCGTGATCAAGGTCGCCGAGATCCACGACCTCGGGATCGGCCGCGACGCGAAGGAACTGCTTCGCAAGGTGCAGGCGGCGCAGTATGTCGCGTCCCATCCGGGCGAAGTCTGCCCCGCCAAGTGGACGCCGGGCGCGCAGACGCTTGAGCCGTCGCTGGACCTGGTCGGCAAGATCTGACCCCCGTGCCCCGCCCAGGGACGGGCGGTTTTTTTTGCAATGCCTGCGACCCGCCGGCTCGCGGCCGGCACCCAAGCGCGACTGGAGATGACGACGTGCTCGACTCGAACCTCAAGCAGCAACTTAAAGCACACCTCGAACGGATCTCGCGACCGGTGGAACTGATCGCGGACCTCGACGCAAGCAATGCCTCGGCCACGATGCTGGCGTTGCTGGAAGAACTTGCGTCGCTGTCGGACCAGGTCCGCCTGCGGACGCGGACCGAGTCTGGCGACGAAGCTGCCGGCGGCAGCGAGGGCGGCTCGCAAGGTGGCGGCACAAAGAGCGAATTCCTGGTGCCGTCGTTCCAGGTGAGCCCGGTTGGCGCGGGCATGGGTATCCGCTTCGCGGGCGTTCCGACCGGCCACGAATTCACGTCGCTGGTGCTCGCGCTGCTTCACGCGGGCGGCCACCCGCCCAGGGTCGCGCCCGAAACCGCCCGGCGCATCGAGATGCTCGATGAGGACCTGGACTTTGAAGTCTTCATCTCTCTCAGCTGCCACAACTGCCCGGACGTCGTCCAGGCGCTGAACCTGATGGCAGCACTGAATCCGCGCGTTCGCAGCACGATGATCGATGGAGCGGTGTTCCAGCAGGAAGTCGAGTCGAGGAAGATCATGGCCGTGCCGACGGTCTACCTGAACGGACAGCCATTCGGCCAGGGCCGGATGACCGTCGAGGAAATCCTGGCCAAAATCGACACCGCCGGCGCGGCGCGCGACGCGGCGGCACTCGAGGCCAGGGAGCCATTCGACGTGCTGGTGGTCGGCGGCGGCCCGGCCGGAGCCTCGGCGGCCATCTATGCGGCGCGCAAGGGAATCCGAACCGGAGTGATCGCGGAACGATTCGGCGGCCAGGTCATGGACACGATGGGGATCGAGAACTTCATCTCCGTGACGCACACGGAGGGGCCCAGGCTCGTTGCCGCACTCGAGGAGCACGTGAGGACCTACGACGTGGACGTGACGAACCTGCAGCGCGCCACGCGACTCCTGCCCGCAGGCGAGACCGGCCTCCTGACCGTGAATCTCGAGAGCGGCGCGAGTCTCCGCAGCCGAGCCGTCGTGCTCGCGACCGGCGCCCGCTGGCGCGAGATGAACGTCCCGGGCGAGCGCGAGTATCGCGGACGCGGTGTCGCGTACTGTCCGCACTGTGACGGACCGCTGTTCAAGGGCAAGCGTGTTGCCGTGATCGGCGGCGGCAACTCCGGGGTCGAGGCTGCCATAGACCTTGCCGGCGTGGTCTCGGCAGTCACCTTGATCGAGTACGACGGAAAGCTGCGCGCCGACGAAGTGCTGCAACGGAAGCTGCGCAGCCTGCCCAACGTCAGGGTGATCGTCTCCGCGGAAACCACCGAGGTGCACGGCGCCGACGGACGCGTGAACGGACTCACCTATCGCGATCGAGGCAGCGACGAACTGCGCCGCGTCGATCTCGAAGGCGTGTTCGTGCAGATCGGACTGCTGCCCAACACGGACTGGCTCAAGGGTACCGTGGCCTTGAGTCCGCGAGGGGAGATCGAGGTGGACGCGCGCGGCCAGACCTCGGTGCCCGGGGTTTTCGCAGCCGGCGACGCGACGACCGTGCCGTACAAGCAGATCGTCATCGCAATGGGCGAAGGTTCAAAAGCCGCGCTCAGCGCGTTCGACCACCTGATGCGCCTCCCTGCGGCCGAACAGGACGCAGCCGCGGCGTAACGGAGCCCGACCCATCCAGGCAGGCCGCGCGGCGCCCGATACGCCATGCGTACCGGGTCGCCGGCCTGCTTGTCGTTCAGGCGAGCGAGTGCACGCCGAACATGTTGCCCTCGGTGTCCACCGCCAGCACGATGTAGCCGTACTCGCCGATCGATAACTTGTCCCGATGCACCCGGCCGCCCGCTGCGACGACCCGGGACGCCTCGATCGCGCAATCGTCGCTGCCGAAATAGACCAGCGTGCTGTTGCCCCCCGAAGGCACGCCGGGCATGCGGACCAGCGCGCCGCTGGTACCGGATCGGGTCCGGTCCATCGGAAAACCCCACATCTCGATGTCGCCGGAATTCAGCTTCTCGAACTTGACGCCGAGCACGGTCTCGTAAAAAGCCCTTTGCCCGCGCCATGTCCTGCACGTAGATCTCGAACCACCGGACGGGATTGCCTGCCATGTCGGCTCTCCTCCTGCTGCCATTATCGTGTTGGAAAATGCCACCAATGCATTTCGCCGGCGCGACCGCCTGAGCCGGTCAGGGCCATCGGTTGGCGCTGCCCTCGAAATCCCCCGCTCCTGCGCGCACGACGCAGAACCTCTGGCCGGTCGGTGCCTGCATGACCCACCACGTCTGGACCTGCGCGACGCGGGTGGCGCCGAGAGCCTCGAGGCGCCGAACCTCGGCTTCGATGTCGTCAGCTTCGATGTCGAGGTGCACGCGACTCGGGTGATCCACCGACTGGACTTCGACGTGCAGCCGGCCGGCTGGATCCACCAGCCGCATGTACTTGTCACCCTCGGCGCCCGGTAGTTCGCGCAGTTCCATCCCGAGCGCGCCGCTCCAGAATCCTGCGGCCGACTGGAGGTCCGGTGTCTGGCAGTCGATGATGAACCCTGCGAGCCTGCTCTTGTGCACGTCCTGCTCCGAAGAGGCGCCGCCCGACACCGGGCCGGTCGGCTTTCAGCGTACCGGAACACGGCTCCGGCGGCGACCCCCAAACCACACCGGATGGAGTAGTGTCGGCAACGAGCATGGATACGCGATATCGATACCCGCTGGCGCTGCTGGTCGCTTTCGTGGCGATCTTCACCGTGCTGGCCATCGCGCCGTTGTATCGACAGGACTGGCTGCTCGAGAACGTCATCGTGTTCATCGCCGTGCCGCTGTTCGCGGTCACCTGCCGCCGCCTGAGATTTTCCGACCTGGCGTACACCTGCCTTTTCATCTTCCTGGTGCTGCACGAGATCGGTGCCCACTACACGTACAGCGAGGTGCCATGGCGCGAATGGCTCGAGGTCTTCGGACACGAGGCCGACGCGACGCCGGGCCGCAATCACTACGATCGTTTCGTGCACTTCTGCTATGGGCTGCTCATGCTCCCGATCGCCTGGGAGTTGTTCGCGGCGCGCGCGGCGCCACAGGGACTCTGGCGCTGGCTGATGCCGCTGCTCTTCGTGCTTTCGCATTCCGTGATCTACGAACTGATCGAGTGGCTTGCCGCGGCGCTGTTCGGCGGCGACCTGGGGATGGCCTATCTGGGAACGCAGGGCGATGCCTGGGACGCGCAGAAGGACATGGCGCTGGCTGCTGTCGGTGCCGTCGCTGGAACCATCGTGATGGTCATCATGAGACCGCGTTCACAGTGGCACGCTCACCACATGCCTGGTGGGGCGACCTGATCGCACCTGCCTGGACGCGCAGACGTCGGACAGGCGGAATTCCGTGACCCAGGTCACTTTCAAAGGTGCCGCGTACGGTTAACTTGCCTCCCAAGAAGAGCCCGAGTCCCGGGCGGACAGCGCATTGGCCCGAATACAAGCATGCCCCCAAGCAGCGCCGCACTGATTCGCATTCTCGTGGTGGACGACGAGCCGGCTGTGCTCGACGCCTACCGGCGGGTCTTCGAGCCGCTGCCGGGCGATTCAGGTGGCGCCGTCCTCGATGGACTGCGAATGCGCCTCCTCGGTTCGGGCGGCAACCCGGCGCTGCTGACGAAGCAGTCGCGGAGGCACCAGACATTCCACGCCACGTACTGCAGCGACCCGGTCGGCGCCGTAGCCGCCGTGCGCGACGCCATTGCGGCCAAGGCGCCTTTCAGCGTCGTGTTCCTGGACTCGCACCTGCCAACGGGCCACGACAGCCTGCTGGCCGCGCAGAGAATCCGTGAACTGGACCAGAAGATCGAAATCGTCATCTGCGCAGCCGGCACAGACGTCAATCCCCTGCAGTTCGGTCACAGCGTTCCCCCGGCAGACCGGATTTTCTACCTGCCGAAGCCGCTGAATCCGCACGAGGTCCGGCGCATGGCCCTGGCACTCGGTGAAAAGCACGCCAGCTTCAATCAGCGCATGGATGAACTGGCGGAAGTCGACAGCCTGACCGCCCTGCCGAGCCGCACCCAGTTCGTCGCCACACTCCGGCACGCTATCGCGAACGCGAGGCGGGATCGACGCACGATGGCCCTACTGTACCTCGACCTCGACAGCTTCCGATGCGTCAATGACGCCCTCGGCCAGGCGGCCGGCGACGAGATGCTCAGGCGCGTCGCAATGCGGTTGCAGGAAATCATGCGTGACAACGATGTCACCGGTCGCGTCGACGCGACCGGCCCGGGGTTCGAACTCGCCCGCCTCGGCAGCGACCAGTTCGTGGTCCTGCTGCACACGATCGACGACTCGGCGCACGTCGACTCGATCGCACAGAAACTGACCGTTCCGCTGGTCACGGCGGCTGACGCGGCTTCTACGTCGATCATTGTGACCGCCAGCATCGGTGTCGCGCTCTACCCGATCGACAGCGTGGACGAGGATGCCCTGTTGCGCCAGGCGGGCATCGCGATGTACACGGCAAAGCGGCAGGGTCGCGGCAGGGTCGAGTACTTCAACGCTACGATGAAGGAAGGCTCGCAGTCACGATTCCGGCTCGAGCAGCGGCTCCAGCGGGCGTTGGCGCGGGACGGATTCACGCTCTGCTACCAGCCGCAGTTCGATCTCGGCACCGGCTGCATCTCGGGAGTCGAAGCCCTGCTGCGCTGGACGGATGACCAGCTCGGCAGCATCTCGCCGGAGGAGTTCATTCCGCTGGCCGAGGAGATGGGACTGATCGCGCCGATCGGCGAGTGGGCGCTGCGGACGGCGTGCAGGCAGTTCCGTGAGTGGCAGGACATGGGCCTGCAGGCCGGCCGGGTCGCGGTAAACGTGTCGCCGCCCCAGTTCACCGAGCCGGGATTCTGCGGGACCGTTCGCCAGGTGCTGCGCGACACCGGCCTCGACCCTTCGCGACTCGAACTCGAGATCACCGAGTCGCTCGCGATGAGCGATGACGATCGGACCACGGACATTCTCGCGGAGCTGCGACAGATCGGAGTCTCCATCGCGATTGACGATTTCGGCGTCGGCCACTCTAATCTCGGTCGCCTCGTGTCCATTGCAGTCAATCGGTTGAAGATCGACCGCGGGCTCGTGCGCAACGTCGACCAGCACGACAGGCGCGCCGCCATCGTCGGGGCCATCGTCTCGATGGCACGGGCGCTCGGCCTGCAGGTCGTGGCCGAAGGCGTCGAAGACTTCTCGCAATTGCTCGACCTCCAGGAACTGCAGTGCAACGAGGTGCAAGGTTACCTGCTGAGCCAGCCATTGCCGGCTGACGAGATCACCGAGCTGCTCCAGCGTCTCGAGCAAAGCACCGACACCAGCCGCACGATGCGGCTCCGCTCGCTCGCCAGCTAGGCGAATGCGACCCCGGGGGTGCACCCCGGTACACTGTCGGCCGCGGCCATCCGGTCCGCGACGACCTGCGAGCGTCGATGAACGAGGCCCCGCGATCCCTCACTCGACAGGCGCTGCACTTCGCCGCCGGCGAACTCGCCTCGCGCGACCGCTTGCTTGCCGGAATCCGGGAACGGCTCGGCACGCCTCCGATGTGGGGTCGCCGCCCGGGCTTTGCGACGCTGGTTCGGATCATCCTCGAGCAGCAGGTGTCGCTCGCGGCCGCTCGAACGCTGTACCGGCGGCTCGAGGCACACCTCGGCGGCATGACGGCGGCACACGTCGCGGCGTCATCGGTGACCGACCTGCGCGAGTTCGGGCTCACGCGCCAGAAAGCCGGCTACTGCCATGGTCTTGCCTTGCGCGTGCTCGATGGCCGCCTCGACCTCACCGCCGCGGCGCGCGCGGGCGACGAGGCCGGGCGAAGCGCGCTGCTGGCCGTCCCGGGACTCGGCCCGTGGAGCGTGGACATCTATTACCTGATGGCACTCAGGCGGCCGGATGTCTGGCCCAAGGGCGACCTCGCGCTTGCCGTGGCGCTGCGCGACCTGAAACGCATGCAACGGCTGCCCGGAACGGAGGAACAGCAACGATTGGCAAGGCGATGGGCGCCGTGGCGATCCGTTGCCGCCAGGATGCTGTGGGCACACTATCTCGACGCGCGCGGGCCTTGAATCGCCCGGATCGGGCACCATGCTGGGGCTCTCTGGCCGGACCGGTTTCGTGAGAAACTGTGTCGCCTGACGGACGGAATCAATCGGAACGGAGCCATCGATGAAGCGCATTTTCCTCTTCCTCGCGACGAACATTGCCGTGCTGGTGGTGATATCCGTCGTACTCAAGGTCCTGGGCATCGACCAGGCCATGGCCAACCAGGGCGGCATGGGCCCGTTGCTGGCTTTTTCCGCGGTGATCGGCTTCACCGGCGCGTTCATCTCGCTGTTCGCGTCGAAGATGATTGCCAAGTTCTCGACCGGGGCCAAGGTCATCACGGGCAACGAGGGCGAGTCCCAGCGCTGGCTGGTGGAAACAGTGCGCAAGCTGGCCGACCGGGCCGGTATCGGCATGCCGGAGGTCGCTGTCTACGATGGCCCGCCGAACGCCTTTGCCACTGGTGCGTTCCGCAATTCGGCGCTGGTCGCAGTTTCTTCCGGCCTGCTGCAGTCCATGAACCGGCAAGAGGTCGAGGCTGTACTCGGCCACGAAATCGGCCACGTCGCGAACGGCGACATGGTCACGCTCACGCTGATCCAGGGCGTGTTGAACACATTCGTGGTCTTCCTGTCGCGGATCGTGGGCTCGATCGTCGACAAGACTGTATTCAACAGCGAGCGTGGTGGCTCGGGGCCGGGCTACTTCATCACCGTGATCGTCTGCCAGATCCTGTTCGGCCTGGTCGCATCGATGATCGTCGCGTGGTTCTCGCGCCGCCGCGAGTTCCGCGCCGACGCAGCCTCTGCTGGCCTGCTCGGGACACCCGCGCCGATGATCGGCGCGCTGAAGCGCCTCGGCGGTATCGAACCCACGGCGCTGCCGGAATCCATCAAGGCTTTCGGCATCAACGACAGGCCGGGCTTCATGTCCCTGTTCTCGACGCATCCACCGATCGAGCAGCGCATCGCGGCCCTGCAGCTTCCGCGGCAATAGTCGCGGATCGTCGCCGGCCGGTGCGGGTTGCGCGGGTAGCACTGGCGGGACTGGCGGGACTGGCAGCGCCGCTCGCCAACTCGGCCGATTCGCCGGAGCCGCTCGAAGTCATCCTGGTCACCGCAACCAGGCGACCGGAGCCGGCCTTCGACGTGCCGGTCGCGACCAATGTGCTGCAGTCGGATGACATCCGGGCCTCGACGCCACAGACGGTCATGGACCTGCTGCAGGGTCACACCGGCACCTACGTCCAGCAGACGACGCCCGGCCAGGGCGTCGTCATCGTGCGCGGACTCAAGGGCTCTGAGGTCCTGCAGCTGGTCGACGGATTCCGACTGAACAACGCGATTTTCCGCAACGCCCCGAACCAGTACATCGCGCTGGTGGACAGCCAGATGCTCGCCCAGCTGGAAGTAGTGCGCGGCCCGATGTCGTCGTTGCACGGCAGTGACGCGATGGGCGGCGTGGTACAGATGCTTTCCGAGGAACCCGGATTCACCGGCGAGAGCTGGTCGTCCGGCGGCCGGCTGCGGACCATCTATGGCAGCGCCGACGATTCGACGCTGTCCCGCGCCGAGGCCGCGGCAGGGCGCGCCGGCCTCGTGCTCAGCGGCGGCGCGACCTACCAGAGTGTCGGTGACCGGAGAGTCGGCGGCGGCGAGACACTTCCTTACACGAGCTACAGCGCCCGCGCGGCAGACTTCAAGCTGCGCACCGACGTCGCGGCGGGCCACGAGATCATGGCGTCGGTGCAGTACTCGGAGCAGCCCAGGACGCCACGCTACGATGAGCTCACCCCAGGCTTCGGGCAGACGCAGCCGGGTTCGGCGGTATTCTATTTCGAGCCACAACGGCGGGATTTCGCGCAGCTGCGCTGGCGCGGCACCAACGGGAATGCGCTCTGGGACGATGCAGAAGCGCACGTCGGTCGACAGGAGATCGTCGATGACCGTCGCACGCGTGACTACGGCTCGGACAACCAGGACCGGGAAAGGAACACCGACACCAGCTGCGGATTGACGTTCCAGGCGGGCAAGGCCCTTCCCGGCGGTCACTACCTGACCTACGGTGCCGACTACTATGACGACACGGTGGATTCCTCGCGTGTCCGCACCAACGTGGTCACCGGCGCAGTGACCGAGCGCACTCCCCGCTTCCCGGACGGGTCCACGATGCATCAGTACGGTGTGTTCGCGGTGGACGACTGGTCATTCAACCACCGCCTGGACGTCATTGCCGGCCTGCGCTGGAGCAGCATCGAGACCCGGCTTCCGCCGAGTGGTGCCGATGTCGGCACCAGCGTGGACGGCGACGACTGGAGCGGCAACCTGAGTATCGCCTACGCCGTGCGCGACGACCTTCGCCTCATTGCCAATCTCGGCCGCGGATTCCGTGCGCCGAACGTCTTCGACCTCGGCACCTTCGGTGACCGCCCGGGCAATCGGTTCAACATCCCGAATCCAGACCTGGACTCGGAGACCGTGACCACCCTGGACGCGGGTGTGAAGCTGGGCGGCGAACGGCTGCAGGGTGAACTGATCGGATACGTATCCCGCTATTCAGACAAGATCACCGCCGTGCTGACCGGCGACGTGACTGACTCGGGCCGGCTGGTCGTCCAGAACCGCAATGCGTCCAGCCTGGAACTCGTCGGCATCGAGGCCGGTCTCCGCGGCCGGCTGCGCGACGACTTCACCTGGTATGCGACGGCAACGTGGACACGCGGCAATGAGACCGTCGAAGGCACGGAAACGCCGGCCGACCGGATTCCGCCGATCTTCGGTGCTGCGGGCCTGGCCTGGGATGCGCGCGACGACCTGTCGCTCGAGGCGTACCTGATGTATGCAGGGTCACAGGACCGCTACAGTCCGCGCGACGAAATCGACCCACGCATCGAGCCCGGCGGCACACCCGGCTGGGTTACCTGGAACCTGCGCGGCGCATGGCGGGTGTCGGGCGCATTCAGTGCCTCAGTGCGGCTGGCCAATCTCGGTGATCGCCGCTACCGCGAATTCGGCTCCGGCGTGGATGCACCCGGTTTCGACTGCCTGGTCACGCTCGACTACGAATTCTGAACCCAGCTGAGCAGCTGGTTGTTGGCGGGCATCGCATGGTCGGCCGCAAGCGCGAGACCCTGGGCCTCGGCAAGCGCGTTCACGGCCTCGAAGTCGCGGATGCCGCTCGCAGGATCGCGGCCGCGCAGCGACCGGTCGAATGCCTCGTTGCTCTCGGTGGTGAAGTTTCCACCGTATCGGAACGGACCGTACACGACCAGCACGTCGCCCGCCGCCAGGATCCTGCCGACTCCGCGAAAGAACGCCTCCACCTCCGGCCAGGACATGATGTGCAGCGTGTTGGCGCTGTACACGGCGTCGGCGACGAAAGTTGGCCAGTTGGCCTGCAGTACGTCGAGCTCAATCGGCGCGCGTAGGTTCGGCGGTCCCTCCAACTTGATGCGAGCGGCAAGACCCGGCAGGTATTCCCCGCGATCGGTCGGCTGCCATTCGAGGTGTGGAAGCTCACTGGCGAAATGCACGGCGTGCTGGCCGGTTCCAGCGCCGATCTCGACGACATGCCGGTACCCGGCCAGCACCCCACGCAGGATCTCGAGGATCGGTTGCTTGTTGCGATCGGACGCTTCGGAGAACGGCAGCATTCACGGTCTCGACGGCGGTGCGCGATGAAAGGTGACAATCGCGATCGTGATGCATTCCGGCCAGCGCGTCACGCGAGTATTCTTGGGCCAACTGTCCGGCCTCGACAGGAGGGCGACACGCATGCCCGACTCGACTAACCGGGAATCCCGGCTGACTGACGACGCGGAAGCAGCGGCGTTTCGCGACATGTGCCTTGCGGCGCCGGCCGGATTCCGGCTTTCCACCGGACTGCGCTCGGTCGAGGTGTGTGGCGCGACGCTGGTGCTTGCGCCCGGCATTCCGGCGGGCATGTTCAACAGGGCGATCGGGCTCGGCATGTTCCGGGACTTGTCGGAAGCAGATCTCGATGAAGTGATCGGAGAGTTTCGTACAGCTGGATCGAAAGGCTTCTGGATACACGTGAACCCCGACGCGCGCCCGGCAACGCTCGAGTCCTGGCTGCTGGCGAGGGGATTCAGGCTCGCGAAGCGGCGCGCCTGGGCGAAAATGCTGTTCGACGGACCGGACGCGCCCGAGGCCATGACGTCGCTCGACGTACGTGAGGTCGACGCCACGCACGCCGATGCGCTGGCCGCCGTGCTGGTCAGCGCATTCGACATGCCAGCATCCTTTGCGCAGTGGTTTCGCGCACTGGTCGGGCGACATGGCTGGCACGCGGTGGCCGGTTTCGCCAACGACCGGATCGTCAGCGGGGGATTTCTATACCGGGAAGGCGATTTCGCGTGGCTCGGGATCGGCGGCACGCTGGCCGATTTCCGCGGTCGCGGCGGGCAGAGTGCCGTCATCGCGCATCGCGTGCAGATTGCGCTCAGCAACGGAGCGCGGAGCATCGTGACCGAAACCGGGGAACCGGTCGGCGTCGAACCGAGCCCGTCGCTTTCCAATATTCGGCGCGCCGGGTTCAGGCAGGTTTGCTCGCGACTGAATTACGAACCGGGCTAAGCTAGCGGTCCCGTCCCGCTGGCAGGTCTCGATGATGACCCGAACGGCAGTTCCCGCTGCAGGTTTCCTGCTCTCCACCGCACTCGCGCTGGTTGCGTGCCAGCACGTGCCCGGTATCGACGCCGGGAACACAGCTCCGGCAGTCCAGGCAGGCTCCGCGCGGGCGACGTCCCGAGCCGGAGTCGCCGCCGCGAATCCGCTCGCAGTCGAGGCGGGTCTCGAGATCCTGCGACGCGGTGGTTCCGCAGTGGATGCTGCAGTCGCGGTGCAGGCCACGCTCGGTCTCGTGGAGCCGCAGAGTTCGGGGCTGGGCGGCGGCGCGTTCATGGTCTTCCTGGACGGCAGGACCGGCAAGTTGACGGCGTTCGAGGGACGCGAGACGGCGCCGGCAGGAGCCACGCCCGACATGTTCATCGGCGACGACGGCAAGCCCCTGTCGTATGCCGACGCTGTAACCAGTGGCCGGTCCACCGGTGCGCCCGGCGCAATCGCGATGCTCGGAATGGCCCACGAACGCTTCGGCCGCCTGCCGTGGCGCGATCTGTTCGAGACCGCGAGTCGAGCAGCGGACCAGGGCTTTATCGTGCCGAAGCGACTGGCTCGATTTGCGAGCGGCGACTTCCCGCAGGCCGGCTCTCCGGATGCCCGCGCGCTGTTCTCGCGACCCGACGGTACGGTCGTGCAGGCCGGGGAAACGCTGCTCAATTCCGCTTACGCGCGGACGCTGCACACGATCGCCGCCGATGGGTCGCGCGCGCTGCTCGAGGGACCGATTGCCGGGAAGATCGCCGCACGTACGCGCGAGCAGCCGCGACCCGGGACGATGACGACCGCCGATCTCGCCAGCTACCGCCCGCAGGCGGCCGACGCGCTGTGCCGGCCATACCGCGTATACGTCGTGTGCGTGCCGCCGCCGCCGTCGAGCGGGGTATCGCTGCTCCAGATGCTCGCGATACTGGAGCAGACCGACATCGCGTCGCGCTATGCGGCTGATCCACAGGCGTGGTTCCTGTTTGCGGAATCCAGCCGCATCATGTATGCGGATCGCGACCAGTACGTCGCCGACCCTGCGTTCGTGCGCGTACCGGTCGCTGGATTGCTCGACCCCGGCTATGTGGCCACCCGCGCGGCCTTGATCGGCAAGATGGCCGGCTCGCCGCCCGCTGCCGGCGTTCCGCCGGGCCTCACCGCGCGCCTCGGCCGCGATTCGACGAACGAGGCCGCGGGAACCAGTCACTTCGTGGTCGTGGACAGCGACGGCAGCGTCGTATCGATGACGACCACGGTGGAGTCGATATTCGGGTCGGGCCGGGCCGTCGACGGGTTCTTCCTTAACAACCAGCTCACCGATTTCTCCTTTCGCGCAGTGGAAGATGGCAAGCCGGTTGCAAATGCGATCGCCCCAGGCAAGCGCCCGCGCTCGTCGATGTCTCCCATCATCGTGCTGGATCACGAGGGTCGATTCCTCGCAGCGGTCGGCTCGCCTGGCGGGTCTGCGATCCTCGCCTACGACGCGAAGACGCTGGTCGGGCTGCTCGACTGGGGGCTGACGATGCAGCAGGCCATCGACTTGCCGAACCTGTATGCGCGCGGCAGCGATTTCTTCGGCGAGGTTGCGAAGTTCCCACCCGGGGTACTGGCTGGCCTGGCCGAGCGCGGTGTCGTCGTGAAGAGCGGCCGCGGCGAAGAATCCGGCCTGCACGGGGTGATCGTGCGGCAGGGCGGAACGCTGGAAGGCGGCGCCGATCCCAGGCGCGAGGGTGAGTGGCGCGAGCTCGCGCTCAGATAGGCGCCAGCGTCCCGACACCAAGTTCAACTGCGCGCCGGTAGACGAGTGTAGCCGCGGCGAGATCCTGCGCCGCCACGCCCAGCGACTTGTATACGGTCACCTCCGCGTCCGACCCACGACCCGGGCTGGTGCCGGCGAGCACTTCGCCGATTTCCGCAACGACGTGCGACTCGGTGACCGCGCCCGATTCGATAGCGTGCAAAAGTTCACCCGCCTGCGCCATCGCGCTCGCGCGGTAGTCGACATAGAACCGCGACATCGCCACGCAGGCGTCATCCACTTCCCTGCACGTCGGGATAGAAGCGCCGACCAGGCACAGGTGCGTCCCCGGGCGAACGTCGGCGCCATTCAGCAGCGGGTCGGGTGATGCGGTCAAGGTGCAGACCACGTCGGCTTCGGCCAGTGCCTCCGGCACGCCCGGCACGACGCGTACCTTGTCGAATCCAAGTTCTTGCGCCCGGTCCGCAAGGCGCTGTGCGGCAGTGGGGTTTCGACCCCACACCAGCAGGCGCTCGAATGGTCTCACTGCCTGGAATGCCTCGAGGTGCGAATGCGCCTCCTCGCCGGTGCCGATGATGGCCAGCACGCTGGAGTTCGCTCGCGCGAGCGCACGGGTCGCCACCACGCTGGCGGCGGCAGTGCGAATAGCCGTGAGCGCCGATGCTTCCATCAACGCCATCGGGCGGCCGTTGCCAGCTTCGCAGAGCATATAGAGACCGAGGTGCGACGACAGTCCCGCGGCCGGATTGCCGGGGAACAGCGAGAGCAGCTTGATGCCGAAGCACTCTGGATCGCCCAGGTATCCGGGCATCGTGCCGAGTGCGCCCCTCCCACCGGGCAGCCGCATTATCTGGCGCAGCGGCATGACTGTCCCGCCTGCGCTCACGGCGCGCATCGCTGAAGCGACGGCCTCGACGCAGTCTCCGTAGGGCAGCAGCTGACGCACCTCTGCCCCTGTGATCAACCTGAGTTCGAGTTGCTGCATGGAATGATGTCCGGCCGATGGGGTCGCATAGACTAGCGCGGTGCCCGGCCATTATCTTGCGACTGGCGCGCCTTGTATCGGTGCGGCAAAATGCCCCGGCTTTGCAAGCTGCGGCCGGCACGCTCGAAAAACGGCGGCCGCCAACCGCAATCAGTCACAGGGGAGGACTACAAACATGAACGAAACAACTGCCGCCACGGCGGCCGGCGCCACGTTGGGCATCGTGATCTTCCTGGTCATCCTGGCCGTCGTCGGGTTGGTCATTGGCGCGCTCGCGCGGCTCGCCCTTCCAGGCCGCGACGACATGAGCATCTGGAAGACGATGGCCTACGGCGTGGGTGGCGCCTTCCTCGGCGGACTCGCCGGTCGACTGCTGGGCGTGACCAACGCGATCCTGGACTACGCCATAGCAGTCGCGGTTGCGGCGGGTCTCATCTGGTTCTTCACACGGCGCAAGAAAAACGCCTGAAACACGAAACTTCGGCCCGACGGGTATTGGTGCCGTCGGGCCGCTGGATCGAACCGCGGCGAACCCCGCTTCAGCTCGCAGTGGACGGTTCGGATCAGACCGTGCCCGCGCCGAGCATGTGCAGGGTTGTGGCCCGGGCAACTGCCGAATGCACCATCAGCGCAAGCACATCTCCGGGGCGCGCCCAGTCAAGGGCATGGCGCACTGCCTCGACCTCGCTGTTGCACACCTGAATTGATTCCATCGGCAGCCCTTGCCGCAGCAGTTCCGCGCGAATGATGCGCGGCACCTCGCCTGGCGCACGGCCGCGAAGGAAGTCCTCGTGCTCTGCCACCAGCACCAGGTCTGGCTTGAATGCCGCCGCCGCCCTGGCCACGTCCTGCAGGTCCGAATCCTGTCGATTGCCGGCGTGGCCGAACTGCATCCCCAGCCGCCCACCCTCTTGCCGCAGGTGCTCCGCCACCGCCAGCAGCCCGCGTATTCCTTCCGGGTTGTGCGCATAGTCAACCAGCACCGTCACGCCGCCGGCGTCGAATCGCATCAACCGGCCCTTGTTGTCGGCAGGGTCGCTGCCGAACTCGGCGAAGACTGCCCTGATTGCCTCGGGCGCGACCCCGATCGCTGCAGCGGCGAGTGCAGCAGCGGCCAGGTTCGCCACGTTGTATGACGCGCTGCCACCCACGGTGAGTGGCATCTCCGCCACGGAGCCGAGATCGTGTTCGCCGTTTTCGTGCGAAAGCCTGAGCCGGCCATCCCGAACGCCGCAGGTCACGCCACCTTCGTCGCGGTGCGCCCGAAGCAACGGTGAGTCCGCGTCGAGAGCAAACCATCCCAGTCGCGGCCGCCGCCCGAAGCGCTGCGCCAGCCCACCGGCCTTGAGCCGCAGCAGCGGGTCGTCTGCATTCAGCACCAGCAATCCGCCGGGTGTCACGACCGAGGCGACGGAAAGCTTGACGTCCGCGAGTCCGTCCAGGTCGTGGATTCCGTATTCACCGAAATGGTCGCAACTGACATTGGTGACGACGGCGGCGTGCGCATGACGGACTGCGATGCCTCGTCGCAGGATCCCGCCGCGCGCAGTCTCGAGAACCGCTGCCTCGACGCGCTGGTCGCGAAGAACGAGGCGCGTCCCGGCCGGACCAGAGTAGTCGCCACTCGCAACCGACTCGCTGCCGATCATCACGCCATCGGTGCAGTTGTAGCCGGCGCGCCATCCCTGGCGCCTCGCGCAGGCCGCGACCAGCCGAACCGTCGTCGTCTTGCCATTCGAGCCCGTGACAACGACCGTCGGAATCTCCCTCAAGCCAGCCCACGGCACATCGACGACGGCGGGCAGGTCGCCGATCGGGTATCCGATCCCGCCGGCACCGGCTCCGAGCGTGAGCATCGTTTCATCGAGCAGGTAAGGCAGGCCGCGCGCATCCGCAGCATCGAGCAGCCGCAGCAATGCGGGCCGCGCCTCGAGGTCCGCGAGTCGTCGCAGGCGCGCGAATGCCAGCGTCTCCTCCAGCACCGGAGGATCTTCGACGGCCGCACCGTCGGCAGCCTCCACCGCAGCAGCCACCAGCGCGTCCTCGAGGCCCGCCCAGTGCATCGGGTCGCGCTCGCGAAGCGCGGAGCACAGCGCCCACTCGTTCACCTCGGTGGCCGTGAACAGCCGGTCGCAAGGTGCGGTAATCGCAAGCGAAGCCCCGCTCGCATGCAGCCTCGCCACTGCCGCCGACGCCGTAGTGCCAGCCGGCCACACGCTGCCCGCGGCATCACTGGATTCCCAACCGAGATGCTCACGTGCGCGCTTGACGCGCGCGCGCCAGCCCGCCAGCAACGACACGTCGGCGCCTACACCGGCAAGATCGAGGACCGCGCCCGTGGAGGCAAAGAACAGGTTGTCGCCGGTGAGTCGCCTCGAATCCTCGAACGGCAATGCGAGTTGGACCGTCAGTCGTCGCTCTCCGGGGCAAATCTCACGCCGCGCTCATCCCGAATCAGTCCGTCGAGATTGAGCGACGTCGCCATGGCCGCACCGTCGGCAGGTCCCTGGCCCGACCCTCCAGCTACGGACCGGCCTGGCCGCGTGAGCGATGCCCCGGGCCCCGATCCAGCCGACGCTGCGATGTGCGAGCCCGGAGTTTCGGCGGCCGCGGCGCCCGACACCGCAGCCGGTTCGCCGGCCGGAGACGAATAGGTGGCGCCTTCCATGCGGAACTTCGTCACCTGCTTCCACGAGCGCACCAGCGCGTCGGCAAAGACCAGCAGCAGGTCGCCCTCGCGCCCCATCAGCAGCGCGGCCTCGATTGCCTGCTGTTCGTCCGGAATGACGGAGATCGCATCCGCGCTGACGCCCGCCGCGCACAACGCAGCCGCCTGGATGCGCGGCACCTCGTCTGGCGCGCGATTGCGAAGATTGTCGTCGCGCCGGCACACATAGTGATCGAACCGTCCGGCAACGGCCTCGGCGATTGCGACGAGGTCTTCGTCACGCCGGTCACCGGGACCGGCCAGCACCACGATACGCCTGCCCTTGACCTCGAGGCGCTGGGCAAGATCCGCCAGCATCCCGACGGCGTGCGCATTGTGGCCGTAGTCGAACAACACCTTGAACGGGTGTTCATCGAACACGTTCATCCGTCCCGGCGCCTGGTAGAACGTCGAGTCGAAGGTGCGAAGCCCCTGCCTGATGGCGTCGAGCTTGATTCCCAGCGAAAACGCCATCGCCGCCGCGAACATCGCGTTCTGCACGTTGTGTAGCGCACGTCCCTCGAGCGTCGCCGGGATCAGGTGCGTCCACACCAGCGGGATATGGCCGCCGCGGTCGTAGAGCGTGATCATCTGGCCGTTCACGCCGGCCTCCAGCGCGCAGGCGCGGCCACCGGCACGGATGTGCTCGCGCACCAGCGTGTGCTGCGGATTGACTGTCACGTAGCAGATGTTCTTTGCGTCCGTGTAGCCGGACATGCGCAGCACCAGCGGGTCGTCGGCGTTCAGCACCGCGCAGTCCGTGGCCACCTCGACTACGACGCGTTTCACCTCGGCAAGCTGCTCGAGCGTGTCGATTCCCTTGAGCCCCAGGTGGTCGGCCTGCACGTTCAGCACGGCGCCGACATTGACTTCGTTCACGCCCATGCCTGCGCGGATCAGGCCTCCTCGCGCCGTCTCGAGCACTGCGATGTCGATCTGTGGATCGGCCAGCACCATACGCGCCGACACCGGGCCCGTCATGTCGCCCTGCACTGTGCGCTGCCCGTCGATGTACACGCCGTCGGTCGTCGTGAGCCCCGGCGTGTACCCGGCCATCTTGGTCACGTGAGCGAGCATGCGTGCGGTGGTGGTCTTGCCGTTGGTCCCGGTGATCGCGGCGATCGGTACGCGCGATGCCGCGCCCGAGGGGAACAACATGTCGATCACCGGACCTGCGACGTCGCGCGGGGTTCCCTCGCTCGGCGCAACGTGCATGCGGAAGCCGGGGGCGGCGTTTACTTCACAGATACCGCCGCCGATGCGTCGATAGCTCTCCGTGATGTCCGTCGACAGGAAGTCCACGCCACCTACGTCGAGACCGATGGCGCGTACTGCACGCTCGGCCATCTCGCGATTGTCCGGGTGGATCACGTCGGTGACGTCCGTCGCGGTGCCACCGGTCGAAAGGTTGGCGGTCGAGCGCAGGTAGACGACCTGCCCGGTCTCCGGCACCGACTCCGGGGCCAACCCCGCGCGATCGAGCATCTTCTGCGCCTGCGCATCGATCTCCAGGCGCGTCAGCACCTTCTCGTGACCGACGCCGCGGCGAGGGTCCTGGTTCACGACTTCGACGAGCTGGGCCACCGTGCGCGTCCCGTCACCCACGACGTGACCGGGTGTGCGACGCGTGGCCGCAACCAGTTCGCCGTTCACGACCAGCAGGCGGTGGTCGTCGCCTTCCAGGTAGGTCTCGACGATCACCGACCGGGACTGCTCGCGCGCCACGGCATAGCCGTGCGCGACTTCCTCGTCGCTGGTGAGCCGTATCGAGATGCCTCGCCCGTGGTTGCCGTCGTAGGGCTTGGTGACGACCGGGAAGCCGATTCGCCGGGCCGCGCGCACCGCCTGTGCCTCGCTCTGCACCAGTTCCTGCGTTGGCACCGGCAGTCCGAGTGTAGCGAGGATCTTGTTCGTCTCTTCCTTGTCGCTCGCGAGTTCGACCGAGATGTGCGAAGTCCGGCCCGTGACCGTTGCCTGTATGCGCTGCTGGTACTTGCCGTGCCCCAGCTGCACCAGCGACTGGTCGTTCAGCCGGAGCCACGGGATGCCACGCGACTCCGCGGCGCGAACCAGCGACGCGGTTGACGGCCCCAATGCCCGGCGCTGCGCGAAGCGGATGAACTCATCGCGCGCCTCGGGCCAGCTCCAATCGGCCGGCACCGTGTCGGGCGGGCGAATGCCTTCCGGCATAAGCGAACAGAGCAATCGCAATCCGAGCTCGCCGGCCGCGATGCCCTCGTCGCGCTGCGCGTATTCATAGATGACCGTGTAGACGCCCGGCTGGTCGGCGCTTCGTGTCTTGCCGAAGGTCACCTCCTCGCCAGCAATGTTCTGCAGCTCGATTGCAACGTGCTCGAGAACATGGCCGAGCCAGGTGCCCTCCTCCTCGCGCATGCGCCGCAAGAATCCGCCCGGTTCCCTGTAAGAACAGCCGTGCTCGGCGAGGCCGGGCAGGGCCGCAGCCAGCGCATCGACAAATGCCGCACCGAGCCGACCGGTAGGCCATGCCTCCAGCGTTCCGAGGTCCAGCTCGAGGCGGATGACCGGAAAATGGGCGTACTGCGACGGGCCGACGTAGACGGAACGGTCGAGGATGCGCATGTCGTGCTGCCACTGCCACCTGGCGGGGTCGAGCGGGCGATGATGGCACAGCGCAACGCGCGCGCGTAGGTCTCCCGCCCTAAATCGCGCGGGATCGTCATCGGCCCGGTGGCGTTGCGAGTCGTCGTCGCCTGCCCCCTCAATTGCCGTCGGCCTGGCGCCCCAGGCGACCCGAATCGTCGCGATTCGCGGCAATGGAATAAGATCCAACATCTGGCTTTCGAACCAACCATGCTGAGACGGTACCTTTCGGCACTTGTGCCGGTCGCACTGTTCTGTGCCGCGCTCATCGCCCTGCACAGACTCGGCGGGGAATTCCGTCTCAAGGACATTCTCGCCGCGTTTGCCGCGATCGGGCACTGGAGCGTACTGCTAGCAATCGCGCTTACGGCCGGCAGCTATCTCGCGCTGACCGGCTACGAGAGACTCGCACTCGGGTTTGTCGGACGGACGCTGCCCTGGTCGAAGTACGCGCTGACGTCTTTTGTCGCGTATGCGATCGGCCACAACCTCGGCGTGGCCGCGCTCTCCGGCGGCGCGATTCGATACCGGATCTACACACCGCTGGGATTCGGTGCGATGGAGATCGCACGAGTCGTCGCCTTCTGCACCATCACTTTCGCCCTCGGAGCGAGCACGCTTGCCGGCGTCTCCTTGATTGTCAACGCCGGCGAAGCATCGTCACTGCTGCACTCGACCGCGCAACTGTCGATCACCCTCGGCGTATTGGCACTGTGTGCGGTCGCCGGATACCTGATCGCCTGCGCCCTGCGGCGCACGCCGCTCATCTGGCGCGGCACCAGCATCGAGCTGCCGACGCTCGGGACGGCGCTGATCCAGATTGCGCTGGCGGCCGTGGATCTTGCGCTGGCAAGCGCAGCGCTCTACGCGCTGCTGCCGGCGTCGGCAAATATCTCGTACCTCGCCTTCGCAGGCCTCTACATGGTGGCGCTGGCGGCGAGCCTGCTGAGCCTGGTGCCCGGCGGGCTCGGAGTCTTCGAGACGATCATGGTCCTGCTGCTGCCCGGGGTGCCGGCGCCGCAGTTGCTCGCCGCGCTGCTCGCGTACCGACTCGTCTACTACGCGCTGCCGTTCGGAGTGGCCCTGGCGTTGTTGTCGGCGCACGAACTTCGGCGGCAACGCGCCAGGCTCACCGCAGCCTGGACGTGGACGCAAAGATCGCTTGATTTCGTCGTTCCGCAGGCGGTTGCGCTGCTTGTCTTCGGTGCGGGATTCCTGCTGCTGCTGTCCGGAGCGACCCCGGGCACGACCAGCAGGCTCGCCACGCTCGACCGGTTCCTGCCGCTGTCGGTCCTGGAGCTGTCCCACCTCGCCGGCTCGGCGGTAGGTGTCCTGCTGCTGATTCTCGCGCGGGGCTTGATGCTGCGTCTCGACGGCGCGTGGCAGCTGACGATGTCGCTTCTGGGTGCAGGCATCCTCGCCTCGCTGCTCAAGGGCCTGGATGTCCTGGAAGCTCTGTTGCTAGGAGCCGCGATGCTGCCGCTGTGGTGGACGAGAAAGCAGTTCTACCGAAAATCATCGCTGCTCACGGAGTCCCTTTCGCCCGCGTGGCTCGCCAGTGCCGGCATCGCGGTCGGCGCCTCGATCTGGGTCGGCATGCTCGCGTACCGCCACGTTCCGTATGCCGACGAACTCTGGTGGCAGTTCGCACTCGACGGCCAGGCGTCGCGCATGTTGCGAGCGAGCCTGCTGGCCGTGCTGGTACTCGGTGCGGTTGCCGCCTTTCGGCTGCTGGCGCCGGCACGCAGTGCGCCCGCGCGACCGTCCCTGGCCGACCTGGATCGCGCAATTCCGGTGATTCGCGGCTCCACGGACACGTCGGCCAATCTCGCGTTGCTGGGTGACAAGTCGCTGCTTTTCAGCGACTCCGGACGGTCGTTCCTGATGTACGGCGTCGCGCGTCGCTGCTGGGTTGCTATGGGGGATCCGGTGGGAAGCGCCGAGGAACGGGAGGAACTAGTCTGGACGTTCCGCGAACTTGCGGATCGTGTCGCCGCATGGAGCGTCTTCTACCAGGTGTCGCCCGAGAACCTGCCTCTTTACGTGGATGCCGGACTTGCACTCAGCAAGCTCGGCGAGGAGGCGCGCGTGAGGCTCGAGGCTTTCTCGCTTGAAGGCAGCTCGCGCGCAACGCTCAGGCAATCGCACCGCAAGGCGCAGCGCGACGGGCTCGTTTTCCGGATAGCGGGCCTGGAGCAGGTGCCGGCGCTGCTGCCGAGGCTACGGCAGATCTCGGACGAATGGCTTGAGAACAAGTCGGTTGCCGAAAAGGGTTTCTCCCTCGGACGCTTCTCCGAACCATACCTGCGTCGCTTTCCGATGGCGCTGGTCGAGCAATCGGGCCAGGTGGTCGCGTTCGCAGACCTCTGGGAGGGCGCGGCACGCGAGGAGTTGTCGGTCGACCTGATGCGTCACTCGAATGCAGCGCCGGGCAGCGTCATGGACTTTCTCTTCATCGAGCTGATGTTGTGGGGAAAGGCCCAGGGCTACCACTGGTTCAACCTCGGCATGGCCCCGCTGGCGGGCCTGGAGGCACATCGGCTGGCTCCGGCCTGGCACAAGGTCGGCAGGCTCATCTACCACTACGGCGAGAATTTCTACAACTTCGAGGGGCTGCGCCAGTACAAGGAGAAATTCCTGCCGGAATGGCGGCCTCGCTACCTGGCGGCTCCCGGCGGCCTGGCCCAGCCGAGGGTGCTGTTGGACGTGACCTCGCTGATCTCGGGCGGACTCGTGGAGGCGATTCGCAAGGACACCAGCGACCGGCGCGCGCACCGCGGCACCGACCAACAGGAGACTCGATGACCCACATGCAAGGCGTGTTGATCGCCGGCGCCCTGGCCATGATGGCCGCCGGGCCGACACGCGCAGCGGAGACGATCGAGTACCCGGGACTCGGCAGCGTGGCGATATACCGGCCTGCGCAGCCGGCGAAGGAATTCGTCGTCTTCGTGTCCGGCGACGGCGGCTGGAACCAGGGAGTCGTCGGCATGGCCCAGCATCTGGTCGACGAGGGTGCTTTTGTCGCAGGCATCGACATCAACCAGATGGGCAAACACGTACAGGCGTCCAGCGAGGCATGTACCAGCGCTGCGGCAACCTTCGAGACGTTCTCGCACTTCGTGGAGCAGAAATACGGGTTCAAGACCTATGAAACACCGATCCTCGTCGGCTACTCCTCGGGCGCGACGGTCGTATATGGCACGCTCGCCCAGTCTCCGGTCGGTACGTTCAAGGGAGCCTTGTCGCTGGGTTTCTGCCCGGACCTGGAGTGGAACAAGCCAATGTGCCGGGGTGAGGGCCTCGAGCACGACCCGGGCGCGAAAGTCGGCTTCATCTACCGCCCGGCGACCCACCTGCAGGATCCATGGTTCGCGCTGCAAGGCGGCCAGGACCAGGTTTGCAGCTCCGAGCAGACCCGGCGATTCGTCGCACAGGTTCCCGGCGCGCAGTTCGTCGCGCTGCCGAAGGTCGGCCACGGCTATTCCGTGGAGAGGAACTGGCTGCCTCAATTCCTGGACGCTTACCACAGGATTGGACGCGCCCTGGACTCGCGGTCGGCACTGCAACGCTCCGGCGTGGACGACCTGCCCCTCGTCGAGTCGCCCGCGACGGGTACCGAAAGGAATCTTCTCGCGATCATGCTCTCAGGAGACGGGGGTTGGGCCGGTCTCGACAGGGAAGTGGCCAAGGAACTGAATGCCCGCGGCGTTCCGGTGGTCGGTTGGGATTCACTACGCTACTTCTGGGACCCCCGCACTCCCGACGGCGCCTCGCGCGACCTTGACCGTGTCATTCGCCACTATGCACAGGCCTGGCACAAGTCCCAGGTGCTGCTGATCGGCTACTCGCAGGGCGCCGATACGATGCCGTTCATGGTGAATCGGCTGCCCGAAGAGTCGCGCAGCCTGGTCAAGGAAACGGCGTTGATCGCGCTGAGCGACGAGGCCTTCTTCGAGTTTCGCTTGAGCAACTGGCTTGGCACGCCGACGGGTGGCCTGCCGACTGCACCGGAGGTCGCGAGCGGCCGCATGGGCCCGGTGGCGTGCATCTACGGCAAGGACGAAACGGACTCACCTTGCCGCAACGATCACGGCCCGGGCTTTCAATCGATCGCGCTTCCCGGCGGTCATCACTTCGACGGCGACTATGCGGGAGTTGCGCTGGCGATTCTCACGGCCCTGCCGCCCTGAGGCCTGGCGCGTCGGGCCTCAACCCGATTTCGGAGGCTGCCCCTTCAGCAGCGCCATCGCCGTACCGATCAGCGCCGAGACCTCGGTCATGTTGCCCGGCACGATCATCGTGTTGTTCTTCTGCGCGAGCTGCGCGTAGGCCTCGACGGCCTTCTCTGCCACCTTCAGCTGCACCGCCTGCTCGCCGCCCGGTGAGCGGATTGCCTCCGCGATCTTGCGAATCGCGTCCGCCGTCGCGTTCGCCACGGTGGTGATCGCGGACGCCTCGCCCTGCGCCTGGTTGATCTGCGCCTGGCGCTCGCCCTCCGAACGCGCGATGGATGCCTCGCGCTCGCCGGTCGCGATGTTGATCTGTTCCTGCTTGCGGCCCTCGGAGGCCGCGATCAGCGCGCGCTTCTCGCGCTCCGCGGTGATCTGCGCCTGCATGGCCCGCAGGATCTCCGCAGGAGGCGTCAGGTCCTTGATCTCGTAGCGCAGCACCTTCACGCCCCAGTTCGCGGCCGCCTCGTCCAGCGCGCTCACGACCGACGCGTTGATCGCGTCGCGCTCCTCGAACGTCTTGTCGAGTTCCATCTTGCCGATCACCGAGCGAAGCAGCGTCTGTGCCAGCTGCGTGATTGCGATCACGTAGTTGCTCGCGCCGTAACTCGCGCGCATCGGGTCGGTCACCTGGAAATAGATGATCCCGTCCACCTGGAGTTGCGTGTTGTCCCTGGTAATGCACACCTGGCTCGGGACGTCGAGCGGCACTTCCTTCAGCGAGTGCTTGTAGGCGACGCGATCGATGAATGGAATGACCAGCCCGAGTCCGGGCGTCAGCGTGCGGTGGTAACGTCCGAGCCGCTCGACGACCCACGCGTGCTGCTGTGGCACGATCTTGAACGTCTGGATGATGAATATGCCGGCGATTGCGGCAAGTACCAGTGCGACGGCCATGCTGATGCTCTCCATGTCGTTCTTCAGTTCCGGTGCGCACGTGGTGCGAGCACCAGCCAGTTTCCCTCGACGGCGACGATTTCGTGCTCGCCAGGGCCTGCCACGGCGCCAGGCGCCAGGCGTGCCGGCCAGCCGCTGCCGCGGTAGGTGACTCGGGCCGTTCTATCGACAGCCCACTCAACCACGTGCACGCGTTCGCCTATGTCGAGATTGACGCTCCGGTCCTCGTGCGCCGGAAGCTTCTTCGGCAATCGCGAACGCTGCCAGTGCCAGATGGCGGTGGCGCCCCCGCCCACGATTGCGGCGCAGACGACCTGCGCCGACTCCGAAAGCCCGAGATGCGCCGCGATCGCGCCCGATGCCAGACCCAGGGCCATCATCAGCAGGTAGAAAGTGCCGGTTTCAAGCTCGGCCACAACGGCGATTCCCGCGGCCACCCACCAGATCGTCGCGGAGGAGAGTCCCATCATGCTCGTTCACCCACTGCAAGAGGGCCCCTTTGGGGCGCGTCTGGATCAACGATAGCAGAACCGTCACGACAAGGCGTCGGTCACCGAAGCGACAAATGTGTGGGAGCAGCGGTTGGACCGAATGTGCCGAGGGGCGACCCCTCGCTAGGGGTCGCCCTGTGGCCGCGTGATGAAAGCACCGATTCAGGCTGCAGCCGCCTTTCCCGCGGCAAGACACTGGACGCCGGAGGCTGTAAGCGCCTTGCCTCCGATAGCCCAGTCGCCGCTTTCGAATTCATTGATCCGTACCCAGTTCACACCGCGCAGGTTCTCGCCTATGACCTCAGTCATGGCTGCGGTCACCTTCTCGATGATCTGCTGCTTCTGCCTCGGGGTGAAAACGCCCTTGATCACGTCTACGGTAACGAGTGGCATGTGAGTGCTCCTTCAGTTTGACAGCTTGGATTTGAGGTGGTCGATGACTGCGCACATTGCGGCGCTCGGGCTGAATTCGACGGCTTCGTAGTCTTCGTCGACCCGAACGGTGTGACCCGGCGGCCAGTAATACACCTCGCCCGCTCGGACGGTTTCCTCGTGCCCGTCGGCGAAGCGCACGTGTATCGAACCGCTAAGCACCGTTCCCCAGTGCGGGCACTGGCAGAGGTCCTGCGGCAACCCCTTCAGCAGGGGCGCGGCATCGGCGCCTTTCGGAAACCGGATATGTGCGACGTTCAGATCCGCCCAGTCAATCGCCTGGATGCAGACGCCGCCGGACGCGACCCGGACCGGCAACTGGTCTCGATGCTGTTTCACGGTGATCTCCCTCCTCGCTCCCGGCCACGGAGACATTCCGTCGCGGGTGAAGTGATTGTCGGGCAACGCTCCGCGCCAGGCTTGAAGGTCTGCTGGAAATACCATGGAGATTTCTGGGAGATCCGTGTCGCGTGATCTATGCTGCTGTTCATGATCTACCGGTTCGACGGTTTCGAGCTGGATACGGCGACGGCGGAGTTGCGCAGGGACGGTGCCGCCTGCCCGGTGGAACCGCAGGTGTTCGCGCTGCTAGCGCTGCTGGTCGAAAACCGCGAGCGCCTCGTCTCGAAGGACGAAATCATCGAAAAGGTGTGGGACGGTCGCGTGGTTTCCGACTCCGCCGTCGCGAGCCGGGTGAAGACGGCGCGCAAGGCAATCGGCGACGACGGCAAGAGCCAGCGGTACATCCGGACGATACACAGCCGCGGCTTGCGCTTCGTGGCGGACGTAAAGGCGTCGCGTGGCGCGGAGTTGTTCCCGGTACTGGAAATACCCGAGCAGCCAGTCCTGCCCGGTGTCGAACCGAACGCTGAGTCCGGCAGCCCGGCATCGAGGCCCTCGATCGCAGTGCTGCCGTTTCGACTCACGGGCGACCCCGGTTCATACGCGGCATTTGCGGATGCCCTGCCGCATGACCTGATCCTCGACCTGTCGAGGCTGCGCTGGCTGTTCGTCACGGCCCGCGGCTCTTCGTTCCGCTTGCGTGCATCCGACGCCGACATGACCGAGATCGGCCGCATGCTGGGCGTGCAGTACTGCCTGGCGGGCAGCATGGAGGTCGCGGGATCCGGGCTCGACGTGACGGTGGAACTGGTCGATACCCGGGATGGCGGTGTGGTCTGGGCCGACCGATACGCCAGCCCCGTCGGTGACGTTCACCTGATCCGAAGCGAGATCCGTGGACGGATCCTTGCCGCGCTTGAGATTCGCATCCCTCTGCATGAAGCGGAGCTTGCGCGCATGCAGGTGACGGAGAACCTCCACGCCTGGTCCGCCTATCATCTCGGCCTGCAGCACATGTACCGGTTCAACCGCACCGACAATGCCGCGGCCACGGCGCTGTTCCAGAAATCGGTATCGCTGGACCCCGGCTTTGCCCGCGCCCACGCGGGGCTTTCATTCGTTCACTTCCAGACAGCGTTCCTGGGGCACACCGACGACCTTGCGCTGGAAATCGACCTCGCTCGGCGCTTTGCGGAGCGCGGCGTGGAACTCGACCCGCTTGACCCCTTCGTCAATTTCACTATGGGGCGCACCTACTGGCTGGAGGGCGACCTGGAGCGTGGCCTCGCCTGGCTGGAGCGCGCGACGTCGATCAGCCCGAACTACGCGCAGGGAATCTATGCGCGTGGGTGGACGGAAACGCTTGCCGGACGGGGACTCGAAGGTCGCGAACACGTCGACCTGGCGATGCGGCTGAGCCCGCTGGACCCGCTCCACTACGCAATGCAGGGGACACGCGCCTTCACGCACATCGCCGTTGGCGAAGATTCGCAGGCTGCGTACTGGGCCGAGCGAGCCGCGCGCTCGCCGGGGGCCCACGTGCTGATCGCGATGATCGCGGCTGCATCGCATGGGCTGGCCGGGGACATGGCACGGGCTGCGTCGTGGGCGGCCAACGTGCGCGAGCGCAACGCGAAGCTCACCCGCGAGGACTTCTTCCGCGCATTTCCGATGAAAGCCGAGACGGCCAGGTTGCGCGTCTCGAATGCGCTCGAGCGCTGCGGTTTCTAGGCCGTCATTCCTTGACCGGCATCAGCGCCGCGGCCTCAGCCATGCGAGTGTGCAAATTGAAGGTGGCGCCGGCCACGAGCATGTGCATTTTCAGTCCCAGCATGCACACCGGCTGGCCCTCGCTCACGGAGTCCATGGACGAAAACGTCACCTCGGACGCATCCACCACGGTCACGCCGCCGCTGCCCTCGATCTCGACCGTCTCGTCCGGACCGATGAAGGCGGCCGTGTCCTCGTCGAGCCCGATGCCTATCGCGAACGGGTTATATGCCAGCGCCGTCAGCAGCCGGCCGAGCCGGTCACGCTGGCGAAAATGCTGGTCGATGATGAAGCGGTTGGTGAGTCCGAGTCCCGGCGCGAGGCGCACACTGCCCGAAATAATCGAGGAACCCTCGTCACCGAACGCGATCATGTGCTCGCTCAGGATGCTGGCGCCGGCACTGGTGCCGCCCACGGCCACACCATGCGCATTGCGCATGCGGATCAGCTTCGCGACTGGTGTACCGCCGAGCAGTGTCGTGAGCCGCAACTGGTTGCCGCCGGTGAAGAATATGCCGGTCGCCTCTTCCAGTCTTTGCAACCGACCTGGTTCATGGCAGTCGCGCCGCGTGTCGAAATCCATGGAGGTGACGCGCGCGGCGCCGATCTCTCGGAAAAGCCGCTCGTAGCGCAGCCCGGTCTCGGCCATGCGGCTCGCGGTCGGGATCACGACTATGTCGGCGTCACTGCCACCCGATACCCGCACGAAACGCTCGAGGATGTGCCGGTCGTTTTCCTTGTTCTCGGCGCCGCCGATCGGGATGATCCAGCCGCGCGTCGCACCGTCGGGAATCTTGCTTGGCATTGTGGTCAGGGATCCTCGCGCACAGCAGCGCGATTGTCTCAGAATTCGAAGGTGCCGCGGCGGACTGCGACGCCGTCCCGGACATGAATTTCCCCGCGCACCAGCACGGTGTGGGCGCGGCTGGTTTCATCCAGGGCCACCAGGTCCGCATCCGCGCCGATTTCGATCGCACCCTTGCCGGGCAGGCGCAGCAGGCGGGCAGGATTGGACGTAAAAGGCGGCAACACCTGCTCGAGCGGCAGGCCGGCGGCCAGAAGCTCACGGACCGTCTGCAGTAGCGCGCCTGCGGACCCTACATCCATGCTGCAGACCCGGCCGTCCGTATCGAAACACGGCAGGCAGCCGCCCGCGTCCGAACTGACGGTCACGTGATCCGACGGCGCGCCGCTCGCGAGATACCGGCCGAGTGCATCCGCTGCCGTGTAGGCGTCCTCACCCTCCTCGACCGGAAATGCGGTGATGTCCACCGTGCAGCCGAGCCTCGCCAGCTCGATCGCTTCATCGAACAACGCGCGACGCCGGTTTACGTGGGTCGGGTTGAATACGCGCGGCGGCAATTCAGTCTCATCGAGCGCGCGGCGGACCAGCGACAGGCCGCGCGGACCATCGCCGAGGTGCAGGTGCAGGATGCCTGCCTTGCCGGTCATCAGGCCCGCGACGTGCGCGTCGGCCGCGAGCCTCGCGATTTCATCGAGCGTCGGCTGGCTCGACCGATGATCGCTGATGGCGACTTCGCCGATCCCGAGCAGCGCCTCGACGAACACGAGATCGGTCCGGACGTTGCCGGTGAGCGTGGCCGGCGGCACATGGTAACCGCCCGCGTAACCCCAGGCATTCAGCCCCTCCTCGCGGAGCGCGTGCAGCGTCGCGAGCAGTTCGCGCGGCCCGCGCGCCGTGTCGTCGGTGCCGAGCAGCCCGACCACGGTCGTCACTCCGGCCGTCGTGAACCGGCTGAGCTGGACCGCCGGCACGCGTGTGTGAAATCCTGCCTCGCCGCCCCCACCGGTCACGTGCACATGACCGTCAATCAGGCCCGGGACGAGTCTCCGGCCGTCAAGGTCGAGCACGACAGAGCCGGCTCGCAGCGCACTGGGTAGGTCGGGGAGGTCGGTGCCCGCGCCGATCCAGAGGATCCTGCCGCCGCCGACCAGCAGGCTGCGGACCCCGAGCGGGCGTGGGGCGAAGACGTCGGCATTCCGGATCAGCAGCATGCGGGGCGCGATGATGCCCGACATCCGCGCCGAACCCAACCTACTTCGCCTTGCGGGTGCCTGGCTTGGGAGCCGCCGCCTTCCGTGGCTTCGCCTTGCGTGGGGCGGCCGCGGCAACACACATGGCCTTTCGTGCCCACGCGATCAGTTCCTCGGCTTCGTCGATGACATCGGCCGGCACCTCGTAGTAACCCATCGCAAGGTCCGGCTTGTCCGGGAAAGGCCGGAACGGCCCCTTGCCGCGGGCGACAAAATCGGCGCGATTGGTGTCGTCTACCTTGAAATACAGGCCGTTGTTGGCGAGCAGGCCGAAGAACAATTCGTTCGCATACAGGCCGACTCCGCCGAACATGCGCCTGGTCCGCACGCGGCCGATGCCCGCGAGCTGGTCGATGACGAACCCGAGGTACGATTCGCTGACTGCCATGACTGCGCTCCGCGACTGCCCGACCCGGTGCCAGGTCGCCTCCTTCTTGCCGTTGTCCGCCTGTCATCCTGCCCGCGGCCTAGGGCCTGCAGCGAGCCTCACCTGAATCGCGCACGCTACCGGCCGTGTCGATGAACTGCCACTGATAGGCATCGTCGTCCAGCGTAAGCTTCAGCACCCCGTGCCTTGCAAGGCGCTCGCGGCTGACGTGGAACGGTTTCCAGGTCGGATACAGGCGCGCGCCGCCGGTGCCGACGACGAATTCCCTCATGCCGTCCGCGGCTGGATTTCCCGACGAATCGAGCGGGTCGAATGCCTCGTAGAAATGCTCGTGGCCGTTCAACACGAATTCGGCGCGGTTGTCGTTGAGCAATGCCCAGAACCGCTGCATCTTCAGTGTCGGCCCGTGCTCGAACCCCGAAGAGAACGCGGGCATGTGCCAGAACGCCAGCGTGCAGCGCACGGTTCGCGTTGTCCTCGAGTGTCTTGGCCAGCCACTCGTACTCGTGATCGAGCGCCTCGCCTATCAACTGGCTGTCGATGCCGATGACGAGCCAGTCCCCGAGCTGCCTCGCGAAGTAGTTCTGCTGCTCGGCACCGATCCCGAAGTAGCGTCGGAAATCGTCGCTGCTGCCATTCGGATAATCGTGGTTGCCGGGCACGGCGAGGGTCTTCGCCAAGTGCACGCCCCAGGTCGGCCCGTAGCACGACTCATAAGTCGCCGCAGTACCGTACGGGTATGCGGTGTCGCCGGGCACCAGCACCGTCGCGCCGACTGGAATGAGCCTGGCCGTGAGCGCCGCGTTTGATTCCTCCGCGGGTTTGCCCCCGCACTCGGCAATGTCACCGGCCGCATAGACGACGAGCGGGGCGGCCGCGGTCCGCGCAGGCGCGAAACCGCAGATCACGAGCAGCAGCAGGATGGAGATGACGGCTTGCACGGCTCGGCCCGACTCGGATGGCCGGATCTTAAACCGGGAAGCCCCAACGGCGCATAATCCTCGCCCATGCATGCGCTGATCCGCCCCGTAAGCCCAGGCATGACGCGCTGCGAGCTTACCCACCTCGCCCGTTCACCGATCGACGTCCAACTCGCAAGGGAGCAGCACCGGCGATATGCCGACTTGCTCGCGTCGCTCGGGTGCCAACTCATCGAGCTTCCCGCCGAACCGGAGCTGCCGGATTCGGTGTTCGTCGAGGACACGGCCGTCGTGCTCGACGAGATCGCGGTCGTCACGCGTCCCGGCGCGGAATCGCGCCGACCGGAAACGGTGTCTGTCGCCGCGGAGCTGGGGCGCCATCGATCCTGCGTCTTGATCAAGAGTCCGGGAACGCTGGACGGGGGTGACGTGCTGCGCGTGGGCCACAGAATATTTGTCGGACAATCCAGTCGCTCGAACGCCGATGGCATCGGGCAACTCGCGGCCGCCGTTGGACCGCACGGCTACCAGGTCGTACCGGTACAGGTACATGGCTGCCTGCACCTGAAGAGTGCCGTTACGATGGTTGGCCCCGATACGCTGTTGATCAACGACGACTGGGTGGATCGCGCTGCGTGGCCCGGTATGCGCTTCGTCGCCGTGGCACCAGCGGAGCCCCACGCGGCGAACGCGGCCTGCATCGGAGACACTGTCGTGCACGCCGCCTCGGGTCCCCGCACCGGCGCGCGGCTCGAGGCGGCCGGCTTGCGGGTGCTGGCGGTAGACGTGTCCGAGATGGAAAAGGCCGAGGGCGCTGTCACCTGCTGCAGCGTGATATTCGCCTGAGGTCCGCTGCCCGGTGACCGTGGGCCGCTTGCCGGCGGCCAGTGCGTCAGCCTTGCGTCCAGCAGTAGCAGTTCAGCTTGTTGCCATCCGGGTCGCGGAAATACCCGGCATAGAATCCGGGTACCCCGCGGGGACCAGCGGCACCTTCGTCCTTGGCACCCAGCGAGAGAGCCTTCCGGTACACGGCGTCCACTTTCTCATTGCTGTCCACGACCAGCGCGACCATCGTCCCGTTGCCCACCGTCGCTGGATTGCCGTCATAAGGAATACAGACGCCGAGCGCCGGCTTGCCTGGCTCAACTGCCCAGGCGATCAGGCGCTCGGACTCCATGAACCGTCCCGCCCCGATCTCGCCCAGCAGGGCGTCATAAAAGGCCGCGGCGCGCTTGAGGTCGTTGGTGCCTAGGGTAACGTAGCCGATCATTCTGGACTGCTCCCGTGTGACTGTAATGGCGCAGACAACTGTCTTTCCCGATCGCCACCTGGCGTGCCCCGGAAGCGGCCGAGTCTACGCCCAACACGTACTGCCACAAATCTCCGCGGCGGTCCGGGACTCATGGAAGCGGCCAATCGCGGCGCAAAGGAAGCAGGTGGCGTAAGCCTCGGCTGCAACATCCAATTACCGCGTGAGCAGAAACCCAACCCGTACCTCGACCGGTTCATCCAGTTCGAGTACTTCTTTGCGCACAAGGTGATGCTGGTCAATTACTCCTGCGCTTTCGTCGTCATGCCGGGCGGCTTCGGCACGGCTGACGAGGCCTTCGAGATCGCGACGCTGATGCAGGCCGGGAAGCTGGAGCACTTTCCGCCGATCGCGGTCGGCGGCGGTTTCTGGGACCATTTCGACAGGTTCGTGCGCGACGCGATGGTGGGGAGCGGCACGATCCGCGTCGACGAGACCCACGTCATCCAGCGTGCGGAGAGCGCCGACGAAGTCGCGCTCCTGGTGCACAACAGAGGATAGGGGACATTCTCCTTTTCTGCTTGCTCAAGAAAGGAGAATGTCCCCTGTTGCTGGGAAAAAGGTGCCTGGCACCTATTTTTCGAGCAAGGCGACAACGCTATCGAAATTGCGCGCCTTGGCGGCGTCGCTCGCCGTAGCCCCATCGCGATTGCGAAGCTTGCGGCTTGCGCCAGCGTCCAGCAGCATCTTCACGGATTCGGCGTTTCCCGACAGGCTCGCCAGGATCAGCGCCGTGTCTCCCAGGCTGTTCTGTGCGTTTGCATCGGCGCCTCCAGCCAGCAGCCGGCGCACGCTTCCGGCCTGTCCCGCGGCAGCGGCAAGCATCAGCGGCGTGTCGCCGGTTCGCGTGCGTGACGTAAGGCTGGCGCCAGCGCCGACTAGGCGTTCGACGACTGCGGTGTGCCCGCGCGCAGCGGCACATGACAACGGGGTAACGCCCTCCTTGTCCGCGACATCAATTGCGGCGCCGGCCTTGATCAGGATCGGCAATGTCGCTGTCGAGTTGCCGCAGGCCGCCAACCACAGCGCGCTCCTCGTGGAGGAGTCGGTGGCGGACGGAGATGCGTGCGCCACGAGCAACAGGCCGGCGATGTCGGATTCGTCACGCGCTGCCGCGACCATCAGTGGTGTCTTGCCGGATGGTCCGCTGGCATTGGCATCGGCGCCTGAATCCAGCAGCAGGCGCACGGCGCGCAGGTCGTTACTGCCGGCTGCGACGAGCAGCGCCGGCGATTCACCGGCAGCATGCGCGTTCGGGTCTGCGCCGTGGCGCAGCAGCAGTTCCAAAAGTGTCGCATTGCCACTGCGCACTGCCGTACCCAGTGGTGTATTGCCTTGCGTATCCGCAGCGGATGCTTTTGCACCGGCCTCGAGCAGCAGCTCTGCGGCACCGGCCGACTGGGCGTCTACCGCCGCCAGCAGCGCAGTCTGTCCGCCCGGTGCAGCAGCATTCGGGTCGGCGCCCCGGGCCAGCAGGTCACGCAGACGGGCAGTATCCTTGCGGCCCGCCGCAACCACCACGTCCGGCCATCCTGCGTATGCATCGGCGGCTGCTCGTGGCAGGTGATCCACCGGTCCGGTCGAGGCGTTGATCGATGCCCGCACCGGCGCGGAGCCGGCGGCCTGCAGATCCTTCGCCTGCTGGACGCGACCGCTCCGGACCGCGTATGCAAGCGCCGTATTGCCGGAGCGATCCGCGGCCGCCACGCTCGCCCTCGCGTGCAGCAGCATGCTGCAGGTGTCCGGACGTTCCGCGGCACAGGCCAGCATCAGCGGCGTCACACCGTATTCATCGGCCGCCTCGACTTTCGCTCCGCGAGCCAGCAGCAGCTCGACTGCCTCTGCCGCACCGCCGTCGGCCGCGTGGTGCAGTGGCGTGCGGCCGAAATCATCGGCCGCATTAACTCGCTCGGCAGTGGCCAGCATCGCGAGCGTCGTGACGTCGCCGCGCCGCGCGGCCCGCCACATTTCTATCCGTCGTGATTGCTCGTCTGCCAGCGAATCCTGGACACGAAACTCAAGCGGCAGAATTCCATGCTGCAGCATGTCGATCGCGGTCTGGTCGCCGAGCTCGGCCGCGCGCAGCAGCCACCTTCGCGCACCCCCAGGATCACGCGGGTCGCCGGTGGATGCCATTGCCGACAGCGCAAGCGCGGCTCTCGCCTGCCCATTGCGCGCTGCCGCCTCGAACATCGCCTGCGCGCGCTTGGGGTCCGGCTGCGGCAGCAGGTCCGACAGCAGTAGCGTGCCGAACAGGTACTGCGCGTCGGCGTCGTCCCGCGCGGCCTGCTCCGACAGCAACTGCGCCGCGGCGACATAATTCTTGATTCGAATCGCGGCCTTGGCAGGTTCAAGTGAGTCCGCCTGGACTGCGCCACGCGTGGCCGCGGCCTGGGCTGCTATCGCCGGCTGGTGCACGAGCATCAGCAGCGCCGGGACGCATGCCGCGGCGAGCGCGGGCAGCCGTTCAAGCCGTCCCATACTTGGTCTCCACCTGCACGCCGATTCCACGCAGGAAGTCCGATGGCAGGATGCCGCCAGCGCTGACGATAACGGCGTCGTTCGGCAGTTCGATGTCGCGCCCGTCCTTGTCGAGGACCACCCGATCCTCCGCAATGCGACGGACTTCCGACTTGAAGAGTTGCTTGAGCCGGCCCGCGCGCTCGGCTGCGGCAACACGCTCGCGATTCGCAGGCTTCGCGCGCGAGAAAGCTTCGCCGCGATAGGACAGTGTTACCGACTGCGCACCGTTTTCCGCGATGCTGGCGGCCGCCTCGAGCGCGCTGTCGCCGCCGCCGACCACGAGTACGCGCTGGCCTGCGTACTGCTCGGGATCAATGAGACGGTAGACCACTTTCGGCAGGTCCTCGCCGGGCACGTCGAGCTTGCGCGGCGTACCGCGGCGGCCGATCGCCAGCAGCACGTTGGCGGTCCGGTATTCGCCTTTGGTCGTTCGCACCACGAAGCCGGCACCGCCCCTCGTGATCGTCTCGACTCGCTCGCGATAACTGATCTTGATGCCGGTCTTCTTTTCCACCTCGCGCCAGAAGTCGAGCAGCGCTTCCTTGGCCGTATGGCCAAAGCGCATCTTGCCGACCAGCGGCAGCGTCACCGGCGAGGTCATCACCAGCTTCGCGCGCGGATACTGGAAGACGCTGCCGCCCAGCGACTCCTGCTCGATCGTGGCGCACTTCATTCCGTGCGACATCGCTGTCAGCGACGCCGCGAATCCCGCGGGCCCGGCCCCGACGATAACCAGGTCCAGTCCGTCACCGCGGCTGCGTCGTCGTCGGTGGATTGCATCCACCGCCTGGCGGCCCTGCGAGAGCGCGTTGCGGATGAGCCCCATCCCGCCGAGCTCCCCGGCGATGTAAATGCCCGGCACCGAGGATTCGAACTCAGCACTCAGCAGCGGGATGTCCACTCCGCGCTTCGCGGAACCGAATACCAGCGTGATGGCGTCGGCCGGGCACGCGCTGCGGCAGGCGCCGTGCCCAATGCAGTCCGACGGGCTGATCAGCTGCGCCTTGTTGCCGATCAGTCCGAGCACGTGATGCTCGGGCTGCTCCGGGCAGGCCTTGACGCACGAACCGCAGCCGATGCAACGCAGCGCGTCGATGACCGGATGCAGCGACGCTGGCTCGGCCAGTCCGTCGGCAACCGACCGCTCGCGCACGGCGACATGCGTGCGCTCGGCGCGCTGGCGGCGGCCGAGGTACCAGCCCCAGATCACGGCAAGTGGCGCGCCGTATACGAGTAGCAGTGCGTAGTTCATGACGCGGCGACTGTATCCGACTCCGGTGGTCCGGATCACGGATGACAGTCGCCAAATGAGAATTGCCGCTCATCAATGCTGCTCGACTTCACAGATTTGACGGTTGGGAGCCCCCAGCGGATGCGTCCTCGCCGTGAAATCCGTAGCCTCGGCGCAGGCTAATAAACAACAAAGTTCCGGAGAATCGCCCCATGTCGGCCGGTGTCATAACGTCTAGCGCGCGCAGCGGATTCGTACTTGGGCTTTCTGCGGGCCTCGTGCTCGCGTCGGCGTTCTTCCTGGTGATGCCGAACATGCCGATAGCGGCGTTCGAGGCCGCAGGCGAGCCGGAGCAGACCGCTTCGTCCACGTCGATGCCGGCTGCGATGACCGCGCCAACGGCCGGATCCGGCGCCGGCTCGATGCAGGCCGCCACGCTGGCCCTCAAGACCCGGCTGGCAACCCAGGGTGGTGCCGACGACCAGTGGGAGTTGCTGGCGCAGTCCTACGATTTCCTCGGACGCAGCGACGAGGCAAGACTCGCCCGTGAGCACCGGACGGCCCCGGGCAGCGACCTGAGCGACGCGGTTGCGGCCAGTGCGATGCTGCTGCCCGGTTCGCGTCGTTCGACCACCGGCGGCCGTGCGCCGCAGGCAACCCCGAGTCGTGCCGAAGCACTGCTCGCCAGCGCGGAGAAATACCGCCGCGGCCGCCAGTTCAAGGAGGCCTGCGCAGCATATGCAGCGGCTGCCGGGCTTGGCAGCATGTCCGCCGACAGCTGGGCAGACTACGCGGACGCGCAGGCGTCCATGTCAGGCCACCTGGCCGGCGAGCCCGAGAAATCGCTCGCAGAGGCCCTTGCACTCGACCCGCAGCACACCAAGGCCTTGTGGCTGAAGGCAAGCCTCGCCTACGAGCAACACCGTTACAGCGAGGCGCTGGCAACCTGGCAGAAGCTGCTCGCCCTCGTGCCGCCAGGCTCGTCTGACGCACGCATCGTCGAGGCGAACATCGCCGAAGCGACACGTCTTGCGAACGGCTGAGGGCTGTCAATGAACGCTCGACTGGATCGAATCGACATCGACCCCGCAGACGCCGGCGTCCGAATCGCCGCTACGACGGTAGCGCGTCCAAGGCTGGCACCAGCGAGCCCACCGGCGACCGAAGCGAACCCCGTGTCCGCGCTCGGGGCCCGCCGAAGCCTGTGGAAGCCCGAGTGGCTGATGCTGATCGCGACGGCCGCACTACTCGTCTGGGGTTATCGCTTCCCTACGGAGCAGTACATCACGCCGCAGACCGGCGTCGGCTACGCGCTGGGCATCATCGGCGGATCGGCCATGCTGCTGCTGCTGATTTACCCGGCGCGCAAGCGGGTCCGGGCGCTGCGATTTCTCGGAACGACCAAGCACTGGTTCCAGACCCACATGGTGCTCGGCATCGTCGGTCCTGTACTCATCCTGTTCCACTCCAACTTCAGCCTTGGTGCGACCAACAGCAACGTGGCGCTCGCCTGCATGCTGGTCGTCTCCGGCAGCGGGTTGTTCGGCCGATACTTCTACACGCGCATCCACCACGGCCTGCACGGACGCCGCGCCAGCCTGGCGGAACTCCGGGAATATGCTGAAAGGCTGCGATGGGTCACGACGAACGTGGAGTTTCTCCCGGACCTGGTAGCCCGGATCGAAGCGGAGGAACACTCCATCGCCGAACGTTGCGAGCGGTTGCCTCAGCTCGTACGGCCACCGGTCTGTGCGGCGTCCGCCTCGCTCGCACGTCGTCGCCTGTGCCGCTACGTGCGCGATTCGTTGAAAGCGCCTAACCGGGCGAGCATTGGCGAGGCCCGCAGGCACAGCCTGCTCAAGACGGCAACCGGCTACATCGACGATCGCCTTACCGCGACACGCCGTGTCGTGGAATTCTCTTCGTTCGAGCGACTCTTCTCGCTCTGGCACGCGTTGCACATGCCGCTGTTCCTGATGCTGCTGATCGCGGGCGTGGTGCACGTCGTCGCAGTGCACGTCTACTGAGCCGGCACCGGTCGCGAATGCGAAATGTGCGCCCCCTTCCCGTGCTGGTGCTGGTGATGCTGGCGAATCTTCCGTCGCCAGCTGCGTTTGCAGCTGGAATCGAGACGCTGCTCATGCCAGGAAAGGTCTCGAGCGCACACGCGAAGCTCGAAGCCGAGTGCTCACAGTGCCACGATCGCGCCGACCGCGGCCGGCAGGCCGCACTTTGCATGGCCTGCCACAAGGACGTCGCGGCCGATGTCCGCGCGCACACTGGCTTTCACGGCCGCCTGCCCGATATCGACTCGGCGCAGTGCAACGCCTGCCACTCCGAGCATCAGGGTCGCGAAGCGGACATCATCAAGCTAACCCGGCCTGCGTTCGACCATTCGAAGACCGACTTCCCGCTCGCCGGCGCGCACGCGGCGGCTGGCTGCGACGCCTGCCACAAGCCGGGCCGGAAATTTCGCGAGGCTCCGTCCGGCTGCGTCGATTGCCACAAGTCCGACGATCAGCACGGCGGCACGCTAGGCACCGCGTGCGGCGACTGCCACGAGCCGGCCAACTGGGCGCGCACCCGCTTCGACCACGGCAGGACACGTTTCCCCCTGCGTGATGCTCACCGCAACGTTACCTGTGCTGCGTGCCATGCCGGCAACCGTTACGCCGGGACGCCTTCGGCATGTGCTTCCTGCCACGCTCCCGACGACGTGCACCGTGGCGCCCGGGGCCAGGACTGCGCGAGCTGCCACACGACGGTCGCGTGGAAGACCTCGAAGTTCGACCACGCGAAAGAGACACGCTTCGCGCTAACTGGCGCCCACGCAGAGCTGACCTGCCAGGCATGCCACAAGACGCCGAACATGAAGGACCCGCTGCCTCTCGATTGCGCGGGCTGCCACCGAGCGGACGACGCGCACGCGACCCGCTTCGGGGCCGCCTGCGAAAAATGCCACGGCACATCCGCCTGGAAGCCAGCCACCTTCGATCACCTGCGTGACGGTCGGTTCGAGCTGGTGGGCCGCCACGCAACACTCGACTGCAATGCATGCCACACGGCCGTAATCGCGCAGCAGAAGCTCGGCACCGACTGCGCGGCCTGCCACCGCACCAGCGACGCGCACGGCGGCAAGCTCGGCACCGACTGCGCGGCCTGCCATGGCGTCGACGGCTGGCGCAAGGACGTCATATTCGATCACGACCTGACCCATTTCCCGCTGGTCGGGCTGCACGTCGTGGTTCCATGCCACGCCTGCCACGTGTCCCCGGAGTTCAAGGGCGTTGCCAGCGACTGCAATGGTTGTCACCAGCGCGACGACCGGCACAAGGGCGCGCTCGGTAAGGACTGCGAGGGCTGTCATTCGCCGAATGGATGGGGCCTATGGCAGTTCGATCACGGCAAGGCGACCGAATTCGCGCTCACCGGCGCGCACGCCGTTGTCGCCTGCGCAGGCTGCCACAAGCAGCCGGCCGACCAGGTGAAGCTCGGCACCGACTGCGACGCCTGCCATTCGAAGGACGATGTCCACGTTGGGCAATACGGCCGCCAGTGCCAGCGATGCCACGTGACAACGAGTTTCAAGGGCGCACGGCTCCAATAGGCGGGAAACCATGGGCCAGTTCTACAAGGTTGTCGTTTTCTGCCTGATTGCAGTCGCCTGCCACGGCGCATTTGCACAAGGCGCTGGCGCGGATTTCAACCACGTCACGACGGGCTACGAGCTGACCGGTGCGCACAAGTTGCAGGCCTGCGAGTCGTGCCACGTGGACGCCGTATTCCAGGGCACGCCGCGCGCATGCTTCGCGTGTCATTCCAATGGATCGCGCATCGGCGCGACGCCGAAGTCGTCAAACCATATCCTGAGCAGCGAGCAATGCGACGCCTGCCACACGACGTCGGCGTGGTCACCCGCATCGACCTTCGACCACGACCAGACGCGCGGCAGCTGCTCGTCCTGCCACGACAGCGTGCATGCCGCGGGCAAGCCCGCCGGCCACATCGCCACCACGGCGGACTGCGGCTCCTGCCACGGCACGACCGCATGGAGCCCGACGCGGTTCGATCACGCAAACATCACTTCGAACTGCGTCTCGTGCCATACACCCGCGGGAACCGCGACGGCAAAGAGTCCGTCTCACCTCCAGACCAGCAATAGCTGCGAGGCCTGCCACAGCATCGACGCCTGGGCGCCGCCCACCCGCGTCGACCACGCCGAGGTCATGGGCAGCTGCGCTTCCTGCCACGACGGAACGCGCGCGACCGGGCGCAGCGCAATCCACATTCCGAGCGCCGAGACCTGCGATTCCTGCCACACGACTTCCGCCTGGCGTCCGGCGACCTTCGACCACGCGGGTGTGACCGATCGTTGCGCGACCTGCCACGACGGCACCAGGGCGACCGGCATCGGCGCCACTCACATCAAGGCCACCACGGCCTGCGATGCCTGCCACGCGACAGTTTCGTGGAAACCTGTGATCCGCGTCGACCACGGCAACGTGCTTGGCAGCTGCTCGACCTGCCACGACGGTCGGAGCGCGACCGGCCAGGGCGCCAACCACATAGTGACGAGCGCCGAGTGCGACAACTGCCATGCGACCACGGCCTGGAAGCCAGCGAAATTCGATCACACCGGCTACGAGAACAACTGTGTGAGCTGCCACGACGGCAGTCGCGCGACGGGACGGGGCACGACGCATATCCGCAGCACCGATTCCTGCGAGTCCTGCCACGTCGTTGCGGCCTGGAAGCCTGCCGCGACGATTGACCACACGCAGGTCATCGGAACCTGCGTCTCCTGCCACGACGGCACGACCGCCAAGGGCAAGCACGCCAACCACATCCCGAGCGACAATGGCTGTGACACCTGCCACGCGACCACTGCCTGGAAGCCTGCGCGATTCAGCCACGACAACCTCGCGACGACCTGCGTCAGCTGCCACGACGGCGTCCGGGAAACCGGCAAGAGCGCGACGCACATCAGGGCAAGCGACAGCTGCCAGGCGTGCCACGCGACCTTCAGCTGGCGCCCGGTCACGGTCGTGGACCACACGCAGGTCACCGGCAGCTGCTATTCATGCCACAACGGCACGACGGCAACCGGCAGGCACGCGGCGCACCTGACCACCAGCACCGATTGCGGGGCCTGCCACTCGACCAGCACCTGGAAGCCGGCGACCCGTGTCGACCATGCAAGCGTTCTTGGCACCTGCTCCTCCTGCCATGACGGCACGATCGCAGCGGGCAAGGACACAAATCACATCGTCACCAGCGCCGAGTGCGGAACCTGCCACGTCACGGCCGCATGGAAGCCAGCCAACTTCGATCACTCGGCGATCAGCCAGGCCTGCTCGACCTGCCACGACGGAGTGAGGTCCACCGGCAAACCCACGAGCCACATCCCGACTGCTGGCGAGTGCGGCGACTGTCACTCGACCAGCGCCTGGAAACCGGCCCGATTCACCCACGATGGGATCACCGACTCGTGCGTCAGTTGCCACGACGGAGTCCGACAGACCGGAAAGAGCAGTACGCATATCAAGGCCAGCGACACCTGCGAGGCCTGTCATTCGACCGCCGGCTGGCGTCCCGTCGTGAGCGTCGATCACACGCAAGTCACCGGCAGCTGCTACACCTGCCACAACGGCACGACCGCCACGGGCAAGTCCGCAGCGCACCTCCTGTCGACGAACAACTGCGGCGCCTGCCACGCGACGCTGGCCTGGAAGCCCGCAACGACCGTGGACCATCGCGAAGTTACCGGCAGTTGCTTCTCCTGCCACAACGGAACCAAGGCCACCGGCAAGCCGGCCAACCATATCGTGAGCGCGGATACCTGTGACTCGTGCCACACGCCTTTGGCCTGGAAGCCGGCGAACTGGGATCACACCGGCATCGTGGGCGGCTGTTCGAGCTGCCACGACGGCGCGAAGGCGACCGGCAAGAGCGCAACGCACCTCCCGACCAGCACCACCTGCGAGACCTGCCACGCCGTATCGGGCTGGAAGCCAGCGACCCAGGTCGACCACTCGCAAGTCATCGGCAGCTGCAGCTCCTGCCACGACGGCGCCAGGGCGATCGGCAAGGGGCCAAATCACATCCCGACCACGCAGGAATGCGGCAGCTGCCACGCGACAGTTGCCTGGAAGCCCGTGACCTTCAGCCACGCCGGCATCGTCTCCGGGTGTGCTACGTGCCACGACGGCGTGAAAGCCGCCGGCAAGAACGCCGGCCACATGTTCACGACCGGCCAGTGCGAGTCCTGCCACGCAACGACCGCCTGGAAGCCTGCCACGCGCGTCGATCACGCCCAGGTGATCGGCACCTGCTCGAGTTGCCACAATGGCTCCCGGGCGACCGGAAAGCCCACCAATCACATCGTGACCGTCGCCGAATGCGGCAGCTGCCATGGCACGACCGCGTGGAAGCCGGCCACCGGTTTCAACCACACCGGTGTCACCGGCAACTGTTTCAGCTGCCACAATGGCGTGAACGCGACCGGCAAGGGAACTTCGCACATCGCGACCGACACCAGCTGCGAAAGCTGCCACGCCACCAACGCGTGGAAACCCGCGACTCGCGTCGACCATGCCCACGTCTCGGGAACCTGCTCGGGCTGCCACAACGGAACGGCGGCAGCGGGCAAGGGCACCAACCATATCCCGACCACTGCCGAATGTGGCTCCTGCCACACGACGCTGGCCTGGAAGCCCGCGAATTTCAGCCACTCGGGCATCACCGCTAATTGCTCGAATTGCCACGACGGCATAAAGGCGGCGGGCAAGAACGCCACCCACATCTTCACCACCGCTGTTTGCGAAAGCTGCCACTCGACAGGCAGCTGGAAGCCAGCGACCCGAGTCGACCACGCGCAGGTAATCGGCAACTGCTCGAGCTGCCACAATGGCACGAAGGCCTCGGGTAAGCCGGCCACGCACATCGCAACCACGGCCGAATGCGGCAATTGCCACGCGACGACCGCATGGAAGCCCGCCACGGGCTTCAACCATGACGGCATCACCGGCAACTGCTTCAGCTGCCATAACGGTGTGTCAGCCACCGGCAAGAGCTCGAGCCACCTGCAAACGAGCAACCTGTGCGAGGGCTGTCACTCGCCAGCCGCCTGGAAGCCGGCCGTGCGCGTGGATCATACCCAGGTGATCGGCACCTGCTACTCCTGCCACAACGGCAGCAATGCCACCGGCAAGAATGCGGCGCATATAGCCAGCGACACGAGCTGCGACGCGTGCCACACGACCGTCGGCTGGAAGCCGGCCGTACGCGTCGATCACAACCACGTGACCGGCACCTGCAGCAGCTGTCACAACGGCCTGAAGGCGGCTGGCAAGCCCACCAACCATATTCCGACCACGAAGGAGTGCGGTGCCTGCCACTCCACGCTGGCCTGGCTGCCGGCCGCTTTCGACCACACGGGCGTGACCAGCGGCTGCAGCAACTGCCACAACGGTACGACCGCCAGCGGTCCGTCCACGGGGCACATGACCTTCCCCGTCCACAACTTCGACTGCAACCAGTGCCATACGACGAATGCATGGTCACCCAACAACTTCAGGCACTTGGCCGGCGGCGGCTATCCGGGTGACCACCGGACGGCGCTGACCTGCCTGAGCTGTCACACGACAAACACCGACGCTGCCACCTGGCGCGCGCCCGCCTACAAGCCGGACTGTGCGGGCTGCCACTCGAACAGGTTCAAGGCGGACCCGCACAAGAAATACGGTAACGTGAAATACACGGTAAGCGAACTGCGGAACTGCTCGGGCGCCTGCCACATCTACACCGACTCGACGCTGACCACGGTCTTGACGCGCCGGTCGGGTCCGGAACATCGCATCACCGACTCGAAATTCGACTGATGCGCGCGTTACGGACAATCAGCGTCGTTTCGATGCTGCTGGCCGGACTGGCCGGCCCTGCGCACGCACAGGTTGCCGGGCGTCTGATCGAGGACGTCAGCGTCACCGAGCAGGACGGCTACGCGACGGTCACCGTCATGTTCGGCTGCAACGTGCAGTACGTGAGCCACACGCCGGCGAGCGGCGGCGACTCGCTGCACGTGCGCCTGGTTCCCGGAGTGGACTGCGGATCGCCTGCCGCGGGCTGGGTGGTCCCACCGGTACTGGATGCTCGCGGCGTGATCCGCGCGCTGAACGTCGATCGCACGATGGGCAGGAACGTCGAGCTTGGCATTCGCTGGTCCAGGCTGGAGCAGTTCGTGCTGGTTCCAGCGACGAATGGCCGCGGGCTGCGCATCCTGCTTTCGCGCCCCGACATCGACCATTCCAGCGTCGCAGTGCGCGAAGTCAGCGGGCCGGTGTCTGTTTACGCGGTCAACCTCGACGCATCACGCGAGCCTTACAGCGCCGCGGCCACGGAAGCGGCCGGGCAGGTCACCGGTGTCCCGACCTACGTATCGGAAACCGTCGTCAACGGCAACAAATGGTACCGGCTGCGGGCCGGGCCCTTCGTCACTGAAACGGACGCACGCCGCGTACTGGCCGCCGCGCGCGCCACCTATCCAAAAGCATGGCTTGCCGTGTCGGACGATGCGGTAATGAGCGAGCCTGGAACGCCTGGAGCCGTCGGTAGCGTGCGGACAACGCCGGCGCCCGGCAATGCCACGCTTACCCAGCAGGACATCGACCGTACGTTGAAACGCGCGCAGGAGATGCTGCGACGCAAGGATTACGTCGTGGCGATCCAGTTGCTGACGCTACTGACTGAGCAGCCCGAATTTCCCCAGCGCGCCCAGGCCCAGGAACTACTCGGGCTGGCCCGCGAGCGGAATGGCCAGCTGGCTCACGCGAAGGCCGAGTACGAGGAATACCTGGAGCGCTATCCGCAAGGCGAGGCGGCAGACCGGGTTACCAAGCGCCTGCGCGCGCTGACATTCGCCGCGAGCCCGGCAAACGCACAGGCGCGGGCCTCGGCAGCCAGTGAATCACGCTGGAAGGCCTACGGCGGCATCTCGCAGACGTACAGGAAGGATACGAGCAGCTTCGACAACGGCAGCGTGTCCACCAGCGGCACGACACAGGAAGCGATCCTGAACGACGTAGCACTTTCCGCGAGACGCAGCGGCGATCGCTATGACTTCGCAATGCGGGCGAGCGGTTCGTACGGCGTGGACTTGATGTCCGACGGGCCTGGCAACCAGGGCACAGTCTCGTTGATGTACGCGGAACTGCGCGATCGCGCGTTCGACTGGACAGTGCGTGGCGGGCGGCAGTCGGGCAACTTGGGCGGCTTGATCGGGACGTTCGACGGCTTGTATGCCGGTTACCAGGTCGTGCCGAAGGTGCGCATCAACGCGCATCTTGGCTACCTGGTGAACTCGACACGCCTCTCACCGAACTCCGACCAGCAGTTCTATGCGCTGTCCGCCGACTTCGGTACTTTCGCCGAGGCGTGGGACATGTCTCTCTACGCGCTCAACCAGGACTATGTCGGGTACAGCGACCGGCAGGCGGTCGGTACCGAAGTGCGCTACTTCAGGCCCGGCCTGACATTCGTCGGACTCGCCGACTACGATCTTCACTTCGGCGACCTCAACGACGTGTTGCTGCTGGCCACGGCCACGCTGCCCGCACGTTGGACGCTCAGCGCCAACTACAATCACCGCAAGAGCCCGGGCCTGAGCCTGCGCAATGCATTGATCGGCCAGCCGGTCGGGTCTTTCGACGAGCTGTTCGGCCTGTTCTCCAGATCGCAGGTCGAGCAACTGGCCCGGGATCGCACCGCTGAATCCGATATGTACACGATGTCGCTGTCACGGCCGTTCGGCGAGAAATGGCAGTGGTCGATGGACGTTTCCGGCGTCAGCATCAGCGCGACGCCTGCGTCCGGGGGAGTCGAGGCGACGCCGGACTCGGGCACCGACCTGATCTTCTCGACGCAGACCATGGCGTACGGACTATTCGGGCGCGGCGACGTTTCCTCGCTTGGCCTCCAGTACCAGACCGGCGACGCAACGGACACGATGTCTCTCGGCCTCTACACGCAGCTGCCGCTGGGCGAAGCGTGGCGGCTGAGCCCGAGAATCCGCGTCGACCAGCGCCAGTACCACAGCGACGGCTCGACGCAGCTGCTCTATGCCCCGGGCCTGCGGGCCGAGATGCGCTGGCGGCAGCTCTGGCTCGAGTTCGAAGGCGGCGCCGAGATCGGGCAACGCACACTGGGTGACTCGAGCGCCGACACGACGCGCTACTACTTCAGCCTCGGGTATCGTTATGACCTCTGACCTCGACCGTTCGCTGCGCGGCCTCGGCCACCTGGCAGTCGTTGCCATTGCCCTTGCGTCCGGTGCCTGCGCATCACCGCCATCGGACGGTTCGCGCCAGTACCTCGACGAGAAATCCGCCGCGACCGTTACAGTGACCCGCAATGCGCTGGTATTCGCGCGCGATCGACCGGAATTCGCCGTGCATGCCCGCGACTACCTCACCGTCGTGCCCATCGACGTGAACCGAATGGGCTCCCACGCGATCTATTTCTACTGCTACGCGTGGTCGACGATCGACAAGCGAAGTTCGATTACCGGCGGCGGCGGATCCGCGCAGTTCGAAATCATTGCCGACGGACGGCGCATCCCACTGGTACCGATGAATGCCACGGCTCGCGAACTGGGCCTGGCGGAACCGCCGCTCCGCGCGCCATCGGGGTCGGCACGGCTGCTGATCGCCCGCACCGACCGCGAGACACTCGCCATTGTCGCCAATGCGGGCGAAATCAGCGCGGCCGAATTGAACGACGGCCTGAGCGAGCCTTACGTGCTGTGGTCAGGCAATCCCGGGGCGCTGCTCGCCCTCAGGTAAATAGGTGCCAGGCACCGAATTTCCGGGGATGGGGACATTCTCCTTTTTTCGCGGCTGCGAAAAGGAGAATGTCCCCTGCTCTCACGCGGCTTCCTTTGGCAACTCGACCCTGGGCTTGACGGCACCCGCCGCCGGATGCTCGTAGTCGTTCTTTTCCCAGTCGCGGTACGCCGGAGGAATCGGGTTGATGGCGCCCTTGGCGAGCCAGTCGAGCTTGCCTTCCATCAGCAACCCGGCGACCTTGCCGTAGGACTTGTTGAAATTGCCTTTCACCGCACCGAAATTGCCGTCGATGCGGCGACGCGCCTCGTTGCAAAAGAGATCCGCCAGTTCCAGCGGGGACTTGTCGGCCGGATTGATGCCGACCAGGTGGTTGGCGTAGGAAAGCGTCGCGCCCATCACGAACAGGTCCACGCCGATGTCCACGAAGTTGCCGAGGATGACCTGCTCCGTCTCGAGCTTCGGTCCGAACTTCGCCATGGTTCCGAACAGTCTCCGCGCGAGCACCTTGGAAGTCTTCGCCGTCCATGCGAGGTGCTTGCGGTTCTTCGCGTCGAGGTGCGGTGCGTCGAGCCCACCGCCGCCGAACGGCAGGTAGAGTTTCGGCAACCACGTCGAGTAAAAGCCTGCCGCCTTCATGGCCGCCTCGCCCTTCGACACTTTCTGCCCCGGCTTCGGCTGCAGGATGGGCATCATCAGCTTGAAGTGCGTGTCCAGTGCCTCGCGCGCCATGATCAGGTGCATCACCTGCGACGAACCCTCGAAGATGCGGTTGATTCGCGAGTCGCGCAGGCCCATCTCGATCGCGGTTGGGCGATCGCCGCGCCCGTAAAGCGACGTCGCCCGCTCGTAGCCGCGTCCGCCGCGCACCTGGAGATAGTCGTCGTACATCTTCCACAGAGTCTCGGAGCACCAGTATTTCGCCGCCGCCGCCTCGAGGCGGATGTCGGCGTTCTTGTGGTCCGCGAACGCGCAGGCGACCTGCACCATCGCCTTCATCGCAAAGAGCTGCGCCATGTAGCCCGAGATCATCTTCGCCACGGCCTGGTGCTTGCCGATCGGCTGGCCCCACTGCTGGCGCGTTGAGGTCCACCACTTCGCGTCTTCCACCATCGCCATGCCGCCGCCGATGGCGGCAGCCGGAATCCCCAGGCGACCGACGTTGAGCGTCGCGAGTGCGATCTTCAGGCCCTCGCCTGGCTTGCCGATCAGGTTGTCGGCCGGAACCCTGACGTCCTTGAAGGTGATCACTCCGTTCGCAAGCCCGCGCAGGCCCATGAACCGCGAACGTCGCGCGCGCTCTACGCCGGTCCATGCGGTCTCGACCACGAAGCAGGAAATCTGCGGCAACGACTTGCCGTTGGGCAGCACCTTGTCGGGCGTCCGCGCGAGCACCGCGATCAGTGTCGTCTTCGGATCGGTGACGTTGGTGCACCACAGCTTGTCGCCGTTCAACGTGTAGTACTTGCCATCTGCCGACGGCGTCGCCGTGGTGGTCATGCGCGCCGGATCGGAACCCACGCCCGGCTCCGTGAGCGCGAACGCGGAAATCTCGCCTTTTGCAAGGCGAGGCAGGTACTTGCGCTTCTGCTCCTCGGTGCCGAATTCCTTGAGCGGTTGCGGCACGCCGATGCTCTGGTGCGCAGACACGTAGGCGACGGTGGTCGCGCAGTAGCCGCCCAGGAAGCCGAGCACACGCCCGTAATTGGTGACAGAGAAACCAAGGCCACCGTATTCCTTCGGGATCTTCATGCCGAAGAGGCCAACGGCTGCGAGCGCGTCCAGCGCCTCGGGCGGATACTCGCCATCCTCGTCGATCTTCCATGGATCAACGGCTTTCTCGACGACCGGGCGGATCTTCTCGATGTAGTCGTCGCCGATCTTCCTGTCTTCCGGCGACTGCGCCGGGAACGGGTGCAGCAGGTCCCAGCGGAAGTTTCCCTTGAACACTTCCGCGGTGAAGCTGACGTTTTCCCACTCGGTCTGTCGGGCGTCCTCGGCCATCTGCATCGAGACGTCTTTCGCCTTTGTGTCCATCTTGGATCCTCAAATAGTGCCGCGCCGGGCGACGGCAGGTTGCAGGTTGGCCCGAATATCCCCGATGTTGATTCCGGTGGGTATCGGGGTTTGTGCAGTGCAGCTAGCATCGGCTTCGACGGGCAGTAAACTCCGTGACCGAAAACAGTGTAAATTGGCGACATAAGCGACATTTAGCGATATTTAGCGACATTTTGGTGCTTTTTATGGCCATTTTCACGAACGATACCGCCGCGACGCAGCGCGCGAGCTTGCCGTAACTCAGCCTTGCAGAGCCCCGGTCCCGCGGTGGCGTCAGCCAGCCGCCTGGATCCCCGGTACCGCCCGAATGCCCCGGTACTACCCCCCTTTGCCTGCAGACATCTCTGATTGTTCCCTCGCGCACCGGGGCATAGCATTAGTTCAAGGAGCGAGCTCGGCACGATCCGCGAGCCGTCCGCGCATGGAGGTGGAGAAATGACAGACCATGTAACGATGCAGACACTCAAGGCCGATCTTGCAACGGTGATGCGCGACGCCGAGGCGCTGATGAAAGCCTCCGCCGAGCAGGGCGGCGTAAAGGCCGACGAGGCCCGAGCAAAGATCCGTGAATCGCTGCAGGGCGCCAAGGCACGGCTGCTGGCGGCGGAGCAGAATGCCGTCCGGCATGGCGAGGAAGCCGTGGCAGCTACCGAGGCACGTATCAGGGACAATCCGTGGCAGTCGGTCGGCTTCGCAGCCGCCGTCGGGGTGGTGATCGGCGTCCTGCTCGCGCGCCGTTGAGCAGCGCACGATGAGCGGGGAGGAAACCGCGGCCCCCGGGCCCGCGACGAACCTGCTGCGGTCGGCAACTCGACTTGGCGGCACGCTGCTCGCCGTCGTGCAGACGCGAGTGGAGTTGCTGACCACGGAAATCAGCGAGGACGTCGAGCGTGGCGTCCGGATCCTGTTGTGGAGCCTGGTGGCCGTGCTGGCCGCCGCGCTCAGCCTGCTGCTCGCGGGCGTCACGTTGATCATCTACTACTGGGACACTCATCGCATGGGTGCGGCTATCGGCGTGACGGCCGCGTTCATGGTCCTCTCGGCGGTGGCCGCCCGCGTGGCGCGAACCCGCCTGCACGAGAAGCCGAAGCTTCTCGATGGCACCCGAACCGAGCTGAGGCGCGACGTGACCGCGCTCAGGGGTGACCAGTGAGTTCGCGCCTGGTCGCCCTGACCGCGCGGCGCGCAGCGTTGCAGGCAGAATGCGCGTTGCAGCGCGACGACACGGTCCAGGCCTACCTCGAGATCGAGTCGGGCACCATGAGAGTTGATCGCCTGGTCGGGGCGCTGCGCAGGCTCACGCCGGTCCTCATCCTGGCCGGCGGTGTGGTGCTCGTCGCACTCGGCCCTGCGCGCGCCATCACGCTGGCCCGCCGTGGACTCACGTTCGCGATGTACGCGCTCCAGGCGCGAAGCCTGCTGCGCTGACACGCTGCCCCCCCTCAGGCATCAGTCCGCTCCCGGCGCCTGGGCCAGCGGCTGGAAACCGTCGATTGCGGCAACCAGCTGGCCGTCGTCGCCCAGCGTGAGCCGCAGCGACAGGCCGAGGATCTTGGCGATTGCGGTCGCAAGCGAAAGTCCCAGGCCGGCATGCGACCCGTGGTTGCCATTGCCAATGCGGAAAAATCTCTCACCCAGGCGTGGCACGTCGCCAGGCCTGAGACCCGGCGCCGGATTTGTCACGCTCAATTCACCTCCCGGACTCAATGTGACCCGCACCACCGATCCACGCGGCGCGTGGGATACGGCGTTGCCCAGCAGGTTTGCGAGCAGCCTGGGCAGCAACGCACTGTCGGTATGAACCCAGGCTTCCGCAGGAGCGTCGAGTTCCATCGTCAGTGACTGGTGAACCGCGGCGCCGGACAGTACGCTCACCTGTCGGCGCAGCTCAGCACTGAGATCGACGGGCTCCGGCTGCGGAATCTCCAGCCCCGCCTCGTATCGGGTCAAGGCCAGCAGTGACTCGACGATCTGCTGCATCTCTGCGGCCGTCGTGCCGATCTCGCGAACCGCATGGTGCATCGCATCGGGGTCTGTGCTTCCGGATCCGACATCGGCCAGCAGGCGGATCTCGGCCAGCGGGTTGCGCAGTTCGTGGGCGACGTTGCGAGCGTAGCGCCGTTCGCGCGCGAGCGCTTCCAGCAAGCGATCGAGAAGCGCCGAGAAGCTGGCCGCGACAGAACGTAACTCACTGGGCAATGGACCCGCATCGAGATGCGCGGCGGGATCGGCCGGATCGACGCTTTCCAGCGAACGGGCGAAGTCGCGGACGGGACGCAGGCCACGCTCGACGGAGTACCAGGCGATGAGCAGCATTGCGGCAAGCGTGATGACCGCAACGATCAGCAGCAGCACGTGGACGCGCGCTTCCAACCGGTCGAGATTCTCGGTTTCTTCCGCCGTGACCACCCAAAGCAAGCCGCGGGCATCGTCCCCTGGCAGGGAAAAGGATTGCGAAATCGCGCGACCTCGGTGGCCGTCCGGCAACGTCAGGTCGTGGTAGGTTGGTTGTCCAACCAGCGACGCAAGCCTGGGCAGGTCGCGGCCAGCACTCGAGTCCGACCGCACCAGTGTCCGCCCCTGGCCATCCCAGACCTGGAAGAAATCCTCGTGCGCCCTGGTGCGGAACTGCGGCATGTACTCGGCGACGTCCTCGGCCCCGGGATGCTGGACCGCGTATGCGGCGACCGCGCTCATCTTGTGAGCGAGGCCCTCGTCGAGGTGCTCGTAAAGTTCGGCGCGTATCAACACGTGTAGCGCGATGAAGCCCGCAGCCAGGACCAGGGCCATGCCTGCAAAGAGACCCAGCGCCAGGCGGCCGCGCAAGGAGTGGCGCGCCGAATCAAGCAACGACATAGCCGAAGCCGCGGCGGGTCTCGATCAGGTCGGGCAATCCAGCTCGGGTCAGCTTCCCCCGCAACGTACTCATCAGCACCTCGATCACCGTATCCGACGCCGTGCTGTCGCTCTCGTAGAGTTGCTCGAAGATCACCGCCCGACCCAGCACGTGGCCTTTGCGCCGCACCAACAGCTCGAGCAGTGCGTATTCCTTCGGCGTGAGCGACAGCACCGTGTCGTCCACGCGCACCAGCTGCCTCGCGGAATCCAACTGCAATCGACCGCAGGCGAGCTGCGGAGATGTTTCGGCGAAGCTGCGCCGGGCGAGCGCCAGCAGTCGCGCGAGCAATTCATCGAATGAGAATGGCTTGACGAGATAGTCGTCCGCGCCGAGATTGAGCGCGTCCACCCGATCCTGAACCTGGTCGCGGGCGGACAGCACCAGGACTCGAGGCCGGACGCGCCTGCCCCTGAGCGCCTCCAGTACCTGCATGCCGTCGATGCGGGGCATCATCAAGTCGAGCACCGCAACGTCGAATGACGAGCCATTCAACAGCACCAGGGCTTCGGCTCCATCCGCGGCGGTCTCGATTGCCATGCCCCGCGCCCGCAGGCCCGTGGCCAGGGTTTTCCGGACGCGTTCGGAATCGTCCACGACGAGGACGCGCATGTTGTCATTTTGAGCGGTCATGGCCAGGCAGACCATCCGTATCGGTGGCAATTAAAGCTGCGGAACATGAAGGGCGAGGCACCTTTCGGTGCCCCGCCCGCCTCGACGCCTCAGACGCGGCCGTCCTGGCCAGCCTCAGTCGTCGTCGACCTTGATCTCGACACGTTCGGCGGTCAACGCCGTGCCGCTCCAGCTGCCCCAGGCCTCCACCAGCTGTCCGTCAGCGGTGGTGAAGAACTGGTCCAGGGTCAACACGACGTTCCCTTCGAGCCGGAACTTCGTCGCATCCGTGGTCTTCACCAGAACCGACAGGATGTGGAAGTCCGGGCGCACGGGCTGGCCGAAAGGCCCGCGCAGGCTGACCGCGTCCGCCGGATCGATGCGCACCACCCGCGTGGCGAGTACTGCATCGCTGCCGGCCGGCTCCTGGTACCCACGCACGTCGACCCAGGTGCCGACGGCCAGGTCCGTGAAACCGAAATCACGCTGGTCGAGCTGCGACCTGTCCTCGTAACGCGTCGCATCGTCGGTCGCCACAGTCAGGCCAAGCAGCTCTATCGAGCCGTCTGCCGCCACCTTGCCGACCTGTGCGACGATGCGAACCGTGTTGACCTGCTCGAAGCAGATCCGCGTCGCTACCAGGGTGCCATTCGCGTCGGCCGCTCCCTTGACCTTGACCATCACACCATCCGCAAGGTTCGCGACAGTCCCATTCTCGTACGTAGTGCCAGGCGTCGTCGTGACATGCCATCCGCCCACCTTGAATGCGGTCGCGGACTCGAACTCGACGATAGTCCCCTCGACGTCGACCACGTCGCCCTGTCCGGGCATCAGCCAGTCGTCCGAACGCAGTTCGACGCGCGTCGCGGCGAATGCCCCATCCGGGTCGAACGTAAAGCCCTTCACCAGCACCAGGTCACCCGCGCTCGGATCACCGGTCGCGAAATCGTCCATGTTGGCGCCCGCATAATCGACCACCAGGTCGTTGATGCTGAATCGATGCGTGGCCTCCGTGAGGTTCGTGACATAGCCCGCGACCTCATATGGCCCACCGTCGGGCTTCATGTCGATACGCGTGGCGTCGATCGCACCGGCGGCCGGCACGATGCCGCTCACTTCGACGACATCTCCGATCTTGAGTCCGTCGATCGAGGCCGGCTGGATGTTGTCACCCAGCGAAGTGTCCAGGGTCAGCAACACCGTCTGTCCCATCGCGACGAACGAGCTCGCGACGGTATTGATGCTGGTGATCGGGCCCTCGAGGACGTTGTGATAGCGAATGACGTCCGCGTGGTGCGCCCCTCCTTGTGCGTGACCTTTCACCTCGACGTACTGCCCGACTTTCAGCTGCGACTGCGTCGCGGTCTCACCGTCCATCGTGACCTGGGCGCTGGTCGTGTCATAGCGCACGCCGTCCACGTAGACGCTGCCAAAGCCTGTGATCACTCCCGCGCTCAGCGTCCCCGTTGCCGGCGTTACTGAGTCCTTGCTGCCGCCGGAACCGCCGCCGCAGGCACCGAGTCCTGCCAGCAGTGTTGCCATGGCCAATACTGAGATTCTCTTTCCGAGGCCCCTCATGTCGGTCCTCCTTGCGCGCTGTCGCGCGCGTCTGTTCGGCAGGCACCTGCCTGCGTACTGGCTGGCAGGGCCTGCGAATCCATGCAGGCCCTGCCAGCCTCGACGTCACGGGACGTCAGGCACGAAGTCCCAGATATGCTCAGGAATCTCGTAGTTGTGTATGAACTCGATGGCACGCAGGCCGTCGGAGGTGGCCGCTACGACGCCGTCGATACCCGTCACCGCTGCCGGCTGTGGACCATTCTGGTCGCCCAGCCAATCCATAAGACTGACGCCACGCGCTTCCTGCCAGCGTGTGGTGCCGGGGATGGGCTTCAGGACCTCGAGCTTGCGGTCGTGCCAGGCGCTGCGCAGATAGCTCGTTGCACGGAAGTTCACGAAGCGTTCGTTAGCCGGTGCCGGCATGCTTGCCGTCGCGGCCTTCGTCGTGCACTGGTCAATCGGAAGGTACGGTACACCGTCTCCGCCGCCACAGTCCCTGATCAGCGCTGGCAGCGTGAAAACGTTTGCCGTGGAGATCTCCGTGTCGAGCGTGATCTTCATGATGCGATTCATGTACTGAACCAGGTCGACCGTGATGATGCCGGTCTTGTCGGCCGCGCCCGCGAGGAAAGACCCAGCGCGGACGAAGTCCCGGCTGCCGAGCCGCTCACCACCGGCGCAGACTGGGTTGAAGCCCCCGCCTGAGGCGAAGCAGGTGTCAGCGGGGCTCAGGTCACTCTCACCACGGGGCAGCAGGTGGCGCAGGCTCGCGTCGAACTTGGCATAGTCGACAGCCGCGAGCGCCGGATGGTACTGAGTGCCGGCCGCAGGGTCGCCATGCGCGAAGGTGTCGACCTCGTTGGGGTCCGTCTGCAGGTGCCCGTACTTCATTACGCGCGCGTACAGCGCGAGGTTCTCCATCGGGGAGTCGATCACCCGCCAGCTGGTACATGGCAGGTTGCCCGAGGCATTCGCGGCGCAGTCGTAGCCGAGCCGCAGCCGGCCGGTTTCGTCCTGGTTGACCCTGCCGACGGCCGGGTCCTTGATGGACGAGATCACTTCGTCGAAGTGCATCCGGCTGTTGCGTTCCTTGGTGCGCCCGCCACTCAGCCGTCCGAAGTAGTTCACCTCGACCACCTTGGTCAGGTCCGCCGCGTCGCAACTCAGGTCGGCGAAGCCGATCTCCTCGCCAGCACCGTTGACGGGGATCGGGCAGTAGTCCCAGCCGAACGCGTCTTTCTTCAACTCCACCCAGCGCTTCTGCAGGATGGGCTGTCCGGTCGCCGGCAGGCGCTTGATGTGAACTAGGTCACCCAGTACGTCGCCGCAACCCGAACCACCGCCCTCGCTACCGCTTCCCCCGTTTCCCCCGCTACCTCCTCCTCCGTCCTGCGCCAACGCAAGCGTCGGCGCGGTTGCCAACATCAGTATCAGGCCCAGATTCCTGGACCGCCAGATGGAATCATTCGTCTTTCTCATAATCTGTCTCCATGAATTTTTCCGGGCCATGGATCCGTCGAAACGGAGCGGCCCCATCGTCCCGTGCTACTGCTGCCCTCCCTTTGCTGGGGCATGCTCGAGCAGCTGGAGCTGCTCCTGCAGGCGCGACTGTTCCTGTTGCATCAGTTGTTCGCGCTCCTGGATCTGGGTCGCTTCGCCCTCGAGCGCCTTCTGTCGCTGCTGCAGCTGGTCACGCTCCTGCAGCGTCAGCTGCCGGCGCTGCCGCAGCTCCGACTGCGTCTGCTCGAGTGTCTTGCGTTGCTGCTGCAACTGCGCCTGGCTCATGGTTCCGGCCTGTCCCTTAAGCAGGGCCTGCTCCTGCGCCTCGAGCTGCTGTCGATCCTCGGCCTGGCTGCGCTCCTGCTGGGTCAGTCCTTGCTGCGCTTTCAGGGCCTCCTGGTCGCGCTTGAGCATCTTTTCCTGCTCCCGAAGGCGGTCCTGGTCCTTGGCGCGCAACTTCTCCTGCTGATGGAGACGGTCAACCTGCTGGTCGCGATACCGTGTCTGGTCCTGGTGCATCGTGCCGTGCTGCTGCATCGGCATGGACTGGGCGCCCGCGCCAGCCCCGCCGGCGCCCGGACTCCCGCCGGCCCCACCGCCGCCACCCGGCCCACCCTGGGCCAGCGCGACGCCTGTGGACGCGACCAGTACAGTCAGCCAGGTGACCGTGAATTGCCTAATTCGTTTCATGTGCCCCTACGCCGTCGGAAGACCCAACGCGGGACTCTTGCTGCGGGAGTCCCGCATCAGCAGTTTCTATGCGTCGTTGATACGCCCTTGACCTTAAGGATCGCTAAAGACGGGCGCGAAAGCGCGATCGGGTTCGACATTGGCCCGGAAAAGAAGAAGGGCCCCGCAGGGCCCTTCTCGATGTCGCTATTTCTACTTACGTGCTTTCGAAGTACGCGTCTTCCATGCGCGGCGTGCTACACGCGCTCGAGTATCGTGGCGATGCCCTGTCCAAGGCCGATGCACATTGTCGCGACGCCGAGGTCGGCATCCTTCTGCTCCATCACGTTCAGCAGCGCCGTGGTGATGCGCGCACCCGAGCAGCCGAGCGGATGACCGAGCGCGATCGCGCCGCCATTCAGGTTCACGGTCTCTTCCATGCGGTCCATGATCCCGAGTTCCTTCACGCAGGGCAGCGACTGCGCGGCAAATGCCTCGTTCAGCTCGGCAACCTTGATGTCCTTCATCTCGAGGCCGGCGCGCTTCAGCGCCTTCTTCGTCGCGGGTACCGGGCCGTAGCCCATGATCGCGGGGTCGCAGCCCGCAACCGCCATCGAACGGATCTTCGCGCGCGGCTTGAGGCCCAGCGTCTTCGCTCGCTCGTAGCTCATGACCAGCATCGCCGATGCGCCGTCGGAGATTGCCGACGACGAGCCTGCGGTCACCGTGCCGCCTTTCGGGTCGAACGCCGGCTTCAACGCGGCCAGCGCCTCGAGCGAGGCGTCCTGGCGGATCACCTCGTCGATGTCGCACAGCACCCGCACGCCGTTGGCGTCGTGGCCTTCGATGCCGACGATCTCGTTCTTGAAGCGTCCCGCCAGCGTGGCCTCCCACGCCTTCTGGTGGGAACGCAGCGCGAACTTGTCCTGCATCTCGCGGGTGATGCCGTGCATCCGCCCGAGCATCTCCGCCGTAAGGCCCATCATGTTGGAGGCCTTGGCGTACTCCTTGGACGACGAGGGGTTCAGGTCGATGCCGTGCATCATGTTGACGTGGCCCATGTGCTCAACGCCGCCGATCACGAACACGTCACCCTGCCCGGTCATGATCTGCGCAGCTGCAGTGTGCAGCGCCTGCATCGACGAGCCGCACAGCCGGTTGATCGTCTGGCCCGGGACCGTGTGTGGCATTCCGGCCAGCAGTAGCGAGTTGCGGGCAATGTTCATGCCCTGCTCGAGCGTCTGGTTCACGCAGCCCCAGATCACGTCCTCGACCTCGTCCATCTTTGCGGCCGGGTTGCGCTTGAAAAGCGCCTTGATCAACTCGGCCGAGAGCACCTCGGCGCGAACGTTTCGGAACATGCCGCCCTTGGAGCGGCCCATTGCGCTGCGGACGCCATCTATGATGACGACATCGCGGGGATTGAGACTCATATTCATCTCTCCAGATACTTGTTGGGCCGCTCGATCAGCCGAAGAACTTCTTGCCGGACTTGGCCATGTCGCGCAGCAGCTTCGGCGCGTCGTAGAGCTTGCCGAGCGAGGCGTACTTGTCCGCCATCTCGACAAACGTCGCGGCACCCATCTGGTCCACGTAACGGCAGGCGCCGCCGCGGAACGGCGGGAAGCCGATGCCGTAAATGAGCGACATGTCCGCCTCGGCCGGCGAGGCAACGATCTTGTCCTCGAGGCAGCGGGCGACCTCGTTCACCATCGGTACCATGCAGCGCGCGACGATCTCCTCGGGCGTGAACTCCTTGCGAGCCGCGACCACGCCCTTGATGAGCTCGTAGGTCTCGGGGTCCGGGCTCTTCTTCGGCTTGCCCTTCTTGTCGGGTACGTAGGTGTAATAACCCTTGCCCGATTTCTGGCCGAGCCGCTTGTTCTCGACCAGGACTTCCGTCGTGCCCTTGAAGTCGGGCGTCATGCGGTCCGGGAAGCCCGCCGCCATTACGCCCGCCGCATGCACGGCCGTATCCATTCCCACGACATCCATCAGGTATGCCGGGCCCATTGGCCAGCCGAACCGCTCCATGGCCTTGTCCACTGCCATGAAATCCGCGCCGTCGCGGAGCAACATGTGGAAGCCGGCGAAGTACGGGAACAGCACGCGGTTCACCATGAACCCCGGGCAGTCGTTCACGACGATCGGCGTCTTGCCCATCTTGAGCGCCAGCGCCACGGTCGCCGCAATGGCGGCTTCCGATGACTGCTTGCCGCGGATCACTTCCACCAGCGGCATCATCTGCACCGGGTTGAAGAAGTGCATGCCGACGAAGTTCTGCGGGCGCTTCAAGCCCTCGGCCAGCGAGGTAATCGAGATGGTCGAGGTGTTGGACGCGATGATCGTGTCATCACGCACGAGTCCTTCGACTTCGGCGAACACCGCTTTCTTGACCTTCGAGCTCTCGACCACGGCCTCGATGATGATGTCCACTTCGTTGAAGTCGCCGTAATTCAACGTCGGACGGATGCGGGCCAGCGTCTGGCTCATCTTCTCCGGCGTCGACCTGCCCTTCTCGACCTGCTTCGAGAGCAGCTTGCCGGCCTCGTTCATGCCGAGGTCAAGTGCCTCCGGGCGGATGTCCTTCATGATGATCGGCGTGCCCTTGACCGCGCTCTGGTACGCGATGCCGCCGCCCATGATGCCGGCGCCGAGCACCGCCGCCTGCTTGATCTCCTTGGTGCCCTTCTTCGCCCACGCACCCGCGGCCTTCTTCACGGCCTGGTCGGCCATGAAGAGACCCACCAGCGCATTCGCCTGCGTCGTCGCCGCGGCCTTGGCAAAGTACTTCGCCTCGACCGCGAGCGCGTCGTCGCGACCCTTGGTCGAGGATTCCTGGATGCTGCGGATCGCCAGCATCGGCGCCGGGTAGTTGGGCCCGGCCTGCGCACCGACGAATCCCATGGCGCTCGTGAACGCCATCATCGATTCCATCGCGTTCAGCTTGACCGGCGCGAGCTTCTCGGCGCGCTTCGCCTTCCAGTCGAGCCTCCCTGAAATCGCTTCCTTCACCATCGCGAGCGCCGCATCGCGCAACTGCTCGGGCGCAACGACCGCGTCCACGGCGCCGTCCTTCAGCGCCGCATCCGGCTTCTTGTCTGCACCGGAGCAGATCCATTCGATCGCGTTGTCCACGCCGATCACACGCGGAAGGCGCACGCTGCCGCCGAAGCCCGGGAAGATGCCGAGCTTGATCTCGGGGAAGCCGACGGATGCCGCAGTCGACATGACGCGGTATTCACAGGCGAGCGAGAGTTCGAGTCCGCCGCCGAGGCAGATGCCGTTGATCGCCGCGACCTTGGGAACCGGCAGGTCCTCGAACCGGGAGAGCATGCGGTTCACTTCGAGCACGCCCTTCGCGACCGATTCTTCGCCGGCCGCGAACATCGCGCCGAACTCGGTCACGTCCGCGCCGACGATGAACACCGATTTTCCCGACGTGACAATCACGCCCTTGACGCTCGCGTCCTTCGCGATCGCCTGGGTGGCGGCGTCGAAATCCCTGAGCGCGGCCTGGCTCAACTTGTTGACCGATTCGCCGGCAAGATCGAACTTCAGTTCGACGAGGCCGTCGCCCAGCGCCGTGACGCTGAAAGCGGGTCCTGAATACAGCATGGAGTGGTCTCCCTTCGTGAGATTCGGCAAGCAATGTCCAGCCATCACCGGAAGGCGCTACCGGACGTTCGGTGGAGTTTGCGGCACTGCACTAATTTTGTTAATGGGGTTTTCCGAGGAGACGCTCGGGTGCCGAGCCAGCCCTGATTCATCATAGACTTACGACATGCACCAACCGCTGAACATCACCATTGCCGGCACCCGGGTTCGCCTGGCTGCGCTCGCAGTCCTGCTGGCTGCGCCCCTGCCGGGACCCGCCAGCGCGGCTGACCTGGGCTCGGATCCGCTTGCGGATGGGCGCCGGCAATTCCTCGCCGCATATGCGGCGGCGGACAGCGGCGCCCCGGGCGCGGCCACTGCGGACAGCGATGTCCTGCGCGCTTACCCACTCTATCCCTACGTCATTGCGGCCAGGCTGCAGCGGCAATTCGACGATCCGGCTGCGTCACCCGCGATCCGCGCCTTTCTCGACGCCTATGGTGACCAGCCTGTGGCGCAGTCGCTGCGCAGCCGATGGCTGATGGCACTTGCCGTGAGCAAGCGCTGGGACGATTACCTTTCGTTGTACCGCGGGGACATGGACGATTCGGTCGCCGCGCGCTGCAACGCATACACCGCGCGAATCGCGCTCGGCCGGACCGACGGGCTCGGCGCCCCCGTCATTGCAGAGTGGGATGTTCCGAGGAGCTTGCCACCGACCTGTGATCCCGCCGTAGACTGGCTGCGCTCCCGAGGCCTGCTCACGCCGGAACTGATCGAGCACCGGGCCCGTGCGGCGCTCGCGGCAGGGGAATCGGGCCTCGCACGATACCTGGCGAAGTCACTGCCGGCGCCCACGGCAGCGCCGATCCTGCAGTGGGCGGACCTGATCGAGAAGCCCAGCGAGTCAATCGATGCGTTGATTGCGTCGCCCGGTACGAGCGTCGAACCGGTCGCGCTGCTGGCCGGTTGGAGCCGGTACGCGAGGAAGGACGCCGACGCCGCGGCCGATCTCTATCCGTCTTTGCTGGCAGCGCGGCATCTCGACACGGCCGCCGCCGCGAGCCCGTACGCGATAGCCTTGGGTACGCAGCTGGGGCTCAGTCGCAAGCCGCGCGCGCTCGAATTCTTCGCGCTGGGGCTGCCGGGCGACTACAACGAACTCGCCTGGGAGTGGCAGGTTCGTGCCGCCCTCTGGGCCGGCGACTGGGCGCGGGCGCGCGACGGTATCGCGGCGATGCCCGAAGACCTGCGCAGCCAGAATCGCTGGCGCTACTGGGCCGCGCGGTCCGCCGAGCAGCTTGGCGACAAGGCGGCCGCAAAGCAGGGCTATTCGGATGTCCTGCCTACCGACAACTGGTATGCCGTGCTCTCGGCCGCGCACCTGGGCCAGCCGTTCGTCCCGACACTTGTGCCGATGGGCCTGGCTGACCAGGAGATGAACACGCTCGCGGTGCAGCCCGCATTCGTGCGCGCACGGGAATTGAAACGCTGTGACATGGAGGCACCCGCGATTGCGGAATGGCGCGCGGCGTACGCCAACCTCGCGCAGCCGCAGCAGGTGCAGGCGATCGGCCTCGCCGCGCGCTGGGGCTGGTACCTGCAGGCAATTGCCGCTGCAGCGAAGCTACGGATCTTCGACGACTACGACGTGCTTTATCCGCGGCCCTACGATCCTGAAGTGCGCAGGGGCGCGTCGCTCACCGGGCTTCCACCGGACCTGATCTACGCGATCATCCGCCAGGAAAGCCTGTATCGCGCCGATGCGCGATCGAGCGCCGGAGCGCTCGGGCTCATGCAGTTGCTGCCGGAGACTGCCAGGCGCACCGCCAGGGCCTGGGACCTGCCACTGAAATCCACCGCATCGCTGCTGCAGCCGTCGATCAACGTGCCGCTCGGTTCCGCCTACCTGCGCGGCCTCTACGACCGAAATGGCAGGCAGGCGTCGCTTGCGATGGGCAGCTACAACGCGGGCCCGGGTGCAGTTCGCCGCTGGCTTCCGGACGCACCGATGGCCATGGACATCTGGGTGGAGAACATTCCCTACAACGAGACGCGCGGCTATGTGCAGCGTGTCTCGTGGCACATGATCGTGTTCGGCTGGCTCAGCGATCGCAAGCCGCGCGACGTATCGGGGTGGCTGGGGACGATTCACGCACCGAACGCAGACAACGACGCCGACCGGTGAACCGGAAGGGCCGCGAAGCGGCCCGGACGCGCGCCGCGCGGTGCCCTGCCCACGGTCACGGCTTCAACAAAACCTTGCCGAAATTCCTGCGGTCCTGCAGGTAGTGATGTGCTGCCGCGGCATCCTCGAACGCAAACACCTTGTCGACCACTGGCGAGAACGTACCGTCCGCCACCAGTTCGACGATCTTCCGTATCTCGTCGCGCATGCGGCCGTATTCCGGGAACAGTCGCCCCATGTTGAGCCCCGAGATGCTGCGGTTAGCATTCAGCAGCGCCAGCGGGTGGAAGAATGGCGTCGTCACGAGCCCCTTGATCAATGACAGGGGGTTCATCCGCTTGCCCGTCACCGTGTCCGCGAAACCGAACATCACCAGGTGTCCGAGCGGCGCAAGCAGGCGATAGTTCATGCGGATGGAACTGCCGCCCTGGGAATCCAGCGCGATGTCGACGCCGCGGCCCGCGGTGAGCTTGCGGACCTCACCCTCGACGTCCTGGCTCCGGTAGTCGATGCAGTGCTCGCAGCCCATCTGCTTCAGGCGCTGATGCTTGCCCGCGCTGGCGGTTCCGATCGGCCTCGCGCCACGCCACACGCAGATCTGCAGTGCCGCGAGGCCAACGCCCCCGCCGGCGGACTGGACCAGGACCGTCGCGCCGGACCGGACATTCGCCTGGCGCGTCAGCATCACCCAGGCCGTGCCGTAGTTGACGGCGATCGCGCCGCCGGTTTCCAGGCCGATCGAATCGGGCAGCTTGTGCACCCACTCGGCGTTTACCGCGACCACCTCGCTGTAGCCGCCGAAACGGGTCAATGCCATCACCCGGTCGCCAGCGGCGAAGCCGCCGACGCCGCTACCGACCTGGTCGATGACTCCCGAGACTTCGTAGCCGACCACGCAGGGCGGCTTCGGTGCGTCCGGATACTGGCCCATGCGTGCCTGGATGTCGGCGAAATTCACCCCCGCGTACGCGACCCGGATGCGGACTTCGCCGGCGCCCGCGGACGGCTCGACGGCCTCGCGCACCTGCAGTTTTTCGGGCGCGCCGGCCCCGGTTATCCAGACCTGTTTCATGAATCTCCTTCCTCGTCACAAAACCGGCATCCGCGGATTCGCGCATGCGAGGCATAACGATACGCCCTTGGATTTCCTTCTGGACGCTCGATATAAGTGGACTATATTTCGCAGGAGGATAACCGGCACACGGAGAGTTGCATGGACCGAATGACTCCGCGCCTCAAAGGATTTTCGCTGGCGCTCATTTGCGCGATCTTTCCTCACGTTGCGCACGGCGCGGATGCCCCGCCGCCGGCATCAGCGTTTGGCCAGACTCCGGCCTTCGCACATATCTCTCTCTCGCCGGACGGTAAGACCCTCGTCATGGACCGGATCACCGAGGGCGGCCCGAAGGTGATTTTCTACAGGCCGGGCGAACCGCAGCCGCTGCGCGTGCTGAATGTCGGGGTCGGCACGTCGTTGCGCAGCCTTCAATGGGCCGACTCAGACACCGCACTCCTCGGTGTCAGCACAACTGCGCGATTACCCTGGGCCGCGCCGGATGCCGCCCGAACATACGAATTGTTTCGAACAATGGCGGTGGACATCGCCGGCGGGGAGCCGCGGATACTGCTGCTGGGCGACGGGAACCGGGATCCTGTTACCGGCGCGGAGCTGATAGCAGTGAATCCGCTGCGCAAGGACACGGTCTCGATGGCGACCTGGGACTTCACGCTATCGAAGCTCCGGCAATCCACCGGCACGCGTCTCACGGAATCACGGCGTGACGACGGCTGGGTGGTGACCCTGTTCGACGTAGACACGACGACAGGCAAGGGGAACTTCGTCGCCCAGGGGACTCCTTATACGGCCGCGTGGCTGGTCGATCCGGATGGCAAGCCTCTGGCACGGTCGGAATGGAAACCCGAAACGCGTGACTTTGCCATCCTGGTGAGGGACGGAACCGCTTGGCGCACGATCCTTGAGTCCAAGGATACTGGCCCGCTGGACCTCGCGGGCGTAACGGCCGACGGCAAGGCGATTATCGCCATCGGCGAAAATGGAACCTCCCACTCAAAGGCATGGTCGCTGCCCATCGACGGCTCAGCAGCGTCCGTGGCATTCGAGGAGTCGGGGGTCGATGTCAGCAGTGCGATCGTGGCCTCGGACACGGGAGTCGTGGTCGGATACTGGCTGTCGGGATCGGACCCACGCATCGAGTACGTCGACCCCAATCGCGCCGCCCTGCGCCGCGCGCTGGAGAAGGCATTCCAGGATCGTTCCGTGTACATCGTGGACAGGTCGACGGATGGCCAGCGCCTGCTGGTCGAGACGGAATCCGCCACGCATCCATCCGTGTACTACCTGGTCGACCGCGCAGCCCACAAGGCGGACATCGTTGGCGAAGAATATCCAGCGCTGGACGGAGTGCAACTCGGCGAGGTGAGCACGATTACATACAAGGCCCGCGACGGCACGACGATCCCGGCTTTCCTGACACTACCGCCCGGCAAGGGCGAAAAGAACCTGCCGCTCGTGGTGCTCGTGCACGGCGGTCCCGAATCGAACGACCCCGGTGGTTTCGACTGGTGGGCTCAGTTCCTTGCGACGCGCGGCTATGCGGTACTGCAGCCTCAGTTCCGCGGCTCTACAGGCTATGGCACAGCGCACCGACTCGCCGGGTACCAGCAATGGGGCGGACTGATGCAGGACGATGTGACCGACGGCGTGCGCCACCTGATATCAACCGGCGTGGCGGACCCGAAACGCATCTGCATCATGGGCGCGAGCTATGGAGGCTATGCCGCGCTCGCCGGCGCAGCCTTCACGCCGGACCTCTATGCCTGCGCCGTGAGCGTCAACGGCGTAGCGGACCTTCCCCAGATGATCGGTTACGAGCAGTCGCACTTCGGAGACGATTCGAATTCGCTCGCATACTGGAAGGATCATATCGGCTCTCCGCTGGACCCAAGGGTTGCGAAGGCCTCACCAGCGCGAGCCGCAGCAGGAATAAAGGCGCCGATCCTGCTGATGCATGGCGACGAGGACACGGTGGTTCCGGCCAAACAATCGCAGGCCATGGCCCGCGCGCTTGACGCGGCCGGCAAGCCTTACGAATACGTCAGCCTGACGGGCGAGGACCACTGGCTCTCGAGCGGCGCCACGCGCACCGAGGTCCTCGAAAAGATCGAGGCCTTTCTCGCCAAGTACCTCTAGCGACAGTTGCCGTCAGGCGACCTGCGCCTGTCCGATGCCGAGCGACACGGCGACATGCTCGCGTTCGAGCGCCGTGGACTCACCGAACAGCAGTTCATGCCATTCGTGCAGGAATGCCCGCGAGCGTACGCACGAGCGGCGGGCAGCCCGGCGACAGACGGTGGCTACGTCGTCGGTCGAAAGCGCGAGCCGCAGCGGCAGCAGCCGCTCGTTGATGCCATCGTCACCGAGCGAGAGCAGCGCCGCGAACACGGCGCCCCGGTTGATCGCGAGACCGCGGCGGATCCATTCGGTCGCGTCGTGCGCGGCGGCGTTGCGTTCGAGCGCGTCACGCACCACGCCGACATAGGCCGAGGTAGCCGCAAACACGACGTCATCGTCGTGGTCGGCCAGCGCGAATGGAACCAGCGACTCTGCGCTGCTTTCCCCGGAAGCGACGCGACGACGCGCCTCCTCGAGACCCTGCCGCCGAGACTCGGCGGATTGGGTGGGCAGCCGCTGCCAGTAGTCGATCAGTGCAGGCGTTATCGAGTTCATGGTCAAACCTCCAGTCCTTCTTCGGGCCGCAGACCTGACCGGGATCCAACGAGCGGCGCGCGATGTGGGGGAGGCAGAAACGAAAAACCCTCCGCGCCACGATTCGAGCGCCGGAGGGTTTAGAAAGCTTCACCCGCTTCGTTGCCTTCCGGCCGCATCCGCGTCTCTCGACGCGCGCCACCTTGCCCGGGAAGGCAGGTTGGCCGGGGCAAACGCCCCTTTCTTGATGCTGGGCGGGAGTATAACAAAGTCGATTGGCAAAAAAAATCGGTGCCTGGCACCGATTTTTCGCGTCAGAAAAGGCGGCGCAGCAGCAGGTCGGTCGGCACAAATACGAATGCCACGAACCCCGCGAACAGCCACAGCACGTAGGCCCACGCCGGCCACTTCGACCGGGCGGCGCCGAGCCCGTAAGTCCAGTTGATGTTCTTGTCCGGCGCGCTCACCAGCCGGCTCACTGGCAGCACGACTGCCCCGAGCACGATCGCGCCAGGCAACCCGATCCGGCTGTCATAGCCGTACGCTGCCAGCATCCACAGCAGCACCAGCGGCAGCGGCACGTGGAACAGAGACAGCCCGCGCAGCAGCTTCGGCCGCTCAGGCTCGAACATGTAATCGGTCAGCCCGGTGATGCGCCGCCTGAGCAGCAGCCGGCCGACGAAGTCCACGTTCCACAGGATCTCGGGCAGCAGCACGGCGACTGCCAGCACGCTCGCGAGCGGCGAACTCCCGAGCCACATGGCAGGCACGGCGCCAATGAACGCAATGTCGGAAAACCAAAGGAAATTCCGCCAGCCGTAATTTTTCCACCAGATCGCCATCACGTAGGCGACGAACACGGTGTACGCGACCATGAACCACGTCGGAATCATGCGGATATCCTAGCCGATCCGCGCTTCACGGAGGCCACCAACGGGCGGCACCGGGCCGCCGCAACACGACCGCCTCACGCGTGGAGTTCGACGACGTCCCTGTCCGCAAGCACGTGATCACGCCCGACGTGCTGCCCATCCGCCGCGACCGAAGCACCCCATACCCGCGCGTACTTGAGCGTCTGCGCCATGTCGCGATGCACGAGCCTGGCCACGTCGCCGACCGTCTGCTCGCCGTGTCGCAGCGTGAACGGCCGGTCGTGCAGCACCGGCTTGCCGGGAGCCTTTGTATAGATCCTCACCAGGCCGAACGAGCGCCACAGCCACTCGCCAAGCGCGCCGAGACCCTGCCCGGTTGCCGCGGACGCCAGCAGCGTCGGGAAATGCGGCTCCTCGAGTTCGGCGAGCGCCTCCAGGTCGGTCTCTGGATGCGCGAGCAGGTCGGCCTTGTTGGCGAGCAACAGCGTCGGCAGGCGCAGGACGAACACGTCACCGTCGTCCTGCTGGGCCGGGACGGTACCCAGCGGTTGATTCCCACCCGCCGGCCATTCAGTGACCAGGCTGACCTTGCGCTCGGCGAGCATCGCCTGCACCGACTCGACGTGCTGCAGGCACTCGGGATCTGCGAGATCGATCACCAGCAGGCAGGCATCGGCCGACTGCAGCGTGCTGCCGAGCCACGGCAACGGGTGTTCGGCAGACATTGCCGGGAGGTCCACCAGTTGGAACAACACATCCTCCCATCCAAGCATGCCGGGCTCGGGAAACTGTGTCGTGTGGGGATACGGACCGCTTTTCGCGTTCGAGCCAGTCAGTCGTGAATGCAGCAGGGATTTCCCGCCGTTGGGCGGCCCGACCAGCACGAGCTGCGCCGCTCCCTCCGGCCGTACCACCAGTGCGGGCCCACTGCGCGCCCCTCCCCGCTTCGGGCCAGCGAGTTCCTCGTCGAGTTCCTTGATGCGATGCTTGAGGTCGGCCTGCAGGTGATCCGTCCCCTTGTGCTTCGGGATGACGCTCAACATCTCGCGCAGGTGTTCGAGCTTTTCCTGTGGGTCGCGTGCCCGGCGGTACTCTTCGGCCGCGGCCCTGTATTCGGGTGACAGGTTGGCAGGCATGCGGCCTCAGTGTGGCAGCGTCACCGTGACGCGCAGGCCGCCCCCTGGGCGATCCTCGAGGCCGACGTCGCCGCCGTGCGCGCGGGCAATCGTGCGGGCAATCGTGAGGCCCAGGCCCGTGCCGCCGGTGTCCCGGTTGCGGGACGGATCGAGTCGCGTAAACGGCGCGAATGCTCGCTCGCGATCCCCTGCGGCGATTCCCGGCCCGCGATCGTCCACGATCACCGTGACGCCGGAGTCGTTGGAGGCCAGCCCGACCTCGGCCGCGCCCCCGTACTTGACCGCATTGTCCACGACATTGGCAAGGCATCGCGTGAGTGCTACCGGCCTGCAGACATACGGCAGGCGCGATCCGACGGCTGGGTCGAGGTGAAGCGTTACTCCCGGGCGATCCTCGCAGACGCTGGCCACCAGCGACACCAGGTCGGCGCTCGCGGTCGCCTCCGTGCTCGCCTCTTCGCGAACGAACGCCAGCGTCGAGTCCACCATCGACTCCATGTCGGCAAGGTCCGCAAGCATCCTTCGCCGCTGCTCGTCGTCATCCACGAACTCCGCGCGAAGCCGCAACCGGGTGATCGGCGTGCGCAGGTCGTGCGACATCGCCGCGACCATCAGCGTGCGGTCGCGAACGAAGCGCTGTATGCGCTCCTGCATCAGGTTGAATGCATGTGCGGCCTGTCGCAGCTCCTGGGGTCCGGTTTCCGAAAGAGGCGCGGCGTTCACGTCGCGACCAAGCTGTTCCGCGGCGTCGGCGAGTGTCGTGAGCGGCGCCGTCAGCCGGCGCACGGCCCATACCGACGCGGCCAGGATCGCCAGTGCTGCAACCGCGAGCAGCGGAACCGACCAGGGCGATGCAACGTTGCGCTCCTCGACCAGCGGCGCCTCGAAATTGAGCCAGCTTTCGTCGTCCAGCTGCAGCGAAACGTTCATCACTGCGGCGCGTTCGTGCTCTGCAAGGATTTCGTCCACGCTCCTTGCGACGCCCGGCGACGACGCCGCCGTTCGCGCCGGCGAGTCGACTTTCCCGGCCGGCAGCGGGCCCTCCCGCAGCGAGACGCGAAGTTCACGCCAGGGCACGTCCCAGAGCGCCGACTGCATCAATTCATCGAACAGCTGGGCACGCCAGTCGCGGGGCGGGGCATCGCGGATCGCCGGGACTGCGCCCCAGCTGGCGCGTAGCGTCGGCCCCGCCAGGCTCGAGAGCATCCGCTGGCGCTCGCCGGGCGGCGAGCTCCCCACCAGGCGGACCACGTCGGCCACGCGCTCGGCGAGGCGGAAGTGTTCGAGCACCGTCGCCGTGCCGGTCCTGGTGCGATAGTTGACGGCGAGCGTCACGAACTGCGACAGCGCCAGCCCGCCGATCAGGACGACGATCACCCACCCGGCGAGCGTGTCGGGCAGCAGGCGTTTCACTTGCGCTCCACGACAGGCGTGAATACGTACCCACCGCCGCGAACGGTGGCAATGATCTCGGGTGCGCGCGCGTCGACCTCGATCTTGCGGCGCAACCGGCTCACCTGCACGTCGATGCTGCGGTCGAAAGGCGAGGGGCCGCGGCCGCGCGAAATGTCGAGCAGCTGTTCGCGGCTCAACACCCGCTGTGGTCGTTCGGCAAAGGCGAGCAGCAGGTCGAACTCCCCGGTGGACAGCGTCACCATCGCGCCTTCCGGCGACAACAGTCGGCGCCGCGCCACGTCGAGCGTCCAGCCGGCAAAGCTGAGCGCGCCGCGCGGCGACTCCACGGCGCGCCCCGGCTCCGAGGCACGGCGCAGCACCGCCCGCATCCTGGCCAGCAGCTCACGGGGATTGAACGGCTTGGCGACGTAGTCGTCGGCGCCCATCTCAAGGCCCACGATCCGATCGGTCTCGTCGCTGGCGGCGGTCAACATGATGATGGGAAGGTTGCCGGCCGCCCGCAGCTCGCGACATATCGTGAAGCCGTTCTTGCCCGGCAGCATCGCGTCGAGGACCAGCAGGTCGATCGCGGAGTCCTGCATCACCTTCTGCATGTCCCGCTCGTCCCGTGCCACCGAAACCCTCATGCCATTGCGCTCGAGGAAACGCGACAGCAGGTCGCGTATTTCGCGATCGTCGTCGACAATGAGAATGTGGGGCGAAGATTCCACGGCTGGCCATCCTGCAGGACCGATGCCGGCGGGAACATAGCGGGCCGGCGCGTATCCGCGCATGAACTTTGTAACGGGATGTTACAGGGTGCACCGCCGCAACGGTGCGTAACCATTCTGCCCTGCCCCTGAAACATCCGGCTTACACGGATGGGTTTTCATAGCAGCCATCCGGGAGAACCCGGATGAGACAAGCCCCGACACAGTCCCAAGGAGCACGACCATGAGCATTCGCAAGATCATCACCTCGGTTTCCGCCGCCATCCTGCTGGCCCCGGCCGCCTTCGCTGCCACGACACCCGCGGCAACCACCACCGCAGGTGCCATGCCCGCCACCACGCCGGCGGCGCAGTGTGAATCGCTGCAGAAGCAGTACCAGACCGCATCGGCCGCGAATTCGACGAATCCGAACGCTGCAAAGGCGAAGAAGAGCGCAACAGAAGGCGAGAAGCTCTGCAAGGAAGGCAAGCCCGCCGACGGCGTGAAGAAGCTCGAGCATGCGCTGAAGGAACTCGGCGTCAAGGCGCAGTAGCCCCCCCACTGCCGCGTGACCCAGGGTGGGGCCGGCCCGAGAGGGCCGGCCCCGTTTTATTCAGGACCCCAGTGCAGGCGTAATGGCGATCAGCAGCTGGGCGCCGTAGTACAGCGGCAAACCCCACGCCCGGTTCAGGAACTCGTGGCGCACGAAGCGGTCACGCGCCACGGAGACGTCGGACGCAGTGAAAGCCAGCGCCCCTACCGCTGCCTGCCACGGTCCGCCCGCGGCTGTCACCGCGCAGGCGAGCGTGGCCATCACGCCGATCACCGCCATGTATGCCCTGACCGGCACCACCATGTCCGACGGCACGGAGCGGCCCAGCCAGCGCAGGACCAGCCAGATGAACACCGCCAGCGCCAACCCGCCGGCGACCAGCCCGACAGCTGCAAGCGGCCGGGTCGCGAAGGCGGCGCTGTATGCGACGTGGCCGAGCAGGAATGCAAACAGGCCGGCGCGGAAAATGCCCGGCCGGCCGCGCGGGATCAGCAGCACGTCGCCGAGCATGCAGAGCACGAGCCCGGCGAGGACCAACCGGCCGTAGGTCGAATCGAGCGCCCCCGACTCGAGCCCCAGCCAGATGAATGCCGCCGACGCGACCGGTTTGGTGAGCCACAGCGCGATCCGCGACCCGCGGTGTTCCGCAAGCAGAAGTCCCGCGACAGCGACGACACAGAGCGCAATCGGACCGGTCATCGTCATTCGGCCGAGTCGCTGGAGACGGCAATGTACTCCTCGTACCGTGGCATCCACATCTTCGTCGCCACCGCCTCGACCAGCGCTGCCGGGGGCTGGTCCTGCACCGCGCCGCCACGGAAATTAGCGATCACAGCTGCAGCAACGGCCGCAGAAACCTCGCGCAGGCGCGAGACCGCCGGAAAGAGCATGCCACTCCCGAGCTCGGCGTCGGAGACTTTGGAAGCCAGCGTATAGGCTGCCGCCGTGAGCATTTCGTCGGTCACCGTGCGTATACCTCCGAGCAGGACGCCCAGGCCCAGCCCGGGAAACACCAGCACGTTGTTTCCCTGGCCGATGCTCACCATCCGCCCGCCGAGGTCCACCGGTGCGAACGGACTGCCGGTGGCAACAAGCGCGCGGCCTTCAGTCCAGCGCAACAGGTCTTCGGGCATGGCCTCACTCAGATCGGATGGATTCGACATCGGCAGGATCACCGGTCGCTCGCACTGGCTTGCCATCGAACGCACGATTTCCTCGGTAAAACTCCCGCGCTGCCCGGACGTTCCGATCAGCGCGGTGGGCCGGAACGCATGGACCACGGCATCCAGGCCGCGGGCTGATTCCGCCAGGAGGCCAAATGACTGCGCAAGTGCCGGTGGCCACGCGAGGTCACGCTTGTAGGCCTCGCGCTGCTCGCGGTCCGCGACCAGCAGGCCACGGCTATCCAATGCGGCCACGCGCCCGAGGCTCTGCGCCTCGCTCAGGCCTTCGAGCCGCATCGCTGCGCGTATCTGCCGCGCGATGCCGAGACCGGCTGCCCCCGCGCCATGCACGACGACCCGTTGCTGCGCCAGCCGGGTGCCGGTGATCCGTGCCGACGACAGCAGGCCCGCCAGCGCTACCGCGCCGGTACCCTGTATGTCGTCGTTGAACGACGGCAGCCGCTCGCGATAGCGATCCGCCACACCGAGCGCGATGTCCTTGCGCAGGTCCTCCCATTGCAGCAACGCCTCCGGGAAGACACTCGCAACGGCCTCGACGAACTCAGCGATGAAGTCGTCGTACTCCGCGCCCCTGAGCCTGGGTTCGCGCCAGCCGACGTACATTTCATCGGCCAGCAGTCCGGTATTGTCGGTGCCGACGTCGAGACTGATCGGCAATGTCGCCGCCGGCGGAATTCCCGCCGCTACCGTATAGAGCGCCAGCTTGCCGATGCAGATCGCCATTCCGCCGGCGCCCTGGTCGCCGATACCCAGGATGGACTCGTTGTCTGTGGCAACGATCAGCCGCACGGGTTCGTCTCCCGCCGAGTCCCGGAGCACACGTGCCATGCGTCCGCGAAATTCGGGCGTAAGCCACACGCCGCGGGCACGACGGAATACCTGGCTGAAGTTGCGGGTAGCCTCGGCAACCGTCGGCGTGTAGACCACCGGCATGTACCGCTCGAGATGTTCGGCCAGCACGCGGAAATACAGGTGTTCGTTGCGGTCCTGCAGCGCCGAAAGCTTGAGGTAGCGGTCCAGCTCGCTCGTCGCGCGATCGATGGACGCGACATTGCGCAGGACCTGCTGTTCCATCGTTATCTGCCTGGACGGCAGCAGCCCATGGAGCCGGAATCTCTCCCGTTCGTCGGCTCGAAAAGCCGTGCCCTTGTTCAGCAGCGGGTCGCGGATCAGGTCCCGGCCGCGTTTCATCACGGGCACCGGATGGGCTTGCGATGGCCAGGGAGCGTTGAGCTTTATGTTTTGCATGGCGACAAGCTTGCAGCTTCCGGGCATCCGTGCCAACCGCCATTACGATCTGCTGCCCGGACCGTTTACAGTGCCGGTCAATGCAGCACGTGCAGTCCTACTACGCGGCCTCGGCACACCCGTCCCCGGTTCGACCGGCGCTCGACGGCGACGTGCACGCCGACGTGTGCGTGGTCGGGGGTGGCATCGCGGGGTGCTCCGCAGCGCTTGAACTCGCACTGCGCGGTTACCAGGTCGTGCTGCTCGAGGCACGCAGGATTGGCTGGGGCGCCTCGGGCCGCAGCGGTGGGCAGGCCATTTGCGGGTTCGGCACCAGCCAGCAGGCGATCGTCAGCCTGGTTGGGCTCGATGCCGCGCGTCAAATGTGGGACGTTTCGGTCGAGGCGCTGGCCCTGCTCCGGCGTCGCGTCTCGGACCACGCGATCGACTGCGACCTGCATTGGGGCCACCTGCACGTCGCAACCAGGGAGCGCCAGCGCCGGGAGCTCGAGGTTCATCAGCGGGAACTCGAGGACTGCTATCGCTACGGCGACACTCGGCTGCTGGACCGCGCCGATGTCGAGTCGCTGCTCGCCACCCGCCGATACTGCGCGGGACTCTTCGACCCCAGGAGCGGGCACCTGCATCCGCTCAACTACACGCTGGGGCTGGCACGCGCGGCGGAAGCGGCCGGCGCGAGGATCCATGAATCGACGGTGGTGACCTCGATCAAGACGGGCGACAAGGTGCGGATCGCGACGCCTTGCGGAACGGTGATCGCACGACACGTGGTGCTGGCCCGCGGCGGCTACCTCGACGGGGTCCGTACGTCCGCCGACTGGCGGGTGATGCCGGTCGGCACCTACGTCGTTGCGACGGAACCGTTGGGCGAGGACAGGGTGCGCGCACTGATGCGCGAGAACTACGCCGTTGCAGACTTGAACTTCGTGCTCGATTATTTCCGGCGTTCGGAAGACCATCGCCTGCTTTTCGGCGGTCGGGTCAGCTACTCCGGCATCAACGAGTCCGACAGCGGGCACGCCACTCGGGCCAGGATGCTGAAGGTCTTTCCGCAGCTCGCCGACGCGCGACTGGACTACGTGTGGGGTGGGTACGTAGACATCACGATGAATCGCGCGCCCGATTTCGGCCACGTCGCGCCGAACGTGCTCTACCTCCAGGGCTTCTCCGGCCACGGAATCGCCATGGCAGGCATGGCGGGCCGGCTCGCGGCCGAGGCCGTCGCCGGGCAAGCCGAGCGATTCGACCTCTTCGGGCGTCTTCCGCATCACGTCTTCCCGGGCGGCCGCGTGTTGCGCACGCCGGCGCTGGTACTCGGCATGCTCTGGTACCGTCTGCGCGACCTGCTATGAACGACACATCGAGACTGGCCAGCGTCCTCGACCTGCGTGCCGGATGCGGCGCCGCGGAACACATACGCGCAAACGGCATCGCTCCAACCGACGTCGCCTGCATTCCCGCAGCGGCCGGCGGACCGAAAGGCCTGGCACTGATCCCGACCGACAAGCTGCTGTACCGCGAGTGGCTGAGGGACGCGGCGCCAATCGAACTCATCGGCGCGTCGGTGGGTGCATGGCGCATGGCGGCACTCGCGCAGGCCGATCCGGTCGCGGCGCTCGACCGCCTGCAGCACAGCTACGTGCATGACCAGAACTACACCGCGAAGCCGACGCCCGACGACGTGGCACAGGCTTGCCGGCGACTCGCGACATCGGTGATGGATGGCGGAACGCTCCGTATTCGACCGGGTGTCTCATTGACGATCGTGACCTCGCGCGCCCGCGGCGTACTTTCGGACAACGAGTCGATGGTGGCATTCGCCCGTGCCGCGCTGTCGAACACGGTCTCGCGAGTCGCACTGGCGGCTCACCTCGAGCGCGTGTTGTTCACCGCCGGGCCCACGTTCCTGGCCCGGCCGTTTGACGAATTCGGCTCGCGGGTCGTGCCACTGCAGGCTTCGAATACCGAGGACGCCCTGGTCGCGTCGGGCTCGATCCCGGTGGTCTGCTCGCCGGTGCGCGGGATCGCCGGCGCGCCTCCCGGCACCTACTGGGACGGGGCCCTGGTGGACTACCACCTGCAACTGCCCTACGAACGGCTCACCCGCGGCGGCGCCCGGCGACGTGTCGTGCTCTACCCGCATTTCAACGACTACGTGACACCTGGATGGCTCGACAAGCACCTGCCGTGGCGCCGTAAGCCACGCAACCATCCGTGGCTGGACGACGTGCTGCTGGCGTCACCTTCGAGGTCCTTCCTGGCGACACTGCCGAACGGTAAGTTGCCGGACCGAAAGGACTTTTACCGGTACGGCCAGGACCACGCGGACCGGATCCGTGACTGGGAGCGGGCGATCCGCGAGTGCGAACGGTTCGCGGAGGCTTTGCTCGCCTGGCTGCAGCACCCCGATCCCAGCTTGATCAAGCCGCTCTAGGGGAGCGGATTCGGCCCCCGGTATGATGGGCTCATGCCCGGCCTTGCCCCACGCTGCGTCGCACTGGTGCGTCACCCATCGACGCCGGCCCCGGCCGTGCATCGTATTGATGTCGAACTCGGGCCAGCACCGGACGGCGGATTGAGGCTGCGCTACTTCCTCGACGGAGACGCCGACGCCATAGCACTGCCGCCAGTTGCGACCGCCAGGCAGACGGACGGGTTGTGGCAGCACACCTGTTTCGAAGCCTTCATCGGCGGAAAGGGTTCGCGGGCTTATTGCGAATTCAACTTCTCGCCGTCCACCGAGTGGGCTGCCTACGGTTTCTCGGCGTATCGCGACGGCATGGCTCCACTGGCCTACGCGACGCCGCCGACCGTCGCCATCAGCGTGTCCGCCGACCGGATCGCGCTCGAGGCCCTGATTCCGCTCGAGGCGATGCTGGCCCTGCCCGGCGACGGCACGCTGCTGGTCGGGCTCGCGGCGGTCATCGAGGACCACAACGGGAAACTGTCGTACTGGGCGCTGGCGCACCGCGCGGAGAAGCCGGACTTCCACAGCGCCGCGGGATTCGTGCTGGAAATCGAGCGGGTAAGCACGTGGTGAAGTTCGGCATCGACCGCCTGCTGCACGAGTCGCAGCTGCGCCGCCCACTCGCGGGGCGCCGCGTCGCGCTGCTTGCACACCCTGCGTCGGTCACTGCCGATCTTACGCACTCGCTCGACGCGATCGCCGCGCTCGGCGACGTCACGCTGTCGGCGGCCTTCGGGCCGCAGCACGGCCTGCGTGGCGACAAGCAGGACAACATGGTCGAGTCGCCCGACTATCGCGACCCCGCGCACGGCATCCCGGTGTTCAGCCTCTATGGCGAGGTGCGACGACCGACGCAGGCGATGCTCGACAGCTTCGACGTCCTGCTGGTGGACCTGCAGGACCTGGGCTGCCGCATCTATACGTTCATCACGACGCTGCGTTACGTGCTGGAGGCCGCCTCGCGCCACGGCAAGGCCGTCTGGGTCCTGGACAGGCCGAATCCGATCGGCCGGCCCGTCGAGGGCCTGAGCCTGCGCGCCGGATGGGAGAGCTTCGTCGGCGCCGGCGAGATGCCGATGCGACACGGACTCACGCTCGGCGAGATAGGCGGCTGGTTCGTGCGCAGGCTGGGCCTCGACGTGGACTATCGCGTCATAGAGATGCAGGGCTGGGATCCCGAGCGCGGACCCGGTAATGGCTGGCCGCAGCTCGAACGCAGCTGGGTGAACCCAAGCCCCAACGCGCCGAACCTGTCGATGGCCCGCTGCTATCCAGGCACGGTCATGCTCGAAGGCACGACGCTGTCCGAAGGGCGCGGCACGACTAGACCTCTCGAGCTCTTTGGTGCGCCTGGCCTCGACATCCCGGCCATCGTCGCTGAAATGCAGCGACTCGCACCTGGCTGGCTGCGCGGTTGCGCGCTGCGGCCATGCTGGTTCGAGCCGACATTTCACAAGCATTCGGGCCAGCTCTGCGCGGGACTCCAGCTCCATGCGGACGGCCCCGTTTACGAACACGATGAATTCAGGCCGTGGCGGATCCAGGCGCTGGCATTCAAGGCGCTGCGCCGGATCAACCCCGACTACGAGCTGTGGCGGGACTTCCCCTACGAATACGAGCGCGACCGGCTCGCGATCGACCTGATCAATGGCAGCGAACTGTTGCGCCACTGGGTGGACGACGACGAAGCCGCGCCCGCCGATCTCGATGCCATGGCCAGCGCTGACGAGCAGGCCTGGCTCGAGGAACGTCAACAATCGATGATCTACCGCTGAGGTGCAGGCCGTGCGCGAGGGGCGAGCGAAGTACGACCTGCTGGTGGTCGGCGGCGGGGTTAACGGCGCGGGCGTCGCGCGCGACGCGGCCGGCCGCGGGCTGCGCACGCTGCTCTGCGAGCAGCACGACCTCGCAGCACACACCTCGTCTGCCAGCACCAAGCTGATCCACGGCGGCCTGCGTTACCTCGAGTTCTACGACTTCCGTCTGGTCCGCAAGTCGCTGCGTGAACGTGAAATCGTCATCGAATCCGCGCCGCACATCGTGCGGCCGTTGCGCTTCGTCCTGCCGCACGACGCGCACCTGCGACCGGCGTGGATGATCCGCGCAGGACTCTTCCTCTACGACCATCTCGCGCGCCGCCGGCGACTGCCGGGCTCCGAGGGCGTGGACCTGCGGCGGCACCCCGCGGGTGCGCCGCTCGACCCACGCTACACCAGGGGATTCGTGTACTCGGACGCGTGGGTGGACGACGCGCGCCTGGTGGTGCTCACGGCGATGGACGCGCGCGCGCACGGCGCGAGGATTCTCACGCGTACGCGTTGTGCGAGGCTCGAGCGAGACGGGGACCTCTGGCTCGCCACGCTGGTTCGCGCCGATGGCCGTGAGACGCAAGTCGAGGCGAGTGCCGTGGTCAACGCAACGGGTCCGTGGGTGGACCGTTTCCTCGACAGTTCGACGCCCATGCCAGCCCGCCGTCACCCGCGCATCGTCAAGGGCAGCCACATCGTGGTGCCGCGGCTCTTCGACCATGAATTCGCGTACATCTTCCAGGCGCCGGATCGACGTATCGTGTTCGCCATCCCCTACGAGCGCGAGTACACGCTGATCGGCACCACGGAGCGGGACTACCAGGGTGATCTCGCCACGCCCGGGATCGAGATGCCCGAAGTGGACTACCTGCTCGGGATGGCAAACCGGTACTTCCGGCGCGATCTCGCGCGCACCGACGTGCGCTGGAGTTTCGCGGGGCTGAGGCCGCTGCTCGCTGACCCGGCCGACATCGCGACCAGCGTCACCCGTGACTACGTGCTCGACGTCGAAGACCGGGGTCCGCCACTGCTGTCCATCTACGGCGGCAAGCTCACGACCTATCGCCGGCTCGCGGAGGACGTGCTCGACATGCTTGCCGTGCGTCTCGGCTGGTCGCGGCAGCACTGGACGGCCGGGGCCGTGCTGCCGGGCGGAGACATTGCCGGTGCTGATTTCGGCGCGTTCCTGCATGAGCTTCGCAAGAAGTACCCGCGGATACCCGCTACCTTGCTCGGACGGCTCGCGGCGGCCTACGGCACTCGCGTGGATAGCCTGCTTGGCGTGGCGCGTTCACCCCTCGAACTCGGCGAGGAAGTCCTGCCCGGACTGCACCAGCGCGAGATCGAGTACCTGCGCAGCGAGGAATGGGCCGTGACAGCGGAAGACATTCTCTATCGCCGCAGCAAGTTGGCCTTGCACCTTCCGGCCGACGCAGCCGCGCGCCTGGACGACTGGCTCGCACGCCATCCGCGCGCCGATTCCTCCGGGCCGGCGTTGGTGTAGGCTTCGAACACAGAGGTCTCACGCATGCGCCGATTCGTGCTCGCCCTCGACCAGGGCACGACCAGTTCACGATCCATCCTGTTCGATCACGACGGTAGCATCGTCGCATCGGCACAGCGCGAATTCACGCAGCACTTCCCCCGCTCCGGCTGGGTCGAACACGACGTCGAGGAAATCTGGGCAACGCAGGCCGCGACGATCGCCGAGGTGCTCGCAAGGGCGCGGGCCACCCCGGCCGACCTGGCGGCGATCGGCATTACCAACCAGCGCGAGACCACGGTGTTGTGGGACCGGCGCTCCGGCAGACCGGTGGCGCCAGCGATCGTCTGGCAGGACAGGCGCACGGCGGACACCTGCGCGCGGCTGAAACTGGACGGCCACGAGGGCGAAGTCTCGCGCCGCACGGGGTTGCTGCTCGATCCCTACTTCTCCGGCACCAAGCTCGCGTGGCTGCTCGACAGCGACCCCGGGCTTCGCACCCGGGCCGATCGTGGCGAACTCGCATTCGGCACCATCGACAGCTGGCTCACGTGGAAGCTCACCCACGGTGCGGCGCACCTGACCGATGCGTCCAACGCCAGCCGCACACTGCTGCTCAACCTCGCGACTGGCGACTGGGACGATTACATGCTCGAGTTGCTGCGCATCCCGCGCTCCGTGCTGCCGCGAGTCGTACCGTCGGTGCTGGCGCGTGACGCTGTGGCGGCGACGATCTCCGGCGTCGAGATTCCAATCGGGGGTATGGCCGGCGACCAGCACGCTGCACTCTTCGGGCAGGCCTGCTTCACGCCGGGCATGGCCAAGAACACCTACGGCACCGGGTGCTTCGTGCTGATGAACACCGGGTTGGAGCCACTGCACTCGGCGAACCGCCTGCTCACCACGATCGCATGGCAGTACGGCGAACGGCACTACGCGCTCGAGGGTTCGGTGTTCGTCGGTGGCGCCGTCGTGCAGTGGCTGCGCGACGGCCTTGGCATCATCGAGCGTTCGTCGGACGTCGAGGCGCTCGCGGCGTCCGTGCCGGACACCGGTGGCGTCTATCTCGTTCCCGCCTTCACCGGGCTCGGCAGCCCGCACTGGGATGCCTACGCGCGGGGAACGATGGTCGGCATCTCGCGGGGCACGACGCGCGCCCACCTCGCGCGCGCGGCGCTCGAGGCCATCGCGTTCCAGAGCGCGGAAGTGCTCGAGGCGATGCAGAAGGACGCGCACCAGCCGCTGCTCGAGCTGCGCGTGGACGGCGGCGCAACCGCCAACGACCTGTTGATGCAGTTCCAGGCCGACCTGCTCGGCGTCGCGGTGGTCAGGCCGAAAGTAACCGAGACCACCGCGCTCGGCGCGGCATACATGGCAGGACTGTCGGTCGGATTCTGGGAGTCCATCGACGAGGTCTCGTCGCGATGGAAGGTGGACCGGCGCTTCGAGCCGTCCATGTCACGTGACGCGGCCGCGGCGCGGATGGAACAGTGGTCGCGCGCAGTCGAGCGCTCGCGCGACTGGCACGTCGGGGACTGAGGGGCATCCGTGGGCAGGACCATTGCGCTGGCGACGCCCGTCTTCTTCGCGCTGATCGCGCTCGAGTACTTCGTCGGCCGCGTTCGAGGCCGCAGCAACTACCGACTGAACGATGCGGTGAACAGCCTGAGCCTCGGCGTGATGAGCCAGGTCGTGGGACTTTTCACCCGCGCGCTGACCATCGGCATCTATGCCGCCGTTTACTCGGCGGTCGCCATCCGGGAACTGCCGGCAGACCGGTGGTGGGTCTGGGTGCTCGGCATCGTCTCGTACGACTTCTGCTATTACTGGTTTCATCGCATCGGCCACGAGAGCGCCGTCTTCTGGGCCTCTCACGTGGTTCACCACCAGAGCCAGGAATACAACCTGACCACGGCGCTCAGGCAGACGAGCTCGAGCGCGCTGCTCGGGTGGGTGTTCTACCTGCCAATGGCGATCGTTGGCATTCCGCCCGGGGTGTTCGCGGTCACGGCCATCGTGAACCTGCTCTACCAGTACTGGATCCACACCGAGCAGGTCGGAAAGCTCGGCTGGTTCGACCGCTGGTTCTCCTCGCCCTCGAACCACCGCGTGCACCACGCGGTCAACGACCGGTACATCGACCGGAATTACGGCGGCATCCTGATGATCTGGGATCGGCTGTTCGGCTCATTCGTCGAGGAGACCGAGCGCTGCGTCTACGGCACCCGCGCGCCGCTGGACTCCTGGGATCCGCTGTGGGCGAACCTCGAGGTGTACGCGGACCTGGCGAGAAAGTCGCGGCACGCGGCTCGCTGGCGCGACCGGCTGCTGGTGTGGATCATGCCGCCGGGCTGGCAGCCGGCGACGGCGACCGGCGAACACTGGGCGAAACCTCACTTCGACGTGATAGGGCTGCGTCGGTACGACCCGCCGATGCGCCGCGGAACACGCTTGTTCGTGGTCGTCCAGTTCTGCGCGTTGCTTGTCAGCTCGACGCTGCTGTTGTGGTTCGAGTCATCCCTCGACGTTTCGGCAGTGGCCGCGTGGTCAGTGGCGACGATCGCCGTGCTCTGGATCACCGGCGCGGTCATGCAGGGGCGCCTGCGCCTGCCGGTCGCGCTCGCGACCGAGGCGGCGCTGGTCGCCCTTCTCGCTGTTTCGCTGAAGTCCGGGGCCGCGCCGGTCGCGTTGCCGGATATCTACGACGATCATGGCGTCCAGGCTGCCGTCGAGTCGGCGCGCGCCGAGTTCATGTCGGGCAGGGACTTCGACCGCCTGGACATGACGCTGCTGGTCGAGGATGACGCGGGCCGTTGGCGACGCGGCAGCGTCGGCGGCGGCAGTCTCGCCTACCCGGCAAGCTGCGTGAAGCTCGGTTACCTGGTCGGCGCGGTGCACTGGTGCGCAGCCCAGGGCAGGGACGCGAGCTGTCTCGACGATTCCGTGAGGCCGATGATCGTCGATTCGGACAACGTGGCAACCGGCATCGTCGTGGACGCCATCACAGGCGCGCCGAACGGACCGGTCGAGGGCGCCGACGTGGACTCCTGGCTCAACAAGCGCCGCTACACCGAGCGCGTCCTGGCCGGGGCTGGCCTTCTGGGCGACCAGCGGCTGACGAACAAGACGTATCCGACGAATTCCGGCGACGAACCGACAGGACTCGAGAAGCTGGCACTGCAGCAGCTTGGCCGCAACGCGATGAGCCCGGATCACGCGGCCAGGCTGATGCTCGCAATTCATGCCGGCGCGATCGAGCCGCAGGCCACCAGTTACATGCGCAGCCTGCTGCGACGTCCGACGTTCTCCGATGAAAGTGGCCTCGCCGGTGGTTTGCCGCCGGGGTCGTTGACTGAAAGCAAAGCAGGTTGGGCCTATGACACGCTCGAGGACATCCTGTACGCTGAACTGCCGAATGGCCGTCGCCTGGTCGTCGCTGCATTCTCGAACGCGCTGCAACAGGACGAGCCGGAGCCGGGCAATCTGCAGCGCCTGAACCCGTTGATGGAACTGCTGGTCGCGAAGCTCAACCTCGGAGCGGGACTGCCACTGCCACGTTACCTCGAGCCCGCAGTTTCGAGTAACGGCAGCTATACATTCCCGCTGGCAGCACCGGAAGACGGGCTGTACGAAGTAGCGGTCCGGTATGCATCGTCGCCGGGTGCGAGCACTGCCGTCGATTACGTGATCAGCGACGGCGGGGCGACGCGCACGGTGTCGCTGGACCAGCGCGTGTGGGGCTCCCGCTGGATTCCGCTCGCCGACCTGGAGCTCACGAAAGGCGGCGGGATACTGCGCGTGTCAGACGCATCGACCGGGACGCTGGACCCCGGCACCGTCCGCATCACGCGTTGGGGAAGATAAGGCGTCGCTCAGCGAAACCGGTATCCCAACGACACTCCCAGCGCCACAGGATCAGCGGCCACCAGCGACTGGCCGCTGCTCAGCAGGCCTGCATCGGATGCAAGGTCGATCCAGCGCAGGTCCGCCGACATCGCGAGACGTTCGGTCACGTGCCATTCGGCACCGAGTTCCGCGGCAGCCCCCATGGATCGATTGCGGCCGTGCCCGGTCGTGAATGTCTCGCCGAAATCCGTCTCGGCGAAGTACACGGTGCGATTCAGTCCGGCGCCGGCATAGGCGAGAAACGGACCAAGTTCGGCAATCGGAAACCGGAGCGTGAGCATTTCGGCGCCGTCATTGCGTGCGCGCTGCGCCACGAGCAGTACCTGGTCGTGAGCCTGCGCGGGGGACTCGACGAGCGAGTTCGACGGCCGGCTCAGCCACTCCGGGTCGAGCCAGTCCGGGCCGTCATCTCCCGCCACCGCGATCGATGACGCGGCGCAGGCGACCAGTCCGGCGAGCAATATGCATTTCGACGTGGCCTTCACGACGCACCTCCCGTCTGGCACGAACGCTACCGTCTCTTGGATCGATCTTCCGCACCGGCCAGCAAAACCGTGACCTGTTGCCCAGCCCCGGGGCCCCTGGTCGCCGCTGGCCCGCGTACGAAGCCGCTGCCGAGGCCGCGCGCGCGGCGATTGCGCGCGGCAGTGCAGCATCATCCATAATGCAGCGATGAAATCGGCCAGCCGAAAGCTCACGCCCAGCACGCTCCGCATCGGCCACCGGTACCGCCCGAATCGGCTGGGTGGCCCATACGACGCGCTGATCATCGGATCGGGCATTGGAGGGCTCACGACGGCCGCGCTGCTGTCCGAGATCGGCTGGCGCGTGGCGGTGCTCGAGCAGCACTACACGGCGGGCGGAGCAACGCACAGCTACGAGCGCAACGGCTACGACTGGGACGTCGGCGTTCATTACATCGGCGACATGGGCGCCAGGACCACGTCGCGTCGCATGATGGACTTCCTGTCGCAGGGCAATCTTCACTGGTCGCCGATGGACGCGCACTACGACCGCTTCTTCATCGGCGACCGGTCATACGACGCGGTGGCCGGCCGCGATGCCTTTCGCGAGAATCTCGTGGGTCATTTTCCGCGCGAGGCCGCAGCGGTCGATCGTTACCTCGAAATGCTGGGCGAAGTCTCCCGCGGCATGCGGACGTTCTCGCTCGGCCGCACGCTTCCGCCCTGGGCCGCGGCGATTGCCGGGCCGTACCTGCGCCACCGCCTGCCGCGCAGTTTCAATCGCACGACCTGGGACGTGTTGTCGGAAATCACGTCGGATCCGGATCTCATCGCCGTGCTCACCGGCCAGTGGGGCGACCTCGGCCTGCCACCGAAGCGTTCAGCGTGGGTGATACAGGCGCTGGTCGCGAAGCACTACTTGCACGGTGGCTACTATCCGGTTGGCGGTGCTTCGCGCATCGCGGAAACCATCCTTCCGAGGATCCGTGCCGCGGGCGGCGAAGTCTTCACTTATGCGCGAGTCGAGGAAGTGCTGCTGCGCCACGGCAAGACGCGTGGCGTGCGAATGGCGGACGGCAGTGAGATTGCCTGCGACTGCGTGATCTCCGATGCCGGCGCGATCAATACCTTCGCCCGCCTGGTGCCTGCAGAGGCGAGCCGCCGGCACGGCTACGAACGCCTGCTGCCGTGCGTGAAGCCGAGCATCGGGCACCTGGGCGTCTACATCGGCCTGCATGGGGGCGCCGAGGAACTCGGCCTGCCGAAGACCAACTACTGGGTTTACCAGGACAATGACTACGACGCGGCGCTCGACCGCTTTCTCGCCGACCCGCATGGCCCATTCCCCGCGGTGTACATCTCGTTCCCGTCCGCGAAGGACCCGGATTTCGAACGCCGTCATCCCGGTCGTTCGACAATCGAGATCGTCGCGCCCGCGCCTTACGAAATCTTCGAGCCGTGGAAGGACACGACCTGGGGAAAGCGCGGCGACGACTACGACGCACTGAAGCAGGCCTACGGCGAGAGACTGCTCGAGCACGTGTACGACAAGCTTCCGCAGCTGCGCGGCAGGATCGACTACTGGGAAGTCTCCACGCCACTGTCGATGCAGTGGTTCTGCGGCTACGGGCGCGGCGAGCTCTACGGACTCGACCACGACCCCGAGCGCATGCGCCAGTCCTGGCTCAGGCCGCGCACTCGCATTCCCGGGCTCTGGCTCACCGGGCAGGACGTGATGTCCTGCGGAGTCACCGGGGCAATGATGGGAGGATTCGCGTCCGCCGTGTCTCTGGCCGGCATGCGACGCATGGGACCCGTCGTGAAACGTATCTTCGGCTGAGCCCCTCGGCCCCGACCGCGCGCCGTTCAGCGAAGCCCGAGCGCCCGCAGGTCCAGGCGTCCGCCGGACACGGGTGGGCACCAGTAGTACGCGCCGGTCACCGGCCGCGTGAACCTGAACAGCGAATCGGTGATCCCGTCGTCCATGCCGGTCATGCGCGCGAGCAACGCCTCGAACGCATCAAACGAACGGCCGAAAGCGAGGAATACCAACCCGGCACGCGTTCCCTCGGCCCAGGGCATCGAGCGGCGCAGCACGAATGCCTCGGGCGAGAAGCTCTCCTGGGCCGTGCGTTTCACGTGCGCGGACTCCGGTGCGTCCTCGATTTCATCGTTGTCGCTGCGACGCCGCCCGACGCTGAGGTCCTGCTCCGAGGGGCCGAGCGCGTCGAACGCGGCGAAATCATGCACCCACTGCTGAACGGCCGCGAAACTCGATCCGTCGAGACCGGGGCCGGCGCCCTGCAACGAGGCCGCGACGACAGCACCGCTGCCGGTTGGATTTTCGGTACCGTCTTCATAGCCAGTCAGGTCTCGCCCGTCGTCGTGCAGGAATGCATCGAGCACGGCGTCGAGTCGGAACGCGGGACTCAGGCGCGCTTCGAGCGATCGGGTTCGATGCACCAGCTCGCCTCGATCTTCGCCGCGCAGCCAGCACCACAACGCGCCCGGCGTCGCCGGAATATCCAGTCCGCGGCCGGCGCCCGACGGAAAGTCGCGCAGTCCCTCGATGTGACGGCCCAGCGCCAGCGCGGTCGAACGACCGATACCTACCACGGCCTGGTCGGGGTCCACTGACTTCGCCAGGCGTTCGAGCGCCGGCCCCGGGCCGGCTTCGGCCGCAAGCGTGAAGCTCAAGTGGCGGGCCACGCGCGGTACGGGCGCGAGGATGCCAGGTTGGATCGTGTTCATCAGCGGTCTCCCCGTGTCACCTTCGGTCCGATGCGTGTCTTCGACTGCAAGCCGCCCGCCCGCACCCGCGAGGCCCAGCTCCGCTTGTGCAGCTCCATCACCACGAGCAGCGTCAGCGCCACGAGCGGCATCACCACCCACTCGGTCCCGGTCAACGGGGCCACGCCGAGCAGCCGCTGCAGCGGCGAAAGGTACATCGCCGCGACATGAAGCAGCAACGCGACCAGTACGCCCGCCGCGAGCAGCGGGTTGTCCTTCAGCGGAACCTTGAACACCGACCTCGTCTCGGAGCGCGCGTTGAACGCGTCCACGTTCTGCATCAATACCATGAGCAGCAGGAGTTCGTTGCGCGCGTGCGGCACGGACGTACCCGCCTCGACGAGCACCGCAAACCAGGCGAACCCGATCAGCGACATCCAGAGGCCGGCAAGCACGCCGCGCTCGACCATCAGCCGGTCGACCAGCGGCTCGCCGGGCGTGCGCGGCGGGGCCCCGAGTTCGTCCCCATGCCCGCGCTCGAAGGCGAGCCCGACGTCCTGTATTCCGTTCGTCACCAGGTTCAGCCACAGCAGCTGCACCGGCAACAGCGGCAGCGGCAGCCCGGCGACTACTGCGAGCGCCACCGTCAACACCTCCGCGATGCCGGCGGCGATCAGGAGGTAGACGACGTTGCGGACGTTGCGATACGCGATGCGTCCCTGTTCGATGCCGTGGACGATGGTCGCGAAGTTGTCGTCGCTCAACACCAGGTCCGAGGCCTCGCGCGCGACGTCGGTGCCGCCCCTGCCCATCGCCACGCCGATGTTGGCCCTGCGAAGCGCCGGCGCGTCGTTCACTCCGTCGCCGGTGACCGCGACGTAATGCCCGGCGCGCTGGGCTGCCTCGACGATCGCGAGCTTCTGCTCCGGCGTCACCCGCGCGAAGACCCGCGCGCTTCCTATCATTGCGCCCAGCGCTGCGGGCCCGGCGGCGTCGAGCGCTGTCCCGGCGACGACCTCCTCCGCACGCGCCGCAATTCCAAGCTCGCGCGCGATCGCGAGCGCGGTCACCGGATGGTCTCCCGTCACCATGACGACGCGGATACCCGCGCGACCACAGCGCTCGACGGCCTCGCGCGCACCGGGACGCAGCGGGTCCATGAGTCCGGCGAACCCGGCGAAGGCGAGGTTCGCGGGCTCCGCCGCTTCGCCAGCGAGCAGCAGCGACGAGGAAGAACCGGATGCGAGAGCCAGCACGCGCAGTCCGCGTGACGCCATTTCGACCGCCGTCTCCATCAGGCCGCGGGCCGCCTGCTCCGTCAGGCGGCACATCGGGATCACCCTCTCCGGCGCCCCTTTCACCGCGACCCAGGTCGCACCGTCGCGTGCGTGTACGGTCGCCGCGTAGCGCCGCTCGGGCTCGAAGGGGATTTCCGCCGTTTCCGGCCACTCGAGCCGCAGCGTATCGCGATTCACGCCTCCCTTTCCGGCCAGCGCGAGCAACGCGATGTCGGTCGGGTCGCCGCGGGTCACCCAGCGGCCGTCCAGTTTCACGAGGTCGGCCTCGTTGCACGCGGCCGCGATCTCGAGGACACGCATGAGGCCGGCGCCGTCCGGCATGCCGGCCGCGTCGCCGCGCATCCGGATTTCGCCGTCGGGTGCGTAGCCCGCGCCGCCCACGTCGAATACCTGGCCGTCAGGCAAACGCAGTTCGCGGACGGTGAGCTCGTTGCAGGTGAGCGTGCCGGTCTTGTCGCTCGCGATCAGCGTGCAGCTGCCGAGACCCTCCACCGCCGGCAAGCTGCGCACGATCGCGCCGCGGCCCGCCATGCGGCGCGCCGCGATGGCGAGAGTCACGGTCAGCGCCACTGGCAAGCCCTCTGGTATCGCCGACACCGCCAGCGCGACCGCGAACAGGAACATTGTCGCGATGCTCTCGCCACGCAGCAGCACCCCCGCTGCGCCGATGGCCACGGCCGATACCAGCACCACCACGGCGACCACTCGCGCGAAACGCTCCATGCGCGCGACCAGCGGTGGCGTGCCGCCCTCGGTGGCCGACATCGCGGTCGCGAGTCCGCCCACCGCGGTTGCGGCACCGGTCGCAACCACCTCTCCCTCGGCCCGGCCGCGTACGACTGTTGAACCGGCCCAGGCCATATTGCGGCGATCACTGATCGGCGCGTCCGACCCTCCAGTCCAACCCGCGTCCTTGAGGACAGGCGACGACTCACCGGTGAGCGTCGACTCGTCCGCCTCGAGCGCGCGCGCGTCGACGAGGCGCAGGTCCGCGGGAACCCGCTGTCCGCTTTCCAGCGACACGACGTCGCCAGGCACCAACTCCTCGGCATCGACCTCGACGGTGACCGCATCGCGGAGCACCGTGGCGCGCACGCGCAGCAGTTGCTGCAGGCTTCGGCTCTGTTGCTCCGCCCGCCACTCCTGCCAGCCGCCCAGCGCCGAGTTCGCCAGAAGCACCACCCCGATGAACGCCGCATCGCCGACGTCGCCGAGCGCGAATGCGACGGCAGCCGCTGCGAGCAGCACGTAGATGAGCGGGCTCTGGAGCTGCCGCAGGCCTATGCGGAACCGGCTCGGCGGAGGCGCGGACGGCAGCACGTTTGGACCGTAGCGAGCCAACCGCTCGCGCGCCTCTGCCGTGCTCAGCCCGTGTCGTGTAGGCTCCACGCCACAATTACAGACCGCCCGCGCTTACATTGGAATACGGGATCCCACGGCCACCAGGTTTGCGCTGGCAGCCGCCTCCCTGCTGACACGCAATCGGGGACATTCTCCTTTTCCGCCGGACCGGAAAAGGAGAATGTCCCCTCTCCTGTCCCCTCTCCCGGTCAGTATGCCCGCCTCTTCGTGTCGATCATCCTGAGGATCAGCGGCGTCAGGATGATCTGCATCGCGAGCGGCAGCTTGCCACCGGGCACCACCAGCGTGTTGGTCCGCGACATGAACGAGTCGTGGATCATCGAGAGCAGGTACGGAAAGTCGATGCCGCGCGGATTCGCGAAGCGGATGATCAGGAAGCTTTCGTCCGCGGTCGGGATGTCGCGCGCGATGAACGGGTTCGACGTGTCCACGGTCGGCACGCGCTGGAAATTGATGTGGGTGCGCGAGAACTGCGAGCAAATGTAGTTCACGTAGTCGGGCATGCGGCGGAGGATCGTGTCCACCACCGCCTCGGTCGAGTAGCCGCGCGTGCGCTGGTCGCGATGCAGTTTCTGGATCCATTCGAGGTTCACGCTGGGCGCGACACCGACCAGCAGGTCCACGTGCCGGGCGACGTCATGTTCCGCCGTTTGTATTGCACCGTGCAGCCCCTCGTAGAACAGCAGGTCCGAGCCCTCGCCGATGTCCTGCCATTCGGTGAACGTGCCCGGTGGGACGCCGTACTTCGCTGATTCCTCCGCGTCGTGGACATAGGTGCGGGAGCGCCCCCTGCCGGACAGCGAGTAGCTGCGGAAAAGGTCCTCGAGCTCGCCGAACAGGTTGGCCTCCGGCCCGAAGTGGCTGAAGTGGCTGTTACCCGCGACTTCGGCCTCCTTCATCTTCTGGCGCATCTCGACCCGGTCGTAGCGGTGGAAGGCATCGCCCTCGACGATCGCGGCATCGATCTTCTCGCGCCGGAAGATCCACTCGAAGGTGGTCTTCACGGTGCTGGTGCCCGCTCCGGAAGATCCGGTCACTGCAATGATTGGATATCGCGCCGACATTTGCTGGACTCCGAGGTCAGGCGTTGGTGAACAGCGAACGCTCGCCGAACAGCGGCGAGCTGTATGGCTTGTCTTCGCCCTTGTCGAATTCCTGGTGGTACCTCTCGACTCGATCGACCTCGGCGCGCGAGCCAAGTATCACGGGCACTCGCTGGTGGATGCGTTCCGGCTGCACGTCGAGGATGCGGCCGCGGCCCGTGGACGCCGCTCCGCCCGCCTGCTCCACCAGCATCGCCATCGGGTTCGCCTCGTAGAGCAGGCGCAGGCGTCCCTCGCGGTTCGCCTCCTTCTGGTCGCGCGGGTAGAGGTAGATTCCTCCGCGCAGCAGCACGCGATGCACGTCGGCGACCATCGATGCGACCCAGCGCGTGTTGAAGTCGCGACCGCGCGGTCCTTCGACGCCGGCCTTGCACTCGTCCACGTAGCGCTGGACCGGCGGTTCCCAGAAGCGCCGGTTCGATGCGTTGATCAGGTAGTCGGTCCCTTCCTCCGGAATCCGGATATCCGGGTGAGTCAACACGAAATTGCCTATCTCCCGGTCGAGAGTAAAGCCGTGCGTGCCGCGGCCGACCGTGATCACCACCTGTGTCGAGGGCCCGTAGACGGCATAGCCTGCCGCCAGCTGCCGGCGACCAGGCTGCAACACCGCGCCAGAGCTGCGGTCGCTCCCGGGCAGCGCGAACACGGAGAAGATCGACCCGACGGGGAGATTGACGTCGAGGTTGTTCGAACCGTCGAGCGGATCGAACACCAGCGCGAGCGGCCCACTGCCCTCGATGAAGTGCACGTCGTCGCGTTCCTCGGACGCCAGCGCGCCGACCAGCCCGCTCCACTCGACGCCGCGCGCGAACAGCTCGTCGGCGATCAGGTCGAGTTTCTTCTGCGCCTCACCCTGCGCGTTCTCGGAACCAGCCAGGCTCGCGAGCCCCAGCAGCGGCCCCTTGCCGACCGCCGCGGAGATCGCCTTCACGACGGCCGCGACGTCCACCAGCAGCGCCGCGAGTTCTCGACCATGCGGCTCCTCGGGAACCTGCTGGATCAGGAACTTGGATATCGTCGTATAGCCTGGATTCAGCATTCGGCCTCCCCGGCCGGCGTGGGCGCGGCCTCCGTGAACACGCGGCTGGCGCGGATGTCTTCGGCCTCGATCGTGGTCAACATGCGCGCGTCCACCTGGCCCGCGTCGAGCAGGCGCCGGGCCTGGCGCAACCTTGCGCGGTCGAGCGCGTTGCGCAGCGAGCGCGCGTTGGCGAAATTCGGCCGGTGGCGACGCAGCACCAGGTACTCGCGGAGCGCCGCGCGTGCGGACTCCGACAGCCGCAGGCCGAGCGCCGCGACCATTCGGTCGGCAATCGTCTCGAGCTCCGGTACGTCGTAGTCCGGGAAATCGATGTGGTGCGCGACCCGCGAGCCCAGGCCCGGGTTGCTCTGGAAGAACGTGTCCATGCGGCTCTTGTAGCCGGCGAAGATCACCACCAGGTCCTCGCGCTGGTTTTCCATCACCTGCATCAGGATCTCGATCGCCTCCTGCCCGTAGTCGCGCTCGTTCTCCGGCCGGTACAGGTAGTAGGCCTCGTCGATGAAGAGCACGCCGCCCATGGCGCGCTTCAGCACTTCCTTGGTCTTCGGTGCAGTGTGCCCGATGTACTGGCCAACGAGGTCGTCGCGGGTGACGGCAACCATCTGCCCCCTGCGCACGTGACCGAGCCGGTGCAGGATCGTCGCCATGCGCATCGCGACCGTGGTCTTGCCGGTGCCTGGATTGCCGGTGAAGCACATGTGCAGCGAGGGCTTCGCGCTCGCCACGCCGAGCTCGGCGCGAGCCTTCTCGACCACCAGCAGTGAGGCAATCTCGCGGATCCGGAGCTTCACGGGCACCAGCCCGACGAGTTCGGCGTCGAGCTCGTCGAGTACTGCGCTCACGCCGGACTCGACCAGCAGTGCCTTCAGGTCGAAGCTCTGGTTCATGTCCATGCGCTCAGCGTTGCCCTGGCTCGCGGCTTTCCGGACAGATTCTCAGGCACGTTCGAGCGTGTAGCGAATCAGGCGCCCGGCACCCTCTTCGCGACGCAGCCTGTAGCGGGCTTCCTGCGCCGGGCGATGCACGATGAACGACAAGCGCATGGTCTCGAAGCCGAGCGTGGAGTCGAAGGCGTTGAGCTTCACGTAGCAGTCCGGGTGCACCTTGCGGCACTCGCGCAGTTCCGACATGACGCCGGCCGGGTCCTTCAGGTCGAACATCGGCATTCCCCACATCTCCCAGTAGACATTCCTGGGATGCGGGTCGTCGGTGTACTCGAGCGAAACCGCCCAGCCCTGGTCGAGCGCGTACTGGGCCTGTCGCGCGACCTGCTCATCGGTGAGGTCGGGCAGGAAAGAAAACGTCCCTTGCGTGATTCGCATGGCTGGATTCCTCAGGCGACACTGACGGTCGGCACGAAGTCCGACGTGTCGGTCGATGCGTAGTTGAACGTGACGTCTTTCCATGTCATCAGTGCAGCAGCAAGCGGCTTGCAGGTCTTCGCAGCCGTCGCGAGGATCTCCGGACCCTCGTTCTTGATGTCGCGGCCCTCGTTGCGCGCAAGCACCATGGTCTCGAGCGCGACCCGGTTCGCGGTGGCGCCCGCCTGGATGCCGTCCGGGTGGCCGATCGTGCCGCCGCCGAACTGCAGCACCACGTCGTCGCCGAACAGGTCGATCAGCTGGTGCATCTGCCCGGCGTGGATGCCGCCGGAGGCGACCGGCATGACCTTGCGCAGTCCCGCCCAGTCCTGATCGAAGAAGATACCACGCGGAAAATCCTGTTTCGTGTACGAGTCGCGGCAGACGTTGTAGTAGCCCTGCACCGTCATCGGGTCGCCCTCGAGCTTGCCGACTGCGGTTCCCGCGTGCAGGTGATCGACGCCCGCGAGCCTGAGCCATTTGGCGATCACGCGGAACGAGACGCCGTGGTTCTTCTGTCGCGTGTAGGTGCCGTGACCGGCGCGGTGCATGTGCAGAATCATGTCGTTGTCGCGCGACCAGTTCGACATCGACTGGATCGCGGTCCAGCCGATGACCAGGTCCACCATCACGATCACCGAACCCAGTTCCTTCGCGAACTCGGCACGCCGGTACATTTCTTCCATCGTGCCGGCCGTGATGTTCAGGTAGTGGCCCTTGATCTCGCCGCTCGCCGCCTGTGCTTTCATCACGGCCTCCATGCAGAAGCCGAAGCGATCCCGCCAGTGCATGAAGGGCTGCGAGTTGATGTTCTCGTCGTCCTTGGTGAAGTCGAGCCCACCGAGCAGGCCCTCGTAGACCACGCGGCCGTAGTTCTTTCCGGAGAGCCCGAGCTTCGGCTTGATGGTCGCGCCGAGCAGTGGCCGGCCGTACTTGTCGAGGCGCTCACGCTCGACGACGATGCCGGTCGGCGGTCCGCGGAAAGTCTTCACGTACGCGACCGGGAAACGCATGTCCTCGAGGCGCGCGGCCTTCAATGGCTTGAAACTGAACACGTTGCCGATGATCGAAGCGGTGAGGTTCGCGATCGAACCCTCCTCGAAGAGGTCGAGCTCGTAGGCGATCCAGGCAAAGTACTGGCCTTCGATGCCCGGCACCGGCTGTACCTCGTATGCCTTGGCGCGATAGTTCTCGCAGGCTGTGAGGCGGTCGGTCCACACGACGGTCCAGGTCGCTGTCGAGGACTCGCCCGCGACGGCTGCCGCGGCCTCCTCCGGGTCCACGCCCTCCTGGGGCGTAATCCGGAAGACAGCGATCAGGTCGGTGTCCTTCGGCTCGTAGCCTGCGACCCAGTACCCCATCTCCTTGTATTTCAGGACCCCTGCCTTGTAGCGGGTCGCGGTATTGCCGGTCGCGCGCTGGTCATTGCCCGCGCCTGGAATGCTGGCCTTGTTTGGCATCGAACCGTCTCCTTGCCGCAGGTTTCGCGGCCCGGATCCAATGTAATTTGACCTATCGATAATTGCTACTTAGTATTTATTGCTTATCCTATAAGTATTGCTTATGGATCCGCGACACCTCAGCCTACGCCAACTGGAGGTCCTGAAAGCCGTCTCGGACACGGGTTCGATGGCCGCCGCGGCGCGTCAGTTGTTCATGACGGGCCCTGCGGTCACGCAGCAGGTCCAGCAACTGGAGAAGGTGCTGGGAGCACCTGTTTTCGACCGCATCGGGCGACGGCTGCGAATGACGGCCGCAGGAGAACGCGCGCTTGCGGCTGCAAACGACGTGCACACTCGGCTCGCCGTGCTCGCGAAGGACATGGACGCGCTGCGCAAGCGCGACGACGGCACGCTGCACCTCGGCATCCTTGCAACCGGCACGCACATCCTCCCTCCGTTGCTGGCTGAATTCCGCAGGCGCGCTCCCGGTATTGCGGTCCACATGGCGGTCTCGACCCGTGCCGAGCTGGCGCGCCGCGTGAAGGACGGCGAGGTAGACATCGCCTTGATGGGCCGCGGACCGGAGGCGCTGGCTGAGGGTGCGAAGCCGGTCGGCGACTCCCTCGCGCGCGAGCCGTTCGCCAGCAATCCGCACGTGGTGATCGCCTGGCCCGGGCACCCGCTCGCGGGCGAGCGCGGTATCCCTCCGATCGAGCTTCGCCACGAATGCATCGTCCAGCGCGAGCTGGGATCGGGCACCCGCGCAATGCTGGACAACTTCCTCGGCATGCATCGAATCACGCCGCGCGAGCGGATCACCGTCAGCGGAAACGAGATGGCGAAGCACGCCGTGATGAGCCAGCTGGGGATCAGCCTCACGTCAGCGCATACGCTGTTCCTGGAATTGAAGACCGGTGCGCTGGTGCGGCTCGACGTGGAGCACACGCCGATCGTGCGGACCTGGTACGTGGTGCATCACCCGGAGCGCTGGCTGCCGCCGGCCGCGGCCGCCTTTCGCGAATACCTGCTCGACGAGGGTGCCCGCATGGTCGAGTCCGAAACGCAACAACTGCTCCGCGCCGGCCGCGACGACGCATGAGCGCCGGTGCGCGCCCGGCGCGCGGCGGTGTCGCAGCTTCTCCCCGCGCTAGACCGCGAGCCAGGACACGAGGTCGCCGATTACGCGCTCCCGTTCGGGCTCGTTGTAGATCTCGTGATACAGGCCGTTGTAGATCCGTATCGTGCGCCGTTTCTCCAGGCCCAGGTGCTCGTAAACCGGATGTGCCGAGGCGAGCGGCACCAGTTCGTCGGCAGAACCATGCTGAATCAGTATCGGCAGGCGTAACTCGTGCGCTCTCTGCTGCAGCGTGAGCATGGCCACGAGGAGTTCCTCCACAGTGCGTGCCGGGATGGCACCGTGAAACACCATTGGATCGGACTCGTATGCGCGAACGACGCCCGAATCGCGGCTGATCGCCCTAGCCGGAATCTTCAACACACCAGCATCCGGCCTCAGCGACGATAGCGCCTTCACGGTGAGCCGCTTGAAAAGGGACGGCTCCTCCGCGACCGCCAGCGCGGGCGCCGACAGCACTAGTGCGCGCAGGGCATCTTCGTACTTGAGGGCGCATCCCAGCGCGATCGCACCGCCCATGCTGTGGCCCAGCAGGATTACCGGCATTCCCGGATGCTGACGCTGCGCCCGCCCGAGAAACGTGCCCAGGTCTGAAACGACGTAGTCGAATCGCTCGATATTTGCCCGTGGACCGCCAGACCGGCCGTGCCCGCGGTGATCGAGCGCATAGACGGCAAACCCCTTCTCCACCAGTTGGCTCGCCAACTCGGCGTAGCGACCACCGTGTTCGCCCAGTCCGTGCGAGATGACGATCACCGCGCGTGCGGGGCCGTCGGGCAGCCACGCCTGACCGTAGAGGTTCGTGTCGCCGCAGCCCGGGAAATCCATTTCTCGGTGTTTCATCGCCGGCTCCCGATCCCCGTCATCGTGGTGAATTCCTATTCTGAACGGGGTCTAGCGTCACCGTTGTCTTTTCTTATTGCGAATAATTCTCATTCGTATATATTCCTGACCATCCAGCAACAACCTCGGCGCATCTCATGAACCGACCAACCCTGCCAACCAGGCTTGCCGCGACTCTTTCTCTCGCCGCCCTCATGCATCCAGTGGCGCAGGCTGCACCCCCCGAATTCAGCCTTGTCATCAAGGATCACAAGTTCACGCCGACGGAACTCGAGGTGCCGGCGGGCCAGAAGATCCACCTGGTCGTCGAAAACCATGACCCAACTCCCGAAGAGTTCGAAAGCTACGCCCTGAATCGCGAAAAAATCGTGGCCGGCAACGGAAAGATCGTGCTGTTCATCGGGCCCCTCAAGCCCGGCCGGTACGAGTTCTTCGGCGAATTCAACATGGCCACCGCCCGTGGCTGGCTGGTCGCGAGGTGAGTCATGCTCGGTTCTGCGGTCATCGTATTTCGTGAAGTGCTCGAAGCGGCCCTCGTCATCGGCATAGTGCTCGCGGCAACACGAGGGCTTGCCGGGAGTCGCGCCTGGATCACCGGAGGCGTGCTGGCCGGTGCGGTCCTGTCGATGGTCGTCGCGGGCGGAGCGGAATCCATCGCTTCGGCATTCGAGGGCATCGGCCAGGAGCTCCTGAACGCGACGATCCTCGGGCTCGCGGTCCTGATGCTGGCATGGCACAGCGTTTGGATGCAGAAGCACGGCGCCGAAATAGCACGCGACATGAAGTCGGTCGGCAAGGACGTCCGCACCGGCGCGCGCCCACTCCGCCTGCTCGCGCTGGTGGTCGGCCTGGCCGTGTTGCGCGAGGGCTCGGAAGTGGTGCTGTTCCTCTACGGCATCGCGGCCGGCGGCGCCGACTCCCGCACGTTGCTCGCCGGCTCGATGGTCGGCCTGGCAACGGGCGTCGCGGCCGGTGCGTTGATGTACTTCGGCCTGCTGCGCATCCCGACACACCGGCTGTTCTCGGTTACCGGCTGGTTGATCATCCTGCTCGCGGCCGGAATGGCCGGTCAGTCCGCCGCGTTGCTGGTGCAGGCCGGCGTGCTGCCCGGAATCGTGGATCCCCTTTGGGACAGCTCATCCTGGCTGCCCGAGCACGGCCCGATCGGGCAACTGCTGCAGGTGCTGGTCGGCTACGACGACCGCCCGAGCGCAATGCAGGTGCTGGCATTCGCGGCGACACTGGTGGGAATCACGACGCTCTCACGCGTGGTCAATCGCCGCGTGTCACCGCCGCGGACCGCCGCTGCGCTACCGGCGACGATCGCGACGCTCGTCCTCGTGGTGCACCCGACCGAATCGCGAGCGTCGCACGTCGTGTACTCCCCGCTGGTCGAGCAAGGCGAGATTGCCGTGGCACTGCGAGGCCATTACGACTTCGACGACAGCAAGTCGATCGACGGCGCCCAGGCCTACAAGGCCGAAGTCGAGTGGGCACCGACTGCCTGGTGGCTTACGGAACTGCTGGTCAAGTACGAACGGGCGCCGGGCGAGAGCATTGATGCGACGGAGATCGCGTCCGAGAACATCTTCCAGCTCACCGAACAGGGCAAGTACTGGATGGACTTCGGCCTGCTCGCCGAATACGTGTACTCGCTCGAAGATGGCGGGGCAAACGCCGTCGAGATCGGACTGCTGGGCCAGAAAGACTTCGGCCAGAACCAAGTACGGGTGAACCTGGTCTTCGAACAGGCATTGGAGAGCGGTGCCGACCTCGAGATGACGTACCGCTGGCAGTATCGATACCGCCTCGACGAGCGCTTCGAGCCCGGCATCGAGATGTACGGCGGCCTCGGCGAATGGGGTGAGTTCGGCTCCATCGACGACCACGAACAGCAACTCGGCCCTGCCATGTTCGGCAAGTTCCGCACTGCCAATGGTGCAATCAAGTACGAACTCGGGATGCTGTTTGGACTGACGGACGTGGCGCCGGACACGACCGTGCGCTTCCTGCTCGAATACGAATTCTGAGCGCTTGTAGAAAAGGGTCCTGACTGCTCAGTCGTCGCCGAACGATGCCAATGCGCGCTCGGCGACGATTCGACCATGCTCCTGCACGAAGTGCCCGGCCTCGGGCAACTCGAGCGGTGCGGGGCAATTTCGGATCGACTTCGCCAGCGCGTGCATCACGGGTGGACCCAGCACCGGGTCCTGCATGCCGATCGCCATGAACGTGCGGCCTTTCCAGTCCTCGCGCAGGAACTGCGCGGCGCGCAGCGAGTGGTCCACGCCTTCCATGTCCGGCGTGACCGGCACGATCGCCGGGAAACGGCGCGCGCCCGCACGGTACCGCGCGTCGGGAAACGGCGCAGCGTAGGCAGCGGCCTCCTCGTCCGACATGCCCGGCACCGACCGCTTCATCATCCCGGCGATGTCGAAGTCGGGTTTCGATGCGACGAACGCCCTCCACGCGTCGAATCCGGGGCCGGGCGAGCGACCGATGCCGAGGCCCGTGTTCATGACGACCAGGCGGTCGATGCGCTCCGGGTACTCCACCGGCAGCGTGAGCCCGAGCAGCCCGCCCCAGTCCTGCACGACGAGGGTCACGCGCTGGAGGTCCAGCCTTTCGATGAAACGCATCAGCATCGAGCGATGAAAATTGAACGTGTAGACCGCGTCGTCCACCGGCTTGTCCGAACGGCCGAAGCCGAACAGGTCGGGCGCAACGACGCGATGACCGGCAGCCGTGAACACCGGGATCATCTTGCGGTACAGGTAGCTCCAGGTCGGCTGGCCGTGCAGGCACAACACCGTGCGTCCACTCGGTGGCGGCGACTGCTCGTCGACATAGTGCAGTCGCAGCCCCTGGTAGCCCGGCAGGTCGTCCAGGTAATGCGGCACAAACGCATAGCCCGGCAGTCCGGCAAACCGGTCGTCAGGTGTCCTGAGGGCTTCGATGTTCACGGACATGCTCATCTCCTCGTCTTCGGCGGCCTCAGGGCGATTCGTCGCGGTGCAGGTCGTTGTCGTCCATCGCGAGTGGATCGCCCTGCGGTTCAAGGTGCGTGAATACGGTCACCGGCGGCAACGCGCGACGGATGTCCGCCTCGATGCGTTCCAGTTCATCATGTCCCCGCTGCACGGACCACTCGGGCGGAACCAGCACGTGCAGCGACACGAACCGCCGTGCTCCGGCCTGCCGGGTCTTGAGCGCGTGGTACTCGATGCCGTCCGACGCGTAACGGTCGAGGACCTGCCGCAGCAACTGGATTTCGCTGACCGGCAGTGAGGCATCCATCAGCCCGGCGACCGAAGACATCACGATGCGACTGCCGGTCCAGACGATATTGACGGCAACCGCGATCGCAACCACCGGATCGAGCCGGTTCCAGCCCGTCACGGCGACCGCAATCACACCCACCAGCACCCCGGCGGACGTCCAGACGTCCGTGAGCAGGTGATGTGCGCTGGCATGGAGCGTCACCGAGCGGTGCGCGCGTGCAGCGCGCAGCAGCACGAGTGCGACGCCAAGGTTTATCAGCGCCGCCACCACCGAAACCGCAAGGCCCAGCCCCACCTGCTCCAGCGCGCGGGGATGAAGGAGCCGATCAACTGCGGCGACTGCGATGCTGATCGCCGCGACGACGATCAACGTACCCTCCACGCCCGCGGAAAAGTACTCCGCCTTGCCGTGACCGTACGGGTGATCCTCGTCGGGCGGCCGGGCGGCGATGCTCAGCATCGTCAACGCCATCAGCGCACCGGCGAGATTCACCAGCGACTCGAGCGCGTCGGACAGCAGGCCGACGGAACCCGTCAGCCGCCAGGCCGCCGTCTTCAGCAGCATCGTGACGATCGCAGCTGCGATCGACAACCATGCAAAGCGGGTGAGCGAGGCCGGCCCCATCAAGGCTTCCTTACGTCAGGCCGGCGCCAGTCCGCCGCCGTCACCTGCAGCGACGGAACGCGCACGTCCCGCTGTCATCCCGCCGAAGCAGGCTGCGGCGGGTGCCTGCAGGTATAGGTGACGATCTCGAAGAAGACGCTGGCGGGTGGCGCGTCCATCCAGATCAGGTTGCGGTCGTTGCGCGACGCCTTCTGCACCACGTCGCCCTGCAGGTCGCTGCCCGAGAAGGCCTCGTTCTTCGACATCGCGATCTTTCGCGAGGCGCAATCGACCCGATAAAGGGTGCGCATCGACAGAAAACTCTTGCCAGCCTTGGCGGCCGGCCTCGGCGCGGTGAAATTCTCCTTCACCTTGACCTCGACGGTCGTACCGACCTGCTTGATGGAATTCGTGTTGACGAATGCCACCTCGCTGTCGGAGGTTGCGACCGAATACCACTTGTCTGCGCCCGCCGCGGGCGCCTGCTTGGCCACGGCCATTCCGCAAACGAAAATCACGGGTGCGACACCGAGCACCAGCGACGAAACGACATGAGTCCGCATCACGAATACTCCTTGCGCCAGTCAACGGCGCGGCCCCCAGAGTGTATGCCGACTGCCCGCTGCGCGGCGAGACTCATCTGGCCACTCGACAGGCGCGGTTTCACGATCCAAGCTCGGCAGGCCCGGATCCGCAGCCCGGCTCCCGAAGTCCCTTGTCCGGGCCCGGCAGGACGCAGACCCGGCCGACCCGACTCGCAAGATGGAGCACCTCCGTGACCGAAGACATCCTCATCACCGACGTTCGCGACGGCATTGCCACGCTTACGTTGAACCGGCCGCGCCAGATGAACGCACTCTCGGCCGAGCTACGGCGGCGATTTGTCGCCGCGGTAGACGAACTGGCCGCAGACGATCGCGTGGCGGTCGTCATCATCACGGGTGCCGGTGAAAGAGCGTTCACGGCCGGCGTGGACCTGAAGGAACTCGAGACTGCGCCGCTGACGGCCTCGGAACTCGGCCCCGATGCACCGATCAGTCGAGCGATGCGCGGGCTTGGCAAGCCTTCGATCGCCGCAGTCAACGGATTCGCCATCACCGGCGGGCTGGAACTCGCCATCAACTGCGACATCCTGGTCGCCTCGACCGCGGCGAAGTTCGCGGATACGCACGCGCGAGTCGGCATCGTGCCTGGCTGGGGCATGTCGCAACTGCTGCCCCGGATGATCGGTCCGGTGCGGGCGCGTTATATGAGCTTCACGGGCAACTTCGTCGATGCCGTGACTGCGAAGGCCTGGGGGCTGGTGCTGGAGGTGCTGCCGCCCGGGGAGTTGATGACCTACTGCGCGAGACTCGCGGCCGAAATCGCCAGCTGCGACCGCGCCACGCTCGCGGACGTGCGCAGCCTGATCGTCGGTGGCCTCGACGGAACGCTCGCGGACGGTCTCGCGCTGGAAGGTCGAATCAGCAAGGCGGCGACCGCGCGCGTGGACCCGTCGGCATTCGCATCGACGCGGGAGGCGGTCATGTCACGGGGCAAGCAGCAGGGCAGCTGAGGCAGCGCAGGCCCGCTGCGGTCGGGCGGCGGAGGCAGGTTGCGGTCGAGTGTATAGTGTCACTCGACATGAAAACCCCTGCCAAGCGGCGCCAGCCGGTCCGAACACGCACCGGCAAGTCGGCCGGTCCCACGCGCGACCGCGAAGCCATGACAGAGCCGGAGCCGCAACTCCGGATGCGCGACCTCGTCCGCCACAGCGGCCTGCCCCGTGAGACGATTCACTTCTACATCCAGCAGGGACTGCTGCCGCGCCCGCTGAAGACCGGCCGCAACACGGCCCTTTATCCGGCACAGCACCTCGAGCGCCTGCGCCGCATCCGTGAACTGCAGGAGCAGCAGTTCCTGCCATTGAAGGCCATCCGCGCGGTGCTCGACGAGAGCAACGGGGAGCGGTTCACGCCGGAACAGGAAGACCTCGTCCGCCGTGTCAGGGCGACGCTCGGCGGATGGGCGGACGCGCAGCAGCGCCCGACCGTGCCGGTCGCCGATTTCGTGCCCGCGCGCGTGTCGCGCGACGAACTGCGGGTCCTGGTGGATGCCTCCCTCGTCCGCGTGCACGGTTCGGCCGCGACGGGTACTGTCACTGCGGACGACGCGGTGATCCTCGAGTGCTGGGCGCAATTCAAGGAATCCGGCCTCGGGCCCGACCGCGGGGTCTCGCCCGCGGAATTCATGATCTACGACCAGGCGATGGAGCAACTGGTGGTTCGCGAGGCGCAGTTCGCGATGCGCGCCTACGAAGGCGCCCCGGTCGATGAGGTCTCGAAGATCGTCAAGCAGGCGGCCCCGATCATCGGGCGCCTGCTCGCAGCCATGCACCGCAAGCGCCTGCGACAGTTCCTGATCGAAGCAGGCGGCAGCGCCGCGCCGACCAGGCGCTGACTCGCCCTGAATCCACGCAACCCCGCCCCGGCGCAAGCCACTTGCGATTATTCGATTCTGTGTATAGTGTTTATATACACTTTGAATTGAGACGCTGCACATGTCCGCCGTCACCGCATTCGTGCGCGGCTGGTTCTCCGAGCCAGCCGCGACATTCGAACTCCGCAGTCCCAGCGCACGCTGGGGAACGCAACGGTCGCATGCGCCGCGCAGGTTGCGCGTTGTGGAGGTGATCCAGGAGACGCCCACGGTACGCACCTACGTGCTCGAACCCGGTGACGCCGCCTCCCCTCTTCACTTTCACGCCGGCCAGCACCTGACGCTGCTGGTCAACATCGGCGGCGTGACACACCGGCGCTGCTACTCGTTCTCATCGGCACCTGGGCCCCATGTGCGGCCATCGGTCACGGTCCGGTGCACGCCCGGTGGACTGGTCTCGCGCCATCTCCACGAGACGGTGAGCGCTGGCGACACGCTTCTCGCCACCGATCCTGCGGGCGAATTCACGCTGGCAACAGACCCGGCCGCCTCGCGCCTCGTGGCGTTCGTCGCCGGGGGCGTCGGTGTGACGCCGCTGATGAGCCTGGTCGAATTGCTGCTGCGCGAGGAACCCGCGAGCCGCGCGGTCCTGCTCTGCGGCAATCGCTCGGAGGACGAAATCATCTTTCGCGAGAGAATCGCGGAGCTCGAAGCAGCGCATGCCCCGCGCCTCGTCGCGCACCAGGCACTGGACACGCCGCCGGCGGGCTGGACCGGCATCAGCGGAGCACTCGACGGCAGTCGCGTGCTCGAGGCGCTCGGAGAGGTTCGCGCCGATGCGTATTACGTCTGCGGCCCGGAACCGATGATGCGCGGCGTCTGCGAGGCGCTCCTGGGCGCGGGCGTCGCATCCGAATGCATCCGAACTGAGCGTTTCGCTTATGCGAGCGTCGCAAAGGTGTTGCCCACTCTCGCGGCCGAAGTCACTTTCGCCGCCAGCGGCAAGCGCGTCACGGCCCAGCCCGGCCAGACGATCCTGCAAGCGGGCATCGACGCCGGCGTCGACCTCCCGCACAGCTGCACGATGGGCGGCTGCGGCGCCTGCAGGGTCCGGAAATCCAGCGGCAACGTCGTCACCAGCGAACCGAACTGCCTCACCGACCGCGAACGCGAGGACGGCTACATCCTCGCGTGCTGCAGCTACGCGGACGGCAGCGTGACCATCGAGAACCACTGAACGCCGACCACGACCGATACCAGAGAGACAACACCGATGCTGCCAGATCGCGCACTTGATGCCATGCCGAGTCCCGCCGCCCGCCGGGTGCGCGACGTCTTCGACGCGATGAAGATCGCGACCCGCGTCGAGAACAAGCAGGTCCTGGTCGGCCTTGCGCCGTCCGTGGCGCGCGGCTTCCTGCTGAAGGAAGGCAAGCAGGGCGAGCCCGTCGGCATGCGCGCTTCGCACGAGGCGTGGTTCGATTTCCGCTACCAGGGCGACTACCCCGAGATGTACGAGCTCTACCGGCGCGCGGTGCAGAACCAGTGGGACGGGGACAGGCAGCTCGACTGGTCCACCGACGTGGACCCGCACAACACAGAGCGCCCGGTGCTTCCGCTGGAACTCGCCCCGCTGGAGGGGCTCGCCGCGCACGGCATCCGGCTGGACCGCAACGAGCAACTGCGTTTCGTGCATGACTTCTCGAGCTGGCTGCTGAGCCAGTTCATGCACGGTGAACAGGGCGCGCTCTACGCCTCGGCGCAGGTGACCGAGAGCGTGCACTGGGTCGATGGAAAGTTCTACGGCGCCACGCAGGTCATGGACGAGGCCCGCCACCTCGAAGTCTTCCTGCGCTACCTCGAGACCAAGCTTGGCAAGCTCTACCAGGTGAACGACAACCTGTTCACGATCATGGACGCGCTGATGCGCGATTCCCGCTGGGACATGAAGTTCCTCGGCATGCAGATCATGATCGAGGGCCTCGCGCTCGGCGCCTTCGGAACCATGTACCAGGTGACGCGCGAGCCGCTGCTGAAGGAAATGCTACGTTACGTGATCCAGGACGAGGCGCGCCACGTGCACTACGGCGTGCTGGCACTGAAGCGTCACTTCGCCGAGCTCGAACCGAGAGAGCTGCGCGAGCGGGAGGACTGGACATTCGAGGTGGCCTGCCTGATGCGCGACCGCTTCCTCGCGCACGAGATCTACGACGAGTGGTTCGCGGGGTTGATGAAGCGTTCGGACTGGGACCGGGTAATGTCCGAGTCGCCCTTCCTCACGCAATTCAGGCAGACGATGTTCCGCCGGCTGGTCCCCAACCTGGAATACATCGGCATCTTCTCGCCACGCATACGCGCGCACTACGAAAAAGTGGGGCTGACGCAGTACGCCGGCGGGCGCAATGCCTCGCAGCTGACCGCGGAGGACCTGCTGGCCGCCTGAGCTCGAGCCTGCCCGTAGTCGAAGCGTCGCGGCGCGCGCACTACTGGCGCGGCGACGCCCGCCGCGCTACTTGGCGAACAACATCAGGCCGCTGCCGTCCTTTCCGGACCATGTGAGTGCCAGCCGTCCGGCCAGGAACGTGTAGCCGTTCACCTTGCCGAGTTGCGCCAGGAACTTCTGCTCGAGGTCCATCTCCGGACCCGGGCAGGCCATGCGTGTCGCCGCGGCCGGGCCGACCACGATCACGCCGGATGCCGTCTCCTTCAGCGACGCCGTGAAGCGGTTGCACCCGGCAAATCCGCGAATGCCATCGCGGTCGATGTGGATCACCGGCGGCTTCGTGTCGGCGGGCAGCGGCTGGCCGTCGGTCGAGACGAGCTGCCATTCGCTGGCCGAGAGCGTACTCACGGTGAGCACGCCAAGGACGTCGCTCTTCGTCTGCTTCAGCGCGCCGCCCTCGAACGCGTAGGTCTTGCGCGCCAGCTGCGTCGGGCAGCAGGCCGGGTCGGCGGGGCCCGCCTCCACCACGTCCATCACCACCTTGCCGCCCTGCAGCCAGAGATTCTGCAGCTTCGTCCGATCGCCGACCTCCGCAGTAGCCAGGTTTTCGAGCTTGCCGTCTCGAACACCGAACGCCGCCACGTACACGAACTCCCCGCTACCGCCACTGTTCGAGCTCAGCATCGCGACGGCCTCATTGCCGGGTGCGCCGTCCAGGTCGCCGAACACGACGGCTGGCTCCCAGAGCGTCAGCGTCGGGTGGGATGCAGCTCCTGCCGCTGGCGGCGGACCGTCGTATTTCCCGTCAGTGAGTGTCACGGCCTGGTCGAACACGCCCGACACCGTCGCGCCCTTGAGTTGCTCCAGCGTAGGCGCTGGCGGCGGGCCCGCGGGAACCACGGCAGCCTGCTGGTCGGGAGCCTGCTTGCCGCCGCAACCGGCCAGCGCGAGGAGGGCCGAGGCGAGCAACGTGCCTGCCAATCCCGACATGATCGAGCGACGCATTGAAGTGTCTCCGGTGTTTCGGTCCGATGATGGGGAATCGTAACGGATTGGGCGGACGCAGTGGGTCGTGGAAGCCCGCGACGCACCAGGCACACGACCATCCGGCCTGTGATCAACGCGTGGCCCACACGTCAAGCACGGCGTGGAGGGGGGTGGGGATTTTTCACCGACCCACCCCTCGAGACGCTTGGAAACCGTGACCTGGTTCGCCATTCTCGCGGCCTCTCCAGCCCGGTCCGGTGCCGGGCGGGGTCCGTTTTCCTGCCAATGAGGGCACTCCGATATGGGTTCGATCACTCTCCCTGGACGGTCGCGCAGCATCGCGCGCACCCTCCTCGCAACGCTGGCACTGTTGGTTGCCAGCGCACCAGGGCACGCGACCAGCGTCATTCCGATGACCGTCGTGGACCTGCTCGCACACTCCGGCACGATCGTTGCGGGACAGGTGCAGTCCGTGACGGACGGGTTCGACACCCGCGGTCTTCCATTCACGGAAGTAACCATCAAGGTGTCCGATACGATCCGTGGACCACAGGCCGGCACCTATACATTCCGGCAACTGGGCCTCGACAAGCCGCGCAAGCTCGCCGACGGCCGCGTCTATCTCGGTCGCCCGACCGGCTGGCCGAAGTGGCGCAAGAACGAGACGGCAATCGTGTTCATGTACCCGAAGGCCAGGGTGACGGGGCTGCAGACCACCGTCGGACTCGGGCACGGCAAGCTGAGTCTCGCGAACGGCGTGGCGATGAACAGCTACGAGAACGCCACGCTCTTCAAGGACGTGAAGGTCAACCGCGGCCTTCTCGACAGCGCCGAGCAGAAGATGTTCGACACGAAGAAGGGCCCGGTGGACGCCGCGACGCTGCGCAAGTTCCTGCATCGTGCGGTACAGGGCAACTGGGTCAAGAACGGGAGCATTGCCAATGCGACGCATTGATCGTAACCCCGCCCGCATTTTGCGCGGCGCCCTGCTCGCCGTCGCAGCGTCGTGCGCCTTCGCAGGCCACGCTCTCGCCGGAGGCCCGCTGTACGTCGTCGCAAGCGACGGGGCGATGAAGCCGGCTCACTGGAAAGGCACGGTCAAGGTATACCTCGACAAGGGCCCGCTCAACGTGGGCGCGAACTGCGTAGTGAACCCGGACACCTGGGAGTGCGTGCTGGACGAAAGCGGCAACCCAGTGTATCCGGTCCTCGACCAGAAGGCGGGCGACGACCTGGTGGCCAACACGGTATACCAGTGGTCTCACGTGCCGACCTCGAGCTTCCGCGCCAGGATCGCGGGCCGCTCCCCGGTCGACATAACCGGAGCCAACGTGATCGACTACATCGGCGCCTACAACGGCGGCGGCATACAGGTGATCTACGACGCGGACAACTCGGTGATAATGGAGCTGACCGGCGGCGACGGCTACGGCATCCTGGGCATCGCCTCGCCGGAGTACCTCTCGGACAGCGACGAGACTCAGATCGTCGAGGGCTGGCTGATCATCGGCGGCTCGTTCCTGAATGCCACGAGCACCGACCAGGTGTCCGGCGTCGTGACCCACGAGTTCGGCCATGCGATCAACCTCGCGCACACCCAGACCAACGGGTTCTATGCCGCCAACAATCCCAACGCGTGGTCCAACTACGCGGGAGGTCGCGAACAGGCGGGCCCGGACCAGTGCAGCCCGGTAGTCGATTCCTATCCGGCCGCGAACCAGGTCGAGACCATGTACCCGATCATCGATCCTTGGCCGGACAGCCCGACCTACAACAGCCCCGAGATGGCCAAGGTCCTGGATGACGCCGACGACATGGCGGCGCTGTCGTCCATCTACCCCGCCGCAGGCTATGCCTCAAACACCGGCACGCTCAAGGGTGTCGTGGTCGCCAAGGACGGCAAGAGCCAGCTGACCGGCATCAACGTCATCGCGCGCCGCGTGGATACGCCGCTCGACGGGGCGATATCCCGGATAACGGGTGATGCGACCCAGGGCCTGCTTGGTCCGGACGGCAGCTTCGAGATGACTGGACTGGTGCCGGGCGCGAGCTACGTCGTCTACATCGACCAGCTGCAGGCCGGTGCTTTCAGCACGCCGAAGGCACTGCTGCTCGGCCCCGAGGAATACTGGAATTCCGGCGAGAGCGGCGACGCGACCAAGGACGACGCATGCGCGTCGACGCCGATCACGCTGGGCGTCGGCGAGACCCGCGAGATCACGATTGCCGTGAACGGCATCATGCGCGCGCCGACCTTCACCCACATCCCCTACGTCCTGCCGAGCGCGGTCTCCGACGACGGGAAGAAGATCGCCGGCCTGTACGCGCCGTCCAATGAGTCGCCGTACTGGCTGTGGGACAAGCAGTCCTTCGAGGAGACCGGCGATGTCACCTACATCGGCGGTAGCGGTGTCAACATTGCGCTTTCGGGCGATGGCCGCGTCGTAGGCGGCACGATCGCCGGACCCGAGGTCACGACCGGCTGGGGGACCGTGGTGCAGGAACGGGCAGCGCTGTGGACCAAGGAAGGCGGCTGGCGGCGCATCACCAGCGCAGCGAGCGAAAAGTGGCCCGGCTGCGACATCTTTCACACGTCGATTTTCGACCTCTCGACCGACGGCTCCACTGCAGTTGGCCTGGCCTTCAAGGATTGCAAAAACGTCTATGCCTACAAGTGGACCGCGAAGACCGGCATCCAGCTGCTGTCGAAAGTCGGCACCGACCCGGCGCGCGCGAACGCGGTGTCCGGCGACGGCCGCGTCGTGGTCGGCTGGCAGGATTCTGCCACCGGGTACCCGTACCGCGCCGGCTCGATCTGGCAGGGCAAGGAGCAGATGCTGCTGCGCGAGCCGAAGAGCGTCAGCGAGTACAACCCCGACGGATCCGTTGGCGAGACGATGGCCGTGAACTCCGCAGGCACCACGGCCGTCGGCATCGATGCGGGACCCGACCTCAATGATTCGTACATCTGGCATGTACGCAGCGGCACGCGCAACCTGGGCGGTGACAAGACTCCGGTCTGCTTTTACAGCTGGGACGAAGGGCAAGACGTCTGCAGGACCCGCAAGACGCTGGCCTACTCGATCTCGAACGACGCGCGGGTCATCACCGGTGAGTCCACGCTGATGGACTTCTGGAACGGCGTCTACGCCGTGGACGGAGCGATCTACACGCAGCAGCTGGGATGGATGCAGTTGAGCTGGTTCCTGCAGTCGCAGGGTGTCCTCGAAGCGGTCAACTGGGTGTTCCTGGGCGCCAAGGTGTCGGCGAACGGCAAGACGCTGGTCGGCACGGCAGCACCGCTGGGCTCGGATTACTACCAGGGCTTCCGCGTGGACCTGGACCAGGTGTTCGTGTGCCATCGCGGTACCGGCGGAAAAGGCGCCGGAACCTCGCTGAAGGTGGACTTCCCCGCCGGCATGGACCAGCACCTGTTCCACGGCGACAAGATCGGGCTCTGCCCGGGCGACGCGCCGCTCTGAGTCCCTGGGCGCCCGGGAACATCCCGGGTGTCACGTTCAATTGGGGGCTGCCAGCCGGCGCAATGCCGGCTCGCGGCCCCCTTTTCTTTTCAGAACCCCGTGAAACAATCGTGCGCGCGGCCGGGTCTACTGGCCGAGGCGTCGCGTATTGCTGCCCGCAGGGGTCCGGACGCAGCGCCGCAGTCGATCAAATCAATCACGCAGGACGGAGAACAGATCATGGATCTCAAGAAAATTGCCATTGCCGCTGCCGTGGGCAGCTTCCTCACGATGGGCGTCGCGGGCGTCGCCTCGGCCGCCGACACGGGCAGCTCGGCCAAGTGCTACGGCGTCGCGAAGGCCGGGAAGAACGACTGCGCCGGCAACAGCCACTCGTGCGCCGGCCAGGCGAAGACGGACAACGACCCGAACGAGTGGAAGCACATGCCCAAGGAAGAGTGCGAGAAGATGGGCGGCACCACCGAGGCCCCGAAGAAGTAACCCGGGATGAGGGACGCGGGCATCGGCCGGGTCCCCGGCGCACCGATCCCGGCACGGGCCGGGATCGGATTGCGCTCCGCTCACCACGAGCACGCGGCGACGGGACGTATCGACGCCGCCTGGCTCGAGGTCCACACCGAAAATTATATCCACGATGGCGGCCCGCCACTCGATGCGCTTGAGCGCGCCCGCGCGCACTACCCGCTCAGCTTCCACGGCGTCGGCCTGGGCTTGGGCTCGGTTGAACCCATCGACCCCGAACACCTGGCACGCGTAAAGCGTGCGGTCGAGCGCTTCGAGCCCGCGCTGGTCAGTGAACATGCCTGCTGGGGACACGCCGGCGGCGAGCACTTCAACGACCTGCTGCCCCTGCCCTACACCGAGGAAGCGGCCGACCTGCTCGCAGCGCGAGTTGCCCAGGCGCAGGACGTGCTAGGCAGGCAGATCCTCATCGAGAACCTGAGTTCATATTTCAAATACTCCACCTCGCGACTGACGGAGTGGGAGTTTCTCACCGCGGTGGTCGAGCGATCGGGCTGTGGCCTGCTGCTCGACGTGAACAACCTGTACGTGAACGCGGTCAACCTTGGACTCGATGCCGAGCGATTCATCGCCGTGATCCCGGCGGCGGCCGTGCAGGAGATCCACCTCGCGGGACATCGCCGAAACCGGGTCGGGGACCGCGACCTGCTTATCGACGATCACGGCTCAACAGTCTGCGCCGAGGTCTGGTCGCTGTATGAACTCGCGATCAAGCGCCTCGGCCCGGTGCCGACGCTGATCGAGTGGGACACCGACGTGCCGGCCATCGAGGTGCTGGTCGCAGAAGCCCGCAAGGCCGACATCATCATGGAGCGCTCGCGTGAACTCGCTGCCTGAGTCACCGTCGCTGGCCGAATTGCAGGCGCGGTTCGCCTCCGCGCTTCGCGCGCGCGACACACAGGCGAACGACGATGCCGCTGCGTTCGCGGCTTGCGTCGTCGATGACGGCCTCGCGCCGACGGCGCGAGTGCAGGTGTACCGCAACAACGTTCGCGCGATGTTCGCCGGCGCGCTCGAGCGCACCTATCCGGTGCTCAGGCAGCGGGTGGGCGAAGGCTATCTCGCGAAGCTCGCGGCGGAATACCGAAGTGATCACCCGTCGCACAGCGGCGATCTGCACTGGATCGGCAGGCTCTTTCCGGAGTGGATCGGCACACGCATGGCGGGGACCGACTACGCATGGCTCGCCGACCTGGCACGCCTCGAGTGGGCCTGCGAGGAAGCGCTGGTATCCGAGTGCTTGCAGCCGGCCCCGGCCGACTCGCTGGCGCGGCTCGCGCCCGAGCAACTGGCCGGCGCCCGCCTCGCGCTGCAACCCGGTCTGCGCACGATCAGTTCTAGCTTCCCGGTCTGGTCGGTGTGGCAGGCCAACCAGCCTGGATCGTCCGGCGAGACGGTCGACCCATCACTCGGACCGGAGCATGTCGTGCTGGCACCGGATCCCGCCGGACTGGTTCTTCATTCCGTGCCGGCCGACCGATACCTGTTCGTCGAGCAACTGGCTGCGGACCGTACGCTCGAGGATGCGATCGATGCGTCTGCGCTTCCGATCGAACGGCTGGGTGAAACCCTGGCTTGGCTGTTCGGCGCCGGGTTAGTGACCCATGTGGCTGTACCAGGAAATTCGAACACGGGCGGGGAACCGACATGAGCATTGCGACTGTGATCAATCGTGCCAACGACTTCGCAGGCAGATGCGCGGGCTGGCTCGCGTCGCCACTATTGCTCGCAATCCGCCTTTATGTGCCATGGCAGTTTTTCAAGTCCGGCCTCGTGAAGCTGCAGGGCTGGGACAGCACGCTGTACCTCTTCCGCGAGGAGTACCACGTGCCGCTGCTGCCGCCGGTGGTAGCCGCCGTCACCGGGGCATCGGGCGAGATCGTGTTCCCGGTTCTGCTCGCCGCTGGACTCCTGACTCGCTACGCGGCGCTCGGACTCTCCGTGGTCAATGTGATGGCGGTCGTGTCCTATGCCCATGTGCTGCTCAGCGAGGGCTTCGAGGCTGCGCTCGGCCAGCACTACCTCTGGGGAAGCCTGCTGCTGGTCCTGGCAGTATTCGGGCCGGGGCGCTGGTCGGTGGACGGAATCCTGGGAGCGCGCGCACGCTGAAGTGCGGTGGCACGCTGCGGCTCGGACGCGGTCTGCAGCAGGGTTAAGCGGAATTTTCGCGGGTATCGCCGCGGCCGGTCGCGTCATTTACCCCCGTGGCCGGTTTCCACCATCTTCCGCGCCTGCTCGATGAACTTGTCAGCGTTTTCGCCCTCCTCAGGCCGCACGAGCCGCGGGGGAACGTCGATTCCGCGCTGGCAGGCGGGCCGCGACGCGAGCAGCGCCTTCCATCGGGTCAGGTGTTCGAATTCCGCGGTGTCCACGCCCGACCAGCGATAGGTGCGCACCCAGGCCCAGTTGGCAATGTCAGCGATCGAGTAGTCGTCTGCCAGGTATTCGTGATCCGCTAGCCGGACATCCAGCACGCCGAACAGGCGGCGAACCTCGCCCTGGTAGCGATCGATCGCGAGCTGGATCTTCTCCGGCAGGTACCTGAAGAACACATTGGCTTGCCCCATCATCGGGCCGATTCCGCCCATCTGGAACATCAGCCACTGCATCACCAGCGAGCGACCCTTCACGTCCGACGGCATCAGTCGCCCGGTCTTCTCGGCGAGGTAGACGAGGATCGCGCCCGATTCAAAAACCGCGAAATCGCCGAGTTCGCGGTCAACGATGGCAGGAATCCGGCCGTTGGGGCTGATTTTCAGGAACTCCGGCCGCCGCTGGTCGAGCTTCGAGAGCTCGAGGATGTGTGCCTCATAGGTAAGTTCCAGTTCCTCAAGCGCTATGGATATCTTGTGACCGTTCGGCGTGGCAGCGGTGTATAGGTCAATCATCGTAGTGACGGCTCTCGCGAGTTCTGACAGCATCCAATCATGATCGATTTCCAGCATTACAGGGGACATTCTCCTTTTCCCGAAGGCAAGAAAAGGAGAATGTCCCCGTCCTATGGCGGAGAACAATCATGCTGACAGCCGTTCAATACGTCCCCGCCCCGCTGCGCCGGCTCCTTGTGGACGGCGCGGACATCCCGGAAGACCTTGCTGCCGTCACCAGCATCGCAACCGGTGAGGAACGCAACCCCGAGCGCGTCGGCATGACGCGCGAGGGCGTAGACGCCATCTGGAAGAGTGTGCAGAAAATCTACGCCACGGGCATGCACCCTGGCGTTTCGCTCGTCGTGCGGCGCCAGGGGCAGGTCGTGCTCAAGCGTGCGATCGGCTACGCGAAGGGCGGCGGACCGGGCGACGTGGACCAGAAACTCGTGCCGATGACGCCGGACACGCCCGTGTGTTTGTTTTCGGCAAGCAAGGCCATGGCCGCCATGACGGTGCACCTGCTGTCCGAGCGCAATGAGCTGAGCCTGCTTGACCCGGTGAGCCACTACGTTCCTGAGTTCGGCCAGAACGGCAAGCGCGACATCACGATCTACCAGCTGCTCTGCCACAAGGCCGGCATTCCCTCGATCCCGACCGAAGGCCTCGACGTCGCGGAACTGCTGCTCGACGCCAAGGAAATCCTGCGGCTCATCTACCTGACCGCGCCCGAGCAGCCGGGGCACCACCACGCCTACCACGCCCTCACGTCCGGGTTCGTGATCGCGGACCTGGTGGAGAAGGTCACGGGACAGGCTTTCCGAACCTTTTTCCGCGAGAACATCAGCGAGCCGCTGGCACTTACCACGCTCGACTTCGGAGCCCGCGGTCGCGCGCTCAGCCACGTCGCGCGCAATTACGTATCAGGCTTCCGGTTCAACACCGGCGCCAACCTCTACCTGAAGCGTGCTATCGGATCGACGCTCGAGCACGCGGTTAACATATCGAACGACCCGCGCTACTACCGCGCAGTGATCCCGGCGGGAAACGGCGTGGGCACGGCCGACGAGTGCTCGCAGTTCTTCCAGTGCCTGCTGAACGGCGGCAAGCTCGGCAGGGTGCGGGTGTTCAAGCCGTTGACCGTGCGACGCGCGATCGCGGAAGTCGGCAAACCCGAGATCGACCGCTCGCTGATGCTGCCGCTGCGCTACTCGGCCGGCATGATGCTGGGTGCTAGTCCTTTCGGGTTGTACGGTCCCGACACGTCGAAGGCGTTTGGCCACCTGGGCTTCGCCAATATCTTCTGCTGGGCCGATCCTGAACGGGCCACGTCGGTCGCACTGCTCACGACCGGGAAGCTGCTGCTAGGCGTGCATGCGCCCTACCTCGTTTCGTTCCTCTGCAATGTCTCCCGGCATTGCCCGAAGCTCGGCGAGAAGGAACAGGAAGAACGGCTGTGTGCAGCCGGCATGTGCTAGCCGAACCGGGGACATTCTCCTTTTCGCGGTAGCTGGCTATCAGGCAAATGGCGCCTGCGCCGACGAAAAGGAGAATGTCCCCGTCCGATACTACGACCGATATCGCTGCTGCACGTAACGGATGTTTTGCTTGAGCTCGTAGCTCGCCGCAGTGAAGGACTCGGGCAACCGGGTTGAAAGTGCAGCGGCTTCAAGGGCGTCGAGGCGCTGGTGGATCTTCTCGCGCTCGGGGCCCGGCGAGGCCTCGCGCAGTTCACGCTCGAGGCGCAGCAATTGCCGGTACATCCGGTGCAGGCGCCGGTCGATTCCCCAGCGCCAGACGACGGGCGCAATCTTACTGACCGGGTAAATGAGTCCAACCAGCGGTATCGCGAGCAGCAGCAGCCGCTGCACCAGCTCGGCCAGCCAGAACGGCAGGTGACGCCGCAGGAAGCTCGGCCCGCTGCGGTAGTTGTGATTGGCCTCGTCGCTCAACGGGAAGTCCATCATCTCCGCCGCGGGAAACTCGCCAGCCCGGTTGAAAACGGCGGGGCCGCCATGGATCTTCATCGCAGCGTCGATCAGCAGGTACTGCAGCGCCGGGTGGAGATCGCTGCGCACGATCATGCTCGCCTTCGCGGCCAGCATGACGAGGTCGGCGGGCGGGCGGTTCTCCGCCAGGCTTGCCGCCCCCATTGGAAGCACGACCTTGGCGAGGTACGGGAAGTGAACGATGTAGGCGTTGGCCCGGTCGAATCCCTGCGCCGCTATCGAAGGGTCCGCCAGCAGGCGACGCACCGCGGGCGAGTCCCATGCAGTGTCGATGATCGCAACGTCGATGAGGCCGCTCTCGAGTTCGATCGCGGCCTGCTCCGGCGTGTATGCCTCGATAATCACCTTTGTCCGGTCCACGCCGTTGATTCGCATGAACTGCAGCGCCAGGTCGCGGGTAATGCTGCCGTCCGGGCCGATCGAAACGTGCCGGCCCTCGAGCGCCTGGAATGCCATCCCCTGCAGGTCGCAGCGGCAGAAGACCCACAGCGGCTCGTAGAACATGGTTCCCAGCGACTCCAGTCCCGGCAACTGATCCGGCGTCGCGACGCCCGCATCGACGAACGCCACATTCACCCCGGACCCCGGATCGCGCAGCTTCACCAGGTTTTCGAGTGCGCCGGTGGTCGGCACCAGGCGCAAGGTGACGCCCTGCCTGGCGAGCAGGTCTCTGTATCGTTCAGCGTAGCTCCGGTACGCGCTGCCGTCCGGCCCGGCCGCCATCGTCATCGTACGTTCCGGCAGCGGTCGCAGCGCGGCAAGCGCCGTCCAGAGCAGCGCGCCCGAAAAAGCCAGCGCGATACCAACCAGCAACGAGCGGCGCCAGGAGGTCATGTCCACCGCGCCTGCGACCGGATCCCTTTCACGCCCTCCGCAGCGGACACCAGTCGCTCGCGCAGCGCGCGCCGGACACCAGCGTCGAGCCCGAGGCCCTCGCTGAAGTATCCCTCGATCGACCCGTACGCCCGTCGAACTTCGTCGAACGAGGCTTGGAGATATTCCGGTAACACGCTCAGCACCGGCACCAGCAGCGCAGGATCCCCACCGCGTGCGGAGAACTCATCGATGCGCGCCTGGTACTTCGGCACGATGTAACGGTTGCTCGCAAGGAAGTCCTGCAACACCACTTCCTGCGGCACGCCGAGCAGCGTCTGCAATGCCGCGCAGGTCCAGCCGGTGCGATCCTTGCCCGTCGTGCAGTGACACAACGCAGGCAGGCCGCCCTCGTCCGCCAGCCCGCGATATAGCCGGCTCATTCCTGCGCGCGCGCTCGGCAACGTTACGATGGATCGATATCCGTCGACGAATAGTGCAGCCGCCCGCCCTTTTCCCAGCGCCGCCTTGGCAACCCTGGGATGTTCGAGCAGACGCAGCAACTGGGCGGGCGCTGCCTGCGGATCGTCTGCCATCAGGTCGAGCGGCACTTGCGTCGCGCCGGAAATCCGCTCGTCCGGCGTCATCATCCGCTCCGCCTCGGTGCGCAGGTCGTAAACGACCTTGATGCCGAGGCTCGCGACAGCTTCAGCCTCTACTGCAGACAACTCGCCGACGTGATCCGATCGGTACAGAAGGCCCGAACGCATCATCCCGCCGCCGGCCACGCGATGCCCGCCCGCGTCGCGGAAATTAGGCATCGATGCGATCCGGATATTCAATGCAGTGTCTACCGTCACACTCCAGCTGCCGCACGATCCGCGAGCACGATGGCCTTGTCCTGGCATACCCGACCGGCAGGGATGGTGCGATCTCCATCGAGCATTCGCCGCAGCATCGTTGCCTTGTCGGCGCCGGTGACGACCCATAGCACCCGGCGGGACCTGTTGATCAGCGGAAACGTGAGCGTCATTCGTCGCCGACCCTGGTAGGGTCCGGCCAGCGCAACGTCCGCGCCCGTCACATCGAGCGAAGCATCACCGGGCACCAGCGACGCAGTGTGGCCATCGGACCCGAGACCGAGGTGCACGAGGTCGAGTACGGGTGGGTCCCCGGCGAAGGCTCTCAACGTTGATGAATACAGGCGCGCCGCGGCTTCCAGGTCTGGCGCCGACACGGGCATTGCATGGACCTGTCCGGGCGCGAGTGGCACCCTTGCCAGCAGCGAGTCGTGCAGCTGCGTCAGGTTGCGATCTGCGTCGTCGTCCGGCGCAACTCTCTCGTCCACCTGCCACAGGTGCACACCGGCCCACGGCACGTCCCGACCGGCGAGTGAGCGCAGCATCAGCCATGGAGTCCGGCCTCCACTCACGGCAAGCGTGAAGATGCCACGCGCCTCGACGCACGACCTTGCCTCGGCCGCGATGAAGTCAGCGGCTGCCTCGGCGACCGCCGCCGCGGTTTCCAGGACCTCGAACCTGCGGGTCATGCAGGGTCCGCAACGCGTGGGACCGGGTTCACCCAGCCACCTGGCGGCATCACCGCCGTGGCCTCGAGCGGCCCCCAGGACCCCGGCCGATATACGTGAATGGGCGTAGCCTGCTTCAGCACCGGGTCGACGATGCGCCACGCTTCCTCGATGTAATCCTCGCGCGCAAACAGTGTCTGGTCGCCGGCCATCGCATCCGTAAGGACGCGCTCATACGCATCCATCTCACCGGCAGCAGGCCTGCGGCTCAGCATCATTTCAGCCTGCTGGCCGATCATCCGGTCCTCAGGGTCCATCACCGTGAGCCCGAATGCCGCCTCGACCTCGGGGCTTACCCGGAATCGAATGTAGTTCGGGGCCGGGTCGCAACCCGGAAATACCTTCGGCAATCGTCGCAAACGCACCATGAGTTCGGTGCAGGTTACGGGCAACAGCTTGCCGGCTCGAATGTAGAACGGCACCCCCTGCCAGCGCCAGGAATTCACGTGCAGCCGCAATGCGGCGAACGTCTCGACCTGCGAATCCTTCCCGACACCCCGCTCATCGAGATAGCCGCGGAACTGCCCGCGAACCAGTTCCGCTGCCGCAATCGGCTCGATGGCCTTAAGGAACTTGACCTTCTCGTCGCGAATCGACTCGCTGTCGATGCGTGCCGGCGGTTCCATCGCGAGATTGGCGAGCACCTGGAACAGGTGGTTCTGGATCACGTCGCGAATCGCGCCTGTCTGGTCGTAGAAGGCGCCGCGTCCCTGCACGCCGAAATCCTCGGCCATCGTGATCTGCACGCTTTCGACGTGATCGCGGTTCAGGAACGACTCGACCAGCGAGTTGGTGAAGCGCGAAAAAAGCATGTTGTGCACTGGCCGTTTACCCAGGTAGTGGTCGATGCGAAAGATCGATCGCTCGTCGAACCTGGTGAACAGGATCCGGTTCAGCGCTTGCGCCGATGCCAGGTCCATGCCGAACGGCTTCTCGACTATGACCCTGGCGCCGCTGCCACATTCCGACCTCGCCAGCTTCTCGACGACTGGACCGAACATGACCGGCGGGATGGCCAGGTAATGCGCTGGCTTTCGGGCGTCGCCCAGCGCCACACGCAACGACTCGAATGTCGCGATGTTGTCGTAGTCGCCATTGACGTACCGCAGCAGGCCGCACAATTTCGCGAACGCAGCCTCGTCGACTCCACCATGCTTCTCGATACTGTCGCGCGCGTGCGCGCGAAACTGCTCCAGCGTCCAACCGGCCCGGGCCACGCCTATCACCGGGACGTCAAGGTGCCCCCGCTTCACCATCGCCTGCAGCGCCGGAAAGATCTTCTTGTGGGCGAGGTCACCGGTGGCGCCGAAGAACACCAGCGCGTCTGAAGTCGACTCTTTCACGGGAATTGAGCCCCCGCCGCCCCAATCACTTTCCGGCGGCTTTCTCATGGTGCCCGCCGAACTGGTAGCGCATCGCCGACAGCAGCCGGTTCTGGAAATCCGCCTCGCCGCGTGAACTGAACCGCTCGTAGAGTGCCGTGGTGAGAACCGGGGCAGGCACCGCTTCGTCGATGGCCGCCTTGATCGTCCAGCGACCCTCGCCCGAATCCGAAACGCGGCCGGCGAAATTTGCCAGCGCGGGATCCTCGATCAGCGACCTGGCCGTGAGATCCAGCAGCCAGGAGGCGATCACGCTGCCGCGACGCCACACTTCGGTGATGTCCGGCAGGTTCATGTCGTATTGGTAATGCTCGGGATCCCGCAGCGGCGTCGTCTCCGCGTCCACCTCATGCGAGCGCTTGCCGACGTTTGCCGCAGCAAGTATGCCCAGGCCCTCCGCATACGCCGCCATGATTCCGTACTCAATGCCGTTGTGGACCATCTTGACGAAATGGCCGGCGCCATTTGGCCCGCAGTGCAGGTAGCCCTGCTCGGCCGTCCCGCCCGCCTGTTCGCGCCCCGGCGTGCGCTCAATGCCGCCCAATCCCGGCGCAAGGGACACGAACACCGGATCGAGGTGCTTCACCACGCCCGGCTCCCCGCCGATCATCATGCAATAGCCACGCTCGAGGCCCCACACCCCGCCACTGGTACCCACGTCCACATAGTGGATGCCCATTCCCGCAAGCGCCTTCGCGCGACGAAGGTCGTCCACGTAGTAAGAGTTGCCACCGTCAATGACGATGTCGCCCCTGTCGAGCAGCGGCGCGAGTTCATCGATCGTCGTGTCCACTGCTGCAGCCGGGACCATCAGCCAGACGGCACGTGGCTTTTCGAGCTTTTTCACCAGGTCCGCGAGCGACGCGGCTCCGATCGCCTTCTCGGCCTCGAGCTCTGCCACCGCCTTCGGCGTCCTGTTGTAGACCACGCAGTCGTGGCCATCTCCAAGCAGGCGCCGGACCATGTTTGCGCCCATTCGTCCGAGTCCGACCATACCGAGCTGCATCAGCAATTCCTCAACTTTCGGTAGCGGCGAATCAGGGCATTCGTCGAGCTGTCATGTGTGAGACCCGGCGTCTCGCCATCAAGTTCCGGGACGATGCGCTGCGCCAGGACCTTGCCGAGCTCCACCCCCCACTGGTCGAAAGGATTCACGTTCCAGATCGCGCCCTGGGTGAACACGATATGTTCGTAGAGGGCCACCAGCCGTCCGAGCGCCGCGGGCGTCAGCCGCTCCAGCAGCAGCGTGTTGGACGGGCGATTGCCCTCGAATGTCCGGTGCGGCACGAGCCAGTCCGGTATGCCTTCCGCCCGAAGCTCCCCCGCGGTCTTGCCGAAGGCCAACGCCTCGCCCTGGGCGAACACGTTCGCCATCAACAGGTCGTGGTGATTTCCGAGTTTGTTCAACGGCTGGCCGAAGGCGATGAAATCGCAGGGCACCAGTCTCGTCCCCTGGTGGATCAGCTGGTAGAAGGAATGCTGGCCATTCGTTCCCGGTTCGCCCCAGTAAATAGGACCGGTGCTGCAGCCAACCGGTTCGCCGTCGAGCTGCACGCACTTGCCGTTGCTCTCCATCGTCAGTTGCTGCAGGTATGCCGGGAAACGCTTCAGGTATTGCTCGTACGGCAGGATGGCAACCGTCTGCGCCCCGAGGAAATTGTTGTTCCAGACACCCAGCATGCCCATCAGCACCGGAAGGTTGCGCTCGAAGGGCGCGTTCCGGAAGTGCTCGTCCATCTCGTGGAAGCCGGAGAGCATCGCGCGGAAGTGCTCCGGCCCGACCGCCAGCATTGTCGAGAGGCCGATCGCCGAGTCCATCGAGTACCGGCCGCCAACCCAGTCCCAGAAACCGAACATGTTGTCGGTGTCGATGCCGAACCCGGCCACCTCCTCCGAATTGGTGGACACGGCGACGAAGTGCCGTGCCACCGCCTTCTGGTCCCCGCCCAGCGCCGCCAGCGACCATGCGCGTGCGGAGCGGGCATTGGTCATCGTCTCGAGCGTCGTGAATGTCTTCGACGCGACGATGAACAATGTCTCCGCAGCGTCGAGGTCGCGCACCGCCTCGGCGAAATCCGTTGCGTCCACGTTCGACACGAAGCGGAATTCAAGATCCCGCTGGCTGTAGTGCTTCAGCGCCTCATATGCCATCACCGGGCCGAGGTCCGACCCGCCTATGCCGATGTTGACGATCTTGCGGATGCGCCTGCCCGTGTACCCGAGCCATTCCCCATCGCGCACGTGGTTGGCGAACGAGGCCATCCGGTCGAGCACTACGTGCACACTCGGCACGACGTTCTCGCCATCGACGAGGATCGACGCCTCGCGCGGAGCCCGCAGCGCCACGTGTAGCACCGATCGCTTTTCGGTTACGTTGATCCGGTCGCCGCGGAACATCGCGTCGATGCGGCCGCGCAGACCCGATTCATCCGCGAGGGCGACCAGCAGCCTGACGGTTTCGCTGGTAACGTGATTTTTCGAGTAATCGAGATAGACGCCGGCGGCATCGAGCGTCATGCGATCGCCGCGAGCCGGATCCTGCGCGAACAAGTCCCTAAGGTGCGCCGAGCCAAATTCGTCCCGGTGAGCGGCGAGTGCCGCCCAGGCGGCGAGCGAGGTCACAGGTCGATGTTCATCCATATCACTTCACCTTCGCCGATCGATTCGCGGCCTGCGGCTTGCGTCGCCGCCCGGCCTCACCATCCCAGATTCGAAACCCGCCCGTGAATGCATTGGCATTGTCACCCTCCCGGCAGCCAGCGGGCAGCTTCCGGAGTTTTCTCGCGTTGCCGCCGCCGATCACGATGTCGTCCGGGTGCATCGCCGCCGCGAAGCGCTCGACCACGAACGCGACGTGCTTACGCCATTTCTTCCTGCCCAGTCGCTCGAGCCCGCGCAGGCCAACGTAGTCTTCGACCGTGGCCTTCCGGTACGGCAGGTGCGCGAGTTCCATCGGCACCACGTGTCCGTCCACGACCAGCGCGGACCCGAGGCCCGTGCCGAGTCCGAGGAAGAGCATGGTTCCCGTCACGTAGCTTCCGAGCGCCTGCATTGCGGCATCGTTCATGACCTTGACCGGCCTGCCAAAGGCCCTCTGGAAGTCAAACCCGATCCAGCCCGGGGCGAGGTTGTACGGCTCCGCGGCGATCCGGCCCTTCAGAACGAGTCCCGGGTAGCCCATCGACACGACGTCAAATCGCCAGTCCCGCGCGAGCTTCCGGACGCCGGTGACCATGCGGCGCGGCGTCAGCGTCGACCCGGATTCGAATTCGCGGCGCTCCGACTGGCTGGTCGCCAGGATCTTCACGTGGGTCCCCCCCACGTCGATGGCCAGTACCCTCATTTGTCGCTTCCCCTGCCTGCATGGCGCTTCCGACGGTCGGCCACCAGCACGCCGGCGAGCGCCGTCCAACCGGTCTGGTGCGACGCGCCGAGACCTTCACCGGTGTCGCCGTTGAAGTACTCGTAGAAGAGCTGCGGGTCCGCCCACGCGGCGTCGCCGCTGGAGAGGCTGCGTGGCCCCTGCGCGGGTCGCGAGCCGTCGGCACCGGGCACGAAGAGCGCGAGCAACCGACGTTCGAGTTCATCGGCGACCTGCCCGAGGTTCGCCTGCACCGCGGACCCGGTCGGCATCTCGACCGTGAATTGCTCGCCCAGGCAGTCGCCCAGGTGACGCAGCGACTCGATTGCCAGGAAATTGAGCGGGAACCAGACCGGACCGCGCCAGTTGGAATTACCCCCGAAGAGTCCGCTCGTCGATTCCGCGGGCTCGTAGTCGAGACGCGCTTCGCCCCCGGGCAGCGCGACCGCCAGCGGATGCTCGCGGTGATAGCGAGACAGTGACCGCAGGCCGTACGGCGACAGGAATTCCTCTTCGTCCAGCATCCGCTCCAGCACGCGCCTCAAGCGTGGCCCATCGACCAGCGACAGCAGCTCCGGCCGTCCGTCGTTGGGGAAGTACCTCAGGTAACCCGACAACGCCGGCTTGTTCTCGATGAACCACCGCGCCCGCGCCGTGAAATCCGGCAGTTCGTCCCATAGCGATGCATCGAGCTTCACTGCCGCGAACAGCGGCAGCAAGCCGACCATGGAACGCGCCCGCACCGGGACGGATTTCCCGTCCGGGGTCCGGATCCGGTCGTAGAAGAAGCCGTCCTCCTCATCCCACAACTCGCTCATCGCAGATGCGATGGACGCGAAGTGCTCGAAGAACTTGAGCGCCATGTCCTCATACGCGTGGTCGTGGTTGGCGAGCCTCAGTGCCATCTCGAGCATGTTCAGGCAGTACTTCGCCATCCATGCCGTGCCGTCCGACTGCTCGAGCATGCAGCCGCTGGGAAGCGGGTGCGAGCGGTCGAAGGCGCCGATGTTGTCGAGCCCCAGGAAGCCGCCCTCGAAAATGTTGTCGCCAGAGGCATCCTTGCGGTTGACCCACCAGGTGAAGTTGATCAGCAGCTTGTGAAACGCGCGCGCGAGGAATTCGAAGTCGTTCCCGCCGTCGATCGAAAACACCTTGAGCGCGGCCCAGGCATGCACCGGCGGATTGACGTCGCCGAAATTCCACTCGTACGCCGGCAACTGGCCGTTCGGATGCATGTACCACTCGCGGCACAGAAGCAGCAGCTGGTGCTTCGCGGCTGCCGGGTCGGTATGCGCGAGCACCACGCAGTGGAACGCCAGGTCCCACGCCGCGTACCACGGATACTCCCACTTGTCCGGCATCGCGATGATGTCGTGGTTGTCGAGGTGTCGCCAGTCCGCGTTGCGTCCCGACAGGCGGGCCCGCGGCGGCTTGACCTGGTCGCCCTCGAGCCAACGCTCGACGTCGTAGTGGTAGAACTGCTGGCTCCAGACCATGCCGGAGAAGGCCTGTCGCATCACGGCCGCCTCGTCGTCGGTCGCTCCATCCGGACGCAGCCCTGAGTAGAAGTCGTCCGCCTCGCGCGCGCGTTCCGACATGGCGCGCTCGAAGTCCGCCCCGAGATCGAGCGCAGCCTCGCCATCCTCGCGTGCGAGCCGCAGACGGAGTTCCACCGTCTCGCCTGCCGCGACATTCACGCGGTACCAGCAGGACATCTTCGTGCCGCGATGCTCCGGGTTGATCGTTGAAGCGCCATGAACCACGTGGTCATTGATTCCGTCCTTGGGGTAAGGCGTCGTCGCGGGCGCACCGAAAAGCCGCGCAGTATTCGTTTCGTTCTCGCAGAAGAGCAGTACTGGCGCTTTTCCATCCGGTTCCGGACCCGCGACGAGGCGCCAGCGACCAACCTCCTGCTCATCAGCGACCGCCGAGGCTCCGCCAGGCCCCACAGCCTCGTCAGCACGGATTTCCGGGCGTGGTACACGGTCGCCCCAGGACCATCGATTCCTGAACCAAAGCGTCGGCAGCACATGTAGTTCCGACGCGTCCTGTCCTGCGTTCGTGATGCGGAGCCGCAGGCAGACGTCGGTCGGCGATGCCTTCGCATAGTCGGCCGAAATCACCCAGTAACGACCATGGTCGAAAATGCCCGTGTCGCGCAACTCAAACTCGCGGTCCGCGTGACCGCGACGCGCGTTCTCATCGACGAGTCGTGCGTACGGAAATTCGTCCTGAGGGTAGTGATAACGCCATTGCAGCCAGGATGCGCTGGGCGTTGCATCGACGTACCACCAGCATTCCTTGGCGTCCTCGCCGTGGTTTCCCTCGTGCCCGGACAGCCCGAATATGCGCTCTTTCAGGAAAGGGTCGCGCCCGTTCCAGAACGCGAGCGCGAAACAGAGGTGCTGGTTGATGTCGCAGAGTCCGGCGAGACCGTCTTCGTTCCATCGATAAGCGCGGGAACGCGCGTGATCATGCGGGAAGGACCGCCACGGATCGCCATCGGCGCTGTAGTCCTCGCGGACCGTTCCCCAGGCGCGTTCGCTCAGCCAGGGCCCGATGGCTTTCCAGTCGCCCGGACGCCCGCTGGGCGCGGATTGAATCCGCGCACGCTCCGCGCCCGTTTGCTGGTTATTTGGCATCCGTGTCACCGGCCACCGCTGAACGTCAGGATGCTAGTGTGGCCATCGTGACATCACAGGTAAAGCACGATGCCCGCGGGTCAACTCCTCGCGACCGCAGCCCGCTCGATTTCCTCGGCGAGGATGGGCACGCCGAGGTTGCACGACTGCACGCCCTGCACGACGCACAACTTGAGCACCTCCATCACTTCCTCGATGCGCGCGCCCGCCGCGAGGGCGCCCTTGATATGCCTGCGGGTACCGGGTGCGTAGAGGTGCGTGAACGAGGCGTCGAAGGCGATGCTGAGGAGCTCCACGTCCTTTGGCGACAGCACGCCGCTCGCATAGACGGGTACGCCCGTCGCGAAGAACTGGTCGGTCCAGACAGGATCCAGCTCGTAAAGCGGATCCCAGGCCGGGTTCCACTGCCCGATCGCCCTCATCCGGTCGCAGTACGGCGTGGCCTCGCCGGCAGCGCGCCGCGGAAGCGTCGCGGCGGCCTGGCGTGCCTCTTCGAGCAGTATCGGCGCGCCGAGGCTGCAGGAATGGATCGCGCCAAGCGCCGCGCACTTGAGCACGAACAGTATCTCCTCGCGCGAGGCACCCGCTGCCAGCGCAGCTCGAATGTGGCGGCGCGTGCCTTCTGGATTCAGGCTCGTGCACTGCGCATTCAGCATCACGCCGATGAGTTCGACGAGCTTGCGGGGCAGGATTCCGCCGCTCCAGGGATTCGTCGTCATCATATGGCAGGTCGCGGCCCAGGCCGGATCCCACGCGCGGAGCTGTTCGAGTGCCGCGTCCCAGGGACCAGTTTCAGCGGCCATCGGCTTTTGCCTCCGCCATACGCTTGCGGATGACCGGCCGCAGGTCTTCACCGTAGCCGGTGAGCGTCCCACCATCCACCGCAATTGACTGCCCGGTGATCATCGCTGCGCGGTCGCTCGCGAGGAAGCTCACCGACTCGCCAATTTCCTCGATAGTGCACATGCGACCCAGGGGCACCAGCCGCCTCGTCACCATCTCGCGGTAGGCCTGGGTGATTTTCTCCTGCATCAGAGGCGTGACAACGCCGCCCGGACACACTGAGTTGACCGTGATGCGACGGTCGGCGAGTTCCCAGGCGAGGTGTTGCGTCAGGCCCTCGACGCCGTACTTCGACACCGTGTAGTCGGCGCTGCCGAAGAACGTCATGCGACGGCCGGCGATGGACCCGATGTTGATTATCCTGCCACGGCCCCGAGCCGTCATGGCGGGAAGCACCGCCTTGCAGCAGAGGAAGACACCCCTGAGGTTGACGCCCAGCACCTCGTCCCACTGCTCCGTGGGCAGGTCCACGAGCATGCGCGGAGGGCCCTCGATGCCTGCGTTGTTGACCAGGATATCGATGCCGCCGTGGCGCTCGACGACGGTCCGCGCCATGGCCTCGAGCGATGGCCAGTCCGTGACATCTGCAACCACGGGCATTGCGACTCCGCCGGACGCATTGATCCCGCGGGCCACGCCCTCCACTTCGTCGGCGTGCCGACCCATTACGACGACGTTCGCACCCTCCCGCGCGAGCACCCGCGAGATGCCTTCGCCGATACCCCGGCCGCCGCCGGTAACGATCGCAGTCTTGTCCGAGAGTTCCATGTTCATTGCTCCATTCACGCCGCCGGGGCCGCGATCGCGTCCGATGGCTCGTCGAAACGCCCGCTCTCGCGGGCATAGTGCCGCGAGGCAAGCAGGAAGAACGCCGCGGCAGCGAGGCACATGAGCGGTGCAACACCCAGCGCGAACCTGAGCCCGTAGGCATCCGAGAGTGCCCCAACTACGACGGGCCCTGGCGCGAGGCCCAGCAGGTTGTTGCCAAGCACCAGTACTGCAAATGCCGTCGCGCGCAGACCCGGATGGGTCACGTCGCTCACGACTGCGCCGGCTGCACCAGTGTGCCCGCCGCAGACGAACACGCCGGCCAGGATCAGCGCGTACTGCACAGATCCGGCAGGCAACGCAAACGCTACCACCAGCAGCACGCATGCCGTCGCCGCATACAGCGCCGGAACACGCAGCTTGTTCAGCAGGTCACGCTGGCCCAGGCGATCCACGCTCCAGCCGCAGACGATCATGCCGATGCCGGCGACCAGCACGACCACGGCTGCCTGCACGGCCGCCTGGTCTGGCGCGAGCCCGTAGTAGCGGCTCATGTAGCTCGGCATCCAGGCGTTGATTGCGCCGAGGATGAACATCTGGCAGCCGCTTGCGAGGTACGTGAATACTGCAGTGCGTGGCACGAAGAGTTCGCGGACGGTCTCGCCGACGGACATGCGTCGCGCAGCCGCCGCGCCACTGCCTGCCTTGACCAGCGCAACCGTCTTGTAATCGCGCACCACGAACGGGTAGAGCGCCACGAGCAGCAGTCCCGCGACGCCGGCGCCGATGAACGCGTGGCGCCAGCCGAAATGCGTCGAGACGACGCCGCCGATAATGACGCCACCCACCGTGCCGAACAGCGACGCGGCGAGGAAAGCACCCATGATCATGGCATGGCGCTCTTTCGGGAAGACGTGGATCAGGATTGCGCCGCCCGCACTGCCATAGCCCGCCTCTCCCAGTCCGACGAGCGCGCGCGCCGCCATCATCTGGCCGTAGCCTTGAGAAAGACCGCAGGCGATGGTCGCCAGGCCCCACATTCCCGCCATGGCCGTGATGCTCTTCACCCGGCCCCAGCGGTCGGCAAGCAATGCGACCGGGATCGAGGCGACGCCTACGATCAGCGCGACGACGCTGACCAGCGCACCGAGTTGGGTGTCGGACAGAGACCATTCGAGCTTCAGGAACGGAAAGATCGGGGTGATCACCTGCCGGGACACGTAGTCCGACAGCATCAGCCCCAGCGTGAGCGCGAATACGGCCCAGGCATAGAGGCGGCCATGACCGCCTCCCACCTGGGGCGCGGCTCCATCCCCATGCAATTCGAGCGCCATGCATTACTCCCCGTATTCCAGCATCGATTTTCTGTTCATCGTCGCCGGATAGCGGTGCGTGCTGTCGAGGCTGCCCGACCGATTGCCGGCCGGCGGCCGCGATTGGCGCCCGGCGTCACGCCGTGCCAGCGCTTGAACGCACGCACGAAGCTCCCCGACGCGCCGTAGCCAAGCGCGGCGGCGATCTCCCCCACCGGCAGGTCGGTCTGCTCCAGCATTCGCGTCGCAAGCTTGCGACGCGCGTCGTCGAGCAGGTCTTCGAACGTGGTCCCCTGCTCCCGCAGGTAACGGTGCAGGGTGACGCGGTGGATGGCGAACATGTCTGCGACACGGACGGCCGAGCACTCCCCGCTCGCGAGCAGGCTCTCAATCACATGCCGCACGCGTGACACCAAATCCGTCTGCTCGCGCGCCTCGAGCTCCCCCATGTACTCGCGCAGGAAAGAGTCCAGCATCTGCTGGGAACCCGGCCGCGTCTCGTCGAGCACAGACTCCGCGAAGAACACGGCATGTCGCGGCTGGTCGTAGAGCACCGGCGATCGGAAGAACCGCGCGTACTGCTCGGCCATCCGCGGCCGGCGATAGGCAATGTGCACCTGCGACGGCCGCCAGTTCCGCGGGAAGATCCCCTCCAGGTGCTTGACGAGCGCCGCGAGATACCCGGTCATCAGCTGGTCGCGGCCCGGGAACTTCCCATCGACCGAGACCGAGATGCACGCGTAGCCCTGGTCGCAGGTCAGGTCGACGACGATGCCGTGGTACCAAAGTCCCTGGTAGCGAACGAGAGCCTCCACGGCTTCCCGCATCGTGCGCGCGTTGTGCACGAGGAGGCGCAGCGGGCCGGCATTCTCCAGCGTTGCGCGCTGGCCGATCAGCAACCCGAAGTCGTCCCGCCCGGTCCCGTCCGCCGCCGCCTGCATGATCTGTCCGTGCAGGGTAAGCGGCACGGGTGTCATGGGTTTCGCCATCATGGCCTGGGTCACGCCGAAGGATTCGAGCAACTCCCAGGGATCGTGGCCGGCATCGCGCATCAGGTTCGGCACCTCGGACAGGGCGCCGACCGGGCAGCCCTTGTCCGCGGGGCCGGACGCCGGCCCGGGTCGCGGAGCCCGCACGGGCCCACCGCGCCCGACGCCGACGACGGTCGGCGTCTTGTCGGGCTTACCGGGCAAGGAAGCCCCGCTGCCCCGGCTTGCGGTTGGGCGTCATGCCGAGGGCGGCGAGCGTCTCGTCCACGCTGTCGTACCAGGTGCCGATCTTGAGGATCCGGCGCGCGTCATCCGCTGAAGCGACGTCGCGGCCGAGCTCGCGCGACATGCGCACCATCTGTTCCACCTGGTGGACCGATGTGAATCTCTCGCCCTTGCGGCGCCAGATGTTGTCCTCGATGCCGACGCGCACGTGCAGGCCCATGGCGATCGCCATGGCCATCATGGGCGGGCCATTGCGCATGATGCCCTCGATCTGCAGGACGCTGCCCTGCGGCGACTTGCGGATGTAGTCCATCATCGCGAACGGATCGGCACCCGACGCGCCGCCGCCGATCGCAACGTAGCAGTGATTGAGCGGGCCCATGTAGTGCCCGCGCCGGATCAGCCGCTCCACCGTTTCGAGCTGCGGCGTGTTGCCAAGCATGAAATACACCTGGATGCCCTTCTCGCGCAGGCGTTTCAGGTGCTCGAGGTAGAACGTCGGCGTCGCGTCCACCACCATGTCTGCCCACGCGCTTCGGACTGCCGGATTCTCGAACTGGGTGCCCTTGACGTCATCGGCGGTCATCAGCTCCATGAGGTTCATCTGCATGGTGTTGATCGCGATGGTCACCTGGTCGGGCTTCGGCGTGAGATCCGCGAGCAGGTGGCGCGTGTCGTAGCCGAGCCACTTGGCCTGGTCACCCTCGCCCTCCGGGGAGAACGAGATCGAGCCGCCGACCTGCAGCACCATCTTCGGCACCCGGTCGCGGATGCGCGCGATCAGCTCGTTGAACATGGACAGGCGCTTGCTGCCCTTCCCATCCTCTTCTCGAACGTGGATGTGAAGCACGGTGGCGCCCGCGTTGTAGCAGTCGACCGCCTTCTGGACCTGCTCGTCCATGGTGACCGGGATGTCCTCGGGGAAATCGCTCGGCGCCCACTCGGGGCCATACGGCGCGACCGTGATGATCAGTTCGTCCTGGGTCTCGGGGAGCAGGGCGTCGTCGTCGAAATACATGGCTGGCGTCCTGAGGTTGTGCTGGAAGGGCGCCAGTATTACGCGCTGCCAATGACGTCAATTATCTTTTCGTAACAATGTATACGCTTTTGGTAATTTGCGCGAAAAACCTGCCACGAGTCGATCGGGCGGGTTCACTCGCTCCACCGCCGCGCTCGGGTGCGTCACATCACGATGCCACCGTTCGGGCTGATGACCTGGCCGACGAGGTAATGGCCGTCGGCTGCCAGGTACACGGCCAGCGACGCATACTCTTCCACCGTCCCGAGCCGTCCGAGCGGAACCAGCTGGTTGAACCGGTTCCTCTCCTCCTCGCTCGATCGCTCGAAGTACGCGGCGAAATCGGGCGTCAAGACTCCACCCGGCGCGATCGCGTTCACGAAGATGTTGGCCCCGGCGACGTCGAGCGCGACCGCTTTCGTGAACGCGATTACCGCACCCTTGGTCGCGGAGTAGTGCGGGCTGTGCGCGCTGTACGCCGATATCCCGGCGATGGAGGCGATGTTGATGATCTTGCCGTCGTGCTGCGGCTCCATCAGGCGCAGGGCCTCGCGGGTGCAGTAGAACACCCCATGCACGTTGACTCCCCAGTAGCGATGCCAGTCCTCGTCGCAGATGCTGCTGGTGATGTGCAGTGACTGGCGTGGGACGGGCGTAGTCATGTACGCGTAATGACGACGGCGGCGCGCCTCGTCCTCCGGGCGGGCGGGGACGATGGCGGCGTTGTTGACCAGCACGTGCACGGTACCGAATCGGGCGGCCGCGTCGCGGAACATCTGTGCGACCGCCTCGCTTGACGAAACGTCGCAGCGCAGGGCCAGGCATTCAGCACCAAGGGCGCCGATTTCCCGCTCCACGGCGGCGAGCCCCTTTTCGTTCACGTCGCAGGCGACGAGCTTCGCGCCTTCCTTCGCCATGGCGACGGCAATCGCCCTGCCGAGACCGCCTGCCGCACCGGTGACCAACGCTACCTTGTCGTCGAGCCTCATCGTTCCCTCCAACTGGCGTTGCTTTTCGCGCGACCGCGCGGCGAATCCCGCCGGGAAAGAGTACGCCAGCGACGGGAGCTCAAGAAGGCGGCCTCGGGCGCACGCGCTCGAGCAGCGGTGCTCCCTGCGCGGGCGACAGCGGCACCGTCGCGCGCTCGCGCGACCGATACCGCACGAGTTCCGCGTGAATCGCCGCGGCCTCCTCCGTCGCCACGACCGCCGTCATGGGTGCCTGCATGCCGAGGTACCCGTATTTCGACTCGCCGTAGCGGTGGTACGGCAGCAGCTCGTAGTGCAGGTCGTCGCCGATGGACTTCAGGAACTCGCCGATCGCGCGCACGTCCTCGAGCGTGCCGTTCACGCCGGGGATGAACGGCGTGCGCACGACGATGCGGTCGTGCGGGAACACGGCACATAGCCTGCGGAAGTTGCGCAGGATCAGCTCGTTCGGTACGCCGGTAAACCGGCGGTGGCGCTCCGAGTCCAGGCACTTGATGTCGTAATGAATGATGTCGAGGAACGGCAGCAGCGCCTCGAGCGACTGCCAGCGACCCATGCCCGAGGTCTCGATCGCCGTCGAGAGCCCGCGTCGCTGCGCCTCCTGGAGCAGCGCCCGGGCGAACTTTCCCTGGCGGAGGACTTCGCCCCCGGACAGCGTGATGCCGCCGCCAGACCGCGCGTAGAACGCCTCGTCCGCCTCGACGACGGCAAGCACCTCGTCCACGGTCATGCGCCGGCCGGCGATCTCCATCGCCTTCGACGGGCACACGTCCACGCACTGGCCGCAGCCGGTGCACTTCGCGAAATCGACGACGACCTTGCCGTCAGCACCGGTACTCAACGCGCCTTCCGGGCACTTCGGCAGGCAGTAACCGCACTGCGCGACGCCGATGCACTTCGACGCGCGGTACATCAGCTGCGGCTTCGCACTGAGGCCCTCGGGGTTGCTGCAGGCCTTGCAGCGCAACGGGCAGCCCTTCAGGAACACCGTGGTGCGGATACCGGGTCCGTCATCCGTCGAGAACCGCTGGATGTTGAAGACGAGCCCGGTGACCGCGTTCATGGTTCAGCCCGCCCCGGTCAGTTCATCTGCTCCTCGGTGCGCGCGATGATCTCGGCCTGCTGCATCGGCGAGAGATCCACGAAATAGGCCGAGTAGCCGGCGATGCGCACGACGAGGTTGCGGTACTTCTCGGGGTCCTTCTGCGCGGCGAGCAGCGTCGCGCGGTTCAGGATGTTGAACTGCACGTGCCAGAGCTTCAGGTCGCACCAGCTGCGAATCAGCTGCATCAGGCGCCTCGTGCCCTCCTCGCCCGCAACCGTCTGCGGCGTGAACTTCATGTTGATGAGGTCGGCGGCCTTTTCCTTGTATCCCAGGCAGCGGGCCCTGGCCATCGAGCGCATGGACACCGTGGGTCCATTTACGTCCATGCCGTGCGAGGGCGAGATGCCCTCCGACAGGTACTCGCCCGCAGGGCGCCCGTTCGGCGTCGCGCACACGACACGGCCCATCGGCACGTGGATCGTCACCGGAATGCAGCGCAGCATGAACGACTGGCCGTGCGGCTTCGGGTGCCGGTGGATGAAGTCGAGGATGAAGCGCTCGATGTCGAAGCCGATCTGGTCCACCCACTCGATGCCGTTGCCGTACTTTGGCGCATTCAGGCACAGCTGGCGGATCGCTTCCTTGCCCTCCCAGTCGCACTCGATCGCCTCGAGCAGCTGGTCCCAGCTGAGCTTATTCGTGTCGTAGATCAGGTGCTTGATCGCCGCGAGCGAGTCGACGGCGGTGCCCTTGCCGATCGACTCGATGCACGAGAGGTCCATGCCGCCCGGGATGTACTCGCCGTGACGATGCAGGTCCATGCATGCCTTGGTGGCCAGGTCGTGGAGCATCGAGGCGAACGGCGCGGCGAAATGTCGCGGCTTCAGTTCGAGCGCCACGTACTGCTGCGTCATGATGTGGCGCACGACCTGCTCGAGCTGCGTGCAGAAGGCCTGCCATACATCGTCGAAGCTCTTGAACTGGCGCGGATCCCCGGTGCGGAGACCGAACTGCGCGTCCTTCCAGATCTTGACGCGTCCGTCGCGCAACGTCATCTCCACGACCGAGCCGTAATTGATGCCGGCGTTTCCCGTAACCTGGGTCTCGCGGTTCACCAGCCGCGACTCGATGCAGCCGGAGCCTGCGTAGTCGAGCGCCTCCTCCACCGTGGCGCCGTTGGCGAGGTAGAACGGCACGATCTGCTCGTCGTTCAGCACCTTCGGCGTGCCCTTGCCGTCCTTGATCGCCTCTGCGACCGCGTGCAGGAAACGCTCTGGCGTATTGGCATGGATGCGCGCGGCGAGCTCGGGATAGCTCGACTGCAGCGGCCGGGCCGAGTCGAGCATCACGTAGGTCAGGTCGTTCGTCGCGTCGCGCCCGTCGGGCGTCTGGCCGCCGATCGTGATCTGCTCGAAATGCGCGAAGCCTTCCATGCTCGCCGCCGCAGACGGCGAGAGCTTCACTTCCGTGCTCTGCATCATGTTGAGCCAGAGGCACTGCAGCAGTTCCTCTGCCTGTTCCTTGGTGAGTCGGCCTTGTTCCACGTCCTTCTTGTAGAACGGATAAAAGTACTGGTCCATGCGGCCCTGGCTCACCTGGCCGCCGATGTTCTGCTCGAGGCGCGAGAACATCTGCGCGAACCATTGCGCCTGCAGCGCCTCGCGGAACGTACGGGCCGGGTGTTCGGGCACGTGTGCGCAGACGGCCGCGATCTCCTCGAGCTCACGCTTGCGCTGCGGGTCCGAACTGCGTCCAGCCATCTCCGCGGCCTTTGCCGAATAGCGGCGCGCCCAGGTCACCATCGCGTCGCAGGTGACGACGACGGCCTCGAGGAAGGGCCTCTTCTCGACCACGTCGTACGGGTGCTCGATCGCCGCCAGCCGCTCCTCGGCCTCCGCCTTGATGCCGGCACAGCCCTTGTTCAGCACCTTGGCGAAGTCGTGGGCCCAGTTCTGCGAATGCCGCCAGACGGCCGTGCACATGCCGACGCCGGTGGACGTCGAGGCGTTGCTGCGGTCGGGGCCGAAGAAGAAGAAGCGGGTCGGCTCCGGCAGCGCGCGCACGAAGTTCGCGCCGAAGTCCTTGCCGTTCCAGTACGGGTGCAGCACGTCCTCGATGGCGCGCTGGTCCTCGTCGGTGATGACGACGGCGCCTTTCTGTCCCTGCTGCTTCAGGGCGGCCTCGACGGCCGCCTTGAGCAGGCTGCCATCGAGCTCGCCGTACACGAGCCCGTAGCGTCCGAGCCAGGTGTTCGGACGGCCCACCAGCAGCTCGTCGTCGAAGATGGTGACCGGGATGTTCTCCGCCACGTGCTTGAGCGCCTTCGCCCAGCGCAGCACCAGTGGCTGGCCCTCCGTCGCCTTGAACGACTCGGTGAAGTACATCGCGCGGTCGAGCGTGACGCGCGGGCTGCCATAGTCGCGGATCGCGTCGAAAATGCGCAGTACGCGATCGCTGATGTTGCCATTCAGGGCCCTTGCCCCACTCTCGATCGCGAGCTCCTGTGCCGAGAGCGCCGCAGCCGCCTCGAGCGTATTCGCCGGGACCGATGAAACGGGCGTAATCGGCAGGGTGACGGCATTCATCGCGGAACTCCTATAGGTAGCTTTGATCAGCGGCTCTGACCCGCGGCGGCAAACGCCGCGACAGTGCACACCGTGCGCCTTTAGGCAGCCGAATAGTGCGCTTTTGGTAACGCCTTGTACGCTTTACGTTGCTTCTGGTACGCGCGCTCCTCTCGTATCATTTGCGCGGCTCCCAGGAGGCTCCGAGAAATGAACCGTTACGGTTTCGTCGTCACGTTCGCGCTGCTGCTGCCGGCAGCCGCTGATGCCGCAATCCTTCAGTCGTCTGCCGACGGCGCCATGATCGAGCACCATTTCCAGATCCAGGCGTCGCCGCAGGCCGCGTGGAGCGCGCTCGTCCACCCGGAGCTCTGGTGGCCTTCCGATCACACCTGGTCGGGCGACCACGCCAATCTCCGGCTCGAGGCCCAGGCCGGGGGATGCTTCTGCGAGAACTGGGATGAGTCCAGCGCCGAGCATGGCCGTGTCGTGATGTCGCTACCTGGCAAAATGCTGCGGATCCGCGGGGCGTTGGGTCCACTGCAGGACATGGCCGTTACCGGCGTGCTGACGATTCAGCTCAAGGCGACTGATTCAGGCGGCACCGAAGCGACCGTGACCTACCGCCTCAGCGGCGACGCCTCGCACAAGCTCGACACCTTCGTCCCGGTCGTGGACAAGGTCATCGGCCAGCAGTTCGGCGCCTTCGCAGCCTTTGCGCCCGCGCCGCCTAAGCCTGCGCCTTGACCCTGGCGATCCACTCGTCAACCAGCCGCTCGAGTACCGTGAGCGGCACGGCGCCATTTTCGAGCACGACGGTGTGGAAGTCCTTCAGGCTGAACTTGTCTCCCAGTTCGGCGCGCGCCTTCTCGCGCAGTTCCAGGATCTTGAGTTGCCCGACCTTGTACGAGCAGGCCTGGCCCGGCATGGCCATGTAGCGCTCAACCTCCGAGGTCGCGTCGCTGCTCGCCATTCCGGTCGTGTCCACCATGTAGTCGATCGCCTGCTCGCGCGTCCAGCCATCGGCGTGGATGCCCGTATCGACCACCAGTCGCACGGCGCGCAACAGTTCGGCCTGCAGTCGCCCGAGGTCGCCCAGCGGGTCGTCCTTGTACATGCCGATCTCCGCCGCGAGGCGCTCTGCATATAGCGCCCAGCCCTCGACGTAGGCACCGTAGATCGCCTGCTGCCGTATGAACGGCAGGCCCTTGAGGCCCTGCGCCGTGGCAATCTGGAAGTGATGCCCCGGGATGCCCTCGTGGTAGGCGAGTGTCTTCATGCCCCAGGTCGGTGTCTCGGCCGTGTCGCGCAGGTTGGCGAAGAACGTGCCCGGCCTCGACCCGTCCATTGCGGCCTGCACGTAGTGGGCTCCGCTCGAGCCCTTCTCGACCGACACCGGCTCGCGCTCGACCTGCAGCTTGCCCGGCGGAATCGTCTTGAAGTAGTCCGGCATCAACTTCGAAATCTCGTCGAGGATCTCGCGATAGCGGGTTAGCAGCTTCGCGCGACCTTCGTCGGTGTCTGGTTCGAGGTATCGCGGATCCTCACCGAGCGCCTTCATGCGGTCCGCGACCGTGCCCTCGGTGAGGCCCTGGCTCTGCAGCAGTGTGTCCATCTCGGCCAGGATGCGAGCGACCTCGTCGAGGCCGATCTGGTGAATCTGGGCCGGCGTGTAATCGGTCGTCGTGAACTGCTTCAGCATCGCCTGGTAGTAGGCGACGCCGTCCGGCAGCCGACCGACACCGGCTGCCGTGCCGGCCGCCATGGGGCGTTCGGCGACCAGCGCGTCACGCATTCGGCCATAGGCCGGGTAGACGACGGTCGTGATCGCGGCGACTGCCTCGTCCTTGAGCCTGTCCTGTGTCGCCTGGTCGATGTCCTTGGCCGACTTCATGCGCTCGACGAAAGTGGTCACCAGTGCGTTGTCCGCCGGCTTCGGCCCGGTCGTGTCGTCGATCACGACGATCGACTTCTCGAGCAGCGTCGGCGGCAGCACTACGCCAGCCGCGGACTGGCGCTGCATCTCCGCCGTGAGCGCGTCGAGCTTGCCGCCCATCGCCTGCAGCCTGGCAACGTAGTTGCGGGCCGTCTTCTCGTTCTTGATGACGTGCTGGCCCTGCAGGAAGCCGACCAGCGCCACCTGCGTGCCCCACATCGGGCTGATCGGGTAGAGGCCCTCCGAGGACAGCCAGTCGAACTGCTCGAACGCCGCCTGAGACCCGTAGAAATCGAGCAGGATGTCGTAGGTAACCTGGTCCTGCGGGTCGAGCTTCGCGCGGTCGAAAACCTTTACCTCGCTGATCGCCTTCTCGGCGAACGCATAGTCCGAGTCGCGTTTCGCAATGCCGACATCGGCGAGCTTGCCGGAATGTCGGTCGAAGATGGTCCCGTCGACGATACCGACCGAACTGAAGAGTTCCGGGTTGCGGACCAGGAAGAAAATCGCCTGGCGATTCGCAAGCTGGTTGATCGTGAATGGGTGGCCCCAGACGATCCGGTATCCCGCGTACGAGCCCACCAGCAGCAGCGCGAGCAGCACCCAGCCCAGGACCTTCAGTGTCTTCTTCATTCTCGATCTCCCGATCGCCAGAAATCAGGTGCCTGGCACCGATTTTTCAATAAATAGGTGCCAGGCACCTATTTTCCCTCGCGGAGCTTTTTGGCAGCCGCAAACTCCCGCCCCGCTTCCTTCGCCGCCTCGTCGTTGCCGAGGCGATCGAATGTCCAGCGCAGCACCTCGTAGGGCCCTTCGTAAAGCGCCTTTGCGTCGCGGAAGCCCACGCGCGCGAAGGCCTGCCCGGCCCCGTCGTAGAAACCATTGACCACCGCCATGTTGGACCAGGCGATCGCATCCTCGTAGCGCCGCGCACTGAAGGACGCCCAGCCCGCGAGCCACGCGAGTTCGGCGGTCGCCGGACGGATTGCCAGTCCCTGCACGCACATGTCGACCGCCTCGGACCAGCGCTTCAATTCGCCTAGACACTGGGCCGCGCGGAAACAGGCCCAGGCCCCTTCCTCCGCCCACCCCTTTAACGCGGCACAGGCTCGGAAGGCCTCGATCGCCTCTTGATAGCGGCACAGGTCGTGCAGCGAAGCCCCGAGGTAGTAATGCCAGCGAGGATCCTTGGGATTCGCCTGCACGTGCGGCATCAGGATCTCGACGTCGCGCTCGAACTTGCGCCGCAACGTCCGGGCGTCCTTGGGGAGTTCCTCGAAGTGCACACCCGGCAGCACCTCGGACTCTCCGGGCCGTTGACCCAGCAGCGCCTCGTGAGTGGGTCCACTCCACCGGGCCTTCGCCGGCAGGCGGACGATCCGTTCCTTGGCGTACGAGCCATCTGCATGGGCCACCAGCAATACCCTGGCCTTGGTGCGTGCCAATCGCTCACGCAGCGTCGCGTCAGTCGCGACGACCAGGCGCTCGTCGGTATCCAGCGTGACCGCCCAGCGTGCGCCAGCGTCCGCGGCAGCCTCGAGCGCGAAATTGCGCGCGGCCGCAAAGTCTTTGCACCAGGGAAAGTCACGCACCAGCAATTTGTCGCCCGCGACCTCGCGCGCTACCGCCAGCGCATCGTCCTTGGCCCCGGTGTCGATGACGACGCAACGATCCACCTGGTCGATGGCCGAGGCCAGCGCGCCGCGAATGATGGTGGCATTGCTGCCGGTGAGCGTGGTCGAGACGATCATGATGTGCGGCGAATTGTCACCGATGCGGCGCCAGCCTGCTAGGCTCCGCGACCAGGCAAGCCAGAAAAAAGGGGGAATGACATGCCGACCAATACTGAATTCCTGTTGCCGGTGCTCGTGCTGGTGGCGTGGACGCTGGTCATGTGGGCGTGGATGTACGCAACGCGCATCCCGGCAATGCAGAAAGCCGGCATCGACCCGCAGGAGGCCGCGTATTCGGACGCACTGGCGCAACGCCTGCGGCCCGAGGTGCGCTGGGTGGCGGACAACTACAACCACCTGCACGAGCAGCCTACGATCTTCTATGCGCTGATGTTCCTGGCGGCCTTGACTGGCGGCAATGATCGCACCGCGCTAGCGCTTGCCTGGGCCTATGTGCTGCTGCGGATCGTGCACTCGCTGGTACAGGCGACGGTCAACCGCATCGTGGTGCGATTCGCGATCTTCGTGCTGGGTTCACTGGTGCTGGTTGCGTTCACCGCCCGCGAGGCGATGCGCTTGCTGTGAGGCGTTGTCGGGAGCTTTGCTGAGACAACGGGTCTGCGCCCGGTGTGGCGTCGCTCGGAACCCTACTCGCGATAGTGACAACCGCGACTCTCGCGGTTTTCCCAGGCAGCGAGCGTGATGATCAGCGCCACCCGGACCGAGTTACGAAGGCCGATCAGTTCGTCGGACAGGGCCGCAGCCCGGTAAAAGCGCTCGATCTCGACCTCGAGGTTGCGCAGGTCGCGGATGGCGCGCGCCAGCCGCCGGGTGGTGCGAACCAGCCCGACGTAATTCCACATGATGTGCTTGATCGACGTCATGTCCTGCCCGACAAGCGCGGGATCGGGTGCCTCTGCGCCGGTCGGCTGCCAGGGCGGTATGTCGTCGAACAGTGTTGCGCCGCGCGGTTCCAGGCACTCCGAGATGTGTCGCGCAGAGCGGTGACCCCAGACCAGGCCCTCGAGCAGCGAGGTGCTCGCGAGGCGATTCGCACCGTGCACGCCGGTGCAGGACACCTCGCCGATCGCGTACAGGCGGTCGATGGTGCTGCGCCCGTGATCGTCCACCCAGACCCCACCGCAGGAGTAGTGCGCCGCCGGCACGACAGGCAGCAGGTCGGTGGTGATATCGATGCCGTACTCGAGGCAGCTCTCGTACATGCCGGGGAACTCGGCGCGGATCCGCTCGGCCGGGATGTAGGTGGCGAGGTCCAGGTACACGTTCTTCACACCGCGGGCGAGCATCTCGGCGTGGATGCTGCGTGAGACCACGTCGCGAGGCGCGAGGTCCTTCCACTCGGGGTCGTAATGATCCATGAACGGCCTGCGTCGCTCGTCGACGAGCCGCGCGCCGGCGCCGCGCACCGCCTCGGTGATCAGGAAACAAGGCGCGTTGCGGTGATAAAAGGCCGTCGGGTGAAACTGCACGTATTCGGTGTTGATCACGCGCGCACCCGCGCGGTAAGCCATCGCGACACCGTCGCCGCGGGCGCCGGCAGGGTTGGTCGTGCGCAGGAATATCTGCCCCAGTCCACCGGTGGCGAGGATGGTCGACCGCGCAAAGCACCTGACGATCTCGCCACTCGACTGGTCGAGCAGGTAGGCGCCGACGCAGGAAACGGGGTCGTACACGGCGCGGCGGTCGCGCCCATGATGCGCCGGCGTCAGCAGGTCAACCGCCGTGTGGCCGGCCAGGAACCGGACCCGCGGATGGCGCCGCAGTTCTGCGATCAGCGCATTCTCGATCGCGCGGCCGGTCGAATCGGCCGAGTGCACGATGCGTGGCAGCGAGTGCCCGCCTTCGCGCCCCAGCGACAGGCTGCCGTCCGGCCGGCGGTCGAACGGCACCTTGAGCCGGTCGATAAGCACGGTCTGCACCAGCCCCGGCCCGGTGCGCGCGAGCGTCTCGACTGCCTGCTCGCGGCAGATGCCGGCCCCGGCGTGCAGCACGTCCTGCACCAGCTTTTCGGGAGAGTCTCCCTCGCCGGTGAAAATGATGCCGCCTTGCGCCCAGTAGGTGTTCGATTCGGCCAGGTCCTCGGACCGGGTGACGATCACAACCCCGAGCCCCGTGTCGGCAAGCTCGAGCGCGGCGGTGCCGCCGGCGATGCCGCAACCGATGATCAGCACGTCGGTGTGGATGGGTGGATTCAATCTATCTTCGGGCCGACGGCCAGCATCCGCTCCACCGACCTGAGGGCTCGCACCCGGATCTCTTCCGGCACGTCGATCACCCAGCGCATGTAGCGCAGCGAGTCCCTCGTCTGTTCGAGCGTGATCTCGTGCATGTGCGGGCAGCGGTGGCTGCACAGCCGCAGCATCTCCTTCCCGGGGTTCGCGGCGACGATGTTGTCGCCCATCGAGCACTCGGTGAGCAGCAGGTAGCGTTTTGCGCTGGATTTCTCGACCGCCTTGATCATCGCGGTCGTGCTGCCGGAGAAGTCCGCCTTGGCGACCACCTCGGGACTGCACTCGGGGTGCGCCAGGATCATCACGTCCGGGAACTGCTTGCGCACCGAATCGATGTCCTCGGTGGTGAAGAGCTCGTGCACTTCGCAGCGGCCCTTCCACGCGACCATGACATGCTCGACGTCGGTGCCGGGCCTCGGGGCACCGGGCTTCGGCAGCACGCTCGGCACGATGACGTGCAGGCCCGTCTCGCGAGCCACGTTGCGGGCAAGGTACTCGTCCGGCAGGAAGATGACCGTGTCGGACTTCAGCGACTCGACGACAGCCACGGCATTGCTCGACGTGCAGCAGATGTCGCACTCCGCCTTCACGTCGGCGTAGGTGTTGATGTAGGTGACAATCGGCACCCCGGGGTAAGCCGCGCGCAGCGCTCGCACGTCGGCCGCGGTGATGCTCTCGGCAAGCGAACAACCACCCTTCTCGGTCGGAAGCAGCACGGTCTTCGACGGGTTCAGGATCTTGGCGGTCTCGGCCATGAAGCGCACACCGCAGAACACGATGACGGACTTGTCAGTCTCCGCGGCGCGCCGGCTCAATTCGAGCGAGTCGCCCTGGAAGTCGGGCACCGAGTGGAACAGCGCCGGTTCCATGTAGTTGTGACCGAGGATCACGGCGTCGCGCTCGACCTTGAGCTGCTGGATCTCGGCAGCGACCTCCGCCTTCAACAGGATCTCGCCCTCGGGCATCACGTCGCCGAGCTTGTCCCTCAGGTTGAGAAAGATTTCCTCGACGTGCATGCGGCTGTCCGTGGGCTGGTGCGTAAGGGTCGGATTCTATGCCATGCTGGAGTCCTTCGCGTCCCGGAGATTCCAATGACCGCCGCCAGCAGGACACACGACCTCGTCGTGTTCGGTGCCACCAGCTTTGTCGGGCAGATCCTCACTCGATACCTGTACGAGGAATTTGGCCTGCGCGGCCGGCTGCGCTGGGCCATCGCGGGCCGATCCAGGGCCAAGCTCGAGGGGTTGCGCGGATCGCTAGGTCGTGGCGCAGCGAAACTGCCGATCGTGATCGCCGACGCGGCGGACGACGCTGCGCTGCACGAGCTGTGCTCCGGGGCCGGGACGGTCGCCTCGACGGTGGGGCCCTACGCGCTCTATGGCGAGCCGCTGATACGGGCCTGCGTCGAGACCGGCACGGATTACTGCGACCTCACGGGCGAGCCGCAATGGATCCGCCGGATGTTGCAGAAATACGAAACAGCGGCGGGCAAGTCGGGCGCCCGCATCGTGCACTGCTGCGGCTTCGACTCGATCCCGTCGGACCTCGGCGTGCACTTCCTGCAGCGCGAGGCCCGGGCACGGTTCGGCCAGCCGTGCAACCGCGTCAAGATGCGGGTCAAGGCGATGAACGGCGGATTCTCCGGCGGTACCTTCGCCAGCGCGCTCAACGCCTTCAAGGAAGCTTCCGCCGACCCGAAGCTGCGCAAGGAACTCGCGAACCCCTACTCGCTCTGCCCGAAAGGCTTCGGTTCAAAGACACGACAGCCGAACGTCCAGTTTGCCGAGTACGATGCCGACTTCGATAACTGGGTCGCGCCGTTCGTCATGGCAGCCGCCAATGTGCGGATCGTCCACCGGACGAACGCGCTCACAGGTGGTGCCTACGGAGCCGACTTCCGCTACGACGAGGCGATGCTCGCAGGCCGCGGCCTGCGCGGCCGCGCCACCGCGACAGGCATTGCCGTAGGTCTCGGCGGATTTGCAGTCGCCGCCGCGCTCACCCCGATTCGAGCTGCGCTCGAGCGGTTCGTGCTGCCGGCGCCGGGCGAGGGGCCGAGCCCGGAGGCCCAAAAGAGGGGGTTCTACGACCTGCGTTTCCTTGGCCAGGCAGCGGACGGACGCTCGATCCGCGTCAAGGTCACCGGCCAGGGCGATCCTGGCTACGGCTCGACGTCGAAGATCCTCGGACAGGCGGCGGTACTGCTCGCGCTGGACCTGCCGAAATCCCGCGTCCGGGGTGGCTTCTGGACGCCGGCGACGATATTCGGCGACACGCTGATCGACCGCCTCGAAAAGCACGCCGGCCTGCACTTCGAGGTACTGGGGGACTGAGCCAGGAAGGTTGCTTTCCGCCTCGAAATCGGTTGTCCTTTGCGGCCTCGCAATCCGAGGTAGCTATCCATGTACAGGAAGTTCGCCGCGGCACTCGCCGCGTGGGCACTCATTGCCGGCAGCCCGGCATTTGCGAAGGACGAGCCGAAGGCCGACAAGGGCGACGCCAGTTCGGAAGCCGAGAAGACGCCGGAACCGGAATCGTCGGTGACACACGGCCAGGTCACGCTCGACGGCCAGGTCGTGAAATACACGGCCACCGCGGGCTGGCTGATCATGAAGGACAAGGAAGACAAGCCGATCGCACGATTCGGCTACACGGCCTACACGCGCGAGGGCGTGAAGGACCTGACAAGGCGACCGATCATGTTTGCCTACAACGGCGGTCCCGGATCCTCCTCGATCTGGCTGCACATGGGCATCATGGGCCCGCGCCGCGTCGTGGTGAACGACAGCGGCTATGCACCGCCACCGCCATCGGTCAGCGTCGAGAACACCTACACCGTGCTCGACGTCACGGATATCGTGATGATCGACCCGGTGGGAACAGGCTTTTCGAAGCCCCTGGGTGACGCGAAACCCGCCGACTTCTGGGGCGTGGACCAGGACATCAAGTCGGTCGGCCAGTTCATCAAGCGCTATGTCTCGGAGAACGGCCGCTGGGGATCACCGAAATACCTGCTGGGTGAGAGCTATGGCGGCATGCGTAGCGCCGGCCTCGCCTACTACCTGCAGTCCAGCCAGGGCATGGACCTGAACGGCGTCGTGCTGGTCTCCCCGTTCCTGAACGCAGGCTCCGGCATCGACGGCGAGGAGATCGACCTGCCGCATGTGCTGTACCTGCCGACCTTCGCAGCGACTGCCTGGTACCACGATGCGATTCCCAACAAGCCGGCCTCGCTGCAGGCCTACCTCGAAGAAGTCGAGCGCTTCGCCTATGACGAGTATGCGCCGGCGCTGATGCGCGGCTACTCGATCACGGACGCCGAGAAGAAGGCTGTTGCCACAAAGCTCGCCGCCTACACCGGCACCACCGCGGACTACTGGGAGCGAGCCGACCTGCGCGTCAGCCATCCGCAGTTCCTGCAGGAACTGAAGCGCAGCCAGCGGCTGATCGCAGGCCGCATCGACTCCCGTTTCATCGGCCCAGCGACCAACCCGCTCAGCGAAACGATGGACTACGACCCGTTTTTCCCGGCGGTCGGTCCGGCTTACACAGCGGCCTTCCTCAACTACCTGCACACCGATCTGAAGTTCGGCAAGGACGAGAACTACATGGTCTCGGCCTTCGACATCGAGTGGGACTGGAAGCACAAGAGACCGGGCGAAGGCGGCTGGATGTCGCCGCTGCCGAACACCGTACCCGACCTGGCGATGGCCATGACGCTGAATCCGGGACTGCATGTGCTGGTGCTGCAGGGTTACTACGACCTGGCCACGCCCTGGCTCGCGACGAAGAACGACCTGGCGCACCTGGACATCACGCCGGAGGCGCGCAAGCGCATCACGATGGACTACTTCGACGCCGGCCACATGATGTACCTGCACGAACCGTCGATGAAGAAGTTCCGGCAGGACGTCCTGGGCTTCGTGCGCGGGACGGACCGGCTCTGAGCAGTGCAGCACGTTTTGGGGCGCGCGGAGCAGTGGACCGATGGTTGAGTTAAGCGGGAGCATGCCGCGATGAAATCGAGATCTGCCCGTCCGCTGCGTCGATTCTGGGGCTGGGGCCTGGAGTCGGACGAACTGCTGCCGATGGAAATCGCCATCATCCAGGGCTTGATGGCGCGCCTCGGCATTGCGCGGCGCACGTTGCCCACTCCGCCGGCTGGCGTCGGACTTCGCGTTGCCGCGCCACGGATCACGCCACCGCCAAGCTCGATGACTGCTTCTCCGATGCCCCGCACGATCGCCTGACGCATGCATACGGCAAGTCCTTCGCGGACACGGTGCGTATGTGGAACCGCGACCTGCCGAATCCACCGGACTGGGTGGCGTTCCCACCGGACGAGCAGTCCGTCATCGACATCCTCGACTGGGCATGCCGCGAGAATGTCGCGGTCGTGCCCTACGGCGGCGGCTCGAGCGTGTGCGGCGGGGTCGAGCCAGCCGTCGGGTCAAGCTACAGCGCGACGGTGTCGCTCGACCTCGAGCGACTGAACCGCGTGATCGAGGTGGACCGCGCAAGCCGTTCCGCCCGTATCCAGGCTGGAATCCTCGGCCCGGACCTGGAGCGCGACCTGCGTCCCCACGGACTGACGCTGCGACACTATCCGCAGAGCTTCCAGTTCTCGACGCTTGGTGGCTGGATCGTCACGCGCGCCGGCGGTCACTACGCGACGCAACATACGCACATCGACGAGTTCGTGCAGGCCGTGCGCATGATCGCGCCTGCCGGTGTGATCGAGACGAGGCGGCTGCCAGGCAGCGGCGCGGGGCCGGACCCGAACCGGCTCGTTTCGGGCTCGGAAGGCGTGCTCGGGGTGGTGACCGAAGCCTGGATGCGCCTGCAGGATCGCCCGAAGTACCGCGCGTCGGCCTCGGTTCGATTCAGTGGCTTCGAGGCCGCGGTGAATTGCGTGCGCGCACTGTCACAGTCGGGCCTTTACCCGACCAACTGCCGGCTGCTCGACCCGGCGGAAGTCGCGTGGACCGGTGTGGGCGACGGCCGCAGCCCGACGCTGGTGCTGGGTTTCGAGTCTGCAGACCACGAACTGCGTGCCTGGATGGACCGCGCACTCGAGCTCGTGCGCGATTTCGGCGGCGAATACGATTCGGCCGCGGTCGAGCGATCCATGCAGGTGACGACACCCGGCGCGGAAGGCGAGCACCGCAAGGGCGCGGCAGGTGCGTGGCGCGACGCGTTCATCCGCATGCCTTACTGGCGCGACCCCATGGTCGGCGCAGGCGCGATACTCGACACCTTCGAGACCGCCATTACCTGGGATCGATTCGACGACTTCTACGATGGTGTGCGCGAGGACGTGGAGACCGCGATCCTGCGCGCCACGGGTCGACCGGGCAGCGTGTCCTGCCGGTTCACGCACGTCTATCCCGACGGGCCCGCGCCTTACTTCACGTACTCGGCGCTCGGCAGCGCGCAGGGTGACCTCGCCTCGTCACTGGCTGCGTGGCGCGAGATCAAGCTTGCCGCGAACGAGTCGGTCACAAGCCGCGGCGGCACGATCACGCACCACCATGCCGTGGGCCGTGACCACCGCAGCGGCTACGAGCGCGAGGCGCCGCCGCTCTACCGGGAAGCACTGGCCGCGGCCAAGGCCAGGCTTGACCCGCGGGGCATCCTGAATCCGGGCGTGCTGCTGGATCCACTCGACCGCACCGTCGGCATCACAGGTGCGCTCGCGCCGCTCAACTCATGAGACGGTCGCCCGACTGTACATTTTTCTACTCGCGCACAGATCCAGGGAAACAATTCATGCAGACGCTGACTCGCCGGGGAATTGCCCTGGCCGCATTGCTCGTCGCCTGTCACGCAGCCGCGGCGGCACCGTCTGCGGACGTCACCTCGTCGCTGGAGTGGCGCCTGGTCGGGCCGCACCGTGCAGGCTGGGCGACGGCGGCCGCCGGCGCGGGCGGCGGCTCCGAGACGTTCTACCTCGGCGCCGCGGGTGGTGGCGTGTGGAAGTCGGACGACGCAGGCGATACATGGCGGGCAGTGTTCGACGGCGTGGGATCCGCTTCGGTCGGTGCAATCGCTGTCGCACCATCGAATCCCGACGTGATCTACGTCGGCATGGGGCAGGTCACCAGCCGCTACGACATCGCCGCAGGCGACGGCGTGTATCGCTCCGACGACGCGGGCAAGTCCTGGCGGCATGTCGGGCTCGCCGCGAGCCGCCACATCGGCGCACTGAAGGTGCATCCGACCAACCCGGACGTCGCGTGGGTGGCTGCACTCGGACCCACTTACGGCCCCGGCGGCGAGCGCGGCGTGTACCGCACGGCTGACGGCGGCAAGTCCTGGCAGCGAACGCTGTTCGTGAATGAGGACACGGGCGCGGTAGACATCGCGATCGACCCATCCGATCCCCAGGTCATTTACGCCTCCACGTGGCAGGTCCGATTCAGGCCGTGGCTCGCCTACTTCACGCCAGACGTGGGGCCCGGCAGCGCACTCTACAAATCCAGCGACGGAGGCGTGAACTGGAAGCGCATCGCAGGCGGCGGTTGGCCCGAGGGCGCGCTCGGACGCATCGGCCTCGCTGCAAGCGCGCGCGATCAGGGCACGCGTGTGTGGGCCGTGGTGGATGCGAAATCAGACGGCGGGCTCTATCGCTCCGACGATGCGGGTGCCACGTGGGTGCATGCGAACGCCGACCCGGAACTCGTGAACGCCTATTTCGCACAGCTGACAGCGGTGCCCGGCGACCCGGACGTCGTCTACGCGATGGGGCGCAGCATCCGCCGCTGCACCGAGGGCGGCACGAAGTGCGAGATCGTCAAGGGCGCCCCGGGCGGCGACGACTACCACTTCCTCTGGATCGATCCGCAGCACCCGGGGCGAATGATCACCGGCGCGGACCAGGGCGCCGCGCTGACGCTTAACGGCGGGCGCACCTGGACCGACTGGTACAACCAGCCGACCGGCCAGTTCTACAAGCTCTCGACGGACAATTCGTTCCCGTACCGCATCTATGCCGGGCAGCAGGACAATGGCACGGTGCGCATCGCGAGTCGCAGCGACTACGGCTCGATCACCTACCGTGACTGGGAGCCGGTCGGCGCCGACGAACGCGACTACGAAATCCCCGACCCGCGCGACCCGGACATCGTGTACGGCTCGGGGCTCGGCGGGCGACTGTCGCGCTGGAATGCGCGCAACGGTGAAGTGCAGAACGTGTCGCCCTGGCCCATCTCGAGCTACGGCCAGCGCCCGACTGATTTCCAGCAGCGTTTTTCCTGGATTACGCCGATTGCGATCTCGCAGATCGATCCCTATCCGCTCTACTTCGGTTCGCAACGCCTCTGGCGATCGACCGACCAGGGCATGAGCTGGGAAGCACTCGGTCCCGACCTGTCGGCAGCCGATCCTGCGGCACGGGACTGCGGAGGCGACCTCGATCCGTCGCGCGCACGCGCCTGCGGTTATGGCGTGATCTGGAGCATCGGACTCTCGACGCGCGACAACTCCGAAATCTGGGTGGGCACCGACGACGGCCTGGTGCGCCTGACGCGAGACGGCGGCAAGTCGTGGGAAAACGTAACGCCGAAAGGCCTGCCCGCCTGGGCGAAGATTTCCACGGTCGAGCCCTCCCCGACCACGCCGGGCACTGCATACATCGCCGTGGACAACCATCGGCAGGACGACTTCCGGCCGTACGTGTACCGAACGCGTGACTACGGCAGGACCTGGACGCAGGTGAACCAGGGACTACCCGGCGATCACTTCGTCGGCGTGGTTCGCGCGGACACTGTTCGCGCTGGACTCATCTACGCGGGCACCGAAACAGGAGTGTTCGTGTCCCTTGACGACGGCGGGCAGTGGCAGCCGCTGCAACGCAACCTGCCGGTCGCGTGGGTGCGCGACATCGCGGTGCACGGCAACGACCTGATCGTCGCGACGCAGGGCCGGGCGATCTGGGTCATGGATGATCTTTCGCCGCTTCGACAGCACGACGCAGTCGAAGCAGGTTCGACCGAGCATCTCTTCAAGCCGGCCACCGCGATGCGCCTGCGCAAGAACCAGAACAGGGACACGCCGCTGCCGAGAGAAACTCCTGCGGGCCGCAATCCGCCCACCGGTGCGGTCATCGACTACTGGCTGGCGCAACCCGCCACAAGCGTAGAACTCGAGATTCGCGACTCGGCGGGATCGGTCGTGCGGACATTCTCCAGCGACGATGCCCCGCCTCCCGTCGAGGTCGAGCGCTATTTCAGTGACGACTGGGTCGTTGCTGCCGAGTCGCCCGCGACCGGCGCCGGCATGCATCGTTTCACCTGGGACCTGCGTTACGCGCGGCCCCGCAGTACCGAGTACGAATACTCGCTCTCCACTGCCTATGGCATGGGCGTGCCGATCGTACCCCAGGGGCCCGTGGTTGCACCGGGAGAGTATCGCGTGGTGTTGCGCGTGGACGGACGAGAGCGATCGGCGCCGCTCAAGGTCGAGATGGACCCGCGCGTTCCAGTGAATGCCGCGGCATTGGCTGCCACGCTGGCGCTGTCTCGGGAAATACAGGCGCTGCTCGAGAAGCACTACGCAGGCGAGGCCGAGGTCGATTACGTGGGCAAGGCCACCGACACTTTGCGCAAGAAGCAGTCGGCCAATGCACAGGCTGTCCGGGCGCTCGAGGCCTTCGACAAGCACCTCGCACCCCTCCGGACCGGCGAGGGCGACCGCGCCGCCGACTGGAACCTGAAGGCCATCGGCGGCGTACTGCGCTCTACCGCCACCGACCTCGAGTCCACCGATCGCGCGCCCACCGAACCACAACGCCGCGTGGTCACGGAAACGGCCGACCGGCTGGATCGGGCGCTCGCCTCATGGGCGAAACTACGCCAGGACGAACTGCCGCGCCTGAACGCCGAACTGGAGACGGCCGGGCTCGCATCGATCGAGATTCCGCCGCTGGACGAGATCAGGTTGAGCGGCCCGAGCGCATCGCGCGAGATGCCCTGATTGTCGGGGGCCGTGGCGAATGAATCCGCCGCGGCCCGCTGGCCTTTCCGGTTCCGCGCCTGCCTGCCGTCCGCTATCTGTCGGGCCCTAGGCCGAGCGCATCCAGGGCAGTGCGTCGAGATCCACGTTGCCACCGGTCAGTATCACGCCAACTCGTTTGCCGGCGAGCGGCATGCGGCCGCTCAGCATCGCGGCCACCGGCACCGCACTCGACGGCTCGATGACGATCTTCATGACTTCCCAGACGAGACGCATCGCGGAAACGATCTCATCCTCGGAGACGGTCGTGATGCCCCGGACGTACCGTCGTATGACCTCGAATGGTCGCTCACCGAGCGAAGCGCGCAAGCCGTCGGCAATCGTGTTCGCGCTGTCGAGTGACTGCCGCGCGCCCGTGACGAGCGAGCGATACGCATCGTCCGCCTCTGCGGGTTCGGCTCCGTGCACCTCTATGCCAGATGCGGCACAAACGATTGCAGTGCCGGCGAGCAGGCCTCCGCCACCGACTGGCGCCACGATCGCATCCAGTTCCGGCACCTCATCGAGGAGTTCCAGCACCGCGGTACCCTGGCCAGCGATGACCCGCCAGTCATCGTAGGGATGCACCAGCGTGGCGCCGGTTCGCGCCTGGATCTCCGCGCAGCAGGCCTCTCGGGCCGGTAATGTCGGTTCGCAGAAAACGATATTTCCGCCCAGGCGTTCCACCGACGCGACTTTTGCCTTCGGGGCGTTACGTGGCATCGCGATGTAGGCACGCGTGCCGGCATTCCGAGCCGCAAGCGCCAGCGCCGCCCCGTGATTACCCGAGGAATGCGTCACTACGCCACAGGACAATGAGTCCGGCGAAATCGACAGCACCGCATTGTGGGCACCGCGCGCCTTGAAGGCGCCGATGCTCTGGAAGTTCTCGCACTTGAAATAGATTGTCGCGCCGGCGCGAGCGTCCAGTGTGCGGCTGGTCATGACCGGCGTACGCACCACGTACGGCGCGATGCGCACCGCTGCGTCGCGAACGTCCGCGAGTCCGGGAATGGGTTCGTTCGTCACGGCGATGGCGCGATTCGCCCGTAGTCGGCGAACTTCTCGATCACCCTCGCGAGCTCCGCATCGCTCAGCAGGTTCGGCTCGAGGCCGGCCGCACGCAGCGCGAGGTACTGCATGGCCAGGTTCTCGACTTCGATAGCGACGGCCTGGGCAGCCGCAAGCGACGGTCCTACCGCCACGACACCGTGATTCGCGAGCAGCACTGCCCGCCTGCCCTCGAGTCCTTCGATCGCACCGGCCGCCATTTCCGCCGTACCGAACGTCGCGTAGGGCACGCAGCGTATCGCACCGCCCGCGAGCGCGATCATGTAGTGGAAGGCCGGGATGTCGAGCCCGGCACAGGCCAGCGCCGTCGCGTTGGGACTGTGCGTGTGAACGATCGCCGATACATCCGGGCGGCAGGCGTAGATTGCAGCGTGCATCCGCCACTCCGAGGACGGGCGCAGTCCGCCCGGGGCGGGTGTGCCGTGGTCGTCGAACTCGACGATCTGCCCCGGCTCCAGCGTTCGATAGGGAACGCCAGAGGGCGTGATCACGAAGCCGCCGGGTAATCGGCAAGACAGGTTGCCCGACTTGTTCGGCACCAGCCCTGCTGCGTCGAGCTCTCGAGAAACGACCACGATTTCCTTGCGAACGTCGGTCGGTTTCGCCTTCATACCTGGTCTCCGGCCCGCTCGGGATACATGGAAAGCAGGCTCTCCGCCGTTGCGCTCGCGACACCGCGCTCCGTGATGATCCCGGTGACGAGTCGCGCCGGCGTCACGTCGAACCCCGGGTTCAACACCGAACTGCCGGGATTCACGACCTCGACCTCGATGAGCTGTCCATCATCTGCGCGACCACGAATGTGCGTGACCTCACGCGCCGGGCGCTGCTCGATCGGCACCTCGGCCAACCCGTCGGTGATGTTCCAGTCGATGGTCGAGGACGGCAGTGCCGCGTAGAAAGGGACTCCGTTGTCGTGCGCCGCGAGCGCCTTCAGGTAGGTTCCGATCTTGTTAGCCACGTCGCCGGCTCGGGTCGTGCGGTCGCTGCCGACGATGCAGATGTCCACCCTGCCCTGCTGCATCAGGTGACCACCCGCATTGTCCACTATGACCTGGTGCGAAATACCGTGGGATCCAAGCTCGAATGCGGTCAGCGAGGCGCCCTGGTTACGGGGCCGCGTCTCGTCCACCAGCACGTGCACCGCTATACCCGACTCGTGCGCTGCGTACACCGGTGCCAGCGCCGTGCCCCAGTCCACGCAGGCAAGCCACCCGGCATTGCAGTGCGTGAGTACGTTGACGGGCCGCCCGCTCGCGCCGGCACTCAAACGCTGGATGATCTTGGCGCCGTGGCGGCCGATGTCGGCACAGGCAACCACGTCCTCCTCGGCGATCCGGCCGGCCTCGGCATAGGCGCACTCTACCCGCTGCGACGGTGGTTCCCTGCGGAGCGCCTCGCTCATGCGGGACAGCGCCCAGCACAGGTTGACCGCCGTCGGCCGCGTGCTCTGAAGCTGCTCGAGCGCCGAATCCAGGCCCACATCCGAGGCGCTTTCGCGCATGGCCAGCGCCACGCCGTATGCAGCAGTCACGCCGATCAACGGCGCGCCTCGCACGATCATGTCGCGGATCGCGCGGATGGCGTCGTCGACCGTGCGCAGGTGGCAGACTTCGAGCAAAAACGGCAGCCTGGTCTGGTCGATCACGTCGACGGTCCAGCCGTCGTCGCCGACGAAAATGCTGCGCCACGGCTCGCCGCGGATCCGCATCATTCGCCCCGGCGAAAGGCTATGTGGCAGGAAATCATCGCCTCAGGCCCGCCCGAGCACGCGCCCGGCCACCGCGTCGAGCCTGGCCAATAGTTCGGGATCGCGGAACTCGCGCCGTGTCAGGATCGCACCGTCGAGCGCGCGGTCGGAACCCACCGGACAGGCAGGGTGCGTAGCCGGAAAATCACTGGCCAGCCGCGCGAACAATCGCTGAGCCTTGCCGCGGTTCTCGTCCATCACCTTCAGCAGCGTCGCCACCTCGACGGAGTCGTGTGTCGGGTGCCAGCAGTCGTAGTCGGTAACCATGCAGACGACCGCATAGGTGATCTCCGCCTCGCGCGCCAGCTTCGCCTCGGGCATGGACGTCATGTGGATCACGTCGTAGCCCGCGCCGCGATAGGCCAGCGACTCCGCGAGCGTCGAAAACTGCGGTCCCTCCATGCAGACGGCCGTGCCGCCGCGTCGGTACGGAATGCCTTCATTCTCGGCCGCCCGCGCCACCAGGTCCTGCAGCGCGGGTCCAACCGGGTGCGCGAACGGCACGTGCGCGACGCAGCCTGCGCCGAAGAACGAACTCTCACGCCGCACCGTGCGATCCACGAAATTGTCGACCAGCACGAACGTGCCCGGGCTCAGCTCCTCGCGGAACGAACCACAGGCCGAAAACGAGACCAGGTCCGTGACGCCGGCCCGCTTCATCGCGTCCACGTTCGCGCGATAGTTGATGTCGGATGGCGAGTGGCGGTGGCCCCGTCCGTGGCGCGGCAGGAATACGACCTCGGTCGCCCCGATGCGCCCGAATCGCAACGCGTCCGAGGGCTCGCCCCAGGGCGTCGCGACCCGCCGCTCCTCCAGGTCGCTGAGACCCGGAAGGTCGTAGATTCCAGAGCCGCCGATGATTCCGAGCACTGCCTTCGCCATGGCACCAATCCGCCTGCGTGGATCGACAGTTTACCGGGGACTCATCCGCAGGCGGGAAAATAGGTGCCAGGCACCGATTTTCGGTAATTCGGTGCCTGGCACCTAATTTGGCGCGGCGGTCACGCCTGCTGACATAATTCGACGGAGCCTGCCAGAAACGGCGTCGGCACACCGGAGGATCGATGTCCAACCCAGACCGTGACCGTATCCCGCGCGACCCTGGCGCTGACCACACACGGGAAATGGCGTCGATGCGAGCCGATTTCCTGGCCAAGAGGACCGGCGCGGCCCTCACGCACGTGCAGGGATACACGTTCGATCCCGGTCTGCTGCCGGGAAACATCGAGAACTTCACCGGCGTCGCACAGGTGCCCGTCGGAATCGCCGGGCCGCTCAAGGTCAACGGCGAATACGCGAAGGGCGACTTCTACGTTCCGATGGCGACGACCGAAGGCACGCTGGTCGCCAGCTACAGCCGCGGCATGCGCGTGCTGGCCGAGTCCGGCGGCGTCACCACGACGGTGGTCAAGCGATCGATGCAGCGCGCGCCCGTGTTCATGTTCGAGACCGCGCGCCAGGCGCGTGACTTCGGCGATTGGGTCACCGAGAACCATGACGGCATCCGCGCCGCGGCGGAGTCGACCACGAAGATCGGCCGCCTGGTCGAGATCGAGCATTACGCGATCGCCAACATGCTGTACCTGCGATGCAACTACACGACAGGCGACGCGGCCGGCCAGAACATGACCGGCAAGGCGACATGGGCAGCCTGCGAATGGATCCGCGACAATCATCCAGCTCGTCCGCACTATGTGTTGTCCGGCGGCATCGATACGGACAAGAAGCACTCGGCGATGAACACGCTGCGCACCCGTGGTCGCCGCGTGGTCGCCGAAGCCGTCCTCAAGAAAGAGGTGCTTGCAAAATTGATGCGCGTGGACACACGCGCATTGTTCCGCGCGCGCCAGGTGTCGAACGTGGGTTCGTTGCTGGCCGGCAGCGCCAGCAACGGCCCGCACGCCGCGAACGGTATCGCCGCCGTGTTCATTGCCTGCGGGCAGGACGTGGCGAATGTCGCCGAATCGCACGCCGGCATCACCTACGCTCAGTTGCTGGACAATGGCGACTACTACTGGTCGGTGACGCTGACGTCGCTGATCGTCGCGAGCTACGGCGGTGGCACCGGATTGCCCACCCAACGCGAGTGCCTGGAAGTGCTCGGATGCTACGGTACGGGCAAGGCCGACAAGCTCGCCGAGATCGTCGCGGCGACGGTGCTCGCGGGCGACATTTCGCTCGGCTGCGCTGTGCTTTCGGACGAGTGGGTTACCGCTCACGAGCAGCACGGACGCAACCGGCCCTGACGGCGGCGACCGGCCGGCAGCCCCGATCACGTGGGCTTACATGGGCCGGACCGCGCTCGCGCGCGGCGAGTACCAGATCGGTGACGACCAGGCACGTTCCTGGATGCTGGCCGGCAGCCCGCCCGGGATCTCGATGCCGAGCGCGGCCGCGTCGCGGGTGCTCCAGCGCGGGGTCGGAATCTCGATGACGCGCGCGTAATAGAAGGCATTCACGGCCGGGTTGAAGTCCGGGTCCTCCCAGGCTGCCGACAGCTCCGCTGCACCAATGCTGTTCTCGAAGGTCGCCTTCCTCACGTCCACCGTGTCGCCGACCGGCGGCAGTTTGCCCGCCGCGTCCGGCTTGCGGTTCCCGCTCCACGCAACGTCGTAGATCTTTTCGTGCTCCACGCCGGCGGCGTCCACCCAGCCCTTGATGATCTGGACGCGATCGAGGTTGCCACTCATCGGGTCCTTCATCGCCCAGACCATGAATGTCGGCGCCTTGCCCTTCGCCGCAGCCTGCAGATCACCGCCCATCGGCACGCCACGGGCGTAGCCGGTCTTGACGAAATCACGGCTCTCGACGTCGCCGTCACGGAAGTCCCAGCCACCGAAGAACCTCACCTTGATATGCGGCCCGGACGTGCCGAAAGTCTCCTTGCGCATCATCGCATCGTAGATGGACTCGCGCGTGTTCTCCTGTGCCCAGACGCCAGCCAGGCCTCCTGAACTGAACTCGCGGACCTGCTGGGCCTGTGCGGGCGGCTGCCCCGGAAACCCATTCAGCCGATGCGCAGCATCGAATTCGACGCCGAACTTGCCGGTGTAGTTGAACTCCTCGTTCGTCGCCGCCGCATTGTGGGTGTCCGAGTCCCCGATGAACCCGTACTTGAACGGGTTGCCCTTGCCCTGGGCCTGCAGGGACAAGCCATCGAGTAACGCGCCTCGCACGTAGCTTCCGACGTGATTCTTCGGGCGCTCCGAGTCCGCGGAGAGTGTGTAGTTCCAGATCTCGAAGCCCGCGAACTCGTCGTTCGGTGACAGCTCTGGCATGGTCTCGGACGTGCCCTTGATCTGCGAGATCTCGTAGAGCGGTTCGTTTTTCGCGCGCTCGGCACTGTACGCCGCGCTGAGCGGCTTGCCGTAGGAATCCGAGAGCGAGAACATCAGGCCGTCGCTGGCATTCGCATTGTGCGGAATCGCCAGCAGTGTCGAGCCGTTCTTGCGCTGGGCCTGCATCCAGGCCCAGAGATCCTCGGGCTTCTCCGTGTCGAGCGCCGAAAGCACCAGGTCCGGCACATGCTTCGAGTCACGGAACACGACGACGCGATGCAGGTTCCGCTTGCTTGGATTCGAGGTCCATTCGAAGGCGGGGAAAGTCGTGAATGATCCCGGACGGTAGTACGCATCTGCGGTCCTCACGATCTCGGCCCAGACGGTGCGGCTGATCGCGGGATCGGTCAGCGCCGGATCCGTCTTTCCGGCGCTCACGTCTCGCAGGACCTGTGCGAACGCCTGCATCCTCACGTTGGGGTCGCTGGAGGTGACTCGCCTGGCGATGTCGGTCTGGCTCAGCGGACTCTTGGGGTCCGACATCTTGTTGAAGACGCCCATGAATTCCGCATGATCGGCCACCGCGTAGAAATCGAGCGGGGTGACAACCTTGATCGTCCTGCCCGGTGCGAGCTTGCTGGCCGGGATCGGCTTGCCCTGCGCCCACTCGTAGGCGTCCGATGGAGTCGTGATCGTGCCGTTCGTGAACGCGTCGAATGAGTAACTGGTGTGGATGTGCACCGCGCCGAAATACGCGTTCCGGAGGGGGTTGGCTGCCGGCCGGTCCGCGGCGAATCCGTTCGCTGCCCAGGCGATGGCCATCGTCGCTGCTAATAGCCGCAATAACCGGATTCCCATGTTCTTCACCCTATCCCCGTGTCTGAATGCAAGAGATGGCCGCGAGGAAACTGAAGTCGTCAACGCAACCCGCGGCTAGTCGAGCACCGCGCCTTCGCAGGCGGGGCGCACGTGCTTGCGGTAACGACGCATGAAGCCGTGCGGCACCACGCGCTCATTCGGATGCCAGGCCGCTTGCCGCCGGGCCAACGTGGCCTGGTCCACGTGCAGCGTCAGCATGCGGCCGGGGACGTCGATCTCGACGATGTCGCCGTCCTCAACCAACGCGATCGGCCCGCCGTCGCTCGCCTCCGGACAGACGTGACCAACGCAGGGCCCGGAGGTCGCGCCGGAGAACCGGCCGTCGGTAACGAGTGCGGCTTTCTTCAGGCCCTTCATCTTCAAGGCCATCGTCGCCCCGAGCATCTCCGGCATGCCAGGTGCACCCTTCGGGCCGAGGTAGCGGAGCACCACGACGTCACCCTGCTTGATCCGGTCCGCGGCGATCGCCTGCAGCGCATCCTCCTCCGAGTTGAAGCACACGGCAGGACCTTGGCAGTGAAGCATCGACGGGTCGACGCCAGCCTGCTTGATGATCGCGGTCTCCGGGGCGAGATTGCCCCGCAACACCGTGATCGCGCTTGTCGGCCGGAACGCTTTTTCCACGGGCGGTATGACCGCGCTGTTCACGACTCGCGCGGCATCGATGGTGGCCTTCAGCGGCTTGCCTGTGACCGTCATGCAGCTTGTGTCGAGGAAGCGCTCCATCTGTTTCAGCACGGCCGGCATGCCCCCAGCCGCCCACAGGTCCTGCACGCCGTACGGTCCATTCGGACTCACGGCCAGCAGCGTCGGCACGTCACCGGCGGCCTCGAAGTCCGCCATCGACATCGGCACCTCCGCCGCGTGCGCGATCGCAGGCAGGTGCAACGCGGTGTTGGTCGACGCGCCGATGGCCATCGCCATCCGGACCGCATTGGTGAACGCCGCTGGCGTGAACATCTGTCGCGCGTTCAGGCCTTCCTTGACCATCGCGACGATGCGCTCCCCGGTGCGGCGCGCGGCGTCGAGCTTGTCGCTGTGCCAGCCGGGGATATTGCTCGTGCCGGGCAGGCACAGTCCGAAGACCTCTGCGAGGCACTGGAAGGTGTTGGCGGTGCCCATGATCTCGCACGCGCCGCAGGTGGAACAGGTGGCCGTCTTTATCAGCAGCAGCGGGTCGTCGCCGTAGTCGCCGTGGTCGATCGAATTTCTCTGGCCCGCCGCGTTGCGGATGTCCATCTGCCCAGGCCCGCCGGACAGATAGATCACCGGGATGTCGAGACGGGCAGCAGCCATCATCATGGCCGGATTGATCTTGTCGCACCCGGCGATCACGACCATGCCGTCGTATGGCTGCGACCGGATGTGCGTCTCGATGATGTCGGCGATCAGGTCGCGCTGGGCGAGCACGAAACGCATGCCGTCGTGGGCCATGGCGACGCCGTCGCAAGGCGCCGGCACGTTGAACTCTGCGCTCTCGCCGCCCGCCGCCAGGATGCCATCGTGCACCTTGCGCGCCAGGCGATCGAGGTGCGAGTGCCCGGTCGTGAGTTCGGTGTGCGAATTGGCTATCGCGATCAGTGGTCGCGTCGCAAGCTTGTCGGTGTCGAAACCGGCACCGTGCAGCAGCCCTTTGCGGAACAGGTTCATCATCGGGCTCGCGCTCCCCGAGATGATGTCGCTGCGCTTTTTCGAAGTGGTTTCGGTCATCTTTTTCTCCGGGGCCCTGGCTGTTCTTGCCTCAGGCGTCGAGCACGTCGCGATCCACGTCGGCAATGCGCGCCACGCCTGCAAGGGCCATCGCCACCTGCAGTTCGAGCTTGAAGCCGGCGAGAAGGCCGGACAAGCCCTGCTGGCCGGCGCCAGCCATCGCCCAGATCCAGGGACGACCGATCAAGGCGCCGCGCGCACCCAGCGCCACGGCCTTCAGCACGTCGATGCCGCCGCGAATTCCTCCGTCGACGAGCACCTCGGCCCGGTCACCAACGGCAGCCACCACCCCGGGCAACTTGGAGGCCGACGACGCGACGCTGTCGAGCTGGCGGCCGCCGTGATTCGACACCACCACGCCGTCGGCGCCAGCGTCCACGGCGGCACGCGCATCATCCGGTTCGAGCACGCCCTTGATGTACAACTTGCCTTCCCAGATGCCCCGCAACCATTCGATGTCTTTCCAGGTGACCGTGGGGTCGAACTGTGCGTCGATCCAGGCCTTGTATGCATGCAGGTCCGTCGGATCGGGAACGACGTCGGCGAGGCTGCCAAAGCTGTGCGGCTTGCCGAGGACACCCACGTCGCGGATCCAACGCGGCCGCGTGCCGAGTTGCCATGCCTTGGCGAGCTTCGCGCCAATTGTGTCCCGGCCGAGCATGCCGTTGCGAAAGTCGCGGTATCGCAGACCCGCCACCGCAAGATCCACGGTGAAGAGCAGCGCGGTGCAGCCACCGGCCCTGGCGCGCGCCAGCAGGCGCTGCACGACCTCGCGGTCGCGCATCATGTAGAGCTGGAACCAGAACGGCCCCACTGCCGCCGCGCGTATCTCCTCGATCGGGCAGATGCCCACGGTCGAGAGCGTAAACGGCACTCCCGCCTGGTCCGCCGCCCGTATTCCCAGCACCTCCCCCCGGCGCGCGAACATTCCGGCCATTCCGACCGGCGCGAGCGCCAGCGGCATCGCCACTGCATGGCCGGCCAGCGTGGTCGAGGTGTCCACCGCAGAGACGTCGCGCATCACGCGCTGCCGGATCCTGAGCCGTGCCAGATCAGCGACGTTCGCCGCCATGGTCCGCTCCTCGTTCGCGCCACCATCGACGTAGTCGAACAGGAATCGCGGCAGGCGCTTCTCAGCCAGCCGACGGTAGTCGGCGGAGGTCACCGGCGCGACGTTCAACGTGCGGCTCATAGCAGGATCCCCGTGACGCCGACCTCAGGACTACTGCACACCCGGCCGGAGGTTACGGCTAGAGCGGCTTGCGGGGCCGCCCGGGTGGTGGTCGGACATGTACTTCAGGACTTGAGCTTCAGCATAAAGTTCAGCATTTTCAGAGCGCCCCTGTCGTACGGCGGCATCATCCGGTTCAGCAGACGAATGGGCCCCTGGTAGAACACGGGCCGCATCTTCGAGAAGGTCGTGAAGCCTTCCACCCCGTGGTAGTGCCCCATGCCGCTGTTGCCGATGCCACCGAACGGCAGGCTGTGAAGACCGGCATGGATCAAGCCGTCGTTCACCGTCACGCCGCCCGACATGACATGCGCGATGTACCACTCCTGCAGCGACTTGTCGTTCGTGTACACATAGAAGGCCAGCGGGCGCGGGCGGGCCTTGATGTACTCAGCCACCTCCTCCCGCGTCCGATAAGTACGGATCGGGAGCAGCGGCCCGAAAATCTCACGTTGCAGGATTTCCATGTCGTCCGTCGGGTTCAACACCAGGTGCGGCGGCATCTTGCGCAGCGAGCGGTCGGGTTTCTGGCCCTCGACGAGGTTGACCAGCCTTGCGCCCTTGCGACGCGCATCCTCGAGCGTGGTCTCGAGGCGGCGATAGGACCGCTCATCGATGATCGAGGTGTAGTCGTTGCCGTTGACGTCGGGGTAGCGCTCATTCACCACCTTGCGAGCCAGCCGGACGAAGTCCTCCACCTTGTCTTCCTGCAGGAAGAGGTAATCCACGTTCGTGCAGATCTGGCCCGCGTTCAGCAGCTTGACCCACATGATGCGTTCGACTGCCGTCTGTACGGAATAGTCGGGGGCGACGACCGCCGGTGACTTGCCGCCGAGTTCGAGCGTGACCGGGGTCAGGTTTCGCGCAGCGCTCGCCATCACGGCCTTGCCGGTCTGCGGCGAGCCGGTGAAGAAGATGTGATCGAACGGCAGCGACGTGAAGGCCGGGCCGCGCCCATTGCCGTCCTCGAAGAACTTGAGCTTGTCCTCGGGCAGGTATTTCGTCGAGATTTCCATCAGCAGCCGCGCGAGATGGTTCGAGTTCTCCGACATCTTCACCATCGCGCGGTTACCCGCGGCGATGATGCCCGTCAGCGGCGCAAACGCCATGGAGATCGGGAAATTCCACGGCACCACGATGCCCACGACCCCGACCGGCTGCGGGATCACACGCGCGCGCGCGAATGGATACTGGGTAATGTCGAGTCGACGCTTCTGCGGCTTCATCCAGCGCCTGAGATGCTTGATGGCGTCCAGTATGCCTTCCTGGTTCAGGAAGCACTCCGCGAACAGCGTTTCGAATCTCGAGCGATTGCCATAGTCGAGGTTTACCGCCTCGACGAGGCGGTCGCGATTTTCCACCAGCAGGCGATGCATCGCCTTGAGGTCACGAACGCGTTCCTCGTAGTCCGGCAACGGGTGGGCCAAGTGGGCCCCGCGTTGCCGCTCGAAGCAGTCGATGAACTCCGATGGAATCGTCGGCTCGTAAGCGCCGGCCGTGACGAGGGGCGTCGTTGCGTTCATGTTCGATCTCCGGGCCCGCGGGTGCCGGCCTCCAGCTCCCGCTACGGCCGCATGTCAGCTGAGTTAATCATATTCGGACAAACGAGCCGTACCATAGATTATTCGAAGCGCCGATACGATTGCTTATCACTTCACCCCGGGCGAGAAGGGGGCCGACATGATCAAGGAGGACTGACTTTCGATGTCTTGACGGTGTTGGGCGGGATCCCGCCCTGCAGGCCGACGGCCAGGTTCTTCAACGCCATCATGACCATGTTCATGCGCGTGGCGCTCGTGGCGCTGCCGATGTGCGGTGTGAAGAGCACGTTCGGACATCCGAGCAACGCGGCGTTCACGTGCGGCTCGTTCTCCACGCAGTCGAGTCCGGCGGCGGCAATCGCGCCTGCCTTCAACGCCGCGGCCAACGCCGCGTCGTCCACCACTCCTCCCCTACCCGCATGGATGAGCGCCGCCGACTTCTTCATCTTCGCCAGCTGCGCGGCCCCGATCAGGTGATGGGTCGCAGGCGTGTAGGGCACCTGCACCACCACGTAGTCCGATTGCGCGAGCAGCGTATCCATGTCCACCTGGGTCGCATTCAGGGCCGCTTCAATGCCTGCATCCACACGGGTTGAATTGCAGTAAAGCGTGCGCATCTCGAAGCCGAGCGCGCGCCGGGCGATGACCTTGCCGATTCGTCCGAAGCCTATGATGCCGAGCGTCTTGCGGCTCACGTCGAGACCGAGGCCGAAGGCTGAAGGATTCGTCGGCGTCCACTGGCCGCTGCGCACGAATGCGTCGGCCTGGTGCAGCCGCCGAGCCACGCCGAGAATCAGCCCTAAGACCAGGTCCGCCACTGCATCGTCCATCGCGCCCGGCGTATTCGTCACGGTGATCCCGCGAGCACTGGCCGCAGCAATGTCGATGTTGTCGTAACCGACACCGATATTGCAGATCAGCCGCAGCTTCGGGCATCCCGCGATGACTTGCGCACCAATGGCATCGAGCCCGGTCACGAGCGCAGCGTCCGCGTCGCGCATCAGCGCCGTCAGGCCCACCGTGTCGAGGCCCGCGTCCGTCTGGGCCACCACGACCTCGCCGAACTGGCTGAGTTGGTCGAGCACGGGTTGCGGCAGGCGGCGAGCGACAGCGATGGTTTTCTTCATGGCGTGTACCCGATGGGTGAACTGCAGAGCCGATCTTGAATAGTCGCAGGCCGGTCGGTGCGCGGCCAGCATTTCGCGATTGTGGCCGACACCCTCGGTGCAAATGTTTTGCCGCACGGTGATAGGTTTCCCTATCAGCCGGTTCACACGGCGCATATCGCGTGACCGCGGTGACACTCGTCACACGGCAAGGCGTTTTTCCGGCAAACTCGACGTGCGCTTGTCCCACGAGCCGCAGCACACGGACAGGGGGAACCATGGACAGCCGAGAATTGCCGGACTTTGCGCGAAGGACATTCCTGAGTCGCGGACTGCAGGCGCTGGGCGCCGCGGCCGCATTGCCATTCGTAGCAGGACAGGTTCTGGCCGCCACGGACGAGACCTCCGCGACGCCCGCGCTCCAGGTGCTTTCGCCCGGCGAATACGCCGTACTTGCAGCCGTCGCGGACACGATGGTGCCGCGCGGGGGCGCCTTCGAAATGGGCGCCATCGACGTGGACCTCGCGCGTCGCATCGACAGCTACCTGCCGCGGCTGCACCCGGACGTGGTGACGGGCGTTCGCGGCGCGCTCGCGTTTGTCGAGCAGCAGGCACCAGGGCTGGCGAAGAAGACGGGGACGTTCACCGCGCTCGCGCCGGCGGACCGGGAGGCAGTTTTCGCGGCGATGCTGGCCGCCCCGGGCCTGCCCGCCTCGGTATTCCTTGCGCTGAAGTTCCTCTGCGTCAGCCACTTCTACACGCTCGACGCGACCTGGAAATTCACCGGGTACGACGGCCCGAAGCTGCTGCAGGAGCGCCAATGATCGTCCAGGGCACTTCGATCACCAAGCCACTCGCGCTCAGGACGCACACGGTCGTCGTGGGCTCGGGCTCCGGCGGCGGAGTTGCCGCATATCACATCGCCGCGGCAGGCTTCGACACCATCGTGGTCGAGGAAGGCGGCCATCACGTCGCGAGCGAGTTCAACCAGCGCGAAGAGGACATGTACCCGATGCTGTACCGCAATGGCGGACAGCAGATGACGAGCGACGGGATGATCAACGTGGCGCAGGGCTCGTGCTACGGCGGCGGCACTGTGATCAACACATCCGACTGCGTACCGATTCCGGGCGAAGTGCTCGCACACTGGCAGCGCATCGTCGGCACCAGGGACGTGACCGAAGCGAGCCTGGAAGACTCCTACAAGCGAGTCCGAGAACATCTCAACGTCAGGCCGAACCGCAAGGGCATCCTCAATCGCAACAACCTGCTTCTGATGGAAACTGCCGGGAAACTCGGCTGGAAAGCGGGCGTCATGGAGTCCAATCGCAAGGGCTGCGTGGGCAGCGGCTACTGCCTGTTAGGCTGCGCCTATGACGGGCGCCTCGGCACGAACCTGACTTACCTGCCCTGGGCGATCGAGAAAGGTGCGACCGTCTACGTTGACGTGCGCTGCGACCGGCTCGAGCGGCTCGGCAGCTCGAAATACCGCGTGCACTGCACGGCCGTGGAACGCGGCACGCGCAAGGCTCGCCTCCCGCTGACGATCGAATGCGAACGCGTAGTGCTCGCCGCCGGCTCGATCCATACGCCAGCCATCCTGCAGCGCTCCGGCTTTGATAGCGGGCTGCCGCAGCTCGGCAAGAACCTAACGCTGCAGCCTCAGCTCGGCGTCCTCGGGGTGTTCGACGAATCGCAGCAGATCGTCCCCTGGCGTGGCGCGCCGCAATCAGTGGACGTGAGCGAGTTCGACCACAACACGCCCGAGCATGGCCTCGGTGGCTTTCGATTCGAGGGCATCGGAGGCGTGATTGGCCCTGTCGTGGTCGGAATCCCGGCGTTCGGCCTGGAACACAAACGCTATGCGTCGCTCATGCGGCACACGTCGGTGAGCCTGCTGCTGGTGCCGGACCAGCCCTCGGGTGAAGTCGGTTACCAGTGGACGGAGGACGGTCGCGTCGTGCCGAAGATCGACTACGTCATGGCCGAGGAGTGGAAGCAGCGACTGAGGGACGGCATGAGGAAACTCGGGCGCCTGCTGTTCGAGGCGGGAGCGAAGGAGGTCATCTTCGGCAACCAGGTGTTCCCGCCCCTGTCCAGCCCGGACCAGCTCGCGAAGGTGGACCAGTTCCCCATTGCCCCCGGGTATTCAAGCTTCACGTCAGCCCACAACCAGGGCACGTGCCGGATGGGTCTCACCGCAGCCACCAGCGTCGTGGACCAGAACCTGAAAGTCCACGGCCTCGACAATGTTTACGTGATGGACGGCTCTGTCATGCCGACCAGTGCGTCAACGCACGTCATGATCCCGATCATGGTCATGGCCGACCGGGCGGTGCACCGGATGCTGGAGAAATGAGCCCCCGCTGGCGCGGAGGCTCGCGCTCCCCTTCCTACGGCGTGTACCAGATCGGCGAGGTATAGGCGCGCTCTGTCACGGTCATGGGCGTGCCGGGCAGCGGCTTCGTGCCATAGCGCTTCGCGTCATACGCGGTCCAGCGCGGCGTCGGGATCTCGATCACCCGGGCGTAATAGAACGCGCGCTGCTTCGGATCGAACTTCGGGTCCTTCCAGACAGTGATGAGGTCCGGCGCCCCGATGGTATCGGTCCAGGTCGCATTCGCGACGTCCACGGTGCTGCCGACGAGCGGCACCTTGCCGTCCTTCCCCGGCTTGCGGTCGCCGCTCCACACGACGTCGTAAACCTGCTCGTGCGTCTCACCCTTGGCGTCGAGCCAGCCCTTCACGACCTGGATGCGGTCGAGGTTGGCGCCGGTCGGGTCCTTGAGCGCCGCCACCAGGAAGGTCGGCGCCTTGCCGGCAGGTGCCTTCGCCAGGTCGCCGCCCATCGGCACACCCTTCGCGTAGCCGGTCTCGGCCGGGTAGCGCGTGCGGGCATCAGCCTGGTCGAAGTTCCAGCCGCCGAAGAAGCGCACCACCATGCGCGGGCCGGTGGTGCCGTACGTCTCCCTGCGCTGCATCGCATCCCAGATCGCCTCGCGCGTGTTGGCGGTGGCCCAGACAGCGGCGTAGCCGGAAGCGCTCACCTGCCAGTCCATGACCTTTATCTTCGTCTTCGGGTTGTCGACGAACACCTTGGTCATGCGCTCGGGGCTCGGCTCCTGCGGCGTGGTCTTGCCGAAGAAGTTGTCTTCTTCCATGGCCGCGAGGCCCGTGTGCGCGTCGGAACTCGCGATGATGCCGAACTTGTACGGGTTCGTGCCGAGCTCACTCTCGAGCTTGAGCCCGTTCCGCAAGGCCATGCGCGCATATTCGTACTGGAGCATGTCAGGTGTCTTCGCGACGCTGGCGTCGAGATTGCCGAAGTCCCAGCGCTCGAAGTTGGCGAACTCGTCGTTGGGCGAGAGCGCGGGATGGGTCTCGCCGTCGCCCTTGGTCTGGCTTGCCTCGTACAGGCGCTCCCACTTCGCACGCTGCTGGACGTACTCGAGATCGACTGGCTTGCCGGTGAACGATTCGATCATCGGGAACATGATGCCGTTCGACAGGTTGCCGTTGTGCGCGATGGCGAGCACGTGGCCGCCGGTCTTCTGTTCGTAGGCCGTCATCCATTTCCACAGGTCGCGCGGATTGTCGCTGCCGATCGGCTTCTGAGTCGTGTAAGGCTCGACCTGGCTCGCCTTGTCGCCGTTGTCGCGAAAGATCACGTTGCGGTGCAGGTTGTTGCCGCCGGTGTTCGACGTCCACTCATAGCCGATGAAGGCAGTGAATCGCCCAGGCTCGTTGTACTGCTCAGCCGCGGCGATGTTGTCCTGCCAGGCCGCCTTGTAGGCCGGCGTGCCCGGAAGGTACATGAGGTCCTTCGGGTACGTTCCCTGCGAGAAGGACATGATGATCTGGAGCGCGGCCTGCTCTCCCTGGCCGGCCTTCATCATGTCGTACCACTTCTTGCCCTGCGGGTCCTTCAGGAGTTCCGGCTTGCCGGCGAAGAAGTCGGGGAAGAAGCCCATGTTGTCGGAGTGATCGGAGACCACCAGGAAGTCGAGCGGCCGCGAGAGACGGGCCGGCTGCCCGCTCGACGCCATGATCTGCTCGCCTCGCGCGAAGCGATACGCGTCGCGAGGCGTGAGGCGGCAGCCGAAGGCACCGGCATCGAAGGAGGCCGCGGTGTGCAGGTGCGTGTCGCCGAAGTACACGCGTGTCGGGAGGTTCGGGGCGACGTAGGGCGAGTATGGCGCCTTGGCCGAATCCGCGGCCGGGGCCGCTGCGCTGCCGAGTACGGCCGAAACAACGAGGACGAGTTGCGCGACGCGATTAATGGCCATCGTGATCCCACCAGGTAGAGGCCGCCAGCCGGCGGCGCGGTCGGCAATGATATGGCATCACGCTGGCGCGGGGACAGCCCCATTTGAACATGCCGCCCCGTCGACCACGGCGTACGTTCACCGATCAGGCGGCCGCCAGCCAGCCGCTTTGGCCTCAGCCTCCGTGCAGAACCAGCGCTCGCCCCGCGAGTCGTCGATCCGGGTCTTGTCGTACGCGGCATCGCCGGGCACGTGATAGATCCTTCCGCTCGAGCTGATGTTGCCCTTGATCGTGCAATTGCCAGAAGGCAGCTGGACAGGCGCCGACGCACCCGTGCCGGACGTGGCTGCATTCGACGTTGGTGCGTTCAGGTTTGTAGGCTGTGGGCGGACCGGCATCGCAGCAATGCAATGCGCGACCGTCTCATGGCTGTAGTCGGCGTACGTGACTGACTCGCCCCGCCCCGCCGCCCGCCACTGCCACGGCGCACGCCAGGTGTCCGCCGGCTGGCCCCAGAGTCCGCGTCCGGCCGCCCGCGCGTCTGCTTCCCAGGTGCAGAAGCTGCTGTCATCGAGGTAGTGGCGATATGCCCAGGCGTTGCCCTGCTGCACCATCCACGCGTTGATGCTCTCCTCACCGACGAACACGTCGGCCACCAGGCGCTCGTAGCTGTCCTGCGTCACCACGTCGAGTGACACCTGGCGTCCCCGGACACGATTCGCCAGTGCGGCGGTCGCCTCCGGCCCCCATGGCTGGTCGTGTTCCGGCGTATCGATCGAGTGCAGACGTACGATGATGGGACCTGAATCGAGCTGCACCTTGATCGTGTCGCCGTCGTACACGTGGACGACTGCCCCGACCAGGATTGGCTGCAGCGCTCCGGCCGCGGCTCCCGCCATCTGGTTCGTCGTCGGCTGTGTGGATCCATCGCTGGCGAAAGCCGACGTGACGGTTGAGGCGACGACCATGAGCGCCAGACAAGCTGCTACGAGACGCGGCATAGTGACCATGATCGCGCAAGATGCCGGCGTCGTACACGTAGAATGCGCCGCTCCGACTGCAGGACGGCGGCATCGCTGGGGACGACCTCGTGGTTCCAATATCGATCGAACAGGCGTTGAGCTTTCTCGGCGCCGCAATGCTCATCACGATCGCACCGGGTCCCGACAACCTGATGGTGCTTTCGATCGGCGCGTCGCGCGGACGGCTGCGTGGAATGGCCTTCGGGCTCGGATGCGCACTGGGGTGCCTGAGTCACACACTGCTCGCGGCACTCGGTATCAGCGCGGTGATTGCAGCATCGCCCGCCGCGTTTGCGGCGCTCAGGGTTCTCGGTGGCGCGTACCTGATCTATATCGGTTGGCAGTCACTGAGAAGCGGTGGATCCACGCGCACCGGTGGCTCGACGCTGCCCGTCGAATCGGCCGCTAAGATGTTCTGCAAGGGCCTCGTAGCCAATGCAATCAACCCGAAGGTGGTGGTGTTCTTCCTGGCGTTCCTGCCACAGTTCGTGGTCGCCTCGCGCGGCGGCGCAGGCTGGCAGATCGCGCAGCTCGGCCTGATTTTTACATTTCAAGCAGCCGTGATCTTCGGCTTGCTGGGTTATTTCGCCGGACGGATCGGCCAGTGGCTCGGCCGGCATGCAAGGGCCGGTCTATGGCTTGACCGAATCGCGGGCAGCGTACTGGTGGCCCTGGGATTGAAGCTGATGCTCTCGCGGTGAGTGGCGTGGCCGGCAACGGCCGCCCGCCCTCGGGCTCATGCAATCATGCGACTTGGAAACTTGCACGCCGGCGGCGCGGATGCTCGATGCGCGACAGCCAGACTTCGTAAGGGTCCCAACCCTGACTTGGACCGCGCGGCGATGGATACGCCGTATAGCCTCCATCACCTCCATTGGGCCGCCTCGGCAGGCCCTCCGCTAGCGCAGGCTGCATCCACGAACTCGCTGCTGTTCCGTCCGGTATCGCGCTCATGTGACCTCCTCGCTTCATGCCTGTGCATGCTGCGGGAGGATTGTTACGGGAGCGTTAAGGCGAAACCTGCGACGTCACCCGACGCGCTCGATGCCCCGATGGATGCAGCATCGTTAGTCGCTCGTCTCGCGTCGACGGGCTTGAGCAGCGAGGTATCTTGGAAGGACAAGGCGAAGGTCCTTTGCAGCCTTTAGCAGCGATCTCTCGACATCGTCATTTGTATCAACCGACTTGAAGTAGGATTCGTTATCGGCCCGCTCCTCGGTTCCAACCATGCCCATGTAGCTCGTGTTCAGGTCCGAAAGGCGAGGACTCGTCTCGCGATCGTCCATATCTGACCATTCGCCACTCCCTCGACTGAAAACAACCACGAAAAGTGAGTCATCGCCGGGCTCGAACGACACGGACACCATGTTTTCCGCACCAATAAAGCTGGCTCGGTATAACCTCCCGCTTATCGCCGTGGACGGCATTGAGAACCCGGCCGCACTTAGGAACGGCGCGAAGGCTTCGTTGATGATCCGGATGAAATCCTGGCCGTTCATGGGGTGGAGATAATGTTTATTTCGGGATGGAGCTTTCGGTAGTTATTCAACATGTTCTTTTCCATTTCATAGAAAATGCTTGGGATCGCACGGTTCGGGTCCGCACCAATGTCGATGATCTTTCGGCCGCTTCGGGCCTGATCCAGTATCCATTTTCGATTGTATTTCATCATTTCACTAGTCACCTGATCGGCACTCATCCCGGTCGCGCGGAAATCCGGCATATCGTCGAGAATCTTTGCGTTCGGCAACTTCGACGCTGCACGCTCCACCCGGGTCATCGTTTCGCCGATTACGACTGGCCCTCTAGTCACGGCTTTTGTCGCCGATCTGCCGACCGAGGTCAGCCCCTTTGCGGCCCGCGCTATCGGCTTCACCGCCAATGCCACGACCTCGCAGTTCTTGACGACGTCGCAGATCGTCAGGCCCAGGTACCCGGCCGCGACCAGGTAGCGTCCTTCGCTGGCCGCGTCGTATCCGCTCTGGACGTCGTAGTACGGGGCAAGAATCACAACCTCAATCGCATTTGTGCCGAGGTCCATGAAGAACTGCTCGAGGTTCTCCCGCGCGTACGGGTCGTAACCTTCGACCTCGTTGACCCAGGATGAGCTTGGAACCTCGCCTGCGTTTCGGCTCGGTGCCGCCGCGTACAGCACGACTCCGCCGCAGGTTGGCGAAGCCTGACCCGGCCCACACATGCCCATGCCCGTCTGCGCGGACTGGCCGGGTAGCGCCGCGGCTGGCGGCTTGAAGTCGGATCCGCTGCTGAGCAAGCCGCTTAAGGCGACGATGTCGACAAACAGGTCGACGACGCCCTTGGTGTAGTCCTGGGAGGCAAAGGTTGATGCCGTGCACGACAGGTTGCCCGGTGCCTCGAGGCAATATCCGGACGGGTCCGTGTACGAGAGCGGCCGATTCCCGACGTATGCGTACGGATTCAGCGTCTGGCTGTCTGCTGCGTCGCTGATGATCGGGTCGACGGACATGAACCGTCCGGCCGTTGGATCGTAGACACGCCCGTTCATGTGGATCAGCGACAGGTTGTCGATATGCTCGTGGCCTGTGTAGCCGTGTCGGGACGTATTGGCGATGGCGGCCCAGTCGGGCGTACCGCCGGAACTCCAGTCGCCACCGCGTCTTGCACCGAACGCCGCGAAGCCTTCCCTCGCCACGAGTTCGCCGTTGGCGTCCAGCACCGTATCGCTGCTTCCGATGTGATCGGATAGCAGGTAACGCGTCGAGGTCGAAGCGTCCGAGTTCCGCGAGACGACGATCGTCATGCCGGAGGGCGTCGGAACGTAGTGTCGCCAATATGTCTTTCCCGTAGACGTCGTGCTCTCCTTCTCGAGCAGTCCGCCGACGTACAGCGTGGTCTCGGTGCCATTTTCGTAGGAGGCAATCTGCTTCCAGCGCTGGTGACTCGGCCCATAGCTGAACTGGCTCTGGTAGGTCGTCCCCCCGATCGGCTGGGCCAACTGGACGGGCAGGTTGAACGCTGCCCAGGCCTGCGACGCGCCGTCGCGCGTGATCTGGTTTCCGTTCGCGTCGTACGTGTAGGTGTGGCTTCCAGCGGCGGTAACTGCGTGCGGGTGCGCCGGATCGCCGTAGGTGTAGACGCCGACGTCCGACCGGCTGGTGACGTTCCCGGATGCGTCATAGGCGACCGCAAGATTGCCGACACCGTTCAGCGCGGACGACTGCAGGCGGTTCAGCGCGTCGTGCGAGAATTTCTCGAGCAACGACTGGTTCAGGTCCTGCCGCAGCGCAAGGTTCCCGGCTGCATCCCATTGATAAGCGAGACTCTGTCGATTACTGGTGGCTGGGACAGCCCCGGATTGCCGGCTCGTCAGCTCGTTGCTCCAGGGCTTGTAGCCGGATGCGACCGCAACCACGTTCGCGCCGAGCATTTCGGACGTCGCAGAGGAATAGTCGTTCGCCGATTTCAGCGTCCAGAGCGGCTTGCCGGGCGACTGCGTCACGTCGCTGATGCTGACCGGCGCGCCATAGCTGTACGCGTACTGCACCTTGAACCGCGTGCCGCCCTGGCCAGCGGGGACCGGGCTCGCCGGATACGCGACGGTATCCACTGCACCGTTGGCGTTGTAGGTGTAGTCGTACCGGTAGGACTGGTCGGTCGTGATGCTGCGATTCGCAATGCGGCCGACGCTGTCGTAACCCAGGCTCTCGGCATAGCCGTAGCCGGTGACCGACTTCAGGCGACCGAGGTTCCGTTCGGCCACCGAGGCTCCCCAGGTCCAGCTGCTGGTGCCATCGGGTTCGACCCGGGAGATCAGGCGTCCGAGTGCATCGTAGTTCGCGCTGAACGACCGACCGCGCGCGTCTGTCCATGAGACCAGTTCGTTCAGGGAGTTTCCGCCGAATGTCCAGGTGCCTCGATCGGCATCCGACCACTGGGTCCGAAACCCGCGCAGGTTGTAGGTTCCGCTCGAAACCGCGCCGATCGGGTCCTGGATGCGAGTCAGGCCGCCGAGCGAGTCGTATTCGTAGTAGGTGGTGCCGCCAGGCGACGGATCCGTCACGCTGCGCAAGCGCCCGGCGACGTCCACGATCCAGGTACGTGTGCGGCCGAGCGGGTCGGTGATGAGCTCGCGGCGACCCGCGTGGCTGATCGTTGTCGTGCGGTCGAGCGCGCCATTCGATTGATACAGCTGCCGAGCCGTTACCCGGTCGAGCAGGTCGTAGGTCCAGGCGACGCGGCCGTTGCTGGCGCCTGAGGTCGGCTGGTAGCGGACAGTCGGGCGCCCGAGATTGTCGTACTGGATGGTCTCGGTGACCCACGCCCCATGCACCCGCATGTATTGTCTGTACCGCAGTCGGTCGAAACCGTCGTAGAGCAGTTCCCGCTGGTCATAAACCTCGTACGCCGAGCCTTTCGATGTCTGGTAGACGTGGAATCGAAGGTCGCTCGCGCCCCAGCACGGGGCGGTGCCGCATGACTCGAAGGACCACGCGGTGCTGGTCTTGTCTGGCCGCGTCTCCAGCACGCGTCGTCCGAAGCCGTCGTATTGCCAGTTCGTGGTGAGATTGTTCGGATCGGTTGCCGACAGCGGCACACCGAAGTCGTACTGGTAACTGACGCTGGTCTTCATGCCGAGCGGGTTCGTCATCGACTCGGGCAACTGGCAACGCGTTCCATAACCGAAGCTCGTCGTGCGCGCGGGCATCGACGCCCCGCTGGGGGTCGCTCCGACGACCTCCAGCGAACCAACGTTGCCGCAGGCGTCGAATCCCAGCGTTGTCGTGACCTTCAACGCGGGGAAGCCTGGCTCGAGGACCTGCCTGGTGATGCGGCAGGGCCCGGTATCGACCGTGTACGCCGTCGTGCGCGTCCGGGCAGCCTGGCCAGGTGCGGACTGCGTGACGACCATCGAGGTCGGGAGTCCCAGGCAGTTGCCGTCGGTGTCGTTCGCGAAAGTGCTGGTTGCCGTTGTCTGCCAGGTCGAGTTCACGAACGGTGAGCCCGGATCCTTGTCAGTGACGGTGCGCCCTACCCGCGTGCGATTACCGTAACCGTCACCGTAGGCGTAGTTTTCGGTCACCTGGGTGACCAGCGTGCCATTCAGCGACCCGCCGACCTCGTACAGGGAATCGGTGGTCGCCGCGACGTGGGGGAACACCCGTTGTTCGTGGCCCGGCGTGCCCAGAGTCTGCTCGTCGACAGTTGCGCTCCACTCGCTGACTTTGGAGGCGAGATTCGACTGCCAGACGGTCCGCTGCGTGTGCATGCCGGTGAATGGGAACGGGCGCTGCAGGTAGTCGAAGGAATAGGTTCCGTTTCGCGTGTCCTGGATGCGTTGTGAGTGGAACCCCTCGAAACCGCGCCCCTGGCGATGCACGCGTGCCCCGTAGTACTCGAACCGGTTCTGGTAAGTGCTGCCAGTGCCATCGGAGGCCGTGAAATCGGCTACAACATACAAGGGGCCGCCGAAATCCATTTCTGGAAAGGTCGCGTCCGAATGCTTCGTGTAGTTGCCGGTCGAAATCGAGACGTAGCGCGGGCCCTGCGACATACCGAAACCATCGCTGAACGACGTCGCCAGGTCGGCGGGCGCGCCGGATGCCCTGTGCAGGTGATAGCGAATACGCCCATTGGCACCGTCGTCCCGGTAAGCGAGATCCGGCTTGGCATCGCCGTCCACGTCCAGGACGAGCCACGCAGTCTTGTCGGGAGCGCTGACGCCCGTTGTGGTCGGTGGTGCGGCGCCGGTGCCCGTGGACCGAACGACGTACCATGAGTTGCCGACAAATCCGCTGCCCGAGCGCACGTACAGCAGGTCGGTGCGGCCGTCTTCGTCCCAGTCCATCGGCAGGACCGTGGCATGCCCATCCGCGTCCAGTTGGACATTGGTGGCACCCAGCGGGACCTGGGCGAAGTCGCCGGCGCAGTTCGAGACAAGGACACTGGAGATCTGCAGGAAATCGGTGCAGCCGTCGGCGTTCCAGTCGACCGCCAGGAACCTGCCGTCCTGCCAGAAATCGCGCTTGGTGCCAACGGTGAAAGGAGCGCCAAAACCGTTCGAAAGCAGCGGCGTCAGCCAGGAACCGCCCCGCTTGGTCGATGTCCATGTGTGCACGGCGATGTCGGCACGGCCGTCTCCGTTGATGTCGGCCACGTTGGTGAAACCGCCGCTTCCGACCAGTGCACCGCCAGGTGCAGTCCAGATCGTTTCGCGCGCAGGCGCAAACGCAACCAGCGCCGAGCCGGCAACCGGAACGGTGATGTTGCGGCGTGCCTGCAACGAAGTGCCGGACGAGACAGTGACCGATATGAGGTCGTCCAGGCCGTCCCCATCGATGTCGGCGGCGAGGTACTCACCGGCCAGCGGCACTCCGGTATTTACCTGCTGGAACGTCGAACCACTGAAATTGAGCAGCACCCAGCTCGACCCTTGCGGTATCAGGAATTGCGTGCGGTCGTTGCCAAGGAATCGACCGGGAATAAGCGCGACGCCCGCGTCCGCAGTCACGCCGGTGTCCACCGGCGTTCCGAACCCGCTTGGGTGGCCAAACGCTACCCACCAGCGCATCACGCTGTTGCCTGTGCCGACGGGATACAGCAGGTCCGACAACCCGTCCCCATTCAGGTCGATTGCCCGCATGGTGGCTTTCGGGGAGGACCAGATGCTGGTGTCGATCGACGTACCCCAGCCAGTCGCACCCTGCTGGTAGTCGATGGTCGACGGCGCCACGCAATCCGTTGCCGAACACTCCTGGACGCTGCGCAATTGAAGCCGGCTGCTCGCAGTGCCCTGCGCGTACGCGAGCTGGTACGACTTGATCGTGGCGCCGCTCGAGTCGTTTCGAATCGTGATCGAATCTAGCTGGTTCGGTTCCAGCACTGGATGGCCCGCGAGATACCCCGCGATCGGGTCGCTTGCGGGCCGCGGTGAATAGCCGAAATTCACGCGATAGAACGGTCCCTGCCCGGTCGCCGTGGTCGGGTAGGCAATCGCTGCCACGCGGAAGGTGCCGTTCGTGTAGGTACCATTGCGCGCATCGTTCGCATAAGTGATCGTGATGCTGTTCCCGCTGGTGGTCGCGGCGCGGTCGCGGACGACGGACAGCGCCCAGGTGCGGATGGTCCCGCTCGTGCCCGCAAACACCTGCGAGTCATGGCTGGATCCGTATTCGTAAACCAGTCCGTTCTTGCTTGTGACAGTGAAGGACGCCGGACCGTTGCCCGCCGATCCGGACGCGACAATCCGCGAGAAGGACTCGATTTCGGTCGCATACACCGAATTCGGCGCGCCGTAGGTACCGCTCACGAGCTTCAGTTGCTGACCGTCCATGCAGAAACGATCCGCGAGCGTGTTCGTGACGACAGCAGGCACGCCATCCTGTGCCATGGTTCGATTACAGCGCGTGATTGCCGAAAGGCCAGACAGCGACCAGCCCTGGCCCATCACGCCATTGCCACCACGGCTGTTGTAGACCAGCGCAAGGTCCAACTCGACGCTGCCGACGCCCGGCGGCGTCCAGATCGGGATCCGGTAGGTCGCAGCGCCGGAACTCGTCACGCCGAAAGACCCCGGTGTGCGACCGGCAACGGTAGCGGCCGCAACCGGTGCGCTCAGCACCGCATCCGGGGTGGCTGGCGCATCGGGAACAAGCGATCCGGACGCATCGATGGACTCGACGTATTCCGCGTCGCCTCCGGCCGGCATCGGCTCGGCCGCCCAGCCAAGGCCACTCAGGAACGTGAGCGCGCAGGCAGCGCCAACGGACCCGATCGATGCGGAGATACCGCGATTCCGCCCACGCCGCGAGTATTTCCAACCAGGTACGAGTGAATTTCTCGTGGAACGAATGACGGTTCGCATCTGACCTCCCTGTCGACTTCAGGCGCTGCTGCCGCAGCGATCCATCCAGCAAGGCGACGTCCTGTCGCCGACTGCGCAGCCGTCCGAGGTATGGTTACCGTGTGCGGTGGCGCAATCGCAGGCTACGAGCGGCCGTGCCCGTGGTCATCGCGGATTTGTGGCCGCTTCAAGCAGTTACTCGCCCGATCGCGTGGTGGCATACCGGAGCGGCGCCGCTGTCCCTTCGAGTCGACCAGCGGCCAACTCGGGTCAATCGGCCGCGGGTTGTGCGCCGTATGCGAAGCGTTCATGCTTCCTTAAGCCAGTTCGCCGCGCTTTTACATCGTGACCGAAGACCCAACGAAGACACATGCCGCGACGTTCCACGTCCCGGCACGGCATCCGGCACTGGCGGGCCATTTTCCGGGCAATCCTATCGTCCCGGGCGTAATGGTCCTGGACGCGGTAATTTCGGCCGCCGAGGCATGGCTGGGCGCGGATCTTGGTGTGCACCGCCTGGCTTTCGCCAAATTCCTCGCACCATTGAAGCCCGACGAGACGGCGCAGATCGATCTCGTGCTTGGTGCGTCGCGCCTGGAGTTTTCGGTTCGTTGCGGATCGACCGCAATTGCGAAAGGCGCTTTCGACCACGACCGGGGCCGCGACCCGTGACCGACGCCTGGCTCGAACGTCCCGAGGGCGGTAGCGGTCTCGCGATGCGCCTGCTGGTAGCCGTGGCATTGGGCCTCGGACGATCGGTTGCGCGGGTGGTGCTGATACCAATTGCCGCGTACTTCATGATCCGCCGCGGCCCCGAACGCCGTGCCTCGCGTGACTATCTGTCGAGAGTCCTGGGCCGTGCCCCAACCTGGTCCGAAATTGCCAGGCATTTTCACACCTTCGCCGGCGTCACCCTCGACCGCGTGTATTTTCTCGGCGGCAAAATGTCGCGTTTCGATGTCCGCGTCATTGGCATCGAAGAACTGCACCACGCCATGGACCTCGGCCGTGGTGTCCTGCTGATAGGCGCCCACGTCGGGAGCTTCGACGCTTTGCGTGCCGCGAGTACTCTGCGGCCGGATGTCACCGTCCGCGTGGTCCTCGACGCCGAACACAGCCCAGCTCTGTCGGCGATCCTCAAGCAACTGAATCCTGCAATCGCCGCGGGTATCATCAACCCCCGCAAGGGCGGTACAGCGGTCGCGCTGGAAATTGGCGCGGCCCTGAACCAGGGCGCACTGGTGACCATGCTGGGCGATCGCGGACGACCGGATAACGCGACGGCCAGCGTGCGCTTCCTCGGCCAGGCTGCAGAGTTCCCGACGGCGCCCTGGCAGATCGCCGCGGCGCTGCATGTGCCAATCGTCCTGTGCGCAGGCCTGTATCGTGGCGGTAACCGATACGACCTGCATTTCGAGACGCTCACCGAGCAACTGCAGATCGACCGCCGGCTGCGTCAACAACAACTGCGCGACGTGGTGCAGGACTTTGCCAACCGAATGGCAGCCCTGCTGCGCATCGCCCCCTACAACTGGTTCAATTTCTATGACTTCTGGAACGACCGCGCGCCTGGCGGTGATGGTCCTCGCGCTGGCAGCGACGTCGCTGCGCGCAGCTGACCCCGACCTCGATGCACTGCTCGCGCGACTGGCGCGCCCGGCGCCGGATGCGACCAGCTTCGTCGAGGTGCGCTACTCGAGCCTGCTCGATGCGCCGATCGTGGTTTCGGGTGTCCTCGAGCACCTGGCGACCGGCGCACTGGTCCGGCGCGTGGAATCACCCTACCAGGAGGTGACCGAACTGCAGGGCGAGAACGTCACCGTGACACGTGCCGGCAGCAGGCCACGACGTTTTTCGCTCGACCGCGCGCCGGAACTCCGTGGCATGCTGGCGAGCTTCGGGGCGCTGCTCACGGGTGATCGCAGTATGCTCGAGCGATACTTCGACGTTGCATTGCAGGGCTCGGAGGCCGACTGGAAAATCACGCTGACGCCACGCGACGCAAAGTTGAAGCGGTATCTGTCCGGCATAGTCGTGAACGGCGCGGCGGACCACCCACGGTGCTTCACGCTGCTGGAGCCGGACGGCGACGGCAGCATGACGGCACTTGGGGTGACGGAAATCGGCGACCTTCCGGCACCGCCCGAACGGACAGCGCTCGAGGCCTGGTGCAGCGCGGGCACGGAGCGCTGAGCGGATGACTCCGGTCCGCAGGGCACTGCTGCTGGTCGTCTGGATCGCGGCCATTGCGGTACTCGGCTGGGTCGTCAACCGCAACCTGGTCGTCGGTAGTGACCTGCGACTGTTCATGCCTTCCCCGCGGACGCAGCAGGAAAGACTGATACTCGAGGAAATCGGCGAAGGCCCGGCGTCGCGAATGCTGCTGCTTGCCATCTCCGGCGGAACGCCCCAGGCAGCGGCCGACACGTCGCGCGCGCTGGCCGCCGCGCTGCGCGAAGGCGGCGAAATCCGGCTGGTCGCAAACGGCGAGTCGAGCCTGGACGCAATCCCGGACCGACTGCTTCCCTACCGCTACCTGCTATCGCCCACGTTGGACCACACGGCGCTGGATGCCGGCTTCCTGCGCGCTCAACTCCAGGAGCGTGTCCGCGACCTGGGATCCCCGGCGGCGACATTCCTAAAGCCGTGGCTACCGCGTGACCCGACCCTCGAACTGCTGAAGCTCGCCGAATCATGGATGCCGGAGCGCCAGCCGCAGCTGCTGTACGACGTATGGTTCAACTCGTCCGGACGCGAAGCGCTGCTGGTGGCAGAGACCCGCGCGGCCGGCTTCGACCCGCAGGGTCAACGCAAGGCCGCCGACGAACTGCAGCGAGCTTTCGAGTCTTCGCGGACTGACCCTGGACTCCGCCTCGAGGCTAGCGGACCGGGTGCGTTCTCCGTGCTCATGCAGGAACGCATCAGGGACGAGGTTACGTGGATCGGTACGATCGACGGCATCGGCATCGTGATCCTGCTGCTGGTGGCCTACCGCAGCCTGCCAACCCTGGTGCTGGGCCTGCTGCCGCTGGTGACCGCCGGAGTGGCCGGCCTGGCGGCGGTCGGCACGATCTTCGGCCAGGTGCACGGGATCACGCTTGCTTTCGGGTTCACGCTGATCGGCGTTGCCCAGGACTACCCGATACACCTGTTCAGTCACCAGCACCGCGGGCTCGATGCCTGGGCCAGTGTTCGCGCCTTGTGGCCCACCCTTGCAACCGGGGTCGCCAGCACCTGCGTCGCCTACCTTGCCTTCCTTTTTTCCGGCGTCGGGGGCCTGGCCCAGCTCTCCGTATTCACGGTTACCGGCCTTGCCGTGGCCGGACTCACCACTCGGTTCCTGCTTCCACCGCTGCTGCCGGACAGTCGTCGCGACGCAGCCGACTCTGCGCTGCTGGGACGGCTCTGGGATGCCATCGCGGGACTTCCTCGACCACTGTGGCTGGGCATCGCAGCCGCCGCCGCCTGCGCGGCGTACCTGGCGATATCACCGCGACCATTGTGGGAAAACAGCCTCGGCGGGCTTACTCCGGTGCCGCAAGCGCTGCTGGATCGCGACGTGTCGCTGCGACGGGAACTTGGCGCACCCGACATACGACACCTGCTGGTCATCGAAGGCACGGACGCGCAATCGGTGCTGGAGAAATCGGCCGCGCTCGAGCCGGTCCTGCAATCGGCCGTTACCCAGGGTCGGCTGGGCGGCTACGACGACCCGGCCCGCTATCTTCCGCCCAAGTCGGTCCAGCAGCGGCGCCAGGCAGCGCTTCCCGCACCCCCCGAATTGCGGTCGGCGCTGGCCGACGCAATGGCCGACACCCCCTTCAAGCCAGGCGTTTTCGATCCATTCCTGGCCGACGTCGAAAGCGCGCGGCGGCTTCCTGCGCTGGGCCCCTCCGACCTCGTCGGGACACCGCTCGAATCGCGTGTGGGTTCATTGCTTCTGCAACGCGATGGCCATTGGACCGGCTTGGTCACCCTGGCCGGGCTGAAAGACCCGGTTGCACTCAGTCAGGCAGTTGCCGATCGACCCGGCGTCACCTTGCTCGACCTGAAGCAGGCATCCGAAGACCTGGTTGCACACCAGCGCCAGCGAATCCTGTGGTGCCTCGCCATTTCGGCCGTCCTGCTGGTCATCGTGGTGTTCGTCGCGCTGCGCGACGCGGCACGCGTGCGACGCGTACTGGCGCCGATGGCGCTCACGACACTGGTCATCGTGGCGCTGCTTCACGCCGCGGGCGTATCGCTCAGCCTCTTCCACCTGATAGCGCTGGTGCTCGCGGCCGGACTTGGACTCGATTACGCGCTTTTCTTCGAACACGCCGCGGACGATCCGGCGGAACAGCGGCGTACGCTGCACGCCGTCATCGTCTGCTCACTCTCGACCTTCCTGGTGTTTGCGCTGCTGGGACTCTCCAGCATGCCGGTGCTGCGCGCCATCGGCCTCACGGTCGCCGCCGGAGTGCTGCTTAACTTCGTGCTGGCCCTGCTTTTGACTCGCCCGCGAGACCAGGTGGCCAATGGCCGTTGACCCACGCGTCGCTGACCTCATTCCACATGCAGGCGCCATGTGCCTGCTCGAGCACATCGAATGCTGGGACGAATCGAGCGTCGCCCTCACGACATCGACCCACCGCGACCCGGCCAATCCGCTGGCAGGGAACTCGGGGCTGCGCGCGATCCATCTCTGCGAATACGGGGCGCAGGCAATGGCCGTGCACGGCGGACTCGCCGCGCAGGCACTTGGTGGACGCGCATCGCCGGGAATGCTGGTGTCGCTCCGCGACGTTGCGTTCCACCGCAACTACATTCACGACCTTGATGGCGACCTGCGCGTGGAGGCGCGACGCATCCAGGCAAGTGAATCGGCCTGGCAATATTCTTTCCGCGTGACTCACGCAGGCGCGCTGCTCGCTCAGGGTCGTGCGGTCGTCTCGGCAGCGCCAGGTTCCTGATCAGCATTGCTGCCGGCAAAGACCGTCAGGAGCGGCCCGGTCATGAAGGTCGTCAGTATCGCCATGACCATCAGCATGGTGAACATGTCCGCGCCGATCACGCCCGCGTCGAGTCCGACCTTCATAACGATCAGCTCCATCAGGGCCCGCGCGTTCATCAACGAACCGACCGCGAACGCCGTGCGCCATCGGTAGCCGGCGATGCGGGCGCCTACTGCACCACCGAGCAACTTGCCGGCCACTGCCGCCACGAGGACCACGGACAGCGCCACCAGGCCAGCGCCAGCAAACACCGACGGGGTGGTATTGAGGCCGGCAAGGGCGAAAAAGACCGGCATCAGCACGATGATCGCAACGTGCTCCACGCGCTCGATCAGCGCTTCCAGCAGGCGGTCGTCGCGGGGCAACGTGGCGCCGAACAGGAATGCACCGAATACCGGGTGCAGGCCCAGTGAACTGGTGGCGAACGCACAGGCGAAAGTGCCGATGAGCAGCACAGCGAGTATCGGGCCCTCGGGGCGTCCGTCGCGAGTGAACCGCGCCACCATGCGAGCGAGCAGAGGCCGGCCGACGACAAGCAGGACCGATGCCAGCGCCACCAGTCCAACGAGCGTCTCACCGAACCGTCGCCAGTCGTCACGCGCGTCGATGAGCACCACCATCATCGCCAGCATGATCCAGGCAAGCACATCCGCCATCGCGGCAGACGCGAGTGAGAGCCGCCCGATCACCGAATTCGTCATGCCCCTTTCCTTCAGTATCCGGGCCATGATCGGGAAGGCAGTAATGGACATTGCCGACGACATGAAGAGCGCGAATGGCGCGAATGGCACGCCGGCTGGCGCGAACCTGTCGTAAAGCAGCGCAGCGGCCGCCAGCCCGAATGCCATCGGTACGATCACCGATGCCACCCCGATCCACGCCGCGGCAATCACCTGCTTGCGTGCACCGTGTGGAGCGCGCATTTCCGCCCCTACGATGAACATGAACAGCACCAGGCCGAGTTGCGACAGGCCCTCGAGCGCAGGCAGGCTCGACGGCTCGAAGACCCGAGCGTGCCAATACGGGAACATGGCGCCGAGCACTATGGGGCCCAGGACGATGCCGGCTGCCATCTCACCGATCACCGGGGGTTGCCCCAGGCGCCGCAGCACCAGGCTCAGAATCCTGGCCGTCCCCAGGATCAGCACCAACTGCAAAAGCAGTGGCGAGTGCGTCATTCCCGCAGCCGCTCAGGCCGCGGACTCGACGAGCATGCCGGCCGGCACCGGGCCGATTCCGCCGTCGAGCAATGCGCGCACTGCGCTGGCATCCAGCCCGGGACTATCGGAGCAGGCGAGCAAGACGATCTCGTTCGCGAGTTCCGCGAGCTGGCGTGTCGTGTGGCGTATCCGGGCCCTGAACGCCTCGTCGTCGAGCGAGTCACACAGGCCGCGATTCAGTTCGGCAAACCACGCCAGACGGCCCTGGTCGTGCATGGTCGGAATGTTCTGACGCCTGCTCTGCGCGGACCAATTCCTCATGAAACCCTGCATCGCGGAGTTGAGCGTCATGCTGCCCTGCAGTTCGCCGCGCAGGCTGGACAGCATCGACAGGTCCGTCAGCCGCCCCTGGAAAAACAGCTGGCAGAGCACGCCCCAGTAGTAGGTGTAATCCCAGATCACCTTCACCGGCAGCACTTCCGGATCGCCGAATATCCTGTACTGGTCCCGGTACAGCGACATGGTGCTGTCGTAGAAGGACATGAAGAACTGCTCGTATATGCGTGCATAGGGCGCGATCTCCTGGCCGGCACGATCTCGCGCAACGAGATCAGTAATGTACGTGTTCGAGATTGCGATGAAGTCTCCGCCCGGGGAATAGAACGGATCGAGGAATACGCCGGCCTCGCCGGTGATCGCCCATCGCGAGCCCGAGAAGAGCTTGCTGCAGCCGTAGGAGAAATGCTTCAGGAACGCGAAGTCCTGCAGCAGGCCCTTTTTCGACTCTATGTCGTCCGCCAGCAGGGGCTGGAACTCGCGCAACCAGTCCATCGCGCGTTCAAAACTGTTGATCCGGCGCAGCGGGTGGATGCGGCCGTCGGCGACGATGCCGACCGAGTGCGAGCCCGACGCCAACGGGATCAGCCACACCCAGTAGCCCTCGCCAACCAGGTGGGTGGTCGAAAGCCAGCGATGCTGTGGATCGCAGCGTTCGCGCCACTGCACGTCGCTCGACCAGTCGTTTACGTCGATGCGGGCGCCGATGCGAAACCAGGCGCTGTTGACGTCATGGTCATTTTCCACCGCAAGGCCGAGCTTGCGCTTCAGGATGCCTGCGCGCCCGGACGCATCGACCAGCCAGCGCGCCGTGAGCGCCAGCGACTCGCCTTCCCGCTCGTATCGGACCGTGTGCACGCCATCGCCTTCTCCCAGGTCGACGTCGCGCACGCTGACACCATCGATGAAACCTATGCCGGCCTCGCGCGCCCGTTCGCCGAGGAAGTTCTCGAAAATCCCGCGATCGATCTGGTAGGTGGGCGTCGAGAGATAATTTCGCACGCCGATTTCCTGCACGGCCTCGATGTCTCGGCGACCTTCCGAAGAGAAAAACCGGAAGCCGAATTTCTTCAATTGATGGCTGCGGAGATGATTCCCCAGGCCGAGCACGGTATCGAAGTAGTGCGCGGCAATCTCTACCGATGACTCGCCGACCTTGTGGGTTGCCTCGGGCACCGGATGCCGGTGTCGCTCAAGTACGGCGATGTCGAGATCCGCAAATCGCTGCCGGAGCTGGAGGGCCAACGTCAGGCCAGCCAGCCCGCCGCCGAGGATTGCAACGTCAGCCTTCATCGGACCACCCGGCATCCGGAAAATCGATAGCCAACTCGAGCGACAGGGCCGGGCTCAAACCGACACCGATCGTCCGTCGCTCTGATCGCGCAAGCGTCTCGAAGAAGGGCAGGCAGGACGCCATCGCATTGCCCGCCACGAGTTCCGCATTGCGGTCCAGGGCCACGGTTCTTTCCCCTCCTCGCCCGGTCCGCCAACGGACCCGGGCCAGCGAGTTTGCCTGTGCACGGGGCGAAACGACCATTCCGGCCCCGACGATACCGCGACTCGACACCATGGTGGCGAGCGGGCCGCGTGCCTCGATATCGTAGGCCACCAGCAGCACGGCCCGATCGCCGCAAGCCGCCTGCGTCAGGGCCTCGAGCAGTCCCTCGCCGAAGGTATCGTCGTGGGCGGTCAATGCGGTGTAGGGCTCGTAGCACCCCGTGCCGATCGTCCAATAGCCTGCGGCCGCATTGTGCACCGAGTTGTGGAAGCGGATGGGTGATATGAGCGTCGGAGTCCTGGCCAGCGTCTCGCTCATGTAGTCGCTGATGGCCAGGTCACCATATGTGGAGGCGAAGACGCTGGGCAACTCCTTGGGGTCCGCGCCGGCGCTCTCGCAGGCACGGGCAGCGACTTCGAGCGCGATTGCGACTGTGTCCGGAGCGCGCCGCCGCTCGGTCGGCCCAAGGAGTGTCGGCGCCGGCCGTGGGGCCGGTTGCCCGGGGGCAGCGGTCTCGCCGCGCAGCACCGGGGCCGCGATCTGCCATCCGGGCATACGCGGCGCCCAGAAGGAAACGCCGTTCACATATGCCGTGAGAGTGCTCATGGCGCCCTCACTCGTGCCGCATCTTGCCAAACAGCAGCGAGCAGTTGCTGCCGCCGAAGCCGAACGAGTTGCTGAGCGCAAACCGCACCTCAGCCGATTCGTTGCGGGTGCGAATCTGCGGGCCGCATGCCGGGTCGAGTTCGTGCGCGTTCAGGGTGCCGGGCACCAGGCCGGTGTCCATGGCCAGAAAAGTGATCACCGCCTCCACGATGCCGGCCGCCCCCAGCGTGTGGCCCGTCCAACCCTTGGTCGAACTCGCCAGCGTCCGCGCGGGGAACATGTCGGCCACGAGCCGCGCCTCGACTTCGTCGTTCTTCTGGCTCGCCGTCCCGTGCAGGTTGATGTAGTCGATGGCGTCCGGCGTCAATTCGGCGCGCGCCAGCGCATCCCGGACCGCCAGCCGGGCGCCGAATCCCTCCGGGTGCGGCGACGACATGTGATGTGCGTCGCTCGACTCGCCGTACCCGAGCAGCCAGGGGCCTACCTCGCCGTCGCGCTCGAGCAGCGCAAAGCCGCCCGCTTCGCCGAGGCTGATGCCGCGTCGCGCGCGATCGAACGGCCGGCAGGGCTCCGGGGACACGAGTTCCAGCGAATTGAAACCGAACAGGACGCTGCCGCAGAGTGAATCCACCCCGCCGACGACGGCCGCGTCAGCCAGGCCCAGGCGAATGAACCTTTCCGCCTGGGCGAATATCTTGGCGCTGGAGGAGCACGCGGTCGCCACCGTAACGACCACACCCTCGAGACCGAGCGCCGCGCGCACGAAATCCCCCAGTGAGTGTGGCGTGTGCACGATGCGCCGGCGCAAGTCCTCGGGATATTGGCCGTCCGGCAGCAACCGTCGGTAAGCCTCCTCCGTCGCCCCGATGCTGGAGGTGGAGGTGCCCATGACCAGCGCTACGCGGTCGGCGCCATATCGGTCCCGGGCGGCCGACGCACGCTCGAAAAAGCCGTCCGACGTCAGCGCGAGCCACGCGAGGCGATTGTTGCGGCAGTCCCAGTCGGCCAGGCGGGACGGCAATGCGACAGCCTCGACGCCCGGCACGCGGCCAATCCAGGTCGGCAGAGGCGATTCGCCGAAATCGTTCGGCCGCAGGCCGCTGATACTGTCTCGCAAGGACGCGGCCAGCTCCGTCAGTCCGATTCCAGCGGGACAGGCGATCGAGTGTCCCGTGATGCGAAGCGGCGTCATCCGGCCGCTACGCTGCCCGTTTCTGCTGAACGTATTCGGACAGGACCCGCAGGGAGGCAAAGATCCGCTTGTTGTCCTCGTCGTCGGCCTTGATCTGCACGCCGTAGCGCTTGGAAATCTCGAGCGCCAGTTCGAGTGCGTCGATGGAATCAAGACCCAGCCCAGAACCAAACAGGGCAGCATCCGGATCGATGCCCTGCGGCTCGACGCCCTCGAGGTTCAACGCTGAAACAATCAGCTCCGCGAGTTCGAGCTGTTCGGGTGTCTGCAATACAGCCATGTTGATAGCGGGCACGCTGGCCCGTGAAATCCACAGTTATAGCGAGTGTATCATGTGACCTGCGGCGAGCCAGTGAGCGTGCACATGTCCAGAATCGAGCAATCTTTCGACGCCGTGACATCTACGCAGCCGGCCAGCATTGGTCGTGATACACCGGCCGAATCGGGGCGGGCCCCGGCGCTGCACGTCGCCTACTCGCGCCTCCGAACCGAGGAAGCACTTGGCGACGACGTCCTTGCGGCGGTCGTGTTCGGTGGCAAGACGCAATGCCCGAACGATCCTCGGTGCCTGCGCATCGACCTCGAGCCGCTCGCTGGTGCCGGCTTGAGCGAAGTCTGGCGTGGCGCCGGCCCGGCCAGGATCGGCACGACCGGCCCGATTCGTCATGCGGATGATGGACACTGCCTCGCCGGCTGGATTGAGCTCGAGGAAAGGCGCTTCGGCGGGCTCGTCGAAGCCTCGGAGGCGGCCTACCGGGGCTTGCTGCGATTCCATGCACAGTCGCCCTTCCGGCACGTCTGGCGCGTCTGGAATTTCATCACGGCCATCAACGAGGGCGAGGGCGACGAAGAACGCTACAGGCTATTCTGTCTTGGGCGCGCCCGTGCGCTCGCCGCCGCGCATGCCGCATCGCCCGACATCGTTTACCCAGCGGCGAGCGCCGTCGGTAAGCCAACGGGTGCGCGCACGCTGCAGGTCTGCTGGCTGGCCGGACGCAATCCCGGCGAGACGCTCGAGAACCCCCGCCAGGTGAGCGCCTATGACTATCCGCGTCGGTACGGCCCCGCCGCACCGAGCTTTTCGCGTGCGATGCTGACGCCGCACCCGATGCTTCTGATCTCGGGCACGGCCAGCATCGTCGGGCATGCCTCGGTGCACCCGGGCGATGCGGCGGCGCAGCTCGAGGAAACACTCGCCAATCTCGACGGTCTCCTTCGGCAGGCGCACGCGCGTGCCGGTCTTGGCTCGGCGCGGCTCGGCCCGGAAAGTCTAGTCAAGGTTTACCTGCGCAACGGCACCGACACCGCTGCCATCGAGAGCAGGCTGCGCGAGCGCCTCGGCCAGGAGGTCCCGTTCCTGGTCGTCGCTGCGGACATTTGCCGGTCCGAACTGCTGCTCGAAATCGAGGTCGTGCAGCGCGGCGGCGAAGCGCTCAGCGCCTGAGGGCCGCGAGCAGCTGCGCCCGCGGCAACTTGCCGACTTCGTCGCGTGGCAGGCGGGGGACCAGCACCAGTGGCCTCGGCAGGAAGGCAGGATCGACGGCCTGCGCGAGTTTCTCAAGCACTTCCGCCTCCAGCATTCCGTCCGCGACCACCAGCGCCGCGAGCCGTCGCACCGCCGTGCCGTCAGCATCGTCAGGCTGGAAAACCACGGCATCTGAGACACCCGGGATCGACGCCAGGCGTCGCGTCAGGTCCGCGAGCGACGCTCGCTTGCCGGCCACCTCGACCATGTCCGCATTGCGGCCTCGCACCGTGAATGCGCCATCGGGCCGGATCTCGAGGACATCCTGCAAATCCACGGGGGAGCCGAACCAGGGCGCATCCACCTGCGTACCGTCGTCAACGGGTTTCAGCGTCACCCCGGGATAGGGATGCCATGTGTCGTCGACGGCCGTACGACGGGACGCGATGATGCAGGTTTCCGTCGAGCCGAAATACTCGAGCAGCACGGTACCGAACTGTCGTTCGATCGCCTTTGCCAACTCCACCGGCAGCGGTGCGGTGGCCGAGACGACGGCGCCAAGTTCCGGCAGCTCGACGCCCGACTCCAGCAATGCACGAAGATGCACGGGTGTGCTCACGAGAATGCGGGGGCCGGAGACGTCGGCGAGCGCCGACGCGATATCTGCCGGGTACAGCGGCTGCCCGCCGTGGATGCCCATGCCGGCGAGCAGCGGCATCAGGACGGAAAGCTCGATGCCGTACATGTGCTGTGACGGTACGGTCGCCACGATCCATGGCAGGAGGCCTTCCCATTTCGAAGGGAGCCTGTCCCGGAGCCTGGACGCGTTCAGCGCGGTGCAGGCGGCAAACCCTCCCCAGGTCTTTGGGTTCGGTTTGGGCCGGCCGGTACTGCCGGACGTATAGCCGATCACGACTACCCGGTCGGCCGGGATTGCCGGGCCGGTCGGCTGCGTTGGCGGCCGGGTCGGACGCGCGTGCTCGACGTGGGCATCGTCAATCACGTAGCTGCCCGGATGCTCCTCCATTACCTCGTTCACCACCGCGGGAACCCGCGACGACGGCAGCAGGCAGACTTGCCCCCGGATGAGCATCGCCGTGAAAGCGACCAGGAAGTTATCGCGCCGCTGGCAGAGGTTCACCGCCGCCGGTCGGTCGGGGAGCCCGGCCGCCAGCGAGCCGGCAAGGGCCAGGAATTGGCTGGTGCTCGTAGCCGCCCCCCGGGATCGGAGAAATGCCCGCTCTCGAACGGATCCCGCGAGCATCGCTCAGCGCCAGCGACGGAACACCAGCGACGTATTGACGCCGCCGAATGCGAAGTTGTTGTTCATGACGAACTCGACCTCCAGCTGGCGGCCGTCACCCACGACGTAGTCCAGCTCGCCGCAGCGCGGGTCCACATTCACGAGGTTTACGGTCGGCGCGAACCAGCCGTTGCGCATCATCTCGATACAGAACATCGACTCGAGGGCGCCGCAGGCTCCGAGCGTGTGCCCGAGATAGCTCTTCTGCGAACTGAGCGGCATGCGTGGCCCGAACAGCGCCGATGTCGCCCGGGTCTCCGCAATGTCCCCCTGCTCGGTGGCAGTGCCGTGCCCGCTCACGTAACCGATGGCCTCGGGTTCGAGTCCGGCGCACTTGAGCGCGAGTTCCATGACCACCCGCATCGTTGCTTCCTCGGGGCGGGTGACGTGGGTGCCGTCCGAATTCGTAGCAAAGCCCACGACCTCGGCGTAAATCCGGGCGCCGCGGGCCCGGGCATGCTCGTGCTCCTCGAGCACCAGCATCCCTGCGCCTTCGCCGATCACGAGCCCGTCGCGGTCGCAGTCGTAGGGACGCGGGGTCGAGCCCGGATCGTCGTTGCGGCGGCTCGTCGCATACAGCATGTCGAACGCCATCGCCTCGCTCGGGCAGAGTTCCTCCGCCCCCCCGCCGAGCATCACGGTCTGGTGCCCGTACTTGATCGCCTCGTAGGCGAATCCGACGCCCTGGCTGCCCGACGTGCAAGCCGTCGAGGTCGAGATGATCCTGCCCTTGAGGCCGAAAAAGATGCCGACGTTCGCCCCGGTGGTGTGCGGCATCATCCGCACGTAGGAGTTCGCGTTCAGCCGCGGGGAGTCGCCGGTGAGGAGCATCTGCGCGAAATCGCTGATGTCCGCCGTGCTGCCGACGGACGAGCCGCACGCCACGCCCACGTTGCCCGACTGCAGCAACGGATCGCCCAGCAGGCCGGCATCGGCCAGCGCAAGTTCCGCGGCGCGCACCGCAAGCTGCGAAACCCTCCCCATGCTGCGCAATTGCTTGCGGCTCCAGTGCTCGGGTGGCGCAAAGCCCTCGATCGGGGCCGCCAGCCGCGTGTTGAGATCCTTGTAGCGATCCCAGTCGGACATGCGTCGTACGGCATTGCGCCGCTGGCGGAAGGCAGCCTCGATCGTCGGCCAATCCGACCCGAGCGCGGAGAGCCCGGCCATACCCGTGACGACAACCCGCCGCATCAGCACAGGCCTCCATTGACCGCGATCACCTGCCGCGTGACGTACGCGGACCCCGCCGACATCAGGAAGCTGACCACGGCAGCCACCTCCCCCGGCGTACCAACGCGCTGCGCCGGGATAGCCTTGAGAATTTCCTCCACGGGCGCGTGCTCGCTGGCCATGTCGGTTTCGATGAGCCCCGGCGCCACGCAGTTGACGGTGATCGCGCGCTTGGCGAGTTCGACGGCCAGCGCCTTCGTCGCGCCGATCACGCCTGCCTTGGCCGCGCTGTAATTCACCTGCCCGCGGTTGCCGATCAGGCCCGAGACCGACGACAGGGTGACTATGCGACCGGGGGCCCGTCGCCGCACCATCGGCATTACCACCGGCTGCAGGACGTTATAGAACGCATCGAGGTTGGTGCGGATGACCGAGTCCCACGCCTCACCGCTCATGGCCGGAAACGCCGTGTCGTACGCCAGGCCGGCATTGCACACGACGCCGTAGTACGCGCCGTGCGCCTCGATGTCTGCAGCGATCTGCGCGGCACATTGCTCACGGTCGGCGACGTCGAACTGCAGGCAGCGCGCGGAGCGCCCGAGGCTCCGCACGTCAGCGACCACGCCCTCTGCGTCGGCGATCCGCGAACGACAATGCACGACGATGTCGTAACCGTCTTGCGCGAGGCGCAACACAATGGCGCGGCCGATTCCGCGGCTCGAGCCCGTGACCAGCACCGTCCCCTTTTCAGTCATTGCGAGCCCTCTCAGCCTCGAGATACGACCCATCCCTGGGCTCGAATACCGTCAGCGAACCGGCTGCGACCATGGCACCGGCCATGGAGATGCTGCAATCGAAAACCCCTCGCCCTTCTTCGTCTTCGGACGACCGCGCCACCTCGATCCGGAGTTGATCCCCGACGCGGAATTCAGCCGCCGCGCTCTCGTAATTGCGGATACCGAGTAACAGGCCGATCTCGGCCGATTCGCCGCGTTCGCGCAGCGATCGGCAGCCTGAGAACGCCGCGACGGCCTGCGCCATGATTTCCGGGCCGACCCATCCCGGCAGGTTGCCGGCCGCGTCACTGAACGCGGTTCCGGGCCGAACCGTGGCGACCGCCGTCACCCGGTCGGCGTCGGCGTGCAGGATCTCGTCGAGAAGCACGGCGTCGTGCTTGTGCGGGATCGCGTCGGCGGCCGACGGCAGAAGCTCGATGTTCATGCCCCACCCTTTGCCATTGCGGCATGCACGCACTCGACGAACTCCGCCGGGCAGTCGAACTGCAACTCGCCCGAGCGACCGTCGACCGCCACCTGCATCGTCCGGGCACGCAGAATCCTCCTACCGTCGGCAATGTCAGTAAGCATGTAGTTGATCGCGAGCCGATGCTCCCATTCGACGAGCGACGCGCGCGCCCGCAGGCGCTCCCCGTAGCGCGCCGGATTCACGTACCTGGCCTGGAGGTCCACTACGGGCCACGCGTAGCCCGAGGCGACCATCCGGTCAAGGCCGTAGTCGAGGCGGTTCATCAGCGCCCACCGGGCATTCTCCAGGTAACGCAGGTAGTGCCCATGCCAGACCACCCCGACCATGTCGACGTCGTGGAAAGCGACGTCGAACTCGATGTCGATCGTGATGACGCCCTGCGCTCTCAAGCCGCCACCCGCAGCTTGCGCGCCAGCAGGCGCGGGGACCGGCGCAGCATTCCGAAGAACAGCCTGGTGTGCATCCGGGTGATCAGCCAGTTGTCGCGGACGAGGCGGAAATGGGAGACGCCGTCGAGTGGGTAGCGTACCCGGATCGGCAGCCATTGCATCCGCACGCCGCGCCAGTAGAGCCGCACCAGTACGTCGGAGTCGAAATCCATTCGACGGCCCGGCGGTTCCATGGCCAGGATGGGCAGGACGACCGGCAACGGGTACACGCGCAGGCCGCACATCGAGTCGGGGATGTCGAACGAGAGCGTGTTCAGCCAGACCATCGCGTGCGAGAGGTACCTGAAGTAGAACCGGTGACGCGGTATCGAGGCATCGAACACCGGCCGTCCGCAGACGAGCGCCTGCGGGTCGGCGTGCGCGGCGGCGACGAAGCGCGGCAAGTCAGACGGGTCGTGCTGGCCGTCCGCATCGATCTGCAGCGCATGCGTGAATCCTGCCGCCGCGGCGGCTGTAAAGCCAGCCATCACGGCGGCGCCCTTTCCCTGGTTCTCCGGCAGGCGCAGCAACCTCACGTTCGCGTCCGCATCCGCCAGCCGCTCGAGCTCCGCGGCACAGGGCGGTCCGGATCCGTCATCGACGAGGAACACGGTCAGGCCCAGCTGGCGCAGGCTCTCGACCGTGCGGCCGACGGCCTGCTCGTGGTCATAGACCGGGACGACGGCGCAGACACTAATCATCGGTGGCTCGAAAAAGCACGCGGCCGGCCGAGACCAGGCCTTCCCCGAGCAGGTACTCGAAGCGCAACTCTCCTGACTCCAGCCGGTGCTCGAGGGTCAGGGCGAGATTCATCCCGGGTTGCACGAGGCGGCGGAACTTAGTCGCCGTGATGCCGTTGAAACGTCCGCCCGCCCGCAAGTGCGTGCGCGCGAGACCCACTGCCCAGTCGACCTGCACCACGCCCGGCAATATTGGAATCGTCGGGAAGTGACCGTCAAAGATTGCGAGATCGTATGGCACGCGGACACTACAACCCAGTCCACCGCCTCCGCGGCGCATAAGGCCCGTGACCACCGGACCGCGGACGGGTTCGCTGCAGCCGGCTTCGGCCTCGCTGCCGGGGGGTGGCAGTGTCTCGAGCAACCGCCACTCCAGGGGGGCCGTAGCGGCCAGTGACTCCGTTCCGACGCAATCCTGCCACGCGGCCACGAGATGCCTCTTGCCGTAGCGGCGCAGGACTCGGACGCCAGTTGCGCTTGGAACGACCAGCATCCATCGCCCGAACAGACGGGCCTCGGCCACCCACTCATGCGAACAGACCCGTGCTTCGAGCGGCGTCGGATTCGCGTGGCCGGCACTCACGCCTGCACGAGCTTGTAGACGGCTTCCACGAGATCGCCGACCGTGCGCACCGAGCGGAAGTCGTCCGCCGAGATCTTCTTGCCCGTCTGGCGCCGCAGCCGGTCCATCAGGTCCACGGCGTCGATGCTGTCGATTTCCAGGTCCTCGTTCAGCCGTGCCGCGAGCGTGATCCGGGCAGGATCGAGTTCGAACAGCTCCGCGAGCGATGTCCTGATCTGCTCCAGAATTTCGTCCTTGGTCTGCATGCGGCCCCTCAGTTCCCCAGCGTTGCATTATAGCCACGCGGGGTTGCGAGCCTCTCGGTGAAATGCTGGAGGAGCCAGGCATTTAACAGTCGCGACGCCCGAGGCGGCTGCATGCGGCGGTAGGCCGCCAGGTCGATGTCCTCCCCTACCTCGAGGGTATAGTGCGGCCGTCGTGGGGGGACCCGGTACCACGGCACGAACTTCGGCAGCAGCAGCGGCTCGCAACGGACATACACAGGCGTGAGAACATCGGCAGCGTGCACGGCGATACTGGCCGTCCCGCGCGCAAACTGCAGTGGTTGGCCGGGTCGAGTGCGAGTGCCCTCCGGGAACATCACGAGCGAGTCGCCAGATCGCAGGGCGGCGGCGGCGCCGTGGATCATCTCGTCCGTGGGACTGTTGCTGACGTATCCCGCCGCCCGCGCGACTGCCCGGGTAAACAGGTTACGAAACATGGCGGCCTTGACCACGCAGCACGGTGCCGGCGTAAAGGCCACGATGAGGACCACGTCCACCAGCGTCGGATGATTGGCGATGATGAGCTGCCCGGGTCGTCCAAGCCGTTCGCTGCCATGGAATTCGTAGGAAATGACCCCGATGCCACTGATGAAACGGACGAAAAGGCGAAAGGCGTGCTGGACCAGGCCGCGCATGCGTGCGCGACGGCGCGCCGGCCCGCCGGGCAGCAGCAACGTCGCCGGGAACACCAGCAAACCTAGAATGAGTCCACCGACGCCGAACAGGGTGAAACACACTGCGGTGGCGACGATCCGCCAGAAATACGTCTGCCGCCCTTCCATGTTGTCGGGGAACCTCGCCCTAGTCGCCGGGCCGCGCCGCCGGCCAGACCGGCAAGATGAGGCGGACGGCGGGCCGATGCAAGCGGCCCCGGGACCGCGGCGCCGCTGATGACAGCGAGTTCCTCGCCACGCGGTATCGAGACATGGCTGGCGTCGCCGCAAGCCGCCGACCGTCTCGATCCTTCGCGCCTCGTCGGACGCGACCGCGAGGTATGGCCGACCCTGCAGACCGATCGCCGACGCCGCGACTGGGCATCGAGCCGCGCGTTACTGGCGGCGGTCGAAGTCGCCGGCGACCAGGAGAGCAGCCTCTCGCACAGCCATGGCTACGCCGCGCTGGCTCTCGCGCCCGGCGGGGTTGCCGTGGGCGTCGACGTCGAGTGGCTTGTTCCGCGTGAGTTCCGTGGGATGGCGAGTGTTGCCTACTGCACGGCGGAGTGCGCCCTGCTGGCCTCGCTCGACGACCCACAGGATCTCTGCGCGACGTTCTACGAGCTCTGGACGTTGAAGGAAGCTTTCGCCAAGGCGCTGCACCTGTCGCTGGTGGATGCGTTACAACAATGCCGCTTTGTTGACACCAGGCTCGACCGTCGCGCGGACATCCCGACCACTCGGTGCTGGCGAGCGATGGTCTATGCTCCGCAGCCGCAATTGCGCGTGGCAGTGGCGCTCATCGCCGACACGCCCGAAAAACTGGACGCGCCGATCGGTACGTTCGAGTGGCCACAGCCGCGGCCCGCTGACTGGACCTTGATCCGCAGTCTCACGGGCGGCGCTCATCGCGCGTGCTAACCTTCGATGGCACCCCGCATGGCACGCATGAACACGCCCCCCAGCAAAGCCAGCCGCAAGCCCGGACCCGTGGGCGCAATGATGCTGATGGGTATTTCCTACCCGCTGCTGGCGCATGTCGCCGCGCTTAGCGGCCGGCCGGGCCTGATCGCGGCCAGTATCGGATGGCTACTCGTGCTCACTCTCTTGCCGAGTCTTCAACGACGCAGCGCTGCAGCCTGGGCGGCACTGGCGGCAGCGTGCGTCGGCCTGTACGCGATCGCGGGCTCGACCGCTCCCAGGCTCCTGCAGTTGCTGCCGCCCGTTCTCATGATCGGGTTCATGGCATGGGTATTCGGGCATACGCTGCTGCGCGGCCGGACACCGCTGATCGAAAGCATCATTCGCGCGCTGAACGGACCGCACGACGAACTCAACGAGGACATCATCAACTACGCTCGTCGGCTGACCGGCGTCTGGACGGCGCTTTTCCTGCTGCTGGCGATCATCAACGCAGCGCTCGCCCTTTGCGCGGAACCCGGCGGTCTGCTGCTCACCTTCGGCGTGCAGCCGGCGGTGACCGTGCCGCTCAGCCTGTGGTCACTGTTCGCGAACGTACTGAATTACCTCCTTGTCGCGGCGCTGTTCATCGGCGAGTTCGCGTTCCGTCGGCGGCGCTTTCCACAGCAGCCGTACCGGGGGCTGCTCGACTTCACAGGCAGGGTCGCCGGCCTCGCCGCGATGTTCCGCAATGCGAACGCCGGATCGGCACCGACCACTGGCGCCGATCCGAGGTCGCGCGACCGTTGAAGGCCAGTCACGATGCGAATCGCCTTCATATCCGCCAACCGGGAAACGATGCCGGACGCCGTCATCCCGCTCGGTCTGCTGCACGTAATGGCTGCCACGCCCGCGCGGCACGAGAAGCTGTTCTGGGACCTCTGCTTCGAGGCCGACCCGATCGCCACGGTGGTGAGCAATCTGCGCGAGCACCCGCCGGACGTGGTCGCGATCGGTCTTCGCAACCTGCAGAACATGGACTACACGAGCATCACGTCGAACCTTGATGCATACCGCACACTGATCCAGGCGGTGCGCGCCAATTCGTCAGCTCCCATCGTGCTCGGCGGCGGCGGTTTCTCCCTGGAGCCGCGAGCCCTGATGGAAGATCTCGGCGCCGACTATGGCGTCGTGGGGGAAGGCGAGCGTGCCTTCGCGGCGTTACTCGACGAACTCGAACGACCGGAGCCCGCGCTTCCGGAGATCGAACGCGTTTATTACCGTGCCGCTGGGCAGCTGTGTTTCACGGGCAGCCGCGCCGACCAGCTCCCAATGGACGACTTTCCGCGGCCCGACCATAGAGCTCTGTCTGAACGGTACTACACAGACTACGGCATCGAGTCCTTGCAGACGAAGCGAGGCTGTCCGCTGCAGTGCACCTACTGCACTTACCCGCTGATCGAGGGCAGCAACAACCGCTTGCGTGATCCCATCAAAGTCGCCAATGAATTCATGGCGCTCTGCGAGCGCGAGGACGTCGCACACCTCTTCATCGTGGACAGTGTCTTCAACCTGCCGCTGCGACACGCGAAAGACATCTGCCGTGAACTGGTGGCGCGCGGGAACCGCACTCCGTGGACGAGCTATATCAACCCGGCTGCGTTTGACGGCGAGCTTGCGGAACTCATGGTGCGTGCCGGAGCCGCGGGCATGGAGATCGGGTCCGACAGCGGCTGCGACGAGATGCTGGACCGCCTCAAGAAGGGCTTCCGCACCGACAAGATCAGGCGACTCTCGGCGCTTGCCGGCGTTCACGGCCTCAAGGACTGCCATTCCTTCATCCTCGGCACGACCGGCGAAACACTGGAACACGTCGAGCGCACGCTCGATTTCGTGGAAGACCTAGACCCTTTCGCCGCAGTGATGCTCGTCTGGGTGGACGACCGCGAGGTCGTGAACCCGCATATTGAACTCGAGCGACGGCAGTTCCGGGATGAGATCTATGAGCGGATCGGGCGCCGCGCGGAGCGGCAGCCGCGCTGGATCGTACCCAAACTGGGCATCCGCTTCGACCCGCGAGTGTTCGCCGCGCTGCGCAGGCTTGGGCTGCGCGGCCCGCTCTGGCAGCATCTGGATCGCTTGCCAGCCCACGAACTCGCTGCCGGAGCCGGAATGCTCGCTCGTGACCGAAAGAGTTCGTGGCGTATGAACTTCTAGTTCAAGTAGCGACAGGTTCGGCTCGTCCTCACTTCAACCACGTCGGCATCAGGTCAGCGCACTGCCGCCGAAGCAATGCCCTACCGCCGGGAAATGATGAAGTTGCCCAGGGCGACCCCGACGTCCCAGCCGCGTCCGGTGCCGCTCAAGGCAAGCGACACCTCGCCCTTGGTGACCACTTGGGCCTTCGCCGATTTCACGGCACCGGCGTGGGCTTCCGCCGATGCGTAGGAACCAAGCAGTTCGCTGATGTCGCTCACGCCCGAAAACTCGCCGCGGCCGTCGTCGATCGTCGACTTGCCGAACGTCAGCCCACCGCCCCTGGCCTCCAACTTCACGGCCATCGACTGGCCGTTCGAGCACTTGATCGTCCCGCTGCCGCTCGACTCCTTGTAGAAGACCGACCAGCCCGACATCTGAAAACTGAGCTTGCACGTCACGTCGTCTCCCGCCGTCGCCGCCGTCGGCAGCCACGCCAGCATCGCGCAAGCGCCAAGGATGATTCCTTCGAAGAGTCTGTGCACGCGACCTCCTGGTCCAGCAACTGTCGTATGTATTCCGCCCGCCGGCCCGTTCAGACCCTCGTATCATGCCCATGCGATGGCGCAATAGACAGCCGTCGCCATCCCCGCCAGCAACGTCCATGTCCCGATCGCGGTCGAAAGACATGCTTTGCCAGATCAATATCCGTGGTCGTAAGCTCGCCTATGACTTTCCCTCCGCGCTTTCTGCGCCGTCTCCTGTTTTCCGTCGCCATGTCGCTGCTCGCCGGCCTTTCCGCCGGCCATGCCTTCGCCGATGAAAAGCCGCTGTGGGAGCTGGGTATCGGCATGAGCGCCCTGTCCTTCCCCGACTACCGCGGATCGGACGAATCCAACCTGTACGCCATTCCCTTTCCTTACGCCGTCTATCGCGGCACCTTTCTCAAGGCGGACAAGGACGGCGTACGCGGCGCCTTATTCGACAGCGACCGCATCGAACTCAACATCAGTGTCGGCGCCTCGGTGCCCGTGAAGAGCGCCGATAACCGCGCCCGGCAGGGCATGCCCGATCTGCAGCCGACGGTGGAGTTCGGACCGGCGCTTGACCTCAACCTGTGGCGTAGCGACAACCGACGTTTCAAACTGGACCTGCGCCTGCCAGTGCGCGCCGCTGTCACAGTGATGGGGGGCGTGGAGGGCGTAGGTTGGGTATTTTCGCCGCGCCTTACCCTCGACATCGTGGATGTTGCCGGGCTTGCCGGCTGGAATCTGGGGATGCTCGCCGGGCCCATGTACGGCTCGAAACGCAGCCATGATTATTTCTATTCGGTGGCGCCCAGGTACGCCACACCCGACCGACCGTCCTACGATGCCGATGCGGGCTACGCCGGCAGCCAGTTCCTGATGTCGGTTTCGAAGCGCTACCCGAAATATTGGCTGGGTGCATTCGTGCGCTGGGACAGTCTCAACGGCGCTGTATTCGCCGACAGTCCGCTGGTCAAGAGCGAGAACTACTTTGCCGCCGGCGTCGCCTTCGCCTGGGTCCTCTGGGAGTCGTCCACGCTCGTCGAGGCGGTGGATTGAAATGCGCCTGCCAGACACTGATTAGCCCGTGGCCAAGGTCATAGCAATAGAGATTCTTGCGGCGCTCGGAGTGCTTGCCGCGCTCTGGTTAGGCGATGCCCCGACTTCATGGTGGATTGCCGGACTGATTGCCCTCTCGGCGATTTCGCTGATCGCCTGGGGCGTGTTCGACGTCAACAGTTCGCTCTGGGCTCCCACGCTGTGGCACGTACCAGGCGTCAACGCCGTTGCGCTCACGTTTGATGACGGACCTGACCCCGAATTCACGCCCCGCGTGCTTGAAATCCTGGCACGCGAGAAAGTGACCGCCACATTCTTCGTCGTGGGCGAGCGCGCCCGCGCTAACCCGGCCCTTCTGCGCGACATCGACCGTCAGGGTCACCTGATCGGCAATCACAGCTTCAGCCACGCGTGGAACATCAACTTCGCGCTTCACGCAGGACTCACTCGCGAGATCAGCGACTGCAACGCTGCTGTTGAAGCCGCAATTGGAAAGCGCCCGCACTTCTACCGTGCCCCGTTCGGCTTCAAGAACCCCGCGCTCGGCGACGTGCTGTCGAAACAGGCCATGACCTGCGTGGGGTGGCAGGTTCGCGGCTTTGACGCCGTCCGCTCGGACGCCAACGAAATTGCTCGTCGCCTGGTGCTCAAGGCCAGGGCGGGCGGGATCCTTCTTCTGCATGATGGTTCCGGCTTGCAGGGCACGCGGGACCGCAGCGCCACGCTCGAAGCGCTGCCGGTGGTTATCGATGGCCTGCGCTCGCGCGGCTTCGCATTCAAGCGCCTGGACGAGCTCACCCGATGAAACCGCAAGAATCGGCCGACCCAGGGCTCCTGGAAACGAACCGTGAGTTCTATGACTCCCTGTGGACGGACGCTCGCCTGGCCGGCCCAGAGTCGTTCAATACCTGGCCGCTGGTCTGCTCTCTCGTCTCCCACACGCGGCGCAGGCTGGAAGTTGCTCCAGGACTAAGGCCGCGACTGCCGCTCCAGGGGACGCATTTCGTGGACATGAGTGTGCCGGCTGTCTCGAAGCTCCGGGCGCGTGGAGCGAATGCGGTGCAGGGCCTGGTGACATCGCTGCCGTTTCCGGATGGCGTTTTCGATCTCGTCTGCGCGCTCGACATCGTCGAACATGTGGCCGATGACGATGGTGCGCTGTCGGAATTGTCTCGCGTTGCTGCGCCGGGCGCGGCGTTCCTGCTCTCGGTGCCGCTGCACCCGTCGCATTGGTCAGCCTTCGACGATTTCGTCGGCCATCGGCGCCGTTACCAGCCTGACCGGCTGCTCGAGAAACTTGCCGAGCACGGCTTCTCGGTGAACCAGAGCGCGATCTACGGAATGCAGCCCAAGTCGTCACGCCTGCTCGATCTTGGGATGTGGTTTCTTACACACCGGCGCGAAAAGGCGATGTGGTGGTACAACCATGTGTTGATGCCACTCGGGACGCGCTTTCAGAAGAAGCTCACGCTCGTTCCCGGCATGATCGACAACGAGAGGGTGGACGAGATCCTCCTGGTCTGCAGGAAGGAATGACCATGATTCCGGGCACTCGCATGCGGCTGTTTCGGTCCGCTACGGATTCCGGTCCTGCCAGTCCACCCACTCGACGGGATTCGCGGCAAGATAAGCGTGCACGGCCTCGCCAATCGTCGCGTGGAATGTCTGCTCGCCGAAATGACTGAACAGCCCGAAGCGCTTCAGCTTGTCCTTCACCGGGTCCTTCATCTCCGCGAAGCACAGCAGGATGCCCGCTTCGCGCAACGCGTCGTCGAGTTCGGACAGTACGTCCGCCGCGGTCACGTCTACGCTCGTGACCGGTTCGGCCGTAACGACCACCCATCGCACCGGCGTCGGTGAATTCGCCACGGCGTCGAGCACTCGGTCCCGGAACAACTCGGCGTTGGCGAAAAAGAGTGGCGCGTCCCAGCGAAACAGCACCAGGCCCGGGATGCGCTGCGCTCGCGGATAGCGCGTTACGTCGTGGTAACCCCTGACGCCGTCCACGCGCCCGAGCACGGCGAAGTGCGGCCGCCACCCGTCCCAGAGGAACTCGATCACTGCAATCACGATCGCGAGCGCGATGCCAGGGATTGCGCCAAACACTGCGACCCCGGCGAAACACGCCATCGACAGCCAGAACTCCCAGCGCTGGATCCGGTAGATGCGGCGCAGGTCGGCGATCTCGATGAGCCCGATTGCCGAGGTTATGACCACGGCGGCCAGCGCCGAATTGGGCAGGTATTCGAGGAGATCGGGTGCAAGGATCAACAGCAGCGCGATGGCCACAGCACCGACCACGCCTGTCAGCTGGGTCTTCGATCCCGCTGCTTCCGCCACCGGCGTCCGCGAACCGCTGCTGCTGATCGGGAAGCCCTGGAAGAAGCCAGCTGCAAGGTTCGCGACCCCAAGGCCCACCATCTCCTGGTTCGGGTCCACCGGCGTCCGCAATCGCGCGGCGTAGGTTCTCGAGAGCACGCTGGTGTCCGCGAACGACACCAGCGCCACCGCGATGCCGCCGGTGACCACCGGAACGATGTCGCCGATACCGATCAACGGCACCACGGGAATGGGCAATCCCTGTGGAAGCGGACCGAGTACAGCCACACCTGCGTCGCCGTAGGCGCCGGAGACCGCGACCACGACCGTCGCAGCAATGACGGCGATCAGGATCCCGGGTACGCGCGGGTAGCGCTTGAGCAGCAGAATCAGCAGCAACGCCCCGCCGCCGATGGCGAACGTTGCCGTATTCGTGCCGCCGGCGAGAACCTGCCGGACGATGCCCCAGGCCTGGAGCACGGGCCCGTCTGCTTCCACGGAGAAGCCAAACAGCTTCGGCAACTGGCTCAGGATCACCGTGAGTGCGATGCCGTTCATGTAGCCGTAGCGAATCGGTTTCGAAAGCAGCTCAGTGACGAAACCGAGTCGCGCAAGACCCGCACCGATACATACGATTCCCGACACGACTGCCATTGCACCGGCAATCGCCACGGCGCGGCCAGGGTCGCCGGCCGACAGCGGAAGCACGACAGCGAGAATCACTGCTGCGAGCGAGGAGTCCGGCCCCAGCACCAGGATCCGGCTCGGCCCGAACAGCGCGTAGGCGAGCAGCGGCACGATCGTGGCGTAGAGCCCGTAGATGCCGGGCACACCCGAGGCCTCGGCATACGCGATGCCGACCGGCACCAGCATGGTCGTGAGCACGAGACCGGCGAGGATGTCGCGACGAAACCACTCGCGTTGGTAGTTCCGCAGCGTAACCACGCCCGGCAGCCAGCGGGCCCAGCCGGTAACACCGGAGAGCAAGGTGCGCCGCAGCGGGCTGCTCAATTCAGGCCTCCTCGACCGGCTATGCTAGAGTCCCGCGTCATTGTACGGGGAGAGCCGGTGGCCGACATTTTCGTCTCTTATTCGAGGAACGACAAAGCACTTGTCGCTCCGCTCGTCGCCGCACTCGAAACCGAGGGTTGGTCGGTCTGGTGGGATCCAGCGATCACGCCGGGCCAGGAATTCGACACGCTGATCTCCCGCGAGCTCGACGAGGCGAAGACGCTGATTGTCGTGTGGACGCAGAGTTCGGTCGATTCGCGCTGGGTCCGGGGCGAGGCTCGCGATGGGGCCGATCGTGGCGTCCTGGTCCCGGTTCGATTCGACAACGCGCGCCTGCCAATCGATTTCCGCGCGGTCCACACGACTGATCTCGATGGCTGGGGCGAGGACCGCGAAAGCGAGGCCTTCCGTTCGCTCTGCCAGGCCCTCGAGGCCAAGCTTGGTGCGAGGAAGAAGAAAGCCGCGGCGACCGCGATCGCCGTGCTGCCGCTCGCCAACATGAGTGCCGACCCGGAAAACGAATACTTCAGCGACGGCATGACCGAGGAGATCATCAACGCGCTCTCCAAGGTGCCAGGTGTTCACGTGGCATCCCGGTCATCGTCGTTTGCGTTCAAGGGAAGAAAGGACGTCGATGCCCGGCAGATCGGCGAGAAGCTCGGCGTGACCACGCTGCTGGAAGGAAGCGTGCGCAAGGTCGGAAGCCGTATTCGCATCGCGGCGCAGCTCGTCAATGTCGAAAACGGCTACCAGATCTGGTCGGAGACCTACGACCGGCAGCTCGAGGACATCTTCGCGGTCCAGGACGAGATATCGCGTTCGATCGTCGAGGCGCTGAAACTGCGGCTGGTCGGCAGCGAGATGGCCGTGGTCGCGCCGACCAAGAATCTCGACGCCTACACGACGTACCTCAAGGGTCGTTTCCACTTCAACAAGTTCAGCGAGGTTGGGCTGCGCAAGGCCTACGACCTCTTCCAGAATGCGCTGCTGCAGGACCCGGGATTCGCACGAGCGTACGCGGGCATCGCGGACGTGTGGTGCGACCTGGCCGACGACTGGGTGGCGCCCGACGACGCCTACCCGCGGGCGAAGTCGGCAGCCGAGCGTGCGCTGCAGCGTGATCCCCAACTCGCCGACGCCATGATTTCGATCGGCAAGGTGCTCTGCTGGCACGAGTGGAATTTCGCGGATGGGGTGAGACACGTCGAGCGGGCGGTGGCGCTCAGCCCGAACAACGCCGAGGCGCACTGGGTACTCGGTACCGCGCTACCGTTGGTTGGCCGTCTGCGCGAAGGCTATGAGTCCGTACGTCGCGCGCTCGAACTCGACCCACTCCGAGTCGAATACTTCGGCTGGGCCACGCGACTTCTGCTCTACGGGAAGGACTACGAGGCTGCCCTGAAGCAGGGCGAAGAGACGTTCGAGATCGACGAGAAATACGGTCGCGGCTTCATCTTTGTCGGCTCCACGTATCTGGCCATGGGCGACGCGGACACCGCGCTCGACTGGTTCCAGCGCGGCCAGAGCCTCGACACCGCGGTGCGCTCCTACGACGCGATGATCGTCCGGGCGCTGGCTGCACTCGGTCGTCGTGAGGAGGCCGAGGAGATCCTCGCGCGATTGGAGAGCGAGTCGCGCCAGCAATATGTGCGGGCGGAGTACCTGGCCATGGGCCACGCCGCAGTCGGCAATCTGGACCAGGCCTTCGGCGCGCTGGAACGCGCATATCAGGCACGCTCCGCCGGCTTGATCTATCTGCATCTCGATCCCGGCTACGAACCACTGCGGGTCGATCCGCGTTACGCGGACCTGGTGCAGCGCATCGGTCTTCGGTAGGCCGCTTGCGAAAAGCATGAGCGGGCCCGCCTGCGCGCAGACCAGGATCGCGGCACGGCGCGCGACAGTGCTGATACGATTGTCATCGCCGTGAACCGCTGGAACGTCATCGTAATCGGTGGGGGCGCTGTCGGAAGCGCAGCCCTTCGTGCCGCCAGCGAGTCCGGCGCGCGCGCGCTCTGCATCGAGCAGCACACGCCGGCGCACTCGCGCGGCTCGAGCCACGGGCACTCGCGCATTTTCCGGCACGCATACTTCGAGCACCCTGACTACGTTCCCCTGCTCCGTCACTCGACGGCCCGCTTCGAGTCCCTCGAGAGCGAGTCACGGACATCGCTGCTGAACCGCTGCGGCATGCTGGCCATGGGGTCGCCCAATTCAGAGATCGTGCTTGGATCCATCGAATCCGCGCGTCGGTGGAACCTGCCGGTCGAAGCTCTGGATGCGGCAGCCGTTCGCTCGCGATTTCCGTGGTTTTCGTTCGCCGACGACGCGATCGGCGCGTTCGAGGCGAATGCGGGAATCGTGCGTCCCGAGGCGACCATTGACGCAGCCATCCGTGTCGCGCGATCACGTGGCGCGGAGCTGCGCGTCAACCTGAGGGTAGGCAGCCTCGAAGAGGATGCATCCGGAGTGACGGTGGAGACGGACCGCGGTGACGAGCGCGCGGACGCGGTGATAGTCGCTGCCGGCGCCTGGACTTCGCGACTGCTGCCGGAGCTTGCGCCGTTGCTAGCGGTGACCCGGCAGGTTCAGGCTTGGTTTGCGCCGGCGCCCGGCGTCGATGCCGCAGCGATGCCGTGCTGGCTTTTCGACCGCGGGCAGGACCAGCGATCGGTCTATGGTCTTGCACCGGATCCCGCGGCGCCCGCGGACGCGAGTGGCGCGCCGACGCCATCCTTGTACCCGAAGCTCGGGCTGCACGGATCCGGCGACATGGTCGATCCGGAGATCGGCGCCGCCGAGGTGAACGACGCAGACGTCGAGCGAATCCGCAGCGCTTACCAGGAAATCGCGCCATCGCTAGCCGGGGAACTGGCCGGTTCCGCGACCTGCCTCTACACGATGTCGCCCGACGGGCAGTTCCTGGTCGGGACGCGCCGAAGTTCGCGGCGGATCCACTTCGCCGCGGGCCTCTCCGGCCACGGATTCAAGCTTTCGCCGGCCCTGGGTGATGCGCTCGCACAACTCGCGATCACCGGTCGCACCGGACTACCGATCGAGTTCCTTTCGCCTGGTCGGTTTGCGGGCGGCTGAGCCGGCGAAAGGCGACTACGCCTTTTTCAGGAAGCAGGTCTTCAATACGACGGTGTTGCGGCCCTGTCCGCACTCGACCGCCTCGTCGTCGTCTGTCAGCCGGATGCCCTTGAACACCGTGCCGCGCTTCAGCGTCTCGGACGACCCCTTGACCTTGAGGTCCTTGATCACCTGCACGGCATCCCCGTCCTTGAGCTCGTTGCCGTTGCTATCCTTGACCGTCATGGCTCGATCTCCTGTTATCTGCGTGCGACAGATTGACGCCACTAGTGCGGATTGCCAAGTGGGTTCCGCTCAGCTACACAGCGCCATTCGGAAAATACGCTCGTCGCAAGGTACGGCGCTGACATGAAGCACTCGAGAATTCCCGCCCTCGTCGCCATTGGCGTGCTGGGCCTCTGGTCATCGGTATTCGCTGCCGCCGATGGCTCGAATCTCATCCTTCCCCCGGGAACCACGGTGGCGATAGTAATTTTCGAGGACCTGCAGTGTCCGGACTGCGCGAAGGCGCATCCACTGCTGATCGAGGCGGCATCGGCCGGCAACGTACCGCTCGTCATTCACGACTTCCCGATTACCCGGCACCAGTGGGCCTTTCCCGCGGCAGTCCTGGCTCGTTACTTCACCGCGCAGTCCCCGGCGCTTGGCGTCGAATTCCGAAGTTTCATCTTCGCGAACCAGGTGGACATCAATGCCGGCAACCTGCGCGAGTTCGGCGAGCGATTCGCCGTGGAGCACCAACTGGTACTGCCGCCGGACATCGACCCGGATGGAAGATTGCAGGCGCAGGTGCAGGCCGACTTCGACCTGGGACTCGAAATACACCTGGAGTACGTGCCGCTGATTTTCGTCGTCGGCCCGGGAATTGGCCCATCGCGCGCCGTCGAAGTCACCGACCCGACGCAACTGGACGAGGTCATCACGCGGGCCCGCTCCGCACGGCTTTGACCTGCGCACCTTGCGCCGCTATGGTGCGTGTAACCGGCCAGAATCAGCAGAACACCTGGGGAGACCAGCTCATGCCAAGCAAGTCACTTGCCTGCGTCGTCGCCGTTGCGGCAATGGCGGCCGGCGCCACCCTGCCTGCAAATGCACAGGACGCAAAGAAGCCGAACATCGTCATCATCTGGGGCGATGACATTGGGCAAACCGATTTGAGTGCATATACGTTCGGGTTGATGGGTTTCCAGACACCGAACATCGACCGAATCGCCGCCGAGGGCGTGAAGTTCACCGATTACTACGCCGAGCAGAGCTGCACGGCGGGCCGTTCGGCATTCATCACCGGACAGAGCGTGTTCCGGACCGGACTCTCAAAGGTCGGCATGCCGGGCGCGGGCATAGGCCTGCAGAAGCGGGACGTCACGATTGCGCAGGTGCTGAAGGGCCAGGGTTACGCGACCGGGCAGTTCGGCAAGAACCACCTCGGCGACAAGGACGAGTTCCTGCCCACCGCGCACGGCTTCGACGAGTTCTACGGAAACCTATACCACCTGAACGCGGAGGAGGAGCCGGAGCAACCGGACTACCCGAATCCGAAGGATTTCCCGAATTTCCGCAAGAAATATGGCCCGCGTGGCGTCATCCACAGCTACGCGCTACCCGACGGCACCCAGAAGATCGAGGACACGGGCCCGCTGACCAGGAAGCGGATGGAAACGATCGACGATGACATCGCGGACCGCTCCGCCGAGTTCATCCGCAAGCAGGCGAAGGCCGGCAAGCCGATGTTCGTCTGGGTCAACTTCACGCACATGCACTTCCGCACGCATCCCAAGCCCGGGAGCATCGGGCAGGCCGGGCGCTGGAATGGTGAATACGCCGACGTCATGATTGATCATGACAAGAACGTCGGGACGGTACTGAAGGCCATCGACGAGGCGGGGATCACCGGCGACACGATCGTCATGTACTCGACCGACAACGGCCCGCACATCAACACCTGGCCGGACGCGGCGATGACGCCATTCCGCAACGAGAAGAACAGCAACTGGGAAGGCGCCTACCGCGTACCCGCGATGGTGCGATGGCCCGGGCGGATCAAGCCCGGCACGGTCCTGACCGGCATCGTGTCACACCTGGACTGGATGCCGACGCTGGCCGATGCGGCCGGCGTTCCCGACGTAAAGGAGCAATTGCTGAAGGGCTACGCGGTCGGCGGTACCATCTACAAGGTACACCTGGACGGCTACGACATGCTGCCGTACCTCACGGGCAAGGTCGCGGCGAGCCCCCGCGAGGAATTCTTCTATTTCTCCGACGATGGCGACCTCACGGGACTGCGCTACGACAACTGGAAGCTGGTGTTTGCCCAGCAGCGCGCGCAAGGCACGCTGGCAGTGTGGTCGGAGCCCTATGTGCGCACGCGTATCCCGACGCTGTTCAACCTGAGGGCGGACCCGTACGAGCGGGCCGACATCACGTCCAACACCTACTGGGACTGGTACCTGAACCACTCGTACCTGATGCTGCCGGCGGCTGAGTATGTCGGGAAGTTCCTGGCGACGTTCAAGGAGTTTCCGCCCAGCCAGCGGGCCGCGAGTTTCACGGTTGACCAGGCCATGGAGTCGCTGAAGGCCGGCATGTCCGCGCATTGAAGCGCATCGGGGTGACCCCCACGCACTGAGACTCGCGGGCCAAGGCGAGGCGGCCGCGTGGCCGCCTCCTCTTTTACGGGCAGAGCACCTTGGCGCCGTGCACGTGCCTGGTCTTCAGTTCAAGCAGCGCGCGGTTCGCCTCGTGCAGGGCATAGGTCTCGACCAACGGGCGCATGGGGATGGAGGCTGCGAGATCCAGAAAATCGCGCACGTCGCTACGTGTGACATTCGCGACGCTCTTGATCTCCTTCTCCATCCACAGGTGCCGTGGATAATCCAGGCCGAGCAACTGCTGCCGATCCGCGTCTTCCTTGCGGATGGCGTTCACCACCAGTCGGCCACCCGGCGCCAGGTTCTCGAGTGCCTTGATCACCGGCAACCACGCCGGCGTCGTGTCGATGATGGCGTGCAGCGTGGCAGGAGCAGCGTCCGTGGTATCACCCGCCCATGCGGCGCCCGATTGCAGCGCAAATGCCCGCTCTTCCCGCTGCCGCGCGAAAACGTATACCTCGGTGTCCGGGTATCGATGACGAACCATCATCAGCACAAGGTGCGCCGAGGCACCAAAGCCAGTGAGACCCAGGCGCATGCCGTTGCTGATGCCGGTGAGCCTCAGCGAACGATAGCCGACTGCTCCCGCGCACAATAGCGGTGCCGCCTCGACGTCGGTGAACACCTCTGGAATCGGGTGGACGAACGCTGCCGGCACCACCATGTATTCGGCGTAGCCGCCGTTGGCGTCCCGACCCGTGGCTCGAAATCCGGCGCAGAGGTTTTCGTGACCGGCGGCACAGTGCTCGCAGTGTCCGCAGGCCGAAAATATCCAGGCAACACCGACGCGCTGACCGACCTCGATGCCGGGTGTGTTCGGACCGCAGCCGGCGACCCGACCGACAACCTGATGACCGGGAATTACCGGCAGGCATGGTGGCGCGGCCCGGCCCTCGATTTCGTCGAGCTCGGTGTGGCACACGCCGCAAGCGGCAACGCGAAGCAACACCTCGCCCTCCGCCGGCCGCGGTTCCGGCACGTCACGAAGGACGAGCAAGTCGCGACCCTCGGTTACGGGACCGGTACCGGTCAGCAGCATCGCTTTCATTCCGGCTCCTTGTGGGTCATTTCGACTCCGGGCCGATCGAAGCGGGCGCCCATGACGTGACACCCTGCAACGGGACCGCGGAGCCCGTGTCGCTCGAGACGAATCGCACGATCGATACAAACAACTGCTCGATGGGGAATGGCTCCGGATCCGGCCGACCGGCCAGGAATGGATGGCTATCCCCGATCGACTCCGCCACGCCCCAGTGATCAGCGTTTGCAAATCCCAGCAGTGTCGCGCCCGGAATCAACGCGTCGGCCGCCACAACCTGCCCGTCGTTCAGCAGGTCGGTACGATTGAGGTACTTCCAGGTGGGTACCAGCGAACGCGCAATGTGGTCCCTGGTCGTGAAACTGGCCAGCGAGTAATAGCGCACGTTCGCCGGCAACGGGTTGTCGATCAGCCACTGCCTTGCTTTTCCCGGTTCAAGGCTGTGGATCACCTCGCCGTCGCCCGGCGGGCACTTCTGGTAGGGCAGCCTCGCCACAAGACTCGAATAGGCCGCAGATACCGCTTCGGCCAGCGGAGTGCCGAAAATCGGGCCAGCCACGCTGACTACTGCCTTGACTCGTTCAGCAAGCACCGGGTAATCGATCATGAAGCGCAAACTGTCCAGCGCGCCCTTCGAGTAACCGATCAGCAGGATGTCCTGGTCGCCGGGCAACTGCGCACGCTCTATCGCCTCCGCGATCTGCTGCGCGTTGTTGCTGGTGCCGGATCGTCCGCTGACGACGATCGTCTCGACGCGAACCCCGCTCTCACGGAGCTTCGCGGTGCCAGCGATGAACGGCCTCCCCTCCTCCCCGACGCATTCGCTGAACGCACCGGTAACGACGAAAACGGCCGCGCTGGTCGCGACCCGAAGGCCGGATTCCGAAGCCGACGTGTGGTCGCCATCCCGCTCGAGCACCACGGGCTCGTCCGGCAATCGCCACAGCCAACGCTCGCAGGCAGCGTCGTCCTGGGTGGCGATCCCGTCCGCTCGCAGGCTCGCACAGAAGGCTTCGCGAAACGTCGCACGGCCGTCGTGCGCCTGCGGAGCGCCCTCGATGGTCGCAAACTGGACAGCGCTAGCCGAAAGTATCCGAGCGTCCGGGGCTGCCGCGCAGCCACCTAGCAGCAGGGCGGCGCAGACGACCAGTCCGGCCGCACCGGCCCGGGAGTGGACACAATGGGCAGGCAGGCCAAGCAATGTTCCAGCGAGATTCCAATGCGCAGGGAAGTTCATTTTCGTAGACTTTACCCGATGAAAGGTCCCCGTAGCGGATACCTCCTGGCCAGCTTGCCGGTCATCGCAACCATGGCCATGGCAGTAACAGGCTGCGCGACGACTGCAACAGCACCTGTGCCGACCGCCGGACCCGCGCTGGTCGAGTACATAGAGCAGACCGCCGAGACCTCGGTCCTCGGCCCGGACGCGCACTTTGTCGGCAGTCCATACCCCGACGTGGGTCTCGACGGGTTGTTTCCCGTGCACGGGCCCGAAGACTGCCAGGTGGCGGTATTGCAGGGCGGCGAAGACTCGTTCGCGGTGCGCATGCAGGCGCTGCGCGATGCGCAGACGTCGATTCGCATCCAGGCGCTGGTTTTCAAGGGTGACGAGACCGGTCTGCAGGTTGCCGAAATCCTCAAGCAGAAAAAGGCCGCGGGACTGGACGTGCGCGTCATCGTGGACGCTTTCTCGAATCCGTGGATTCAGACGCAGTGGATGTTCTTCGACCTGAAGCAGAACGGCATCGAGGTCGAAGGCTACGAGGCGATGGCATTGCAATGGCTGAACGAGGTGCCGATACCGGCGCTGGTCCCGCACACGGACCCCGACGCGCCGGACAAGCGCTTCCACGAGAAAATGTGGGTCATCGACGGCGAAACGGACCACGCGATCGCAGTCACCGGCGGGCTCAACATCGGCAACGAGTATTTCAGGGCTGAACCGGGCAATCCCGACGGCAACTGGCGTGACCAGGACGTAGTGCTGCGTGGCACCATCGTGAAGGACCTCGTCACCGCGTTCGACCGGAATTTCGACTACTTCGTCGACGTGAAGAAGAGCCGCGGCATCTTCAACACCAACCTGTACTGGGATGCCACTCGCAAGGTTCTCGGCGCGACCGGAAAGGTGCCGATCTCGTACAAGACGGATCCGAACATCGTCACCTATGTCTCGGAACTGCAGGCCCGCGAACCGCCGCTGGAGTTCAGCGGCGCCACCTGCCGTTTCATCCAGAACCGCCCTCGACTCAAGGAAACCTACATCCAGCAGGCCTACATCAAGCTGATCGAGCGGGCCGAGAGTGAAGTGCTGGTCGCCAACGCCTATTTCGTGCCCACGCCATCGCTCTCGCAGGCGATCAACGACGCAGCGAGGCGCTGCGTGTCGATCAAGTTGATCTCCAACAGTCCCGACACCAACGACCTTCCAGAGATCAGCATGGTCGGACGCGGCTACTACAAGGACCTGCTTGCCGTGAACGAATCACCGGAAGTGCGTGCCTGCCGCAACACGGATGCAGGAATCCGCATCTGGGAATGGATGGGCCAGGCGCCGGGTGAAACGATCCGCAGCCAGGGCACGATGCACTCGAAGTTCGCGGTGGTGGACGGAACACGCGCACTGGTGGGTTCCTACAACCTCGACCCGCGCAGCGAGAAGCTCAACAGCGAGACAGCCGTCGTGTTCCTGCAGCCCGCGCTGGCGGGAACACTTCGACGCAAGTTCATCGACGACGACCTCACCTACGGCCGCGAGGTCACACCGGAACTTGCCGCGACTTTCGAGGACCCTGAGAGCGCGATCGAGCGATTTCGAAAGTCCATCGGCCACCTTTTCGAGGCGGAGCTCTGATCGCGCCTCAGGACGTCATTTCCCGCGGGAGCGGCTTCGTGCCGCCGGTTTCGCAGCTGCCGCTTTCCTGGTCGATGTCTTGCCCGCCGGCCGCTTGTCAGCGAGCGCCTTCTTCGATGCCTTGGCGCTGGGTTTTGCCTTTGCTCCCGCCTTCATTTTCGATTTCGCGCCCCACCCCGCCTTGCCGCGCCGACCCGCTTTTCCGATGAAGACCGACTCCAGTTCGTCCAGCGCCTCTCCCATGTACACGGCGAGCCTCTGGATGCTCGGCACGCGATCGGGACATGCGGTAAATCCGAAGTAAAGCCCGCCGGCGTAGCTCATCACGGTGATATTTAGCGCCTGCCCGTGTGCCAGCGCCGAGATCGGATAATAGGCCTCCATTTCGGCGCCCAGGAAATACAGCTTGCGCCGCGGCCCCGGCACGTTCGAGATGATCACGTTGTAGATTGGCGGAACGCGCGAAGCGAGTCCGGGCAGTCGTGTCAGCATCTGGGGCGAGCTGATCAGCACGGTGTAGGTGATAAGTGCGGCCGTGGTCATCTGCTTCAGGTAGTCGCGGCCCGCCACGCTGCTTCGGCGTATCATTTCGAAGCGCTCGCGGACATCGTCGAGTTCGGTGCCGAGCTTGACGTTGGCGAAACTGATCGCATTGCCGCCGGCCTCGTCCTCGTCCTGGCGGATCGCAACCGGGACGGACGCCACCAGCGAACGTTCTGGAAGTTCGCCGAATTCCAGCAGGTAACGCCGCAGCGCCTGTCCGCAGGCTGCCAGCAAAACGTCGTTGATGCTGCCACCCGCGGCCTCGCCTATCGCCTTCATTCGCGCCATGCTGGTCGACTGGGTTGCCACGCGCCGCTGCGGAGTGATGCTGGTGTTGAAGATCGTTCGGGGCGTCTCCGCAAGCGAGGTGAAATCCGGATCGGACTTCACGCCCAGCGCCGCAGTGGCTGACCCGGCCAACCCGCGCAACAGACTTGGCAGCGCGCGGGCCTGGTTCGTGAACGCCGACGGCAGCATGCCGAGTGCGCCCACCGGCGGCTGGTCCTTCCGGGCCTTGCGCTTGCGTTCCTGCGCCCAGATCGGCGGCGTGCGACTGTTGCGTGGATCCTCCGCGAAATTCAGCAACCCAACGCCCCGAACCCCGTCGGCCAGCGAGTGGTGCAGCTTGCCGTACATTGCGAAACGCCCGTCGCGCAGACCTTCGATCAGGTGGATCTCCCAGAGCGGCCGGTCAAGGTCCATCGGGTTGGAATGCAGCCGCGATACCAGCACACCCAGCTCACGCTCACCGCCCGGATACGGCAGCGCCGAATGGCGCAGGTGATAGTCAAGGTCTACCTTTTCCACCTCCACGAAGCCGGGCACCAGGTGCCCAGTCAGGGGGCCGCGCAGACGATAATTGAACGGCGGCGCGGTGACGGGAAAGCCGCGCAGGTACTCATAGACCTGCTTCGGAAAATCACGCGGCGCGCCCGGCGGCGGCAGAAACGTCTGCAGGCCGGCCACGTGCATGGGCGTCTGGCGTGTCTCCATCAGCACGAAGCTCAGGTCCAGCAGGTTCAGCGGCTTGAATGCGGCCATGGTGTTCTCCCCGTCTTTTGCTGACCACTTTAGGCCAGTCTGCTCGTCCGCGCGAGACCGTGACGACCGCGGCCTGCACCAGGATTCGTTGCCGGCGACCGGACCTCCTGCCTCTTGCGCAACCGGGGATGTAGGCTAAAGTTCTCCACAGTCATGCAGTGGGCGCAAGTGCGCTCACCGTCGGCCACGATACACGACTCAGCGGATTTTCAATTGATGCACCCTTTTAATCGAAGGCTGCCATTCGTCCACTTGGAATTGGTGCTGGGTGCATTGCTGCTGGCCGGATGCGCATCTGCGCCCACGCACGCACCGACGGGTGCGACGACTGGAAAGGAACCTCCGCCACTGGACCTGGGTCGAGTTCAGAGTCTCGAGCAAAACGGCGTCACGGTCCGACTGGCGATTCCAAACGATGAGGAGGTTTCCCGGCACTTCGGCTCCGAACTCGCCGACGACAACATCCAGCCGATCTGGATGCAGATCGAGAACAACAGCGACGTTGACTACTGGCTGCTGCCCGTCGCGATCGACCGCGACTACTACTCCGCGGACGAAGCTGCACTCGCGACCGGCAACGACCTCCCGAAGGACCAGCGGGAGCAGAACAGGGCTAGATTCCGCGCCGAGGCCCTCCCGTTCTTTTCACATGCCCACAGCACACATGAAGGGTACGTCTATGCGTCGCACATGCGCGGAGGGCGGTTCGTCGACGTTCGGCTGGTCGGCCACAAGAAGGCCATCCGCATGCGCTTTGCGGTACTGCTCCCGACCGAAGGGTTCGATTACGAGTACTCCGCTCTACGCCAGCTGTATGCGCAAGTAAAGGACCTGCCCGACCTGTCAATTGCCGAGTTTCGCGAGCGTGTGCGGGACCTGCCGTGCTGCACGACCACCGAGGACGGCTCGGGCACGGGCGACCCGCTCAACGTCGTGCTGGTCGGCAGTGGCGAGGACGCGGTCGCGGCGCTGTCTGCGAGCGGATGGACCTTCACCGAGGCCATTACCGCGGACAGCATCAGCCGCATGGTGGGCGCCGCGATTGCCTCCAAGTCCTTCCTCACCGCACCGGTAAGTTCGCTGTACGCGTTCGGACGAAAACAGGATATCGCGATGCAGCGAGGCCGTTCGACGATATCGCAGCGCAATCACATGCGACTCTGGCTTGCGCCGTTCCGTTGCGAAGGCGAGCCCGTGTGGGTCGGGCAGGTGAGCCGCGACATCGGCGTAAAGATGACCCCCAGGTCGCCGACACTGACGACGCATGTCATCGACCCGGTCGTGGACGAATCACGAGAGTACCTGTTCCAGAGCCTGCTGCACCGGGACGCCGTCGCGAAGTTCGCCTTCGTAAGGGGCGTCGGCCCGGCGAGCGAGCAGGACCCGCGCCACAACCTGACCGATGACCCCTATTTCACCGACGGCATGCGACTCGTGGTCTGGTTGTCGAGCACCCCCGTGCCGCCCCACATGGCCGAGGATCTCGGCTGGAATGATTCGGCGGACCCGACACGCGAAGGCAAGGGGGAAGAGGCAATGGTCCCGGCGCTTGTGGACAAGGAACCGCGGTAACCTGCCGACGAAATCGCCGCTGGCTATCTTTGGCAGTCGGCCTCCGGGACCGTCACGATCGACTGGTACCGCCCGTTACTGGCACGCACGGTCACGCATCGACCCGTCGAGCGCTCGCGCCAGTTCGAGTATGACGACCCGCCCGAATGCGAACTGTTCGCCAGCTTGTAGCCGCGCGACATCATGGCCTGCTCGGCCGGCCCGCCTTTTTCGCCGACCAGGTCCTGCAGATTCCGCGGCGTGCTGCCGTAGTTATTGTCGTTATTGTTGCCGTAGCTATTGCCGTAATTGTTGCCGCGCTGGTAGTCGTGCCGGTTCGAGGAGTACCCGTAAGGGTTACCACTGTAGCCGCGCGGAAAGCTCACGACGATCTTCTTGTTGTCCCACTTGTAGACCTCGTCGGAACCCTGGTTGCTGCGAACGACCTTGTTGCCGTCCTGGTCACGGTAGCGGTTCGCGCTGTCGGTTGGTCGCAGTTCCCATGACGTCCCATTGCGCAGGTCTATGGAAACGTAGCCGTGCCGCTGCGACACCGTGCACCAACCGCTCTTCTTGTTGACGGTGTCACCGTCCTTGCGGAACTCGCACATTGCATCTTCGTTGCCGGCGATTGCCTCCTGCGCCACTCCGAGTGCTGCGATCAGAAAAATTGATGTCACGGCGATGTCTAATGCCCGCATGTTGCCTCACACTGAAGCCCAGGTCGCGCCCAGCCATCCGCCAATTCAATTGGCGGGTTTGCCCTATAGGCTAATCGAAATTCCCTGCGCGCTACTATCCAGATTGCGAACCAAGACGGCAGGGCCGCGTCCCTCGCGGCCACTCGCGGTTCCCCGCTCGATATCGCGCTTGAAATCGTCGGACAATTCGACGGCGCGTCGCCGCAGGTAACCCAGGCAAACGCATGGGGCTGACCGGAGCTGGCGCCGGACCGCCGCCAGCCGGTTCGCTTTTCGGATAGCCTGCGCAGGCCGACTTGCGGTACCTTCCGGCGCTCGTAACTCTGGAGCGTCCATGAACACTCGAACCATACTGGCCGCATGCTTTGTCGCGCTGGGCCTGACGGCCTCGCTGTCACCCGCGCTCGCGGATTCCTCGGATGCCAATTGCGAAGTCCGCAAGGACGGAGACAAGAACAAGGGCGCGTCGGGTCCCTGCACTTTTTCGCAGCGCCAGGGATTCATCGACCTCGACCTGCACAACGGGAACACCTTGAGCCTGTCGCCGGGCAACAAGTCCAATCACTACAAGGATCAGAACGGCAACCAGGTCGTACGGTCGATGAACGGCAGCGAACAGGTGTTCAAGTGGGAGAACGACAAGAAGATCATCGTCACCTTCCCGCCGGCCCACAGCCAGAGTACGCCGGCTCATTCGTCCTACCAGGCCGGCGATACCGCACCGGACCTTGCCGATCTCGTGGGCGCCAAGGCCGGCCAGGCCGAGAGCCAGCTTGGAAATCGCGGCTACGTGTACAAGAGCGGCTCGACTTCCGGCGACTCGAAGTACAGCAACTGGTACAACCACTCCACCGGGAAATGCGTGACCATTCGCACCTCGGATGGCCGCTACCAGTCCATCGTGCAGGCTCCACCGCTCGATTGCGGAAAGAATTAGTTGATGCGCAGGCTGATTCTCCTGTTGATGCTGGACGCATTCGCCGCTGCGGCGGCGAATGCGGCCGATGACATCCGCAGCCAAAGGGTGAAATTCGAGCAGGGCGCAAGCAGTGCGGTCGTGGAAGGCTCGATCACTGGCTACGAGATCGTCGACTACGTGCTCGGCGCCGGCAAGGGCCAGCACATGAACGTCAGCATGGCTACGAAGAACACCGCCACCTACTTCAACATACTGGCACCAGGCGAAAACGAGGTTGCGTTCTTCAACGGTTCAGTGGACCAGAACCAGTACGAAGGCACCCTGCCCGCGAGTGGTGACTACAGGATCCGTGTCTACATGATGCGCAGCGCGGCGCGGCGCAACGAGAAGGCAGACTACCGGCTGGAAATGATCATCGCCGGCTCGAGCAGCGCTGCGTCGAAACCGGTCGGCAACCCGCTGGCCCACGACGCACTGGTCCCCGGAACCAACTACCACGCTACCGGCGACATCCGCTGCACGATGACCGCAGGTCAAGCGACCGGCATGTGCCCCTTCGGCGTCAGGCGAGAAGGCAGCGGCAGCGGGATCGTCACCGTAACGAAGCCGGATGGCCGCACCCGCTCGATATTCTTCGAAAATGGCAACGCAACCGGGGCCGATGTCAGCCAGGCGGACCCGGGCGAGTTTCGCGCCAGCCGCGAGAGTGACAACACGATCGTGTGGATAGGGCAGGAGCGCTATGAGATTCCGGATGCCGTGATTTTCGGCGGCTGACCGAAACGCCGCCCGCGGAACTCAAACCGGGAGAGTTCGTCTGGAACCCCGTCGTGGCGGACATCGGTCCGATCCTTGTGCTGGTCAGCCTGGATGAACAGCGGGCATACGTGTACCGCAATGGCATCGAGATCGGCGTCACGACCATCAGCAGCGGCAAGCCGGGACACGGCACTCCCACAGGCGTGTTCGTGATCCTGCAGAAAGACAAGAACCACCGGTCGTCGAAATACAACAGCGCACCGATGCCCTATACACAACGGCTCACCTGGGACGGCGTGGCGCTGCACGCCGGCGGACTGCCCGGCTACCCGTCGTCCCACGGCTGCGTGCACCTTCCGTCGAGGTTTTCCGAGGAGTTGTTCGCCGTATCGCCGATGGGAATGACGGTGGTCGTAGCCAGCGAGCGCACCTCCCCGTCCGCAGTCGCGCATCCGCCGGCATTCTCGCCGGTCAACCCGGCGACCGGTGCGCCAGCGATCGAGGAACACCTGCAGGACGATCAAGTGTTCCGGCTGGAGCCGGCTCGGACCCGGCCGCGCCGGTATCGGATCCGCGGACTCTGCCGTGGCTGGCGGTCCCGATGCCCGGCCACGAAGAAGACGCGGGACGGCCGATGAGATCGGAAGCGGTGGCCATGGCAGGTGGTCATAGTCGGCCTGACGCCGGAGAATCGATCGCCACGCGGATTTTCGCTCCCTGAGACCGTACTATTGCCGGGCAACCGCAAGGGGGGCCGGTGAGAGCGCTCGAGGGCTTCGTCAGGACAGTTGACGCGATCAACGACTGGGTCGGCCGCACGGTTGCCTGGCTTACGCTGGGCTGCGTGTTCACCTGCTTCACGGTAGTGGTGCTTCGTTACGGCTTCAACCTTGGATTCCCCTGGCTGCAGGAACTCTACGTCTGGCAGCACGCAGCCGTGTTCATGGCCGGGGCCGGTTACACATTCCTGCATCGCGGGCACGTCAACGTGGATGTGCTGTATGGGCGGCTAGGCGCACGCGGCAAGGCGTGGACGGATATCTTCGGCACGCTCGCATTCCTGTTCCCGTGGCTGGCAATCGTCGCCGTCACCTCGGCTCCGTTCGTGCTCTCTTCCTGGAGCATCCGTGAGCCGTCGAGCACCGCAGACGGCATGCCCGCGGTCTACCTGCTCAAGTCGCTGCTCTGGGTGTTCTGTGCGCTGCTTTTCGTGCAGGGCATGGCGGTGATCGTGCGGCGAGGCCTGTTTCTCGCCGGGCACGGCATGACCGACCACGACGAAGACCCGGTGACCGATGAACGCGCCTGAGTCATTGCAGGGAAACGCTGCCCGATGAACTCCATGCTGATCGGCGAGATGCTGGCGGTGGCGATGTTCGTGTCGACCATCGGCGCGGTGCTGATCGGCTACCCGGTTGCCTTTACGCTGGCCGGCATCGCGCTGGTATTCGCGTCGCTTGGAATCGCGTTCGGCGTTTTCGACGTCGCGATCCTCTCGGCGCTCACCGGCCGCTATTTCGGCACCATGACCAACGAGACGCTGGTCGCCGTGCCGTTGTTCGTATTCATGGGCGTTACGCTGGAGCGCTCGAAAATAGCGGAAGCGCTGCTTACGACCATGGGCCAGCTGTTCGGGTCGGTGCGCGGCGGACTCGGCTACTCGGTGGTGATCGTCGGGGCCCTGCTCGCCGCGTCCACCGGCATCGTCGGCGCAACCGTGGTCACGATGGGGCTGCTTTCGCTGCCGGCGATGATGCGCGCCGGCTATGACCCGAAGCTCGCAACCGGCACGATCTGCGCTGCAGGTACGCTCGGCCAGATCATCCCGCCTTCCACGGTGCTGATCTTCGTCGGCGACATCCTGCAGGGCGCCAACCAGCAGGCGCAGCTCGAACTCGGCAACATGGCCGCGGAACCGATCTCCGTAGGCCAGTTGTTCGCAGGCGCAATCATCCCGGGCCTGGTGCTGGTGGGGCTGTACCTTGCCTGGATCCTCTTCAAGTCGATCGTCGATCCGCGCTCCTGCCCGCCGATCGTGATGACCGACGAGCAGCGCGCGGGCCTCGCGGGCCGGGTACTCGGCGCCCTGGCCCCGCCACTCGCGCTGATGGTCGCGGTGCTGGGCTCGATCCTCGCTGGTATCGCCACACCCACCGAGTCGGCCTCGGTCGGCGCGGTGGGCGCCCTGCTGCTGACGACCGCGAAAGGGCGCCTCGACCTTGCGCTGCTGCGGGAGGTGATGCGGACGACGCTATCGATCACCTCGATGGTCTTCGTGATCCTGCTCGGCGCCAGCGTGTTCAGCCTGGTGTTCCGTGGGCTCGGCGGCGAGAACCTGGTGCACGACGCCCTCTCCTCGCTGCCCGGCGGCGTCTTCGTAGCCGTGCTGGCAGTGATGACGGTGATCTTCGTGCTCGGTTTCTTCCTCGACACGTTCGAGATCATCTTCATCGTCGTGCCGATTACCGCCCCGGCGCTGATCAAGCTGGGCGTCGACCCGCTATGGCTCGGCGTGATGATCGGCATGAACCTGCAGGCCAGCTTCCTGACGCCGCCGTTCGGCTTCGCGCTTTTCTACCTGCGCGGTGTCGCGGGCGCGCTGGTGCGGACCATCGACATCTACAAGGGGGTGGTGCCGTTCGTCGGCCTGCAGCTGCTGGGCATCACGCTGGTCGCGCTCATGCCCGGCATGGCGACCAGCCTCCCGGCCCGGCTGTACGCCGAGACTGCGCCGTCGCTGAACGACGCCGCGCCAGCGACTGCCGCGGCGACCTCCCCGTCCGGCTCGCCGGTCGCGGACGACTTCAGCGACCTTCTGGACGAACCGACACAGGGGCGCAATCCACCCTACCGGGACGATTTCGACGACCTGTTGCCGGACTGAGGCGCTAGCGCTTCAGCTTGAATTCGAAAGGCAGTCGCCGCGCATTGAGAAAGGCCTGCTCGCCGATTCTTGTCCAGGGCATGATTTCCTTCCGGAAAGCCAGGAAGTCCTCGATGATCCGCTGCACGATGTGGTTGGGCGACTTGTCGGCGGCGTAGATCTCGTTCAACACCTCGTTGGCTGCCTCGCCACAGGCCATCAGGACCTCTTCCGGCAACTGGCGCACGTTCACGCCATGGTCCTTGACCAGCGTACGCAGCGCGGGACCCGACCGGGCGTTGTATTCAGCCAGCATGTCGCGCGTGGTCGCGGCGGCGGCGGTGCGGATGACGAGTTGCAGTTCCGGCGTCAGTGAGCGCCAGGCTTCCTCGTTGACCATCAGCTGCAGGTTCGGGCCTGGTTCGTGGTAACCGGGCGAATAGTAGTACTTGCAGACCTGGTAGAAGCCCAACGCGAGATCGTTATACGGGCCGATCCACTCGGCGGCATCGATGGCCCCCGACTGCAGCGCCGGGAAGATCTCGCCGCCGGGCAGCGTCACCGGCGTCACGCCGAGCTTCTGCAGCACGCGGCCCTGGTTGCCCGGGGCACGGAACTTGAGCCCCTTCAGGTCGGCGAGCGAGCGGATCTCGTTGCGAAACCAGCCGAGCATCTGCGTACCGGTGCTGCCTGCATGGAACGCGCGTATGCCGAATGGCTCGTACAGCTCGTCCCACAGTTTCTGGCCGTTGCCGAACATCACCCAGGCATCCATCTCGTCGGCGGTCAGGCCGAACGGAAAGGCGGTGAAGAACGGGGCGCCCTCGGTCTTGCCTGTGTGGTAGTAGGCCGCGTCGTGCCCGAGCTGCGCGGTACCGTTGGCAACCGCGCCAAAGCATTCCAGCGCAGGAACCAGTTCGCCCGCGGAATAGACCTTGATGGTCAGTTTTCCGCCGCTCATTTCGGTGATGTTGGCGGCCAGTCGCTCCGCGCCGGTGCCGAGCCCCGGCAGGCCCTTCGGCCAGCTGGTGACCATGCGCCATTCCATTCGCCCCGCCGAAATTGCTGGCGCAGCGATCGCCGCACCGGTTCCGGCAACGAGGGCTTTCAAAAGCGATCTGCGTTTCAAGCGCCTGTCTCCTTCGGCACCGACCATGTTCGGTCCCCTGCGGGACTCGCGCCACGATCGAAAATCCAGTTCAGATGCGGTCGTCGCGCGGCCGATCCATCACTACCCAATCCTGCAACCAGAGAACCTCCGTGCTGATGGAACCATCCGGCATCAGGCTCAACCAGCGATAGCCCGGTGGACGCAGATCCATGACGCACTTCGCGGTTCCGGGGGTGAACTGGGCGCAGGTCGATGGCGTCGCCAGGATGCGAACCCGGTCGTACTGTCGATCAAAGGCCTGGTGCACATGACCGGCCAGTACGGCGCGAACCTGCGGAAAACACCTGAGCACCGACAGGAACTCCGCTGCATTGCGTAAGCCATAGTGGTCCAACCATTCGCTGCCGGTCGCGACCGGCAGGTGATGCAGGCATACAATCACCGGGCGGTCAGCGAACTCGCGCAGACTCTCCTCCAGCCTCTTGAGTTCGGTCGCGGCCAGGAAGCCGGCCGGGTCATCATCGACATGCGTATCCAGTAGTACCAGGCCCCAGGCGCCAAGTGCCGCACTGCCGCAGAACTGGAAACCGTCGAAGTTCAGGAGGTCCGCCATCAGCTCCGGGGCATCGTGGTTTCCCGGCAAGCACAGGACCGGCGCGCCCAGGCCGCCGACCGCATTTCGAAACGCCCGGTACGCTCCCGCGCTCATGTCGTCACCGATGTCGCCAGTGACCAGGATCGCGTCCGGCGGCGGAGTCCCGCCTCCCAACGCGTCCGCAAGCACGCTGCCGAAGGACTGCGCGGTATTGACGTCGTAGATCCTGCGCGATGGGTCCGCGAACAGATGGGGATCCGTAACGTGCAGAAGCCGGACAGGTCGCATGGTGTCTTCGATCTCATTTCTGCGAGGCAGGGACCCATACTGGCCCTGCATACGGAGTCTAGCGGCAAGCCACGACTTGTGTCCGCACGGTAGGCCCGCGATCGGCAGGATCTACCGCGGACCCCGCTTTCCGTTCCCGGCGGTCACGGGTTGTCGGGGTCGTCGCCACACCCAGCCCGCCGGGCCGTCGTGCCCGGTCAGCACGTAGTCGCGGATGTTCGGGTTGAACAGCATCGGCCGCTGTCGCTCGCGCGCAGTGCTGCGACCGGCGAACAGCAGGCGGTCACCCGGCTTGAGCTGCAGCGTGTCGTCCGGCAGCGTAATTTCTTCCGAGTCGCGCTCCAGGTAGAGCGGCACGCAGGCCAGCTGCGCATCGCGTTCGGCCGGATCACGGACCAGGTCGCCGAGCGTCGCGTGTCCGTCGTCCATCAGCAATCGATAGAACGTCGGCGCCTCGCTGATGTTCAGCGTCACGCTCCACATGGCAGGGGCACGCTGGCCGATCCGTCGCTCCAGCCGTTCGAGCAGCGTGTTGGCCCACTCGGCACTCTCGGCACGCGCGATCGCGAGGAACGGCCCGAGCGACGGGGCGCGGATCACGGCAAGGCATTCGCTCGCCATCAGTTCGCTCGAGACCATGGTCATGTCGGCATCGAACGCGTCGAACAGCGCTCGGTTGGCCTGGAGGTTCTGGCGGACGATCGTGAACAGCCCGGGATTCAGTTCTCGCGCCGTTACGACGATCGATAGATTGTTCACGTCGTCATCCGTGCCGGCCACGATGCCGGACGCCTCGCGGATTCCCGCTTCGACCAGCGGCCCTGCCTCGGTGCCGATGCCACGAATGGTCGGCAGGTCCGGTCCGGTCGGCGAATGCGGATCGATGACCGTCACCTCGAGTCCGTGGGCGTGGAATGCCTGGACGACCTCGCGCCCGAAGCGGCCGTAGCCACAGACAACCCACGCACCGCGAGGCGGGCTTGCCAGTGCTTCCAGCACGGTACCGGGCAGCCCGGTCAACCACGCGATGAGCCGGTAATTTACCGGTGCCGCGATGGCGAGCGCGAGCTGTTCACCAAACCGGGCGAACGGATTGATGATGTGATGCGTACCGAACGACTCCATGTTGGCCGCGGTCTCCCGGCTCATGGCGCGGGCCAGCACCGGTACGTTCGGCTCGAGCAGGCGGACGGTCATCGCGACCGCGAGGTTCGCCTGGTCGTCGTTGGTGAGCGCGAGCACCCCGCGGCACTGGTCCTTGCGCAATCCCGCAGCGGTGAGTTGGTCAGGCATCCGCGCGTCCGCAGCCAGCGCAATGGGCACCTGCTGGAAGTCCATCAGGTCCACTTCCTGGACCCTGGTCGCGTCAAGCTCGACCAGGACGAAGCGTCGGCCGCGCAGGTCAAGCGCCTTGGCGACCAGCCGACCCGTCTCACCGAACCCGCAGATGATGAAGAACGGCTCGACGATCGAACGCACCCGGCGATTGAAGCGCGCCTCGACGTAGGCCTTGCGCACCGCCTTGTCGCGCCCGAGCGCGAGCAGGCTCGCGACCAGGTAGGCCCAGCCGATCACCGAGGCGTAGATGATCACGACCACCCACAGGCGCTGGCGGTCGGTGAACCCCTGCGGGATCTCGCCGAAGCCGATGGTGCTCGCGGTGTACGTCATGAAGTAGAAGGCCTGGAACAGCGACATGTGCCAGGCCTTGCCGTCCTGGTCCACGCCGGGGATCTGCACCAGGCCCACCATGCCGACCGCGAACACGACGATCAGCAGGATGATCGGCGCCCGCAGGCGCCGCAACGTGAGCAGCAGCGTGCTGTTCACGTCAACTCATCTCCGCATCATGGTCGTCTCGACGATGAGGATGACCACGGACACGACGTTCGCCAGCAGCGCGCCTGCCGACAGCGACACGATGCTGACGATCGTGTCCTCCGACAGCGCCCCGGGAGGCGCAAAAAACCACACCAGCGCTGCCGCGGTGAGCTGCAGCACGGCCACCAGGCTGGTCGCCAGGTGCACCGCGCCGATCTGCGTGCGATCGCCGAACTTGAGCGCCGTCGCGATCACGTTCACGACGAACACGGCGAAGAACTCCCACAGGTGGTGCTGGCCGGGATCGGTCGGATTTCCGTACACGAAGCCAAAATTCAGCGTTGCGGCCAGTACGATGACAAAGCCGAAGATGACTTTTTCGAGATTCATGCAAATACCCGGTCGTGGCGTGCGTAGCTGCCTTATGCCACACGGGAACCCGGCAGGCCACCTCGGGGGGAATGCCCGGTGGCGCGATCAAGCGACCCCGTTGATCAGCCGCTGGGCGGTGACGCGGACGTCGCGTTGGCCGCAGCCCGGTGCGTCGACTCCACCCAGCTTCTGACCCGCTGGGCGTCCGCAATTCGCGTGAACTTGCCCCATGAATTGAGCAGCACGATCACCACCTGGCGGCCGTCGATGACGGTCTGCATCACCAGGCAACGACCGGCTTCTGAAATGTAACCGGTCTTCTGGACGCTCACCTGCCAGCCGGGGTTCGCGACCAGCCGGTTCGTGTTGCGGAACTCGAGTTGCCGGCGACTGACCTGGACGGTGTGATCGGTATCGGTCGAAAAATCTCGGATGGTCGAATTCTGCGCTGCCGCGAGCACCAGCTTGGCGAGATCCTCAGGACTCGCCACGTTCGAGCTCGACAGGCCGGTCGGCTCGACGAAACGCGCCGTGGTCATGCCGAGCGCCTTCGCCTTGTGGTTCATGGCCTGCACACAGGCGGGCGTGCCACCCGGATAGCGTCGGCACAGCGCGTACGCCGCCCGATTCTCCGAAGACATCAGCGCGAGGTGAAGCAGGTCCCCCCGGCTGAGACGCATGCCGGGAGCCAGGCGCGAGCCTGAGCCCGCCGTGCCGCGAACGTCGTCGGACGTAATCGTAAGGATCTCGTCGGCCTGCTGGCCGGCATCGAGCACGACCAGTGCTGTCATCAGCTTCGTGATGGAGGCAATCGGCACCGCAACGCGCTCTCGGCGGGCGGCCAGCACCGACGAATCCGCTTCATCCAGGATGTAGAAAGCGCTGGAGCGCAGTTCCGGACTGGGCGGCGGCTGGGCGGCGGCATCGAGGGGGACAAGAACGGACACCAGCCAGAGCGCCAGTGCAATCGATCCAATCATTCGGCACGAACGCATCAGGTCCCTCGCATGCTGCCCAGGTTACCCCGCCGGGCCGCGCGTACTGTACGCGGACCAGGTCTCGACTGAAAGGTAAACGTTCCTGGCGGCCATCCGGTGCGACACGGCTCCCAGAGCGGCACCGGCATTCTAGGACGCCGGTCACAGATCGCCGGGTGCCGGATCTGGCTAGATGTGCCAGGTCAGACAAGGCTACCGCGGTAGGGAGACGCGCAAAGAAAGATATGTCGCCAGGACGGCAGGCAAGCGATGGTGCAACCACGCATGAGAGGTTCGCCTCCGGCTGGACGGGCGCCCTTTCCGTGGCTCTGTTCGCCTATGTAGCGATCGCCATCCTGCTGAACCTTGCAGACGGCAGCGGGCTGCCGGCCCTCGATATCTTCAACCTCTACTCCGACTCCGTCGCGAGCATCGGCGTAACGATACTGGCGGCTGCCGCGGCACGCGGCTCCTCCGACATTGCCGCGCGACGCGCCTGGTGGCTGCTGACCGCCGCGCTCGCCTTCTACAGCACCGGCAACCTGCTCAATTCAACCTATTGGCTCTTTGACGTCGATCCATTCCCGTCGGTCGGCGACGTGTTCTTCCTTTGCTTCTACCCGCTGGTTTTCGCTGCGGTGCTCACGGTGATCCGCGCTGCGGCCGTCCGCGTGCAGTGGGTCCGCCTTGGGCTCGACATGACGATCCTTCTGCTCGGATTCGGCGCGTTCTTCTGGTTCATGGTGATTGCACCCACTGCGAACGCCCAGCGCGACCCGGACCTGCTCAAGTACGTCATTGCGCAGAGCTATATCGCACTCAACTGCGTGATGCTGCTGGCCTGCGGCGTGCTGCTGATGCACTCCGGGGACACGCCCATTCCGCGCCGCGCGCTGATGCTGCTTACGCTGGGTTTTGCCTGCATGTCGCTTGCCGACATCGTCTGGGCAATGTCGAAAGTCGATGGCAGCTATTCGCCGGGTGGCTTCTCCGATGCCATCTACCTGTCCTGCTACGTCTGGCTCGCAGCAGCCGCGCGCAACCAGGTGCGCGGCGTGCCCGAGACACGACGCGCCCCCAGTGCCCTCAGCACCGCTCTCATGCAGGGACTGCCGTACATCGCGATGATGGTCTCGTTCATCGTGCTGGTTTACGTAGAGACCAGCACGATGTCCAGCCCCGCGAACATGATGACGGTCATCATCTTCGTGCTGACCTCGCTGGTCATGGTGCGCCAGGGTGTGCTCTCGCGCGACGATGCGCTGCTGCGCGAGCGCCGCGCGGTCGGCATCGTCGAGGCCCGTTACGCGTCCCTGATCAAGAATGCTTCCGACGTCATCATGATCACCGATGCCGAAGGTTGCCTTAAGTTCGCCTCGCCAGCCGCCGAGCGCACCTTCTCGATCCACCCGGACAAGCTGGTCGGCCGCAACTTGCTCGACCTGTGGGTCGACGGGGATCGCGAGAGGCTGGGCGTGTTTCTCACCGAGGTGGTGGCCACGCGGGGCCGTGTCATCGGACCGGTCGAGTCGGTGGTCGAGAACGGCGACCGCCGCAGCACGCTCGAGTGCGTCGGCAGCAACCTGATGGACGACACGGCCATCGGGGGACTGGCACTCAACTTCCGCGACGTGACCGAGCGCAAGGCGCTCGAGGAACAGCTCCGCAAGCTGGCGTTCCACGACCCGCTCACGCTGCTCGCCAACCGCAGCCTGTTCTGGAACCGAGTCGAGCACGCGCTGGAGCTGGCGCATCGCTCGCAACAGCTCGTCGCCGTGATGTTCCTCGACCTTGACAACTTCAAGAACGTGAACGATTCGCTCGGGCATGACGCGGGCGACCGGCTGCTCCAGGCGGCGGCGCAACGGCTGGTGAAGACCACCCGTCCGTCGGATACCGTAGCGCGCCTCGGCGGCGACGAGTTCGCCATCCTGCTGGAAGGCATCCGCAGCGAGGACGACGTCGAACGCATCGCGACGCCGATTACGGCGGCATTCAACCGGCCGCTGCTGCTCGACGGCAGGGAAACCGACGCGTCCGCCAGCATTGGTGTCGCCTGCTCCCGGCCCGGCGACGACGCCGAACAGTTGCTGCGCAATGCCGACATCGCCATGTACAGCGCGAAGGCCGCCGGCAAGGCGCGCTTCGTCATGTTCCAGCCGCACATGCAGGAACAGATCTACGATCGCATGCGACTGGAGCAGGACATCGACCTTGCGTTGGCACGGAACGAGTTCTTCCTGGAGTTCCAGCCAGTGATCGACCTGACCAGCCGCGAGTTGCTCGGCGTCGAAGCGCTGGTGCGGTGGAACCATCCCGAGCGGGGCGTGGTCATGCCCACGGATTTCATTTCGATCGCCGAGGATTCAAGCCGCATCGTTGAGCTCGGTCGCCGGGTCCTGGTCGACGCGTGTACACAGGTCCGGTCGTGGAGCGAGTCGGCGCCTGCCGGACATGGACTGCGCGTGGCGGTCAATATCTCCGGTCGCCACCTGCAGCAGGGAAACCTTGTCGCGGACGTGCGCCATGCGCTCGAGGTCTCCGGTCTCGATCCGGGAAGCCTGGTGATCGAGATGACCGAAAGCACGATTATGCAGAACACGGAAGTCAACCTGGAGCGATTCCGCGACTTGAAGACGCTGGGGGTTCGCCTCGCCATCGATGATTTCGGCATGGGCTACTCGTCCTTGTCCTACCTGCATCGGTTCCCGATCGACATCCTGAAGATCGATCGCGCTTTCGTCAGCCGCATGACCGAGCAAGATGGCGGCCCCGAACTGGCCCGCGCGGTCGTGATGCTCGGGGCAACACTCGGGCTCGAGACCGTTGCCGAAGGCATCGAGAACGAAGACCAGGTAGAAAGCCTCCTCGACCTCGGGTGCGTCGCGGGACAGGGATTCCTGTTTGCCAGCTCGAGCTCACTCGACGCGGTCGGCAAGACGTCCTTTATGTCACGCCGGGCCGGACTGCGTGCGGAGCGCGAGGCCTATACAGATCTCACCGCCACCGGCCGCTACCGGACTGCGGAGCTCTGGCCACGCTCGGCGGCGGGCTGACAGCACACCTCCATCAATTCGCCTGCGGAGATTCTCCTTCCTGGGCTGCCGGGCTCAACGGCAACGTCACCACAAAGCGTGCCCCGCCCGTGTACGCGCGATCGAGTTGCAGTGTCCCGGAGTGCGCCTTTGCCACCAGTCTCGCCAGGTAGAGTCCGAGTCCGCTCCCTCCCGTGTCACGCGTACGCGACGGATCCCCGCGATGGAACGGCTCGCCGATCCGGTCCACCTGGTCCGGCGAGATACCCGGCCCGAGGTCGGACACGCTGATCCACCACGTATCGCCCTTGCGATCGAAGTCGATTACGACCGCGCCATTGGCAGCCGGGCCGTAGCGCAGCGCGTTGCTGACCAGGTTCTTAAGCATCAACGTCACGCGTGCCTCGTCGACCTGCACGCCGAGACCATCAGGACCGCTGACCCGGATCCGATCACGCTCGCCGGCAAAATAGTCGTCGATCAGCTGGTCGACGAGTTGCCGAACCGAAACCCTGGTGATGCGCAGGGCCGCATGGCGCGTATTCAGTCGTTCGGCCTCGAGCAGCGTCACGATGATTTTTTCCATCTCCACGACGTCGTCTCGCAATCCGATTTTCTCGGGCGAGTCGTCGGCGAGTTCCAGCGCGAGCTTCAGGCGCGACAGCGGCGAGCGCAGCTCATGGCTGATCCCCAGCAGCAGCTGGCGCTTGGCATCGAGCATTCGCTGCACATCCTCGGCCATCCTGTTGATGTCGGCCGCGAGGTCGCCGAGCTGATCGTCACGCACTTCGGTGATCCGATGTTCGAAATGGCCCTGGCCGATCAGCGCGGCGCCGCGGCGAATAGCGCCGATCGGCCTGAAAAGCCACCGCACCGCGAGATAGGTCAGCAACACAAGCACCAGCCCGATTCCGATGATGATCGGCGTCAGGTTCCGTTCGACGACCTCTTCGGAGATCCTTGGCGAGGCGACGATGACAACATAGGGACCCTGGTCGAACTTGAGGAAGCCGTGCCCACGGTATTCGGCGAACTCGATGCCTTCGACACCACGCAGCCACTGCGCTGTTGCCGGCTGGAACACGTCGCTGTCGCCGAATTCGAGTTTCGACGGTTCCGGAAATCCCGGATCGGACGACCAGTCCATTCCAGGCCCCACGATGCGGATATCGATCGGTACCTTCCTGGTGATCTCGATTGCGTTAGCTATCCGCGGCGGGTTGCCGATGTCCCTGCGTACGTAGTCCACATGCAGTGACAGGTGCCCGCTGACGAGCTCGCGGAGCTGGTCGCTGGCGTACACCCAGCGAATTCCGAGCAGGGATCCGTAGACGAAAAGCGCGCCCATCACGAGATAGATGGCGAGCAGCCGAAAGGACAATGACCGTGACAGCCTGCTAAGCATCGTCTGCGGCCGGGCGGCCAACGAAGGCATAGCCGTGCCCCCACACGGTCTGTATGAACCGGGCGGGCTTTCCTGTGTCGCCTATCTTGTGCCGCAGGCGGCTCACCGCGATATCTACCGCACGGGTGAGCAGCGATGCGTCGATTCCGCGCAGCTCCGCCTGGATCTCATCGCGCGACATCTTGCGACCGGCATTGCGCGCCAGGACGCCCAGAAGGTCGAATTCCATCGAGGTCAATTCGACCGGAGCACCGTCCACGCAGACCGTGCGGGCATCCAGCTCGATCCGCAGGCCGTCGAAGTCCAGTTGGCGACGCCCGCCACCCGCCTGGGCGCGCGCCTCCGCACGGCGCAAGACCGACTGGATTCGAGCGACCAGCTCCCTGGGCTCGAATGGCTTGCAGACGTAGTCGTCGGCACCGAGTTCGAGGCCCGAGACGCGGTCGATAACGTCGTCTCGCGCGGTCAGCATCACTATCGGAATCGAACTCTTCCTGCGCACTTCGCGACAGATCTCGAAACCATCGCGCCTCGGCAGCATCACATCCAGCAGCAACAGGTCCGGAGAGACGCTCTTGAGTCGCGCGAGCCCGATATCCGCGTCAGGCGCGCAGACCAGGTCGATGCCGAATCGGCCGAAATACGTCTTCAGCAGCTCCGAGTGCCGCCGGTCGTCGTCGATGAGGAGGATCGTTGTCACGGCGGCATGTTAACCCGTCGCCGGCGAACGGTCGCCGGCCCCGCAGCGCTTGTTTCGATTCGTTACAAATCGTTACGGGCCTGAGACCACTTCGACGCCGGGGTTAGAGAAACTTTCCTCCCGAAGCAAACACCCCTCCACGCCAACCGAAGGATCAGGAAATGATCAGTCCAATCAAGCTCGTCTCCGCAGCTGCGCTGGTTTTAGTGCTGGCCGGCTGCAGTGATTCCAACAACAAGAAGCCGGATGAAGTTGTACCTCCGCCGGCACAGTTCAAGGTCCAGGCACTGCATGCCTCGCCGGACGCGCCGATGGTGAACCTATCCATCGGCTCCGCCACCGTTTCCAATGTGGACTACAAGGATGGCACCGGCGCACTGTCGCTCGACGTCGGGACCTACACGGTCAAGGTAGACGGGATCCTGCCGGGCGGGAACGCGACCGTCATTGGTCCGGTCGACCTGACCTTCGCTGCCGACACGCTCTACCGCATCGTCGCGGTCGGCGGCGTTGCAGACATCGAGGCGATGGTCCTCGAGCAGCCCGACACCGCAGTGCCTGCCGGTTCGGTACGCCTGCGCCTCGTGCACGCTGCTCCGATGGCGCCCCAGGTCGACGTGTACCTCACCGCGCCGGGCGCGGACCTGACCGCGACGGCACCTGCCGGCACCTTCTCGTTCGGCGAGAACCTCGGTCCGCTCGAGGTACCTGCTGGCAACTACCAGGCACGTGTAACGCTGACGGGTAATGCCGCCGCGGTCGTCTACGACACGGGAACCATCACGCTTGCATCCGGAGGCAACCTGCTGATCGCGGCGGTCGAGAACACCATGACCGGCACGGCTCCGATCAGCCTGGTCGTCCAGGATGCCAGCGGCTCGTCCGAGATTCTCGATGCGGCGACGCCGGCTGACCTGCGGGTCGTGCACGCCTCCCCCGACGCGCCCCCGGTGGACGTCGTCGTCAATGATGACTTTGCCAACCCGCTTGTGTCGGACCTCGGCTACCCGGACTTCACGCCCTTCGTCAGCGTCCCGCCGGCGACCTATAACGTCAAGGTCACCGACTCCGCGACCCAGACCGTGGTGCCGATCGACGCCGACCTGGACCTGATGGCGGGCGTCAGCTACACGGTGCTGGCGGTCGGCAACCTGGCGGATATCGAGCCGCTGGTCGCGACGGACGACGCGCGTCGGGTAGCCACGAATGCCAAGGTACGGATCATCCATGCCTCGCCGACCGCGCAGGCCGTCGACATCTATGTCACCGCCCCCGGCGCCGACATCAACACGGTTGCGCCGACGCTGACGGCAGTGCCGTTCAAGGCAAACACCGGCTTCATCTCGCTCGCCGAAGGATCCTATGACGTGACCGTCACGCCGACCGGCACCAAGGACGCCGCGATCGGTCCGGCGACGATCGCCGTCGAGAACGGCGGGATCTATACGGCCATCGCACGCGACGCCGAAGGCGGTGCCGGCGGCGCGCCGCTGGGGCTGATCCTGATGGACGATTTCGCGCCGTAGCCCCCCGGCAACCGGAATCCCCCCGTTTTGCCCCGCCCATTGGCGGGGCATTTTTTTTGACGGGCGCCGAACTCGTCCTGCCGCTTCCCATTGCTTGACCGACCCCCGGGAAGGCACTCGAGAATGCGGTGACGTCAACGTCTACATCTTCTTCACCTAGCCGGTCGCCGCCACTGCGATCAATCCCGCACCGGCACGACGCGGGGACTCATTCGTCGCGGCGGTCGCCCGCGGGCCAGTTCAGGATTGCACCCGTCGTGATGCCCGGATCCCAGCGGATGGCCCGGTCACGCCCGGCAGTCTTTGCCGCCAGCAGCGCCTTGTCGGCCCTGTCGATGGATTCCTCGATGCTGACATCCGGGTCGAGCAGCGCGAGCCCGAACGAGGCAGTCGCGTGGATCGGACGGCCACCCGCACAGACCACAAACGACTGCTGGCCGAAACCCGCGCTGATGCGCTCGACCAGGTGCTGCGCATCCGGCAGGTCGATTCCGGGAAGCGAGATCAGGAATTCGTCTCCACCGTAGCGGAACACCTTGTCGTAAGGCCGCAGGTGACCGGTGACGTAGCGGACTGCACCGGCCAGGATCTGGTCACCCACCGTATGACCGTGGGTATCGTTGATTTCCTTGAGGTGGTCCAGGTCCATGAAGGCGATGCAGCAGCTCTGCAACTCGCGCTTCGCCAGCTCGTGCCACTCACGCAGGTCTGGCAGAAGTTGCGCACGGCCGCAGGCCCCGGTCAGCGCATCGCTGCCCCTCAGGATGTCCTCGACCTCGTGACGCAGCGAGTCGAGCTCCATGTGAAGGTGATCGCTGGCGGCCATGAACTCGTCGTACGCCGCGCCGTCGATCGGCACACTACCGGCAGCATCGCGCAACAGCGACGCGGCGATCCGGTGCACGCGCTCGTGTTCCGCCTCCATGGCGGAAAACACCGCCTGCGCGCGCAGTTCCGCCGATGCCTCCCCGTAATACCACTGGCCGAAGCGGCAATTGCGGTGGGCGTAGTCGGCCAGTTCACCGGGATCACACGGCAGCCCGCAGACAATGGCGCGAATGAGATTCTCGTGCCACGCGACATGATCCTGCGTCGCCTGCCGCAGTTGCTGCAGCGTGGCCCGCAAGATGGCCGCGTCCGTCCCGAACATCAGCGCATGCCCGTATGTAGCCTCGCCGTAAGGCAACGGTGCCACGGCCGGCGTCCGCTGACCATTCGCAACGACCACTACGTGATGCTGGTTACGCTTCCGGCGGACTCATCCGGCCACCTCGTCCAGCAGACTCATCCTGCTGATTGACCGGCAGCCTGCCAGGTCTTGCTGCTACTCGAGGTTTCCGGACCCGGCCTCGACCCGGCAGGCCGCGTACTTGAACTCCGGGATTTTTCCGTACGGATCCAGTGCCGGGTTGGTCAGCCGGTTGGCAGGCGCCTCGGCATAACAGAACGGCACGAAGACCATGCCTTCGCGCATCAGCGGGTCCATCCTCGCTGCCAGGGTGATGCTGCCGCGGCGCGTCACGATACTCACCAGGTGCCCCGCCTCGACACCGAGCCTCGCCAACTGCGCGGGCGCCATCGACGCGACCGCCGCCGGCTCCAGTTCGTCCAGCACGCGCGTGCGCCGGGTCATCGATCCGGTGTGCCAGTGCTCGAGCTGTCGCCCCGTGATCAACACCACCGGGAACTCCGCGTCCACCGGCTCGTCCGGTGGCAACGGCCAGGCCGGCCTGAATCGTGCGCGCCCGTTCGCGGTCGGGAATCGTTCCCCGAACACGACGTCCTGCCCCGGCGCGTCTGCCGCTGCACTTGGATAGGTCACCGAACCTTCGCGCTCGACGCGCTTCCAGTCGATGTGGTCGAGCGAAGCCATGCCCCGCTGCATCTCGGCAAACACGTCGCGCGGATGAACGTAGTTCCACGCGAGCCCGAAGCGACGCGCCATCTGCTGGATGATCCACCAGTCGGGACGAGCGTCGCCCGGCAACGGGACCGCCGCGCGTCCCATCTGCACCTGGCGGTTGGTGTTGGTCACCGTGCCGTCCTTCTCGGGCCAGGCCGACGCCGGCAGGATCACGTCCGCGAACTGTGCCGTCTCGGTCACGAACAGTTCCTGCACCACCAGGTGTTCGAGCTTCGCCAGCGCCGCCCGCGCCTGGTCCAGGTCGGGATCCGACATCGCCGGATTCTCCCCGAGGATGTACATGCCCCGGATCGTACCCGCCTGGATTGCATGCATGATCTCGACGACCGTCAGGCCGGGATTCGGGTCCAGCTGTGCCTGCCACAACTCTTCGAACGCGGCCCGGTACCGTGCATTACCCACCGGGCGGTAGTCCGGAAACACCATCGGAATCAGCCCGGCATCCGAGGCGCCCTGCACGTTGTTCTGGCCGCGCAGTGGATGCAGGCCGGTTCCCGGACGACCGAGGTGGCCAGTGCAGAGAGCCAGCGAAATCAGGCAGCGGGCATTGTCCGTGCCGTGCACATGCTGCGAGATCCCCATGCCCCAGAAGATCATCGCCCGGCCAGCCGTGGCATAGGTCCGGGCGATGTCGCGGATTTCGTCGGGTGTCACGCCGCACTGGGGCGACATCGCCTCGGGTGTCATCACCTGCACGTGCTCGCGCAGCCGGCCGAATCCCTCGGTGTGCGCGGTAACGTAGTCTTCGTCGTATAGACGCTCTGTGACGATGACGTTCAGCATCGCATTCAGCAGCGCCACGTCCGCACCGGGCGTGAAGCGCAACGCTCGATGGGCATAGTCGCCGAGCGCCTGGCCGCGCGGGTCGAGCACGATCAGCTTCGTGCCCCGCTTTGCCGCCTGCTTGAACCAGGTCGCGGCGACCGGGTGATTAACCGCCGGGTTGCAGCCGATCAGGATCGCCACGTCCGCCTCGGCGACCTGCATGAACGAAGCGGTCACGGCACCGGAACCGATGCACTCCATCAGCGCGGCGACGGAACTCGCATGGCACAGGCGCGTGCAGTGATCCACGTTGTTCGATCCGAAGCCCGTCCGCACCAGCTTCTGGAACAACCAGGCCTCCTCGTTGGAACACTTCGCGCTGCCGAAGCCGGCCAGTACGGACGGACCATGCATATCGCGCAGCGACTTGAGGCCGCCGGCCGCAAACTCCAGCGCTTCGTCCCAGCTGGCCTCGCGGAAATGCGTAAGCGGACGGGCCGGATCGAATTCGGGGTCAATTGCCTTTGGTATGCCGTCGCGACGGATCAGTGGCCGCAGCAGGCGCGCCGGATGCTCCCGGTAATCGAGACCGAAGCGCCCCTTCACGCACAGGCGGCCATGGTTCGAGGGCCCGTTGCGTCCCTCGACGTTGACGATCACGTCGTCCTTGACGTGGTAGGTGAGCTGGCAACCCACGCCGCAATACGGGCACACCGAGTCGACCTTTCGATCGGCCCGCGCGGAATCGCCACGACCCAGCGAATCAACCATGCTCGCAGGCATCAACGCCCCGGTCGGACAGGCCTGCACGCATTCGCCGCAGGCAACACAGGTGCTCCGTCCCATGGGATCGTCGAAATCGAACACGACTTTCGTGCGCGCGCCGCGACCGGCCAGCCCGATGACGTCGTTCACCTGGACTTCGCGGCAGGCACGCACGCACAGCCCGCAGTGGATGCACGCCTCGAGGTTCACCTGCATCGCCGTGTGTGACGAGTCCCGTCGCGCCGGGTCCGCCGCGCGCGGCGGCAAGCTGCGGCGTGCTGCCGAAGCGTCGAGTCCCAGCTGCTCGGCCGTATGCCAGAAATGGCTGGATCGGTCGGGTGAGTTCTCGCGCTCGGGCTGGTCGGCCAGCAGCAGGTCCATCACTGCCGCGCGCGCGACGCGGGCACGATCGGAGGTGGTACTCCTGACCACCATGCCCGGCGCCGCCTTGCGCAGGCAACTGGCGGCCAGCGTGCGCTCGCCCTCGATCTCGACCATGCAGGCGCGGCAATTGCCATCCGCGCGATAGCCCGCCGCATCCTTGAAACAAAGGTGAGGGATGACATCTCCGGAACGCTTCGCGAGCTCCCAGAGCGTCATGCCGGCACTGGCGACGACCGTTCGTCCATCCAGCGTCAGTTCGAAGCTCGCAGCGGGTGTGTCGGCGCTCACCTGCTCTTCTCCCCGGCAACGATGCGGATTCCCTGGCTGGCCAGGCGATCGCGGAAGTGATCGAGCGCTCCCAGCACCGGGTTCGGCGCAGCCTGGCCCAGTCCGCAGATCGACGCATCCATCATCACCTGCGACAGCCTGCGCAGCTGCGCCTCGTCCCACTGGTCGTGACGCAGCAGCTCGAGCATCTTCCCGGTGCCGACACGGCAGGGCGTGCACTGGCCACAGGATTCGTCGGCGAAGAAAGCCATCAGGTTCGTCAGCACGGCGCGCAGGTCGTCGCTGGTGGAAACGACGATGATCGCCGCAGAGCCGATGAAGCAGCCGTGCGCCTGCAGTGTGTCGAAGTCGAGCGGAATGTCCGACTTCGATGCCGGCAGCATGCCACCGGATGCGCCACCCGGCAGGTAGCAGAGCAGTTCATGGCCCTCGGCCATGCCACCGCAATATTCGTCGAGCAATTCCTTGAGCGTGATGCCGGCAGGCGCCAGGTGGACGCCAGGATGCCGGACCCGTCCCGAGACGGAAAAGCTGCGCAGTCCCTTACGGCCGTGTCGCCCCTGGCGAGCAAACCAGTCGCCGCCACGGCGATGGATCTCAGGGATCCAGTAGACGGTCTCGACGTTGTTGACGAGTGTCGGGCGATCAAACAGACCGCGCTCGGCCACGTACGGCGGGCGGTGCCGCGGCTTACCCGGCTTGCCTTCCAGTGACTCGATCAGCGCCGATTCCTCGCCGCAGATATAGGCGCCGGCGCCGCGTCGCAGCACTATGAATCCCCGCGCAACGAGTCCCGCGCCCTCGACCTCGGCGATCGCCTGCTGCAGTACCCCGTACAGTCCCGGATACTCGTCGCGCAGGTAGATGTAGAGCGCAATGGCTTCGACGACCTCGGCGCTGACCAGCGCGCCCTCGAGGAACTGGTGCGGCTCGCGCTGCAGGTAATGTCGATCCTTGAACGTGCCCGGCTCGCCTTCGTCCGCATTGATCACTGCATATCGCGGGCCTGGACATGCCCGCACCGCCTGCCACTTTCGTTGCGTCGGAAAACCCGCCCCGCCCAGCCCGCGCAGTCCGGCCGCTTCGAGCGCGGCGGCGAGTTCCTCGACGCGTACCCGCCCGGCACGCAGGTCGGCGAGCAGCCCGTATCCACCCCGCGCGCGATAGGAATCCAGTGCGGGCCAGTCGATCGGCTCAGGCTCGAATTGCCCAGCATCGATCGCCGCGCGGACTCGGTCGGGCGTGGCGCGGCCGATGTCGCGACGCCCCACCTGCGCTGCGGGTGCTTCTTCGCAATGCCCGATGCACGGCGCAGCGACGATCCGGATTCTTGCGGGGTCCGTCCCTTCGGCAAGCGCGCGCTCGAGCGCGTCGGCACCGGCGAGCTGGCACGACAGTGACTCGCACACGCGAACCGTCAGCGGGGCGGGAGGCGCCTCGTCGTCGCCGATAAAATCGAAATGCGAGTAGAAGGTCGCCGTCTCGAATACTGCGGCCATCGGCAGCCGCATCCAGCGCGCGAGCGCTACCAGGTGGCGCGCGGAGAGGTGGCCGTAGCGATCCTGCAGCACGTGCAGGTGCTCGATGAGCTGGTCACGGGCCTGCGATCGTCCCGCCAGTAGTGCCTCCAGTTCCTGCATGGCCACCGGATCCAGCTCGCGTCCACGCGGCCGGCCCCTGGCCCGCCGGCGTGGATCTGGTTGCTGGATCCGAGTCATCGCAGGATCCCCCGGTCAAAAAAAGGTAGACAGCTCTCGACGCGATACTAGCGCACCTGATCGCGGCTACCCGCCCGCGCGCAGGCCGTGCAACCCGGATCCGGCAGGACCTCGAACTCATCGAAGCGGCCGTGCAGCGCGTCGTATTGCAGCATCCTCCCCACCAGCAGATCACCGACGCCAAGCAGCAGTTTAAGTGCCTCGGCCGCCTGCAGCAGGCCGATCACGCCGGGCACGACGCCGAGCACTCCGGCCTCCGCGCAGGACGGCGCGAGTTCCGGCGGTGGCGGCTCCGGATAGAGGCACTGGTAACAGGGTCCGGCCACTCCAGGTCGCGCAGGCCAGAACACGCTCACCTGCCCTTCGAAGCGGAAAACCGAGCCGTGCACGTTCGGGATGCCGAGCGCGATGCAGGCCTCGTTGACGGCGTAGCGCGTCGCGAAATTGTCCGAACCGTCGATGACCACGTGATGCCCGGCCAGGACCTCGCGCGCGTTCGACCGGTCCAGTCGGACCGCAATACCAGAGACCTCGACTTCCGGGTTCAGTGCCCGCAACGCAAGTTGCGCGGACTGGACCTTGAGCGTGCCGGTGCCGGCATCGTCATGCAGCACCTGGCGTTGCAGGTTGCTGCGCTCGACGCGATCGTCGTCGACGAGCGTCAGGTGGCCTACGCCTGCCGCAGCGAGATACAGCGCGGACGGTGAACCGAGGCCACCCACTCCCACCAGCAGCACGCGGCTCTCGCGCAGCCGTTGCTGCCCAGGCTCGCCAACCTCGGGCAACGACAGCTGGCGAGCATAGCGTTCCCTGTCCAGCTTGCCCTCGCGAGGCGGACGGATCGTCGGCAGACCTTCACGTCGCCAACGCGCGAGTCCGCCGCTGACCGAGCGCACGTCCCGGTAGCCGAGTTGCACCAGCTGTCGCGCGGCCGACAGCGAGCGGACGCCACTCGCGCAGATCAATAACAGTTTCGTCCCGGCATCGGGCACAAGTTGCGGAACACGCAGCTCGATATCGCAGCGCGGGACGTGGGTCGCGCCTTCGGCCGCGCCCTCGAGCAACTCGACCGCATCACGCACGTCCAGCATCACGGCACCGCGACGCAGCAGTTCCATCGCCTCGCGTGGATCGATCTCACCGACCTCTGCAGGACTTGCGTTCACCGCTAACCTCCCGCCACGGCCGGCAGGATGGTCATCACTTCGCCGGCGGGTACCAGCGTCTCGAGGCCCTGCCGGCTCCGGACATTGATCCGGCCGATGAATACGTTTACGAATGGACGCAGGTCGCCCTCTGGTGTTAGCAGGCGCTGCACCAACTGGGGATGCGGTTGTGCCAGTTGCTGCAGCACGTCGGCGACCGTGCCCGGCGTGGCGCGCAGCTCGCGCTGTCCACCTGCGAACGCCTGAAGGGCCGCCGGAATTCTTACCGCGATCTCGGTCATGCGGCGATTGTAGGCTGCATCCGCGCGCCTCGCCCGGCCCAGGGACTCAGCGCCGGACGACGGCAACGAGCGGCCGGTCCGCGCGCGCGAGGCAGGCCAGGATCACGCGGTCGAACCGGTCGGATAGGCCGAGTGCTACCTCGGCCGCTCTCCTCGCGAGCGCCTCGCGTGCGTCGTCGTCCACCATGTTGATAAGCGGCACCACGCACCTCTGTCCGACTCCCTTCATCATGCCGTCGGGACTCGCCAGCAGCCGTCCCAGGTGTTCGGCCGTGATCGGTTCGCCCTCGCGGAGTACCGCGACCCGCTCGACATGACCGACCCGGTGGGCGATGACCGAGTTCAACGGCTCCCCGATCGCGCGTGCCGACAGGATGGGTACCACGGTCGTGCAACCGGGTGGCAGCGCGGGCTCGTCGTCCTTGGGCGCCTTCACCATGCGCATCCTCGCGCCGTCGGCCTTGACGTAGGTCGCCGCAAAGCCGCATTCGCGATGGATTCGTTCAACCGTCGCCGCGCTCACGCCCGCACGCCGGCCGGGCTTGTCGCCCGGGCAGGCATACGCAACGCTCCGCAAAGGGTCGAGGCTCGCCACGCGCGCCGGCAGCTGCTCGTCCTCTTCTATTGCAACGGCAAACCCGAGGTGTTCCTGCGAATAGGTCGTGAAGGCAGTCGCCGTGATCGCCACCCGGCCCGGATGGCTTATCGCGAGATGCTGCAACAGGCTCTTCTTGCCGCCGGCGCCGACGGCACAGACAATTCCCGAGCGTGCCTCGAGCAGGTCGAGCAGTGATTCGTCCCGGCTCATCGCCTCACCACCGCGCCCGACGGCCTCACGACAGCAGTTCCACGAAGCGCACGCTCAGGATCCGCGGCAGGAACTCGGCGAGCAGTTCCCATCGATCCCCATGATCGCGGCTCAGGAACACGTGGCCCGAAGACGTACCGAAACAGACGTAGCCCCGTATGGACTCGCTCGCGTCCATCGCCTCGCGCAGCACCGTGACATAGGCGTGCTGCTGAGGCAGCCCGGTTGAGGCAGGACTCCAGGTGTTTCCGGCATCGGTGCTGCGAAACACGCGCAGCCGGCCGTCGACGGTGGCGCGCAGCTGCGAACTGTCCTCGGGTACCTGGTACACGGTGTCAGGCTCGAACGGATCGCACACGATCGCGTAGCCGAAATCGCTCGGCAGGCCCGCGGTGATCTCGGTCCAGTGCTGCCCGCCGTCGTCGCTGCGGTACGTGCCGTTGTAGCACTGCCGGTACAACCGGCGCCCGTTCACCGGGTGCATCACCACTCGGTGCACGTTGTGCCCGGCCACCGGATAGCGCTCCGGCAGGTTCTCCGCGCGCACTCCTGAATTGGCGGGATGCCAGGACTCACCACCGTCCTCGCTGCGGTACACGCCGCCCGCCGACAGTGCCACGATGATGCGGGCCGGATCCTGCCGGTCGATGCAGATCGAATGCATCGCGAACAGGCCGCGCGACGGTTCCCAGGCGGTGCGTGTCTCGTGCTCGTTCAGCGATGGAACGTCGCGCCAGCTCGCGCCGTGGTCGTCGCTAATGAACAGCCCGGCCGGATCGATGCCGGCGTACAGCCGCTTGCCGTCCGGCGACCACGCGAGATGCCAGACCGAATTCAGCGAATTCGGAAAGCGCTGTGGTGGATGCTGCGGGGTGGCGTCGAGGCTCGTCCATTCGTCGCCGCCATCGCGACTGCGATAGACGTGCGAGCCCCAGACGACATGGTCGGCGGCCGCGAGCAGTTCACGAGGATTCCCCGGGGCGGACACCGTGTGCAGCACGCGGTATCCGGCAAGGTGAGGACCATCGATCTGCGGCCCGTCGGTGCCGCGGCCCGGATACACGCGGAACAGGCCCTTTTCGGTACCGACCAGCAGCACGTAGCTGCTATCGCGCTCACGTGGCTCCGCGGTCACTTCTCCCTCAGCCGGGGCATCAACTCTACGAGATTGCATGGTCGCGTGCGGGCGTCGAGTTGCGCCGCGATCAGCTCGTCCCAGGCCGTGGCACAGGCGCCGGACGAGCCGGGCACGCAGAACACATAGGTCGCGTTGGCTACTCCGGCCAGCGCGCGCGACTGCAGCGTCGATGTCTTGATGTCGGCATAGGAAATCGAGCGGAACATCTCGCCGAAGCCGTCGAGCACCTTGTCGAGCAGCGGACGCACGGCCTCGGGCGTGCCATCGCGCCCGGTCACGCCGGTGCCGCCAGTGGTAACGACCGCGTTGACCTCCGGGTCGGCAATCCAGCGTGAGACCGCCGCGCGGATCTGGTAGATGTCATCGGGGACGATCAGCTTTTCCGCGAGCCTGTGCCCGGCACCGGTCAGGCGCTCGACCAGCAGCCGCCCAGACTTGTCGGACTGCTCGTCGCGAGAGTCGGACACGGTGAGTACCGCGATGCCGATCGGCAGGAACTCCCGTTCCCCGCCTCCATGTGCATAGGACATGCGTTCGCTCCCGTCTGTCACTGGTGCCGGCTCACACGAGACCGGCAAATGGTTGCACCTCGACCTCGGTGCCCGGTTCCACGTCGCCCTGCTCGAGCTGCAGGATGATGAAGCAATTGGCCTCGCTCATCGAGCGCAGCACGCCCGCACCCTGGTGTCCGCTGCTGCGAACCGCATACGTGCCCGACGGCCGACGCACGAGGTGGCCGCGCTGGAATTCGAGCCGGCCCGGTTTCTTGCGGAGTCGCGTCTCGCACTCGGCGCGCAGCAGGATCGGCGGATCATCGTCCACCGCGCCCATCAGCGCACGCAGCGCTGGCTGCACCAGCTGGTAGAACGTCACCATCACCGACACCGGGTTGCCCGGCAGGCCGAAGAAATGCGCCTTGCCGAAGCGGCCGAATGCGATCGGCTTGCCCGGCTTCATCGCCACCTTCCAGAACCCGACCTGTCCGTGTCGCTCCAGCGTCTCCGTCACGTAGTCAGCCTCGCCGACCGACACGCCACCGGTCGTAACGATCGCGTCGGCCGATTCGGCGGCGGACTGGAACGCACGCAGCGTGTCTTCGCGGGTGTCCTTCACGACGCCGAGGTCTACCACCTCGACCCCGAGCCGCGTGAGCATGCCGCGCAGGCTGTAGCGATTGCTGTCGTAGATCTGGCCGGGCCCGAGCTCGTCGCCGATCGGCCTCAGTTCGTCGCCCGTGGAAAAGATCGCGACACGCGGGCGGCGTAGCACCGTGACCTGCCCGACCCCCAGCGACGCCAGCAGGCCGAGCTGCGCCGGTCGCAGCAAGGTGCCGGGCTCGAGCGCGAGTTCGCCACGACGGATGTCCTCGCCAACGGGTCGAACGTTCTGACCCACATGGTGACCGGCCTCGATCACGGCTCGATCGCCGTCCAGGCGAACGTGCTCCTGCATAACGACCGTGTCCGTGCCCTCCGGCACCGTCGCGCCGGTCATGATGCGCACGCACTGGCCGCCGTGGACCGCGCCGTCGTAAGGCCGTCCCGCCCAGGAGGTGCCCACGATTTCGAAGGCCGCCTCACCGGAACGCGGCAGGTCCGCACCTGCAAGCGCGTAACCGTCCATCGCGGAGTTGCGGTGCGACGGCACGTCCACGCTGGAATGAACCTCGGTCGCCAGCACTCGCCCGAGCGAGGCATGGATGCCGACGGTCTCCTGGTCGGCAACCGGCACGATGTCGGCGACGATTCGCGCCCTCGCCTCGTCGAGCCGCAGCGGCTTTTTCCCATGACCGGGCGTATCGCAGGGATCGACGCCGGCCGGCAGTGGGTCGTGAACCTTCCTCATCGGTGCGTCCGTACGTGCATTGCGCAATGCTACCGAGCGCTACCCACGCGTGGAAAGCAATTGCGCTTCGAGTCGCTGGCGTTCGTCCGGGTCGTTCACGTTGACAAACGTGTCCGGCATGTCGCCGAGGTTAGCCTCGGCGAGGCGCAGCTGCCCGAACCAGGTGTCGATCTTGCGACCGCCGGCGGCGAGATAGGACTCGAGGCTCGACGCCACTCCCGCGCGCAGCAGCAGGAACACGGGCTGCTGTCGCCGCCCGTCCGTCGCCACTGCGACGTCCGCATGCGCATCGAGGCAGGCGTCGTGCATCCGGCGAGCGAGATCGGGCGCTACCAAAGGCGCGTCGCAGGGCACGGTCAGCAGGAATTCCGTCTGCAGGCTCCGCAGGCCAGCGAGCACGCCCGCCAGCGGACCGAGGTAGCCGTCGAGCGTATCGGGGATCACCGGGTGGCCGAAGGCCGCATAGCGATCGAGATTCCGGTTCGCATTGATCAGTACCGGACCCACCTGCGGTCGCAGCGCGTCGAGCACGTACTCGATCATCGGCCGACCGAGGAGTTCAACGAGCCCTTTGTCCTCGCCGCCCATGCGCCGCGCGAGTCCGCCCGCCAGGACCAGCCCGGTGACGGAGCCTGGCAAGAAGCGCGATTGCGATGGTGAGACGGCCATGTCGCACCAATTCTGCCGATCCGCAGGTCCCTTGTCCCCGAAATACCACCGACTGACGCATCCACGAATGCCGCCCGGGACAAATTGACACACCGGCCGGGGCCGGTTGCGCCATTCTGTCCCAGCACGTAGCCTCAGACATCCGCAGAGCCAGCCCGTGGACACACCGGAATAGAGACATGCCCAGGTTCGAACAGCTTGCGGACGGCTATGTCGCGGCGTCCGGCGCTGCGCCCGCGCCAGCAGGCCTGGCGTTGCTGGTTGTCGGCCAGGCCTGCTGCAGCGACGAGCGGCAGCGACGATTGCTGCGCCAGGGCATGGCGGTGGCCGAGTTCGTCGCAAGCGTCGGCGATGCCGAGCGCCTGCTGCCGCGCTGCCGCTTCGACTGCGTCGTGGTCGACGTTGGATCGGCTGCGGACCCCGCGCTGGCCTGGATCGAGAACCTCCATCGCTCGGGGACGGTGCCGTGCATCTGCGTGTCCGGGCCGGACAGTCCATCGCTGGCCGAAGCCAGCCTGCGCGCCGGCGCCGCCGCGGTACTACCGCAGCCGCTGGATTCAAGTGCGCTGCTTGAGTTCATCGCCACGCAGCGGAAGCCATCCGCGTACACCCAGGCGTCGCCAATGCCGCGTGGGGACATGACGACTCCAAGAGCGACTCGCGTGCAACTGGTCGGCGATGGCGCGCCGATACGCAGGGTGCGCGAGGTCGTCGATCGCGTGGCCCCCACGCCGGCCACGGTGCTGATCGAGGGCAATACCGGAACCGGAAAGGAACTGGTCGCGCAGCTGGTGCACGAGCGCAGCGGCCGGCGCGGGCCCTTCGTACCAGTGAACTGCGGCGCCATTCCGCCGGAATTGATGGAGACCGAACTTTTCGGCCACGCGAAGGGCGCGTTTACTGGCGCGCACCAGCAGCGTGACGGCCTGTTCGTCGCGGCCAGGGGCGGCACCCTGTTTCTCGACGAAGTGAGCGAAATGCGCAGCGACCTGCAGGTGAAACTGCTTCGTGCACTGGAGGAAGGCAGGATCCGGCCGGTCGGCTCGGATCGCGAAGTGCCGATCGACGTTCGGATCATTGCGTCCGCGCAGCCCGGGCTGCGCGAACGGGTGCGGGATCGCAAGTTCCGCGAGGACCTCTTCTACCGGCTGAACGTGGTCCACATCCTGCTGCCGTGCCTGCGTGAACGGCGCGAGGACATCCCGGCGCTGGTGCAGCATTTCATGCGGCGGGTTGCGGACGAATTCAGCATGACGCCCGTGGCACTCGACGAGACGGCGCTCGGCGCGCTGTGCGCAAGGGATTGGCCGGGAAATGTTCGCGAACTGCGTAACGTCATCGAGCGCACCGTATTGATGGGCGGCCCGCCCGAGGAAGATCCCGCCGCCGCGGACCTGTCGCTGGCCGCCGAGGTCGACACCGACGACGGCGCTTACCCGCTCGACTGGACGCTCGAACAGGTCAAGCAGGCGCACATCACGCGCGTGCTGACCCAGAACCACGGCAATCGCTCGGCAACGGCCCGGCAGCTCGGCGTGTCGCGCAAGACGCTGGAACGGCGGCTGGGTCGCAGCGGCAACGACGACGACCGGGAATCTTGATCAACCGGCGGCCCATCGGCCGCAAGATGAGGAGAAACACGCATGTCGGGACAAGCCTTCGACGAAGAGAAATTCACCGGCGAAATCCGCAAGTTCCTGAAGAAGGTGGGCATCACCTCGCAGATCGAAATCGAGAACGCGGTGCGAGCGGCACTGGCGGCCGGCAAGCTCGATACATCGCGGCCGCTGCAGGCTGTGATGGTTCTCGACGTGCCCGCGCTAGGCCTGCGCCACACGGTCGAACACCAACTCGCACTGGTTTGACCAGCCTCAGGCGGTCCAGACGATCTCGCCGCTACCGGCCAGGTCGTAGCCGCCGAACACCTGGGCCAGGCGTTGGCACTCAGGTCCTCGCAGCACATCGACCAGGTCGCGAAACAGCGTGCGGAAATAGACGCCGCGCGACATGGCGAGATCAAAAGCTTCCCATCCAATCGGCAGGAACTCGAGCCCGAACTCCCCGGCCGCCGCCCTGACCCCTGGAGCGACGTCGGCCTGTCCGGTCGCAATGGCCGCGGCGGCGTCGCGCTCCGAATAGGCGCGCGCGGTGATCCTGCGGTCCGCGGGATCGAGCCGGTGCTCGGCAATGAGTTCGCGCAGGAATCGCTGCGATCCAGCTCCCTCCTGCCGCGACGCCCAGCGGACTCCCGTCGAGAACAACTGCTCCATGCGGCTCTCGGACGTCCACAGCCCCGGCGCCATGATCAGACCCTGCTCGCGGCGGAACAGCCTCACGAGGATCCAGTCCTTGTGCTGCACGTACTGCCGCAGCAGCGCCGGGTGCCGCTGCAGGCTTTCGCGCTCGGGTCCCCAGTGAAGCGCGCAGATGTCGGCCCGCCGGCGGGCGAGAACCTCCAGGCCGGGCTGCGTACCGATGGCGGCGTAGCTGACCAGCGCCCGCCCCTGCAACTCGGCGGCCATCAGTGTCACCGCGCGATGCAGCAGCGGGTCGTCGCTGCCGGCGATGACGAGGCGGTCGGTGAGCAGTCCGCCGTGGCTCGACTCGAGCAACCACTGGTCCACCAGGTCGCGCGGGAACAACCACTTGCCGGTCAGCCGCGTCGCCGGGATCCGGCCTTCGTTGACCAGTGCATAAACCTTCTTGTCATTGATCTGCAGGTAGCGCGCCACCTGCCGCACGTTCATGAAGCGCGGCGTCTCGAGGGCCGGAGTCTCGGTCGTGGTCGTGTCGGGCTTGCTGGCAGGCATTCGCGGACTCCTCGCAGGGATCGCCGTGTGCGCGCGGCGCCTGTGCGCTGCGCAATGGTTACGCTGTGCATCTGCAAGATTCGTTCCCGGCGCCCGGCCAGGCCATCCGCCCGGCCTGCCCATCAGGACGCCCGCTGGTGCAGAATGAGCCGCGTCGGCCCGTCGGGCTGTCCAGTGGGAGTTTGCGCAATGCCCGTGGAGCCCAAATTCAGCCTGCCAGTAGCGGTGATCATGGGCCGCAGGTTGGTTGCAGGCCAGGGCTGGCGGGTCCCGAGCTGGCGCGTCGTAGCGCTCGTAGCCGGGTCCGAACTTCCGGGCAAGGAAGCCCAGGGCACGCCCGTCCGCGGCGACGACGAGGAGGAGCACTTTCTCTGGGGCGGGCTCCGGCTCGACCTTTATCGCGATGCGGCCGACAGCTACTGGGTCAACCTGACCGGACGGCAGCCTTCGCTGTTCGTGCTGTGCTCCGAAGACGAGCAGTCCCGCATCGTGCCCAAGTTCGTCACCGCGGACCAGAACGAGGCCTGCTCGGGCGTCGAAGGCGACGACCGCGTGTTTGCCGCCCCGATTCCGCCGGAGGTCTACCAGCACCTCGAGGCGTTCGTGGTCGAGTACAACGTGCCACAGGAGAAGCGCAAGCGAAAGCGCACCGACTGGTCTGCAAGCGAGGAATCGTGAGCAAGCGAGAGCCGGATGCCGCGGACAACGACGCCGCCGACGAACCCTTCCTGCAACGCTGGTCGCGACTCAAGTCCGCGACGCGCGACCCTGAACAATCCGGAATCCAGCCCGACGACGCACCGTCGCTTTCGCAGCCGGGCCATGGCCAGTCGGCACCGCCGCGGTCTGCCCAATGCGCAGAGCCCACCGGGGTTGCACTACCGGATCTTGAATCGCTGGGCCCGGACTCCGATTACAGCGCTTTCCTCGGAGCGGACGTCGACGTATCACTGCGTCGCGCCGCACTGCGCAAGTTGTTTCGCAGCCCGAAGTTCAATGTCCTGGACGGACTCGACGACTATTGCGACGACTTTACGCAATTCGCGCCGCTGGCCGGCATCGTGACCGCGGACATGCGACACCACGCCGAGCGCGCAGCCAGGGAACTCCTGTCGGCCGAAGAGAGCAAGAAGCTGCGCCTGCCGATAGATGATGAACCGAGGCCACCCTTGCCGGATGCCGCAGCCGACGCCGCCGCAACGCGCGCGCAGAACGAAGATGCTGCCGCGGCATCGGGCAACCCCAGCGGCAATACTGCCGGCCCCGACAATGAGGAATCCGAAGAAGATGCCGATCGCAGGCCTGCCTGAACTCGAAGCGGACGGTCGCGCCCGCGCAATCGCGCTGGCTGCGCTGCGACTCGTGGATGTTGAACCGGTAGCCGTCGTCGAGTTCGTCTCTCATGGCCGGTGCCTGGTGATCGGTTCGAAATCCGCGGCGCTGGACCTGGCACGAAGCCTTGCGGGCAAGCTCGAATGCGCCGTCGCCGTGCCCGGTGAGGGCGCCCTCGACGTCGACCGGGTCGAGGGCATCTACGTGGTAAGTGGCGAACGGGTCCTGGTGCGCGGCGCACTGGGCGACTTCGAGGTCGAAATGGTCGCAGGCCCGCAGCGCCATTCGATCGGTGCGCTGCTGTCTCCGCCGGTCGCGCGATTCGACCTGGTGGTCGACCTGGGGACGCCTCCGTTGCTGCGGCAGGCGATGCCGCCGCTCGGCTATTACGCGCCCGGAGCCAACGAGGGCGCGCTCGCCGAATTGGTGGCAACGCTTCCGGAGATGCGCGGGGAATTCGAGAAACCCAGGTATTTCAATTACAACGCCGAGATCTGCGCGCACGGACGCAACGGCAAGCGGGCGTGCACACGATGCATCGACGCGTGCCCGGCCGAGGCAATCGTCTCGGTCGGCAATACGGTGCAGGTCAATCCATACCTGTGCCAGGGCGGCGGTGCCTGCGCCACGGTCTGCCCCAGCGGGGCCATGACCTATGCCTATCCGAGCGCCGGCGACCTGCTTGGCGCGCTGCGCGGGCTGCTCGGTGACTTTCACGCGGCGGGCGGATCCTCTGCATGCCTGCTGCTGCACGACGCCACGTCGACCGCCGCGCTCGAGCGCGACCTGGTCGCGCACATGCCGGAGCGTGTGCTGCCCGTCGCGATCGAGGAGATCGGATCTGTCGGGATGGAATCGTGGCTCGCCTGCCTCGCCTATGGAGCGAATGCCGTGGTGCTGCTCACCTCGGATCGCACGCCGCCGCAGGTCGTCGAAGCACTGCACGAGCAGCTCGGCACGGCCTGGGCGATTCTCGCTGGAATGGGCTACGGCGCGGACTGCCTGCGCATGGTGAATGTCGACCAGGCTGGTGCGGCGCTGCTGGCACTGCTCGAACTTCCATCCGAATCGACCCGGCCCGCCGCGCGGTTTTCGGCGCCCGCTGCCGACAAGCGCGGGACTCTGCGGCTCGCACTGCAGCACCTGCACGCGCAGGCCCCGGCGCCTAAGCGCAGCGTCGCCCTGTCGCCAGGGGCGCCGTTCGGCGAAGTGCGTGTGAATGCGGCCGCCTGCACCCTATGCATGAGCTGCGTATCGGCATGCCCGACCCATGCACTCCAGGATGGCCGTGGCCTTCCGCAGTTGAACTTCCGCGAGTGGGACTGCATCCAGTGCGGCCTGTGCGAACGCACCTGCCCCGAGGATGCCATCTCGCTCGGCGCGCGCTTCCTGTATGACCAGCAGGTGCGAGAACGTCCACGCACACTCCATGAGGAGCAGCCGGTGTGTTGCGTGGCCTGCGGCAAGCCGTTCGCGACCCGCTCGATGCTGGAGAAGCTCAGCCGCAAGCTGGAAGGCCACTGGATGTTCCAGACCGACGAGGCCCGCAGGCGTCTTCAGATGTGCGAGGACTGCCGCGTGCGGGACATGTTTTCAACCGAGGCACGCAAGGGCCGCTGAGCCCATTGAGCCGGGCCATTATGACCAATGATCTGGACAGAATGTCTCATATCGGGAGGATTTCATTGGATATATTGGGATTAACTGGTAGCGCTGGATGCTTACCACCGGTCGTGGGTGGCTCGCATCTTGCAGACATCCATGAAGTCTCCAGTGCAAGGCTCTGCGGATGTTGTCTCACTCGACCGGCAGGATCGAATCGCCCGAGGTGGCGCGCTTGAGCGCGCTGCCCGATGAGGACCGCGCCCGGGGCAACATGTACGCGCTGCTCGGCAACCTGCTGGCCGGGCCGCCCGACGCCGAGACGCTGCAGATGCTCCGCGGCATTGCTCCTGAAGCCGACGACGACAGCCTGCTGGCGGCGTCCTGGCAGATGCTGGCGGTGGCCGCGTCACGCACCGATCAAGAGTCGCTGAAGAGCGAATACGACACCCTGTTCATCGGCGTCGGCCGCGGCGAACTCGTGCCCTACGGCTCCTGGTACCTGACCGGTTTCCTGATGGAGCAGCCACTGGCCCAGTTGAGGGGCGACCTGCGCGAACTCGGCATCGAACGCCAGGCCGGCGTGCACGAACCCGAGGACCACGCTGCGGCGCTATGCGACACGATGGCGCTGCTCATCACGGCAGACGAGCCGGCACCGCTCGACCAGCAGCATGGTTTCTTTGCCCGTCACCTCGAGCCCTGGATTCCAAGGTTCTTCCGCGACCTGCAGCAGGCGGAGTCCGCGCGTTTCTACCGGGCTGTGGGGCAACTGGGCGAACTGTTCATCGGCATCGAGGTGCAGGCGTTCCGGGTTGCCGTCCCGGCCGCAGGCTCCGCGAAGCCCTCATGAGGAAGCACGACCATGATTCGAGATCTGATTGACAGGATGACCGATCGACGCAAGTTCCTGCGTGACATCGCGGCCGCAGGCGGTCTTGTCGCCGTCGCGGGTCCGGCCGGTGCGAGCGCCGTGGCGCGGGCCGCGGCACCCGCGGCGACTGCGAGCAAGCCCGACGGCTATCGCGTGACCGCCCACGTTTCGAAGTATTACGACAAGGCACGGATCTGAACGGCGCGCCCGCGCGAGCCGTACAGACGCGTCCTCACCACTGCAACCGGGAGACTCAGCGATGAAGCTGGTCAAGAAGCAAGACGTCGAAACAGCCGAATCCACGCCCGCCGCCAGCGGACTGCTCGGTCGCACGATCGACCGGCGCACGTTCCTGCGCCGCACCGGCATGGCGGCCGGCGGCGCAGCCGTCGCGACCACCGTGTCGATGCGCATGATGCGGCGCGCTGACGCGGCGTCGAGCGAGGCCGCAGACGGCGAGGTCGCGACCCTGCGTTCGGTGTGCACGCATTGCTCGGTCGGCTGCGGAATCATCGCTGAGGTACAGAACGGCGTCTGGACCGGACAGGAGCCCGATTTCGACTCGCCCTTCAACCTCGGCGGTCATTGCGCCAAGGGCGCTGCGGTCCGCGAGCACGGCCATGGCGACAAGCGGCTCAAGTACCCGATGAAACTCGTGGGCGGCAAGTGGCAGCGCCTTTCCTGGGACCAGGCCATCAACGAGATCGGCGACAAGGTGCTCGCGATCCGCGAGCAGCACAGCCCCGACTCCGTCTACTGGCTCGGCTCGGCGAAGTTCTCGAACGAGCAGTCGTACCTGTACAGGAAGTTCGCCGCGCTATGGGGTAGCAACAACGTCGACCACCAGGCCCGCATCTGCCACTCGACCACGGTGGCGGGCGTGGCGAATACCTGGGGCTACGGCGCGATGACCAACTCCTACAACGACATGCACCTGTGCAAGTCGATGTTCTTCATCGGCAGTAACGCAGCCGAGGCGCACCCGGTCGCGATGCAGCACATCCTGCGCGGCAAGGAGAACGGCTCCAAGCTGATCGTCGTCGATCCACGCTTCACGCGTACGGCGGCGCACGCCGACCAGTACATCCGGCTGCGCTCCGGCACCGATGTTCCGCTGATCTGGGGTGTGCTGTGGCACATCTTCGCGAACGGCTGGGAGGACAAGGAATACATCAGCCAGCGCGTCTTCGGCATGGACGAGGTCCGGGCGGAAGTCGCGAAGTGGACGCCCGACGTCGTCGAGAATGTCACCGGCGTGCCGCCGGAAGAGGTCAAGCGCGCCGCACAGACCATGGCCGAGAACCGGCCGGGAACCATCGTCTGGTGCATGGGCGGCACCCAGCACACGGTCGGCAACAACAACACCCGCGCCTACTGCATCCTGCAACTGGCGCTGGGCAACATCGGTACAGCGGGCGGCGGCGCCAACATCTTCCGCGGCCACGACAACGTGCAGGGCGCCACCGACTTTGGCGTGCTGGCGGATTCGCTGCCGGGCTATTACGGGCTTGCCGAGGGCGCCTGGAAGCACTGGTGCAAGGTGTGGGACCTCGACTTCGAGTGGGTCAAGGCACGCTTCGACCAGGCGAGCTATGAAGAAGGCAAGGACATGACGCCGTCGATGTTCCTGCGTGGCATCACGGTGTCGCGCTGGATCGACGGCGTGATGGAGCCGGCCGAGAACATGGCGCAGAAGGCCCCGATCAAGGCCATGTTCATGTGGGGCCACGCACCCAACAGCCAGACGCGCGGTCCCGAGATGAAGAAGGCCATGGAGGCGCTCGAGATGCTGGTCATCGTGGACCCGTACCCGACGCACTCCTCCGTGCTGCCGGACCGCAAGGACGGCATCTACCTGCTGCCGGCAGCCACCCAGTTCGAGACCTACGGTTCGGTTACGGCCTCGAACCGCTCGATGCAGTGGCGCGAGAAGATCATCGAGCCGCTGTTCGAGTCGCTGCCCGACCACGTCATCATGTACAAGTTCGCGAAGAAGCTCGGCTTCGCCGAGCAGCTGACCAAGCACATCAAGGTGAACGGCGAGGAGCCGCTGATCGAGGACATCCTGCGAGAGATCAACCGCGGCATGTGGACGATCGGCTACACCGGGCAGAGCCCGGAGCGATTGAAGCTCCACCTGGAGAACAAGCACACGTTCAACACCACGACGCTGAAGGCCGAGGGCGGCCCCTGCGACGGCGAATACTACGGCCTGCCCTGGCCCTGCTGGGGCACGCCGGAGATGAAGCACCCCGGTTCGCCGAACCTGTACGACACCAGCATGACCGTGGCGGAAGGCGGCATGCCGTTCCGCGCCAACTTCGGCGTCGAGTACCAGGGCAAGACACTTCTCGCCGAGGGTTCGTGGAGCAAGGGCTCCGAAATCGAGGACGGCTATCCGGAATTCACGGCCGACCTTCTCAAGCAACTCGGATGGTGGGACGACCTGACCGCCGACGAAAAGACGGCCGCCGAGGGCAAGAACTGGAAGACCGACCTGTCCGGCGGCATCCAGCGCGTTGCGATCAAGCACGGCTGCGCGCCGTACGGCAACGGCAAGGCGCGCTGCATCGTATGGAATTTTCCGGACCCGGTGCCGATCCATCGCGAACCGCTGTACACGTCGCGCCATGACCTCGTGGCGCAATTCCCGACCTACGAGGACAGGAAGCGCTTCTGGCGCCTGCCCACGCGTTACATGTCGATCCAGGCCAAGGACTACTCCGGCGACTTCCCGCTGATCCACACCAGTGGCCGTCTTGTCGAGCACGAGGGCGGCGCCGCCGAGACACGTTCGAACAAGTGGCTCGCGGAGCTGCAACAGCACATGTTCGCCGAGATCAATCCGGCCGATGCCAACGACCGCGGCATCAAGGACGGCCAATGGATATGGCTCGCAGGACCGGAGGGCGGCCGCATCAAGATCATGGCGATGGTCACACCTCGCGTAGGCCGGGGCGTGGTGTTCACGCCATTTCACTTCGGCGGCTGGTTCGACGGCAAGGACCTGCTTGCGAAATACCCCGAGGGGACGGCCCCCTGGGTGCGGGGCGAGGCCTGCAACACCGCGTTCACCTACGGCTACGACTCGGTGACTGCGATGCAGGAAACCAAGGCGTCGCTCTGCCAGATCACGCCAGCCTAGGAGAGACTCGATCATGGCTCGTATGAAATTCCTGTGTGATTCCGAGCGCTGCATCGAATGCAACGGCTGCGTGACCGCATGCAAGAACGAGAACGACGTGCCCTGGGGCATCAACCGCCGCCGGGTGGTCACGATGAACGACGGCGTGCCCGGCGAGCGCTCGATCTCAGTCTCCTGCATGCACTGCACCGACGCGCCGTGCGCGGCGGTGTGCCCGGTGGACTGCTTCGTCACGACCGCAGATGGCATCGTGCTGCACGACAAGGACCTCTGCATCGGCTGCGGCTATTGCTTCTACGCCTGTCCTTTCGGCGCCCCGCAATTCCCGCAGAAGGAGGCCTTCGGCGACCGCGGCAAGATGGACAAGTGCACGTTCTGCGCCGGCGGTCCGGGCGATGGCAGCACCGAGGAACAGCTCGAGAAATACGGCCGCAACCGCATCGCCGAGGGCAAGCTGCCGTTGTGCGCGGAGATGTGCGCGACAAAGGCGCTGCTCGCAGGCGACGCGGACGTGGTGTCCGAGATCTACCTCGAGCGAGTCACGAAGCGGGATGGACGGCCGCAGAGCTGGGGCTGGCTGACCGCCTATCAGGACGAAGTGTGAGGCAGCGGTTCGATCGGCTCCTTTGGAGAATCGTGTAATGAAAACCTGGCAATTGGCGCGGATTCTCGGCTTGATGGCTGTCACGGCAGTGCTAGCGACGGGGTGTGGTCGCGGCAAGGGGGTGACTGTCTATGAGCCGGGCGTCTACAAGGGCGCGGCCTATGCGACGGAGTTCACACCAGAGCTGCAGTCGCAGTTGCAGGAGCGCGGCCGCTTGAGCCAGTCGGATCGCTGAGGCGCCGGGCTGCAGGATCGGGAGACGACGAATGAACCAGTCTCGAAGCGGGATGAACCACCGGGCAGGACGTGTGCGGGCGATGCTGTGGAGCGTCGTGCTGATCGCCGCCGGCGCCATGCTGCTGCCACTGACCGCATACGTGTGGACAGCCGCGGTACAGGCGAAAGATACCAGTGCGCAGACCGAGGCCAGCGGCAAGAATCCTCGCGCCGCGTACTGGCGCGAAGTGCGCGACTCCGACCCCGGCTACACGGCCGTCACGGGCCCGGAAGCCAACATCCTGATACAGAGTCGCGGCGAGACCTGGCGCGAGCTGCGCAACGGCCCGGTGAAGATCATCGGTGCCGTCATGGTGCTGGGTATCATCCTCGCCCTGCTCGCGTATCACCTTATCCACGGCGGCTTCAAGCTCGAGCACCGCACAGGGCGCAAGGTGCTGCGCTGGGCGGCGTCGGACCGCGTATTGCACTGGTACACGGCGATCCTGTTCATCGTGCTTGCGATCACGGGCTTGAGCCTGCTGTGGGGCCGCGCGGTACTGATTCCGATATTCGGCAAGGCGGGGTTCGCGGCCTGGGCCGGGATCGCGAAGCCGATTCACGACTATCTCGCGCTGGCCTTTGTTGCAGGGCTGGTCGTCATGCTGCTCAAGTGGTTCCACCACAACATCCCGGCGGCATACGACCTCGAGTGGATCAAGAAGGCGGGCGGCTACCTGGGAGGGGGCCATCCTCCGGCGGGCTTCGCGAACGCTGGCGAAAAGGCCTACTACTGGACACTCGTCTTCGCGGGCACGACGCTGGTCGTCTCCGGGTTCTGGCTGCTGTTCCCGAACTTCGGATTCGATCGGGCCGCAATGCAGAACGCAAATATCGTGCACGGCGTGAGTGCGCTGATTCTCACGGCCTTCGTCTGCCTGCACGTCTACCTCGGCACGATCGGCAGCGAGGGCGCGCTCGAGGGCATGACCACCGGCGAGGTGGACGAGGGCTGGGCGCGCCAGCACCATAGCGTGTGGCTGGACGAAATCCAGCATGGCCATGGGGAAGCCCGGCATGAATCGCCACCCGGGCGGTCTGCCGAAGCCCCGACCTGACGGTACGAACAATTGGGGGGTGACAGGGGGCGCGCAAGCGCCCCCTACTTTTGGCGGACCCATTCCTGGTTGCGGAGACCCTGCCTGGTACGCCACACAGGTTGGATGCATGGCCCCCGGCGTGTAACCTCCAGCGATTCACGTAGCGGCATACCATCGGGATCAAAGCGCATGCGTTGCCTGATCGGCATCGACGACACGGACAACCTGGAGAGCCGGGGAACCGGCTTCCGCGCCCGCCAGCTCGGTGCACGTCTCGCCGAGGCAGGACTCGGCACGGCCCGCGGCATCACGCGGCACCAGCTCTACGTGCACCCGTCGATCCCCTACACGTCCCACAACAGCTCCGCGTGCCTCGACGTGGACATCGACAAGGCGCGCCTCAACGCGGTGCGCGACTTCTGTCGCGAATACCTGGCGAAAGAAAGTGCGGAAGGCTCGGACGCGGGCCTGTGCATGGCGGCTTTCGACACCGTCGCCGACGAGCTGGTCGAGTTCGGACGCAGTGTAAAAGGCACGATCCGCACCCAGGATGAAGCACGCGACCTCGCGGCTCGCCACGGCGCCCACCTGGAAGGCGTCACCGGGGACCAGATGGGCGTGATCGGCGCGCTGTCCGCCGTCGGTCTGCGACGCGGGGGGCACGATGGACGATTCATCTGGCTCGAGGGTGTGCGCGAACTGACCGGCACGATGACGGCAGGTGCGCTCATCGCCACGACTGGCATAGACTCTGTCGAATCCACGGACGGCCAACCGCTTCCCGCGGACGCGGTGGTGCTCGTGGATCCATGGCCGCGTCCGGTGCTGCTGCACGGCAGGGCGGTGTTGCTTACGGAAAAGAACGGGGATGGGCACGAACATGGCGACTGGAAAATCCTCGGCAAGGAAGCTATTCGGCGCTATTGACCTGGTCGGACCGCTGACGGCAGGTCGGGCGCTGTTCCTGGCGTCGCTGGGCGTCACCATCGTCGCGCTGGAGCGGGGCTTCAACTGGTCGCTGCAACTGCCCGGCCACCATGGACTCGAGGCAATGGCGCTGCTGGTGCTGGCGCGCCTCAGCTGCACCAATCCCTGGTCTGCGACGCTGGTCGGAGCCAGTGCGGCGGTGGCCGCGCCGCTCCTCGGGGCCAGCCACGGGGTACTGATGCCGCTGTTCTACGTGCTGCCGGGACTGGTGCTGGACCTGGGCTATCGGCTCTCGCCGCGTTTCGGCAGGTCGCTGCTGTTCCTTCCGCTGCTCGCGGCCCTGGCCTACGCAGCAAAACCGGCGGTTCGCGTGATTGCGAACCAGTTGTTCGGGATGCAGTTCGGCTCGCTGCGCGCCGGGCCGGTCTACCCGATCATCACCCACCTGCTGTTCGGATTCCTCGGGGCACTGGCCGCGGTGCTGGTTTGGCGGGCGACCGAAAGCCGCCTGCGCCAGTAGCTCACCCAGTAGCCCATTTCGCCACCGGGCGTCGGCGCCGCTGCCCTACGGTGTCCCTTAGAGTCGAAACTCCGCGCCGAGCACATAGGCGCGACCCGGCTGCGGGAATCCGTAGGATTCCGCGTAGTCCTCGTCAAGCGCGTTCAGGATTCGCGCAAATGCGCGCACTCGCCGCTGAATCAGCTCGATCGACGCATCGAGGTTGAGCACTCCGTAATCTCCAAGCTCCAGCGCCGTGGTCGGCGAGGTGCGCGACAGCGTGTAGCTGTTGGCGAAATAGCGGTAGTCGCCGCCGAGCCGGATCGTCGACGTCAATTGATAGTCGATGCGCAGTGAGAATTTCTGCTCTGGCCTGTTCTGCAGTGTCTTTATATCAGCGCCGCCGGATTGGTTCTCGGAGTCCATGTACGTGTAGCTCACGTCCAGGTCCAGCCGCTCGGCGACCCGATAGCCGGCAGAAAGCTCAACGCCCTGGAAGCGATATTTCTGGAAGTTCTCTGTGATTCCACTCGGCGCGCGCTCGATGAAGTTATTGGCGTCGATGCGGAACAGCACGCCCTCGACCGAAAGGCCGGCGGAGGCGAACTCGTGCCTCAGTGCAAGATCGTAGGTGTAGCTAGTCTCGGCGGAGAGATCCGGATTGCCGCGGTCCACTGCGTAGAGGTCGCGAAGTGTCGGGTAGCGCTGCTTGCGCGCGGCGTTGGCACGCAGCGTCGTCGCCTCGCTGACCAGATAGTCGACGCCGAGCAGGTACGAGGTCCCGCCGTCATCCTGGCCGGAATTCCTCGACTGCTCGCTGTAACCAAGGCCCGCGACCAGTCCCAATGCCGGTGTCGCCCGGTACTCGCCCTCGACATCCAGCGAGTAGAGGTTGACGGACTCGTCCTGGTTGACCTGGTTGACGACGGTCGTCGTGCCGCCGCCGCCTCCACCTCCGCCACCGCCACCGCCTCCACCTCCGCCTCCGCCGCCTCCGCCTCCGCCTCCGCCGCCGGTGCTGGTCGTTACGGTGAAGCCATTGGAGTTCCAGCTCTCGTGCCGGCCACTCAAGGATGCGGACAGAAGAAATGCGTTGGTGAAATGCTTCGAGGCCAGCACGCTGGCGCCGAGTACCTCGGTCGTGGCGTTCTCGCGGAAGGAGCCGCTTGCGGCCTGGCTGTCATAGCCGTCGTCGTCGTAACCGTTCGTATCCTCCGCGTCGCGATTGAAAAACAAGGTCGGCTTCACCGAGCCGGATTCACTGCTGCCGAACTCCGCCGCCGCTTGCGCGGAGAACGAGTCGAGTTCAACGCGCTCGTATCTTGCCCGGTTGGCGAATATCGAATCGCTGCTGTCGATGGCCGTGGGCGGCTTGCCGTACTCGGCGTTGCGGTAGGACAGGCTCAGGCCAAGGTCCGGGCCGCCCTCGTTGAATACCATGTTGGCCTGTACCGCGTTCTGCTTGCGATCGCTGTTGACGCGCTCGTCACCGGGCTGCAGGTCCGAGCCCGGGAAATCGCCGGACAGCTCGAAGTAGTCGCGATCAAAAGACGAGCCCCACAGCGACAAGCCGGTCCCTCCGACCTGCCCGCTGACCGAGCCACGCACTTCGTAGGCCTTGGAGAATTCGTACTCGCCGGCCACGTTCGCGCGTACCGCGTCTCCCGCAGACTTGGTGATGATCTCGATCACACCGGCGTTGCCGCCGGGACCGTACAGCACCGAGCTGCCGCCACGGGTCACCTTGATTTCAGCAATGTTCTCCGCAGGGATCAGCGCCGGATCGAACTGCCCGTCGTATCCGGAGTTCAGCGGCACGCCGTCCTGCAGCAGGATGATGTTCCGGGTGCGCAGGCCGCGAACGTCGATCCTCGGGACACCGTCGGCGCCGTAGCGCACGTACATGCCGGGCAGCAGCGCAATGGCCTGGTCGAGCGTACGCACACCGCGCCGGGCGATGTCCTCGGCGGTCACCGTGTCGATGGTCGCGACCTCGTCGGCTATGCGGGGGCGCTCGCCGACGACCGTGATGGTTTCGCCGAGCCAGTAGGCGCCGCTTGCCTCGGGCGGGGGCGCTTTGTTCGCAGCGGGCGTTGCCTGTGCGGGTGTGCCAGCCGCAGCAGCAGACTCCTGGGCAGGCGCGGCTTCCCCAGTGGCGGTTTCCTTCGCTGGCGCGGCTTCCACAGCGGCTGCTTCCTGCGCGGTCACATTGTCCGCACCAACGATGCCAACGAGTGCAAACAGGATCACCCAGCGGCCTGACTGCGTGTTTTTGTCAGTAAACGTCATAACTTCCCCCACACACGTCAGTTTTTATTGAAAATACAGGTTAACGGATTTGTGAATACAGGGAAATAAGACTTTGGCTGCCTGCGATACAGGAGTCCGGCGGGGCAACGCGGACGTAGCGGTCGGGGCGGGACTTCGTCGAAGTCGACCGTGCTAGATTGATGCGTGACCGTCGTGGACGAGCCCAATACCTCCCGGTTCGAGCACTGGCGTAGCGCGACGCTCGCCCCTTTCGAGCATCAAGCGTTTGCCCTGTTCTGGTGGGCCTCGCTTGCGTCATCGTTCGGAACCATGATCCAGACGGTCGGTGCGTCATGGCTCATGGCCACGATCGCGCCCTCCGCCAACCAGGTCGCGCTGGTCCAGACGGCTAACGCGCTGCCCTACTTCTTCCTGTCGCTTGTGGCCGGCGCGCTCGCCGACACGCGCGATCGCCGGTCGATCATGCTGGTCGCGCAGACGCTCTCACTGCTGGCGTCGGCGGCGCTGGCAATCGTGATGCTCACCGGCCACATCACGCCGTCCACCCTGCTCGGGCTGACCTTCCTGATCGGCTGTGGCGGCGCTGCATTTGCGCCTGCCTGGCAGGCGTCAATCGGCGACCAGGTGCCGCGCACGCAGATTGCCCCTGCGGTGATGGCGAATGCGGTCGGCTTCAACCTCGCCCGCAGCCTCGGGCCAGCGATCGGCGGCGTCATCGTGGCGGCGATCGGCGCAGCGGCGGCATTCATCGTGAACGCGGTGTCGTACCTGGGCATCATCGCGACACTGGCCTGGTGGCGACCCACGCGGGTTCGCAGCGAACTGCCGCCCGAGCCGTTGGGCACGGCGATCGCGGCCGGCGTGCGCTACGTGAGTCTCTCGCCGCACCTGCTGGCAATCCTGCTGCGTTGCGTGCTCTACACGATTCCGATTGCTGCCGTGATGGCGCTGATGCCCGTCGTGGCCCGCGACCTGCTCGGCGGCGGGGCCGCCACCTACGGCATCCTGCTCGGCGGCTTTGGCGTCGGCGCGATGCTGGGCGCGCTCTCCAGCGCCTCGCTCCGCGGTCGCGTGAGCAGCGATGCATTGCTGCGAATCCTTTCCGCGCTCGCCTGCGTGGCGATGGTCGTGATCGGGCAGAGCCGCTGGGCGGTTCTTACCTTTCTCGCGCACGTGCTGGCGGGTGCCGTGTGGACGCAGGGATTCGCGAATTTCAACATCGCCGTGCAACTCTCCTCGCCGCGCTGGGTGACGGGACGGATGCTGGCGACCTACCAGACCATCGCGTTCGCCGGCATCGCACTGGGCAGCTGGTGGTGGGGCGAGTTCGCAAGCGCAGCCGGTGTCCGCGAATCCTTGTCGGTGGCCGGAGTCGCGTCTCTGCTGTCGCTGGTGGTCGCGCGCTGGCTGCCGGTCGACGTAGAGCGGCTCGGCTCGCTCGATCCACGTGTCCGGACCGGACGCGCGCCGCCCAGCGTGCACATACATCCGGCATCGGGCCCGATCGTCGTCGTCATCGAGTACCGGGTGCTTCCCGAAAACGCAGTCGAGTTCGTCGCGGTGATAAACGAAATCGGTCGCATCCGGCGCCGAGACGGCGCTCGCGCATGGTCGATCAGCCAGGACATCGACACGCTCGAGCACTGGGTCGAGCGCTTCGAGAGCCCGACGTGGGTCGATCACCTGCGATGGCGGAGTCGACCGACCGAATCGGACCAGGTTGTCCGCACGCGCCTCAATTCCCTGATCGTCGACCAGCAGGCGAGCGTGCGCCGCCTCGTAGTACGGCCGCCCGGGGCGGAACCGCTTGGAGCGCCGCCCCGGTCGGAGCGGGACGTCGGTGGAACCGAACGCGGATCGAGGCAATAACTTGTTTTGACCCGACCATCAGCACGGTGATAGCGTTCTTCACGCCGACAATGACCGGCCAGGTCTTCAATTCACTGGACAAGCTCGCTCCCAATTGACGGGGCGCGCGGCATTTGAGAGGGAAGCCCCATGTCCACGAGACTCGATCTCTCCAACATCACGCTGATGGACGCCCTCGACCTCGCTGCACTGATCGAGCTCGAAGCGCGCAGGCGGTACACGGAATTCGCCGATTCACTTGGAAGCCGTGGTGTTGACGACGCCGGCGCGGTATTCCGGTCGATGGCCGTCAACGAGAACAAGCACTGCGAGGAGATTGCGGAGCGCCGGCTCGCACTGTTTGGCGACAAGCCGCCAAAGGTCACGATCGACGACATCTTCGACGTTGAGGCTCCCGCCACCGGTGACGTGCGTTGGAACATGTCGGCGCTCAAGGCCTACCAGCTGGCGTTGTACTCGGAACAGAAAGCATTCGCGTTCTACGACGAAGCCCTCGACCATGTGGACCAGCCGGACGTCAAGGCGCTGTTCGAGGAACTGCGGGAGGAAGAAGCCGAGCATGTAAATATGCTCGTGAAGATCATCGCGAAGCTACCGCCGTCGGCCGAGACCGAACTCGAGGACGAGGACTACGATCCAAATCGCCCGGCTCGCGATAGTTTTGAGTCCTGACCGGCCGTTCTCTCCTGGGCGCCGACCGCCCGTTGAATCTTGCGTACAGGGGAGTTCATGACGACGTTCACCGACTGGATCAACGCGGTCGATTCGTTTGTCTGGGGCCCGGCGATGCTGGTGCTGATCCTCGGCACGGGTTGCTACCTGCAGGTGCGTCTCGGTGGCATGCCGGTGCGCAAGATCGGCGCTGGTCTGCGGCTGGTCTGGCGGGGACGGGGCGGTGATGCGGCCCACGGCGAAGTCAGTCCCTACTCCGCGCTGATGACGTGCCTGGCCGCGACCATCGGCGTCGGCAACATCGCGGGCGTGGCCACGGCTGTCGCGCTCGGCGGCCCGGGCGCGGTGTTCTGGATGTGGATGACGGCCCTCGTCGGCATGGCCACCAAGTACTCCGAGGTGCTGCTCGCCGTGCACTTCCGTGAGCGCGACGAGAAAGGTCGTTTCGTCGGCGGCCCGATGTACGCAATCCGCAACGGGCTCGGGCCGCGGTGGGCCTGGCTCGGCGCCACCTTTGCGCTGTTCGGCGGCCTGGCCGGCTTCGGCATCGGCAACATGGTGCAGTCGAACAGCATCGCGGCTGCGATGCAGGGTTCGTTCGGCATTGCCCCGGTGGTGACCGGCGTCGTACTCACCATCATCACCGGCGCGGTGATCCTGGGCGGCATCAAGCGCATCGCATCGGTCGCGAACTGGCTCGTCCCGTTCATGGCAACCGGCTACGTGGTCGCGGCGATGATCGTGCTGGTCTATCACTGGCAGTCGATCCCACAGGCTTTTGCGCTCATTTTCGAAACAGCCTTCACGGGTACTGCAGCGATCGGTGGCTTCGCGGGGGCGGCGATGATGACCGCGGTCCGCTTCGGCGTGGCGCGCGGCATCTTCTCGAACGAAGCCGGACTCGGCACGGCCGGCATCGCGCAGGCGGCGGGCATGAGCAATGATCCGGTGCGCAGCGGCCTCATCGGGATGATGGGCACGTTCCTCGACACCATTGTGGTCTGCACGATGACCGGTCTCGCGATCGTGGTCTCGGGTGCCTGGCAGTCGGGCGAGACAGGTGCCGCGCTAACGCAGACCGCGTTCCAGTCCGCGATGCCCGGTATCGGTGGTGAACTGGTCGCGGTTGCGCTCGGTATCTTCGCGCTGACGACGATCCTCGGCTGGGCCTATTACGGCGAACGCTGCTGGCAGTACCTGGTCGGGGACTGGACGATCATGCCGTACCGCATCGTGTGGACGGTCATTGTTTTCTTCGGGGCAGTGACGCACCTCGACCTCGCCTGGACCATCGCCGACGTACTCAACGCGCTGATGGCGATTCCGAACCTGATCGCGCTGCTGGCGTTGTCACCGGTCGTCGTTCAATTGACGCGCGCGGGCCTCGCCAGGGCCCTGCAGGACTGAACTGGCGGCAGCGCGTCTCGCGTTACCCGCCAGCACGTCCTTCTGCAGCCGAGACGTAGCCTCCGCAAGCAGGTAGCGGGCCGCCGCGTCGCCGTCGTTTGCCCTGAGAATCGGGGCCAGCAAGGCTATCGTCTCGGCATGCAACCCGGCCTGGTAGTGTAGTTGCGCCTGTTCGAACGCGGCGCGGGTATCGAGCTTGTGTGCAACCAGGTCCGGCGCATCGAACTCGAATGCCTCGTGAAGGACCACAGCCTCGTTGCGACCCTTGACGACGACCCGGCCCAGCGCACGACGCTGCGGTAACGCGCGATCCGCATCCGATAGATTCGACAGGAACGCCTCGCTCACGATCACGGCGCTGCCGAAGGTCTTGGTCATGCCCTCGATGCGCGACGCCACGTTGACCGCGTCGGCAAAGATATCGCCCTGCCGTCGCTGGAGCTCGCCAACGATGCCCAGTCGCAGTCGCCCCAGGTGCATGCCGATGCCGATCCGTATCGACGGCTGCCCCTTGCGCTCGCGCTCCAGGTTGTACTGCGCAAGGCTGGCCATGGTGTCGCGCGCGGCACCTAGCGCATCGTCGGCGCCTCCCGGAAAAACTGCCATCACGCTGTCGCCGGTGTATCGATCGATGAACCCGCCGTTCTTCCGGATCGGCGGTCCAGCGATTGCCAGGTAGCTGTTGATGAAAGTGAAGTTCTCGTCGGGCGTCATGTGCTCCGACAGCGTCGTGAAGTCGCGGATGTCGGACACGAGCACCGCTGCCTCCATCTCGACGTTGTCCCCGAGCTGCACGTCGATGATGCTGTCGCGCCCGAGGTAGCGCAGGAACTCGTGCGGCACATAGTGCGAATAGGCCGAGTTGATTCGTACCAGGTTGAGGTGGGTCTTGATGCGCGCCAGCAGCTCGCCCTTGGCGACCGGCTTGGTGATGTAATCATTGGCGCCGACCTGCAGGCCCATCTTCAGGTCCGACATCTGTGTGCGCGCAGTTACCATCACCACCGGCAGCTGCGTCGGCAGGTGCGTCTTGCGGATCTCCCGGCAGACTTCGAAGCCGGACAGCTTCGGCATCATCACGTCCAGCAGGACCAGGTCGACTTTCTCGCCACTGGCCAGAAGCTCGAGGGCTCGCATGCCGTTTTCGGCCTGCAGCACATCGTAATGCTGCATTGACAGGTGATTCAGCATCACCTGCTGGTTCACCGGTTCGTCATCGACCACCAGGATACGGATGCGATCGTCGCCGTCGACCAGGCCGGGCTCGCCGTCTTCATGCGGGGGTACGACTGCCTTCACGGACAGCGCGCGGCCGAGCAGCAGCGTTCCGCGACCCGGCTCGCTCACGGCCCGCCACACGGCTTCGACCTCCTCCTTCAGTACCGGATGCGCCTCTTCTGCGTCACTCGCCGCGGCAGCCTGCAACACGAAGCTGAAGGTCGAGCCCTCACCGACCCGGGAGTCCAGCTCTATGTCGCTGCCGTGCAGTTGCACCAGGTCGCGTGTCACGGCCAGGCCGAGGCCGGTGCCTCCATGCACGCGGGTGGCGGATTCCTCGACCTGCTCGAATGACTCGAAGATGCGCTCTCGATCCCCGGTCGCGATGCCGGGGCCGGTGTCGATGACCTGCACCCTGACTTGCCCGCCCTCGTCTATGGCCCTGACGCGCACCGTACCCGAGTCGGTGAACTTGACGGCGTTTCCGATCAGGTTGTGCAGGATCTGTTGCAGCCGGTCCTCGTCGGCCAGCACGCTGGGCACGCTACCGTCGATCTCGTTGATGAGCTCGAGCGACTTAACCTCGGCCAGCGGTGCGCTCAAGCGCATCACGACATCCACCGCCACTCGAAGGTCTACCGGCTTCTTGCGCAGGACCAGCTCATGATTCCTCATCTTGGAGAAATCCAGGATGTCGTTGACCAGCGTCGCCAGGCGCTGGCCGCTGTTGACGATCATCGACAGGTTGCTGGCAGCGGCCTCGCTGATCCGGCCAGCTGCACCATCCAGCATCGACTCGGCCAGCCCGATGATGCCCTGCAGCGGCGTGCGCAGCTCGTGTGAGGTGTTCGCCAGGAATTCGTCCTTGAGCCTGTCCATGCGCCTCAGGCTCTCGGCCACCTCATGCTGGGCGCGCTCCTTGGCCTTCTTCATGTCGTTGTAACGGTCGGACAAGGCGAAGGAGATCAACACGGTTTCCAGTACCGCGCCCATCTCCATGCCGTGCACGGCCACGAAGCTGTTGTCCACGAATCCATGCTGGCGCGCCGCCGTGAACACAGTCCCGATGCAGTAGCCGGCCCAGGCAACGAGGTAATACCGCGCCGAGCGCTGCCCGCGCAGCAGGCAGGTCACGGCCGTAGCCAATCCCACGGTCCCCGCAGTGGCCGACACCGCGCCGGTCAGGTGAATGGAAAACTGGAAGCCGGTCAGCGCGGACAGCGGCACCGTCAACGCCGCCAGCACGATCAGCACCAGGATGGTCTTGTGCAGGCCCGGCGCGTAGCGCTTCGCCTCAAGAAAGCGCGTGCAGAAGGCGAGCCCCGCCATCAGCGTCACCGCGACGATGGCCTGGAAGATTTCCTCGGACCACTGCCGGTACTCGGGCCACAGCCAGCGCGGCGCGTGTCCGCTGAGGCTGGCGAGGAACAGGCCCGTCGAGGTTATCGAGATGACGTACAGCAGGTAATTGGTGTCGCGCAGCGAAATGAACAGGAACAGGTTGTACAGGCACATGGCCACCATGATCCCGAACATGGCGCCGTAGCCCAGGAAACTCACCATGCTCGCGTTGTAGAACTGCTGCGGCGTCAGCAGCCGCACGTCCACCAGCATGCTGCTCTTGCTCTGGATGCGGACGTAATAGGTCGTCACCCGGTCCGGCGCCGGCATGACACGCAGCACCGGCGTCAGCGCGTCCACCGCGTCCGGCGGCAACGCGTGGTGGTCTCCCAGTTGACTCGCGCGCCACTGCCCGTCGGCAATTTCCCGGTAGACCCGAACGTCGTCCAGCAGCGGGTCAGTGACCTGCAGCAGCCACACCGCTTCGCGAACGCTGCGATTCAGCACGTCGAAACGCAACCACACGACCCCCTTGATGAAGCCCAGCGCCACGCCTCGCGGGCCGCTGGTCCGGAAGGCATCGCCGGGCATTTTCTGGATGTCCGATAGAGTCGCCGTGCCGTCCTGGTCGACCAGGTATTCGAACACCGGGCGATACCCGCTTCCCTGCTCGTCCCGGAGTTCGAGCGGCTCGGCCATTGCGAACGCGCTCGCCAGCAGCAGCAGCCACAGCAGGTGTTCCCACCGCAGGTCCGTTGATCGCATTCGGCGATTGGATAGGGTAGCCTCCCGCGACCGAATTGGATGCTGAACGGGGGTCATGCGTGATGGTGCAGATAGACGCTTACAAGCTTCTCTACACGGGCCAGACCATCATTCTTGGAATGTTGAAAGATGTCCGCGACGAACACTGGTTCACACCACTGCCAGGACTCGGGCGATCCTTCGATTGGGTGTTCGGCCACTATGCCGCGGTCGAGGACTGGTTCCTGCATCATCTCAACGGCGATCCCTACGTCACCTCGAACGAATGGCAGGACATGTACTGGGCCGACAACAGCGGTCCAGTGGACCCGACCAGGGGTGTCGGCCGGGCCGGCGTCACCGCGGCATTCGAGAAGAATCGACAACGGCTGCTCACTGCGCTCAAGTTCGATCTATTTCACCTGAACCGCTGCGTAAAGAAAGGCATCTTTCCCAGCGACGTCAAGACCCGTGGCGACGCCTGGCTGTTCATCTCCGCGCACGCATACTGGCACGTCGGCGAACTCGAGTCGCTGCGCGGCGTGATGGGCATTCCCTACGACGGTGGCGGCATCCATCACTGATCGAGCGGCGGGAAGTATCGATTCACCAGGCCCCGGGAATACGCGACCGTGTTGCCCACGGTCTCGAACCCCAGCAGCGAGCTGTCGTAGAAAGTCTGCTGGAATCCCTGCAGCGATTCCAGCTGGTCATAGAAGCCTGCGCTGAATTCGGTCAGGCTCACGTGCGGGAAATAGCGCCAACCGTGCTGGCTGTGTTTCGCTACCAGCCGCGCAGGCGTGCCCTTGTAGTCGGGCAACTTCGAGACCTGGGCCATGATCCTGTCCACGATTTCGGCCTTGTCGTAGCCTTCAGATGGCGACAGGTTGAAGAAGATCGTCATGTCGCTGTCATCGTAGATCTTGATGTAGCCGGTGTAGTCCAGCATCGCAGGCAGTGGAATGGTCCCGACGACACCGGCCGGGATCCCTTCCATGCGGCAGGCGGTCGTCACGAACTCCACGTAGCGGACCTTCTCCATCAACCGGGCCTCCTGGGCGCTGAGGTCCAGGCCCAGCCCTGAAAGGGTCGTCATGTCCAGCGGGCAGGCCAGGATGAGCTGGTCGAACTGCTCCGGCGGCCTGCCGTCGGCGAACTCTATTTCGACCTCGATGACATTGCCGCCCGTGCCTGGCCGCCGGTGGACCGCGCGGATTTCGGTGTTGAGCTGGACGTCGACCTCCCTGGCCACCGCATCCCACAGCGACTGGAAGCCGTGCTTGAACACGCGCGGCCAGTACTGGACGAGCCCGGCCACGTGCAACACGTTGGACAGCCAGTTGCGCAGCCCCTGGAACTTGACGAAGTATGCCGCTGGAATCTCGTCGAGTCGGCCAAAGCCCTGCACCTTCATCACGAACAGGATTGTTTCCTGCAGCGCTTCGAGGCGCCGCTGCTTCAGCCAGCTCGCGAGCGGCTGCAGCAGTTCGGGCGGCGCATTGGCAAAACCCGACCCGGGCTGCGAAAACTTCCTGAACCGCGTGAGCAGCATCCACGTATAGCGCAGCGATGCCCAGACGACCTGCAGCTTGCCGTATCCTCCGGACTGGGTGGCCGTCAGCATGTCCATGTAGCGCCGGCTGCCGCGGTCGTACACCAGCACGTCCTGGTAGCCGGTGGTCGGCACCTTGAGCGCCGTGGCGATGTCCATCACGTCCCCGTAACCGGCCAGCATCTCGTGCGCAGCCATGTCGAACTGCCGGCCCTCGTAATTGAACGTGAGGCATTTCCCGCCGACCCGCTCGATCTTCTCGAAGACACGAACGTGGCGGTAGCCGTTCTGCTTCAGGAACCATGCCGCGCTCATGCCCGCCGGGCCGCCGCCGATGATGGCGATTCGGGGTTGTTCCTGCTTTCCGGTCACGATGAGGCCCTCGCCGCAAAATGTGTTTGCACTAGGTGGTGCGAGTATTCCGCAATGGATTCGACCAGCTCGAAAGCCATCAGGCCTCCGCTATAGAACGTGCGGTTCTCGCCCTGCATCGCTTCCAGCTCGCTGTAGAAACCTGCATCGACGGCAGCGCATGGTACGTGCGGAAAATATGCCCAGTCGTCAATGTTCATCGCCGCCGCATCGGGATCCTGCGCGGCAATTTCGCTCAGGAAACTGCGGTTGTTGGCCTCGATTTCCTTCCTGCCGATGCTGTTTCCGCAATCACCCCGCGAATAGATCGAGATGAAATTACTTTCCGGGTATTGGCGCGTCACAACGTGCGGCTGGCCAAGCGCGGGCTCCGGCAATGAGAACGTGACCGCGGCGACGCGCTCGGTGCCGGGCGCCATGTAGGTCGTGACGAAAAACGGGTTGACGACAACCTGCTCGAACAGCTTCCTTTCCTTGTCTCTCAGATCGAGGAACTCGAGCACGTCCGGCAGTTGCGGGCAAGCCAGGACCAGGTAGTCGAAGGTCGCCGTCTCGTGGACCGTGGCGTCTTTCTCGAGTTGCTGCTCGAGCAACCGGTACTGGATGCGAACCTGCCCGTCCCGTGTGATCTTCTCGATCTCAACGCCGGTGAGCACGTCGACTTCAGCCGCCAGTCGCTCGAACATGCGGCCGTAGCCCTGCGTGAACCGCTTGGGCCAGCGGCGCAGCGGCGCGTTGGCGGCGAACATCCCCAGGTTGAGGAACGTGCGCGGGCTCATGTAGGTGAGTCCGTACGCTGCGGCAATGTCGTCCAGGTCGCCGTACCCCATCAGCGTCAGCGGAATCTGGAACATCTCGCTCAAGGCATCCAGCCGGTGCCGGCGCAGCCAGTCGGCAAAGCTCCCCTGCAGTTCCGGACAGTCGCGCACGTGGCCAAAGCCGGGCTTTGCCGGCGACAGCAGGCCGCCAATCCGCCAGCGGATGAAAAGATAGCGCAGCGACTGCCAGGCCAGCGTGAAAAACGACGTGCGGCTCAACACCTCTGCCAGGATGGAACGCATTTCGCCGGTCTTGACGTTGATCGCGTGACCGGCCTTCTCCGTGTACATGGTTGCGCCGACGTGCGCCGCGAGCTCACGCACCCGCGTGTAGGCGGACGTGATGTAGTTCGCGCCCAGGTCGAAGGACTGGCCATCCACTGTCAAGGATCGGCACTTGCCGCCGAGCCGTGGCGACTTCTCCAGCACCTGTACGTGCCTGAAGCCCGCCGACTTCAGGTACCAGGCGGTACACAGTCCGGCAGCGCCCGCCCCAACGACCACGATGCGCGCATCGCGCGAGATACCTGTTGTTTTCATTCCGGGGTCCCCGCCCTGGTCAATTCCGCCCTGCCGCTGAACCACCCTCAGCTGGCGAGGCGAGTTGCGGACACTAGCACAAGCTTCCGTGCATTGAGCCTGCGATGCCCGTGCCGGCGCGACGCCACGGCGCCGGCACATGCTCGGTTGCATGGGTGGCCTGTGGCGGCTTGCCCCTGACGCCGGCGGCCGGATTCACTACACTTGGCTCCCGCCATCCGGATCGAAGGCCGCGATTTGGTAACCGCCGAATCCAGATCTGCCAAGCTCTTTGTCAGCTACGCCTCGGACGACCGCCGGCTGATCGCGCCTCTCGTGGATTTCCTTCGCGGCCAGGGCTGGGAGGTCTGGTGGGACCGCCAGCTCGAGGTCGGCGAAGCCTACGACCGGCGTCTCGAGCGAGAACTCGCTGCCGCGGACTGCGTGGTCGTGGTCTGGTCCCGGACGTCCGTCGCGTCCAACTGGGTGCTGAGCGAAGCGATGGCCGGATTCGAGGCAAATCGACTGGTGCCGGTCTCATTGGACGTCAGGCTGTCGATTCCCCTGCCCTTCAATCGTATTCACGCCGCCTCGCTGGTTGACTGGACCGGCAACCCGGACCACCCGGGGCTCGAGGAGCTTGCGGAAGGCATTCGAGCCACGATCAGCACGCTCGGCATGCGCGGCGTCCAGGCACGCGAGTCGTCGAGCCAGCGCAAGTCGGTGGTCGCGGTGCTGCCCTTCGACGACCTCGACTCGGCCGGGGCGGCCCGGCCCGTCTGTTCGATCATCCCGAACAAGCTGATCTCGGCGCTGAGTCGCTTCCCGGGGCTGGATGCGCTGTCCCGCCGCGCCAGTTTCGACGCCAGCCTGCAGTCGCTGGAGATACGCGCCATTGCCCGCGCTCTTCGCGCCGATTTCATCGTCACGGGCAGCGTTTCCGGCACCGGGGATGGCCTGGTGCTCAGCGTGGAATTGATCGAGGGCGAAACCGGCAGACAGACCTGGAGCACGACCGTGACGCCGGACGAGTCCGGGGTCCTCCAGCCTGATACGGCCGCGGCAGATATCGCGCGCGCGTTGAGTGGTGAATTCCTGCGACTGGGTCGCGCGTCCGCGCAGGACGCCGCGGCTCGCGGTGACAGCTGGAGCGTGGTCGAGGCCGGCCGGCAGACGCTGCTGCAGAGCAGTGGCAGCGCAATCGTCGCCGCGAAGGCGGAAGCGCAACGTGCGCTGGCGCTCGCCCCCGACAACGGTCACGCGCATGCCTTGCTTGCCTCCGCGATCGCCGAGGAAATCGTCAATGGCTACGCCAGCGATGCTGCCATCGCGCGCGGCGAGGCCTTGAAGGGAGTCGAGCGGGCGCTGGTGCTCTGCTCCGATGATCCTGTGGTCCTGAAGTACGCCGGGCATGTGTTCGCGATCTGCGGCGAGCACGAACAGGGCGAGCGCGTGCTGCGTCGTGCGCTCGAGCTCAACCTGTACGACGACGGTGCCTACGGCTACCTGGGCTGGGTGCTCGCCCCGTCGACATCCCCGGCACACCTCGCTGAGATCAGGGCGATACTGGACAGGCTGCTGGCTGGCGCGCACAAGCACCCGGGCAGGCCCTTCTGGTTCCTGCACAGGTCAGTGGCACTTTCCTGCGACGGCGACTTCGAAGGCGCGCTGGCGGCGGCACGCGACGCCGTGAACTTCAGCCCCAGTCTCACGCTGGCGTGGCTGCACGCCGTGAATGCGCTGGCGCAGCTCGGGCGAACCGACGAAGCGCGCGCGCTGGTCGATCGCTGCCCGCTCGACATCGCGCGCCCGGGCATTTCGTGGTCGAACGTCATCCGGCTGATTTCCAGGGACGAAGCAGCCGCGGAGCTTCGCACGGCCGGTCTCAGGCAGGCCGGGCTGGGATGAAAGACCGGCTGAAAAGCGACTTTATCGATCTCTGGCTGGGCGTTTCCGAAGACCAGCCAGCGAACGCAGAGCGCATCTGCCAGTCACTGCTCGATCTCTACGCCGAGCCTGGCCGGCATTACCACACCATCGGTCACGTGAATCACTGCCTGGGCCAGGCTCGGCTGATGGCGGAACTGCTTCCCGACGTCAACGCCCTCAACCTGGCGATCTGGTTTCACGATTGTGTTTATGACCCGCTGGCCAGGGACAACGAAGCCAGGAGTGCGGCGCTTTTCCGGGAACTCGCCGCGCCGGTGACGACGCCATCGCTGGTGCACGACGTCGAGCGCCTGGTCCTCGTGACGCAAGCGGGCCAGGCGCCTCGACAGGCCGACGAGAGCTACATGGTGGACATCGATCTCTCGAGCTTCGGCTTGCCTTGGGACCTGTTCCTCGCGGACAGCCTGGCCGTGCGCGCCGAGCGACCGCACCTGTCCGAAGAACAATACGCCGTCCAGCAGGCGCTGTTCCTGAATGGACTGCTGGAACGAGAGTCGGTTTTCGCCACCGACTTCTTTCGCGTGCGCTATGAAGACGTCGCGCGATCCAATATCGGCAGGTATCTCGGCCTGATCGGGCAGCGGTAGACAATTCCGGCGCCATGCGGGCTCGCCTTTCTCCAGGACCGCGAAAATCTGCGATTCCTTGAACCTCGATTTCTTCGTCTCCTCTCCCGTTCTCCGCGGGAGAATCCAGCATCACCCTGTTCACCGGCCGGGGGAGCTTGCGGGCGGTGTCAACGAGCATCCATCCTTGACCAGCGGCCGGCACCCAAAGGTTTGCCACTCCTGCATTATGTAACGTGCTGACTCCGAGAAGCTCTGGACGCACAGTCTGGTCATGCTTCGATGCCGAGAAAGCCGCCCCGCATACATGTGTTCGCTTGGGCATGCAGGGGTTCCGCAAAACTTGCCTTGACTGTCCTTCGTCCGCGCCATATACAGATATACAGATGACATCCAAGTCGAACTAAAAGACGCCTGCGAAGGCTCAGGGGAGAAGGTTCATGAATTCGGCTCAATTGAGCAACTGTGCGGCTGTGGTCCTGGCTCTGGCTCTCGTGGCTTCGCCGATGGCGGCTACTGCCCATTCGAATGGAGGCAAGCCTGACAAGTCGATCACGGTCAGGCCCGGACAGTCGATTCAGAAAGCAGTCGATGCCGCCAGGCCCGGCGACACGATCAAGGTTCTAGCCGGCGACTATTACGAAAGTTGCAGCCCCTACAGCGACGAGCAGGAGTCCAATGGCTGCGCCGCCGTACTGATCAACAAGAGCCTCACGTTGACTGCCGATGGCGTGGTTCGCATTCTGTCGGCCCCGGGCATGGGCCTGACGGACGGCATCGTCGCCGAGGGCACCGCTGGAAAAGATATCAACGGTCTCGAGATCAAGGGCTTCATCGTTGAGGGTTTTTCGAACAACGGCATCAAGCTGGCGCACGTGAAGAACTTCAACATCGAGAACAACACGTCGATCAACAACGAGGAGAACGGAATCTGGCCGACCCTTTCCGCGAACGGGCAGGTGAAGAGGAACGTCGCCTACGGTGCCAAGGACAGTGCGATGTGGATCGAGGCTTCACAGAACGTTCGTGTCATCGAGAATGAGCTCTACCTCAGCCCGACGGGTCTCGAGGTGACGATCTCGAAGAATGTCACGATGGAGAACAACCACATCCACGACAACACGGTGGGTATCGGCCTCTACCATCCCTCGGCGGCCGGGTTGCCGCAGGAGAACTGGCCGCAGGGACCCTATGGCAACTGGCAGATCTCCAGGAACTACGTGCACGACAACAACGTAAAAAATACCGCGGAAGGAGGAGAGGTTGCGCTGCTGCCACCCGGCCTGGGCATATTGATCCTGGGCGTCGACCGCGTGGAAGTCGAAGGGAACAGGATCGAGAACAACGATTTCGTCGGCATCGGCATGGTCGACTGGTGCGTTGCGCTGGGCGATCCGGGCTGCCAGGCGACTGCGCTGCCGCCGGGCTTCGAGGACACGGCACTGGACTACAACGAGATCGAAGGCAACAGGTTTGCCGGCAACCACACTGGCGAGGACCTGGTCCTGGGGCCGGGCATCGTGCTGCCAGCATCGGACATCCTGTACCTGGGTGCGGATTTCTTCGGACCTTTGCCCCCGGGAACGCACAATTGCCAGAGCGGCAACAAGGCTCCCAACAACGCTCCCGCCCTGATCGTCGCGGTGCCCGCGACTGGTCTTCCCATGTGCGACGATGACGAGCACGACGACGGCCATGGACACGACGACGACGGCGATCATGGTGGCGGTCACGGCGGTCACGGCGGTCACGGCGGATACGGGGGGTAGGCGCCTCGGCGTGCAATCGAAACGTCTCTTGAGACGTGACGTACTGCAACAAGCCGCGAGTTCGACCGTCCTCCACCGGTTCGCCGGCCCGGAGGCGGACGAACTCGTAGTCCTCTGTCGAACAGACGACCGATCGCCGGATACGGCCGACCAGGCCGAGGCGGCCTACCGGGCGTTGGCGGAACAGCTTGCCGCCCATCAGTCGTCGTTCCGGGACCTGGCCAGCGAAACGCTCTTCCTGCGCGACATCCGGCGCGAGCTCCCGCAGGTGCTCGATGTCCGGACGCGGGTTCTCGCTGAGCTGGGCCAGGGCGCCGATGCGCCGCTGCCCGCGTTCATCCAGCAGGCGCCCGTTGGCCAGGGCTCGGGCGTCGAGCTCGCGGCCTGGGCCGTGGTCCCTCGCCGGCGCGACACATGGTCGGTGCGCGACGTCCGGGCCGTGCCGTCGTGTGCGTGCGAGGGATGCGCCCGCTCCGGTGCGCGGCTGGTTCGGCTCGGCGACCAGGTTTCGCTCCATACGACAAACGTCTACGGCGTCGGTGGCAACGCGTTCGAACAGGCGTTCGAGATGTTTTGCGCAGCGGAGCGCCTGCTCCACCAGTGTGGCATGGAGTTCAGCGACGTCACCCGCGCCTGGATCCACCTGCGCGACATCGACCGCGACTACGACGCCCTGAACAAGGCCCGACGCGAGTTCTTCCGGGACCGCGGCATCGAGCTACGGCCCGCCAGCACCGGTGTCCAGGGCATACCCTTCCCCGATGGGCACGACTTCTCGCTGAGTCTCCAGGCCATGCAGTCGCCCCGAGCGCTCGACCTGACGGTGATGTCCACACCAAAGCTCAACGAGGCCTGGAGCTACGGCGCGGACTTCTCGCGCGGCCTGCGGATCACCGAGGCGAACAAGGTGACGCTTTCCATCTCCGGAACTGCGAGTCTCGACGAAGCGGGCCGAACCGTCCACGTGGGAAATTTCGAGGCCCAGGTTGATCGCATGCTGGAAAACATTGAAACGCTGCTTGCCCAGCAAGGGGCGGGCTTTGAGAACCTGGTGTCCGGGATCACGTACCTGAAGAACCCTGGCGATGCGCCGGTGCTGCTTTCGATGTATCGGGAGCGCGGCTTCGACAAGTTCCCCTGCGCGCTCGTCCAGGCCCCACTGTGCCGGCCCGAGCTTCTCTGCGAGACGGAAGCCGTCGCGATCCTGCCTCTCGAAACAGCACGGGCTTAACCAGTGAAAATGCCGCAGGCACGCCGTTCGGTCGTGGTCGCCGCCGTCATTGCGGCGGGCCTTGCTGCGGGCCTGTTCTTCGCCGCCGTGATCAATGCGGCCGATGCAGGACTGCAGATCACTTATCCGTTGGAAGGAACATTGTTCCCCCCCGAGAGTGTCGCACCGACCTTCGTATGGGAGGACAAGACAGGAAACGCTGGTCGCTGGAACGTCGTAGTTCGCGACCACACCGGCGGCGAGGTGCTGCGGGCTTCAGTCGACGCGCCGCACTGGCGACCGTCGGAGCAGGACTGGAAGCAGATCAAGCAACGAAGCCTGGAGCGCGATGCCGAGGTGATCGTCGAGGACATCGGCCAGGCGAAGCGCGTCTCGACATCGGCGAGCGTGCACATTCGAACATCGAAGGACAAGGTCGGCGATTCGCTGTTCTATCGAGAGGTTCCGCTTCCGTTCCTGACGGCGGTGCAGGATCCGTCCCGCATCCGCTGGCGCTACGGAACAATCGACGAAGAGGCTGGCCCGCCGATCGTGCTGCAGAACCTGCCCGTGTGCGGCAACTGTCACTCGTTCGCGGACAACGGCAGCACGCTCGGGCTCGACGTCGACTACGGAAACGACAAGGGCGCTTACGCCATCCTGCCCGTGTCGAAGCACATGGTGCTCGACGACGCTAAGATCATCACGTGGGACGAATACAAGCGTGAAGACGGCGAACTCACCTTCGGGTTGCTGTCGCGGGTCTCTCCGACGGGACGGTACGTGATCAGCACCGTCAAGGATCGGTCCGTGTTCGTCGCCGTGCCGGACATCTGGTTCTCGCAGCTGTTCTTTCCCATCAAGGGCATTCTCGTCGTCTACGACCGGGAGACGAAGACGTTCTCGGCATTGCCGGGAGCCGACGACCCGCAGTACGTCCAGACCAACGCGGTGTGGAGCCCCGACGGCAAGGAGATCGTGTTCGCCCGGTCGAAGGCCTACCGCGCCGAGCGCCTCGAGCAGAAAAACAGCGCCATCGTCGATAACAAGGATGTACCGGAATTCACCGTCGACAAGAAGCCGTTTCGCTACGACCTGTACCGGATCCCGTTCAACGACGGCAAAGGCGGAACGCCGCAGCCGCTGCAAGGCGCCTCGGGCGACGGGATGAGCAACTTCTTCCCGAAGTACTCTCCGGACGGGAAGTGGATCATCTTCTGCAAGGCCAGGAGCTACATGCTGCTGCAGCCGGACAGCGAGCTGTACATCGTACCGGCCGCGGGCGGCGTCGCGCGACGCCTCCGCTACAACACTTCGCGCATGAACTCCTGGCACAGCTGGTCATCGAACAGCCGCTGGCTGGTCTTCTCCTCGAAGGTGAACACTGCGTACACGCAGCTGTTCCTGACGCACATCGACGAGAACGGGAACGACAGCCCGCCGGTGCTGCTCGAGCGCTTCACCTCGCCCGACCGGGCGGCGAACATCCCCGAATTCGTCAAGCTGCCGGGCGACGCCATCGCGGATATTCGCGAACAGTTCCTCGATCCGTACTCGTTCCTGCGCGCCGGAACGGCCAACGAGAACACCGGGGACCACAAAGGCGCGGAACGGCTCTATCGGCACGGACTCGAGCTTGCACCGAACGACACCGAGCTGCACAACGCGCTCGGATGGACGTTGTTCCAGGCCGGGCGGAGCGATGAGGCGGTGGCCGAATACGAGAAGGCCCTGGCGGCCAATCCAGATAACGTGAAATCGCACAACAACATGGCGCTCGCGCTGGTGGAGCTCGGTCGGCTGGAGGAAGCGGCCGGTCACTACAAGAGGTCGCTCGAGCTCGAGCCCAAGGCGGAAATATACAGCGACCTCGGATTCGTCATGGCACGGCTGGGCCGCCCGGACGAAGCGCGCACCGATTACCTGAAGGCGCTCGAGCTGGACCCGAACTGTGCCTCGGCGCACTTCAACCTGGCGGTCATGTTCGCGCAGGCGGGTGCATTCGGGGAGGCCGAGGCCCAGTTCCGCCTGGCGCTCGCTGGAAAATCCACCGCCGAGACCCACAATGGCCTGGGATACGTCCTCGCCCGACAAGGCCGCACGGATGAGGCGATTGCGCAATTTCGCGAGGCGATCGACGTGGATCCGAAATTCACGCCCGCGTACAACAACCTCGCAGGTGCGCTGGCGAAGCAGGGCAAGCTCGAGGAAGCGGCTCATTACTACGAACTCTCGCTCGCGGAGAAGCCGAGCGCAGCCGTGCACAACGCTCTCGGCACCGTCCTGCGCCAACTCGGCAAGACGGATGAGGCGGAGGACCAGTTCGCCAAGGCGAAGGCGATGGATTCGGCTCGGTGACCGGGGCGCGGTTCAGTTGCGTTAACGCAGGATCAGCGCGTGCGCCTCCGGTATTCGCTTGGTGAGTGCCCGGTAAGCCGCTTGAACGCGCGCCCGAAGTTCGCCGGATCGCCATAGCCGAGCAGGTAGCCGATCTCGCTGACGTTATAGCCGGCGTCATCGAGCATGCGGCGCGCCATCTCGAGTTGCTGGGCAGCACGCAGGTCACCGAAGCGAGCGCCCCTCTCGGCCAGTCGCCGAATCACGGTGCGCGGCGTGACGCCCCAGGCTTCTGCCAGTTGTTCCAGCCGCGGCAGGCTCGTGAACTTGCGGTTCGTCGCGATGTGCTCGAAGTGCGCCGCGAGCCAATGGGTTGCCCGCGCCACCACGTCGCCCTCGGCCAGCACGCCGGCGAGGGCTTCCCGGCAGCGGGAAAGGGATGAACGGTAGATCTTCTCGTCATGCAATGGGCAGGGCAGCGCCTTCAGTGCTGCGGGCAGGGCAAGACCATTGAAGCCGGCGGAAAACTCGCACCGGCTGCCAAATACCTCGCGGTAACGGCTGGCATGTCCACGTGCGGCATAAGAAAAACACAGCGTCGCATCCGAATTTCCCTCCCCCAGTACAGCACGGACGTAGGACAGCCCGATCTGCTGAAGGATCTCGACGAGTGGAACCTCGAGGTCGCCCAGTGGGTAACGCGACGTGTCGAAACGCAGGATCAGCTGGCGACCCTGCTCGATTGCGCTGAAGTCGAGGTAGGGAGCGCGAATACGCGCGAACGCCCCCAGCGTCTCGATGCCCGCGCCGAGTGTCGGCGCGCTTATCGAGGCAAAACCCAGCGGACCGTGGCTGTTGATGTTGAGCTGCCGTCCGAAGTCGAGCGCCCAGTCGTCCCGGCCGGCCAGCACGCGAGCGTTGCGCAGCACCTGCAACTGCTGGGACACGGTGATCACGCCATGGTGAACCAGCATTTCAGGCGAAAGCCCGGTCCCGGCAAGCAGGCGCTCCGTCGCCGTTGGCCAGCGTTGCAGCAGCAGGCGTGAGTAGGCACTGGGGCACGGCAGCGAGTCGGCCGGATGGCTCATCTGCATAGTATGTCACTAAATGACTAGTTTAGCGTCATGAAGTGATATTCACGCCCCACCACCACCTCCCTAACATGCGCGCCTCGGTTAGCCATGTGCACTGGATTCAGTCACCTGGCGTTCCCTGAAACCTCTACCAGATTGCCGGAGAAATCATGCTGATCAAACTTCTGAAGGGCTGGCTCATGCCGCTCGCCATTGTCCTGTCGATTCTCGCCATCGCCGGCGGCGGCTGGTGGCTCTGGGCGCCGGCCGCCGGCCTGTTCGTCGTCTTCATGCTGGGCGACTGGCTACTGCCCAGGGACCTGAGTGCGGCCATCGATTCCGAAAGCCCGGTCTTCAATCTCCCCGTGTACTCCATCCTCCCGCTGCTGGTCGTACTGAACGGCGCCCTGCTCTGGATGCTGGGCAGCGGCGATGTCGCGCATATCGGTGAGTGGGTTCGCGCCCATTCCGGAATCGACCTGTTTGCCGGCCGCGAAGCGACGTCGCACTGGCTGCAATGGTTCGGTGGCATGTTCTCATTGGGCCTGCTCAACACACTGGGCGGCACAGTCGCCGGCCACGAATTGACGCACCGCACCTCACGCCCGTTGGACGTCATGCTCGGGCGCTGGTTGCTCACGTTCACGGCGGACACCTCCTTTGCCATCGAGCACGTCTACGGCCACCACGCGCGAGTCGCGACACCCGACGATCCGGCCACGGCACGTCGCGGCGAGGGCTTCTATGCGTTCGCCTGGCGCTCGACGATTCATTCGTATGTCCACGCCTACCAGATGGAGAAGGCTCGCCTGGCCAAGTTCGGCAAGTCGGTGTGGAACCCGCTCGCCAGCCCCTTCATGCGTGGCAACCTGCAGAATCTCGTGCCTGCGATTGCGGCATTTGCGCTGGCAGGCTTCATCGGGCTCGCGGCCTGGGTGGTGATCGCCTTCATCGGCAAGGAACTGCTCGAGATCCAGAACTACTTCGCCCACTACGGCATGGTGCGTGAGCCCGGCAAGCCGGTGCAGCCCCGCCACTCGTGGAACTCGAACCACTGGATGAGCACCAACGTGCTCTACAGCCTGGCACGCCACTCGCACCACCACGCCGAGGCCGACGCGGCCTACTGGACGCTCGATGCCATGCCCGAGGCGCCCAACCTGCCCGGCGGATACCTGACGATGATGCCGGTGACACTCATCCCGCCGCTGTTCAAGCACCTGATGACGCCGGCGCTCAATGAGTGGGATCGCTCGCACGCGACGCCTGCCGAGCGCGAACTGGCGCGTGAAGCGAGCCTGAAGTCCGGCATGCGCGGCCTGAACCTGGCCACGCCGCTCGCCGCCTGAGCCCGGCGAACCGCGCCACCACGGAGACCAGTCATGTTGTCCAGCCTGTTTGCCAAGAAGCCCGCCTCGTACGGTGCACGGATCGCACCGGCCGGTGTCGAGTTGCGCGTGGGATCGAAAGAAACCCTGCTGCAGGCGGCGCTGAACCAGGGCATCGCCTTCCCGCACGATTGTCGTGCGGGAGGCTGCGGTGCGTGCAAGTGTCGCCTGGTCAAGGGCAAGGTCAAGGAACTGACCGACAAGAGCTACATCCTGTCGGCCGAGGAACTGCGCGACAACTACGTGCTGGCCTGCCAGAGCATTCCGCAGAGCGACATCGAGGTCGACGTGCAACTGCGGGAAGCCAGCACGCTGGTGGAGACCAGGCAGAGCCAGGCGCACATCACGCACATGGTGCCGCTGACGCACGACATCGTGCACGTCACGCTGGAGCTCGAGCACGCGCTCGCCTTCACGCCGGGCCAGTACTGCGAACTTTCCCCGACGGAAGGCAGTGCTGCTGGCGTGAAGCGCAGCTACTCCTTTGCCAACGTCCCGGATGCCAACGGGACGTCCCGTCACGCCGAGTTCTTCATCAGGAAGGTGCCGGGCGGCCGTTTTACGGATTGGCTGTTCAGCGACGCGAAGGTCGGCGACTCACTGGACGTGAATGCGCCCTTCGGCGAATTCGTCCTTCGCGAGTCGTCGGCACCGATGCTCTGCATTGCCGGTGGCAGCGGCCTGGCGCCGGTACTGTCGATGCTCCAGGGTGCCCTGCAGTCGCTCAAGCGGCCGCGCGAGGTCACGCTTGTCTTCGGTGCGCGCTCCCAGGCGGACCTGTACATGCTCGACGCGATCGACGCGTTGCGCAGCGAATGGCCGGTCCGCTTTGATTTCGTGCCGGTCCTTGCCAATGAGCCGGCCGAGAGCGCGTGGCAGGGTCGACGAGGATTGATCGTCGAACACCTGGCCGAGGTGTTCGGCGATACTCCAGGTGCCCAGCATGCCTACCTCTGCGGGCCGCCGGGCATGATCGACAGCTGCATCGGCGGGCTCAAGGCTGGTGGCGTGCAGGAGCCCGAGATCTACTTCGACAAGTTCCTCGACCAGTCGCACCTGGCAGTGGCGAAGAAGGTGGCTTGAAGGTTTTCGGCTGGATAGTCGGCGGTCGAGGTCCGTCGGCTCTCCGGTTACGGCGTCCCGGCATCGCGGCGCCGCGGCTTTCAGAATCGCGTTATCAGCTCGAAGCCTGGCGCGCCGCGTTCCTGGTCGCGCGCCCTGCGCTCGCGCATGCGATCGTGCAATGCGCGCCGCTGCGAACCCAGCCAGTCCTCGCGGGAGACTGCCTTGTGCAATCCGGCGGCGGCACGCCTCGCCGCCTCTTCCCTGCGGAATTCGTCGAATTCCTCGTAGCTTTCCAGTTCATGCCGCAGTTCGCGCAGCACCAGCTCGATCATGATCGCGTCGTCCACCAGCCCCAGGACTGGCACGTCGTCGGGCACCAGGTCATGCGACTCGGCGATATAGGCAAGCCCCTCCAGCACACGGGTGCGCCCGGGCTCCGGCAGTTGCCATTCCTCGTCCTCGAGCATTCCGACCAGCGCCTTGACCTTGCGCAGCCGATTCACGACGAACGGCGAGTGCGTGCCCGATGCCAGGCGCGCCACGGCACAGCGCGCCGCGGCGGAAATTTCCTGCGGCGATCGTTTGGCCGCGCGTTCCCGCGTCCTGTGCATCACGGATCGGAAATGATCGAGTTCCGGGTCGGAGATTTCGAGCGTCACGGTCAACGGCATGCGAGTCCCCCGCGACTACGGCTTCGGCCGGTCTTTAAGCGGTTCCGTGGCGAGTCCGACCTTCACCATGCCGGCGTTCTGCGCGTCCGCCATGATGCTCGCGAGCACGTGGAACTGGGTCGTACGGTCCACGTGCAGGTGCAACTCCGGCTGCGGTTTGCGCTGCGCCTCAGACGCCAGCCTTTCCACCATGGTCTTGCGATCGATGGGCACGTCGTTCAGGTACATCGCGCCGTCCGGCAGCAGCGATATCACGATCGTGTCCGGCTTCTCCTCGAGCAGCACCGTCGAGGCCTGTGGCAGGTCGATCTTGATCTTGTGCGCGAGCAGCGGGGCCGTGATCATGAAGATGATCAGCAGCACCAGCATGACGTCCACGAGCGGGGTGGTGTTGATCTCGGCCATCGGGGTCGAGTGTGGCTGTCCGCTGCCGCCGAGTCCGCTGAATGCCATGGCACCCTCCGGGTGTGATCAGGCTGCTTTCTTCGCATGGGCGCGATGGTGATCCATCGACGACGGAACCCGCGCGCCCGTGGTCAGGTACGCGAGCATGTCCTCCGCGAAGGCGTGGAAGCTGGCGATGATCACGCGGTTGTTGCGCACGAGCAGGTTGTAGCCGAGCACCGCCGGCACAGCGACTGCAAGACCAAGCGCCGTCATGATCAGCGCCTCTCCGACCGGGCCCGCCACCTGGTCCAGCGACGTTTCCCCGGTCGCGCCTATACGCACCAGCGCGTGGAAGATTCCCCACACCGTGCCGAACAGGCCCACGAACGGCGCCGTGCTGCCGACGGTTGCCAGGAACGTCAGTCCCGTCTCCAGGCGCTCCATCTCGCGATTGATTGCGCTGCGCAGCGAGCGGTCGAGGAATTCCGCGCGGTGCAGCGTACCCGCGAGCCGGTCCTCGGTGAGCTGGTCGTGGTGGTTCATTGCGAACTCGGCATCGAGCGCGATCTTCGAGAAGGGTTCCCAGTCGGGCTGCTGCTCGAGGTAGGCGATGGCCTGTTCGGGCCCCGTCTTCCAGAACGAGGACACGACCTGGTTCGACCGGGTCCGGATGCGCGCCGCCCGCACGAACTTGATGATCATGAAGTACCAGGAGACGATCGACATGAACACCAGCAGGCCGAACACGAACATGCCAATGGCGTCCGTCTCGCGCAGGAAGTTGGCGAAACTCATCGTCGTCAGGGCTTCGGTGGTATGCATACGGAGTTCCCTTCAATTAATCAGCTTGAATTCGATCGGTACGACGGCCCACGAGCGCACCGGCATGCCATTGCGCATGGCAGGCACGAAGATCCAGTCACGCACGGCAGTCAATGCCGCTTCATCGAGGGCGGAGTCACCGCTGGACTTCGCGAGCGAGATTTCCTGGGGCGAGCCGTCTTCGCCCACGAGCACCCGGACCTTCACCACGCCTTCGGTACCCGACCGCAGGCACTTTGGCGGATAGATCGGGGGTTTCATGCGCTGAAGCGCGACCTTCGACTGGACGACCGGCTGGTCATGCGCCTGATCGCCGATGCCGTCGACTTCCGCTCCGGGCGGACTCGGCGGTCCCGACTCGCCTTCGAGCAGTTCGTCGCCGATCGCGTATTTCTTCACCTGCGTGTCCGGCGGGACGGGGTTCGTGGTCGGCGTGTCCACGAGGATCGGGACCGGTCGAGTCTTGCGCGGCGCGGTCTTGGCCTCGTCCTGCACGCCGCCGACGGGTTCTGGTTGCTCTGCGCGCGGCAGCGGCGGCGGCAACCGCTCGAGGCTGACCTGGAAGAGCGGAGGCGCATCATTGGAAGTGTCCGGAGGACGCGCGGTTAGCAGGCCCGCGATGCCCGCCATGTGTGCAGTTGCGACCAGCAGCAGCACGAAGCCGGCGCCCCAGGTGAGGCGTTCGTCGTGGATGTAGCGATCGATCCGCATGGACTCTCGCGACAGCGCCCCTGCCGACAGGACAGATCTCAATACTGGAATCTAAGCCAGTCCCGGCCGTATAGGTGCACCGCTTGGCAGCCATATGTACCTAATTACACAGGCATTTTCCTCGGCGCAGCAGAAGGAGCGAACGTGCAGGCGCCTAGCGTGTCGGCGTTGGACGGCCGGCGCCCGCGAACGCGCGCTCGATCACCCGGATCGATTCAGCGCTGTCCCATTGCCGGGCGCCATGAAACCTCGCGACGACACGACCGCTCGCGTCGACGAGCACCGTCAGCGGGATCGTAGAGGCGCCGAGCATGTGCTCGAGCGTCAGCCGGGAATCGATGTAGTGACTCACCGTGGCGTTCGAGTGCCTGAGCCACTTCAACGCCGCGTCACGGTAATCGTCGGTTGAAATGCCGATCACAACGTACCGGCTGCCGGCCTCGCTCCACGCCAGGCGTTCAAGCGAAGCCGCCTCGGCGCGACAGGGTCCGCACCAACTGGCCCACACGTTGATGATCAGCGGGCGGCCGCGGTAGCTGGAGAGCGATCGCTGCGGACCGTTCAGGCCACTCATTACCACGTCCGGCAATGGCTGCCCCACTGCGACGGGCGCAGGGGCCTCGGGCGCCACCGCCATTGCGGGTGTCGCGAGTAGCGTCAGTCCGCAGGCGTAGGCTGTCAGCACCCGGCGAAGGGAATTGATCAAGGGCATGAGGCGAAGTATGCCCAATCGGTCGCCGACTTGACGCTTGATCCGCATTCCAGATACCCGCGTTGGTCCCCAGCAGGCCGGAAGGTCGACCGATCTGATTTCCGGCAGTCCGATGGTCGGCCCGTTTTGGGGCCCGTAGGGTCCGACTGGAGCCCGCCCCCTATGCGCGGCGCCTCAAAGCGGACGCTGTACGGGACGAAACGACCCAATGCGGTCCGTCGGGTCATCAGAAGCGGCCGTTCACGGCCCTGTCAGAATGCCCGGTCTTGGTCACTCGGGTGCGCAGACCGGACCTGGCATTCACGACGCCACCCACTTCCACGGATGCGCCCGGCATACATTTCGCGGGACAATTCCACCAGAGTGGCGAGTGATGGCCCGATCGCGAAATAGTTGGGTGGAGAGCTTCAATGACCGACATTAAAGGTCCAGCGATCGATCCGGAGGCCTTCCGCGTGGAAGGTCACTGCTGTGGTATCTGTTTGCCGGTACTGAAGGAACTTACCGGAGAAGGCATCCGGTTCGAATTCTCGCCCGAAACCAAGGCGGAATTGTTCGCGGCCGGCGTCCTCCGCGCGGAGGACGAGAACGATCCGCCAAAGCACAGCTAACGGCGTGCGCAGTGGCTGCGGCCTCGGGAGCGCACCCTCGCCAATACGTGCCGGCGTGACACTTGATCATCCCTGTCGCAGTGGCTGTTCGCAGCCATGGCACTTCTGCGCAGTCTCGATCTGAATCGTCGGGTGGGAAATTTCGAAGCGCTCGTGCAGTTCGGCAGCAACGGAATCCATGAACGCATCGCCTGGATAGCCGCCGGGCATGCGCAGGTGCACGCTCAGTGCGATGTCCGAGGTGCTGATGGCCCAGACGTGCAGATCGTGCACGTTCTCGACGCCGGGCTGCGACAGCAGGTACGCCCGCACGTCAGCGAGGTCGACGGAGTCCGGCACACCGTCAAACATCAGGTGAAGACTCTGCCGGAACAGGCGCCACGTACCGACGACGATGACCACCGCGATTGCAAGGCTGGCCGCTGGGTCGAGCCAACCCCAGTGGGTCCACATGTACAGGGCACCGGCGGCCACGACTCCGAGCGACACAAGCGCATCGGCGGCCATATGGAGGAACGCACCGCGGATATTGAGGTCGCGTGACCGTCCAGACATGAACAGCATTGCAGTGGCACCGTTGATGATGACGCCGACCGCGGCCACTGCGATCATGGTCAGTCCCTCGGTCTGAACAGGGACTCGCAGCCGAGCGATGGCCTCCCATCCAAGTGATCCCATGGCGACGAGCAGCAGGACGGCATTCGCGAACGCGGCGAGGATCGATGCGCGGCGCCAGCCATAGGTGTGGCGATTGTCGGGCGCGAGCTGTCCCGCCATGCCGCCCGCCCACGCGAGGGCGAGGCCCGCCACGTCGCTTAAGTTATGGCCGGCATCGGCCAGCAAGGCCAGTGAATTAATTTTCCAGCCGTAGAAAGCTTCCACGGCGACGAACGCGATGTTCAGCCCGATACCGACCGCAAATGCCCGGCTGAAATTGCCTGGGGCGTGGTCGTGATCGTGCGCAGCGCTCACGTACTCATTCCTGTCACCAACCACGATCCGACCAGATTCAAGTGGAGTCGCATGGTCCGCTATCGGGCTCGTTGCCGGATACCGGCCTCATACCAGCCGTTGCTTGAGTTCACGACCCACACGACCAGCAGCATCACCGGCACCTCGATCAACACGCCGACGACGGTAGCCAGGGCCGCGCCCGATTCGAAACCGAACAGGCTGATCGCCGCCGCGACCGCCAGCTCGAAGAAGTTTGAGGCACCGATGAGTGCCGACGGGCCAGCGATGCAGTGCTTCTCACCGGCCGCCCGGTTCAACCAGTAGGCGAGCGAGGAATTGAAGAACACCTGGATCAGGATCGGCACCGCCAGCAGTGCGATGACGAGCGGCTGATCAATGATCGCTTTACCCTGGAAGGCGAACAGCAGCACCAGGGTGAGCAGCAGGGCGCCGATGGACCACGGGCCGATCTTCGCCATGGCGGCATCGAACGTCGCTTGGCCCTTGGCGAGCAGCGACCGCCGTAAAAGCTGGGCAAGAATCACCGGGATCACGATGTAGAGCACGACCGATGTGATGAGCGTGTCCCAGGGCACGGTGATTGCGGCAATGCCGAGGAGCAGTCCCACGAGCGGCGCGAAGGCAACGACCATGATCGAGTCGTTGAGTGCGACCTGGGTCAGCGTGAACATGGGATCGCCGTTCGTCAGTCGACTCCAGACGAACACCATGGCGGTGCAAGGGGCCGCCGCGAGCAGAATCAGGCCGGCAATGTAGCTGTCGATCTGCTCCGCCGGCAGCCACGGCGAAAACAGGTTCCGAATGAAGATCCACGCGAGCAAGCCCATCGAGAACGGTTTCACGAGCCAATTCACGAACAGCGTCACGCCAATGCCGCGCACGTGCTGGCGAACTTCGTGCAGCGCGCTGAAATCTACTTTCACCAGCATCGGGATGATCATCAGCCAGATGAGCAGACCGACCGGAAGGTTGACCTTGGCGATCTCCATCGCTCCGACCGCCTGGAAGACACTGGGCATGAGCTGCCCGAGAGCAATTCCGACCACGATGCAGATGAAGACCCAGATCGTCAGATACCGCTCAAAGAAGCTGAGCGGCGCTGCAGCGGCACGCTTGCCGATGACTTCACATTGTGCGGACACGAGGAGTCTCCTGGCGAGCTACAGTCCGCGCGAACGGGCGCTGGCGCAGACGCAATGCACCCTGCAACGATGGTCAGGCACGTTTGGCCCCTGGCGTAGTCAGGCGCGGTCTGCCGGTCAGCTCCAGCAGGCGCTCCACGCCGACCGGCTCGTCCGCCAGCAATGGAATCACCGCATAACGCGAGGAGTATTTGGTGGCCACTGCCTTGATCTGGCCGACCTCGGCAATCGCTCGCTGTCGTAGCAGGCGTGAAGCAGGACATGCCGCGGCCAGACTGTTGTTGACGACCCACGCCCACGGCTCGATGCCGGCTCGACGCAGGTCATCCTGCAGATTGGCCGCTTCCAGCACCGGCGTGGTCTCGGCCAGGGTCACCAGGAAGACCTTGGTCCGCTTCGGATCCTGCAGCAGCATCATCGGCGTCGTGAAGTGCATGCCGGTGGGTCCCACCTGGCGCGCAAATTCGCGGTGGTACGCACCGGTGGCATCGAGCAGCAGCAGTGTGTGGCCCGTCGGCGCCGTGTCCATCACGACGAAGCGCTTACCGGCCTCGCGGAGGATCCTGGAGAACGCCTGGAAGACAGCGATCTCCTCAGTGCAGGGCGAGCGCAGGTCCTCCTCGAGCAACGCCCGCCCCTGTGCATCGAGGCGCGCGCCTTTGTCCGCGAGGACCTCCCGGCGGTAGCGCTCGGTCTCGACGTGGGGATCGATGCGGCTCACCGTGAGTTGGTCGAGCGAGCCGCTCAGCGTCTCCGCGAGGTGCGCGGCCGGATCGGAGGTCGTCAGGTGCACGGCATGACCACGCCGGGCCAGTCCTACCGCAATGGCGGCGGCCACCGTGGTCTTGCCGACCCCGCCCTTGCCCATCAGCATCACGAGGCCATGGCCATCGGCCTCGATTCCATCCACGAGTTCGGCCAGGGACGGCGCTTCAAGCGTGGGCAGCGCGGCAGCCCGATCGGACGCGTCGGTCGCGTCCGGTTGCAGCAGCGACCGCAATGCCGTGAGCCCCACGACGTTGAAGGATTTGAGGGGCACGCGATCCTGCGGCAGAACGCGCAGCGTGTCGGGCAGAGCATCGAGCGCCACCTGTTCCCGCGCGATGATGGCCGCGGCGAGCGGGTCTTCCTGACCTTCGCTCGTGGGAAGAATGCCGTTGATGACCAGATGCTGTCGGCTCAGCCCGATCGCGGCGAGTTCTTCCTGCGTACGCGCCGCTTCCTGCAGGGTGCTCTGCTGCGCGCGAGCCACCAGCACCAGACGGGTGCGTGTCGGGTCGGCGAGCGCGTCGACCGCGGCGTGATACTGCGAGCGCTGCTTCTCGAGGCCCGAGAGCGGCCCCAGGCACGATGCCTCGCCCTGCCCGGCCTCCAGGAAGCTGGTCCACGCGCCCGGCAACTGCAGCAGTCGAATCGTGTGGCCGGTGGGGGCCGTGTCGAACACGATGTGGTCAAATCCCTCCGCCAGCTTGCCGTCAGTGAGCAGCGACGTGAACTCGTCGAACGCGGCGATCTCGGTGGTGCACGCTCCGGAGAGTTGCTCCTCGATGCCCTTGACGATGCTATCCGGCAACACGCCGCGCACCGGCCCGACGATTCGCTCGCGATAGGCCTGTGCCGCCGCGGGAGGATCGATCTCGAGCGCGTAGAGGCGAGGTACCGCTTCGATCGCAGTCACCTGGTTGCCAATCTTGATGCCGAACACCTGGCCCACGTTCGAGGCCGGGTCGGTACTGACCAGCAACACGCGCTTGCCGGGGTCGGCGAGGCTGACCGCCGTGGCGCAGGCGAGCGAGGTCTTGCCGACGCCACCCTTGCCGGTGAAGAAGAGGTATGCCGGCGCCTGGTCGATGAACTTCATCACAGCCTCATCGGCTCAGCAGCACTTCGACGGTGTGCCCGTTGCGGGCGCCGCCGCAGTGGGTCCACAGCAAGCTCCCTGGGATGGCGCGCTGCTTGCGGACACCACCTCGATGGCCGGCGCACTGATCTTCTTGTCGAGGTGCCGGCGCGCAAGCGCCACCAAGGCGCGAGCGGGGGCGTCCTTGACCTTCTGCGCGAGATCCACGGCCAGCCGAACGTCGGCATCGGCGACGCCGAGTTTGCGCGCCCGCTCAAAATGGAACTCAAAGCAGGACTCACAGTTCGAGGCAATCGCCGCGCCGATGGCCACCAGCTCGGCGACCTGTTCCGTGAAGATGGAAGTCGCAGGGGTAACGCCGGCCCACTGCGCCAGTTGACTCCGCGACGGATACGGGAGGCCACGGTGCTTGACCTCGCCGTCCGCGACAATCGCCGGCAATGCCGCCTCACCCTGCGCATGCAGCAAGTCGCGGATCGTGGCGTGGTTCGCGAAGGCCTGTGGCTGCTGGGCGAGGTTGAAGCGCTCGACGGTCACGCCCTGCTTCTTGAGCCAGTCCACATCCGCGGCGAATTCGACCAGGGCCTGATCGACATCCACGCCGCAGACACCCGTGCTGCAGCACAGTGCCGGATCAAAAATCTGAATGGCCTTCATGAAATTCCCCGTTTCAAGCAGTGACAGCCGCGATCTTGTCCATCGCAGCCTTGAGTGCCGGCTTGTCATGCCGCAAGGAGTCGAGCGGTAGCGCCAGGAACGCTTCGATGCGCGCCCGCAATATTCGATAGGCGGTCATGAATGCGGCGTCGATGTCCGCGTCGGTACCGGTGGCATGGGCCGGATCGTCGACACCCCAGTGCGTGCGCAGTACCGGCCCGAGGTAGGCAGGGCAGGTCTCACCCGCGGCACTGGCGCAGACGGTCACGACGATGTCGGGCGTGAGCGGCAGGCTGTCCCACGACTTGCTGTGATAGCCCTCGGCCGGGATACCTTCGCGTGCCAGCAGTGCGAGCGAGCGCGGATGCACCTTGCCCGTGGGCTTGCTGCCCGCGCTCATGGCCGTCCAGCTGGCAGGCGCCAGGTGATTGAAGGTCGCCTCGCCGAGGATCGAGCGGCACGAGTTGCCGGTACACAGAAACAGCACGTTCATGATCTGGATCCTTTCACTGCGCCTTCCTCTTGCGGGCCGGCGCCGCGGTCGGTGCGCAGGAGCGGCCGCCGCAGCAGTTGTCAGTCAGGAAGCCGAGCAACGCGTTCATTTCGTCGAAGTTTGCCGAGTAGTAGTTGAAGCGGCTCTCAGGCCGCACCTGAACCAGACCTGCATGGCTCAGGGTCTTCATGTGGAACGAGAGCGTGCTGGAGGGAATGCCCAGACGTTCCGCAATCTCGCCGGCGGCCAGGCCTTCCGGACCGGCCTGTACGAGCAGGCGAAACACCTCCAGGCGGCTGTCCTGCGCCAATGCTGCGAGGGACTCAACGGCGGCCTTAATGTTCATCCTTCTAGAATGGTAGAAATAATGTCCCCCTGTCAACTCCGGACCTTCCACGCTATGCGCTCGGGGGCATTGGCTCCGTCGAGCGGTCGGCTTAGATCAGCTTCAGGGTTCCCGACAGCGTCAGGTAGGTGCCGATCGCAACGATCAGCCACGCGTTCACGGTCTGCAGCGGACCCTGCCAGCGCTGCACACCGCCGAGAACGTCCGCACCGGCCTGCGCACCGAACAGAACGCCCAGTGCCACGATGGCGACGGGTACTGCCGTGGCGAGCCCGTAGATGACGAATAGGGGAAGCTGCGCGGGAGCCGTCAGCGAGAGCGGCAGCAGGCTGCCGAAAAACAGCGCCGCCGAGGTCGGACAGAAAGTCAGCGCAAACAGTACGCCCAGCAGGAATGCACCGGGTAAGCCGCGATTGGCCAGGCCTTCAGTGGTGCCGGGCCGGGCGGGGCCAAAGCTGAGCCTCAATGGAATCCAGCCGAGCAACACGAGCCCGACGACGATCAGCAGCGGACCAATAAACGGCTCGAGGACGGTCTGCAGGAAACGCGAGGTCTGCGGCGCCGCCGCAATGCCCCAGGCGACGAGTACCCCCACGGCCACGTACGCGACGGCGCGCCCGGTGGCGTAGGCCAGTACCCCTGCAATGGCGCGACGCTTCGTGTCGAGACGACGCGCGAGGAATGACACCGCAGCAATGTTCGTCGCGAGCGGGCACGGGCTGACGGAGGTCATCAACCCGAGCCAGGCTGCAGCGAGCGCCGCAGCGAGAAGACTCAAGAAACGCTGCCCAGATGACGGCGGACGGCGTCCACCACGTACGCCTCGAATGCCGGTTCATCCTTCTGCTTCGTCCAGACCTGCTGCAGGTTCTCCCAGCGAACCTCCTGCCCCTTCGCGAGGTCGGAGACGATGACCGTCTTGCTGATCAGCCGGTAGTCCTGGACGAAATGCTCGTTGCCGGGACCATCGAGGTTCACGGTGCGCAATGCGATGCGACCACTCTGAATCTCGGGCGCAAAGTTGCGCTCGACACATTCCCGGGTGAGTCGCTCGATGCGCATGCAGGTCGCGCAACGAACGTCGCTGCTGAAGTACGTCACCAGGATGGCATCGGCGGTGACTCCCGGCTGGGTCGTGACGACCTTCGAGGGAACCGCAGGCAGATCGGATACCTGTCGCGCCTGTTGAACGGCCGCCCAGCAGCCCACCGCGGCCAGCGCAAAGAGCGCCCACTTGAGGAATCGCTTCATGGTCAGCTCAGCAGCTTCTTCGCTTCGTCGAGCGACGGCACTTTGCCGCTCACTTTCACGGCGCCATCAACGGCCAGCGCGGGCGTGAACATCACGCCGAAATCGGCGAAACGCTTCACGTCGGTGATCTTCTCAAGCTCGTAGGTCAGGCCCATGTCGTGTGCGGCCTGTTCGGCCACCGCCGTGAGGGCGCGGCACTTCGCGCAGCCGGAGCCGAGGATCTGGATCTTCATACGTCATCTCCTGCGAGGTGGCCCCGCATCAGTTCAACAGCAGGCCATAACCCAGGCCCGTAATCGTCGCCATGACGACGACCAGCGAGACGTAGGTGACGGTCTTCTTCAGTCCAATGATCGAGTTGAGCACCAGCATGGCGGGCAGGCTGAGCGCGGGGCCGGCGAGCAAGAGTGCGAGTGAGGGACCCGCGCCCATGCCACTGCCGACGAGCCCCTGCACGATCGGGACTTCGGTCAGCGTCGCGAAGTACATGAATGCGCCGGCGATCGCGGCGAAGAAGTTGGCCGCGATGGAATTTCCACCGACGAGGCCGCTGATCCACTCCGACGGAATCATGCCTTCGTGGCCCGGCCGACCGAGCAGGAACCCCGCGACCAGCACGCCGCCGAGCAGCAGCGGCACGATCTGCTTGGTGTAGCTCCATGCCTGATCGAACCACTCACCGGCTTCACCCTCTTTCCCTGCGGTGAGCCATGCGAGCCCGAGCACCGCGACGAGGAACGGCCAGGTCGGGTGCCCGGGGAGCGCGAACGCTGTAATCACCGTGGTTACTGCAACCGTGGCGATGCGCTTCGGCTCGAGCTTGAACCAACGCCACAACATGAACGCCAGCACGACGCCGAGGCTCGAGGTGACCAGCCACTTGATCGAGTACACTGCCGCAAAGAACCCGGTCTTCTCTGAAGCCGCGCCCCAGTTGGCGAACACCAGGATGCCGACCAGCACCGCAAAGAATGCGGCCGTCTTCGACAGCGGTCGTCCGGCCTCCGGCTCGGGCAGTGCCACGGCGGCGGCGACTTTAGCCTTCTCCTCATGGCGGAACATGAAGGCCATCAGCAGGCCAATGATTACGCTGAACACCACGGCACCGACGGCGCGCGCAAGCCCGAGCTGCACACCGAGCACCTTCGCCGTCATGACGATGGCCAGCACGTTGATCGCCGGACCGGAGTAGAGGAAGGCCGTCGCCGGGCCGAGGCCCGCGCCCATGCGGTAGATGCCGGAGAACAGTGGCAGCACAGTGCACGAGCAGACGGCCAGGATGGTTCCCGAAACCGAGCCGACCCCGTAGGCGAGCGGCTTCGGCGCCTTCGGGCCCAGAAATCGCATCACCGAGGCCTGCGAGACAAACGCGGCGATGGCACCCGCGATCCAGAACGCGGGCAGCAGGCACAGCACGACGTGCTCCCGTGCGTACCACTTGGTGAGTTCCAGCGCCTCGGTGACGGCCCCATCAAAGCGCGGCTGGCCGACTGGGAGAAAGTAGACGGCGGCGAAGACAGCGGCCAGAAGACCGAAGATCTTCAGCTCATGCCGGGTGCCAGGTTCGAGTGTCAGGGTCGTCATACGATGCTCCGCCAGACTGCTTCAGGCGCATTCACATGCAATGCGCTTCGCCGGTCGCGCGACGCGTGCCTTGTCCAGACAGTCGATGAAATGCCCGACGCAATCCAGTTCAAGGCGATAGAAGATCTTCTGGCCGCGCTTGTCGCTGGAGACGACGCCCGCCTCGCGCAGGATGTCGAGGTGCTTTGAGGTGGTGGACCAGCCGAGCCCGACGGCATGCACGAGGTCGCACACGCAACGCTCGCCGCCCATCAGGGTGCGAACAAGCGTCAGTCTTCCCGGATTGCCGAGGGCTTTGAACACCTCGTCGGGCGAGGCGCGGAGGGGCTTGCTGACCATGCCGGCATTATTTCGCCAACTGACGAAATGTGCATCAGGAATTTCCGCAGCCAATCGATTGCCGACTAGCAAGTCTTACCGCCAAAGATGAGCGAAGCTGCGTCGTGAACGACTGCTATTGGAACTTGCGCGGGACGGCCGCTCCTGGCCGAACTCCGCGGTTGCCGTCCGTCCGCTTTCCTTCGCGACCCGAGGCGAGCACCTGTCCGGCGCGTACTGGCCACTGCAGACCAGGCCATGACGCGGTATGGTGCGGCCTGCTCCGTGGCTCGCATTGAGGTGGCACTTGGCGCTGGGCGCAACGATGTACGTGTTCGAGGTCCGCCTGGCCGATGCGGATCGCGGCGTCTATGAAACGTTGACGATCCGGGCCGCGCGCCATCCGTCGGAGACCGCCGAGTACCTGGTCACGCGTCTGCTCGCCTATTGTCTCGAGTTCACCGAGGGCATTGCCTTCTCGAAGGGCCTGTCCGATCCGGACGAGCCGGCCATCTCGGTGCGTGACCTGACCGGCGCGCTCAAGTCCTGGATCGAGGTCGGCGCGCCGGATGCGGCCCGGCTGCACAAGGCCGCGAAAGCGGCGCCGGATGTCGCCGTGTACGTGCACCGCGATGTTGAGCAGTTGGTCTCGCGTCTCGCCGGCGAGCGCATACACCGTGCCGGAAAACTGCGCATACAGGCGGTGGACCGGGAACTCCTCGCCGCGCTGGTCGCGCGGCTCGACCGGCGCATGGATTTCGACCTGGCCGTCTCCGAGCGGACGCTCTACCTCTCGCTTGGCGAGGAAACCTTGACCGGCGTGGTGACGGAGAGGCGGATCGAGGCGTGAGCTTGGCTGCTGACTGGCGGGCTGGGCGGCAGAACCACCGTCCCTCCCCGCCCTGAGCCGCGTTAAGCTACGGACCCGCAGAGGGATCGCGGCGATATTCCGAATGAGGTTCGACAGGCATGGCTGACGTTTTCGTTTCCTACGCGCGCAGCGACAAGGCGCTCGTCGCGCCGCTGGTGACCGCGATCCTGGCGCAGGGCTGGTCCGTGTGGTGGGACCCGGAGATCGACGCCGGCCAGCAGTTCGACGACCAGATCGAGGCGGAGCTGAAGGCTGCGAAGGCCGTGCTGGTGGTCTGGACGCCGACCTCGGCGGCCTCACGCTGGGTGCGCGGCGAGGCGCGCGAAGCGGCCGACCGGGGCACGCTGGTCCCGGTCCGCTTCGAGGGCGCCAGCCTGCCGATGGACGTGCGGGCGATCCACACGACCGACCTCGATGGCTGGGGCGAAGACGTCCATAGCGTCCAGTTCCAGGCGCTGCTGCGCTCGCTTGGCGCGATGATCGGGCGCCAGGGTGCCGTCAGCGCGACAGTGGCGAGCCCTGCCCCGCCCGCCGCGGAGGCCCACCCTCGACTGGCGATTTGCGTACTGCCCTTCGCGAACATGAGCGGCGACGTCGAGCAGGAGTATTTCAGCGACGGTATCAGCGAGGACGTCATCACGGACCTGAACAAGGTCTCGGCACTTGCCGTGGTTGCGCGTAACACCGCCTTCGGCTTCAAGGGCAAGCAAGTCGACATCCCGCTGATCGCGAGGCAGCTCAAGGTCAGCCACATTCTCGAAGGCAGCGTGCGCAAGGCCGGGCAGCGTGTGCGCATTTCGGCACAGCTGATCGACTGTTCGACCGGCAACCACGTCTGGGCCGAGCGCTACGATCGCGACTTGAACGACATCTTCGCGCTGCAGGACGAGATCTCGCAGGCCATCGTCAAGGCGCTGAAATTGAAGCTGCTGCCCGAGGAGAAGAAGGCGATCGAGCAGCGCGGCACCGACAACGTGGAGGCCTACAACCTCTACCTGATGGCGCGCCAGACATACATCACCGGCAATACCTCCCACGATCGCGCGGCCTCGGCCATCATCCGCCTGTGCTCCCGGGCCACCGAGATCGATCCCGACTACGCGCGCGCATGGGCGCTGAAGGCACTTGGCCAGGCGCAGCTTCGCGACCTGCGCGGCGGGCAGGCCGACGACGGGCTGGCCGCGGCTGAACGGGCGCTCGCACTCGACGCCAACCTGGCCGAGGCCCATGCGATCAAGGCCACGATCCTGGCCGAGGGCGGCCGTTACGACGACGGCGCCACCGAGATCGCGACAGCGCTGCGCCTCGACCCCGAGTCCTACGAGGTCAACAGGTCCGCAGGATATTTCAGCTTCAGGCGGCAGCAGCTGGCGGACGCCATCCGCTATTTCGAGAAGGCCATGGCGCTCGTCGAGACGGACGTCAATTCGGCGTGCATGTTGCTCACGTGTTACACGGCGGTCGGCAACTCGGAGGCCACTCGGCGTGCCGCGCAACTCGCGCTCGAGCGCACCGAAGCTGCGCTGGCACACGACGCAAACAACGGAACCGTAACCGGGTACAGCGCCTATGCGCTCGCGGCGCTGGGCGAGTCCGAGCGAGCCAGGCAGCGGATGAGTCGCGCGCTGTTGATCGAGCCTGACAACCTGAACATGCGCTACAACTTCGCATGCGCGCTGAGCGTGCACCTCAAGGAGACGCAGGCCGCAATCGACATGCTGGAGCCCGTGCTGGTGAATTTCGCCGGTGGCTTCCTGCAGCATGCCAAGGTCGATCCGGATCTCGATCCAGTCCGCGAGGATCCGCGCTTCAAGGCCATGCTTGCGGCGGCGGAGACGCGGATTGCGGCGCACGATGGCAATCCAGCAGCGTCCCAGGGGGGAAACCCGGCGTGAACATCCGCAACTTGTGCGATCAGCACCGGCCCCGAGCGTGGTTGATGCTTGCGCTGGTGACACTGCCGATGGTGTGCGGCGCGGGGCCGGCGGCCGACGCGCCAGACTCGGCCGCGTCTGCCCCATTCACGGCAGATGGGCGAAGCACGGTCGAGCAGTTGACGACTCGATACGAGTCCCTGTCGACCGACCACGGCTGGAAGATGGAGACCGTTTACGCCTATCCCGGCGCGGATGGGCTTGCAATCCGTGCCTGGCGAACCCCGCGCCGCGGTGAGGCGGTGTGGATTCTCGCCGGCATCCATGGCGAGGAACCGGCCGGGCCGAATGCGATTGCGGCCCACCTCGAGAGCATCATCGAGCTGGCCGCCTCCGGTGTGCCCGTGGTGGTGATTCCACTCTGCAACCCGAAGGCCTATCGCAGCAACTGGCGCTACCCGAATACGCCAGAGCGGGACTGGCACAAAGGCGGATACAGCGTCGGCGATGCCGAGTACCTGCTGCCCGACCTCGAGACCGGCGCGCAACCTCGCGCGGCGGCAGCGCCGGGAACCGAAACGCAGGCGTTGACGCAGTTCGTGCTGCAGCTCGCTGCAACCTATCCACCTAAGCTGGTGCTGGACCTGCACGAGGACGAGCTCTCCACCGACGGCGGCTACATCTATTCACAGGGGAGCCGGGTCACGGACAACCCGGTCGGTGCCGAGGTGATCCGGCTGTTGCGAGCGTCAGGCATTCCGATCCGCCAGTCCGGTCGCACGCGCTTTGGCGAGCCGATCGTCGACGGTGTGATCAGCAGGGATGACCAGGGACAACCGATCCGCGACGGATCCATCGACGAACTGCTCGCGTCCGTGGAGGTGTTCCAGGATGGCGCAAAGATCCAGGGGCCGGCCGCCCGGACTGTGATCGTCGTGGAGACTCCGGCCTTCGCAGGTTCGAAGTTCGACCTGCGCGTCGCGGCGCAGGGTGCCATCGTCGAGCACGTGCAGGAACTGTGGCGCCTCAATTCAGCGATTCGCTGACGACGATTTCTCCTGGCGCCGGCACGTAAGTCCTCATGGGCGCACTCCAGCCGTATAATGCGGTCCAGTTTCCTGAAGCCGTGCCGTCCCGCCGCACTGGATCCCCAGCGCGGGTCGGGTTTCTTCCCTGAGCGAGCCACCTGTCGGGTTCAATGAGCGATCAAATCCCACCGCCGCCGGACGTTGCGCACTTTCCAGTGTCGGCCCGGATCCGCGCACGCATCCAGGCGGCGCGACGGCGATTCCATGCGAACGACAACATCGCCGACTTCCTTCTTCAGGGTGAGCTCGAGGAGCTGCTCGTCGAGGTCGAAGTCAGGATGAAAGGTGTTCTCGAGAGCCTGGTGATCGACACCGAGAGCGATCACAACACGCAGGACACCGCACGCCGGGTCGCAAAGATGTACCTGACCGAGGTGTTCCGAGGGCGCTACGTGCGCGCGCCGGCGGTCACGGAATTCCCGAACGCGGAGCATCTGAACGAACTGATGATCGTCGGCCCGATCACGGTCCGCAGCGCCTGCAGCCACCACTTCTGCCCGATCCTTGGCCGCCTGTGGGTAGGGATCATGCCGAACGAGCACTCGAACCTGATCGGGCTGTCCAAGTACTCCCGTCTCGCGGAGTGGATCATGGGTCGTCCCCAGATCCAGGAAGAAGCGATCGCCCAGATGGCCGACCTGCTCATGAACAAGGTGAGCCCCGACGGGTTGGCGGTGGTGATGGAAGCCGACCACTTCTGCATGCACTGGCGTGGCGTCAAGGACGACAAGACCAAGATGGTGAACAGCGTAATGCGCGGTTCGTTCCTGAAGGACCCGACGCTGCGCCGCGAATTCCTCTCCCTCATCAGCCTGACCGACTGAGGCCACCATGCTCGTCCGCCTTCTCTACGCCAGCCGCGCCGCCAAGCAAATCAGTGCCGCCGTGCAGGATTCCATCCTGGAGCAGTCGCGCGCACACAACCCCGGGCTCGGCATCACCGGCGTGCTGTGCTTCAGCGACGAGCTGTTTATCCAGGTACTGGAAGGCGGCCGCGACGAGGTCTGCGAGCTGTACAACACGATCGTGCGGGACGACCGCCACCAGAACGTTCGAATCCTCAGCTTCGAGGAAATCCGTGAAAGGCGATTCGGCAACTGGACCATGGGGCAGGTCAACCTCGCCAAGGTCAATCCATCGCTGCTGCTGAAGTACGGTGAGCGGGCCGAATTGAACCCCTTCATCTGCTCTGGCCACGCCTCGATGGCGCTGCTAGAAGAGTTGATCGCGACCGCGCTGGTCGGCAATCGCGGCAGCTGACCAAGCCGAGACCGTCGGGCGACCGTCCGCCGTGCCGCGGACCTGCGCTAGACGAACGCCGCGAGCACCTTCAGCAATTCCCGCCGCTCGGCCGGTGTTTCGCGAGTGCCGGGCAAGACGTGCTGCGCATGCGGTCGGCGGTCGAGCCAGAACTCGCCGCTGACCTTGCCGGCCTCCGTGGCTGCCGCCAGCCATACGATGGTGTCGGCACCCTCTTCCGGGGTCCGCAGCACCCGCCTCGTGACTCGATGGAACTCAGGCAGTCCCTCCACCACTCCCGGGGTGTCGGCCCAGCCTGGGTGCATGGCGTTGACCACGATGCCGTCCTTCGCCCAGCGACGCGCCCATTCCTCGGTCAGGATCATCAGGCCGCGCTTGGCGCGCGCATAGGCGACCGATCCGGAGTAGGCACCCTTCCTGCTCTGCAGGTCGTCGACGTGGATCTTCTGCGTGTACATCCCGCCCGAGAGCACGTTGACCACGCGCGCGACGCCATGCTGACTGGCCGCCTTGCAGAGCAACAGGTGCAGGCTCTCGCTGAGCAGGTACGGGCTCAGCAGCAGCAGCGCAAAGCTCTTCTCGAGGCCCTCGGCCGTCTCCTCGCGGGGGTTGACCAGCGCCCCGGCATTGTTGACCAGCACATCGATGGCCTTGCCCCTCTTCAGCAGGCGGGCAGCCAGGGCCCTGACTTCCTCGAGCATGCTGAGCTCGGCGATCTCGACGTGGATCCGCTTGTTGCCGAACCGGCGCTCGAGGTCCTGCGCGACGTTTTTCGCCTTGCCCGCATCGCGCGCCACGAGCGTCAGCTCCGCTCCGCGCGCCGCAAGGGCCTCTGCGGTCGCAAGGCCCAACCCGGACGTCGCTCCGGTGATCACGACGTGGCGATCGCGCAGGTACGCCGACACGGGGTTCCAGTGCCTGCGCGCCGCCCTGTAGCCGAAGCGGGTGAAGCCCAGCATGCCGGGTATGACCAGCCTGTCGGACAGCACGGTGCCCCGCGTGGCACGGGGCGGGTCGAACCGGTCTTCGAGCGCCCGCTTCATGCCGGCCATGGCGCTCTTGCCGACACGATTCATCACTCCCGGGAACATCTTTGCCAGGCGGGCCAGTGGCGCAACGAAGTCGAAGGTCGCGACGTAGCGGACTCGCGTGCCGTCGGCGGTCCGCTTGAAGAATATTTCTTCCCGCGCCGTGAAGGGCTTCGAATCGACCGTCATCAGCAGGCGACGATCCGGCTCCCACTCGACCACGGTGTAGCGCAGCGAAAAGCCGGCCTTCATGTCGATCCGGAACTGGCTGCCCACGCCGAGCGGGCCTTCGGTCAAGCGCACGCCGCGCGCCACGGCCGGGTCCCATTCCTCGATGCGGGAGAACTCGGAGATGTAGGCAAACACTTCGCGCAGCGGCCGCTGCACCTCGATGGTCTCGTCAAGCTGGATCGTGCTGGTCATGTTCGTCTCGGGAAAAGGGGAAGGCAGCGGGCGCGGGTAAAACTTTCAGGCACTTTGCGGGAGACGCAAAGTGCCGTGGTAGTAATCTGTGCATCGAACGGCGAGATTGGTCGATCGCGCCGACTACTAACCCTGACGAGGTCCACGCTCAAGTCTACCGGCATGGCCTTGGTACGCTGCGCTACCACTGCCCTGCAGTGGAATGTAACGGTCCTGCTTCCGTTTGAGTTGCCCACGATACTGGAATCCATCTCCGGCTTGCCGATATTCCGGCGAATGCGGGCGGGCACCGCTCGAGCATCCGGCTAGCCGTTCGGCCCTACTTGACGATTCGCGGTGAGCGCACACAATAGATGTTCACCGGGCGATACCGATGACAGCGAAGGACAAACTGGCGGGGCTGTTGCGGACCGCAGACATCGAGATCGATGGCAGCGATCCATGGGATCTGCGCGTGCTCGACGACCGGTTCTACGCGCGCGTGCTCGCGCATGGAACCCTGGGCGCCGGCGAGTCTTACATGGATGGCTGGTGGGACGTCCCGCGCCTAGACGAGTTCTTCGCACGCGTCCACCAGGCGAGACTCGAACGCAGGCTCGTGACCGCATCGACGCTGGCGCAGATCGTGCTCGCCAGGATCGGCAACCTGCAGGTGCGAACACTTTCGAGACGCGTCGCGCGGCAGCACTACGACCTCTCGAACGACCTGTACGTCGCGATGCTCGGCCCGACCATGCAGTACACCTGTGCGTACTACGGCACCGACGGAGTCGATCGCTCGCTCGACGAGGCGCAGCGCCTCAAGCTCGACCTGATTGCCAGGAAACTTCACCTGCAGCCCGGCATGACCGTGCTCGAACTCGGCGGAGGTTTTGGGGATCTCGCCTGCCACCTCGCGCGACACCACCATTGCCGCGTGGTCAGCTACAACATCAGCCGGGAACAGGTCGAGTTCGCCCGTGCCCGGTACGACGGGCTGCCGGTCGAGTTCCGGCTGCAGGACTACCGTGAGGCTGCATCGGATCCCGCCGCGTATGATCGCGTCGTCAGCATCGGCCTGATGGAACACGTCGGGCCGAAGAATTATCGACGCTTTTTCGAGATCGTGAACGCACGGCTGGCACCCGGCGGCCTCGCCCTGGTGCACACAATCGGCGGCAACGTCAGCATGTCGACGACCGACCGGTGGATCGACAAGTACATCTTCCCGGGCGGCGTCATCCCGTCCGAGCGGCAAATCGCCGCGGCCAAGGAGGGGCTTCTCGTCCTCGAGGATTGGCACAACTTCGGGCCGGACTACGACCGTACGTTGCTGGCGTGGGATGCGAACTTCCGCGCAGCATGGCCGGCGCTGCGCGCTCGCCCGCAGTTTGACGAACGCTTCTACCGAATGTGGCGTTACTACCTGAACTCTACCGCCGGTGGGTTTCGCGCGCGCGTCTTGAATCTCTGGCAACTCGTCCTGAGCCGGGGCAACATTCCGCGCTATGTGCCGGTCCGGTGAGCAATGCAGTTCACGACGATTGCCGAGCACCGTAGGCGGGTCGAGCGGCTCGCAGCAGCCCTGCGCTCTTCAACCGGTCCCGTGCGCCTGCGCAAGCGCACAAGTAACCTTTTCCGTCCCCGGCAACCTGCGGACCGGGTGCTCCTCGACGGTACGACGCTCGACCACGTGATCGCGATCGACCGCGTGGCGCGCACGGCCGAAGTCGAGGGCATGACGACATACGCCGCTCTCGTAGACGCCACCTTGCCGCTTGGCCTGGCGCCCGCGGTCGTCCCCGAGCTCAAGAGCATCACTGTCGGCGGTGCGACCACCGGCCTCGGCATCGAGTCGAGCGCGTTCCGCTTCGGCCTGGTGCACGAGACCGTCGACGAGTTCGACGTGCTGGTGGCCGACGGCCGCGTGCTGCGCTGCTCGCCGACGGAGCACGCCGACCTGTTTTTTGGGTTCCCGAACTCCTATGGCAGTCTCGGCTACGCCACGCGGCTGACCGTCAGGCTTGTCCCGGTCGCGCCCTTCGTGCACCTGCGTCACGAGCGCTTCGTGGACGCAGGGCGGTACTTCGCCGCGATCGCGGATGAGTGCAAGGATCCGACTTGCGACTATCTTGACGGGGTATTCTTCGGCACCGGCGATTTCGTGCTGACCCGCGCGACTCTGGTCGATCGGCTACCGGTCGGCGCGGCCGTGAGCGACTACACCTGGATGCAGCAGTACTGGCGCAGCCTCCGCGCGCGCGCGGACGATTACCTGACGACCGGGGACTACCTGTGGCGCTGGGATACGGACTGGTTCTGGTGCAGCCGGAATGTGGGCGCGCACCTCGCGCCCGTCCGCCTGCTCGCGGGACCAGGACTTCTCTCGAGCGTGACATACCAGAAGATCATGCGCGCCGGCCAGCGCTTCCCGCTCAAGTCGCTCGAGCACTTCCGGCCGCGCTCGGAATCGGTGATCCAGGACGTGGACATTCCGCTCGCGGCCGCCGGGAGTTTCCTTGCGCAGTTTCACGCCGAGGTTGGTATCACGCCCGTCTGGATCTGTCCGTTCAGGGTCATGATGGACCGATATCCGCTGTGCCGACTGCGGACCGATACGCCATACGTCAATTTCGGGTTCTGGGACACCGTGCGCAGCCGGGAGCATGACGGTCACTACAACGCGATCGTCGAGCAGCTGGTAGCGCGGCACGGCGGCAAGAAGAGCCTGTATTCGCGCAGCACCTTCGACGAACAGGTGTTCTGGACCATGTACGACCGGCGAGCGTACGAAGCGCTGAAGCGCGATTACGATCCGAAGGGCCGGTTCCCCGGTTTGTACGAGAAGACCGTCGGCCGCGGCTGATGGGAGTGGTTGCCAGGGACAGACCGATTCGCGTAGCGAATCAGCACGGCACGGCAACGAAACCAGGGTGTTCGACCCGGCCGCAGGCATCTACCTTTCAGGTCGATAACTCACCAGCTACGTGGCCTTTTCCCTCGCAAGCTTGTAGAAGAGCGTGCCGTCGAAGAACGACCTCATCCTGGCGACGCTCAACGCGGGCACTGTCTTGCCACCCTCGACTGCGACGGTGTCGGCCCCCAGCGCAAGCAATAGGCGCCACTCGGCTGTCGCCGCCAGGTAGCCTGCAAGCGTTTGGTAGTTCGCGTGGATCATCCTGGTAAGTTCGGTCGCGGTGAACGCCTTGTCACCATTGCGGTCGACGGTGGAACGCGCGCCGAATTCCTTCTCAAAGCGCCTGGCGACGAACCGACCCCGGCTGTCCAGGATTCCGGTGTCGCCATCGTGCTTGCCCTTATGGATGTTGTCGATGTCAATGCTCATCGCCAGCAACGAACCCCGCGTCTGCAGGCTCAAGGGCACGACGATGGCGAACGCAGCCACCTCGGCAACGCCGATCGGCAGGCCGAGCGCCCTGAGCCCGCGTGCGCATTCCGCGAGTCCGATGCCACGGTCGCCGTCATCATCGAAGAAGGACGCGTGCCGCTGCAGCGTGGTATCGGTGCGACGGCTGCGCGCCTTCAACGTGCGAGGCAGCAGCAGGTCGCTTCCACCACGCCGCGCCTTGCGACGGGAAGGCGCAGGCTTCGCCCGCCGCTTGGCTGCCTTCGAAGCCATCAAGACGGTTCCGAGATCTTCGCGAGCGCTTCAGCAGCCGGCCGGATCTCTGACTTATCGACCGCGAAATCGCCGAGCGCCACGATGCCCACCAGCCGCTTGTCGTGATTGACGACCGGCAGGCGCCGGATCTGCTTTTGGCTCATGAGCTTCGCTGCACTGTCCACGGTGTCGTCGTCGTAGGCCCAGCAAATACGATCGGACATGATTTCGCGCACCTTCGTGTCGGGCCCCTTACCCTGGGCCACCGCTCGGATCGCTATGTCCCGATCCGAAATCGCGCCGATCATCCGGTCGTTTTCGCCGACCGGCAGCATCCCGAAGTCGCCGTCACGCATGGCCTTGGCAGCTTCGTTGATGGTCATGTCCGGGCTGATGACCTTGACGTCCCGGCTCATCAGATCCTTGAGTTGATGCATGTTCGATCTCCTGTGATGACAAGTCAGGCGCGACCCGGCCGGTCGCCGCTGGGGCACGATCTCGTACCCCAGCGACCGACGCTCAGTTCGTGGTCTTGATCTTCGTGATCTTGGAACCTTCGAACGACAAGTCGCCGAGCAGTCCCTTTTCATTGAAGATGAAGCCGAGAACCGGCTTGCTCAGGGTCTTGGTGTCGTATTCGGCGCTGGCACCCTTCGACACGACCGCGACGGACGCGTCCGCGCCGACTGACCAGCCCTCGCTCTTCGTGAATTTATCGAGCGACGCCTGTGTCATGAATAGAATGACCTCGCTGTGCTCGGCGATACCGAGCGTGAGGCCGACCGAACCGGACGCCATGTTGTAGTAATCGACGTTCTTGCCATTGACCCGCAGGACCCCCTCGCCGAACTCACCGGCGACGCCGGCACCGCCCTTGGTCACTTTCCCGAAGACCAATACGCCCATTGCCTTGTCCGCCAGCCCTTTGTTACTGGGGTTGAGCGAGTAGAAACGCTGCAGTGCCTTATCCGCGCTCGCATCAATCTCCGCCTTGGTGCCAGCGAAGGTTGGGGCGCTCGCGACGAGCCCAAGGACTGCCAGGCCGGTTGCGGCCAGTAATGTTTTCAGTTTCATGATGATTCTCTATTTGAAGTAAATGGGATTACGAACGAGTTGTCCGAGCCCCGGGATGCACCTGGTGGCCTGCGGTTTCCATTTAAGGCCTCGGCCGGCCGTGCGGTCGGTTCGCTACCGCACACGGACCCGGTGTCACGGGCCGATAAAGCTCGCGTCCGCGTTGGCCAATAGCGATTTGGTATAGGTACGTGCGCGATTCCGGCGCGTGCGATGGCGCACCGACGCGGCCCTACCGCCGGGCTGTTTTCTTCTCGTACATCACGTTCCGGCGGCTCGCAGTCCTGTGGGCTTCGGGACCGCCTGGGCTGTCGCGGTCAGATGATTTTTCCTGGATTGAGTATTGCCTTTGGATCCAGGGCGGCTTTGAGCTTGCGCATCAACGCAATCTCGTTCTCGCCGCGACTCACTTTCAGGTGGGGCTTCTTTTCCAACCCGATGCCATGCTCGGCGGACACAGATCCCTTGAACGCCGCGAGCGGCGTGTACACCAACGCTTCGATCCTGGAGCGCAGGGCGATGTAGTCCTGCGGACTCACCTGGACGATGATGTGCAGGTTGCCATCGCCCAGGTGACCGAATATCCATAGCTTGTGCTCGCCTATGGCCGCGGGCAGATTCGCCTTGAGGTCGGCCGTGAACCTTTCCATCTCGGCGATGGGCAGCGAAACGTCGAAGACGACCGGCACGCCACCGTGCATGACCTGCTCCACATCGTCACGCAGTGCCCAGAAGGCGCGACAGTCGGAATCGGACTGCGAGACGGCCGCATCGACGATCAGGCCGCTCTCAATAGCCGCCTCCATCGCCGCGTTGAAACGCTGTGCATCAAGTTCGCGATCGGCACCCTGGCTTTCCACGAGAACGTAATACGGGTAATCCTGTGCAATCGGCGGACGCCCCTTGGCCGGAGCGGTCGTCACCAGCTTGTAGAAGTCCTGCCACATGACCTCGAATGCAGAAAGCGTACCGCCCAACGAGCGATCCATGTGTTTCAGGAACCTGGCGACGTTACCGAAACTGTCGAGACCGACAAATGCCATGTTTGAGCTCGACGGCATTTCGCGCAAGCGCAGCACCAGGCGGGTAATGATTCCCAGTGTGCCTTCCGAGCCGATGAACATGTGCTTGAGGTCGTAGCCGGCATTGTTCTTGATCAGGTGATTGAGCGACGAGATGACGGTTCCATCGGCGAGCACCACTTCCAGCCCAAGCACCATGTCCCGGGTCATGCCGTAGCGGATGACGCGGTTGCCACCGGCATTGGTCGCCGCAGTGCCACCCAGCGTTGCAGTGCCTCGCGCGCCAAGGTCGAGCGGAAACGCCAGGTCGTGTTTCTCCACTTCCTCCTGAAGTGTCTGCAACACCACACCGGCCTGCACGGTCGCGGTGCGCTGCACGGGGTCGATGCCCTCGATGTTTCGCATGCGCTCCAGCGAGAGAATGACCTCCGCCGGCCCGGCATCGGCGCCGTGCACCAGCCCTGTCAGGCCGCCCTGCGTCACGATCGGCACGCTGTTTTCGTGGGCCCAGCGCATGACCCGGGATACTTCTTCGGTCGTCGTCGGGCGAACCAGCGCAGCCGCCTGCAGGTTGTCGGGCCGCCACGCGCCCGCCGACCTTGTCGCCAGCTCCGCCGCCTCGAGTACGCCACTCTCGCCAACAATGGAGCGCAGGGCCTCGATCATGTTCATTGCGTCCCTCCCCTGACCATCATATCGGCACATTTCTCGCCGATCATGATCACTGGCACGTTGATGTTGTTGGTGGTGACACACGGCATGATTGAGGCATCGGCAATTCGCAGATTGTCGATTCCCTTGACGCGCAGTTTCGCGTCGACCACTGCCATGGGATCGCCGTCCGGGCCCATCTTGCAGGTGCCACAGACGTGGTATTCGGTATCGGCACGCTCTCGCAGCGTCGCTTCGATCTGGCCGGGATCATCGCGCTCATACTTGATCAGCATCTCGCCACGATACGGATCGAGGGGGCTGGAATTCATGATGTCCAGTGCGATCTGCGTGCCCTTCACCAGCGTCGGCATGTCATACGGATGGCTGAAATAGCGAGGATCGATCAAGGGCATGGTCCGTGTGTCCGGGCTGGCCAGGCGCACTTCGCCGGTGCTCTGCGGCCTTGCCAGCAGCAGATGCGCGGAATAGCCATGGCCGAGATGGGTCTTGCGCGCGTGATCGTCGGTGATGCCGACGATCAACTCCATCTCCATGTCCGATACCTCGACGTCCGGGCGGGTGCGGTAGAAAACCCCGGACTCGGCGGCACAACTGGTGATCAGGCCAGTGCGTCGTTGCCGCCACTCCCACATGGCATTGACCATGCGGACGATACCGACCGCCGAGATGCCGAATGTGTCGTAGTTGCCCGGCGAGCGGTAGACCAGCAGCGCCGAGATATGATCCTGCAGGTTCTGCCCGACGCCAGGCGCGTCCAGCACCGTCTTGATGCCCAGCTCCTGCAGGTGCTTGGCTGGACCGACACCCGAGGCCATCAGGATCTGTGGCGAACCAAACGCGCCACTCGACAGCACGACTTCACGCCGCGCCCGGACCTGGTGGGTTTCTCCATCCTGGTAATACTCGGCGCCAACGGCGCGGCGCTGCTCGAACAGCAACCTTGCGGTGTGCGCGCCTGTCTGCACCTTGAGGTTCGGACGATCGAGATTCGGATGGATGAATGCCGCCGCCGTGCTGTGTCGCTCGCCGTTCTTCTGCGTGACCTGCACCTCGTAGCAGCCGCAGTGTTCGGCGCCATTGACGTCCGGGTTGAATGGAATCCCGACTGATTGGCAGGCCTCGAGGAAGACCTTGTTCAATGCGCTCGGGCTGCGCAGTTTCGTGACATTGAGCGGCCCATCAATGCCGTGGTACGGAGAGTCCCGGTGATTCTCGTTGTTCTCCGACTTCTTGAAATACGGCAGGACGTCGTCGTAGGCCCATCCGGCGTTGCCCAGCGCCGCCCAGTTGTCGTAGTCCCAACGGTGACCCCGGGCGTAGATCATTGCGTTGATTGCACTTGAGCCTCCAAGCGCCTTGCCTCGAGGCTGGAATCCGCGCCGCCCGTTGAATCCGGGTTGTGGCACGGTCTGGTAGTGCCAGCTGTTGATCCCACGCGGCACCGTCGCGGCGAAGCCGAGCGGCGCGCGGATCAAGACGCCCCTGCCGTCGCCACCCGCCTCGAGCAGGCACACGGTAACGCCGGGGTCCTCACTCAATCGACTTGCCACGACGCAGCCTGCAGACCCTCCCCCTATTACGACGTAGTCATACTCGGTGATCATCGTGTGTCTCCGGTATATCCGCCAGGCTCCAGGCGACCGCAGCCGATCAGCCTCCCGATCCGAAGCTGCAGGGTGCGAAGCCCTGCCATTCGCTCACGGGCTTCGCCGAGCTGAGCATGAATCCCCGGCGGCCGGCCTCGTCGCAGTAACCGATGCTGATGTCGCCGGCGGTCTCAAAGACCTCCGGGCTCACGACAAACGTCACGCCAGCAATTTCCCGCACCAGGTCCTCTTCCCGGGCGCTGTCGACGCGCAGCCCGAGGGACGCGTCGCAGCACCCGGCGAAGCGCAGTTCGATGCGTACCGGTCCGGTGCTTCCCTGCCGGAGCAGTTCCTCCTTCACGGCTTCCAGCGCGTGGGCCTCGCAAGTGATCATGTCGTGGCCATCCAGCTTCAGTCTCGCGTCAGTACGCCTCTGCGTAGAGTCGCAGGATGTCCGCGGGGTCCGTGACCGGACGCGGATTGAAGAGGTCCGCCGTGTCCGCGATGGCGTGGAAGGCACATGCCTCGAGGCCGTCCTCGGGCACGCCGACGTCGCGGAGCCGAAGCGGGTGCCCGACCTTTCTCATCAGTGCTTCCACGGCGTGGGCTGCCGCAAGGGCCGCATCGCGTTCGCTCATGCCTGCCGTGCCGACGCCCAGGGCCCCGGCGACGAGTGCCAGCTTGGAAGTGGCGTGGTCCACGTTGTAGCGCATCACCTTGGGCAGGAGGATGCCGCAGGCCGTGCCGTGCGGGACGTGGTGCAGCGTCCCGATCGTGTGTGCCATGCCATGGGCGAGGCCCACCTGGGCGATCGTGAAAGCCCAACCGGCCATCGTGGCCGCGATCTGCATGTTCAGCCGTGCCTCTTCATTTTTCGGGTCGGCCACGACCAGCGGCAGGTTTTCGCGGATGAGTCGTATCGCGTGCAGGGCCTGCCCGTCGCAGATCTGGTTCGACATCACGCTCGAGAGCGCCTCGACGGCATGGGTCATGGCGTCCATGGCCGTGGCCACGGTCAGCCCCTTGGGCATCGTCACGACGAAGCGTGGGTCGAGGATGGCCACGTCCGGCATGATGTGCGTGTCCGCGATGAAGAGCTTTCGGCCGGCTCCGTGGCTGGTGAGCACCGCGACGTTGGTGACCTCGCTGCCCGTGCCCGACGTGGTGGGAATGGCGATGTGCGGAACCTGCCGCTCCGAGAGCGTCAGCAGATTCAGGTGGTCATTGGCCTTGCCGCCGTTCTTCAGCGTCACGCAGACCGCCTTCGCCGTGTCCATGACACTGCCGCCGCCCACGCTGACGATGCAGTCCGCGCCCAGTTCGCGGGCCGCCGCAGTTGCCGCGTCGGCCGCCTCGAGGTCCGGGTCCGGCGGGATCCCGTCGTGCATGCCCACGCAGAAGCCTGCCAGCGCGTTGCTCACGAGCTGCGCGAGCCCGGCTTCCTTGACGCCCTTGTCGGTCAGGATCAGCGCCCGCCTGCAGCCGAGGTCGGTCACGGCTTTCTGGATGCCGCTCAGCGACCCGTGACCCGCGATCACCTGCGTGGGGCACTTGTAGGAGAAGCCGCGCACCTTCTTGTCGTCGCTCATGAGCTGGAAGGTCATGTTCGACCGGTGATCGGCCAGCACCGGCACGTGGATCCGCTTGACCTGCGTGTACTCGTGCAGGCCCGTCGCGCCGAGCTCGCGCCCCACGCCGGACTGCTTGTAGCCGCCGAATGGGCAGAAGTCGGCAAAGACGTGATAGTTGTTGATCCACATGGTCCCGGTCCGGACCCCTCGGGCCACGCGCTCGGCCCTCGCGTTGCTCGATGAGAAAACACCGCCGCCGAGACCGTAGATGGAGTCGTTGGCAATGGCCACGGCCTCGTCTTCGCTGTCGTAGGGGATCACGCACACCACGGGCCCGAAGATCTCCTCCTGCGCGATGCGCATCCGGTTGTCCACGCCGGCGAAAATGGTGGGGGCAAAGTAGTAACCACCCTCTCGCCCCGGTACCTCCACGCGATGGCCGCCGGTGATCAGTTCCGCGCCTTCTGCCTTTCCGAGCTTCACGTAGCCTTCCACGGTGGACAACTGCGCCTTGCTGACCAGCGGGCCCATGTGACTTGCCGCGTCCATCTGGTACCCGACACGCAGCGCCTCGGCCCGCTTCTTCATCTTCTCCAGGAACTCGTCATGGATCTTCGACGGCACCAGGACTCGCGTGCCGGACTCGCAGATCTGGCCCTGGTGGAAGAAGGTGCCGAAGATCGCGCCCTCGACGGCAAGCTCCATGTCCGCGTCGTCCAGGATGATGTTGGCCGACTTGCCGCCGAGTTCGAGGGTCACCTTCTTGACGGTGCCCGATGCGAGGCGCATGACTTCGCGGCCCACCTCCGTGCTGCCCGTGAAGGCAATCTTGGCGACGTCCGGGTGAGTGCACAGCACGTTGCCGAGTTCGCCACCGGGGCCGGCAATGACGTTGATGACCCCGTCGGGAATGCCGGCTGCCCTCGCCGCGTCGGCAATGATGAGCGCGCTGAGCGGCGTCACGGAGGCGGGCTTCAGCACGACCGTGTTGCCCATCACCAGTGCCGGCACGATCTTCCAGAACGCCATGCTCATCGGGAAATTCCATGGAACGATCCCCACGCACACGCCGTGGGGTTCCCGGCGGATGTATTCCCGGGCGGGGCCAAAGGCATTGCCCGAGACCGGGATTTCCTCTTCCCACGGGAACTTCGTTGCGGCAAAGAGGCTCAGGTTACGCATCAGCCCGATGCCGAGCAGCGGGGCGAAATTCGCCAGGCCGATGATCTGGCCGGAGTCCATGGACTCGGTGGCGGCAAGCTGCAGACCGCGGCGCGCGATCTGGTCTGCAAAATCCTGGACCTTGGCCATGCGCGCGGTGGGGCTCAGGCCACTCCATACGCCGCTGTCGAACGCCGTCCGGGCAGCGGCGATGGCGGCCTCGGCATCCACCGTTCCTGCCTGGGCCACTGATGCAAATGGAACGCCGGTGCCGGGGTCGACGGTCTCGAACACCTTGCCCGACCTGGCATTCACGAACTCGCCGTTGATGAACAACTTGTACTGGTCCATGGAACCTTCCCCTCGAAATTTCTGATGCGACCGATCACTCGCCGCAGGGGCTCTGCCTGGCGCTGCGTCGAGCAATCGAAGGACTGATGACTGGATATTGCCGCCGCACAACTGCGCGTCATGTCGCCGCATGCCGTGCTCTTGCGACTCCCCCTGTTGCTCCCGGAGCTATTGGGGGAACGCTACGCCCGGTGCCACCCCACAGCATCGGGATATTCCCCTAAGTCCGGCGGTCTAAGGCTGACGTCACCCCGAGTTTTCGTAGTCACCTGGAACCGGAGCCAGGCGCCACAGCAAGCTTCCTACCCTTGGGCATTCGCGACGAGGCGACTCCGGCCGTCCCCCATCTTGAGGGCCCGTGAAGTCAGCTTGGTCCAGTTCTAATTAGTTCCGATAAATCGGCGTTCGCTTCGCGGGAGATGAGTTCCCGGCTCGCGCAGTGCTGAGAGGAAGACGCCGGAGGCTTGAACCTAGAGCGCGGCCAGGCGCTCGACGGTATCGGGGTACCGCTTGACGAGGTTGATCAGGAGCGCGGCCTGGGCGTTGGGCCGGGCCCTGCCCTGCTCCCAGTTCTCCAATGTCCTGACATTGGTTCGCAGGTAGGCGGCGAAAAGACCGCGCGAAAGGTTCAGGCGCCTGCGTACCGCGACGAGTTCGTCCGGCGTCAGTTCCGGTGCGGGCCTGACATCCACCGCGTGCGTCCGCAGCGTGCGCTTTCCCTGGCGCGACTCTCCAAGGGCCTCCACGCCCTCGATGAGTTCCAGGAATAGATTCCGCCGCGCCTTCGCCTTGACCTTTGCTTTTGCCCTTTTAGCCATCGAGCCTCCAGTTCCGCCTCCAGCACCTTCTTGAATGCTCGCCGCTGAATGGAGGTCAGATCGCTGACCTCGTCCTTGTCGTACAGCGTGAACAGCCAGAACTGCCGACCTGCCAGCCAATGGAAATAGATGACTCGCAAGCCGCCACGCGTTCCTTTTCGTCGACGGGAATCCGCAAACCTGAGCTTCCGAAGACCGCCCGCCCCTGGCATAACGTCGCCTGCATCGGGCTGAGCCATGAGGCTCTGCTGAAGCACGGCAAACTCCTCATCCGAAAGGTAGTCGGGACGAAGCCGCTCGAAAGCCGGCAGTTCCAGAAACGTCGCTTTCAATGGCGAACTATACGCAAGTTGCGGATATTGGCAACATGCGGCATTTTGCGGAGGATGGCTCGGAGCTGGCAGCCGAAAATGTGATGCGTTCAGCCGGAAATGCTTTGGCACAGCCATTCAAGTCGGCGCGCATCTTCGCGACTGGGCCGTGGCTAGCCGATGGTTTGCGAATCGCGTGATGGCGGCCTGCTTGGTAGCAAGTTGCGGCTATAGGTCGGCCATCAGGCGTACCAGGTCACCGCCCGACACGATCAGCATCGTCAACGCCGCGAGGTTCAAGACCACGGCTACCCAGAATGCCGACAGGAACGATTCCTTGCGCGACTTGTGACGCCACGCGCGCTGCGCGATCCAGGCCCCCGGCCAACCGCCGAGCATCGCCAGGCCGTTAAGCGTGGATTCCTGCGTGCGCCAGTGCCCGCCTCGCGCAGACACCTTGTCCCAGCCGTAGAGGAAGAACGTCAGGACGCTAAGTAACAGGTACCAGGGAAATACCCACCAGGGGGCTCGGCCCATCACAGCCAGCACTGTGACGACAACAGCGAACACCGACGAACAAATGATCGGCAGCGCGAGGCTTGCGGACGACGATGGGGCCCGCTTCTTTACCGACTGCCGGGCAACCGATGAGTAGCGGATCTCCCTCGCCTGGGGGCGCCCGCGATCGTCGCGGGCCAGTTCGTAGGTCACCGTGACATTGAGAGACGGTCGCTTCGAGCGAACCTCAAACGCCTTGATGTGGCAGAAAATCCTGTCGCCACCTTCTGCCGGCCTGATGAACCCGAAGCCCCGATCATCATTCCATTCGGCAATCGTTCCCTTGAAGCGCATCGCACCGTCCCTTGAACAGTGCACGAATTGTCGCTCAAGACGCGCAGCGACGCCTCACTCTGAAGTGGCACGCGCGCGCGAGCTATGCTGTCCTTCTGCGCGAACGGTACCAGGTGAGGACGATGAGCATTGCGAGTGCGACGATCGCAAGGGACGCTCGCGGGTACACGATCGTCAACACAATTGGCGTCAGCAGGGCGCGGGCGACAAGCCTGAGCGACGGGTGCGCGGCGATGACTGCTGCCAGGGGTGGCGAGTTCCGATAGTAGAAACGGATGAATGCGCGGCCGAGCTCGGTGCGCTGCAGGTAGCGGTCGCGGAATTGCCGCAGCGCGACGACATGTGGTTCCAGGGCGGAACCGTACGCGGCAGTCGCGATGAAACAACCGATTGCCACGTTGCCGATGTTGCCGACATCAACAGAGCAGTCGCCGAAGAGCGGGAGACCCACCTCATCCTCGTCCAGGTTGTTGCTTGTCGCGTAATCGGTATCCGCGCTCGACGCGGCAAAAGTCATCATCAGAAATCGTGTGGTCGTGTTCCGAAAATCATCGGACACCGCCAGCCGCGTGACGGTGGCACCGGCGGCGACGGTGGCGATCGTGCAGCGCAGGCCGGAGCAGCCGGTACTGGTGAAATGCAGCCCGGGGGCAATCGCTGGATCCTGGCTCATGTCGACGATGACGTCGTGCGCATCGTCGGGTCCGGCGTTGGTCACGTAAACGGTCGGCTCCAGGTGGCGAGATGTCGCACATTGGGGCCAAACGATCGTGTCGCCGTTTATCGACAGGTCTACACAGACGACATTCGCTGACGTCCGAACGGCGGCGACCGCGCGGTTGTTGGACTTCTGCGTGTCGAGCAGATCGTTCGTCTCCGCGACATTTACGCTACAGGGCGGTTGGACGGGCGCGACGACAATCGCCGGAATGACCAGCAGCGCGGTGGCTCCTGGACCCAGGTCGCCGACAGCCCATGCGCCGGTGGCCGCGTCGTACGTGCCGACGCTGGTGAATGCCGCCATGCCAGCCGGTATCGCGAGCTCCGCAGGCAGCTTGTCGGTGACGATGACCGCCGTCGCCGGATCGGCACCGACGTTGTTCAGCGTGACGGTGAATTGAACCGGTTGCCCGGATCCGGGGACCGGGACATCGACGGACATTCTGAGCGCGAGGTCCGGCGCCGCCACGACCAGTGTTGGAAACAGCGCGAGCAACGCTGCCGCGAAGAGGGTTCGCACGCTGGCTGCACGTGCCAAGGTCGGTTACATCTCGCCCGTTCGGTCAGCGCGAGGGGACTGGATAGCAGTGGCGCTCCACGTGCGGGTTGCCGGATGAGTCGTGAATGATGTCGTCGTAGCAGTTCTCCGCAGCGGGCGCGGGAGCTGGTGCGTAGACGGTTGCCGGTGGCGGTGCCGAGGCCTGGTTTACCGCTGTGGCCACCACCGCGCCCACGATGAGACCACCGATCGCCCAAAGTGCGTCGTCGTTGTCGTTGTGGTGCTTGTTCCCGTAATACGGGTAACCGTAGGAAACGTACGGCGCGCGGTAGGGGTAGTAGCGATAGCCGGCGTAGCGAGCGGGCGGAGCTCGGTAATACGGCTGGGGTGGCGGCGCATATCTGCCGTTGTACTGATGGTTGGGCGGAGGTGGTGGCCGGCCGTGGTCGTCTCCGACAGAGACCATTGGCAGTGCGACCAATCCACAGAGTACTGAGGTGAGTAACTTGCGCATCTGCGTGCTCCTGTCTTCTCTTTGACTCCGGATTTCGCTGGGTTGTTCCTGGAACGACTCAGCGACTACCGCGCGTTGGTGCCAGAGGTATCTTACGGTCGGTTCCATAGCAACCGGGACGCTCTTTCCCGAAATGTGTAACGCGCCTGCGGTGCGTCGGTTGACAGGCCGGCGGTCGGGAATAGTCCTCGAGGTAATGCCCGGCGCTTTCTGATTTGCTGGCTGCCCTCCCCCCGCCCTCTATCCCTCCCCCGGTCTTTGGGATTGTGGCTCCGGGCGGCGTTGCTGCATAGGAGCATTACAGCCGATGCAGCAACTACAGGATGGGGCTGTAAGCGCTTGTTTTAACTAATTAAAATGACCCTTTCGCCAGGATATTCAACGCTTTTGCGTGTCGGATGCAACGCCCTTTCCGCGGCTCGATTCTGACCACACGCGAAGATGCGTACAGGCACTTTGCGGGAGACGCAAAGTGCCTGAGCATCCGTCCTGCGTCCTCATGCGCCGCAAGACCGGCCTCAGTCGAGGAGGTCGCCCGGAGTCGGCGGCAATCGCGGCATCTGCTGGACCGGGAATGGCCCAGTGAGGGCTTCCAGGAACGCCAAGATATCGGCGACCTGCGCGTCCTCGAGCGACTTGTTCAACTGAGTGCTCGCCATGACGCGGACCGCCTCGTCCATCGTATGGACCTGGCCGTTGTGGAAATACGGGGCCGTGTACACCAGGTTGCGCAGGCCGGGGACCCGCCAGACGTTCTTGTCTGCGACGTTCTTGGTCACGGTCTCGCGCCCTGTGTCGCTCAGGAAGTCGTACTTGGCAACGTACGGGCTGTCCGGGAAGGTCGGGAACTTCATGAAGAAGCCTGTCCCAAGTGGCAGCGACGGGCCGGCGAATGTCGGGCCCTGGTGGCAACTGGTGCAACCTACTTCGGCAAAGGTCTTAAGGCCGCGGGCCTGCTGCTCCGTGAGTGCCTTCGTGTCCCCCTTGGCGTACTTGTCGTAGGCGCTGTTCGGTGTAATCAGCGTGCGCTCGTAGGCGGCGATGGCCTTGGCCAGGTTGTCCATGGTGACCACGTCACCCGTGCCGAACGCCTTTTCGAAATAGACCTTGTATCCGGGTATGTTGCGTACGCGGCCGATGACCGCCTCGAGGTTGGGCATCCCCATCTCGATTGCGTTCGCCGGCGGCCCCTTCGCCTGGTCCTCGAGCGTCGCCGCGCGGCCGTCCCAGAACTGGCTGTCGAGGAATGCCGCGTTGAATACCGTGGGCGCATTGCGACCGCCGATATGGCCGTGCACTCCGATGGACGTCGGCCGGTGGTCGTCACCGCCCTCCATGACGTTGTGGCATGTGAAACAAGACACAGTGCCGGTCGAGGACACGCGCGGATCGAAGTACAACATCTTGCCGAGTTCGACCTTAGGGGCGGTCGTCGGGTTGTCCGCGGGTGCCGGGGCCACCTCCGGCAAGGCCTGCCAGGGACCGTCGGCAGCACCTGCCCCCGTCGCGCTGAACAGTGTCGTGGTCAGGGCAAAAGCGGTAATTGAGACGAAACGCATGGCATGACTCCCAGCAAACGGACGGAATGGCAGCACGTTAGGGCAATTGCGGTCACTCTATAAGTCGGGAAAGTACCGAACCCCTCAGAATGGTTGTGACCTGCCCCCCGATATCAGTGCCAGCCAGATGCCGAGCGCCATGAGGCACGCGGCGTGAAGTGGCTCAATCGAATAGCTGCACTTTCCTCGTTCAGGCCGCCTGTGCCTTCGGGGGCACGAGACTCATCGCGTGCTCGCTCATGGCGGTGATCGTCAGCGACGGATTCACGCCCGGATTGGCGGGCATCGTCGATCCGTCGCAGATAATCATGTTCTGGTAGCCGAACACACGATGGCCGTGATCCACCACGCCATGGCTGGCGTCGCGCGCGATGACGGCCCCGCCGAGAATGTGTGCGGTTGAAGGGATATTGGCCAGCGCCTCCAACAGTCCGCTCTGAGGTATCCCACCCGTTGTCTCGGCGAGAAACCTGGCCGCCTCGTTCGCCACTTCGATGAACGTCGGGTTGGGCTTCTCCGGATCCTGCTCAGTCGTCAGGGACACGCGGCCAAACAGGCCACGCCGGGCGCGGAAGGAGATCGCGTTATCGAGCGTCTGCATCACGAGAAAGACGATGGTGCGCTCCGACCAGCCGACCGGCCACAAGGTCCGGAGGAACGTGATCGGGTGCCTGATGACATTGCCCAGCCACTTGAGCGGGCGCGTCAGCCGCGTCCCCTTGCCGGTCAACATCGTGTAGAGCAGCGACATCGAGTCGGCATTCCGGCCAAAGGTGTTGAACTCGATGTGTGTATCCGGCTTCGGGTGCACGCTGGAACTGATCATCACGTCATTCCAGACGTGCTTGGTGCCCTTGGGCAGCGTCACGGCCAGTAGTGCTTCGCTGTTGGTGCGCACGAGGTGCCCGAGCCGGTCGCTGATGCGCGGTAGAGAGTCATTCAGCTTGCACTGTGCCAGAAGCGCGTTCGTGCCAAGCGCCCCGGCAGAGAACACGACACCACGCGCGCGAAACTCACGCGTTTCCTTGTTGAACCATGCGCCAGGTCGCTCGGTGATGACGCGATATCCGTCGGCGCCGTCGAGCGAATCGCTGGGACGGACATCGACCACCTGACGCTCCGGGTGGATCTGCACGCCGAGCTTTTCGGCGAACCAGAGATAGTTCTTCCTGAGCGTGTTCTTGGCACCGACGCGGCAGCCCTGGATGCACTCACCGCAGAAGATGCAACCGGTGCGATCCGGTCCCTCGCCCCCGAAATACGGATCCGGAACGACCTCGCCGGCTTTGCCGAAGAACACGCCGCAGGGCGTGCGCCTGAACGTGTCCTCCACGCCGAAGTGCCGGCCGACCTCCTTCAGCAGGTCCTGGCCGACGCTGCCGCGCGGCACCGTCTGTACACCCAGCATGTACTCGGCAGTGTCGTAATGCGGCTTGAGAGCGGACGCCCAGTCGGCCATGTCGGCCCACTGCGGATTCCGATAGAACTCCGACGCGGCCCGGTACAACGTATTCGCGTAGACGAGGCTCCCGCCGCCGACTCCGGCACCGCTTGCGATGAACACGTCCTTGAACGGAGTCAGTCGCAGGATGCCGCGCATGCCGAGCGCCGGAGCCCAGGTGAAGTTCTTCGAGTCCCAGGTCGTCTTGGCGAAATCTTCGTCTCGGAAGCGTCGTCCCGCTTCCAGGACACCGACCGAATAGCCCCTTTCGGCAAGGCGCAGTGCGGACACACTTCCGCCGAATCCGGAGCCGATGACCAACCAGTCGTAGTCGAATCCGGTGCCGGCAGAGTTCATGACTTCCCCCCTTCTTGTACCTGGACCATTGCAGTCCGAGCAGCGTCGGCGGCCTGCGTCTTCGCGTCTGGCCGGTCCACCGAGGCACGCCAGTGGACTCAACTACGGGAAGCCAGGTCGCACAACCGTGGAAACTACTCGGCGGCCCGCCGACCCACTTCCAGATAGTCCGCGGTTCAGCCCATCCGGGCCCAAATGGCTGCAAAGAAGTCCGCGAACGGTGCCGGGGACCAGTTTCAAATCATCGAGTTGAGAGTGGTGGCCAGGGACGGACCGATTCGCGAAGCAAACCAGGACAGCGCGGCTGTCCAAAGGGTGAGGATCAGCGCGAGCAAGCCGATCTTCGTAAGCAAGGCAAAGCTCAGCCAGGCAGCCGGGGCAGGCATGGCATCATTACACCGCGGGCGGGGGCGGTCGACGGCGTCGGAGCCCGTTTCGCCTTCCAACGACTATCCGCCACGGAGCGGACCATGACCTTCAAAACGATTCACTATCGAGTCGGCGGCGCGATCGCAGTGATCACCCTCAACCGCCCGGACGCGCTGAATACCATCATCCCGCCCATGCCGGACGAATTTGAAGCCGCCGTGAACCTTGCGACGCGCGACTCGAATGTGAAGGTGATCATCCTGCGCGGAGCTGGTCGGTCGTTCTGCGCCGGATACGACTTTGGCGGGGGTTTCCGGCACTGGGACGAGTACCTCACGACCGATGGCAAGTGGGATCCCGGCAAGGACTTCGTCGTTGCCACCGCCCCTGCTCTGGCGCCGACTCAGAAGTTCATGAGCATGTGGCGATCACCCAAGCCGGTCATCGCGCAGGTGCACGGTTGGTGTGTCGGAGGGGGAAGCGACACCGCCCTTTGCGCCGACATTGTCATTGCAAGCGAGGACGCACGAATCGGCACTCCATACTCCCGCATGTGGGGCGCGTATCTCAGCGGCATGTGGCTCTATCGACTCGGCCTGACGAAAGCGAAGGAATATGCACTCACCGGCAAACCACTTTCCGGCCGTGAGGCCGCCGACATCGGACTCATCAACAAGGCTGTGCCTTTCGAGCAGCTCGAAGCAGAGGTCCAGCGTACCGCTGAACAGCTGGCCTCAATCCCCTCGTCCCAGTTGGCGGCGATGAAGCTGATCGTGAATCAAGCCTACGAGCACATGGGTCTCGCCGCGACCCAGGCATTGGGACCCATCCTCGACGGCCTGATGCGCAATACTCCAGATGCGTTGGCCTTCATCAACCGGGCTAACGATCAGGGAGTGCGGGCGGTGATTTCCGAGCGAGACCAACCGTTCGGCGACTACAGCCAGGCGCCGGCCGATGAGCAGCCTAACCCGCAGCACGTGATCAAGCTGTAGCCCGCGCCAGCCCCTCAGGTTTCCAGATTCCCAATCTCCCAGCTCACCATCCCACGCCGTTTGCCCTTCCTGGCAAAAGGGTAACAGTCCATTCCGAGCACATAGGTAACACGTTCAGGTCTTAGCAGGAGACGCCAAGTGCCGAGGCAGCAGTATTACAAGATGAACGAGCGGCGCGTCGGCGTCGCTGGCCACCATTCGGCAGTTGACCTCAGGGCGACGTCAGAACCATCGGCGCGCCGCCGCCCTCGGAATCGACGACGACCCACTTGGTGTCACCCCAAGTCAGACCCATGACATTCGGATTGACGTCCGGCAGCCATTGCGTTCGGTACCACTGCAGCGTGTCCTCGGATATATCGCAATAAGACAGCACGCACAGCAGGTAACGTTTGCCGCTCGAGCCGAGGGCGCGGCCCGAGGCAATACCCGGCCCAACAGAAGTCCAGGTCGCTCCGTCTGGCGAAACCGCTACGCCCCCGTAACCCGAGGCGACGAAGCGCGCGCCGTCCCAGATGATCTCGGTCAGCAGGCCCTGGACAGGGACAGGGCACTTCGTCCAGTTCATTCCGTCGTGACCGGCTTGCACTCCACGGTCACGTCGACGGAAAACCACTGTTGCTGCTCAAGAAACGTGCTTTGCTCGGTCTTCCCTGGATCGACATATGTCGTCGTTCGGTACAGAGGCTGTGGCGCGGCGTCGTAGACAAGGTCGCACCGCACCTTCCCGTCCGTCTTGTTTGTCAGCTTGATGACCAGCAACCCGGTGGTTTCCACCGGCTCGATCTTGATGTCGAGATCGTGCAGCAACGGTTTGAGGTTAACCGAGTAAGTTTGCGCAGCTGCCGCCGACGCGAGCATCGTCGCCGCCAGCAGTACACACAACCTGCTCGACACCCTCCCGGTTGCATTGGAGATGTCCATCGCTGCACTCCTCCGATCTAGCAATCCATCATTACAAGGATACCACCCAGGCAATGCGGCGCCGAATCAGCTAGCCCCGAAAGCGCGATACTTCCATTGCCAAACCAGTGTCCCTGCACTGCCGCAGATATCACCGCGCACTGGCGCTATCGAACGTCGTGATCATATCTCCGTCCTGAGTCATCGCTGTCTCGCGGGTACTCCTGTCAGCGTCGCGGGATCGAGTAACCAGCCCCACTGGCGTCTCCCTTAAGCTCGACTCGCTCGTCCCTCAGCGCCGCCACCAGATCAGAAAGCTGAACACGACAAACACGCCGAGCGCACAGGCGAGCGCCACCGACACCGGGAATGCCCTCCCACCGCGGAACTGCGGACGTCGCAGCTGCGGATTCCGCATCAGCAGGAAGACGACGACGGAGGCCACCGTCACCACGGCGAGCGCCAGCGCTTGCACGAGGCCGACTGGCATGAGTCCCCCCTGGTTCCGCCTACTTCGCCTGCTCGATCATGCTGATCGCGGCCGTCTCGACCTCTTCGGCCACCTCGCGCAGTCCCGGTGCCTCCGAGAGGCCCTCGAGCAGCGCGGTCGGTTTCGCCATGCCGATCCAGGTCTGGCCGCCGTCCTCGTAGACCGAGATCCGGCACGGCAGCGCGATGTTCATGCCCATGTCGGCACTGAGCACGCGTGCCGCCTGGTGTGGATTACAAACCTCGAGGATCCGGCACTCGTGCGGGAGATCGACCCCTTTTCCGGCCAGTGTCTTCTTGAGATCGTACTGGTGCAGCACCCCGAACCCATTCGCCTTGACGGCCCCTTCGAGATCCGCCGTCGCCTGCTCGACGGTCTTCTGGCTTCTCACGAGGTAACGCATGGCACATGTCCTCCACGCTCGTTGGCACGAACTGACACCGCCCACGGTCGCTCTCTGCTGGTGCTTAGGCAATCCGGGGAACTACACGTCGGATGCCCTTGTGCCAAACGAATCCTGGGCCGGCGCAGCCGTCGAGCGACCTGCGGTCGCGCCGCGTCAGACACCGGCATCAAGAACTCGGGCGTTGATCCTACGTCCGTCAGCCCCTCAGAGACGCGATCAGCAGATTGCGTTTGCTGCAGGTCCCACCGCGCCTCCGCCGAGCCACGCATCCTCCGGTTTCGGTACCCTGTACCCACACCTGTATCCAGCCGCCGGAGCCCACCGTGAGCGACCTCCACCCGCCGAGCACCAACACCACGGATGACCTTCCAGACTGGCTGCGCGGCGACCCGATCGCCGAGCACCTCCGCTCGCTCGGCCGTCCAGTGACGAAGGCGGCCTGGCTCCAAGCGGCCTACGGCACGAGCAACGAAATCGTTCTGGATTACGATAAAGAAATGCGCGAATGGATCCGGAGGCACTTTCCCTCGGACCCGCACGAACCAGTGTCATGACACTGCTGCAGAGGTGACCACTGCCGGCGACTCCCGGACAACATGGGCGGGCTTCCTGGCTGCCGCATCCGGCAGAGAACCAGCCGCCTGCCCGCGTCTTTTCACACCTCCTCGAACAGCAGCCCCGACTCACGCCGGGGCCTCTGCTGACCATCCTGCGCTGGATCAGTTCGTGTAGTAACCGAGTCCCGCCGGATTCACGAGTCCGTCGTTGCCCTGGCATCGATCCGTGACCGCCGCCGCCACAGCGCCCACGAATAGATCGCCACGTTGACCAGCAGCACGAGCACGCCGAGCACGACCTGGACCCGGCGGGTCAACCCATCCGGATAGAGAATCGGCACCACGTAGTGCTCGACGAATCCGCCCGCGTAGCCGTCTCCGCCCGCCAGCTGCCGCCAGTGATTCTCAAGCGGCGTCAGCGGACAGATGCCGCCGAGAAACTCGATCCCAGCGCCCCACAACACCGCCGGCAGGTGTATCCACGCGACGCGCGGCCACCGCAGCACCAGCAACGCACCCAGCATCACGAACGCCACGAACCCGGCGTGCAGGATGAGTGTCAGGTCCGCCAGCAGTCGGTACGGCATCGGTCTCAGGATCATCTCATCGGACGGGCCACAGCAAGCTCACCACGCCGACAACGATTTCAACCTTGTCTGAGGGCATTTCAACCTTTCCGTGTTTCGAATCGAGCCGGACGCTTCAGGTTCCCCGACCGATCTCGAGCCCCGGTACCTCAATGTCCACCAGGCGCCAGTGGAACCCCTGTCGCTCGAGGTATCCGGTCGTAATCCGCTTGCCCTTGCGGTTTAAGAACTGCACCCGGACCGTGGACAGGCCAACCCATTCCAGCCGCAGCCGGTCGTGCAGGCTGCGCGCCGTTCGGGCGCGGGACTCGACCTTGCCCAGGCCGCTTCCCCGGTCGTGGCGGGCCTCCCTGGAGATCGCCAGCAGCTTCGCGAGTCCGGCCGGCGACACTGCGATCTCGACCGCACGGTCCACGACCACTGAGCCAAGCACCGCGCCGAGCGCAGCGGCCGTGTCATCACCGTCGGTTGTCTCTGCCAGGTACGAGTGCGCCTGCGCGGAGACGCTCTCTCGCACGCGCGGGAAGTCGATGTACCGCTGCATGCCGTATCGGTCGCTCTGCTGAACCGCCAGTGTGAGCCCGGCCAGCGACCACCAGGGCGACAGCACGTACCCACCGGCACCGAGAGCCAGTGCACCCACCAACGCAATCCACCGCCGCTTACTCTTTACCGACATCGCCGTTCCCCGGCCTCGCCCACCACCGATGACATCCGTGGATCCTCACTTGCTGCGCGATGGTGTCAGCATGCCGCCGCGAACTGCCAGTGTCACGACCTTGTTGCACGCGTCGACTGAGTAAGTAAGTCGACTGCGCCGAAGATGATATCGCCGACGCTGGGTCTTCCTGACAGACACTCGGCAGCCCTGGCTTCGGGCCGCGCACGACGAGCGCGGCCCGACCTCAGGCGCGCACGAGATCGCGGTACGCTCGCCACGTCGCATGCCCGAGCAGCGGAATGATCAAGATCATGCCGACCAGCATCGTGGCGAACCCGATCACGGTCAGCGCCGTGATCAGCGCGGCCCAGACGACCATGGCCAGCGGATCGTGGCGCACGACCTGGAGACTGGCGCGCATCGCCTGGCCAACCCCTGCGTGGCGGTCGATGATCAGTGGGATTGCGACCACCGAGACGGCAAACACGGCGAGCGCGAGTCCTCCACCTGCGATGAGGTACGCGAGGCACTCGGTCGGAGTGACCTGCTCCAGGAAGCCTCGGTAAAGCGTTTCGGCGAAGGTTGGCGCGGACACGGGAAACAAGGGGCGCAGCAGAACCTCCGCCACGACAAACCATGCGACCGCGCTCACGGCGAGCAGCGCGCCGTATTTGAGCAGCGCCGGGCCATCGCGAAGCAGCGGAGCGATCGAGTCGTCGAAGGTCGAGGTCTCACCAAGATCGAGGCGGCGGGAGATCTCGCACACCCCGGTCGACATCACCGGGGCCACGAGCAGAAACGCCGTCACGGCCACCGCGACGAAATAGGGTTGGGTGCCGAAGGTGGCGAATAGCAGCCACCCGAACAATGTCATCGCGATTCCATAAACGAGGCTCACCCGCAGGCTCCTCCGCAAGTCCGCTGCGCCCTCTCTCAGCCAGGCCAGTGGGCGCGCCCACGCGACGGGCTGGATGTCGAGATGTAACGGGGACTGGTGTATTCGATCGGCAACCGCGTTCATGGCGACCTCCCGGCGGGACCGGCCGGACGAACGCGTTCCAACGCTGCGATCCCGTGTCCGGGCGATTCCGCTGACTTACTGTGTGCTCTCATTAGCTTTGATCCGCCTTACTTCACACAAGTTCAACGGCCCGTCGCCTTCCCCGAGCGTCTTGCATCGCAAAATGGCTCGAGCTCATCCGCACCACCGCCGAGCGACTGTCCGCCGAGATTCACGCGATTGAACTGGATACCGGCGAAATCGCAGAATCCCCTTAGCGGGGCTTCGCTGCTGAACCACCGCGCTACCGCGCGGCTTCCCGGACAGCTCGCCGAGCTGTCGAGGCAGCTTCGCTGCCGTCCGCCCAGTGTCATGACTGTGCAGCGCATGTCACCGCGCACTGAGTGTCGTGACTTTGTCGCATGCAATACCGCCGACTGAGCAAATTGGACGTTGTGCGGTTGGTGACTGCGCACTGGCGCTTGTGAAGCTCGTGGCCATATTCCTACCAGCGCACTGGCGCTATTGGTCTTTGCGTCGATAGTCCTTTCCGGCTTCGAGTCCTGGCGTTCGCGCGGCCGAACCGCCTGACATTCAATCATTTTGCAAGCAACTCCATGCTCACCCGAATCGGACCCTGCGCGCCAGGCTGCAGTGCAGCAATCACACCCGAACCCTGCACCAGGAATTGGAGTACAAGGGCCGGTGGGGTAACGAGGAGAGACGTCATGCGCGTTCAATCCTGGGCAGCTGGCGCGCTGGCCGTCGTCGCACTCGCCGGGTCCGGCTGCAGCCCGAAGCAGCCTCCCGCTCCCGTCAGCGGGACGGTTACCGCGCCGGAGCCACCACCGACGGACGGTCCCATCGTGTTGCTCGCCGGCGATCCGGCCGCGCTGAAGCGCTACCTGCAAACGGTCCAGGAGGTCAAACCGATACGCTTCGACGTCGACTGGAATCCAGACGTCGTCGCGGTCGACCGGGCGACCGCCATCCGCACGTTGCTCGCGGTGTCGCCCGACGGCACCCGCTTTGCCTTCGCCGGCACCGATCCTTCGCTCAGCGCGCTCGCGCCCGGCAAGATCCTGTTCCTGTGGGGTGTTGCGCTGCGTCGTGTCACGCTGGTCGAGCGCGATGGCGATCACCTGAGTGTCGTGACGACCGGCGTCAGCCTTCCGGAAGCGTTCCGCAACGCGGACATCGAGTTCGATTATCCGATCCCCTCCGTTGCACCGATCGTCGTCCCGCACGAACAGCCCGAAGCTGCGCAGCCCACCGCAATGGCCCGAACCGACGAACCGCGCTTCATGAATGTCGCCGACACGACCGCGGAACCGCCGAGCGACCCGCCCCCGGTGCCCGCGGCACCCGAAGTGGTCTTCGATCTCGGACTCAACACCTACAAGGTCAGCGGCTACCACGGCTTTGACATCGATGCGAAGTACGGCCCGCAGGGCGACGGCATCGCGTTCTCGCTCGAGGCGCGCCTTCACCAGGATGACCTGTCCGATTCGCCCCCGCAGGTCGCTGACAGCCCGCGCAAGGACATGAACGCCGCCGGCAAGGCCGGGCGCGACGCAAGCGCCAGTGCGATGCGCGGCATGCAGAGCAAGTCCGATGCGCAGAAGCGGGCGGACGAGAAGACGCGCCAGGACGCGATCAGCAAGGACTACAAGAAATCCGCCAAGGATGGACCCCTGGGACCCACGAAGGGCAAGACGCGCGATCTGTTCAAGATCGGCTCCAGCCAGTGGGACCTGCGGCTGCGTGCCGCGGGCATGTTTCACGGCACTTCGACCAACAACGGGCTCGCAGTCGGCAGCCACATTCTCATCAAGGATTCCTCGCTCGCCCTGATGCGCACCAATTTCAACAACGTGAACGGGAACCTGAAGTTCCAGTTCATCGCCCGTCGCGGCGAGAAGAGCGAACAGTTGATCGACAGTTTCAAGGTCGAGCTGCCGATACGCTTCAACATCCCCGTGATCGTTGGTGGCCTGCCGCTGATGTTCCAGGTCGCCTTCAATTTCATCGCCAAGCCCGCGCTCGCGACCAAGAACGACTCGTTCACCGGTGAATACGACATTCCCTTTGGCGGCAACCGGCAGGTATCGATCACCGACAACAAGTTCACGACCAGCGGCACGCTGAAGACCGTTCCGCAGCTTCTCAAGTCGTTGGGCTCCAGTGTCGGAGTCTCGGCCGTGCTCGTCGCCATGCAGGCACCCCGAGTCGGCCTGGGTCTCAACTTGTTTGCCGCGTCGTCAGTGGCCTACATCGACCTGGTCACGACGGCGACGATCACCTCGGCAGGCAAACTCGGGATGTTCCCCTGTCGCAACTCCCAGCTCGTCAGCACCGTTAACGCGGGCGTGGACACGCAGGTGTCGCTGGACCTGCCCGGCATCGCCAAGCTGCTCGGGCAGCCACTCAACGACCAGCTCAAGAAGGCCGCCGACATGGCCTCGACGCGTGAAACCGTCTTCCGCAAAGAGATGTATCGCAATGAGCCGGATATCAAGGCCTGTCAGCTGGCCGGGAAGTAGCGTCATGGAACACTCCGCGGGTCCACACCTCGCGAAGCGCTACTGCCTTGCGCTCGCGGTGATCGCCGGCTTCGCCGTCGCGACCAGCATTGCCGAAACTCTGAAGATCCCGCTGCAAAAGGGGCTCGTGCTGACGACCACCACGCACGCCGGACTGAACACGACCGAGGGCTCGCTGCCGGTCGCGGACGTGGAGACCGTGTACTCCGTGGACGAGGTCACCCCGGACAAGGTGGTGTTTGGCTACCGCATTGCGGCGCCGGGCGATCCGAACGCCGCCGCAATGCTGAAGAACTCACCGCGCTTCAAGCGCGTCGTGCGCACCGAGGACCTGAAGACGTCGACTCGTCTCAACGCGCTGTACAGCAGCGCGGACCCGGACCTGTTCGCGGGCCAGACATTCCTCGAGACCTCCGCAGCCGTGCTTGCGGCCCTCACGTCCTCGGGCCAGACCCCGTTCGTGTTCGGCATCAATGAGAGCAGTGGGGTAGTCGGTAACCTGGCATCGATGGCGGGGCTGCCGCCGCACCCACCGCCGGCCGCGTGGTCGCGGGACAGCCGCTGGATGTTTCCGGTCTCCTCTCATCGATGGCCACTGCCCGCCACTACTACCGTGGCACGTTGCAGCGCGTCGAGCCGGGTACCGTGAAATTCTCGGTCCTGGTGAACGGCGTACGCACCGATCTGCCCGCTGTCCACGCCAGGGGTGTGCTGAAGTTCTCCGACCAGCAACTCGCGACGGACTTCTGGTGGCTCGACGATCCGGCCAATCCGCTGACCCTGCGATGGTCGGCGGGCAAGACCACATATTCCGTGCTGACGCGCATCGACCTGCCCGAGCCCGCGGCCACCGACGCGGCGGCTGGCGGCGGTCCGCTCGCCGCAAGGCTGGCGGGCTCGAGCTGCCGTATCGAATTGCACGGAATCTATTTCGAAAGCGGCAGCGCGGGACTGCTGGAGGAATCCGAGCCGACGCTCAAGCAGGTCGCCGCCGCACTGAATGCGAATCCCGCGTGGCAGGTCACCGTCGAGGGCTACACGGACAATATCGGCTCAGCGGCCTATAACACTGAGTTGTCGCAGCGGCGCGCCAATGCAGTACGCACCGCGCTCGTCACTCGCTATCACGTAGGCGCGACCCGCATCACCGCACAGGGTTTCGGCCTGTCGAAGCCCGTCGAGTCGAACGCAACACCCGAGGGTCGCGCGCACAACCGGCGCGTCGAACTGGCCCGTAAATGCCCCTGAGGCAGGAGACGACATGCGGCATTCTTCTAAGCTATTTATTTCTCCGTCGACCCGGCTCGTCCTCACCGCTCTTGCGGCGTTGCTGCTGGTCGGCTGCGGCAGGAAAGCGCCTGACGCGCCCGGGACGGGCCAGGTCGTGGCAGACGACTCCGGCGGCGAATCGAGCGCCGATTCCGGGACGAGCCATGACCCTTGCAGCCTGCTCCAACCGAAGGAGGTCGAAGCCATCCTCGGCGCCAGCCTCGCCGGCCCTCCCTACCGGTTCAACACCGCGGGCGACGCGAGGGGTCCCGCCGCCGAAGGTGACGTTTGCCGCTATGAGGTCGCCAATCACCACTTCGTCCAGGTCGAGGTCGAGTGGGACGGTGGCGCACAAATGATGAAGATGTACGGCACAGTCCAGGGTCTCGCGGATCAGCACCAGAAAGGCGTGCTCAAGCTTGGCGACGGCTCGGAACTCACCGGCGAATGGGACGAAGCCAGGGTCAACAACTGCTGCACATTCATCGCGATGCGGGGCGACCAGCTGGTGACCGTGGAGATCGCCGGGTCGAACGCAACACTCGAACAAGCCGCCGCAATAGCGGACGCCGCTTTGAAGCACATCGACGCGCCGTTGCCGGTCGACGGTGCCGCGGGCGTTGCCACGGCCATCGCGCGCGACGCGACGCGCCCGAAAGAACGTGACCCATGCAGCCTGGTGTCGCGCGCCGAGGCAGAGGCTGCAGTCGAGGCCCCGCTGACGCAGGACCCGGTCGTCGACGGCAATACCTGCACTTACGCCTACGAAGGCAAGCTTCCGTGGAAAATCGTGCTTACTTTCCGCTGGCGGGACGGCTACGCGGAGTTTCGCGAGCACGCCTCAACGGCTGCGGGTGTGGGCAAGGTCTTCAGCCTCGGCGACGACGCCGGCAATGGCAAAGAGCAACCCGCCGCGCCGGATCCTGCGCTGACCGGACCCTGGGAAACGGCCTATGCCGGCCCGTTCGAGTTCTGGGCGGTAAAGGACGACGTGCTCGTCAAGGCGGATGCGCAAGGCGCAATGAAACAGGCGCATGCTCGCAACCTGGTCGCTGCCGCGATGAGCAAACTCTGACGCCGCGGTGGCCCCGGACGTGTCCGCGGCCACCGCTCAGTCGTCGACGCCCTTCTTGCAGGTTGCGCCAAGCCAGCGGCCGCTCATTTCGATGTGCACCTTGCCGTTGCCCCGAGTCATGTCACCGCTGCCGGTGTAGCGTTCATTTGATGTCGCATCGAACTTGAAGTGGGTCTGCGACGGCTCGGACCCGGTGCAGACCTCGTTCATCTCGAGGTGCCGCGCGCTCTGCGTGATTACCGTGCGCTTGCAGTTCGGCTCTTCGCTCTTCATCAATGCGCTGCGGTCGAGGTCCTGCTGTGTCACGCAGCTGTGCATGACGTGCGGCTTTCCCGTGCCCGCGTGCGCTGCCATCGCAGCCTCCATCTTGGCACGCTGCTCGGGCGACATGCCGGCCATCGCCTCCTTCGGAATCGGCATACCCGACATTGTCGTGCTTTCGGTGATTTCCCATGCGCCGGTCTTGATGTCCAGGGTTGCGGCCTGACCGGTGAGCGGCAATGCGGTCAGGACCAGGGCGGCAAGAACTGTCTTCACGGTGGTCTCCTCAGTTGAGTCGCTTCGACCTGCGGCGCAGAAACACTGCCATCAGGGCGATGAGAATGAAAGCGACGGGAATGACGAAATCAATCTGCAGGGCAAAACTGACCAGCAGCGCGGCGAGAGAGTTCGGCTCCAACTTGTACAACGAGACCGAGCGCCGACGGCCCGCGGAATCCGAGAAGATGCAGCCACCAGGCGACGTCATCCTGCTGCTGCCCCCGATGATAGGATATTCGGCGCCCTGGTAGGTGAGTCCGTGTTCGGCGCCATATCGCTCGCACAATGGCGCGAGGTGCCGGTGCTCGACCAGCAGCGCGAGCCCGGTCGCCACGCCGAGCGCCAGCGCGCCGACGATCAGGAAGTTGCGAAATCCGGACCACCATGAACGTGCCCGCGCGACAACCTGCGGAGCCTGCCGTCGAATCTCTTCCCGCGCGTAGCTGCTGGCCAGTTCCCGTATCTGCTCGGGCGATTGGCCACTCGCCTGGGCCTGCTCGAGCCGCGTCTTCATTCCCGCCAGGAACGCCTCGCGCGATTCCTTCGGAGACTGTTCGTCTACCGGCGTTGAACTCATGGCAATCCTCGTCGGCGTTGCGCGCATTCAATGCCGGGTCGCAGGCGGAAGCCTGGTTTGCCGGGGAATCGGCGATGCCGTCATTCTCGCGCACCTGCTGGCAAGCGCGACGGATCGTCTTTCAACTCGAACTCGAGTCTACGCTCGTGCCTTTACCGTGCCCACCGTATCGCAGGCGACGTCAGTCAACGGCGACTCAGTACCTTGGTGGTTGCGCAGTGGGTGGCCGCGCACCGGCACTCCCGGGTCTCTCGCCGATACTTCCGTCCTGATCGGCTCCGCTCAACCGCCCCGAGAGGTAGCCCAGGTCCGAACGCGCAACACCTGGATCTCGAGGCGCTAGCCTGCTCGCTGCAAAACCACCGCGCGACCGCGCGGCTCCGAAGCGCTGCCGCCGCAGCGCGAGCGACCTACGGTCGCGTCCGCCCTACTCCTCTCCCCCGATCCCTGCCCGCAACGGTGTGTCGGCCCGCCCTTGCGAAGCCTCAGAGCGGGCGTAGGATCGGCTCAACGGAGTTCGCGATTGGCCTAGCCCAATAGCCGCGCATTCATCGCGCACTGGCAGCGGGTGCGCCGCGCGAGTCGCCACGATCATCCGGCGCCGGTGCTGAGTACACCACGCGTCCGCCGACGATCGTCTTCAACACCTGCAGGCTGCGGATCGCCGACGGCGCGATCCGCAGGATGTCGTCCGAGATCACCACCATGTCCGCGAGCTTGCCGGGCTCGATCGAGCCCTTGATCGCGCCCTCACCCTGCGCCCGGGCCGACCAGATCGTCAGCATCCGCAGCGCCTCGGTCACCGTCACCGCCTGTTCCGGCACAAACACGCCGACGTCGGACATGCGCGTCACCGCCGCCCACACGTGCAGGAACGGATCGAACGTCTCGAGGACGATCCCGGTCAGGTCCGTGCCGAAACCGGGCTCGAGCCCCGCGTCGATCATGTCGCGGAACCGGAACGCGCCTCTCGCGCGCTCCGCGCCGAGGTTCTCGATGGTCGAGTTCGCGAGCGTATAGATCCAGCCGGGCTGCACATTTACCATGACGCCAAGGCGCTTTGCGCGTGCCAGGTCGTCCGGGCCGAGCATGAACTCGCCGAAGTGCTCGATTCGCTGCAACGCTGCGCCGCGCACCGCCGCGCCCGAACCCCGCTGTGCCTGCTCGTGTTCGAACGCGGTGAGTGCCATGGCCGTCGCCCGGTCGCCAGTCGCGTGGACGAGGAACGTGAGCCCCGCGCGGTGCGCGCGCAGCGCGAGCGCGTCGAGCTCCCCCTGGGTCATATTGAGCAGACCGTAGCCGCCCGCCTCGCCCGCATACGGCACCGTCACGGCGCCCCCGCGCATCGGTACGTCGCTGTCCACCCACACCTTGATGCCCGCGAGGCGATACCAGGCCGGATCGACGCCGGGCGCGAGCACGAGTCCGTCGAGCGCCGCCGGCAGGAATCGGCCGGCGGGATCGGCGTGAATCGCAATCGTGTACCGTAGCGTCGCGGGCTGACCCTGCGCCAGCTCCTTGAGAACACCGAGCTGATTGAGCGGCACAAGCGCATACACGGACGTGTAGCCGTGCGCGCTCCACATCTGCGGGATCACGCTGGAGTAGTAGCGGCGCAGGTCGTCATCCGGGATGCGCTGGTCCGGGAAAATCGCCAGGCCCTCGCGAACCACGCCGGTCGGCTCGTCGTCCGCGTCGAGCTCGATGTGCGCGCCCTTGAGTTCGCTCATGCCGCGCTTGATCCCGAGCATTTCGAGACCCATCGAGTTCACGACCGCTTCGTGCGAGCCGTTCAGGAACATCACCGGGGACTTCGGCGCGGCGGCATCGAGTTCGGCACGCGTGGGGATGCGTTGTTCGGCGAAGCGCGTCTGGCTCGAGGAGGATCCCGCCACGATGATCCACTCTCCACCAGGCGTCTGCGCGGCCCGCGTCGCGATCTTGCGCAGCAGCACGGCTACGGACGGAGTGCTCGCAATGCGGCCATCGAGATAACGCTCGATCATCCGCACGGCAAAGGACGGGTGCGCGTGACCATCGACGAAACCCGGCAGGACGGTCCGGCCCTGCAGGTCGAAGACCTCCGTCCGGGGCCCCGCCAGTTTGCGGATCTTCGCATCCGAACCGGTCGCAAGAATCCTGCCGTCCGCCACTGCGACCGCTTCGACCACGGTGCCGGCGGCATCAAGGGTCAGGATCTTGCCGTGCAGGAAGACCGTTTCAGCGGCGAGCGGCGCCTGCGCAGCTGCTGTCGGTAAGGCACATAGCAGCAACACTGCGCTGAACGTGAGGCGGAACGTGGGCGAGCGCGTCATGTCGACTTCCGTGCGGGCCGGGCCAGCCCGACTATAGCGCGCCGTCACGGCCATCTGGGCGGCGTCAGTCCCGAGGCCTTCGAGAGTGCCTCAAAATGAGGCTCGGACCTGTCCTCAGTACCGTGGGAAGTCCACTTGGAGGTGTCAGATGGGAAGGCGGAAGTTCACGCCCGAGTTCAAGCTCGAGGCGGTCAAGTTGGTGCGCGAACGGGGCGTGGCGACGACTCAGGCCCCCTGACATTCAGTCAGCCGGCACGGAACCCGCGCTCACCCTACCAGCCCTTTCCCGATCCGGAACCCCGGCTTTCCGATCCCCACACGCGTTTCGTTGTGGGAATTGGCGGTCGCCTGGAACCTCGCCGGAGGCATGTTCCTGGCGTCCATCGGCCGCAGTCGGCGGTTCCCGGCGCGGCAGAGTCAGAACACTGGCCCCGCGTTCGGCTGCTTGTTGCTGGGACTCCTCGTGAGTGCGGTCGCCTGCCGTCGCAGCGATTAGTCTTTCGACTTGGCGGTCCGACCATCCCACAAATTGCGCCGCCTGCGGCCTTTTTTGACAAGGCGAGCTTTCTTTCGTCAATTTCGCAAACCCTGATCACTACAGGCGTCACAATCAGTGGCGCCCGACTGCCGGATAATCCCGTCGGGTTCCGATACCAGGTCCCGTAATGGGTATATTCGACCGAATCAACAAGATCGCCGCCGACGGCCGCCAGTTTGAGGAAACCCTGTACGCCATGGCGTTGCAGGAGGTCTCCAACCGGGACATCAAGCCAGGTCTCTGGGCCAAAGCCTTCGCCGACTCGGCGGGCGACGACACAAAAGCCCAGGCGGCGTACCTGGAACTCCGCATTCAGGCGATGAAGGACGAGCTCACCGCCGTGAATCGCGTCATGGACCGCGCAGAGGCCGGGTATGCCGACGATTTGACTCCAGACCCGGACCCGACCGTACCGCTTCCGTGCATCACACCGCAGGAGTTTGAGGAGAGCCCCACCACCGCACCGCCGACCCGCGGTCGATTTCCCGCGATCCTGGTGATCGGTGTAGTTGCTGTGGCCGCGCTGATAGGGTTCTCCGTGATGCGGTCCGGCGATGTCGGCAGCGTCCGCGACAACCCCGGCGCGGACGCTCCCTCGACCGTACAGGTCTCACCGCCCCAGGTCCCCGACCCCGAGCCCGAACCACTCGACGACTCGTTGCCCGTCTTCCAGGCCACCGAACCGTACGCGCTGATTCCCGATGGCACGACCGCCATTGAGACAGTCGCCGGCACACTTTGGGTCGCCAACCCCTCTGACTCGATACTCCGCCGTCACCTGGTTCTGGATGGCCGACCGCTCGATCTGTCGAACGACCACCTGACACTCATGTCCATTACCCACCAGGGAGACCAGGACATCGTGCTGGTCGCAACGCAGTGTGGCGGGACAGCATGTCGATACCTCGATCTCGCTTTCGTACGCGTGTTTCACAACGGACGACACACGATCGAACGGCTTGACCGCTTCCGGTTCCCGACCGTTTTCATGGATAAACTCCGGGACGGGATCTCCTTCCGCGACGCCAACACCGATGTCGCGCTCGGCCTCGAGAGCGGCAAACAGTGGTTCGCCACGATTGGTCCCACTGGGCCGCTGACGCTCTCCAGTACTCCCGCCGCCATTAAGCCGCTGCGTGCAGATGACTGCCGCCTGGCCACCAGGATGCTGCGTGAGTGCGCCAGGATGAAAACGCCCTGCGAAGACGCTTCGTTCCGCGACTTCCCAGGCAATTGCAAAGACGCAAGCGTGGCCTTTTCTCGCACGACCAGCCATCTGGCCAACCAGACAACGGGTCTGAACCTCCCGGCCTTCGCTCACGCGTGCATGAAAGCCAGTCAGTTCGGCATGACCCCCAGCGTCAAATTCATTACTCGCGAAATCTGTTCTGGCGCCGACCCGAGCCAGTGGCAGGAAGTCCCAGACACAGCGTCGTGGACGCCATGAACGCAATCGCTCGGGAACGTGATTTGCCCTGTGCGATAACTGTCGACCACGGAAGGGAATTTACGTCCAAGGTGCTCGACGAATGGTGTTACCTGCGGGGTGTGAAGCTCGACTTCATCTGCCCTGGTAAGCCGACCGAGAATGCGTTCATCGAGTCCTTCAACGGTCGGTTGCGTGATGAGTGTCTGAACGTGAACGAGTTTGCTACGCTGCACGAGGCGAGGGTGCGGTTGCAGTCCTGGCAGCAGGATTACAACCACCATCGGCCACACGGATCACTTGGTCGCCTGACCCCAAGTGAGTTCGCGGCGAAAGGTCAGAAATCGGACCCCGAGGCACCGAAACTCTAGTTACGAGTTGTTCGAAAATCGGACCAACGTCACCGCAAAGGGCGACGCCTCGCTCAGGATGGGCCCACTAGCCCGCTGCCGGCCGAACCGCCTCGGCGATCCGCCTGACATGGACGTAGTCCGTCCCGCAGCAGCCGCCAAATACATTCATGTGCGGGTAGAGCCGCGCGATGTCACCGTGCTGAACGGCCAATTCGGCGGCATTGCCTTCTTCCAGATGACCCAGCTGACACAGCAGTCCGTGTTCGAGCGACGAAGCATTGGCGCGAAGCCCGCGAATTCGCCTGACCCAATCCCCCTGATCGAGTGCGGGGCCAAAGTCCGCGGGATGCGAGCAATTGATCATGTAGTACGCGGGGGCCCCGCCGGTTGCGACATCTACGGCCTCGATAGCCGAACGTAGCGTGTGCGCGCCATCCACTGTGCGATTCTTGTCCAGTGTGAAGGAGATGACCGAGGGCACTCCGGCCGCTTCGGCAGCCCGCGCAATCCCAATCGCTTCCTCGATCGATTTCAACGTGAGGGCAGTGATCAGGTCGACGCCCGCACGTTTGAATGTCTCTATCTGCTCCGAGTGATAGTCCTGCGAGGCGTTCGCGGTGATCGTCGGGTTGACGTGGTACGCGTCGCCCCGCGGCCCGATGCAGCCGCTGTATAGCGTGCCCTCGGGATCGAGACCGATCTCGCGCGCGATATCCCTGTAGAACGCGATCGCCCTGTGATTCATGTCGGCCAGTCCATGGATCGAAAAGCCGATCAGTTGCCCCCAGTCGCGGCTCGCACGGTAAGTCAGGCTGCAGAACACATAGCCCGTCCGCTGCTGCTTCGCGATCAACGCGAACTCACGGTAGTACTGCCGCAGTGCCTCACGGCCTATCGCGTCGTCCAGGAACTGAAAGTCACAGAAGTGCGGGAGCTCGAGTCCCTTCTTGTACATCAGCCAGGTTTCTATACCACCGTCCGTCAGGAAGAGCCTGTCGGTCTGGTGGGGCAAACAGCGAGGCTGCTGCATTTCAGTTCCCCCTGATCTGCGTGACTTACTCGCAGACGCTGCCCGACCCGGGCCGCTCTGGCAATAGCGGTCTGGGCTCCGCTCGACCGACCCAATATCCGAAAGCCCGATGGTTGGCCCATTTCGGCCCAAAACGACGCCCGATGGTCCGCCGGTCGCGACGGACATCGCATGAGAATCATCGAGTTGGAAGTGGTGGCCAGGGACGGACCGATTCGCGAAGCGAATCAGGACAGCGCAGCTGCCCGAAGGGCGAGGATCGGCCCAGGCCGATCCGAGTCAATCGAACCATCGACACGCGGATTTTCAGCACAACGGAGAGCCTGATTCGGCGCGAGCACGCCGAAGACCGGGAAGGGATTTCTGCCTGGCCGACCGAACCGCCCCGCCCGACCGAGCCGATCCCGAACTGGAAACCTGAGCCACCCCCCGATTTCCGCTTCCGAGCCATTGCGGACAATCCGACGAGTGAATCGGGACTTGCCGAAAAACGATAAGTCGTATATCGTTTATCAATATCTACTCGGGAGCACCCCATCAATGAAAAATGCATCGGCGCTGCCTGTGGCGTGGACCACGCTTCGCATCCTGATCGTCCTCAACTGGCTGTTCGGCGTGGCCATCCTCACGCTGCTGATCGCGATGATCGTCGCCGAGCAATGGACGTTCACCGCGCTCGGCATTCCTCCGTCCTCCGGGATCCGCCCAATGATGACGGGATTTCGTACGATTGCCGCGTTCGGCCTGGTCGCGATCCCGCTCAATCACGCCGTCCTCACGCGGCTGCTTGCGATCGTCGAGACGGTGCGCAGGGGCGATGCGTTCGTCGTGGCGAACGCCTACCGTCTGCAAGCCATCGCCTGGGTGCTGCTCGCTCTCCAGCTCCTCAGCCTCATCATTGGCGCCATCGGCAAGGCGATTTCGACCCCCGCCCACCCGCTTCACCTCGATGCCGGCTTTTCCCTCAGCGGCTGGCTGGCCGTAATCCTGACCTTCGTCCTCGCGCGCGTCTTCGCCGAAGGCACGCTGTTGCGGGAAGACCTCGAAGGGACGGTGTGACGTGGCGATCATCGTCAAGCTCGACGATCTTCTCCATGATCGGCGGATGACCCTGACGGAGCTTGCCGAGAGGATCGACATCACGCTGGCCAATCTTTCGATCCTCAAGACGGGAAAGGCGCGCGCGATCCGCTTCTCGACCCTCGAGGCCATCTGCAAGGTTCTGAAGTGCCAGCCCGGTGACTTGCTTCAATTCCAACCGGACTCGCGCCCTTGAGAGGCGCCGGAGCCCGTACGCGCGGCTTTCTATTTCACGAGAATTGACGTGGCTTCGACTGCTGCACCTGTTTCAGCTTCGGCCGCCGATACCGCAGGCGACGTATCGCTGGTGCGACTCCATGTGCTGCGCGCCACTTACCTCTTGCTCGTGGTCGGGCTGGGCGCGACGATCGTGCCAGTCCTGTTCAGTCATGAGCCGATGGTGCGCGGCGTCATCCCGAGCCTGCTCGGTGCCGTGTGGCTGCTCGCGTTCGTCGGCCTGCGCTATCCGCTGCAGATGCTTCCCTTGCTGATGTTCGAGTTCGCGTGGAAGACGATCTGGCTGATCTCTTTCGGCCTGCCGCAATGGTCGTCGGGACTGCTGCCGCCGACCTTCGCCGAAGACTTCAAGGCCATCGCCGCCGGCGTGATCCTGATGCCGATCGTGATCCCGTGGCGCTACGTCTATGGCCACTACGTCAAACAGCAGGCCAACCGCTGGCGGTGAATTGAGCGTCGGACTGACCTGCTCTCCGGCGTCAGTGCCGCTGCGGCGTTCGCGGCTCCCGGGCCGGGTCATGCAGGACGGTGCCCAGGTCGTGGACGTGCGCAGTCCCGCGGAGTTCGCGGCCGCCAGACTGAATCGGGACTGGCTGCTGGAACAAAACGACTTGACGCATCTCTAACTGACAGTCGCGATTGTCCCAACCTGCGCCGGAGTGTCAGCTCCAACGACATCAAATTCCTCTAACATCACCCCTTTGCAACTCAAGTCAGGCAAGACCATGAAACCAGTCCGCTTTGCGATCGCGCTGCTTCTGCCGATCTTTGTGGCCTTCACATCTTCTGTCGCCGCGCGGGCCGCTCCACTTGAAACAGCGCCCGAGATCCGGATCGACGTCCCCGTCGTGCTTAAAAAGGCGAAGGTCGTCTTCGACATGGATCACACCGCGTTCGTCGGTGACACACCGATCGGGCTGAAGCAGATGGAGATGATGGTGGACCGATTCAAGCAGGGGGGCACCGAGTGGAGCATGGCTGCCATTTTTCATGGGACCGCGGGCTACATGCTCCTCAATGATGACGCATACAACTCGGCTCGCATGACCACGACGGGCAACCCCTACAAGACGTCGATTGCACGCCTGCTGAACGAGGGCGTCCTGGTCGAGGAGTGCGCCGTCACGATGAAGGCCAACAAGTGGACGAACGGTAATCTGCTTCCCGGCGTGAAGGTGAACTCGGGCGCAAACCTTCGAATCGTGGATCTTGTTCAACAAGGCTACGTGATGCTGCAGCCGTAGATGCGCGCCGGCGCCGGGTTTCGATCCGCGCAACGTCGCAAGCTCGCCGATCGTGCCTAGCCGTCACATTCGAGCACTCGCCCGTCGGCCGATCCGATTGCTGACGCGCGCGAGGCTGCTGTTCCTCGGACACGAGGAGCTCACCGGCCTTGTGTTCTGGGCCGCCTTGACCGGGTTTCTCGGGGCGCTCGCGAGCGTGCTCTTTCGCGAAGGCATACGCCTTTTCCAGTGGCTCTTGACCGGCGAGACCCGGGGCCTCGTCCAGACGGCGAGCGCCCTCGAGGGATGGCAACGTGTCGTTACACCCGTGATCGGGGGCATCGCTTCGGGACTCGTTCTCCACTTCGGCACACGACTGGTCGGCCGACGGCGTTCCGTCGATTACATGGAGGCCGTCGCAGTCGGTGACGGAACAATCGCGGCCCGGCCAACGCTCGTGCGAAGTCTCTCGTCTCTGCTGACGATCGGTTCCGGCGGCTCGATCGGCCGCGAGGGACCGATGGTACAGCTCGCCGCTCTCATAGGCTCGAAGCTGGGTTTCGTCTCCAGGGCCCCTGTGCCGAGGCGCCGACTGCTGGTCGCCTGCGGCGCCGCCGCCGGTATCTCCGCTGCGTACAACGCTCCGATTGCAGGCGCGCTGTTCGTCGCGGAGATCGTAATGGGTTCGATCGCAATGGAGAGCTTCGGCCCCCTGCTCGTCGCGTCCGTGACCGCAAACGTCACCATTCACAAGTTCCTCGGCTATGGACCTGTGTTTACGGTGCCGCACATGCAGTTTGGTGCCAACTGGGAGCTCATCTTCTACGGGTTGCTGGGGGTCCTCGTTGGCCACCTCGCGCCGTCGTTCCTCGCGCTGCTGGACTGGACGGAACGTCGATTCGACGAACTGCGGATGCCGCTTTATCTGAAGCTCGGCCTCGGCGGCCTCGTCGTCGGCCTGATCTCGCTGGCCTTTCCGCAGGTCTGGGGCAATGGCTACAGCGTGGTCGGCACGATCCTGGACGGAAAACTCGTCGGGTGGCTGCTGCTGGCCGTCCTGGGGGCAAAGGTCGTCAGCACGGCCGCCACCGTCGGGTCGGGGGCCGTGGGCGGAATCTTCACGCCGACGCTGTTCCTGGGCGCGGCCGTCGGCGCGGTGGCGAGCGCGCTCGTACACCTGGCCTTGCCAGGGGCCCTCTCTTCACCCGGGGCCTACGCTCTGGTCGGGATGGGCGGCTTCCTCGCCGCCACGACCCATGCCCCGCTCATGTCGATCCTGATGATTTTCGAGATGACGCTCGACTACGAAGTCGTTCTGCCGCTGATGCTTGCCTGCGTCACGGCGCACTTCACGGCAAAGGCGTATCGACACGGTCGCTCCGTATACGACGAGTCTCTTCGCCCCGATGGAATCTCCGGCGTGCCCGACTGGCACCTCCGAACAGTGCAGGCCTTGGTGAAGCCGGCGGCGGCCACCGTTTCGGAGCACACGACGGTTCGCCAGATGCTGGACCAACTGCCGCGACGACCGGTGCGGACCGTGTATGTCGTCGACGACCGACGGGAGTTGCTGGCCGCGCTCGAACTTCCACGGACGCTCGAGGGTGTTCGCAAGGGCGAAATCGATCCGGATCAGGAAGTGAGTCGGCTCGCGACTCCCGTTCCATTCGTGCTGACCCCGGACATGAGCCTTACGAGTGCGCTCGACGTATTTCTAACGCAGCGAGCCAAGGTTCTCCCGGTCACCGCGGGCCACTGGCACACGACCCTGCTGGGCGAAGTCTCTCGTCACGATCTGCTGCTCGCACTTCAAGACCGCATCGGCGGCAAGGAATGAGACCCTGCCGCCGGTCGAGGTGGGCGCGAGAAGGCTCCCCGACAGTCCGATGGTCGGCCCATTTCGGGCCGAAATGACGCCCGATAGTCCGCGGGCGATACCCGGAACCCATTGCAAATCATCGAGTTGGGAGTGGTGGCCAGGGACGGACCGATTCGCGAAGCGAATCAGGACAGCGCAGCTGCCCGAAGGGCGAGGATCGGCCCAGGCCGATCCGAGTCAATCGAACCATCGACACGCGGATTTTCAGTCCAACGGAGAGTCCGGTTCGGTGCGAGTAAGCCGAAGATCGAAAACGACTTCTCTCTTGGCCGACCGAACCGCCCCGCCCGACCGAGCCCATACCGAGCCGGAACGGCGAGAGCCGGACGAACCAGGCGGTAAGCCGAAGAAGCGCAAGGGCGTCGGGGCATCGCGACCGAACGGTTTCCGAACTGCGC
>CAVSZE010000004.1:0-13017 GCA_963732375.1 uncultured Gammaproteobacteria bacterium
CCGTTCTGCCGAAGGCGCGTCCGTGAACTGCAACGCCGCGAGGCGCGCATAGAGTTCGTTGCTTCGTACCAGTTCCGTGTGTGTGCCCTGCGCGATGATGCGGCCGTGGTCCATCACCACGATGCGGTCCGCCTGCAGCACCGTGGCGAGGCGGTGGGCGATGATGATCGTGGCGCGGCCGATGGATCAGTTGCTCGAGCGCCGCCTGCACCAGGCGCTCGCTCTCGGCGTCCAGTGCGCTGGTCGCTTCGTCGAGCAGCAGTATCGGCGGGTCGCGCAGGATGGCCCGCGCGATCGCGATGCGCTGCCGCTGCCCGCCCGAAAGACGTGTTCCGCGTTCACCGAGGAACGTCTCGTAGCCTTCCGGCAGCCTGCGGATGAACTCGTCGGCCGCCGCAGCTTTCGCCGCCGATTCGACCTCCGCGTCGCTCGCGCCGGGCCGCCCGTAACGAATGTTCTCGCGGGCACTCGCCGCGAACAGCACCGTGTCCTGCGGCACGAGGCCGATGCGGCTGCGCAGCTCGCGCGGATCGGCGGTCGCGATGTCCACGCCGTCGATGAGGATTCGCCCGCTGGAAGGGTCGTAGAAGCGCAGCAGCAGCTGGAAAGTCGTGCTCTTGCCAGCGCCCGACGGTCCCACGAATGCAACGGTTTCCCCGGGCCGGATGCCGAGGTCGAAATCGGCCAGCGCACTGGATTGCGGGCGCGACGGGTAGTGGAATGTGACGCGCTCGAACTGGATCTGGCCACGACCGGGTGCCGGCATCGGTACCGGGTGCTCGGGCGCGACGATGGTCGGGGTTGCCTGTTCGAGTTCCACCAGGCGTTCCATTGCCCCCGCCGCGCGCTGCACCTCGCCCCACATTTCACTCAGCGAGGCGGCGGAAACCGCCACGTACACCGCGTACAGCAGGAACTGGCCGAGCTGTCCGCCGGTCATCTCGCCCCGGATCACGTCGTGGGCTCCCATCCACAAGACGAAGGTGATCGCGCCGAAAACCAGCATCGTGGCGATAGCCGTGAGGCTCGAGCGCGTCTTCGTGCGGCGCACGGCCGCGCTGAATGAGTCCTCGACCGCCGCGTCGAAGCGTCGCGTATTGACGTCCTCGAGCGTGAAGGCCTGGACGGTATGGATAGCGTTCAGCGTTTCGTCGGCGATGCCACTGGTGTCCGCGATCCGGTCCTGGGACACGCGCGACAGCTTGCGGACGCGCCTGCCGAGCACGACCAGTGGCACCACGACGACCGGGACCAGTACCAGGATCATTCCGGTGAGGCGCGCACTGGTGACAGCGAGCATTGCGAGGCTGCCCACCATGGAAATGGCCGAGCGCAGCGTGATGGACAGGTTCACGCCGGCGATGGACTGCACCAGCGTGGTGTCCGCGGTCAACCGCGACAGCACTTCGCCGATGCGGGTGATCTCGAAGAATGCCGGGTCCATGCGGATGACCCGCGCGTACACCGCCTCGCGCAGGTCGGCCACGACCCGTTCTCCAAGCCACGTGACGAAGTAGAAGCGCAGCGCCGCAAACACGCCGAACACCCCGGCGGCGGCCATGAAGGCGCCGAAATACCGGTTGATCGTCTCGCCGCTGTGCGACGTCAGGCCCTGGTCGATCAGGTGCCGGAGCGCAATCGGCAGCGACAGCATCGCCGCCGCGGCGACCAGCAGCGCGAGCAGCGCCGCCACCAGGTGGGTCCGGTAGGGGCGAAGGTAGGGGACGAGCGCCTTCAGCGGCGCGAGCGAGCGGCCCTTGGGACGGTCGGGGGAAGCGGATTCGGGCATGGCGGGGTGCCAGTATGCCTCGCCAGGCAGCGCAGCGCGCAACACACTGCGGGCCGGGACGCCGCCCGATGCGGCGCTGGCAACGATCGAACGTTGCTGCGAGCATGGGCCACCTCCCGGCGCGACGATCATGACAGCAATACAATCCAACGGAATCACGCTCGAGTACGAGTCGATCGGCGACCCGGCGGCACCGGCAGTGCTGCTGATCATGGGCCTCGGCATGCAGCTGGTCGCCTGGGCGGATCCATTCTGCGAGCGGCTCGTGCGGCACGGGTTTCGCGTCATCCGCTTCGACAACCGCGACAGCGGCCTGTCGCAGAAGTTCAGCGAGCTCGGCGTTCCACGGATCGTCCGCGCGATGCTGCGCGCGATGCTCGGGCTGCGCGTCCGGTCGCCCTACGACCTTGACGACATGGCGCGCGACACGGTCGGGCTTATGGACGCGCTGGAGATACCTGCGGCGCACGTCGTCGGCGTCTCGATGGGCGGGATGATCGCGCAGCAGGTCGCGGCGCATCACCCGGGGCGGACCCTGTCGCTCACGTCGATCATGTCCACGACGGGTGCCCGCCACCTTAGGCAGCCGTCTACGCGGACTCGCCGCGCACTGCTGCGCCGGCCGGACGACCCGACCAGCGTGGATTCGATCGTCGAAAACTACGTGCACCTGTATGGCGTGATCGGCAGTCCCGGTTATCCGACGCCCCCCGCGGAACTGCGGTCGCGCATCCGCCGGGGGGTGGAGCGAAGCTATTATCCACAGGGTTTCCTCAGGCAACTCGGCGCGATCCTGGCGAGTGGCGATCGCAGCGCGGGGCTCGGCCGGATCACCAGCCCCACGCTGGTGATTCACGGCAAGGCGGATCCCCTGGTGCCCTGTGAGGGCGGGGTGGACACTGCCCGCAAGATCCGCGACGCCAGGCTGGTGCTGCTCGACGGCTTCGGCCACGATTTCCCGCCACAGCTCTACGACCGGTTCGCCGACATGATCGCGGCGCACGCCCGGGAGGCCGACGGCTCGGCTCTTCCTTCGCCCCCTTCCTCCGGGGTGGTCGGCAATCCCGCCGGCTTGGGATAGAGTCCGGGATCACCATCGCAAGTCGAGTACCAGGAGACCGGTCATGCGCGATTACACGAAGTTCTACATCGACGGCCAGTGGGTCGATCCAGCGCAGCCGCAGGCGCTCGATGTGATCAATCCGGCGACCGAAGGCGTGGCAGGCGTCATATCGCTGGGCACGCGCGCGGACGTCGATCGGGCGGTTGCCGCTGCGCGGCGCGCATTCGAGACATTCTCGCGCACCAGCCGCGAGGAGCGCGTAGCGCTGCTCGAACGCATCATCGCGGTCTACCAGAAGCGCCTCGGCGACATGGCCCAGGCGATTTCCGAGGAAATGGGCGCGCCGCTCGCCACGGTCGCGATGCCGCAGCAGGCGCCCGCCGGCCTCGGCCATTTCATGGTTGCGCTCGGCATCCTGAAGGAATTCGAGTTCGAGAAAATGCAGGGCACGACTGGTGTGGTGCGCGAGCCGGTCGGCGTGTGCGGCCTGATCACGCCGTGGAACTGGCCGGCGAACCAGATCGCGTGCAAGGTCGCGCCGGCGCTGGCGGCGGGCTGCACCATGGTGCTGAAGCCGTCCGAGATCGCGCCACTCTCCGGCCACGTGTTTGCGGAAATCCTCCACGAGGCCGGGGTGCCGAAAGGGGTGTTCAACCTGGTGGACGGCGACGGCCCGACAGTTGGTGCCGCAATCTCGTCGCACCCGGACATCGACATGGTGTCGTTCACCGGGTCGACCCGCGCCGGCATCCTGGTGGACAAGGCCGCGGCCGACACCGTCAAGAAGGTCGCGCTCGAACTCGGCGGCAAGTCGCCCAACATCATCCTCGACGGCGCGCCGCTCGAGCAGGCCGTCGGCCACGGCGTGCTGGTGATGATGAACAACACCGGGCAGAGCTGTAACGCACCATCGCGCATGCTGGTTCCTCGCAAGCACCTGGCGCAGGTCGAGGCGATCGCGGCCGCGACCGCGGCGACCGTCGTGACCGGGGACCCGGCCGATCCGACGACCGGCATGGGTCCGCAGTCCAGCAAGACCCAGTGGCGCAAGGTGCAGTCGCTGATCGAGCAGGGGATCAAGGAGGGCGCGAAGGTCGTCTGCGGCGGCCCCGGGCGCCCGGAGGGCCTGGATCACGGCTATTACACCAGGCCCACGGTCTTCAGCAACGTCACCAACGACATGACTATCGCGCGCGAGGAGATCTTCGGGCCGGTGCTGTGCGTCCTGCCCTATGACACCGAGGAAGAGGCGATCCGCATCGCGAACGACACTCCGTACGGGCTCTCGGCCTACGTGTTCGGCGACACCCATGAACACGCGAGCCGCGTCGGTTCGCGCATCCGCGCCGGCAACGTGCACTTGAATGGCGCCGGCCTCGACATGGCGGGCTCGTTCGGTGGCTACAAGCAGTCCGGGCTCGGCCGCGAATGGGGTGCGTTCGGCTTCGAGGAATTCCTCGAGACCAAGTCGGTGTTTGGCGCCGTGCCGATGGAGAATGCGGGCTAGTCCGCGCTTGCGACCCCAGGCCCGACCATCCTTGCCGGGTCGACGATTCGATCGAACTCGGTTTCGGTCACGTAGCCGAGTTGCAGTGCTGCGGCCTTCAGTGACAGGTCGTTGCGAATCGCGTGGTGCGCGACTTCCGAGGCCTTGTCATAGCCGATGACCGGCACCAGGGCCGTCACCAGCATCAGCGAGCGATCGACATTCTCCCGGATCCTCGCGAGGTTGGGCTCGGTACCCTCGACGAGGAACCTGCGGAAGTTCGTGCAGCCGTCCGAGAGGATCGTGATGGATTGCATCACGTTGAAGATGATCAGCGGCTTGTAGACGTTCATCTCCAGATAGCCGCTTGCGCCGCCGATGCCGACCGCAACGTCGTTGGCCATCACCTGGGCTGCGATCATCGTCAGTGCCTCGGCCTGCGTCGGATTCACCTTGCCCGGCATGATCGACGAGCCCGGCTCGTTCTCCGGAATGACCAGTTCCGCGAAGCCGGCCCGCGGACCGCAGGACATCAGGCGAATGTCGTTGGCGATCTTGTACAGCGAGACCGCAAGAGTGCGCATCGTGCCGGAGAACTGCACCAGCGCATCGTGCGCGCCCTGTACCGCGAACTTGTTGGGCGCGCTTGTGAACGGCAGGCCGGTGAGCCTCGCGATTTCCACTGCGGCGGCCTCGGCGAAGTCCGGGGCCGCATTGATGCCGGTTCCCACCGCCGTGCCGCCGAGTGCCAGCTGATATACGCCGGGCAGTGCGTTGTCCAGCCGCACGAGGTCGTCGGCCAGCATGGCTGCGTATCCCGACCACTCCTGGCCCAGTGTCAGTGGCGTCGCATCCTGCATGTGGGTGCGGCCGATCTTTACGATGTCCCGCCATTCGACGGCCTTTGCCGAGATGGCGTCGTGCAGCGCCTGCACCGCAGGAATCAGTCGCTGCATGGCACTCACGGCCGTGGCGATATGCATGGCCGAGGGAAACGTGTCGTTGGACGACTGCGCCATGTTGACGTGGTCGTTGGGATGCACCGGCGCCTTGCCGCCGAGTGGCGTGCCTGCCAGTTGGCAGCAGCGGTTGGAAATCACCTCGTTTACGTTCATGTTGAACTGCGTGCCGCTGCCGGTCATCCAGACGTGCAGCGGGAACATGTCCGCATGCCGGCCCGCCAGGATCTCGTCGCAGGCCTGGACGATCAGGTGGCAGGTCCCCTCGGCCAGCCGTCCCCCTGCGTGGTTGGCGATGGCGGCTGCTTTCTTCAGCGTGGCATAGGCCGTGACCATCTCTCGCGGCATCAGGTCCGTGCCGATGCTGAAGTACTCGAGCGAGCGCTGTGTCTGCGCACCCCACAGCCTGTCGGCTGGCACCAGGACTTCGCCGAGGCTGTCTGTTTCACTACGAACGTCAGCCATTGCCATCTCCGGTTGGCGCCGCGCCCCTTCCTCAGGCCGCGGTCACTGGTGGAAGGCGTCCGGCCCATGGCCGCGCTTCCTGCAACTGGTACGCCAGTTCCAGCAGCGTGCGCTCATCGCCGGTGCGTGCCGCGAAATGACTGCCGATCGGCAAGCCGGATTCCGACCAGTGGAGCGGCACGGACATTGCGGGCTGGCCGCTTGCATTCTGTACCGGTGTGAAGCCGACCAGGCCCATCAGCCGCTCCATTCCGGTCTCGAATGGCACGTCCGCGCCCAGCCAACCGATACGCGGGGGAGGCAATGCCAGCGTGGGCGTCAGCAGCAGGTCGTGCTTCGTGAGGAATTCCTCGCAGGTTGCCGCGGACTCACGCAGCGTCGCGATGGCTGCGTCGAGGCCCGCGCGATGCTTGGCGTAGTACTCGCGCAGCCCAAGCGTCCAGGGCTCGAGGTCCCGGTCCGTGACCGGGCGCTGCAGCTTTTTTTCCAGCGCTGTGGCGATGCTCGCGGCGCCCGATGCCCAGTAGAGCGCGAAAGCGTCCATGAATTCGCGCTTTGCCAGCGTGAGTGGCGCCGTCACGACCGAGTGCCCGAGGGACTCCAGCAGTCGAGCCGTGTCCAGCGTGGCGTTCGCAACTTCCGGATCCACCGGCGCGCCTGTCAGCGTCTCCAGGTCCAGCGCGATCCGGAGGCGTCGTGGATTCGCCGGCTCGACCATTCCGACCGGTTCCAGGACACGGTCGGCGCCGGTCCGTTCTGTGACCGCGAGCCATTGGGCGCTGTCGCGCACGGAGATCGTCTCGGCGTGGCTTACGGATATGTCCACTGGCCCGATCGGGCGGCCGAGCGGCACGTTGCGGCCCCGCGATGGCTTGAGCCCGAAGACGCCGCAACAGGACGCCGGCACGCGGATCGATCCGCCGCCATCGGTCGCCTGTGCGACCGGTACGACACGCGCGGCAACCAGCGCCGCGGCGCCGCCCGACGAGCCGCCGGTGCTGAAGTCGGTGTTCCACGGATTGCGGGCGGCGCCGTTCTGCAGCGGCTCGGTAGTGCTGGTCAGCCCGAACTCCGGCGTGGCGCTCTTGCCCAGGAAGACCAGCCCCGACCGCTCGAGCGCGTCAACGTAAGGCCCCTGGCCGGTGGCGGGCGACCGGCCGGTCGATCGAGAGCCGGACCTCGTGGGTAACCCGCGCACGTCGTCCAGGTCCTTGATGAACGTCGGTACGCCCGCGAGCGGGCCTTCGAGCGGCCCGCGCGCCGCCTCGCGCGCACGATTGAACGCCTCGGTGACGATGGCATTGATCCGCGACTCGACCGCCTCGGCGCGGCCCACCGCAGCGTCCACGGCCCCGAGTGCGGTCATGCGGCCGGCCTTGATGGCCTCCGCCGTGCCCACGGCGTCCAGCAGTGCCGGGCGCTCGAAGTGCGCGGATGTCTGTCGACCCGCGCAGGCAGCAATTGGACCCGCTGCCGCCGCGAGCACGGCGGCTTTCAGAAATCGACGACGCTCGAGGTCCTCGTCCATGCGCATGCCCTCTGCTTTTTCGACCCGCGGGCCGGGTACAGGTCGTCGAAACGTATCCCGCTATGGACAAGAACGCCAGTTTCACGCTGTCATGGGCAGCCACGCCCGTACTGGAGCGCACCGTGACCGACTACCGATCCCCCTGGATGGATGACGAACTCGAGATGTTCCGCGACGCGGCGCGGCGTTTTATCGAGAGCGAGATCGTGCCCAACGACACGCGCTGGCGCGAGCAGCACCACGTGGACCGCGAGATCTGGAACAAGGCAGGCGAGGTGGGATTGCTCTGCACCGACATACCGGCCGACTACGGCGGGGTCGGTGGCGACGCTCGCCACGAGGCCGTGGTGGCCGAGGAAATGGGCAGCCACGGCATCACCAGTCTCGGGCACACGGTGCACAGCATCGTGGCCCACTACCTGCTTAACCACGGCACCGAGGAGCAGAAGCACCGCTGGCTGCCGCGCATGGCGACCGGAGAATTGGTCGGCGCCATCGCGATGACCGAGCCCGGCGCGGGATCGGACTTGAAGGCCGTGAAGATGCGCGCGGTTCGCGAAGGTGGCGAGTACGTGCTGAACGGCTCGAAGACCTTCATATCGAACGGGTTGCACGCCGGGCTGGTCGGCGTCGTGGCGCGCACCGATCCGGATGCCGGCTCGAAGGGCATCTCGATCATCATGGTCGAGACGCAGGGGTTGGCTGGTTACCGCGTCGGGCGGGTGCTGGACAAGATCGGGCAGAACGGCTGGGACACGGCCGAGATGTTCTTCGACGATTGCCGTGTGCCCGCGGATTGCCTGCTCGGTTCGGTCGAAGGGCAGGGTTTCGTCCAGTTGATGCGCGACCTGCCCTACGAGCGCGTGCTGCTCGCGGTCGGCGGCGTCGCCGCGATGGAGTACGCGCTCAGGCTCACTGTTGAATATGCGCGTTCGCGCAAGCTTTTCGGGCAGGCGCTGCTCGAGATGCAGAACACCCGCTTCAAGCTGGCCGAGGTCAAGGCGCAGGTGCACGTGGCGCGCCTCTTCATCGACGACTGCATCGGCAAGCTCGCGGACGGCAAGCTGGACACGGTCACTGCGTCGATGGCCAAGCTCTGGATCACCGAGACACAGTGCAAGGTGATGGACGAGTGCCTGCAGCTGTTCGGCGGGTATGGCTACACGACCGAATACCCGATCGCGAAACTCTACGTGGACTCGCGGGTGCAGCGCATCTACGGTGGTGCGAGCGAGGTGATGAAGGAGATCGTGGCGCGGTCGCTGTGATGGGACCTCTGCAGGGCACCAGGATCATCGAATTCGCCGGCATCGGACCGGGGCCGTTCTGCGGCATGCTGCTAGCCGACCTCGGCGCCGAAGTAGTGCTGGTGGACCGCAAGGGCGGTGCGCTGCCGTTCAACGCGCAGCCGAAATTCGACCTGACCCGGCGCGGCAAGCGCTCCATCGCCTTGGACCTGAAGCAGCCTGGTGCGCCCGAGGTCGTGTTGCGGCTGGTCGAGAAGGCGGACGGCCTCATCGAAGGTTTCCGGCCTGGCGTCATGGAGAGGTTGGGCCTCGGCCCCCAGGCGTGCCTCGCGCGCAACCCGCGCCTCGCCTATGGGCGATTGACCGGTTGGGGACAGCACGGGCCGCTGGCCAACGCCGCGGGCCACGACATCAACTACGTCTCGCTCTCCGGCATCCTGTACCACGGAGGCCATCGTGACTCGGCGCCGGCAGTGCCGCCGACGGTGGTCGGCGACGTCGGCGGTGGCGCGATGTTCATGGCTGTGGGGCTGCTGGCCGCGATACTGAACGCACGCACCACCGGCCGCGGGCAGGTGGTCGACGCGGCGATTACCGACGGCTGCGCCTTGATGAGCACGCTGGTGCAGGGCCTGCGTGCGCAGCACCTGTGGGCCGACAGGCGCCAGTCGAATGCGCTCGACGGTGGCGCGCACTGGTATGACTGCTACCAGTGCGCCGACGGGGAATGGATATCGGTCGGCGCGCTCGAGCCGCAGTTCTACCAGCTGCTGATCGAGAAATGCGGACTGGCGGGCGAGGGCCTGGAGCGGGCGCAGTTCGACGTCGCGCGCTGGCCGGAACTGAAGCAGAGATTCGACGAACTTTTCCGGCAGAAGACGCGCGCCGAGTGGTGCGAACTGCTCGAGGGCACCGATGCCTGCTTCGCCCCGGTGCTGAATTTCGCCGAGGCCGCGGTTCATCCGCACAACCGCGCTCGCGACGTGTACGTTGAGATCGACGGCATCAACCAGCCGGCGCCGGCCCCTCGATTCAGCGGCACGCCCGCGGAAGTCCGGTCGCCGCCCGCGGCAATCGGCGCAGATGCCGGGCAACTGCTGCTCGAGGCCGGATACTCCACTGCGGAGATCGAGGCGCTCAGGGCATCCGGGACGGTCTGACGGGCGCATCGGCGTACGGCAGCACGACGAACTCTCCTGCGAGCTCACCGGCCCGCTCACCCTGGCACTCGAGGATTGCCGTCACGCGCACGCGTCCCGGCCTGCCCCGCCCGAGCGCCGAGCGGAGCTTTTCCCACTCGGCCGCATCGGGCGCACTCGCGGTTGCAGTGAAATCGGCCGCCATTGGTTGCTCGTAGCTCATCGTGTTGCGGCGAATGACGATGCGGCCCTCGAGCCCCTCGGCCTGCATGCGGACGCGGATCATCGACCAGGCGGCGAGGATCGCTAGCGCGGACGCGCTGCCGCCGAACACGGTGTCGCGGTGATTGAGGTTCGGCGCCATCGGCGCGGACAGCACGACCTGTTGGGTCGAGATCGACCGGACGGATATGTCCATGGCGCCCGACAGCGGGATGCGTTCGCGCAGGAAAGTCTCGAGCTCGTCTTCGCGCATGACACCCGCCTGTTGATCCCCGGTGGCATCCGGAGCGTAGAATCGGCTCATCGGACCCGCAAGGGGTCCGGGCAGGCATGCGGATCAGGCCTCAAGGGGGAAGAAATGACGGACACGGTTCTCGATGCGGTAATCAAGCATCCCTTCACCGAGGGCATCACGCCCGAGCACTGCGCGACGCTTGCGAGCCTCGCGCGGCACGTGAGCTTCGGCAAGGACGAGATCATCTTCAGCGAGGGTGATCCCAAGCACGAGTTCTTCCTGCTGCTGAGCGGGCGCGTCGCGCTCGAGATGGCGGTGCAGGACAAGACGCTGCGCGTGCACGTTGTCGAGGGCGGGGACGAACTCGGCTGGTCCGCGGTGCTGATGGGCGGAGGCAAGCGCTTCCAGGCGCGGGCGCTGGAGCCCGTAGAGGCGCTGGCGTTCGACGGCTACAAGCTGCTCGAGATCTGCCGCAAGGACAACGCGTTCGGCTACAAGATCATGCACCGGATGCTGGCGACGGTATCCGAGCGCCTTCAGGCCGCGCGCATGCAGGTGATGGACATGCATTCGCCCTTCGCCAGGAGGGCGGGGACCTAGTCCGTGTCTCTTCGCGGGTGATGCCCGTTCACATGCGAGTCGACTATCGGTCCAATTGGCAAAAGCAATTGGATCGACCGGTGCAGGAGCCCTAGGCTCGGCCATGAATCAGATGGCAAACGACCCGTGGAGAGAGAACCATGTCAACCGAAGCCAGGTGCCCGGTGTTGGGCGGCGCTCGCAAGCACACGGTGGCTGGGGCCACGACAAATGCGGATTGGTGGCCGAACCAGCTGAACCTCAAGGTTCTGCACCAGCACAGCTCGCTGTCCAATCCGATGGACAAGGGGTTTGTCTACGCCGAGCAGTTCAAGAGCCTTGATCTCGGGGCGGTCATCAAGGACCTCCACGCCTTGATGACGGATTCGCAGCAATGGTGGCCGGCGGACTTTGGCCACTATGGACCGTTGTTCGTCCGCATGGCGTGGCACAGCGCAGGGACATACCGTGTTTCCGATGGTCGCGGCGGCGGGGGTTCCGGGGCGCAGCGATTTGCGCCGCTGAACAGCTGGCCGGACAACGTCAACCTCGACAAGGCGCGCCGACTGCTCTGGCCGATCAAGCAGAAGTACGGCCGCAGGATCTCGTGGGCCGACCTGATGATTCTTGCAGGCACCGTCGCCCTGGAGTCGATGGGGTTGAAGACGTTCGGTTTCGGCGGCGGCCGCGCGGACGTATGGGAGCCGGAAGAAGACATCTACTGGGGCCCCGAGGGCAAGTGGCTTGCAGACGGGCGCTACAGTGGCGACCGTGACCTCGAGAATCCGCTCGCCGCCGTCCAGATGGGCCTGATCTACGTCAATCCGGAAGGGCCGAACGGCAACCCCGATCCAGTTGCTGCCGCGCGTGATATTCGAGAGACGTTCGCCCGCATGGCGATGGACGACGAAGAAACGGTCGCGCTCATCGCCGGCGGCCACACGTTCGGCAAGACCCATGGCGCTGCAGACCCGGGCAAGTATGTCGGTCCCGAACCCGAAGCCGCGGGCATCGAGGAACAGGGTTTCGGTTGGAAGAACACCTTCGGCACGGGCAAGGGGGACGACACGATCGGCAGCGGACTGGAAGTCACCTGGACCACGACGCCCACGAAGTGGAGCAACAACTTCTTCTGGAACCTGTTTGGCTACGACTGGGAACTCACGAAGAGCCCGGCCGGGGCACATCAGTGGAAGCCGAAGCATGACGCTGGCGCCGGGTCGGTGCCGGATGCGCACGACCCGTCAAAGCGACACGCGCCATCCATGCTGACCACCGACCTGGCCTTGCGGTTCGACCCCGCCTACGAAAAGATATCGAGGCGTTTCCACGAGAATCCGGATCAGTTCGCGGACGCGTTCGCCCGGGCCTGGTTCAAGCTCACGCATCGCGACATGGGACCGGTATCGCGTTACCTCGGCCCACTCGTGCCGAAGCAGTCCCTGCCGTGGCAGGACCCGATTCCCGCGGTGGATCATGAGCTGATCGGTGAGCAGGACGTTGCTGCGCTGAAGTCCAGGGTCCTCGGATCCGGACTCTCGATCCCTCAGTTGGTCACGACAGCCTGGGCGTCGGCTGCCACGTTCCGCGGCAGCGACAAGCGCGGTGGTGCGAATGGCGCACGCATTCGCCTCGCGCCGCAGAAGGACTGGGAGGTGAACCAGCCGACCGAACTGGCGAAGGTGCTCCGGGCGCTCGAGGCGATCCAGGAGGACTTCAACGGCGCGCAGTCCGGCGCGAAGAAGGTCTCGCTTGCAGACCTGATCGTCCTTGGCGGCTGTGCGGCCGTCGAGGAAGCCGCGAAGAAAGCCGGCCACGCCGTGAAGGTACCTTTCTCGCCGGGCCGCATGGACGCGTCGCAGCAGCAGACCGACGTGGACTCGTTCTCCGTGCTGGAGCCGATTGCGGACGGCTTCCGCAACTACGTCCGGAAGGGATACGAGGCGTCGGCAGCGGAGCTGCTGGTTGACAGGGCGAACCTGCTGAAGTTGACCGCTCCCGAGATGACAGCGCTGGTCGGCGGCATGCGCGCAATGAATGCCAACTTTGGAGCGACCGCACACGGCGTGTTCACCAGGCGACCCGGCTCGCTGACGAATGACTTCTTCGTCAACCTGCTCGACATGAACACCAGTTGGCAGAAGTCCGCCGCCGAAGGCGTGCTCGAGGGCGTGATCGGGCTACAGGCGCGGCCAGGTGGACGGGCACCGTCGTTGATCTGGTCTTCGGGTCGAACTCCCAACTGCGGGCGCTGGCGGAGGCCTATGCGTGCAGCGATTCAGAGCAGGCATTCGTCCGCGATTTC
>CAVSZE010000005.1:0-7223 GCA_963732375.1 uncultured Gammaproteobacteria bacterium
GGCCCTTCCAGCGCCATACCTGTGCAAAGGACATGAAGAAGCGTTGGTCACCGGTAAAGCCATCCAGTACCGGTGCTTCCTTGCCGCCCAGCGAACGCTTGTAGGCATCGTAGGCCACGTTCAGGCCTGCCAGGTCGGCGATGCTTTCGCCCAGGGTCAGCGCGCCATTGACCTTCTTGCCGGGCAGCGGCTCATACGCCCCGACCTGGTCCTGCAGGCGCATGGCCGAGGCGGTGAAGCGCTTGGCGTCCTCGCTGGTCCACCAGTCGCGCAGCATGCCGTCGCCGTCGCTGGCGCGGCCCTTGTCGTCGAACAGGTGCGAGATCTCGTGGCCGATGATGGCGCCCATCGCGCCGTAATTCACCGCGTCATCGGCGGCGGGATCGAACGCCGGCGGCTGCACGATCGCGGCCAGGAACACGATCTCGTTCCAGGCGGCATTGGCGTAAGCATTGACCAGGAAGACCGGCTGCAGGAACTGGCGGCGGTCCGGGTACTTCGCCAGGTCGCCAAGATCGTGCTTCCATTTGAACGCCGATGCACGGCGCGCGTTGCCGACCGGGTCGCCGCGGACCACGTCGAGGCTGTCGACGTTGTTCCAGACCTCCGGATAGATCGTCTTCAGGTGACTTTGGACAATTTCTCACGGGCACCGGCGCGGGTTTCCGGCGCCATCCACTCGACCTTGGCCAGGCGCGCGTCGAAGGCGGCCAGCAGGTTGTCGACCATCGCCTTCGCCTTCGGTCGCGCATCGGCGGACACGTAACGCTCGACATAGAGCTTGCTCAGCGGATCGGACAACGGCTTGCCGGGGCCGCCCATGTCCAAAATCGCCTCCATCCAACGCGCCTGTGGCTGCTCCATTCCGCGCAATTCCTTGCCCAGGAACTCGAACATCTCGTCGCGCGCGGCCTTGGGCAGGTAATTGGAGGTGCCGGCAACGGCCACGTAACGCATGTAGTCCTGCCACGCCGCGATGGGTTCCTTGTTGACCAGGTCGACCATCGCCTTCACCGACGACGGCGTCAGCAGGATCACTTTCTCCGACGCCGGCACGCCGGCCGTGGCCAGATACTTCGGCCAGTCGAGCCCGGGCGCCTGCTTCGACAGCTCCTCGACCGTGATCACGTTGTTCTTCTTGAGGTCGTCGCGCTGCTCGGCCGAGGTCCAGGTGATCCGTGCGATCTTGATTTCCAGGTCCTGCACGCGCTTGGCCCGGGCCTCGGCATCGTCGAAGCCGGCGACCTTCAGCAGGCGGCCGATGTGCGCCAGCTGCAACTGCCGCACCGGCGCATAGGCCGGCTCAAGGTAGAAGTCCCGTGCGCCCAGGGTCAGCCCGCTGATGTCGATCGAGGGCCGCGCGGTGTCCTTGACGTTGCGGTCGAAGTCCACCCCGATCGCCAGCGGTCGCAGCCCGAGGGCGCCATGGTTCTTCGCGAACAGCTCGACCAGCTGGTCGCGGTTGGCGACCGCCGCGATCGCATCGAGCTCCGGCTTGATCGGGGCGAAGCCGGTCTTTTCGATGGTGTCCACGTCCAAGTAGGAGCTGTACCAGTCCGCCAGCTTGCGGGTCTCGCTGCCCGGCGCGGCCTTGCTGTCGGCAACCGCGGCGTCCAGCAACGCCTTGGTCTGCTCCAGCGACTTGTCCTGCAGCGAATTCAGGCCGCCCACGTCCTGCTTGTCCGCGGGGATCTCGATGCGCTGGTTCCACTTGCCGTTGACGTAACTGTAGAAGTCATTGCCCGGTTTAATGGCCGTGTCCATGTTAGTCAGGTCGACGCCCCAGGCGCCGTTTTCGGGCTTGGTGGGGCGGGCTGCCCCCGCACTTGCCGCCACTGCCGGTGCCGTCCGGTTATCGGGAGTCGGAGCCGGCCGGTCGCAGGCGACGAGCGCGATGGAGACGAGGACGGTCAGGGCAATGGGTTTCATGGCGGTTCCAATCTGGTAATTGCCGGTAGCGGACCGGACAGGGTCGATGCGGGCTGCGCTGGCCTTCTGGACGCACGTGGCCGCACGGGCCGCTGTCGTCACGCCGGACCGCTGACGCCCGCGTGGATCAGTTGAGCTTGTTGAACGACTCGACCTGTCCACTGCTGCTGACGTTGCAGGCGTAACGATACTGCTCGAAGCGCATCACGACTTCCCACCAGCCTGGCTTCATTGCACTTTGGCTCACGATCGTGCCGTCGTAACCCTCGTTGGCGAACTTGTTGCAGGCCTGAATTGCCGCCGCTGGTGCACGGTCGCTGCCTCCAGTCGCTTCCGCCGCGCCAAACCCGGCCTTGGCATTCTCGGCCTTGGTCTTGTTGATGTCGCAGCCCTGCAGCTCGGACGCCTGCGTGCAGCCGGAGCGTTCGAGCTTGCTCTGGTAGCTCTCTTTGGCGGACGAGGCCGGAACCGCAACAAACCCGGCCTTGGCGTTCTCGGCCTTGGTCTTGTTGATGTCGCAGCCTTGCAGCTCGGACGCCTGGGTGCAGCCGGAGCGCTCCAGCTTCTTCGGCGTAGGCTTGATCGATGGCATTGGCGGCGAGGGGCAGCAGCAGTGCGATGGCGGCGCTACCTGCGGCGAGCTTCACTTTTTTGTACATGGCTGAGGTCCTTGGTTGAGTTTTCAAAGCAGCTGTCCGGAGTGTTTCTAGAACTCCGTCGTTCGATCGACCGTGAGGTGCCAGCCTGCCTCGCCGGCGGAGAGCTTGTATTGCAGTTGTCGCGTCTTGCCGGTCAGGGCGCCGTCTCGCCGTGGATCGGGAAGCGTCGACCGAGGACGCCTTCGAGTACCGCGAACTCATCTTCACCTAGGTATCCGTCGGCGGCGCCCGGTGTGTCGGACAGCGGCGCCATGGAGGCACTGCTCAACGACTTGCGATTGTTCGCGACGTAGGCGACGACCGATCCCTTTTCGTCTGCATCGGTCGACTTGACGTACACGTAGACCTCGGGCGACCCGTCCACATTGAGGTCGGCCACCTCGGCCCCGGTGACGATGCCATCCACCTCCTGCGACCAGGCCGAGTTGTCGATCTCGAGACCGACCGTGCTGACGGTGACGGTGTTGGAGGCCGTCGCATTCGGGGATACGACGTTGAAGGTCACGCCCTGCAGCTCGAGGACCTGTGCATACGAGATCTCGGTTGGCTCGACTTCGCTGGTCGCTTGCGCCGTCGGCACGGGTTCACGTGCGGCGGGACTCGCAGGGACCTCCTGCTGCTTGCTGCAGGCGACGATCAGCGGTAGCAGTGCAATGGCAACGATCAGGTGACGAAACACGGGTCTGTCCTCATTGCTCGGTGACGGGAGCGCGAGTCGCAAGGCCGGCGCGGATGACCCGAGCCGGCCTTAGTGAAAATCAGCAGCCCGAACCTTCGTCGATCGACGTGACGCGCTTGTTCGGTGTCGAGATTCACGATCACGCACTTGCCGTGACCCTTGTAGACGCTGGTGACGTAGCCACCGGCTGCCTGTTCGCGGACGCTCTTGTAGCCGCGACGAGCCATTTCCTCTTCCACTTCGGCGCCGACCCAGCGGCCGTTCACCATGTCCTGCAGGTTTCCAATCCCTCCCGACGACTGTGTGGACGCACCACCGGTGAATCGCACAGTGATCGTCTTGTTCGGCCACTTGTAGACCTGGTCCTGCCCCTGCATCGTGCGCACGACCTTGTTGCCCTTCTGGTCACGGTACTGGTTTGCCTTGTTCGCCGGGCTAAGGCTGATGGTGTCGCCGTTGCGCAGGTCGATGTCGACGTAGCCCTGGCGCTGACCGAACGTGCACGGGCCGGACTTACCGCCCTGCTTGTCGCCGTCCTTGCGAACTTCACAGTTGGCGTCGGCGGAGTCGGCCCGCGCGGCCTGCGGCACGACCAGCGCGCCGAGCAGCAGTAAGGAGGTCGAGAATGCAAGCAGTGTCTTCATGTCTTCTCCAGGTCGGATGAGGCTTTACGTAAAGTAAACCGCGACGCATCGTGACGACACGACGCCGGTAGGGGTGGGGTCATGGCTCCGAGGCGCCACGAGCGTCCGGTTATCCGTGCAAAACGCAATAAAGAGATGTTCGATTTGACTCGAGACGAGGATTCGCGGTATCCAGAATGCGTCCTTGAATACCCGCGGAGCAGGTCAGGTCTGGAGATTTTCCCGTTCGGCGCGGTGCGACCTGGCTGCGGCCAGCGTCGCGGACGGCAGTTCCCCAAAGACCCGGCGGTAGGCTGCGGAGAACCGGCCGAGGTGAGCAAAACCGCAATCCAGCGCGACCATTGAAATGGGGAGTCCGGGTGGACTGTTCAGCAGACGCTCCCGGGCGGCGGCCAGGCGCCGCGCATTGACCCACTCGAGTGGAGACTGCCCGTAGCGCGCCATTGTCAACTTTTGCAATGCTCGCCAGCCGACCCCAGACACCGCGCACAACTGGTCGAGCGTAAGGTTTTCGCCGAGATGCAGGTCCAGCCATCGCTCCAGTCGCTCGACTCGCCGCAGACTTCCTGCGGACGCGCCCCGGGCGCCCGCCTGCTCGATCACCAGCCCAGCGACCCACGATGCGACTTCCGCCTCGAAAACGTCGACGTTGCCGTAGGCGCTCCAGGTGTGATCGGCTTTCGCCGCCGCGAACATTCGATCGTAAATGGCGCGGAACACCGCCAGGCGCCCCGCGTCCATCGGAATCTCGACCGACTTCAGAAGCAGAGGCTTCGAACGACCCAGCAATCGACCGGAAATCTCCTGGCACAGCAGATCGCCATCGATGCGCAGCCCCAGGCAGGCGCCTGCCGGCCCATGCAACGAGTATTCATGGCCAGTTGCGAGGAGGATCGCTTTGGACGGATCCGGCTGCAATGCCTTGCGCCCGATGTTGTAGGTGTCGCCCGGCCGCAACGGCAGGAGCAGCGTCGGCGCGCGGACGGCTGCCCGCATCGTCTGCCGCACGGCAACCTGCATGTGCGCTGCCGCGAGATTTCGCGAAACGGTTCCGACGAATTCGTACCCGAACGGTTCCCTGCCGTATGGCACCCTGGTGTGGTGCCCAAACTGGCCGACGAAGGCTCGCGTCTCGTCGAGATCCCGCGACCGAAATTGGTGCACGGCCGCGTCGGCAGTGCCGCATCCGTCTTGATCGGGCCGGGCGAAACCATCGCCTGCGCGCTCAGAGTTGCTTGCAGCACCAACCATGCCCCCCCCCAACGCGCGACACGCGCGAACACCGGCCGAAAATCGACTCCCATCCGCCAGCGGCTCTCCGGTCAGGCTATCCTACTTCAGCTGCACGCCCAACTGCTCCGACCAATGGCCAGCCAGCCTGAGAGTATTCCAGTTGTGACCGATTCGGCCTATCTCCTCTTCGCTCTTGGGGCGATCGCCGCTGTTGGCGACTGGCTGGGCCGGCGGCGGATCGGACGCTGGATCGGCGGCGCGATAATGACCCTCATTCTCGCAGCCATCCTCGCGAATCTCGGCGTCATCCCGACGGCGACCCAGGCGCCGCCGCTGTACCGCCATCTGGTTGAGATCGGCGCTCCGATCTCGATCTTCCTGCTGCTGCTCGACATCCGGCTGGACACGCTGAAGCGAGCAGGCCTGCCGATGCTCACCGCATTTGCCATCGGCGCAATCGGCACGCTGGTCGGCGTCGCCACGGCGTACTGGATCACCGGGGCACACGAGTGGCTGGGCGACAAGTCGGCCGCCGTGGGCGGAATGTACGCTGCAACTTACATCGGCGGTTCCGTCAACCTGAACGCAGTGGCGGTGCACTACGGTGTCGTGGAGCAGCCGGCGCTCATGGCGGGCACCAACATCGTGGACGGCGTCGTCGGGACGCTGTGGCTCGCGTCGCTGGTTATCATCGCGCGCCTGGTGCATCGACTCTCCGGAACCCGGCCGGAGCCGGCCGTCATTGCCTCAGATGAGATTCAGGACTCGCGGTCGATTACGGTCGTCAGTGTTGCGACGCTGCTGGCGCTCGCATTCGGCGGATTCTGGCTGTCGGGAGAAGTATCCACATGGGCGTCGATTCACGGCGTTACGCTGCCGGCGATCCTGGTCCTGACGACGCTCGCACTCGTTGCCGCCCAGGTGCCGGCGGTGCAGCGCCTGGGCGGCGCCAGGACGCTCGGCATCTACGTCGCCTATCTCTTCCTCGCGGTCATCGGCGCGTCCTGTGATTTCAAGGCGCTAGTGGAAATGGGCCACATCGGCGGGATGCTGCTGCTGTTCGTCGCGCTCGCGGTGCTGATCCATGGCGTGATCCAGTTTGGTGCTGGACGCCTGCTGCGGCTCAGCCCGGAGACGCTGGCCATCGCCTCGTCCGCCAACGTCGGCGGTGCCGTGACGATCATGCCTATTGCGCGCGGACTCGGACGCATGGACCTGCTGCTGCCGGGCATCGTGGTCGGCATGCTCGGCAACGCCATCGGCACCTATGCCGGTTTCGCGATGGCGTGGGTTCTCCAGGCAGTACCGTCGCCGATCAGCGCGGCGCACGCTATCCCGCCGCCGCCGGAACAAAGCACGGCAAACTGCACGAACCCGACGTATGCGAGCGATGCCTTCGTGTGCGCGGATAAGGAGTTGCTCGCGCTCGACCAACGAATGCGGAGCACGCTGGTCGTGTCGTCGCTCGCCAACGCCGTCGCGCCGACCTCGCTGGTCGAGGATCAGGAGGCATGGTTCAAAAGACGCAGCCGGTGCGCGTTCTCCGAGAAGCAGGCGAGCTGCCTGAATGCGGCCTACTCGGAACGCATCGTCGTCCTTGCTGCCCTGCGCGAAGCCTCTCTGGAACTCGCGCAAAGCGGTGTGAGCGCCGCGTGCCGCGATGCACCCTGGGGTTCAGCGGAAGTTCGAATCGCGCTGGACGATCACGGGCCGGCAATGGTCATGGACACCGAGGGACGTGCCCTCGCCGTCGCACTCGGCGGGGAGCTGCGCGACGACTGGGCGCCCTTCGTGCGTTTCAGCGCGGAAGGCGAGACCGTTCGCTTCTCGCCGCTCGATCAGCCTCCTGTCGAGTGCCACGCGCTGCCTGAAGTGCGCCGCTGAATCGCCGCGAATCTCCACCAGATTCGAGCGCTCGCCACGGGTGCTGCTTGATGTCTGCGAATGACCGCTTCTCTGCAGTGCAACAGGCTGCTTCGGGTCGCTTTCCACCGTTGAGGGTCCGCTATCGGGCGCGGATCGGGGGTCGTGTCCCGGCACCAATGGAAAGCAGACCTTCGCGTAGGCGTAAAATCGGCC
>CAVSZE010000006.1:0-32365 GCA_963732375.1 uncultured Gammaproteobacteria bacterium
TCGTCGCCGGCCAAACGGCGCCGTTCGCCTGTGTTTCCGCCGGAACCGGTCCTGCCGCGCCTGACCCGGCCCCGGCCGCACCAGGATCGCCCATGATACTGTTTGCCGGTAGGCCGGCCCTGGACGAGCGCATTCCAATGATCCCGCTGCCATCACCGCACGCCGCCGCCGCACTGGGCATCACCGTGGTCGCATTCGCCGCGTTCGCGAACCCACGGCTGCGGCTGGAACTGGTCTGCCTGCTGCTGATAGCGGTGCTGGCGCTGTTCTTCTACCTGTTCCCGCTCGACGGGTCGGGCGGACTCACCGGGATGGAAATCGCGTTCGGCGGGTTCGGCCACGAGGCACTGGTCGCGATCTGCTGCCTGATGATCCTGGGTCGAGGCCTGATGGTCACCGGCGCGCTTGATCCGGCGGCCCGGCTGTTGAGCCGCTTGTGGCGCTTCAGCAATGTGCTCGGAATGCTGTTCGCACTGCTGGTCTGCATGGGCCTCAGCATGTTCATCAACGACACCCCGGTACTGGTATTGACGCTGCCGATCCTGCTCACGATCGCAGTGCGCGCGAATATCGCGGCTTCGCAGACCTTGATGCCGGTCAACTGCGCGATCCTGATCGGCGGCATGGCGACCACGTTCGGCACCTCCACCAACGTGCTGGTGGTCACGATGGCGAGGGACCTCGGGCTGGCACCGATAGGCGTGTTTTCATTCACCGGCATCGCGCTGAGCGCCGGCCTGGTGGCGCTGCCCTATCTCTGGCTGGTGATGCCCCGGCTGCTTCCCGCGACCGTCAACAGTGAGTCGGTTGCGGCGCGCGAGTACCGCGCCGTGCTCCATGCCGGCCCGGGCGGCAAACCGCCTGCCGCCTCCCCCGCCGAAGCGAAGGCACGCATCGGTGCTGGCGCACGCGTGATCGGGGTGCTGCGGTCGAACGGCGAACTGGTCAGCGGCGACGATGAGTTTCGCCTGGAGGCCACCGACAGCATCGTGATCGAAGGCAGCCTGGACCAGCTAAGGGAGGCAAGCGAGCAGCTGCGCGCGCCGCTCGCCGCCCACACGGTGCTGGACAGCATACGGACGACCGGCGTCAAGGATATCGAGGATGAGGAAATAGCAGAACTCGTCATCGGGGCCGATTCGGGGCTGGTGGGGCGCAGCGCAAAGCAGGCGGAAATTGCCGATCGCTACGGAACAGCGGTCATCGGCCTTGCCCGAGCGACGCCGCTGGCATCGCAGGCACACACGACGCCGCAGCAGGAACCGCTGCAGGTCGGGGACGTGCTGCTGGTGCGCGGCCCGCGTGCGAAACTCGCCAACCTCGAGCGAGGCGAAGGCGCTCTGCTGCTGCAGGGCGGCGTGGAATTGCCGCGCAGCTCGAAGGCACCGCTGGCGCTGGTCATCGTCGCTGCAGTAGTGGCGCTCGCGGCAACCAAGATGATGCCGATCGCGCTCGCGTCACTCGCGGGCGTGATCGCGATGCTGGTCACGGGCTGCGTGCGGTTCGAGCGGCTGGGCCGCGCGCTGAGCCTGGAGGTGATCGTACTGGTCGCCGCGAGCATCGCGCTAGGCCGCACGATCGTCGAAACAGGGGCGGCGGAATGGCTTGCGTCGGTCTTCGCACTGGCGTTGCGAGGAGTACCTCCGGCCGTCGCGATCGGCGCGCTGATGACTTTTGCAGCCATCCTGACGAATTTCGTTTCCAACGTTGCCGCCGCAGGTATCAGCACGCCGCTGGCGGTGAGTCTCGCCGCGCAGCTGGGCGCGCCCGCCGAGCCATTCGTGCTCGCAGTCCTGTTCGGCTGCAACGTCTGCTACGTCACGCCGATGGCCTACCAGACCAACCTGCTGATCATGAGCGCGGCCGGCTACCAGTTCAGGGACTTCGTCCGCGCGGGACTGCCGCTGGCGGTACTGATGGTCGTAACGCTTTCGATCCTGCTGGTCAGGCGATACGGCATGTAGCCAGCCCGGGTGCCGCCGGGTCCATCGCAACCTAGTGGATCAGTCCGTCCCGGCGCAGCCGTTCCGCCATCGGAGTGGTAACGGACGACATGCTTCTCTCGCGAAAGTCGCTGGACTGCGCCTTCGTGTTCATCGTGTAGACCACCTTCGGACCCTGCGTCTCGTAGACCTTCGTCGTGACTTCCGCGGTACCGGAAAGCGTGGTGACCGGAGGCGTATTCACGAAGTCGCCGTAGATCACCGGCACGCCGTACATGCCGTAGTAGCCGTAGGCGTACCCGGAATCGGTCGCCTTGTAGTTCGCAGTACCACGCGTATCCCTGCCACCGCCTTCCTCGGCTTTCCACTCCCTGGTGACGAGGCTGGTGGCCACGACGGCGTCGACCTTGAGCCATTCGACTGCGTCCTGGATGCTCTCGAGGGTCAGCGGGTCGACCTTGGTCACCGCATCGCAACTCGCGACCGCCTTGGTCGCGGTGCTGTTCAGCTTCGCGGCCAGGAAGCGCTCCCACCGGCATCGCTGGTCGACGTCAGGCGTGATGCCCACGACCAGCACGCGCGTGAACGTCAGGTCGTGTTTCACGCCTTCCTGCCACGAGCCCGTGACCTTGACCTTCTCGGCGGCCTGGCCCGGAGAAAGCCACGCCGCGCCAACAAGCAGCATCAGCGACGCGATGAATGCGCGGTTCGTCCTGGGGTGCAGGCGGGACTTCGTGTGCAACTCGTACTCCTGTCGGTGGATGGACAGCGGGATATTCGTTCACACCCGCTCCCGGCGTGCTGTCCGGTAGATCGGACAATAGCTTACCGCGCGCCCGCCACGCGTATCCGAGAAATCGCCGCCGCAGGGTGTACGCTGGCCACTACCTCGGGGTGACCGGACCCGGCAACTGCGGAGTCCGAAAAATCCCGGGACAACCAGGGGAAGCCAAATGATCACAAATCCCGCATCCGGTACCAATGTCCACGAGATCGCCGAAGGCATCTATCGGATCAACACGCCAGTCGTCCTGCCGGGCGGAGCCGGCGCGTTCAATTTCAACCAGTACCTGATCGCAGACGACGAACCGCTGCTGTTCCACACCGGGCCGCGGCGCATGTTTCCGCTGGTCAGCGAAGCAGTCGGGAGGGTTCTGCCCGTCCAGGGACTGCGGTATGTCGCCTTTTCGCATTTCGAGGCGGACGAGTGCGGCTCGCTGAACGACCTGCTGGCAGTATCCCCTCATGCCGTGCCGGTATGCAGCCGTGTCGCGGCCATGGTGTCGGTGGACGACGTAGCCGACCGTACGGCGCGGCCGCTGGCGGACGGGGAAGTCCTTATGCTCGGGCAACACGAACTGCGCTGGTACGACACGCCCCACCTGCCGCACGGCTGGGACTGCGGGCTGATGATGGAACTGCGCACTGGCACGTTTCTCTGCGGCGACCTGTTTACGCAGGGCGGCAAGGGGGAAGTGCCAATCACCGAATCCGATATCCTCGGACCGAGCGAGGCATTCCGCGGCCAGATGGACTACTACGCGCATTGCCCGGACACGAGTGCCATGCTCGAGCGGTTCGCCGCGGAACGACCGGCCGTGCTTGCCTGCATGCATGGCAGTGCCTGGCGCGGTGACGGGGCTGGGCTGCTGCGCGCGCTCGCGAAGTCGCTCGCCGCTTGACGGCAGGGCACCCCCAGGGGGCGCACCCGTCAAGTCGCGGGCGGGCCTTCCGCCGGCATGTAGCGCTTCGCCAGCGACCGATACAGCGGCTCGCTGCAGACGGCCGCGCCCACGACGCGGGCGAGCAGCGCGACGGCCATCAGCGGCAGCATCAGCGTGCGGTCGTCCGTCATCTCCATGACGATGACCAGTGCGGTGAGCGGCGCCTGCACCACGCCCGAGAAATAGGCCGCCATCGACAGCACCACGATCGCACCCAGCGGGATGAGTGGCAGCCATTCGTGCAGCTGGCCGCCCAGGCCCGCCCCGACGGCCAGCGTCGGCGCGAAGATGCCGCCCGGAATTCCCGTGACGTAGGACACCAGCGTCGCGAGCGCCTTGAGCAGGAAGAACCCGCCAGGCGGATCCGCCCCGTTCTGCAGGATTTCATGCGCTTCGTGGTAGCCGGTCCCGAACGTGGTTCCGCCCGATGCCCAGCCGATCAGCGCCAGCAGCAGGCCGCAGGCTGCCGCGAAAACAATCGGTCTTTCTGCGTGCAGCCGGCGAATCGGTGCGGGAAGCCCCATCCGCGCGAAAAGCATTGCCCTGGAAAACAGGCCGCCCAGCAACCCGCCGAGGATTCCACAGACCGGCACGGCGACCCACATCTGCGGCACCGTGAGCGCGACCGACGTGCGCCCGAAGTACGTGTAGTTGCCGACCAGTGCGAGCGCCGTCACGCCGGCGACGATCACCGCGGTGAGGATCACGCCGCTGGTTCGCTCCTCGAATGAGCGCGACAGTTCCTCGATCGCGAACACCACGCCGGCCAGTGGCGTGTTGAACGCCGCGGCAATACCTGCGGCGCCCCCAGCCAGGATCAGGCCCCTGTCGATGTCCAGTGCCGGGAAGCGTGCATAGCGGCGCAGCGAGTGCATGATCGACGCGCCGACCTGGACGGTCGGACCCTCGCGACCGATAGATGCGCCGCTCGCCAGCGCCACCAGCGCGACCAGGATCTTGCCAAAGGCGATACGCAGGCTCAGGACCTTGTCGCGCTCCGCTTCCGTCGGCAGCGACAGCGCCGCGATTGTCTGCGGAATGCCGCTGCCTTCCGCACCCGGAAACCATCGGCGCGTGGACCAGACGGCCAGCGCCAGCCCCAGCGGGGCACCGACGAATGGCCACCATGGCCAGACATCGCATGCCCGGCGGAACAACTGCATCGCCCATTCGCTGCAGATTGCGAAGGCGACCGCAACGGCGCCAGTTACGATCGCTCCACCCCAGAAGACGACGCGTCGGCGCCATTCCCGGGTAGCGAGCCAGCGCTTGTTCGATCTCAGGACGCCCATGTGGGCGAACTTTGCCACACATCGGGCACCCAGGCCCGCGTCCATCCGCCAGCTGCGTGCCTGAGAGTGCAATCTGCGCAGCAGGTTTTCGTCGGCGCAATTCCTCGTGGCAAGATGCACCTGACCACCTGGTGACCGGTAACCGGCCGGCCCTGCCTCGCTTGTCGACACCGGAGGTGTCCATGATCCGTGGCCTTCATCACAGTGCCTGTCGCTGCCGCGACTCGGAGCAGACGCGCGCATTCTACGAGGACTTTCTCGGCCTGCCGCTGGCCGGCACGCTGGAGATCGCCGAAACGAAGAGCGGCCGCAAGACCGAAACACTCCACACTTTCTACAAACTCGGCGACGGATCGTACCTGGCCTTCTTCGAGGCCCCGGACATGCCATTCGAGTTCAAGGACCAGCACGACTACGACCTGCATATCGCGCTCGAGGTCGACGCAGGCACCCTCGATGACATGCTGGCCCGCGGCAAGGCAGCGGGTATAGAGACGCGCGGCGTCTCGGACCACGGATTCATTCATTCCATCTATTTCCGCGATCCCAACGGCTATGTGATCGAGCTGACGGCGAAGACGCCCGACCACGATCGTGCGATGGACCCGTCGACAAATAGCGCGCGGGAGAAGCTCGATCGCTGGACGAGGGGTCGTGTCAAAACTTCACGCTGACACCTGCGTAGATTGAACGGCCCTGGCCCGGCACCTGCGTGCCCCACTGCGGCTGGTTCGGCGGCGGGGGAATGGTCATGGTGGTTCCCTGGCCGACATAAGCCCCGCCCAGCGGCAGGTCGTAGAACCTGTCGAACAGGTTCTCGACGCCGAGCTCGGCGCTCCAGGTGTCACGCTCATAGCGGCTGCGCAGATGAACCAGCCCGTAGCCTGAAGTCTTCATTTCGTTACGCACCTGCGAGACGTCGTCCTTCGCGGCAACGAACTCGCCTTCGATAGTGTTGCTCCATGAGCCGATTTCCTGGGTGAGCGACAGGTTGGCGTTCGGCGGCATGATGTTGTAGAGGTTATCGCCGGTATCGTCGTTCTTGCCCCGCGTGTAGCTCGCCACCAGTCGGGTCGAGAAACTGCCGTAGCGTGTGGCGCCAGTCAGCTGGTAGTCCGCCGCGAGGTCCACTCCGTAGAGATGGGCGGACTGGTTGGCGTACTTGAGTACCGTGAAATTGTCTACCACCGGTACCGTGCGCGGTGCGTTGCTCGCCGCGTCCCACTGCACCGCATCTACGTAGTCCTGCACGTCGGTGTAGTAAGGCGTCAGCTTGACACTCCAATGCGTTGCGCCGGCGTCGTGCCAGTCGGCGCTCACGCTCACGGTACGAGCCACCTCGGGCACCAGGCGCACGTCGCCGACGTAGCCGTTGCCGTCGCCTACGTAGTTGTTCATGAATGCCGCCATCTGCCACGTGGACCAGGTGTAACGTTCGTACAGGTTGGGCGAGCGCGTCTTCTGCGCAAGGCCGATCTCGTAGTCCTGCGTAGCCGACGGCGTGAAGCGCGCAAGCCAGGACAGGTCCACGTTATTGTCTGTCCTGCCATGTCGCTCGGAGTTGAACAGCGCCGCATCCCGCGTCTGGTTGCCCATGCCGCCCACGCCGCTGGTCGGATACGTGTCGAGGTTGTAGCCGTGGACCGGTCCGGCATCCATGTCCACGCTCTCGAATCGCGCGCCGAGAATGTGCATCCAGCGACCCTTGTTGACTTCCCATTCTCCGTAGGCGGCATATCGATCGCGCTGCCCGTCGTTCACGTTGAGGAATTCGTAAGGCCACATGCCCGCGCCGGAAGGAGGCCACCAGTCGTCCAGTCGATATTGCTGATACTCGCCGCCGACACGCAGCAGGCTTTGCCCGGCCAGCGGGATCGCGGCGCTGACGGTGACTCCAGAATTCGTGCCGTCGGTCTTCATCGGCATGCCAGCAGCGCAACCGACCATTTGGCCGTTCACCATCATCGTGCCGGAGATCGGCGCGCAGGTTGAGCCATTGACCGCTGTGTCTCCACCGGAGCCGGCAGGCGGCGCGCCGGGGCCATACCAGAAGCGCTTGTCGTCGCCGAAATCCATCTCGTGCTTCGTATGCTGATAGTAAGCACGCGCCCGCACGGTTCCCCAGCCCAGGTTGCCGGTGTAAGCGAGGTTGAACTGGTCGCTGCGATTGTCGGTCAAGTCCATGCGCTGGTTCGGGTAGCCCTCGTACGGGATGTCCTGGAACCCGTAGGTGAAATCCAGCAGGTGCCCGCCGCCCTGCCAGGCAAGCCGGACGGACTGGTTGCTGGATTCATAGGCGGTGGAGCCAACCTCGTCCATCGGTAGCGTGTGGCCCGACCGACCGGTGAACGTGTAGTCCTTGAAGTCGTCGCCGGCCTTGTAGTTGTCGGATTGCGTGTAGGCGCCGGTGTAGCCGAGGCTCACAGTCTCGGTGGCGAAGGTGCCCGAGAGATTTCCTCCCCAGCCGTCGCCGTTGCTGCGATAGAAAGTGCCGGCCTTCCCCTGCACCAGGTGCTCGCCCGCCTTCGCGAATGCGGGGTCCGCCGAGCGCACCACGATGCTGCCGCCGATGCTGTCGCCGCCCACGCTGACCGGCGTAACCCCGGCATAGACGTCGATGTTCGCCACGGCCGTGGGGTCGATGTATGAGAGGGGTGAGTTCATGTGATTGGGACAGGCGGCAACGAGGTCCATGCCGTCAACTTTCGTGCGCAGGCGGTCATCCGCCAGGCCGCGGATGACCGGCAGGCTGGACACGCCCCCGGCTCCGTAGGCGCTCACGCCGGGAATGCCGACGAGCAGGCTCGCCGTGTCGCTGGTTCGCGCACGCTTGCGGGCAATCGCGGCACTGTCCAGGTCAGTGGCACCGAGGCCGGGCGTGAGAATCCGGTGCGCCGTGACGAGGATTTCTTCGAGCGCGGGATCCTCCTCGGCTGTCACGCCCTGGGCAGCGAAGAGGGCCAGCATTACAGCAATTGTGATCTGGTGAGATCGCATGTGATCAGACTCCGGAAGCAAGATGGATAGTGAGTGCCGTGCCGAGGCCCACAGGCTCGACCGCGCACGGTCCGACCTTGTTGCGGTTGGCCATCGCCAGTTCATCGCGGCGCCATGCGCGGCCCGCGACCACCGCCAACGTGTTCAGCGGCGACGATGCGACTGCGAGCAGGTCATCGGATGCCCGGCGGGCCGAAGGCAGGGCACCAACGAAGGCACCCAGCGTCGAACGTGCGTTCGAGCCCTATGCGGGGCGGACGATCGGGGGAGGTGCCCTTGGTGAGTGGGCGCGATGCTGGGTCCGGTGGACGACGACCGGTTCCGGCTGCATTGCGACGGCGACAGGCACCACCACACCGTCGAACATCGGCAACGTGATCGGCGGTGGCGCGACAGTTCCGGCAGCCGCAAAGACGCACGGGGCTTCGTGGTGCCCGCGGTTGCCGGGCGCCTGCTCATCCTCTCCTGCAGGCGACTGCGCTACGTGCGGCAGCGGCCCGGCGCCATGGCACATCTGCATGGTAAGCGTGTGATCCGCATCCGTGCCCGGCATGAATCCCGGCGGTACCAGCACGCGGCACGCCAACGCAGGCAGCAGCAGCAGCGTTACCCAGAGACGGGTCCTGCGGCCTTGTGTCCAGCGAGCATGCATGGAAGCAGTCTATGTCAGGGCGAGCGCGGTACGCGACCTGCGGTTATCCGCAATCCAGTGCTCGCAGCAGATGTAAGAATATTGTCTAATTAGATCCTACGGGTCGCACGTGGGTCGTCGCCGCGGCGCCTGCACGGAGAGCGCTCAATGCACATGGCCGACGCACTGCTGTCGCCCGCGGTGGGCGGGACGATGTGGGCTGCAACTGCGGTCACGGTCGCGTATTGCTCGCGCCGCCTGCGCCATGAAGCCGACGACCGTCGCGTGCCGTTGATGGGCGTGCTCGGTGCGTTCCTGTTTGCCGCGCAGATGATCAATTTCAGCATCCCCGGCACCGGATCGAGCGGCCACCTCGGCGGCGGCTTGCTGCTCGCGATCCTGCTCGGCCCGCACGCCGCCTTCCTCGTCATGGCCTCGGTGCTCATCGTGCAGGCGCTGTTCTTCGCCGACGGCGGGCTGCTCGCGCTCGGCTGCAACATCTTCAACCTCGGCTTCTTCCCGGCGTTCATCGGCTACCCCGTCTACCTACGCCTCGCTGGGGAAGCGCCTGGTACGGCTCGCGCCACGGTTGCCGCTGTGTTTGCGGCGGTGCTCTCGCTGCAACTGGGCGCGTTCGCGGTTGTGCTGGAGACCGTAGCCTCGGGCATTTCGGCGCTGCCGTTCGACACGTTCCTCTCGTTCATGCTGCCGATTCATCTCGCGATCGGCGTAGTCGAGGGCGTGGTCACCGCTACAGTCATATCCTTCGTTCGTGCGGCACGTCCCGGCATGTTGCCGACGGCTGTGCGTACCGGACGTCCCGTGCGAGGCATCGCGACCGCTTTCCTGGTCGTCGCGCTTGCGCTGGGTGGCGTGGGCGCCTGGTTCGCATCGAAAAACCCGGATGGGCTCGAATGGTCAGTCGCCAGAGTCACCGGTGCACCCGAACCCGAATCACCGCTGACCGGCGTCGAGGCTGCGCTTGGTCGCCTGCAGCAGAGGTTGGCCCTATTGCCTGGCTATGGATTTCGGCACGAGACGACGAGCGCCGCGGACAAGAGCCAGGCGCCGGGTGCGATCACCAATGGCGGGGGCAGCGAACGTCTTGGCAAATCCCTGGCCGGCGTGGTCGGCGGTTCAATCACTCTCGCGCTCGCATTGCTCGTCGGCTTCGCGTTGAAGCTGTGGTCGGGGCGGCGCTGATCCCGTGTCCGCACCCGCAGTCCTGACCGGCCTTCTCGACTTCCGTCGCCTGGATCTGCTGGCGACCGGCGACTCCACGCTGCATCGTCTCGACGCCCGCGCCAAAGTCCTCGTCACGCTGGTCTTCATCGTTTGCACCATGTCATTTCACCGCTATGCGGTGGCGTCGCTCATTCCGTTCTTCGTGTTCCCAATGGCGGTCATCACGGCGGCCCGACTGCCGATCGCATTCCTGATGCGCAAGGTCGCCCTCGTGCTGCCGGTGGCGCTGCTGATCGGACTGCCGAACCCGTGGTTCGATCGTGAGGTGCTGCTACAGCTGGGCGGATTGCAGGTCAGCGGTGGCTGGATCTCGCTGCTTTCGATCGTGGTTCGATCGTTGCTTGCGGCCGCCGCCGCTGTCGTGCTGGTCGCGGTGACGGGATTTCCGGCGATCTGCGGCGCACTGGAGCGGATGGGCATGCCTCGCTCGCTGGCTGTTCAATTGCTTTTCCTCTATCGCTACCTGGCCGTCCTCGGCGAGGAGGCTGTCCGGATGACGGTCGCCCGTGAGCAGCGCGGCGGCGGCCACCCGCTGTCGATTCGCCTCTATGGGACGCTCGTCGGTCGTTTGCTGCTGAGAACCTGGGATCGGGCGGAGCGCATCTATCTCGCGATGTGCGCCCGTGGCTTCACCGGTGACTTCCGCAGCGGCCAGCCGTCACGACTCGGCCGCCGTGAAATCGCGTACGTGGTTGGCTGGTGCGGGCTCTTCGCGCTGCTTCGCACCCAGGACGTGACGCATTGGCTCGGCGCGGCGGCACTCGGTGGGCTGCGATGAGCCACCACCTGGTTGAAGCGCGCGGCCTGTCGCATGTCTATGAGGACGGCACCGTCGCGCTGAAGGACGTCTCCTTCCGGATCACGCACGGCGAGTCGGTCGCGATCATCGGCGCCAACGGTGCCGGCAAGTCCACGCTACTCATGCATCTGAACGGTCATCTCGGCCCGACGAGCGGTGAGGTCCGTATCGGGGACACGCCACTGACAAAAGAGACGTTGCCGGCGATACGCCGGACGGTCGGCCTGGTCTTCCAGGACCCCGACGATCAACTGTTCATGCCGACGGTCTACGACGACGTCGCGTTCGGCCCGCGAAACCAGGGGTTGCCGGAACCCGACGTCGAGCGGCGGGTCCACGAGGCGCTGGAGCGTGTCGGGGTCTGGCACGTTCGTGCCAGGCCCCCGTACCGACTGTCCGGCGGCGAGAAGAAGCGGGCAGCCATCGCCGGGGTCCTGGCGATGGCGCCGGACATTCTGGTAATGGACGAGCCGACGAGCGGACTCGACCCGTATGCGCGCCGCCAGCTGATCGGACTGCTCGGCGAGTTCCGTCACACACGAATTTTCACCAGCCACGACCTCGACATGGTCCTCGATCTCTGTCCCCGAACGATAGTCCTGCTCGAGGGCGCGGTAATGGCCGATGGACCGACTCGCGATATATTCGCGGACGATGCCTTGCTGTCGAGATGCCGGCTCGAGCGCCCGCTGGCGCTGCAGGCTTGTCCGGTCTGTGGAACCAGGCACCACTGAGAGAGGAGCGAACATGGAACGAATCACGATGTCGATCGACGAGGAACTCGCAAAGGCCTTCGACGAGTTGATCGCAGCGCGGGGCTATACCAGTCGATCCGAGGCGATGCGCGACCTGTTGCGTCGCGAGGTGGGAACCCAGCGTGCCAGCGACAAGGCCCGCACGCAATGCGTGGCCAGCCTGTCCTATGTGTACAACCATCACGTGCGGGATCTGGCGGAGCGGCTGACGGCCGCACAGCACGCACACCACAGCCTCGTCGTCGCGTCCACGCACCTGCACCTGGATCACGAGTACTGCCTGGAGAATGTCTTCCTCAAGGGGCCGACCGTAGCGGTACGCGCGCTTGCCGACAGCATCCGGGCGGAGCGCGGAGTGGCTTACGGCCAGATCAACCTGATCCCCGTGGAGAGCGGTGACAAGCACCCGCTTTCGGCTCCGCACCAGCACCATGGTCACATGCACCTGACCCCCCTGGCCTGACCGGCCGCGCCGGTACGGCGTCGTCGTGCTTGCGATGGTAGGCAAAATATAATAAAACTGCCTACCATTGAACGTCCGCTGGGCCAGTGCCGACTCCGGCCGTCGAGGCCACTCCTGGGCTCGGCCGCGCCTGGTGAAAGGGTGATCATGAAAGTCGAATCGCGCGCACTTCTGCTCCCTGCCGCATGCCTCGTCTGGGTCACACAGTCCTGGGCGGCCGGAATTCCGACCGGTGCCCCGCTGGAGGAAGTAGTGGTAACCGCCGGCCGCATCGGGCTTGTCGGCGAGTCGCAGGCGGCGAGCGAAGGCGTCGTGACCAGCGTGCAGCTCCAAGGTCGGCCGATCCTGCGTCCCGGGGAGGTGCTCGAGGTCGTGCCGGGCCTGGTCGTCACCCAGCACAGCGGCGACGGCAAGGCGAACCAGTATTTCCTGCGCGGCTTCAACCTCGACCATGGCACCGACTTCGCGACCTACGTGGACGGGGTGCCGGTGAACATGCCGACCCACGCACACGGCCAGGGCTACGCGGACATCAACTTCCTCATCCCCGAACTCGTGGACCAGGTGCACTACCGAAAGGGTCCCTACTACGCCGAGGAGGGGAACTTCTCGGCCGCCGGCGCAGCCCGCATTTCGTATCTGAGCGAGAGTGGCGCCCCCAGGCTGGGCCTGACCGCGGGGCAGAATAACTATTACCGCGTACTCGCCAGTGCTTCCCCGCAGGTCGCCGGTGGGACATTGCTGCTGGGTCTCGACTGGTCGAGTGGCGACGGACCGTGGACCCTTCCGGAGGACTTTCAGAAGACCAGCGGGGTGATCAAGTACAGTCGTGGTACCGACGAATCCGGCTTCTCCGTCACCGCGATGGGATACGACGGCAGCTGGAACAGCACCGACCAGGTCCCCCAGCGGGCGGTCGACTCCGGGCTCATCGACCGGTTCGGGCACATCGACGCGACCACCGGGGGCGAGTCGCACCGCTACAGCTTCTCCGCGGAGGCCTGGTCGCGTCAGGACGGTCGGGGTTGGCACGCGCTCGCCTATGGAATCGGCTACTACCTCGATCTCATTTCGAACTTCACCTATGCAATTGACCAGGAAAGCGGGGACCAGTTCGAACAGTACGACGACCGACGCGTGTACGGCGCGCGATTCGTCTACGACGCAGACGCATCCTTCAACGGCCTCGAGGGCGTCCTGCAGGCGGGCTCCGAAATCCGCTACGACGACATCCACCCCGTCGCGCTGTTCCGCACCAAGGAGCGCGCGCGGTTCGAAACCATCCGCAAGGACGACGTGATCCAGGGCCAGTACTCGGTATTCGTGAGCCACGACCAGCGGTGGACGCCGTGGCTGCGCACCACCGCCGGGCTGCGGTACGACTGGTTCGACTTCCAGGTCGACAGCAACCTGTCGGCCAACTCAGGTTCCGAGACGGCATCGATCCCGCAGCCGAAGTTGACGGTGGTGCTCGGTCCCTGGAACCAGACCGAACTCTTCCTCAATGCCGGGCGCGGGTTCCACACCAACGACGCCCGGGGCACGACGATTGCGCTCGACCCGACCGACGGCATCACACCCGTCGACAAGGTCGACCCGATCGTGCCGGCGGACGGGGCCGAGGTCGGCATGCGCACGGCGATCGTTCCGACCACCCAGTTTACGGCGGCCTTCTGGGGCCTGGACATCGACTCGGAGCTGCTGTTCGTCGGCGACGGCGGCATCACCGAGCCGAGCCGGGCCACTCGGCGTTACGGTGTCGAACTCGGCGCGTACTGGACACCACTCGAATCGGTGATCCTGGATGCCGACTATTCGTGGTCGCATGCCCGGTTCACCGCGTCCGACCCCGCGGGCGACTACATCCCCGGCGCCGTGGAGACGGTAGTCTCGGTAGGTCTCACGGTGCACCGTGACTCGGGCTGGTACGGCGGCGCGCGCTGGCGTTACTTCGGGCCCGCGCCGCTCATCGAGGACGACAGCGTACGCTCGAACTCGACCTCGATCGTCAACGTCCAAGCCGGCTATCACTTCTCCCCGCGACTGAGCGTGATGGCGGCGGTATTCAACCTGTTCGATACCGATGCCAACGACATCAGCTACTACTACGAGTCCCAGTTGCCTGGCGAGTCGCAGCCGGTCGCCGACATTCACTTCCACCCCGTTGAGCCGCGCACCCTGCGGGTCACCGCGACATTGCAGTTCTGAGGGTCAACGTGGTTTCATCCGCCAGCCGCCGCTTAATCGAGGCGCATCGTAACGATCCGACCAGGGAGGATTGATCATGGCGCACGATCACGACCATCCGAAAGAGCACAGCCACGTGCATGTTCACCAGCACGCACACGATCACGTGCACTCCCACGAGCACACGCATCAGCACGGCGATCTGGTGCATTCGCATCCGCACGATCACGCTCATGCACACCCGCACGAACATCAGCATGAGCATGAGCACGACTCATCAGCGCACCGGCATCAGGAGGGCGTGCACTTCGTGCCGGTGAGCAAGGACGGCCACGAGGATCACGTGCACACGGATCTCGGTGGCGAGTCACACAAAACCGAGTCGCACGATCACGACCACTGAGTCCGCCGCGCGATCCAGGCTTACGCAGCGGACTCCGCTGGCGGCTGCGGCATCTCGTGCATTTCCGCGAGCAGGAAGAACTCGCGGCCGAGCGCATCGGTCACCGCGGCGAGTTCGGCCTGAATCTCGTCCAGGCCTTCGTGGAGGCCGCGGGCGATCAGGTCGTCCGCCGTGTCCTCTGCCAGCGACGCGGCCAGCTTGCGCAGCTGGTTCGACGCCGTTCGCTTCGCCATGTGACCGTACTTGAGCCGCAGCGCGTGCAGGTGCTCGTTCGCAACCAGCACGCTCGCAGCCACCGAACGCGGGAATTGCTTGTCGAACACGATGAAGTCGACGACCCTGGTGGGTGACATGCTCTGCGGGTTGACCCGGCGGAACGCGTGAAAGCCCGCAGCCGAGCGCAGAACGGTATTCCACTGGGCCTCGTCGGTCGGTGAACCTACGTCGCTCGGCGCCGGCAGCAGCACCTGGTACTTGACGTCCACCAGCCGCGTCGTCTGGTCGGCACGCTCGATGGCGCGGCCGATCTGGTGGAAATACCAGGACTCGTCACGGTACAGCGTCTCGGCCGTGATGCCGCTGTGCGTCTGGCACGCTTCCTTGATGTAGCTGCACAGGCTATTCAGGTTCTCGACCCGGAGATCGGTCTTGCGCAAGCGGCCCAGCCGGTTATGGAACCCGTTCAGCTGCACCCACATTTCGGTCGAAATCAGCGGTCGCAGCGCACGGGCATTCTCGCGCGCCATGCGGATGCAGCTGCGCACCGAATTTACGTTCTGTTCGTCGAGGACATAGAAGTGGATGACTGCATCCGCAGTCGGCCGACGACCCGTGTCGCTGAAGATCTGCTCATCGCCGTACAGTCGCAGGACCGATTCCCAGTCGTGCTCACCACGCGTGTTTCGGCTGAACGTCTCGTTCACATCGAGGATGCGCGCAGTGCTGTTGGCCCGCTCGACCTGACGGGCAAGCCAGAAGATGGATTCTGCGTGCCTGGAAAGAATGTTACTCAAGGACCCACGTATCCTTTGATCCGCCGCCCTGCGACGAGTTGACCACCAGCGAGCCCTTGCGGAGCGCCACGCGGGTAAGGCCGCCGGGAAGTACCCAGGTTGAACGGCCCGTGACCGCGAACGGTCGCAGGTCCACGTGCCGGGGCTCGATACCGCTGCGGGTGACCGTCGGGCAAACCGACAACTGCACGACCGGCTGGCTGATGTACCTGGCCGGGTCGGCGCGCAGCTTGCGCCGGAATTCGGCGAGCGCCTTGCGGCTCGCGTGCGGCCCGATCAGGATGCCGTAGCCGCCCGATTCGCCAACCGGCTTCACCACCAGGTTTTCGAGATTCGCAACAGTGAACTCGAGACCGGCCGCCTCACGGCAGATGTGCGTCTCGACGTTGGGCAGGATTGCTTCCTCGCCCAGGTAATACTTCACGATCCGCGGCACGTAGGCGTAGACCGCCTTGTCGTCCGCGATCCCCGTGCCGACCGCGTTCGCCAGCACGACGTTTCCGGCACGGTACGCGCGCATCAGGCCGCGCACGCCCAGCATGCTCTTGGGATTGAATGCTTCGGGGTCGATGAAATCGTCGTCGATACGGCGGTAGATGACATTCACCCGGCGCAGGCCGCCCGTCGTCCTCATGAAGACGCGGTCGTCCCGCACCACCAGGTCGCGGCCTTCGGCCAGCGGCACGCCCATCTCGCGGGCCAGGAACACGTGCTCGAAATAGGCGGAGTTGTAGACGCCGGGCGACAGCAGCACCACCGAAGGATCGCCATCGAGCCGGGCGGCCAGTTCCGTCAGCTTGCCGACCAGCCGCTGGCCGTAATTGGATACCGAGCGCACGCCGATGTTGCGCATCAGGTCGGGAAAGGCGCGCTGTGTCAGGTGACGGTTTTCGACCACGTATGAAACGCCGGACGGCGTGCGCGCATTGTCTTCGAGCACGCAGAACTTCCCGTCGCCGCCACGGACGATGTCGACGCCGCAGATATTGACGTAGCTGCCGAACGGCACCTTGAGCCCCTGCATCTGCGGACGGAAGTTCGCATTGCCGAGCACGAGTTCCGCCGGCACGACCTTGTCCTTGAGGATCTTCTGCCCGTGGTAGATGTCCTCGATGAAGTGGTTCAGTGCCGTTACGCGCTGGATGACACCGCGCTCGATCGTGTCCCACTCGGCGGCCGACAGCACGCGGGGGATGACGTCGAATGGCAGGATCCGGTCGATCTGCTCGCGGCTCGTGTAGACCGTGAACGTGACGCCGAGGTTGTAGAGTTCGCGCTCAGCGGCCTGCGCGCGTCGTCTTAGCTCCGCCAGGCTCAGGCCGTCGAGGCGTTCGCGTACAGTTTGCGTGTGTGCAGGCGGGCGCTTGCTGTCGCCGAACAGCTCGCAGTAGAAACCGCCCGAGTCATAGCCTTCGAGCAATCCCGCGGTTCGCCGCTCTATCATGCGCCTGGGGGTCCCTTGGTCGAAGGGGACGCGGCCGGGATCACGTCCACCGCCACGTCGATGATGTGCTCGCCACCGCCGAAGATTACCCCATTGACGGGACTGATGTCCCCGTAGTCCCGGCCCCACGCGAGCGTGACGTGTTCGTCGCCCGCGATCGTGTCGTTGGTCGGGTCCAGGTCCACCCAGCCGGCTTCCTGGCACCAGACCGAGATCCACGCGTGAGAGGCATCGCTGCCGACCAGCTTCTCCTTGCCTGGCGGCGGACGCGTGAGCAGGTAGCCACTCACGTAGCGCGCCGGCAAGGCGAGCGCACGCAGGCAGGCGAGCTCGAGGTGCGCGAAGTCCTGGCACACGCCGCGTCGCAGCCTGAACACTTCCTCCACCGGCGTCGACACGCTGGTCGTTCCACTCTTGTAGTTGAAGTCGGCGTGGATGCGCCGCGTCAGGTCGAGCGCCGCCTCCATGACCGGTCGTCCGGGCAGGAACGATTCACGTGCGTAGGCGGCGAGATCTGCATTCGCCCGCGCATATGGCGAATCGAAGGCGAACTGCAGCACGGCGAGGTTTCCGGCGGCAGTATCCCGCCCCAGGTGGCGGAAGACCCGGTCCCATGCCATCGTCTGCGACGGCGCCGCTCGAGCAGGCGGCGACACTTCGACCCGTGAGTTCGCCTCGATTACCAGTTCGTCGTGCTGCTGCTGGATGGTGGCGAACGTGACCGGATTGCCGAAATAATCCACGGCGTCGTTGCGAACAGCGGGGTTCGGCTCGATATCGATCGTCGCTTGGTTCACGACCTGGCGATCGCAGTAGCGCGGCGCCAGGTGCAGCACGTGGTGGGAGATCGACACCGGCTGGCTGTAGCGATACGTGGTGCGATGGCGAACGTCGTACTGCATGGCTCAGCGGGGCGCGCTTCCCGCGGCGATCACGGAGCGAACGGCGTCCGCGTGGCTGAAATATCTGCGGGTGATACTCGTGGTCAGGGCCTTCAGGTCCGTGGCGGCACGACTGATCAGCGCATGTAGCTCCGGACGATCGCCGAGGCGGCTGCGGCGGCACAGGCTGGTGATGTCGGCCGTGCGCAGTGCCTCGAGCATTCCAGCGACGATCTGCTGCTCGTTGTCGAGGTCCGCCCGCGCAGGATCCCGCGGCAGCGCTCCAAGGTGCTCCGCGAGAGCCTCGAGCTGGAATGCCACCGAGCGCGGGTTCGTCTCGTCCAGCAGCAAGAGATCGAGCACTGGTGCGAGCTGCGGCGTGAGCAGGTAACGCGAGCGGTAGGTCATGAAGCTGTCCGCGATCTCGAGCAACAGTATCAGGCTGCCGTCGTCTTCCGGGTCACCGGCGTCGAGCAGGCTCTCGAGCAGCGCGCTGGTCTGCACGCTGCGCTCGATACGCCGGCCCATCTCGAGGAAGTGCCAGCCGAAGCTGCGAGTCATGTTCTCTTTGCCCATGCCACTGAATGCGGCCAGGCGCTGGATGCCCTGGTCCAGCTGGCCCAGCGCACTGCCGATTCCGACCCGGCGCGGCGGCGCGACGAGGCTCGGCCGCCGGGCAAAGTCGTCGGGCTGCAGCCCCCGTAGAATTCGCCACGAGTCCGCCGACAGCCGGTCCCGGGTCAGTGAGGCCGTGCGACCCAGGGAGCGCAGCGTCCTTCGCAATCCGTACGCGCGGTCGGCGTCGAAGACGAGCTCGCCCAGACGACGTTCCAGGTCGAGGCGCGGGTCGGCCACGGGTTCGTCGTCTTCCGGCGCCTCGATACCGGCCTTTGCGAACGTGGCGAACAACACGCGGTCGATCGCCAGCAGGTCTTCGGTCGGGCGATCGTCGTCTACCAGGCGCAGCGCCGAGCTGCGGACCTGGCGCATGATCGCTTCGGCGCGTTCAGCGTAGCTGCCAAGCCAGAAAAGATTGTCCGCGGAGCGGCTCGGCAGCTCGCGTCCGATTCGCCGCAGTTCCACGGCTCCCGAGCGGGTCCGGCGGATCGTCGCGGCGCCCGCCGGCCCGTCCGACAGCACCCAGGTGTCCTTGCCATCGCCGAATCGGCCGAAATCGAAGGCCTGCCCGGCATGCGGCGGGCAGAGCCGCGCCAGCCCGCCCGGCATCACGACATAGCCGCCGGCGTCCGCGGCGACGAACACGCGCAGCGCGAACGGCACCGGCCGGAGACCCTGCGAATTCAGCACCGGCACCGTGGACAGCGTCATCGGTTCGCGAGCCAGGTACGCGAATCCGCGCTCTTCGATCGACTGGCGCGGACCACCGACCTGCCAGGCCTCCGGACCGTCGGGGTTCTGCGTGCCCGGCTCGCTCGCACCGCGACTGAACACGTCGCGCGTCTCGAGATAATCGAGGTTGCCGAGCACGTAGGCGCGCGCTTCATCCTGGCCGCACCACCACGTCGCCAGCGAAGGCAGTTGAAGTTGCTGCTGCAACAGGTGCTCGCAGAGCCTCGGCAGGAACGGCATCAGGCTCTCGGTGTCCGCGAGCCCGCTGCCGAGCGCATTGACGACCGTGACCGTACCGGCGCGCACCGCCTCGACCAGGCCCGGCACGCCGTGCGGCGAGTCGCTGCGCAGTTCGAGCGGATCGCAGGAGTCCGCCTCGACGCGCCGGATGACCACGTCCACCGGACGCAGGCCCTCGACGGTCTTCAGGTAGACACGATTGTCGCGAACGGTCAGGTCCGCGCCTTCCGCGAGAACATACCCCTGGTAGCGGGCCAGGTACGAATGCGCGAAGTAGCCGGCCGCGGTGGGCCCGGTGCTCAGTACGACGATGCGCGGATCAGGCTTGCCAGCGAGCGCGCAATGACCGTCGTGGACGGCCTGGAAGAAACCGGCCAGCTGCTGCACGCGGTTGTCGGTGAACTCGTCGGGCAGGCAGTTGCGAAGCGCGATGCGGTTTTCGAGCGCGTAGCCGCCGCCGACCGGTGACTCGCAGCGATCCTTCAGCACCCACCAGCTGCCATCGGCAGCACGCCCGACATCCGCGGCGTAGTAGTGCAGGCGGCGGCCGCCGCTCACGGGGACCCCGTGGCACGGCCTCAGGAACTGCGGATTGCCGAGCATGATGGCTGGTGGCAGGTGTCCATCCAGCATCAGGCGCTGCTCGCCGTAGCAATCGGAAAGCACCGCGTCGAGCAACCGGGCGCGCTGGACCAGGCCACTCTCGAGCCGGCGCCAGTCCTCGGCCGAAATCAGCAATGGCAGTGCATCCAGTCGCCAGGGCCGCTCGGTCGCGCCGCCGTCCGCGAAAATATTATGGGTCAGCCCGTTCTCGTACAGGATCCGCTCGACCCGCTTCCAGCGAGCGTCCATGTCGGCAGTGCTCAGCGCCCGCAGCGCGCCGACCAGCTTCTCCCAATGCGGCCGCACCTGGCCGTCGGCGGTCTTCATTTCGTCGAAGACGCCCCGCAACGGCTGGTAGCTGTCGAACATCGCCGCCAGCGTCGGGTTATTGGATCCCGGCAGCGGCCCAGTCATCGAATTCAAGCGATGCTCCTCGGGGAAGCCGGCGTGCGCCTCAGGTCGAGCGTCAGCGGGAATTCCGGATCGATCTCCGCGGCCGGAATCGCGACGGATCCCGGCGAGTGGCCCAGATCCGAGAATCGGGCGAGCCTGCGACTCTCGGCTTCGTATGAATTCACCGGTCGCGTCTCGAAGTTGCGGCCACCGGGATGCGCGACATGGTAGGTGCATCCGCCAAGCGAGCGGCCCGACCAGCGGTCGAGTATCTCGACCACCAGCGGGGCGTGCACGGGAATCGTCGGGTGCAGGCAGTGCGCCGGCTGCCATGCGCGGAACCGGACGCCGGCGACCGCCTCATCCGCAATGTCAGTGGCACGCAATGGAACCCGGCGGCCGTTGCACGCCACGACGTGGCGCTCGAGATTGAGGCCACGCGCCTTGACCTGTAGCCGCTCGAGGGACGAGTCCACATAGCGCGCGGTGCCGCCCACCGCACCTTCCTCGCCCAGCACGTGCCAGGGCTCCAGCGCCTGCCGCAGCTCCAGTTCCACGCCGCCGCGCTCGACCGAGCCGTAACGCGGGAAGCGGAACTCGAAATGCGGCGCAAACCAATCATCCTGAAGAGCGAATCCCGCATCGCGCATGTCGCGCAGCACGTCCCGGAAGTCCGACCAGACGAAGTGCGGCAGCATGAAGCGGTCGTGCAGCGACGTTCCCCAGCGCACCAGCGGCTGCGTATACGGGGCACGCCAGAAGCGCGCGATCAGCGCCCGCAGCAGCAACTGCTGCGTGAGACTCATCTGCGCATGCGGCGGCATCTCGAAGGCACGGAACTCCACGAGCCCCAGCCGGCCGGTCGGGCCGTCGGGCGAATACAGCTTGTCGATGCAGATCTCGGTACGGTGCGTGTTGCCGCTCACGTCGATCAGGATGTTGCGCAGCAGGCGATCGACGAGCCACGGCGCAACTGGCGCGTCACCCGCCGGCCGCTCCATCTGCATGAACGCGATCTCGAGCTCGTGAAGCTGGTCGTGCCGCGCCTCGTCCACGCGCGGCGCCTGGCTGGTCGGACCGATGAACAGCCCCGAGAACAGGTACGACAGCGCCGGATGGTTCTGCCAGTAGCCGATCAGGCTGCGCAGCAGGTCAGGCCTGCGCAGGAACGGGCTGTCGGCCGGTGTCGCACCGCCGACCACGACGTGGTTGCCACCGCCTGTCCCGGTGTGCCTGCCGTCGATCAGGAATTTCTGGGCGTCGAGGCGACTGAGTCGCGCCTCCTCGTACAGCGTCGAAGTGATCGAGACCAGTTCCTTCCAGTCTCGCGCAGGGTGCACGTTGACTTCGATGACGCCGGGATCGGGTGTCACCTTGATGACATTGAGACGCTCGTCGGCGGGCGGGCTGTAGCCCTCGACATGCACCGGCTGGCCAAGCTGCGCGGCCGTCGTCTCAACGCACTGGATCAGCTCGACGTAGTCGTTGGCGGTCTCGGTGGGCGGCAGGAACACGCACAATCGGCCCTCGCGCGGCTCCACGGCCAGCGCCGTCCGCACCGCGCCATCTGCACCACCGGCAGTTCCCTGCTCCATGACGCGCTGACGTTCGGCACCGCCCCCCGCAGAATGCTGGACCGTCAGCTGATCGGCCGAGTCGACCGCCTGCGGCAGCAGCGGCGATTGCGGCGCGAAAGGATCGGCCGGCATGAAATACGGGTATCGCTCCTTCGGTACGTGCGGCAACGCCTCGAGCGGCAGCCGGAATCCGATCGGCGAGTCGCCGGGAACCAGGAACAGCCGGCCGCGCCGAGTGGTCCAGCGCTCGCTGTACCACGCACGCTTGTGGGGTGCGTTCCAGCGCTGCAATGGCAGCACGTAGCCGACCGGCGCGGCGAGCCCGCGCTCGAACACACGCGCCAGTCGTGCGCGCTCCTCCGGATCCTCGAGCTTGGAGTCGAATGGATCGACGTTGTCCGGCAGGCGTTGCTCGCGTGTCAGGTAGGGCACCGGATCCTCGAACGCGGGGGTCGCCAGGTCGGGGGCGACACCGAGCGTCTCGGCCAGCGTTTGCGCGAAGAGTTTCGCATCGTCGAGCGTCGCGCTGCCCTTCCTATCCTCCTGCGCGATCAGTGCCGCATCCCGCCACAGGGCCTGGCCGTCGCCGCGCCAGTAGAGTGCGAACGCCCAGCGCGGCAACGATTCGCCGGGATACCACTTGCCCTGGCCGAAATGCAGCAGCCCGCCGGGCGCGAACCGGTCCCGAAGCCTTCCGATCAGTCGCGCGGCCAGTGCGCGCTTGTGCGCGCCATGCGCCTCGGTATTCCACTCCGGTGCATCGACGTCGTCGATCGACACGAAAGTGGGTTCGCCGCCCATCGTCAGCCGCACGTCGTCCGCGGCGAGCTGGCTATCGACCTCGTGGCCGAGTGCTTCGATTCCAGTCCACTGGTCCGCGGTGTAGGGCAACGTGACCCGCGGCGTCTCGACGATGCGCTCGATATGCATCGCGAATGAGAAGTCCACGTCCGTTGCATCGGCTGTGCCGGTGATCGGTGCGGCTCCGCTCGGGTGCGGCGCGCACGCGAGCGGGATGTGGCCTTCGCCGGTCAGCAGGCCGGACGTGGCGTCGAGGCCGATCCAGCCTGCACCCGGGAGATAGACCTCCGCCCATGCGTGCAGGTCGGTGAAGTCCTTGTCGGTTCCGGAAGGCCCGTCCAGAGCCGCGACGTCGGGCTTCAACTGGATCAGGTATCCGGAGACGAAGCGCGCGGCCAGCCCCAGCCTGCGCAGGATCTGTACCAGCAACCAGGCCGAGTCGCGGCAGGATCCACGGCGACTCGACAGTGTTTCCTCGCAGGTCTGCACGCCGGGTTCCATGCGGATGACGTAGGCGACGTCCTGGTGGAGGCGCATATTGAGCCCGACCAGGAAATCGACCGTGGAGGCGGCGGAGCGATCAACACTGCCAACCCAGTCGTCGAGCAGCGGTCCGGCCCGCTCGATCTCCAGGTAAGGCTCCAGTTCCTTGGCGATGCGCGCCTCGTAGGCGAACGGGAACTGCTCAGCCTCCGGCTCCAGGAAGAAATCGAACGGATTGAACACCGCCATTTCGGCGACGAGATCCACCTGCAACCGGAACTCACTCGTGCGCTCGGGCACAACGATGCGGGCGAGGTAGTTGCCCAGCGGATCCTGCTGCCAGTTGAGGAAGTGCCCGGTCGGCTCGACGCGCAGCGAGTAGCTGAGGATGCGAGACCGGGAATGCGGGGCAGGACGCAGGCGGACGACCTGGGGTCCCAGTGACGCGGGCTGCGCATAGCGGTAGACGGTCTCGTGGGTCAGCGCAACGTGGATGGACATCTACTCGATCACCCGGCAACGGTTGGTCGTAATTCGCTGCTCCGGCCGCAACGGGCGCCAGCATGGCGTTTATGCATGTTATCCCACGAACGGCAGTGCGCGGCGGGTGGGTGTCGGAGTCCCGCCGAACCGATGCCCGGGCTGGCGGCCGGCGGGACTTTTGCCGGCTGGCTGGGTTCTGCCGAAACTGGATACGGAATTGCCGACGGTCCTTTTGCGGCAAGAGGCCCGGATCGTATAATTTTCGCTTTCTCCCAACAGCGACGGAAATCCCACATGAGAAACCACGTGCCCCACCGGCTGATCGTCATCGCATCCATGGCGTTGCTGCCGGCAGCAATCGTCACGATGACTGGCTGCGCCAGCACCGAAGGCGTCGAGCAGGAGCAAGTCTACAAGGCCGCCAACGGATTCGCCGTCGTCGACACGTTCACCTATGTGGCGACCGTGAACGCGATCGACACCGCCAAGCGCAAAGTCACCGTCACCACGCCCGACGGCAAGACCGCGACCTTCAAGGCAGCCAAGGGCGTCGACCTCGGCTCGTTCAAGGTCGGCGAACAGATCGGCTTCCAGGCGACCGAAGCGATGGCGCTCGTCATCCGAAAGGACGGGCCGCCGCCGGCCGACGTGGCTGCCATCGAGCTTGCCGCTGCCACAAACGGCAAGACGACCGGCGTATTCGAAGGCGACGCCTACGAGGTTTCGGCAAAGGTTGTCGCGCTGGACACCAGCACGCGACAGGTGACGTTCCAGTTCGGCGACGGCACGATCAAGACCACGAAGGCGCACAAGAAGGTCGACCTGTCGCAACTGGCGGTCGGCGATACGGTCATCGTCGAGTACGCCGAATCGCTGATCATCGCGACCTCCAACTCGTAACGACGGCTATTCGCCAGGGGCTGCGACTGCAGGCGTGCCGTTCGCCTGCAGTTCGCGCTCCAGCGTCTCGGCGACCGCGGCTTCGTAGACCTGGAGCTTGCGAAAGGCCGCGTACTCGGGTGTGTTGCGGGTATTCGGCATTGCCATTCCAGCGACCCGCTCGGCAAAGCGTTGCAGCGGAGCCAGGAAGAACACCACGATCCCGGCGGCGAGCAGGCCGGCGAAGTTGCCGATCTCCGACGACACTAACCGGTCGGCGCCTTCGGACAGCAGGTAGACGATAGCGACGACGGCTGCGGCGAGCGTCGACTGCTTGATCGTCCAGCGTATGCGCAGGTCGATGTCGAAGAGCTGGGTGCGCAGGATGCCGTAGGCGATGAGCGGGACCGACAGGAACGTGCCGAGCGCGTAGACGAGGTATATGTTGTCCGTCGGATCAGTGGTCACGGCATAACTTCCCGACCACAAGTCCCAGACCGCAGCGCTGTACATGAGGCCCCAGCAGACATCCCGGATGCCGAAGGCAATCACGAACGCACGGGCCCGCGAGCGCGCCGCCCCGACCGCTGCGCGCCATGCGTGGATCGAAGCCGCGAGCGCGATTGCGCCAACCATGATACCGACTTGAACCGGCCTGCCCGCGAAGGGCCGCGTCAGCCTGGTCTGCAGCGCCGCCGCAAGCAATGGTGGATAGAGCGCGAGCATCGCGCAGTCACCGAACGTGTGGACGATGAACTGAACCTGGAACAACTCCGGATAATGCTTGTAGGCATAGGCAGGCGAAACCAGCAGGAACTCGACCGAGCTGCTTGAAGCGAGCGTCACTCCTTCGACGACGAGCAGCAGCGAGAGCTTTCTCGACACGCTGCCCGGCGCACCGACGCGGTGCAGCACCACCGCCAGGGACCAGCACATCGCGATCGCGGCGAGCGCCAGGATCCCGCGTGGGTCGGCGTGGAACATGCGCGGATACTACATTGGAGCCGCCGCCTGCTTGGGCGCTTGGGCGCTTGGGAAAACGTTGGTTGACCCTGGCGCCCAACGCAGTAAAACTATTTGTCTCCAGGCCTCGTTCCTGTCTCGAAGGACCGCTGGCCTGCCCTCCTCGATCCCGCTCTTTCCATTGCCGGAGCAGTGCATACATGAAGACGCTTTCAGGATTCCTTGGCTCGGCGGTGCTGATTTTCTCGGCGACGTTGCTGGTCAGCGGATGCGGCAAGAAGGCGGACACGATCGCACAGGCTGAAAAGAGTGCCTCGGCCGCCGGCGTTCCCGCGCCGGGCATTGCCGAGACCAAGGCGATTGCCGAAGAGGCTTTCATCTACGGCCTGCCGATCGTGATGAACTATGCGGTCATGAACGAGTTCGTCATCGACAAGAACTCCGGGCAGTACAAGGGGCCGTTCAACGCCATCAGCAACGAAGCGCGGGTCTTCACCTACAAGGACACCGCGGTCGTCACGCCCAACAGCGACACGCCGTATTCGATGCTCTGGCTTGACCTGCGCGCCGAGCCGATGGTGATCTCGGTGCCGGCCGTGCCAGGGAAGCGCTATTACTCGGTGCAGTTGACCGATGGCAATGCCTACAACTATGGCTACATTGGCACCCGCTCCACCGGCACCGACGCGGGCGACTATCTCGTGGTCGGGCCGGACTGGACCGGCGAGAAGCCGGAGGGAATCAAGCAGGTCTTCCACTCGACCACGCCTTTTGCGCTCAGCATATTCCGCACCCAGCTCTTCAACGCCGACGACATGCCGAACGTGGTCAAGGTCCAGGCGGGATACAAGGCGCAGCCACTGTCTGCATTCCTGAAGCAACCCGCACCGCCCGCCGCACCGGAAATCAACTTCGTCCCGGCCACGACAGCAGGGATCAAGGACAACTTCTATGCGTATCTCGACGCTGCCCTCGAGTTCGTGCCGGTGTCGGAACAGGACAAGGACATCCGGGCCAGGCTCGCCAGCATCGGCATCGGCCCCGGCAAGACGTTTGATTTCAAGGATCTGTCACCGGAACACAAGGCCGCCGTCCTGCTGGCAATGAAGGAAGGCGACGACAAGGTTGACCAATACCTGGCCAGCGGAATGAAGCAGGTCAATGGCTGGAAGGTTGGTTCGATGTTTGGCGACAGCGCTTTCTACAACGGCAACTGGCTGACGCGTGCCGCTGCTGCGAAGGGCGGCATCTACGGAAATGACGCCGTCGAGGCCATGTACCCCATGACCCGGACCGACGCGACAGGCGAGACACTCGACGGCAGCAAGCACAACTACACGCTGACATTCGCCGCTGGACAGCTTCCCCCGGTCAATGCCTTCTGGTCAGTGACGATGTACGACGGCAAGACGCAGCTGCTGATCGATAACCCGATCAATCGCTATCTGATCAACTCGCCGATGCTGCCCGGCATGAAGAAGAATCCGGACGGATCGCTGACGCTCTACATCCAGAAGGATTCACCGGGCAAGGACAAGGAAGCGAACTGGTTGCCTGCGCCGAATGGGCCAATCTACCTGGTGATGCGCCTGTACTGGCCCAGGGACACGGCACCGTCGATCCTTCCGCCCGGCGAGGGGACGTGGCAGCCACCCGGAATAGTGGTTGCCGAATAACGACGTAGTTCAGCGCGTCCTGAAATCCCGGTCCGGCCAGGCCCCTCCACACTGGGGGGGTCAGTTGCCCGGTCGTGCGGGTCTAAAATAAGTTCGTTGCCGGCGTCATGGACCGAGCCGATGGCGAATCGATTTTGACCGAGACCGAGCTGCTGGAGACGACCGATGGCAAACGCCGGAAACCCGACTATCGTAATCACCGGCGCGTCCTCAGGCATCGGCCGCGCACTGGCGATCGAGATGGCCACTCGCGGCTACGCCCTTGGCCTGACTGCCCGGCGCATGGCGCTGCTGGATCAACTCCGCAACGAACTCCGCGCGATGCACGGCGACGGCTTGCGTGTCGAACTCGCCACGCTGGATGTCTGCAGTACCGACAGTGTCGGCCCGGCGCTGCACGACCTCTTCGCACGCCTCAACGGTATCGACACGATCGTGGTGAATGCCGGCGCCAACGACGTGACGCGCATCGGCGGAGGTCACCTGGCCAAGGAACTCAACCTGGTGCAGACGAACCTCGCCGGCGCGATCGCGACGATCAATGCGGCCACCGAGCACTTCCTGGAGCGCGGCAGGGGCCACATCGTGGGCATCTCCTCGCTGGCAGCTCTGCAGCCGGTCGCGGGCCAGGCCGCCTACTGCGCGAGCAAGGCCGGCTTTTCGATGTACCTCAAATCGGCTCGCGTCGAACTCAGGCGGAAGGGAATTGCCGTGACCAGTATCCTGCCCGGCTACATCAAGACCGACATCGTCGAGGGCGTCGACATCGGGCAGATGCCGTTCGCCATATCAGTCGAGCAGGCTGCGCGTGAGATGGCCAGGCTGATCGTGAAACGCGTGAAGTCGGGCGTGGTTCCGGCATTTCCGTGGAAGCTGGTGCGGCCGTTCCTCGGACACCTCCCCGAGCGCTTCGCCAGCCACTAGCGCACGCTGCCTACGTTTTCGCCCCCATCGTGTCGTTCGGCGACCTGAACAGCAGGGCCGTCAGGATCACGTGCAGGCCGACTGCCGGCCACAGCAGCACTCCACCCAGGCCGCCCGCCAGGCCGAGATATGCGAGATACAGCGTCACGGCAACGCTGTAGGTCAGCATGCCGAACCGCGGCGGACCGGGCCAGCAGGCGATTGCGAGTGCGACCAGCGCTATGCCGGCCACGCGCGCAACGGGTATGGCGACTCCGGCCAGTGGCTCGCCAAGCAGCAACTGCCCGACGAGCGAGGGCACGACCAGCAGTGCCAATCCCGTCGCGGCCTCGCCGACTGCAGCGAGTACAAGGGCATTCTTCATGATTTCCGCCTGCGGCGCCGTCGCGGTCCAGATCGGGACCGCGACGGTGCGGGATCACTACTGCTTCGCGGCAACCTTCGGCTCCGGTTCGAGCTTGTAGGTCAGCTTGTCAATCTTGCCGGTGAACTCGAACGGCGGGTCATAGCGATACTCGAGCAAGGCGACGCCGGTACGCGTATCCATGCCGACGTCGAAGGTCTCGTCTTCGGCGAAGGTGATCGGGGTGCTGTGCTCCATCGTATTGCGCGCGACTTCCTTGCCGTCGACCGAGAGTACGCCGGTCCCGCCCTTACCGAGGCCGGGTTCGGTCGGCTTGAAGTCGAAGACGATGGTGTGCTTGCCGGCACCCAGCTCGGGTCCTACCCAGGTCGTGCGCTTGAGGTCCAGCAGGTTGTACAGGAACACGACCTTGCCGCGGCCGACACCTGCCTCGCCCTTGCTCAGGAACAACCCGTAGCCACCGAAGCGCCCGCCCTCGGTGACGATCATGCCTTCCGCGCCTCCCGAAGGGATCGTGACCTCGGCCGTGATGGTGTAGGCCCGGTTCAGGATGTGGGGAGCCGTGCTGCCCGGCACGCTGGCCAGCGTGCCCGAGTACGTGAACTCGGTCCGCCCCGCCGTCAGGCTGGGCTTTGGCGCATTCCAACGCGACAACGTCGTGTTGTCGAGCGGCAGCACGTTGTACTTCGCCGCCTCCACGTAGAACTGGTTCTTCAACTGCGTCAGCTTCTCCGGCATCTTCGCGGCCAGGTCGTTGTTCTCCGTCGGATCGTCCATAACGTTGTACAGTTCCCACCGGTAACCGGTGATCACGTCCGGCGGCGGCTTGGTGCTCAGTTCCCACGGCAGCGTCACCGGGGTGGTCGCCGCCACCCAGCCGTCGTGGTAGATGGCGCGGTTGCCGAGCATCTCGAAGTACTGCGTGGTGTGCCGTGTCGGTGCCTTGGCATTCGCCTTGTCGAACGTGTAGGCCATGCTCACGCCTTCAATGGGCTTCTGCTTGATGCCGTTGATCGTGTCTGGCGCCGGGATTCCGGTGGCCTCGAGGATGGTCGGCACGACGTCGATCACATGGTGGAACTGGCGGCGGATGCCGCCCGGATCGTTGATGTGGCCGGGCCACGAGATCGCCATGCCCTGCGCCGTGCCGCCGAAGTGCGACGGCACCTGTTTAACCCACTTGAATGGCGTGGCGAAGGCCCAGGCCCACGCCGCCGAGTAATGCGGGAAGGTGCGCTCGGAACCCCAGAACTCGTACCAGAGAAACTGGTCCTTGACCGGCACCTCGATGCCGTTGAAGGTGGTGAACTCGTTGGGCGTGCCGTTGACCATGCCTTCGGCGCTCGGCCCGTTGTCACCGCTGATGTAGATGATCAGCGTGTTGTCGATCTCGCCCAGGTCCTGTACGGCCTGGATGACACGGCCGATTTCGTGGTCGGCGTAAGCCTGGTAGGCCGCGTAGACGTCGGCCTGCCTGATGAACAGCTTCTTCTCTTCAACGCTGAGCGAGTCCCAGCGCGGCAGCTTGGCGCCGCCGTAAATCTCCTGGCCGTCGGGCCATGGGGTCAGCTCGGCATTCGCCGGCATGATACCCATGCGTTTCTGGTTGGCAAAGATCGTCTCGCGCAGCTTTTCCCAGCCATCGTCGAACAGGTGCAGTGCGCTGATCTTGTCGATCCACTCCGGCGTCGGATGATGCGGCGCGTGCACGGCGCCGGGCACGTAGTAGACGAAGAAGGGCTTCTCCGGCGCCAGTGCCTTGAGCTGCCTCATGTACTGGATCGCCTCGTCGGCCATCGCCGTCTGCATGTTCCAGCCTGGATTGCCCTGGAACGGGAAGATCGGCGTGGTGTTGCGGAACAGGTTCGGCTGCCACTGGCTCGCGTCACCACCGACGAAGCCGTAGAAGTACTCGAATCCCATGCCGTTCGGCCATTGTTCGAAGGGCCCGGCCTGGCTGTTGGCGAAGAAGGGCGTGTTGTGGTCCTTGCCGAACCACGAGGTGGCGTACCCGTTGTCGCGAAGGATCGTGCCGATGGTTCCCTTCTCGATCGGGATGATCGAGTCGTAACCCGGGAATCCGGTGGCGATCTCGCCGACCACGCCGAAGCCCACCGAATGGTGATTGCGCCCGGTAATGAGGGCCGCGCGCGTCGGTGAGCACAGCGAAGTGGAGTGGAAGTTCGTGTAGCGCAAACCGTTGTGCGCGATGCGATCGAGCGCTGGTGTCGGAATGACGCCGCCGAAGGTGCTGGGCGAGCCGAAGCCGTCGTCGTCGGTCATGATCAGCAGCACGTTGGGCGCGCCCCTGGGTGGCACGATACGCGGCTGCCACCATGGGGTGGACTCGGTGGCCTTCTCCTTGATGACCCCGCCGAATTTCGGATCGGGCGCCGGGAGCTGCTTGCCGCTGAGGGTGGTCGTGGCACTCGGTGAGCCCAGCACGCCGGTGACCTGCTGCGCCAGCACAGGTGGCACGCCGGCACCGGCAACCATGGATGCGGCGAGCAGAATTGAATTTCGAACGCCTGGCATTTCAGACCTCCATGCAAGAAATCGGCGGCAACATCGGGGCCGTCTAATACCCTGCAATATTGCATCGTCCGCGAGGCTTCCGGAATAGCTGGTTGCGCATCAGCGCGGCGCGACTCGCCCACTACTGAGCATTTCCGGCCAGCCTGTCACGACCGCTCGTCATACACCGGGGCTTGTCCAAACCGCCTGCGCCACTGCCGCGGACTCATCCCGGCACTGTTGCGGAACGCGCGCGCGAAGGAGACAGGATCCGAGTAGTGCAGCGCCGAGGAAATTTCGGAGATCCGCAATCTGGTGTTACTGAGAAGATCCAGTGCGAGGTGTCGCCGTTCATCGTCGACCAGCCTCCTGACACTGGTTCCTTCAGCTTCGAGGCGACGGCGGAGCGTACGCTCGTTCAACCCGAAGAGGGCTGCGACACCTGCAGAGGACACGACCGACGTCAGTATCATGGCTCGAACGGCGCGCCGGACCCGCTCAGCGAAGGGCAAGGGCTTGCTGGCCTCGATCAGTTCTACCGTGCGGGAAAGGATCGCGTGCAGGGCAGGATCTGCTCCCTCTATCGGGTGGCGCAGCCAGCGGGACTCGAACACGACGGCCGACACCTTGGCATTGAATGCCGGCCGGCATCCGAACACGCGCTCGTATTCGGAAATTAACCGTGGCCTGGGGCGCGCCAACTTGACGGAGAGCGGGCGCCAGGCCGGGCCACACAGCTCGGCCAACAGCCGGTAGACCATGGCTAATGCACCGTCAAGGATGGCGTATCGTCCTGCAATACCAGGATCTACCAGCGTGTACCCGAGGGCGAGCTGGGAACCGCTGGGATCCAGCATCAAGGTCACGGCCGCACGGTCCTGCAGTTCCAGGTGCACTACGAACACGCGCAACGCATCAATCAGCGTCGCGCTGTGACGCATCAAGTAACCCAACGCGCCCATGGAGCCGAGCGTAAACGGCGCACCGACCAGAAGGCCGAAATGCTCGCAATTCGTCGCCTCGACGCAGGCATCGATAAGGACACCGAGCTGGTCGGCCGGAATCCAGTTCTCGGGATTTCCCAGCGCGCCGGGGTCAAGGCCGGCACGTATCATCAACGGCGCCGGCTCGACTCCGAACCCGGACAACAATGAAGGCAACGCGACAAGCGGCCCAGCCCGGACAGCCGAGGTCGAGCCGGTGGGCCTGCCCGATGACCGCAAGGGCGGTCCCCGCTTTCGCACTGCTCCTCCGGGCCCCAACGTCGGGGCAATTTCTCGCGGCACGCGGGCTTCATCAATGGACGAGTCGCCCAGCTTGTCCGGAAATGTATGCTTT
>CAVSZE010000007.1:0-16818 GCA_963732375.1 uncultured Gammaproteobacteria bacterium
CCTGGTGGCTGGCCTGGCGACGGCGATGCGTGCGGGAGGAGCACGAGTAGACTTCGGGCAGGGGTGTGTAAGCGCCTCCGGTTCAAGCGACAGGTCGCTCGAGGAGATCACCGAGTGGCTGGCTGAGGTCGCCGACAGCATGGTCGAGACCGTGCTGATCCTGGACGAAGTGCACACACTGCCCGACTCGACGCTCGGCTCGTCGATCGCCTACCTGCTGCTCAATGCCCCGGCCAATCTCAGGGTCGTGCTTGCCTCGCGCAGGCCGATCGCGCTGCCGCTGTACGACCTGCCGGACCGCGGCCGCTTCGCCACTCTTGCTGCCGGCGACCTGTGCTTCGACCTCCCTGAAACCGTCGCACTGCTGCAGGCACGCTTCGGCCGGAAAATCGAGCTCGATTCGTGCGTGCGCCTGCACGGACTCACCGAAGGTTGGCCGCTGGGCCTGCAGCTCGCCATTTCGGCGATCGAGCGCAGCCCCGACCTGCAGCACGCAATTGCCGGTTTCTCGGTGCGGTCGGGAGACATTCACCGCTATTTCGTCGAGAGCCTCGTCGATCACCTGCCGCCGCCTGCTGCGTCATTTCTGGTGCAGGTTTCCTTCATAGACGCCCTGTCGCCCTCGCTGTGCGAGGCGATTACGCGCCGGCAAGACTGCGCCCACGTGCTGGCGCAGTTGCGCGAGCTGACGCCGATCCTCTCGGAGGGCATCAGTGGCGAATGGTCGCGGATACATCCGCTTGCGCGGGAATTCCTCGCTTCGCGTTTCGCGGCGCTGCCGGAGGCCGAGCGACTCGAGTACCATTCTCGCGCCGCGCGCTGGCTCGATGAGCACGGCCAGTGCGAGGAAGCCGCAAGGCAGATGCTCGAGGCGGGCATGCCGGATGAGGCCTACCGCGTGATCGCGCGCGCACTGCACGGCGTACTGCTCCGCGGCCAGGTGTCGCTGGTCACGGACTGGATCAATCGCCTGCCCCGCGAAGAAATCATGCGTCGGACAAGTCTGCGTCTCACCGTCGGCTGGATGCTGGCCCAGAGCGATCGACACACGGAGGCGGCACAGCTGGTCGGGCCGATCATGGACGACACCACCGCCGATGACGGGGACCGCTGCGAGAGCGCCGAGATCTGCGCGACCGCGGCATTTTTCGCCGACGACCTCAGCCGCATGGGTGAAATCGTCTCGTCCTGGTACGACGTGCTGCCGTCGCATTCGATCCTTCGCCACGTCGTCGGCGTCAACCAGCTCGCGCTGCTGACGCTCTACCGGGGTGCGCCTGACCAGGCACGCTACACCTACCGGCAACTGCCACCGGACGATGGCTCCGCCGGGGGCTTCGCACTCGGCTGGCGCGACTGGATCATCGGCTTGACCTATCTCTGGGAAGGCCAGGTCGACCTTGCGGCCCGCACGCTGCAGGCTGCACTGGCACGAGCGGAAGAAGACTCCGGACGCCGCAGCCCGATCTCGGTGATGCTCGCCGCCGCGCTCGCCGCTGCGCAGTGGGAGCGCGATGAAACAGATGCCGCCGCAGAGTTACTCGCCAACCGGCTCGACGTTCTGGAGCGCAGCGCGCCGCCGGATGCGATCGCGCTCGGCTATGTCACCGCCGCGCGCGTCGCGGCGCTCAACGGGAACGAGCAGCGCGCGCTCGACCTGCTGGACAGCCTGTTTGCGCTCGGCGAGGCACGCAGCCTGCCACGACTCTGCGTCGCGAGCCTGGGCGAGCGAATGCGGCAGCACGCGCTGCGAGGTCGGGCAGATCTCTGCGCGGCCGTCGAACGCAAGCTCGACGCCATGTCGGCTGAATTCGAGGGGCACCAATGGGGCGTTCTTGGCCCCAGCGTCGAGTTGCAGATCGGTCTCGCGCGCGCATACGCGTCAATCGCAAGGCGCGATTGGCCAGCCTCGCTGGAACGACTCGAGGAGCTTGTCCCCGCCGCGGAACGGCTGCGCCGGGGACGCGACGGCATCCATATCTACCTGCTTCGCGCGCTGGCGGCCGGCCGATGCGGAAAGGACGGGTCAAGACTGCTGGACGAATCCGTGAGCATGGCGCGGATGTGGGGGCTCAAGCGGGTCGTTTCAGACACGCACCCTGACCTCGAGGGGCTCGTCCGGCAACTGAGCGCCGATGCAGGTTGCGGGTCGGACCAGGTCCAGGCCGGGCTCGGGTCCAGGCCGGCCGACGCAGCAGTATCGAAGTCCGCCTCCACGCGTGCCCGCGCCGCACGCGGCTCACTGCTCTCGCCTAAGGAGCGCGAGGTCGTGGGCCTGCTTGCGAGCAACATGTCGAACAAGCAGATTGCGCTGGCGATGGGTGTCTCCGACGAGACGATCAAGTGGCACTTCAAGAACCTGTTCCGAAAGCTGAACGCGGGCTCCCGGAGTCACCTGCTGCAGCGAGCCCGCATGGTGGGAATGATCGACTAGTCATTACAGCCAGCGCCTCACGGTCGCCAGGTACCTCCTGTATTCCTCACCGAACATCTCCGCGAGGACCCTCTCCTCGGGCTCGACCTGGAACCGGTTCATGTAGAGCACCCAGGCGAGCGGACCCACGAATGCCCAGGGCGCGGCGAGGAATATCGCCCAGGCCGCGAGCGCCATCGCCATGCCGAGATACATCGGATTGCGCGTGACCCGGTAGACGCCACTCGAGACGAACGACGACGCCCGCCCTGGCCTGGTCGGGTCGACAGTGGTCCTGGACCTGCGAAACGCGAGCACTCCAAGCAAGGCAAACGAAAAGCCGGTCATCGCGATCATGAGTGACGCCGCCCACCTGATGGTATCGGTGACTGCGAAATGCGGCGTGAACCGGGCGAGCACCCACATGGCAGCTGCCACAAGCGGAGCGAGGAACAGCGGCGGTATCTTGAGTTCGAGGTTCATTCCGGGTGCCCGAACCGGGATGCGGACACTAACGAATGTAGCAAAGGTCTCCGCGACCCGCTGCCCGCCACGCGGCCTTGCTAGCAGGCGCGGGCGATTCCGTCGGCGACGTGGTGCGCCCACGCCGCGATCGCGACCGACGGAGGACCGCCCGGCGCTGCCGGCAGCGCCGCTGCGTCGGCCACGTAGAGCCCGGGGTTGCCGTGCACTTCACCGCGGTGGTCTACGACTCCCTCCTCGGCAGTGGCGCCCAGGCATGCACCCCCGCTTACGTGCGGCGACAGCGGTTTACGGACCGGAATCACCCTGCTGCCGCTTTCAACCGAGACGACCTGCAATGCTTCCCGCAGGTCGTGGTAGACGGGCTCTTTCAGGTAGTCGTAGTCGAGTTGCAGGCGACCGGCCGCAAAGCTTGCTGAGGCGGTACCGCTGTCGGCCCCCATCGCGTACATGAAGAACATCTTCTCAAGCTTGCGCTTGACGAATCCCGGCAGCGGCAAGGTCTCGATACCGGGGAGCCCGCCGAAGCCGAAGGTCTGGGATTCATGACCCTCGACCGTGAACTCCCCCTGCGACGGTGAGGAACGGAAGCTCGAGACAGGCGCCGTTTTCCTGAACCATGCTGCGGCGAGGTCACCGTTCGCGAAGAAACGCCGACCGAGTGCCGGCATCGGTGCCAACCCGCCCGGTTTTCGTTCGGCCGCAAACAGCAGGCGCATGGTGTTCAGCGTTCCGGCAGCGAGAACCACTTGCCTGGCCCGGACGTATTGGAGCGTGCCCGTCTCCAGGTCCCTGAACTGCACGAAGTAGCCGGGACCATCCTCGGGACGTGAAGGGCTGATACCGGTCACCTCGCACAGGTCACGAACGGTGACTCCCCTGTCCATCACGGGGGCCAGGTAGACGAAGTCGACCGAGGCCTTCGCGCCGCCGCGCGAACCGAGGAAACTGTCGCCGTCGAACGCACAATATTGCCGCTCCACTCCAGCGGAACTGTTGGCCGCCGCCGTTCCGGCCTGCGCCTCGGTCGGTGGCAACAGGATTCCCATGTAGGGTTGCGGATCGGCTGGTAGGCAACGCCTCTCGGCGCCACCAGGAAAATGCGTCCACACGGATTGCGGCAATGCATGCTCCCGGGTCAGGCGCACGCCGCCCATGTCGCTGATCACCTTGTCGTAGTAACGCTCGATGTCGGCTGGATCGAGGTCCGGGTGGCGCCCGCGCCAGATGGCCGTGTTCAGTGGCGGCACCAACAGGCCGCCGTAGGCCGTGCTGCCACCACCGACCGCCGAGGCGACGAGAGTGTAGAGGCCTGGAAACGCCCCGAACTCGTACATGCCGGCCTTGTTGAAGCCCAGGCTAAGTGAACCGACCTGCAGGGAGCGCAGGAGATGCGTCGCGGCCTTGCCGCCGTAAGGGAACGGCGAGCGCCGCGCGATGCCCATGGAACGGACCGGCACTGAATCGCGCCATGGACCACGTTCGAGAACCAGCACGCGTTTGCCGGCAAGCGCCAGTCGGTTCGCGGCGACGCTGCCGCCGAAGCCGCTGCCGATGACGACGACGTCAGCGTTCGGTTGCGTCACCGTACGGCCTCAAGCCGCCTGCCCGGACGGTCCACGATCCGGGTGCCAGATCCAGCACGCGAGTGCGAGCCCGAAGGCGAACGGGATGTCTGCCCACAAATGGGCGTGCTCGCCGGGGTAGATGAAGGCCTGCGGGATCATGATCCCGCCGTGGATGATGCTCGAGACGATGCCGTAGTCGAACAGCGCGACGTTCCGCTTCGGGTCGCGCGCGCCGCGGATCATCAGGAAGCCGTAGGACACGTACATCGCCGCGACCATGAAAAAATACGGATGCAGGCCGTGGTACGGCGAGGGCGGATGCGCGGGCCCGATGCTTGGCCAGCAATACTCGAGAGGCACGGAGCCCCAGAGGATCCCAGGCGGGTAAATCAATGCTGCCGCGGGCAAGCCCGCCAGGCACACCCACCCAGCAACCTTCATGACGAGCGTGGCGTTCGCGAGATGCTTGTCGGACACAGTCATGGCAGACCTCCTGCGGGTGCGGATGGCCGTGCGGTTGTGCCGCCACTCGCCCAGCCCCTTTATCGCCCGGCCTGTGTCCCGATCAGCCCCCCTCGTCGGGGGGTACGCCGGGGTCCCGGGCGTCCGCTATCAGCGGCGAGCCGTCTGCGCGTAGAAGGGCTGAACGTGATCGACGAGGCTGCGCGCCATCTCCAGGACTGGACGCCGGGCGTAGCGGGCCAGCAGCAACACGAGGGGCGGTGCCACCGCCGCGAACAGTCCACTGAAGACCATCTCGTCCAGGATGTTGCTGTCCGCGGCCGGCTTGCCCTGCAGGCGCGACACCATGGCATCGAACGTGTTCGCCATCCGGTTGATCAGGTCCATCGCGCGGGCAACGAGTTCGATGTCCTCGATTTCGCGCTGTGAGAAGTGGGCCTCCACGCGCCGGCGCAGCTGGCCGGACACCGGCCTCATGTCGTTCGAGGCCAGTGCGCGCACGTAGGCCACCGCGGCCCACTTGCGAGCGTCGAGGCCGCGCGGATCCAGCAACTCGATCTTCTCGATCACCGTGCGCGAGGAACCAGCCAGCTCCGCCCAAGTGCGGTGCATCCAGCTGCAGTACGGCGCGTCGTTCTGGCGCGCCACGGCCACCATGAGCTCCTCGCGGAACGCCGGATCGAGCTTGGAATTGCCCCAGATCGCATAAAGCTCCTGGAACTCGCTCATCAGTGCAGCGAGTCGCGCGACGGCCTCGCGCGTGCTGATCGTCGGCTTGCGGTTCGGACCGATGCCGGCGGCCAGGCGCGCACGCCTCGTCTTGCGCGCCGCCGGCTTCCTGCGTCGTACCGCTGCCGGTGCCGCGCGTCGCGCCGGCTTCCCGGCAGACTTTGCCTTCGATGATCTGCTTGTCGCCATGGTGGTCTCCCGTTGGCACCATTCTGCGCGGCCAGGCCGCGCGAAATCCAGCCGTTTCCCGGCGAGGCCACACGGATCGCAACGTGGGAACTGCCTATCTCCGGCGGCGTCGCCTCGCTCGCCACGCCGCCGGCGTCGTGCCGCTCCAGCGCCGGAACGCCCGGGTGAATGCGCTCGCATCGGCATAGTCGAGCGCGGCCGCGATCCCGGTGATGTCCAGGTCCGTGCTTCCCAGCATTCGCTGTGCGATCTCGAAGCGACCCTCCTCCGCGAGATCGGAAAAGCTCGTTCCATATTCCGCCAACTGCCGGGTCAACGTGCGTCGATGCATGGAGAACAGCGCCGCCACCTGCTCGGCGCTCGCGTGGCCCGTCAGGAGCCCGGAGCGAAGCACGCGCCTAACCTGATCTGGCAATTCGTCGCCGTGGGTGGCCTCAAGCGACTCGATCTGCCGCGCGAGCAGGCGCTGCAGATCGGCGTCGAGTTCGGGCAGGCGACGCCGCAGCCAGTTCGCCGAGAACACCAGCCCGCTCCGCTCGGCATCGAACCTCAAAGAGGTCTGGAAGAATTGCACCAAAGGTCGCGGGTTTGCCGGCCTGCCGTGGGCGAACCGGACTTCGAGCGGGAGCCAGTTCGCTCCGCAAAAGCCGCGCATGACGTTGCAGAAAATGGCGAGCGCGCCATCCTCGATCTGGTCAACGGCCTTGATGCCAGGCTGGACGATGGCGTAGCTGAGCGTCGCTACGTCGCGGGCCGCCTCGAGGGACAGGACCTGGCCTCCGTGGTAGAGGTGTTGGTACGTTCCAAGCCGGGCGAGCGCCGTCTGAACGTCCGGGGAGTACCTCGCAAACGCACCGACGAGGCCGAATGAACTCAGACCGCCCTGCTGCCCGACCAGCAGTCCGAAGTGCTGACAGCCGGTCACCTCGACGCTGCGATGCACGAGGCGACCGATGGTCGCCAGTGAGATCGGGTTCTCGGTGTCGTCGAAGAGCGCCGGATGCACTTCCTCGGCCGCGAGAATCCTCGCCGAATCAACGCCCAGGCTCTCCAGGACCGCGGGAATCGACTGAACGCCACTGATCCTGACGGTCACGTCCCGCGCATGGTGCTCGGCAGTTCGCTTGGGCATCTGGGCTATCGGGGTCGAATTACGAGGTCTTGGTAATTACGTAATCGCGATGTCCTCAAGCATCAAGCGCGTGTCCTCAACTGTCAAGCGCGGTCCGACCGCTAGTGTTGAAGTGATGTGGTGCCGGGTCCGAGGCACTGGATCTGGCTTTTAACAAACCGCCATCACCGCCGGCCCGGTGAGGCACACGAAGGAGTAATCAAATGCATAAGAAATTGATGGACATGAAGCCGGTAGACGACTTCGTCACCCAGAACACCCCGGGCCTCAAGATCTGGGATGAGCGATGGGGCGGCATGCAGTGCGCCTACCACGTCTTTGCCCCCGGCACTGATTTCACGGACATCCTGAAGGGAAAGGGACTGGAGCACGACCTGTGCGGGGTTGAACACTGGGCTTATGTTTTGAAGGGCACGGTCGAGGTCATTTACCTTGACGGGACCATTGAGGTCTGCAGCGCTGGGGACGTGTGCTTCTGGCCGGCTCCGCACAACTTCAAGTCGAAGGCAGGGGCCGAGATCATCCAGTTCAGCACCGATGGTGGCTTGGCTGCGCAAGGCAAGAGAATCCAGGACTTTGTCGCGAAACACATGAAGAAGTAAGTGTCGATGCGCCTTGCATTTCCTTGACCAATGATCGGGGCGCGGTGCTCCCGCGCCCCGAATCCCCAACAGGACGAAACAAGATGAAACTGAAGACAGGTATGGAATCGCTGAGCTGGATGAGCTTCAAGGAAACCCGCGGCCTTCCCTTCCACGGGATGGGGGCTTTTGTCGGCACCGGGAAAGCACAGAGGGCCCACGTCTATACGGCGGCATCGATTCCCGTCGACCCCGAAGCCTACAAGAAGATCGATCCGAAGAAGCTGGCGGGCGAACTCGAAGTGGATATGTGCGCGGTCAACATGGGACGCTTCTGGCTGATGGACGAAATCAAGTTCCTCGTCGGCGAAACGCAGAATTTCCACGGCGTCGAGTTGCGCTGGGCCGGAGACATGACCGGGGCGGAGATGATCTCGCAGATGCAGAGCGCCTACGTGCCGTCGCTGATCCGTCGCAGCACGGTCTGGACCTTCAAGGCAGGCAAATCCGTGTGCCTGCTGCGCGAGCCCAACGGTGCGGTCTGGGTTCTGCAGGAATACACGAAGGCGGTCGATCCGAGCCTGACACCTGAGAACCTCGACTCTTTGGGCAAGAAATACACGACCCTGCCGCAAGGCTGGAAGTTCGAGACCAAGATCCTGGAAAAGGATCTCGTGCTCGACACCACCAAAGCGGGCGGATGGGCGGCCATTATTCGCGACGACCTGCATTGCACCTACCAGGGCTGCGGCTACGGCGCGGACACGAGCGCGAACTACGTGCCCTGAATCGCGATTGCGGCGGCCGCCAGCGCGGACGGACCCCGGCTTCGGCACGGGGTCCGTACGTGCCGGCACGCACGGGCGTCACCGACACGGGCCCTGAACAAGAGGATTGCACATGTCCGAATCGACTCCTGAACTGCCAAAGGCGAAGCAGACGGTACTCGGGCTCTATGTCTCCGCCAGGGAGGCCTACGAGCAATGGAAGGCGGCGCCCGACGAGGTGAAGATCGTCGACGTCCGGACGCCCGAGGAGTTCATGTGGGTCGGCCACGCGCCCGCGGCCTGGAAAATCCCGGTCGTTGCCGTGAACTATCAATGGGACACGGAAAAGAACCAGTTCCCGGCGCGGCCGCTGCCGGACTTCGTGGCCCGCGTACAGAAGATCGCGAAGCCAGAGGACACGCTGATGGTCATGTGCCGCTCGGGCGGCCGCGCTGCCATGGCCATCAACTTGCTCGCCCAGGCCGGGTTCAGGAACGTCTACAACATCGTCGACGGCATGGAAGGCGATGCCGTCAAGGACCCGGACAGTGTCTTCAACGGACAGCGGCTCAGGAACGGCTGGAAAAACGCGGGTTGCCCGTGGACCTACGAACTCACTGCAGACCGGATGCTGCTGCCGGACCCTGCGGCATGAGTCAGCGTGACCAGGAGATCCACGATGCGCGACATTCAAGCTGAGACTGGATCTGGCGGCGCCCGGACGCCACTCGACAAACTGAACGACTTTTCGCTGGTGGCCGGCGGGCCACTGTACCAGCTGCTGCGCCGCACGCGGCTGTCTGGCGATGCGCTGGAACATGTGCGCCGGCGCGTGCTGGGGCTGGTCCTCCTCATCTGGGTACCGCCGTTGCTGCTGTCGCTCTTCGCAGGGACGGCCTGGTGTGGCAACGTGGAAGTGCCGTTTCTCCTGGACGTGGAAACCCAGCTGAGGCTGCTCATCACGGCGCCCTTGCTGATCCTGGCCGAGGTGATGGTTCACAAGAAGCTGCCGCCGATCGTGCGGCTGTTCGTGACGAATGGCCTGATCCGCGACGAGGCGCGACCGCAGTTCGACGGAGCGGTGGATTCGGCGTTGCGGCTGCGCAATTCGATGGTCGTGGAACTGCTGCTGGTGGTCTTCGTGTATGCGGTCGGCGTGCCGTTCATCTGGAGCGACCAGGTGGCACTCAATCTGAGCAGCTGGTACGCCACGGTCGTCGACGGGGACCTGAAGCCATCGTACGCGGGCCTCTGGCTCGGTCTCGTGAGCATGCCCGTGGTCCAGTTCCTGACACTGCGCTGGTATTTCCGGTTCTTCGTCTGGGCGCGCTTCCTCTGGCAGGTGGCCCGCACCCGGCTGAACCTGGAGCCGACGCATCCGGACTCGACCGCTGGTCTGCTGTTCCTGGCGCGAACGGGGCGTGCGTACCGGCTGGTGCTGCTGGCGCTGGGCGCCGTGCTGTCCGGGATGATCGCCAACCGGATCTTCTACACCGGAGCGAACCTGCTCCAGTTCAAGGTGGAAATCGTCGGGACGGTCGCGGTGCTGGTATTCCTCGTGCTCGGCCCGCTGCTCGTGTTCTACCCGCAGCTGCGGGCGGCCCGGCGAAAAGGCATGGAGGAGTACGGCACGCTGGGCCAGGCGTATGCGCGGGAATTCAATCGGAAGTGGATCCGCGGCCCGCACCTGCCGGACGAGCCGTTGCTGGGCAGCCCCGACATACAGTCGCTGGCCGACCTTCGTAACGGTTTCGAGGTTGTCCAGGGCATACGCCTGGTGCCGTTCAACATGAAGACCGTGACGTCGCTGGTGGCGGTGGTCCTGCTGCCAGTCGCGCCGCTGGTGCTGACGATGATCTCGGTCGAGCAGCTGATCGATCGCGTGCTCAAGGCGCTGCTCTGAGGGGTCGGACAGTGTGTTTGCGCCAGCGCATCGCGGCCGCGGATCGACGGGCCCACTCACATGGCAGTGCAACGTGGGTCACGAGCAAGTGCGCCGTCGCCGTTCTTGTGCTCGCGACTCAAGTCACGGTCGCGGGCAGCGCCTCTGCGGATGAAGGACTCACCGGCGACTGGGGCGGCAGTCGAACCTGGCTCGCGGACCATGGCATCGAGGTTGCAGCCGCGCGTGACGCAGTTCTATCAGGGTCTTGCTGCCGGAGAAGGCGACCTCGGCTACGAGTACGGCGGCAAGGCCGACCTGCTCATCACCGCCGACCTGAGCAAGCTGGGATTCTGGGATGGCCTGTCGATGACCCTGCACGGCGAGTACAACTTCGGGAACAGCGTCAACGGCCGCGGCGGCGTGCTGATTCCCGTCAACACCGCGCTCAATTTCCCCGGGATCGAGGGCGCCGACGCCTACGACCTGTCGAGCCTGTACTTCGTCCAGGAGTTCGGCGACTCGAACACCGTGGTATTCGGCAAGATCAACATGATCGACATCGTGTCCGGCAGGAGACCCTTCCTGGGCGGCGCCGGCATCGACGCGTTCTGGAACCTGACGTTCGTGGCACCACCCACCGGTACCGTGCCTGCCTACCTCCTCGGCGCGCTTCTTACCGTGCGTACCGAACAGGCTACGTATCGGCTGTGGGTCTACGACCCGGCCAGCTACGTAAACAAGCTGAGCCTCGCCGATGCGTTCGAGGACGGCGTCACCATTCGCGGCAGCGTCCAGGTGCCCGTGACGATCGCAGGTCGACGTGGCAACCAGGGATTCACCGCCCTCTACAGCACCCAGGACGGCACCGACCTGTCGAACCTGGACGAAATCCTCGTTCCAACGCCGGAACCCGGAACCGTCGCAACGAAGAATTCGCGCTACTACTTCGCCTGGTCGTTCGACCAGTACCTGTACCAGCCGGCGGCGAGTCCGGACGAAGGTGTGGGACTGTTCGGCCAGTTCGGTATCTCCGACGGCAACCCGAATTCGCTGCACTGGACGTTCCTTGTCGGACTGGGCGGAACGGGCCTCGTGCCGGGCCGGAGCGGCGACAACTGGGGCATCGGCTACTACTACGACAGCCTGAGCGATTATCTGAAGGACGCGCTCGCACCGACCGTGCATCTGCGGGACGAACAGGGCATCGAGCTCTTCTACAACCTGGCGGTCACGCCCTGGCTCGACCTTGGCGCCGACTTGCAGGTCATCCGGCCCGGACTGTCGAGCGACACCGCGGTCTTGCCGGGCCTGCGTGCAGTGATCAGGTTCTGAGCAAAGCAGGCAGTTTTCGCGTGAGGGCCCTCGGGCCCGCCAACTGGAATCATCAGGAGCAACAGATGCCAGCATTTCACATGGACATTCGCAGCAAACCAATCGTAGTCATACTGCATTGGCTGATCGTCGCAACGATGCTCGCGGCCGGCCCCGTTGCTGCAGCCGCCTCCCCTGACGGGGCTACCGGTGTGCAGACCACAGCGTCGGAGACGAGTGCGCAGGTCCCGGCGGACAAACAGACGACACTCGGGCTCTACGTCACCGCGCGGGAGGCCTACGATCAGTGGAAGGCCGCGCCCGACAAGGTGACGATCCTCGACGTCCGGACCATCGAGGAATACATGTGGGTCGGCCACACGGGCATGGCGTGGCTGGTGCCCGTCGTCGAGGTTGTTTACACCTGGGACGCCGGCAAGAAGCAGTTCCCGCTGCGGCCGCTGCCCGGATTTTGTCGCCCGGGTGCAGAAGGTGGCGAAACCGGATGACACGCTGATGGTCATGTGCCGATCGGGCGGCCGTGGAGCCATGGCCGTCAATATGCTCGCAAAGGCCGGCTTCAAGAACGTCTACAACATCACCGACGGCATGGAGGGCGACACGGTCAAGGATCCCGAGAGCGTGTTCCGCGGCCAGCGGCTGGTGAATGGCTGGAAGAACTCCGGCCTGCCGTGGACCTATGAGATCGATCCGGCCCGACTGCTGCTTCCCGCGAAGCCATGACGGATCGGGAGCCGGGAGTACGCATACGTCGTCAAACCGTGCACGAAGTGCCCTGCTGGCGAGCCTGTGCCTGTGCGCGGCACCGGGAGGCGTCGCCCGGGCCGCCGACGCCTACGAATTCTGGCCGGAGGCCAACCTGTTCTACAGCCTCAGCCCGCGAACACGACTCTACCTGGACGCGGCATACGCCGAGGGCAAGGAATCGGATGAACGATCGATGAACCTGGGCGCCTACCTCGACGTCTCGCTCAAGCCGACGTCGCGGAGGACCGTGGAATCGTGTCGCTATACGGGAAGGCCCCGTTGCCGGCCGATGTGTGGCTGGAGGCCCGCGTCCGGGCGGACCTGCGCTGGATCGACAACCAGTATTCAACCCGCTATCGCGCCCGACTCGAAGCGACCCGCGAGTTCAGCATCCTCGAACACACGGTCGTTCCATACATCAATTACGAGTGGTTCTTCGACACCCGCTACGACGCGTGGACCCGCACGCTTGCGCAGGCGGGAGCGGAAGTCACTTTCGGCAAGCACTTCCGCTTCGAGGCGTATCTCGCCAGTCAGAAGGACAAGCAGCCGAGCGATGAAAGCCTCATCGCTCTTGGACTGCTCGCCAAGTGGTACTACTGAAACGAGGTAATCATCGATGACACCGCGATGGACATGCACCCTTCTGGCACCGCTCGCGTGCTGCCTGACAATTGCGGCCGCGCTGCAGAGCAGTCCCGCGATGGGCGGCGACGAAGCGGCCGCGCCAACCGCTGCCCCGCAGGAAGGACCCGGCGCCACGCCTGCCGCGACCGAATCCCAGCGCCAGGCCAGGGCGCTCCTCGGAGCGATGGCGGAACACCTCGCGCACCTGCAGAACTTCACCGTGACGATGCACGACAACTACGACGTCGTGCAGTTGTCGGGGCAGAAGGTCGAGTTCGGTGAGACACGCCGCGTCACCATGGCTCGCCCCGACCGGCTGCGCGTCGAGGAGGTCGCAAGCGACGGCAGGCAGGATCTCGACCCTGTTCGACGGTCTGCAGATTACGGTGCTGGACGCCGACACCAATACTTTCGCGCAGGCGCCGCAGCCCGGCACGGTCGACGACACGCTCGTCTATTTTGTCCGTGACCTGAAGATGCGCATGCCGCTTGCGCAGCTACTGACGACTCGCCTGCCGGACGAATGGCCCAAGCGCGTCCGCACCGTCGATTTCGTCGAGATCACCGACCTACGCGGCGTGCCGACGCATCACCTGGCCGGTCGCACCGATACCATCGACTTCCAGTTCTGGATTACCGAGGGTGAGCACCCGCTGCCGCTTCGGGTCGTGATCACCTACGTGAACTCGCCGGGACAGCCGCAATTCCGGGCCGATTTCTCGGACTGGAACACGAGCCCGAAACTGGCGACGACGAGCTTCGCGTTCACACAACCCCAGGGCGCGCACCGGATCGCATTCGCCGCCCAGGTCCAGAGCTCCGCCGGAGCCCGGCAACCACCCGCAGCGGTCGAGGAGGCCAAGCCATGAAATCGACATTGATCAACAAAATTGAGCGTGGCCAGCGTGCTTGCGGTGCTGGCACTCGCGCTGCTGCCGGTCGACGATGCCTGCGCTGCCGGGCGAGGTCGCGGCGGGGGTGGCGGCGGAGGCGGCGGAGGCGGCGGGAGCTTCTCCAGGTCGGGCCCTGCTGCGAGCGGCAGCATGTCGCAGGGCGGCAGCCGATCCAGCAGTCGCAGCGCCGGCCCGTCCCAGCAGGGCTCCGCCCAGTCCAGCCGGTCGGCGGACTCGTCAGCGCGATCATCCCAGGCGCAGTCCTCGTCGTCCGAACGCCAGGGCAATCGCAGCGAGAACCAGGGCGAGCGACAGGACAATCGCGGCGAGGCGCAGGACGACCGGCAGGACTACGCCAACGACGCCCGGGAGGATAGGCAGGACTACTACGACGACAACTGGGACGGCCACTACTACAACGATTATGACGGTGACGTGGCCGCGGGCGTGATCGTCGGAGTCGCCATCGGCGCGGCCGCTGCGTCCGATTACGAGGAGGACACGACGGTCGTCACCACGACCACGACGACCACGTCAGCCTCGCTGCCCTGCGACCCGTCAGTCTCGACCGTCGAGGGCGTCACCTACTACCAGTGCGGGCAGCAGTACTACGTGCAGGCATATGGCGGCAGCGGACCGATCTACATGCCGACGCAGCCGCCGCAATGAACGATTCCGTTCGAGTCCGATCAGGCGGCGGTGCCATCGAGGAGTCGACCGTGCCCATCGTGAATTCCGTGTTGTCGAAGGCGAGATCCGCACGAGCCAGGGTGGCCAGGCGCCCGGCGAAGCCGCAGTCACCGTTCGGCGGATTCAAGAAGCGCACCATTACCACGTCCCAGTTGCTGCGCCGCCTGGCGTCGCTGGTGCCGGAACTCCGCACGATGGACCGGGTGTGGCGAGAGCAGGAAATCGACCCCGGATTCCGCGAGGAGCTGATGCTGGCGGTCTCGCGCCTGAATGGCTGTCGCTATTGCAGCTGGGGCCATCACGAGTGGGCCCAGATCAGCGGCGTCTCGAACGAGGAACTCGCCCAGCTCGAGCAGCTCGATCCCGCCGGGTTCGACCGGCGCAAGTGGCTGGCAATCTCCTACGTGCGGGAGCTGGTCAAGGAAGACTTCGCGCGAGTGCAGCCGGAACTCAGGCGTGCGATGCAGCACAAGTTCACGCCGGACGAGATCCGCAAGGTCGAGGTGATCGCCAAGGTCATGGACATCGGCAATCGCGGCAGCAACACCTTCGACGCGATGCTGTCCAGGCTGCGCGGGGTCCCGGCGGCGGACAGCAGGATCGTCGACGAGGTGATCCTGAGCGGCGTGTTCCTGGCGATCGCGCCCGCGGTCGTCCTCAAGCTGTCGCGGGCGTCGAAGCGCCCGTTCCGCGAACTCGCCCGCAGCCTGGTCGACTACACTAAGAACTACGAAGAAAAGATTTCGACGCCGCCGGTCTCTAAATGACCGTCCGGAGCAGGTGACGATCATGCGTTCATTCTGGTGGTTCCCGTTCGGCCGCGTGCCGGATATCCATGCGCACGACCTGCACGCCATGCTGCAGGGCGACTCGCCGCCGCAACTCGTGGACGTGAGAACTGCCATGGAGTGGCGCACCAGCCGGATCGCCGGCGCCGTCAATGCGCCCGTCACCGAGCGGCGGGCCTGGCTCGAATCCCTGGCACTCGACCGCAACCGGAAGGTCGTCGCAATCTGCCTGACGGCACACCGCAGCATCCCGGCCGTTCGCATCCTGCGGGCAAGTGGTTTCGATGCCTACCAGCTGCATAACGGAATGCTGGCGTGGTGGCACGCACACCTGCCGGTCGAGGCCGGGCACCCGGGCGAAGAATAAGGCCGCGAGGCGCGCCTCAGGCGGGCAGCCGACGAAACACCGCCACGGTTAGGACTGCGAGCACCAGCGCCATGGCACCCATTACGGTAACCATGACGATTACGCCTGGTTCATTTGCAAAGACCTGGCTCGCCGCCGTCAGCGCGATCGGCACGTTTCGAACGAAGGTCATGATCGCGAGCGCACGGCGGTTCTCGGTTCGTGGACCGCCCAGCAGGTAGCCCATCCCTCCCGCCAGGGCGAAGTACAACATGCTGCCCAGCAACGCGCCATGCTCCAAGGCCAGGATTTCTTCGTAATTTACGTACACCACCGCGACGAAGAACAAGCACAGCAGCGCCATCGATACACGGTGCACCCACGCGTTCAACCGGTCCGCCAGCGGCTTGGAGCGCGCCCTGACGGCGAGGCCGAGCCCCACCGGAACGGCCACCGCCAGGATCAACTTCACCAGCAGGTGGCCGCGGTCGACGTGTGCGCCGGGCACCACCCACGACAACTCCGCGGGCAGGACGACGATCGTGATCATGAGCATCACCGCGAGCAGTCCCAGCGCAAATCCTGCATTGCCGCGGCCGATCTGCGTGAACTTGGGACCTCCCTCGGTGCCGGCCGCGAGCGCGTAGATGATCATGCCGATCGCAAGCGCCGGATCCATGGGGATGACGCGCGTGATCACCACGGCGGCCAGCGGTACCAGCACGAAATTCAGGGCCAGCGAGATTGCGACCAGGCGCCTGTCGCGCAGGGGCTCAATGATCTGCCGCATGGTCAGGTCGAGCCCGACGCTGAGCATCGCCGAGACCAGGAACGCCAGGGCCACGAACGGGACGAATTGCGCGAGATAGTGCTGGTTCATAAGTGCAGTTGTATCCGGTCGCGCACCATTTCGTCCATGCCGGTCTCGTTCGGCAGGTCAGCTCTGACAACGCGAGCACGCCGTGGATGATGCTCGAGACGATGCCGTAGTCGGACAGCGCCGCCGCGGGCAGGCTCGCCGGGGGGCCATGAGATATCAGATCCGGGACGCGCGTACGTTACGATGTGGGCAGGTGCTGGATTACCCCGATACAGCCCTCGACGAAGGAAGGACCACGTGAAGAATTTCTACGCGCACATGAACCTGCCGGAGCCGGTGGTTCCGACCGTGCAGAACATGACCCTG
>CAVSZE010000008.1:0-74487 GCA_963732375.1 uncultured Gammaproteobacteria bacterium
CAAGGGCCGCCTGATACAGGACCCGCGCCGGCGGCAGGCGTTTACCGGCTGCCGGCTTTCCGGTCAATTGCACGACGCGGCGGCGAGCACTATCAGCGCCAGCGCCGCGAAGTGCAGCCCCGCGCCGACCAGCGTCAACGCGTGGAAGATCTCGTGGTAGCCAAAGGTGCGTGGCCAGGGGTTTGGACGCTTCGTCGCGTACACCAGTGCGCCGACCGTGTACGCGGCGCCGCCAAGCGCGATCAGCCAGAGCTCGATGGTACTCAGCGCCTGGCCGACTGCGCTGAAGTAGGGGGCCAGTGTCCACCCGACCGCGACCGCGATTGCCGCGGTGACCCACTTCGGCGCGCCGGGCCAGAGCATCGATACCAGCACCCCGAGTACGACGCCGCACCAGATTGCGACCGTCAGGTGGCGCCCGGTGTCGCCGCCGAGCGCGAGCATCGCGATCGGCGTGTACGAACCGCCGATCAGCAGGAAAATCGACGCATGGTCCGCGCGCCGCAGCCAGGTGCGCACGCTCGGAGTCCACTGGAATCGGTGGTAAACGGCGCTGATCGTGAGCAGCAGCAGCAGGCTGGCGGAATAGATCGCCGCAGCCACGCGGGCGTGTGCGGAGGGGGCCAGCGCCACCAGCGTAGCGCCGGCGCCGAGCGCGTAGACTGCGGCCCACTGGTGCAGGACGCCGCGCAGGCTGGGCTTCGGCGCACTGGTCTTGTCAGCGGTCGCGGTCATCCATCGACGTCCGGATAGCTCGGGCAGGTGCCGCCACTTTACCTCGGAGTCGACGCGGGCGGTCGCTAGAGAGTAGCCAGGAACTGCTCCATCGCAGCGTTGGTCTCTTCCGGCGCCTCCTGCTGCACCCAGTGACCGATGCCCGGTAATATCGTCGAGCCGCGGAAGTCGGTGCAGCCGACGCCGGGATCCGCATACAGGTCCATGCCCGGGATCAAGGAGCGCATGGGGTCGCGATCGCCAGCGATGAAGCACGAAGGCTGCGGCAACGGCTTGCCAATCAATTCCTTCGACTCGGCGTAATCGATGCGCTGCGCCCGGTAGCGATTGAGCGGCCCTCGAAAACCGCCGGCACGGAATGCGTCCACGTAGACGTCGAGGTCGTGCTCGGTCATCCAAGCCGGGAGCGAGTGCGGATCGATCAAGCCGTCGAGCAGCTTCGCATCCGGTGGCTTGCGCGCCGACCAAAGGCCTGCTGGTGCGCAGCCGGACCATGCAAAATAGATCTTTCGCAGCGTCGTTCGCGGGTCGGCTTCCAGTTCAGCCTCGGCGACGCCTTCGCGCTGGAAATACAGCTGGTAGAAAAAGCGGTCATGGTAGAGGGCCTGCATCATGTCGATGAACGACATTCCTCCCAGCGGGACGTACGGGATGCTGAGCAGTGCGACTGCCGAGACCCTGCCGGGATGCAGTAGTGCGGTCGTCCAGCTGATCGGCGCCCCCCAGTCGTGCCCGAAGACGATTGCCTTGCCGCCGCCCAGCCGGTCGATGATCGCGGCGACGTCGGACGCGAGCTCACGCATCGTGTAGTCAGCGATCCCGGGTGGCTTGCTGCTGCCGCCATATCCGCGCACGTCCAGCGCCGCGACCCGATAGCCACGCGCCGCGAAATGCTCGAGCTGTTGTCGCCACGAATACCAGGTCGCTGGCCAGCCGTGAATGCACAGGATCAAGGGACCCTGGCCGGCGACCGCGACCTTGAGCGTGATGGGCCCGTTGTCGACGTTCAGAAAGTCGATGCGTCGATCCGGGACCTCAGGCATGTCCGATCACGCCGTGGCCGCAGCCGCGGTGCTCGCGATGTCCTTCAGCCTTGCATCGAGGTCGCGTGCGATTTCCTCGTCCCGCAGGCCCATCCCCTCGACGTCGCTGTCGGCGAATCCGAGGATACCCATGTCGGCGTAGGCCTTGCGCACGCGCGGTCCCCAGAGGCCGATGTCCTTTATCGTCGGCACGATTCGAGCGAACAGGCTGGTGCGGTACACGCGCATCAGCTCGGAGCGGTCCACCCACTCCTTGCACTCGGCTATCGGCAGGCCCATCTGCTCCCAGACCTCGTCGCCGAGGAACCGGTCACGCAGCAGGTAGCAGCCTTCGACGACGAACTCTTCGCGCTCGTCGCGTTCCTTCGCGGTGAGCTGCGGGTAGTAATCGCGCAATGCGAGCCGGCCGAAGGCGACGTGCCGTGCCTCGTCCTGCATGACGTATGCGGTGACCGACTTCGCCAACGGGTTGCCCGCGTAGTCGCGGATCAGGCCGAACGCCGCAAGTGCGACGCCCTCGATCAACACCTGCATGCCGAGGTAGGTCACGTCCCAGCGCGAGTCGCGCAGCGTGTCGTCGATCAGGCTCTTCAGGTAAGGATTGATCGGGTAGACGAGTTCGTACTTCTCGTGCAGCAGGCGCGAGAACGCCTCGACGTGGCGAGCCTCGTCCATCACCTGCGTGGCGCCGTAGAACTTGGCATCGATATTCGGTACCTGCTGCACGATCTTCGCGGCGCACACCAGTGCGCCCTGTTCACCGTGCAGGAACTGCGACATCTGCCATGCCTGCAGGTGGTGCCGGAGGCGGGTGTGTTCCTTCGCGTCCATCCGCTGCCAGGTCGGTGAGCCGTAGATCGAGATCATCTGGTCGGGCAGGCCGGCCGGGTTCTCTGGGTCAATGTCCTGCGACCAGTCGATGCGATAGTCCGAGTCCCACTGCTGGCGCTTGCCTTTCCGGTACAGCTTCAGCAGCGATTCGCGGCCGTCGTCGTACTCCCAGCGGAAATTGGCCTCGAAGTTCTGCGCGACCTGCCAGTCCATGCTGTCGAGATCGCAGACGTAGTGGTTTTCGGTCGACATCAGGTCTCTCTCCTCGCGGTGTGCGCTCGTCGTGCCGTGCGAGATGCACGTTCACGCGCCCGAGGCATCGTCCGGCCCCTGTTGGTAGTCAATGCTTACGCCAGTCGGCAGCCCGGATCAACCATGCAATGCAGCAACGGCCCGGCTCGGCCATCGAGCGCCGAGCCGACCACGGACCGGAGCGTCAGCGACCCACCCAGCCGCCGCACACTGGAAAGACCTGGCCCACGAAGCAGTTCGCGCGATCGGAGCAGAGATAGGCGGCAAACTCCGCGTCCTCGCGTGGCGACACCAGTCGCCCGAGCGGCACTTCCCTCTTCAGCCTTTCCTGGAACCGCGGGTTGGACTGTATCTCCGGCGGAAAGTAGGTCACGGTGTCCACGAAATTGTTGGCAATCGCATTGACCTGTATCCCGTGGGGCGCAAGCTCGACGCCCACGGCCTGTACGTACGCGAGTTGTGCGCCGCGTGCGGCACTGTAGGTGGAGGCGCGCTTCATGCCGCGCAGCGCCGACGCACTGCCCATGACCAGGATCTTGCCGGCGCGCCGCTCGATCATCTGCGGCAGGACGCGCGCAGCAGCCGCGGCAGCGGATCCACGATGTGCGCAAACGCGTGCCTCCATTCTTCGTCGGTCACGTCGACAGCGGGGGTGCTGGGGGCGGGCACGGCCAGGTTCGCGACGAGCACGTCTACTCGGCCGGCGGCCGCGACCAGCGCGGACGGCACGTCCGGGTCGGCGAGCGCCTGCGTATCGGCGATCACGGTGGCCCCGTGCTCACGGAACACCTCGCACAAGATGGGCCCCACGAACGCGTCGGCCTGGGTGATCAGTACGCGCTTCCCCTCGAGATACCCGCTTTCTGTCTGGCACCAGTGCTCCTCGATGCAAATGGATTCCGCCGCGCCCGGCCCGTCGATCCTCAGGGCCCCGGACTTGAGGTGTATGTCGCGCTGCGGGAACGGGATCTGGAGTCCACGAGTGGCCGGTTCCGTCTCGAGCGCCTAGAGGCATTTTGCCTGCGTCCTGCTCGGCGACAGCAGCAGTTCGCGCGATACCCAGGCCACCAGCTCGAAATCCAGGCTGCTGTCGCCGAAGCCGGTGAGCCAGACCTCCGGGATCCGCCCCGCGTCGAAAATCGTCCCTTCCACGGTTCTTGCTGCCGCGATTCCCGCCTGCCGGACCAGTTCCTTGTCGGAGCCGTAGGCGACGCCGAACGGCACGTGAATCCGGCGAACAGGTTGCCGAAGAACCCCTGCAGGCCAATTCCCAGGCCGACACCGACGGCACCGCCGAGAATCGCCAGGCTCGTCAGGTCGAATCCGAGCCACGACAGCCCGATGACCGTCGCGAGGACCCAGACGAAGTAACGAGCCACGCGGCTGAACGCATAGACTCCCGCGCTGGAGCCGGGCTGACTGGTGTCGACCATTCGATCGGCGACGTGCTGCAGGCCGTGCTCGACTTTCTTGGCGATCCACCAGGCCAGTACGATGATCGCCGCGATTTCCAGCAGCCAGGCAACGCTGATCGAGGTGTGCCCGATCGTCATGAACGGCTGCATCAACCAATCGGGAAGCGACTCGTACCACGGCATGACTGATCCATCCATCGACGCCCTGCGAGTCGCCCGAACAGGACGGGCGCGGCCAACCCCGGGGCGATCGAGCAGGCCGCTGTGACGACCACGAACATATCACGTGGGCCGCCACGATGACCCGCCGCCTCGCGTGGTCTACGATGACGGCAGGGCCGCCAAGGAGACCGTCATGAGCATGCGCACGATCCTAGTCCTGGTTGTCAGCGGGCTGCTGGCCCTGTTTACCGTGGTCAACTGGAGCACATTCATCACGCCCACGCACCTCTCGCTGGTGGTCACCAGCGTCGATGCGCCGCTGGGGCTGGTGATGCTTGGGTTTACCGCGGCGCTGGCGGCGGTGCTGCTCTTGTATGCATTGAAGGTGCAGGTCAACGCGCTGTCTGACGGGCGCAAGCAGGCGGAGGAGCTGCGCAGGCAGCGCGAGTTGGCAGACCAGGCGGAGGCATCGCGCTTCACCGAGCTTCGAACCTACCTCGACCAGCAGCTTGCGTCGCTGAAGCAGGCGCAGCAGGCCGACTCGGAACGCCTGCTCGGGGAAATCTCCGCGACGAGCAATACGCTCGCCGCCTGCATCGGCGAGGTCGACGACCGGCTCGAGCGCCAGTGGCCGACGTCGCCCGATCGGCAACCCTGATCCCGGTAGCAGTGTCCGGCGCTGCCTACCTGGTTTGTGTGGCGACGGAAGCTTTCACCGATTCCTTGGCGGCCTGCTGCTTCTCCCGCTCCGCGATGACCAGGCGATAGGCCACGTAGTACTTGTAGATGTTGCTGACGTAGGTGACCGTCTCGCGGCCGATGCGCTCGGATGCGATCTGCTCGACGTTGCCGAACCAGACGTTTGGATCGAGGCCGCGTTTCTCGGCCTCGCGGCGGAGCTGGCGAATGCGACCCGGCCCGGCATTGTAGGAAGCGAACGCAAATAGAGCCTTGTCGAGCCTGGTCATCGGCTCATCCTTGTAGTACTTGTCCACGATGAAGCGCATGTACTTCACGCCCGCGTGGATATTGGCATCGATTTGCCGGATATCGCCCACTTCAAGCTCCTGCCCGGTGGCCGGCATTACCTGCATCACGCCGATCGCGCCGACCGGGCTCTTCACGGTCTGGTCGAGCTGCGACTCCTGGTATCCCTGCGCCGCCATCAGCACGTAGTCGATGTCGTACTGGTCGCCGTACTTCTTGAAGAGCTCGACCATCTGCAGGAACTTCTTGCGTTCGGCTTCCGATGTCGCGTCCTTCACGTATTTCGTGCTCTCCAGGTAGCGCTTCTCCATCGTGTTGCCGAACGCCGTGCCAAGCCCGTATTTGTCGATGATGCCGTTCAGCCCGGCGAGTAGCTGCGGGCTCCCCTTGCGGACTGCGACGGCGAGCACGCCGCCCGTTCGCACCGCGACGTCGTCATGCACGTTTATGCCGGGGAAGACCTGCTTCCAGAAGTCCGCGATGAAGTCGTCAACGACGGTGATCGGCATGAGCCCGGCATTGACCATCTCGAGCAGGTCCTCGTCCTCGAGATTGTCCGGAGCCAGCTGTATTGACACCGCTGCCTTGCCCGCGGCCTGCAGCTTCTTGTTGAGTGCCATCAGGCTCTCGTAATAGGGGCTGAACTTGCGGACGAACACCTCCTGTCCTGCAAGATCTTCCACGCTCGCGATCACGCGCGAGCCGGGACCGGTCACCACCACCTCGTCCACGTTCTCGCGGGTGGGGTCCGTGAAATCGACGAGCTTCCGCCGTTCAGGAGTAACCATGATCTGTGCAAGCAGCATGTCCACCTTGCCTTCCATGAGTGCCGACAGCATCTGGTCGCGCGGCACGGGCACGAACCAGAAGATGACCTTCAGGTTTCCGGTCTTGCGCCGTTTGTTCAGTTCGTCTTCCATGAGCTTGCCGTACTCATACGCCACGCCGCGCTGCACGCCTTTTTCGACGAAGTACATCGTGCGGTTGTAGGGGACACCGATGCGGACAAGCCGGCGTTTCACCATCTCGTCGAGGTCACCCTTGAAGGGTTGACCGATCTCGGCGCGCACAAATTCGGGCAGCGCCGTTTCGAATGGCGGTGGCGGCAGGATTTCTCCCTCCGCCGGCGTGCCGCCGGCCGGGACGGCGGTCTGTGTGGCGCCAGATGGGTAGGCGGTCGATGCCGCGGGCTCGGTGGCGGAGGCCTGAGGTCCTTGCGTCCTGTCGGAGCAGGCCGATACCACCAGCACGACAAGCAGGATTGCGACGAGGCCGAAGCATCTGCTTTGTTCGGTCAAAACAGGCAACTTGGACATGGTCCCCCAGCCAACTTGGTAGTGAACGAATGGAAGTTTCGCCAACTTTAGTCCTTGTCCCTGCCCCGGGCCATGTGTGCGGGAAACAGGCCGCGGGCCCCTGTCTTCGGCTATGCTCGCGGCCAGCACACCAGCCCCGGGAAACAGGAACCGTGGAGCCGCATTCAGACTCGGATTTCGACCGGCTGACTGAGCACCTGAACGAGGCGCAGCGCCTGCTGTCGCGCCATCGGCTGGTCGAAAACCTGGTCAATCGCCAGGAAATGCCCAAGCACGAGCTGGTAGAGACGCTCGTGCACCGGCAACACCTCGCAGAGCTTGGGCAGTTGCTTAACCGGCTGGACGCGGTGGACGCAGCGCGCATCCTCGAGGCGCTGTCCGAGGAGGACCGGCTGCTCGCGTGGGAGCAGATCAAGGTGGATCGGCTCGACAGCATCCTGCTGCTGCTGGCCGACGAGGTGCGCGAGGAACTGCTGAATGCGTCGAAGCACCAGAGCGAGAAGATCGCACTGAACGCCTTCGAGCTGCACGACGGCCGGCTGCGGCAGGTGAAGGTCTCGAGGCGGTCCGATCTCGCCAACGTCAAGCCGATCTGGGTGGACCTCGTGGCCCCTTCCGCGGAGATGCGCTACTGGGTCGGCGAGTATTTCGGCCTGGCGCTGCCGGACCCTGACAGCCTCACCGACCTCGAATCCAGCGCGCGCTTCTATGTCGAGGACAATGGCGAGATCCACCTTCATTCGGATTTCCTGCTGGACACTGACGACGGAACGCAGAATGTCGCGGTGGCGTTCATCCTGCACAAGGACATCCTGTTCTCGGTACGCAAGGAAGAGCTGCCGGTGTTCCGCCTTCAACGACTGCGAGCGAGGACGCAACCCGGCTACGTGACCGAAGGCAAGGACGTGCTGCTCGACCTCTACGCGGCCGACGTGGAGTACTCGGCAGACGTGCTGGAAGAGGTCTACGCCGAGTTCGAGCACGTCGGCAAGCGCGTGCTGCACCCGCAGGTGACCGACGACGCCGCTGCCCAGATTCTTTCCGAGATCGCCCGCACTGAGGACTTGAACGGCCGCATACGCCAGAACGCCACGGACACGCGGCGGGCGCTGTCATTCCTGATGCGCGGGAAGTTCCTGACCCCGCTGCAGTTCGAGGAGGCGCGGCAGATCGTGCGCGACATCGAGTCGCTGGACGGCCATACCACCTACCTGTTCGGCAAGATCAACTTCCTGATGGACGCGACGGTCGGCTTCATCAACATCAACCAGAACAAGCGCGTCTCGAAGCTGACGACCATCAGCATCATCTTCGTGCCGATCAACATCCTGGCCGGGATCGGCGGCATGTCGGAGTACACGATGATGTCCGGCGACCTGGGCATCCGGTGGCCGGTCGCCTACGGTATCTTCCTGGTCGGTTCGGCACTGATCGGCTGGGCCACCTACACCGCCATCAGGGCGTACGAGGCGCGGCAGGCGAAGAAGATGCTCGAGGCGACAGGGCACTCGAAGCCCTCGTAGACCCCGGGCAGGAACCTCGAAGCCTGCCGCACCTGCGCTTCAGTCGTCGTTGAAATCTGCGTTCGGGCTGGCCGGCTCGACGTCACACGCCTGTAAACAACGAGCCCCACGCTGTCGCGACGCCTTCCTAGCGAACGCGGGCGTGTCGGGACGGCAGTTCCGGCGCAGAGAAATCGACAAGAACCCAGAACGACGGAGAAACCCGATGAAGAATTCCATGATCCGCGCGGCACTGCTGGCCGCGCTGCTGCCGATTCCCACACTGACCCAGGCGGCCGACGATGGTCGCGGAGACATCGAGTCGGTTCGGCCAGTGACGATCGCCGTGTTCGGCGACTGGCCGTACAGCCAGAACCTGCTCACCAACGCCCCGCTGCTGGTCAATTCGGTCAACACGGACCGCAGCGTGAGCCTGGTGGTGCACGTCGGTGACATCCATTCCGGCAGCATGCCCTGCACCAGTGCGGGCATTTCCCCGCCGATCCCCGAGTCCAGTCCCGGCTGGAACCAGAACGTGTTCTATTGGTTCCAGCAGTTTGCGGTCCCCGTCGTATACACGCCAGGCGACAACGAGTGGTCCGACTGCCACAAGACAAAGGAGAAGAAGAGCGGTGCACCGCTCAACGAGCTCGCAAGCGTACGCAACCTGTTCTTCTCCCGTCCGGGGATCACTCTCGGTCGCAATGATACAAACGTTCTGAGCCAGGCGGAGTATTACGATCGCGCCTATCCGACAGACAAGACCTACGTCGAGAACGTCATGTGGATGCGCTCGAGCGTCGTGTTCGTTACGCTGAACATGCCCGGCTCAAACAACGACACACTGCCATGGACCAACGGCTTCGAGGACCTGGCGAAGCACGCCGATGAAGTGGAGCAACGGACTGCGGCCGATATCCACTGGCTCGACGCGGCATTTGCCGCGGCGGCGAAAAACAAGGCCCGGGCGGTTGTAATCGCACTGCAGGCGGACATGTGGGATCCCGAGGCCGCCGCGCTTGATGGAGATGGGCTCGACGCATACACGCCATTCGTGCAGGAGCTCGCTGCGCAGAGTCTGGCCTTCGGCCGCCCCGTTCTGCTGTTGAACGGGGATTCTCACGTCTATCACAAGGACCGCCCGCTGGCCGATCCGGCCAGTGACACCGGAAAGATCCACAACACCCCGGCAGTTCCGAACCTGCAGCGAATCACGGTGCAGGGCTCAACGAACGGGCCTGCGGAATGGGTCCGTCTGACGATCGATCCGCGCCGTGCGGATCCGTTCAGCGACACCAACGTTCCGTACTGCAAGGATCCGCTCGGCAGCTGTACCTGAACATGGTGTCGGGCTCGCCCGCGCCACCGACGGCGCGGGCGATTTCCCGGCCACGATCCCGTCCCCGGGGCAGAGATCGGCCGCTGGAGCCTACCTCGTGGTCAGGATCCGCAGTGGAATCCCTTCTGCCTTGAGGTGCTCGGCTTCCTGCTGAAGATCCGCGGCCGTCAGCGGGTGGTTGCGCAGCGACCGCAGGCGGAAACGCACCTGCAGTCCACGACCGCGGGGCGTGATCCGTATCGGCGGAAGACCGTCGTCGGAGCGATTGCGGTGCAGGAGGACCGCGAGTCGCAGGATCAGCAGCAGCCGAATGGCCAGCCGGTCCCACGGCGGGATCAGTTCGTCGAGCCCGTCGAGCACCAGCTTGCGCCGGTGCGACCGCACCAGCCATGCGAGCAACAACTGCTCCTCGCGCGAGAATCCTGGCATGTCGGCATTCTCCAGCAGGTATGCACCGTGCCGGTGATAGCCACTGTGGGCCACGTCGAGACCGATTTCATGCAGGCGTGCTGCCCAGCGCAGCGCCTGTTCGGCCAGGGGATCCTTCAGCTGCCATGCCTTGCCGGCCTGGCGGAGCATTTCCATCGCGGTCGTCTCGACGCGTGCGGCCTGGCGGAGATCGACCTGGTAACGCTTCTGCATCGAGCCAACTGTCCGCTCGCGCGCGTCGACCGACGTGAAGCGCCCCATCAGGTCGTAGAGAACTCCCTCGCGCATCGCCCCTTCGGCGACTCGCATCTCCCGGATGCCGAGTCGGGCGAATATTTCTGCCAGGACTGCGAGACCGCCGGCGAACACTGCGCGACGTTCAATTGAAAGCGACTCCAGCGGAATCGCGCTGGTGCTGCCGGCGCTCACCAGTATTTCGAGCAGTTCGTCGAGGCCGGTCCGGGTAATCGTGGTGCACCGCGGGTGGATCTCCCGTTGGGCGTCGAATATGGCGCGCACGGTCCCGGAACTGCCGGCGACCGAACTCCAGCCCCTGGCGCGAAATGTACGCTGGATCGGTTCCAGCTCCTGCCGAGCGGCCAGGCGCGCCCTCTCGAAACGCTTGGATGTGATCCTGCCGTCGGAGAAGAACTCGTCGCTCATCAGCACGCAGCCCATGTTCAGGCTTTCGAGCTGCTGCGGTTCCTTGCCCTGGCCGATGATCAGTTCCGTGCTTCCGCCGCCGATGTCGATGACCAGGCGACGCGCATCGATACGTGGCAGCGTATGGACTACGCCAGAATAAATCAGGCGCGCTTCCTCGCGGCCCGAGATGACCTCGATCGGGTGGCCGATTGCGGCGCCCGCGCGCTCGAGAAATGCCTGCTTCTTGCGCACCCGTCGCAGGGCGCTGGTGCCGACGACGCGCACGCAATCGGCGCGCATGTCGACCAGGCGGTGTCCGAAGCGCTCCAGGCACGCGATGGCGCGCGCCGCCGTGGCTCGGTCCAGCCGGCCCTCGTCGTCCACGCCGCCGCCGAGTCGCACCATCTCCCTAAGGCGGTCGATGATGACGAGCTGGCCGTTCGAGCGACGCGCAACCACCATGTGGAAGCTGTTCGAGCCGAGGTCTACGGCGGCCAGGACTCCGGGTGCACGAGACATTTCAGCTCACGGTTGGTTGTGGAAACGCCAGATGGACCATAACGGCGCCGAACCGGCGAGTAAATGGTGGAATCACGGCGTGCTGATTCCTCTCCCGTGGGGTAGTTCACCGTAATGCATCAAAAGTGCAACGGCCGTGCAACACCGACCGTCCATTCTTTGCCTCGCGCCGATCCGGCGCATCGAGGAGGATTACGATGGATATCATCGGTGTAGTGATGCTTGGTTCAGTGGCACTCTGGATACTGCAGCAGTTCGAAAGTCGTGACTGGTAGCCAGTTCGGCCGGGCCAGCTGGCCGGTGCGGCGCCGCTGGGCGTCGCACCGGCCCAGGCGGTGGGTGGTCAGTCCGGCGCCTGAAATGATCCTGCAATGTGCCGATGGCAGACTCAATCACTTTTCCCCGTCGGTTGCATTGTCATGGACCGCCTCATCGAACGCACGCTGGCTGCAACCCGTGACCTACGCGAACGCGCGCTTGAATTCGAGGCGGCACACGCCGGCGAAATCGGCGCAGCCGAGCCCCGCTTCCGCGAAAGCGCACGAAACCTGCTGCACTACCTGAGCGTACGGCAGCAGGACATCCGCACGCTGCAGCGGGACCTGCATTCGCTTGGACTGTCCTCGCTGGGCGTGCTCGAATCACACGTGATCGCGAGCCTGAACGCCGTGATCGGCAACCTGGAGAGGCTGGCTGGCAGCGCGACGAGCGAAAGGCCGGCGCCGCCGGTGGACGATCGAACCGGCCCGTTGCTGCTGCATGATCACGCGCGGACGCTGCTCGGGCCGACACGGCGATTCCGGTCGGTCAGGATCATGGTGACGATGCCGTCGGAGGCTGCGAGCGACGAGCAGCTGCTGGTCGACCTGCTGCGCGCCGGCATGGACGTAATGCGTATCAATTGCGCCCACGACGATCCCGATACGTGGCGGCGCATGGTGGCCAACCTGCGCAAGGCCGAGCGCACCGTCGGCCGCAAGTGCCGGATACAGGCAGACCTTGCCGGCCCGAAGTTGCGTACCGGCACGATCGGGCCGATCGGCTATTTCATTCGCGTTCGGCCGGCGCGCGACGTGATGGGCCGGACCACAACTCCGGCCAGCGTCTGGCTGACCCCTGCGGAGGCAGCCGAGGATGGACCGAGCGGTCGCAAGGCGCTGCCGGTGCCGCGTGCGCTGCTCGAGCAGGCGGCCCCCGGTGACCAGTTGCGCGTTGCTGACCTTCGCGGCAAACAACGCGTGCTGCCTATCGGCGAACGCTGCGGCGCCTCGTGGCTCGCAGAGTGTGCGAAGACGCTCTATGTCTCACGAGGAGCCGAATGTGCGCTGGTTCGCGATGGCGCAGTCGTCGCCGAGGGAACCGTGGGCGAAGTCCCTGGCGTTGTCATGCCGATCGTGCTGAGGGTCGGAGATACCCTGGTACTGACTCGCGACGACACGCCAGGCCAGCACGCCACGTTCAACGATCTCGACGGCGCGCCCCGTCCCGCCCGGATCCACTGCACGCTGGCGACGGCGTTCGAACGCGTGCAGCTCGGAGATCGCGTCTGGCTCGACGACGGCAAGATCGGTGGCAAGGTAGTTGCCAGCGACGGCGAGAATATCCGCGTCAGCATCGTTCATTCGCCGCCGTCGGGAGCGAAACTGCGCGCCGAGAAGGGCATCAACTTTCCAGACACCGAGCTGGGGCTGAGTGCGCTCACCGACAAGGACTACGACGACCTGCGCGAGGTGGTGGGCTTCGCCGACATGATTGCGCTGTCCTTCCTTCGTACGGAGCAGGATGTCGAACTGCTCGAGGACCAGCTTCACTCGCTCGGCGCAGGGCGCCTTGGCATCGTCCTGAAGATCGAGAACGCCACGGCTTTTCGAAACCTTCCGCGCATCCTGCTGGCAAGCCTGCGCTCGCCACCGGTCGGCGTCATGGTCGCGCGCGGCGACCTGGCCGTGGAGATCGGCTTCGAACGGCTCTCGGAGGTGCAGGAAGAGATCCTCTGGGTGTGCGAGGCAGCGCACGTTCCGGTGATCTGGGCGACCCAGGTGCTCGAAGGACTCGCGAAGGCCGGCGCCCCGACCCGCGCCGAGGTGAGCGACGCGGTCATGAGCAGCCGTGCAGAGTGCGTGATGCTGAACAAGGGGCCGCAAATCGTGCCCACAGTCGCGTTCCTGGCCGACGTCCTCGGCCGGATGGAGGAGCACCACGATAAGCGCATGGCGCTGCTGAGGCGGCTGTCTATCTCCGAGCTCTAGCCGGTCAGTTGCCCTCACGATCGATTTCGCGCAGCCGGCTTCGCACACGGCCGAGCGTGAGCACGGTCAGGAATGTCTTGATTCGGGCGCCCGATTCAATCCTCGCCATTTCGGTCAGGTACACTTTCTCGACGTGATCGACCGGCAGGTTCAGTTCGAATGCCAGGTTGTCGACGACCGCTCGATGGGGGCCATTGACCTTGCGTTCGCGATCCGCCGACGCCATGTTCCACCTCGCGCATGCCTTCGATCTGCCGGGCAGGCATTTTATCGTGCAGGCGGCGGGAACCACGGTGCGTAGATATACCTCCCTCAGCGATTCAACCGCGCTCTCGTGCGTTTCATCAACGTGACGTGCGTACCTTCGCGCGCGACTTCCGACGCATCCACGTCTGGATCGGGTCTGAGGTAGGTGCCATCGGGCTGCATTTCCCACGCATTACGCTGGTCCAGCAACTGCACCTGCAGCGTTTCCCACAGCCGTTCCCTAAGGTGGCGCGCGTCTACCGGCGTCACGGCCTCGACGCGGCGCGAGAGGTTGCGGTCCATCCAGTCGGCGGAGCCGATGAAGAACTCGCCATCCAGCGGGTCAGCCTGTCCGCCCGCAAAGTAAAACACGCGGGCGTGCTCGAGAAAACGCCCGATGACGGAGCGCACCCGGATGTTCTCCGTCCAACCCTTGATTCCGGGTCGCAGGCAGCAGAAACCACGGATGATCAGGTCGACCGGCACGCCTGCCTGTGACGCCCGCGACAGCGCCTCGCAGACCGGCAGGTCCTCGAGCTGGTTGATCTTGGCGACGATTCGCGCCGGCTTGCCCTCCCGCGCATTGGCAGCCTCGCGCTCGATCAACTCGATGAAGCGCTCGCGCATGTTGATCGGTGCCACCAGCAGGCGCTCGAAGACCGGCTCTCGGGAATACCCGGTCAAATGGTGGAACAAAGTAACAACGTCGCGGGTGATCGCCGGGTCGCAGGTAAACAGTCCGAAGTCCGTGTACATGCGCGCCGTCTTGACGTGGTAGTTGCCGGTGCCGATGTGCGCGTAGCTGCGCAGGCCTTCGCCTTCCCGGCGAACGACCAGCGCGAGCTTGGTATGTGTCTTGAGTCCGCGCATGCCGTAAATTACGTGATCGCCGGCCTTCTGCAACTCGTTGGCCCAGTGCAGGTTACGTTCCTCGTCGAAGCGGGCGGTAAGCTCCACCAGGCACGCGACCTGCTTGCCATTCTCCGCCGCCTTGATCAGTGAGCGCACGAACGGCGTGTCGTCACCGAGCCGGTACACCGTCATCTTGATCGTGGTCGTGTTGAGGTCGTCCGCGGCATCGCGAATGAAGCGCTCGACCGTCGCGTCGAAACTCTCGTAGGGGTGATGGACCAGGACGTCGCCGGCGCGGATGGCCGCGAACAGGTCGGCTTCCGGGTCCTGCCCGAGCGGGATCATCGGTGTCCAGGGCGCGTCGCGCAGCTCCGGCACCGGAAGCGAGGCGAGCTGGAAGAGGGCGGTGTAATCGAGCAGTCCCGGAAGCTCGTAGACGTCGCTGTCGCGCAGTTCGAAGCGGTCGACGAGGCCGGCGCGGATCTCCGCCTGCGGGGTACCCCGGAACTCGAGACGCACGACCGGCTGGAACCTGCGCTGGCGCACCTGTTCCTCGATAAGCTCGCGGATGCTGTTGTCGCTGTCTTCCTCGATCGCGATGTCTGCGTTGCGCGAGACGCGGAACAGCGTCGCTTCCTCGATGCTCACGCCGGGAAACAGCTTGTGCGCGTTGCGCAGCACCAGGTCCTGCAGCGACACGAAGCACTGCTCGCCGGCCGGCACGTCCGTGCGCAACAACAGCCACTGCAGGATCGTTGGCGGCACCTTCACACGCACGCTGACCCGCTCGTCCGACACCGGGTCGCGCAACACGAACCCCCAGGACAGCGAGAGGTTCGACATGAACGGGAACGGATGTGTCGGATCGAGGCTGAGCGGCGTGAGCGCGGGTGAAACGTGGGTGTCGAAGTAATCGGACGCCTCGCGCCGCTGCGCATCGGTCAGATCGTCCCATTCGGCGAGCCGGACGCCGTGCGCGGCCAGCAAGGGCCGAAGCGCCGAGAAGCAGTCGGCCTGCTCGAGCAGCATCGGGAACAGGGCGCTGCGCAGCTTCCCGATGTGGGCGTTGAACGCCTCGACGGATGCCCGGCTGCCGCTGGCGTAGGCGCGCGTGCGCATCGCCCCGACGCGCTTCATGAAGAACTCGTCGAGGTTGGAAGTGAATATACCCAGGAATTTAAGGCGCTCGAGCAGCGGCGTGCGGTCGTCCAGCGCTTCGCTGAGCACGCGACGGTTGAACTCGAGCCAGCTCAGGTCGCGGTCGAGCCACGTCTCACGGAGGAATGTCTTCCGGCTGGATTGCTCTTCCTTGCCCATTGAAGTCCCGCCCGTCGTCACCTGGCTGTCCATCATCCCACAGGCACGTTTCATCAGGATGACAGATCGGCGCCCCCGGCCGCGCTATGATGAGCCGAAAATGCAGATCCTTGCGGTCACGAACATCAAGGGCGGCGTCGGCAAGACCACCACGGCGGTGAACCTCGCCTGGCTCGCGGCCGCCTCGGGCCGACGGACGATCCTCTGGGACATCGATCCGCAGGGGGCGGCGACCTACATCCTGCGAGGAGAGCCGAACGAGCGCGCCTCCGCCAAAAAGCTCGTGCAAGGCAGGCGTGAGTTGCCCGAGCTGCTCGCCGGGACCGACCACGAAAACCTGAGACTGCTGCCCGCCGACGTTTCCTACCGGAACTTCGACATTCACATGAGCGAGCGAAAGCATCCGACCAGGCAGCTGATGATGATGAGCCGCACGCTGCACGATGATTGCGACCTGCTGGTCCTCGACTGCCCGCCCGGCATGTCGCTGCTGTCGGAGAACGTGCTGCGGGCGGCGGATGCGCTGATCGTGCCGATGCTGCCGGCGCCGCTCTCGCTGCGCATGATCGACCAGCTGGTCGCGTTCGTGGAGAGGGCCGGCTGGCCGGACCTCCGGGTCCTGCCGTTCTTCTCGATGGTGGACCGGCGCCGTTCGCTGCACCGTGAGATCATCGAGGGTGCGCGGGCGCAGTACCCTGGAATCCTGGAGACTGAGATCCCGTACTGGAGCGAGATCGAGCGCATGACGGTACGGCGGGCGCCACTGCCGTCGTTCGCCCCGGGCAGTCCGGCGGCAATGGTGTATGCGGCGCTGTGGCAGGAAACGGCCGGGCGCCTTGCGGGGTAATGATGCAATCGTCCGCGTATCGCCGCGAGGGTGACACCTGGCTGATCGAGATCCGGTTGCGCGAATTGCGCCAACTGTTCAATCATCTCGATCCGGCACCTTTTCGCGAGAAGGACCTCGACCCGGCGGCCGAGGCGTACATCGAGGATGCGGTTCGCGAGATCGGCCCGCGAGAGTCGTGCAAGCTGGTCGTCCACCTGCCTGACGCGGAACGCGCCTCCGCGGACGCGAGGACGCTGCCCGAGGCCCTTGTGCACTATTTCGAGTACCGTGCCTGGCAGACGCAGGTCGAACTTCGTCGCCTGCTCACCCTCGGTCTGCTGAACCTGGTTATCGGTCTGGCGTTCATGTTCGCCTGCCTGTCATTAGTAGGTTGGCTTGCGGCGCGCGGCAGCAACGGTGTGATCACCGAGGGCCTGGTGGTGATCGGCTGGGTCGCGCTGTGGCGACCCGCAGAGATCTTTCTATACGACTGGTGGCCGATACGGCGCCGGCAGAGGCGATTCGAATTCATTGCGCAGATGCCGGTCGAAATCAGCAGCGAGGCCATTCAAATGGAACGGCAATGAGCGAATACGAGACAGAAGACCTGGCCGTAATTGAGGAAATGGCGAAGCGCTTCGCGCTTGCCGAGATCTGTCCCTACCTCGAGGCGTGGGAGGAGGCGGGCGAATTCCCTCGAGACCTTTACCGCAAGCTCGCCGACATGGGCTGGCTGGGCCTCGGCTATCCGGAGGAACTGGGCGGTGCGCCGGCGCCTTGGGCTGCCAGGGTCGTGCTCTCCCGCACGCTGTCGCGCTACACCGGCAGCGGCGGCGTCCTGGCTGGTGCGTTCAGCCATTCGATCGGGTTGCCGCCGATCCTGAACCACGGCAGCGACGAACTGAAGCGGCGCGTGATCCCGGACGTGCTCGCAGGCGCGAAGATCTCGGCACTCGGCATCACCGAGCCGGGCTGCGGATCCGACGTGTCCGGGCTTCGAACCACGGCCCGACGGGAAGGCGACCACTACGTGGTGGATGGCGAGAAGGTGTTCATCACTTCCGGCATGCGCGCCGACTGGATCACTGCCGCCGTGCGCACCGATCCCGACAACAAGGGCGCCGGCGGGATATCGATGCTCGCGATTCCCGGTGATGCGCCAGGCCTGACACGTGCACCGCTCAGGAAGATGGGCTGGCTATGCTCCGACACCGCGCACCTGCGATTCGACGGCGTGCAGGTGCCCGTCGAGAACCTGGTCGGCGAGGAGGGCAAGGGTTTCAGGATCATCATGACCAACTTCAATGGCGAGCGCCTCTCCATGGCGGCGATGGCGCTCGGCATGTCCGAATGCTGCTATGACGAGGCGCTGGCGTGGGCGCGCGAGCGCAAGACTTTCGGCGCTTCGCTGGTGAGCCACCAGGCAGTCAGGCACAAGCTCGTGGACATGCGAATGCGCATCGAGTCGACGCGCGCCTGGCTCTCGAACGTTGCCGATCGCGCCGATGCCGGCCAGGCCGATGCCCAGTGGATCGCGGAGGTGTGCATGCTGAAGAACCACGCCACGCAGGCGATGCAGTTCTGCGCGGACCAGGCGGTGCAGATCCTCGGCGGCATGGGTTACATGCGAGGCTCCGCAAGCGAGCGAATCTACCGCGAGGTCAAGGTCGCGATGATCGGTGGTGGGACCGAGGAAATCATGAAGGAGCTTGCCTCGCGGCAACTCGGCATCTGACTGGTGCCTTCGACGGCCTGCGATTACCTGGGGTCGGTCAGGATTCCGCCTAAGGATCGCCAGCGTTCACCAGGCGGAGTCGAACCGCCTCGTCCGTCGTGAGCTCGCGAATGGCTTGGTGCGGCACGCCGGACATTACCGTCACGAGTTCGGGACTGACGCCCATCTGGATCAGGTAATCCTTCACCTGGCCGGTCACTACCTGCTGGAATGCGGTCTCGTCAGGCACTGGCACGCTGTTGGCGGCGCGGTGGGCACCGAGGACCGAGCCAGGTTCCAGCGAGCGCCGTACGCCGCCAGCGTAGGCGATCGGGCAGGCGCTGTAGCACCGCCCTGCGCGTGGCAGCGCGGAACCAGGCGCACGGACCCCGACGCTGGTCGCATAGCCGCGTTCCCTGAGCGCGCGACCGAGCGCCATCGCCTCGACCACGTGTCCACCCGGCGAGTCTAAGTAGACGACCGCGCTGCGTACGCGTTCCGCGTCGAGTACGCGCTCGAGCCGTGCGGTCGCCCCGTTGTCGATGTAGCCCTCGAGGTAGATGAACCAGCGGTCGTCCGACGTGTTCCGCCCCGCGTAGCCAGGCGCCACTGCAGTGATCTTCAGAAAATCGGTGCCTGGCACCGATTTTTCGGTAGCCGCCAAAGCGGCACCGCAGGAGATTGAAAGTGCCAGGGCCGCCAGGGCCCGCTGTGGATCGATACGCATGGCAGGCGATTCTGCGTCATGATTCGGCGATCAGCCAAGGTGAGGAGCAACGCGATGGATATCCAGGTCGAAAAACGCGATCACCTGCTCGTCATGGGCGTGCGGCGCCCGCAGAAGATGAACGCACTCAGCCGAGACATGTTCCACGCGCTCGCGCGGGCATTCCACCGTCTCGAGCACGATCCCGACCTGTGGGTCGGCGTGGTCTGGGCCGAAGGGCCGCACTTCACCTCGGGCGTGGACCTGAATGACTGGGCGGAGGCATTTGCGGCGGGGTCCCCGTTCCCGATCGGGGAGGGCGAGATAGACCCGTTCTCGATGAGCGGTCCCCGAGTGTCGAAGCCGCTGGTGATCGCCGTGCAGGGCCGCTGCTACACCTGGGGCTGGGAGTTGTTGCTGAATACGGACCTTCGGGTCGCCGCGACCGACACGCGCTTTGCGATGCTGGAGGTGAAGCGCGGCTTTTACGCCTGCGGCGGCGCGACTCTGCGCCTGCCGAAGGAGATCGGTTGGGGCAACGCGCAACGCTACCTGCTCACCGGCGACGAACTTGGTGCGGAAGAGGCGCACCGGCTGGGACTCGTGCAGCAGCTATGCGCACCGGGCGAACAGCTCGACGCGGCGCTCGCGCTCGCCTCGCGCGTCGCGAAGGCGGCGCCGCTCGGGGTGCAGGGTAGCCTGCGCTCGTCGCGCACTTGCATGCTGGATGGAGAGGCGGCGGCGATCGAGCCCACTTTCCGTGGCATGGCCGAAGTGATGCGCAGCGAGGACGCCGCGGAGGGCGTGCGATCGTTCGTGGAGCGGCGCGAGGCCGTGTTCCGCGGCCGCTAGTCGCGCCCGGCGGGCGGGCCGGATGCCAGCGCCGGCGCAGTGTGTTGGCGGCCTCAATTCGGGTAAGTCGTTGGCGCTGTCAACCAACGGGCTCCTGAAGCGTTGTCTAATCAATTGGGACGAATTGCGGCCCTCGCGGGCTGTCGGTTCGTGCTCGCGCCGCCTCAGGACGTCGACTCCTGCCTTCCGCCTCAGGGTGCAAAAGATGCGTTACACACTCATTCTGTCGTCGCTGTTGCTCGCGCCGGTCCTGCCGGCCAACGCCCAGGTCAGCATCGGCATCGGCACGCCCAACGTGAGCATTGGCATCAACATGCCGGGCTACCCGCAGTTCGCCAGGGTGCCCGGCTACCCCGTTTATTACGCGCCACAGGCCGGCCTCAATCTCTTCTTCTACGACGGCATGTACTGGGCTTACCAGAATGACAACTGGTACGCGAGTTCCTGGTACAACGGGCCCTGGGGCCTCGTGTCCCCCATGTATGTTCCCGCGTACGTGCTGAGAGTGCCGGTACGCTACTACCGCGTGCCTCCACCGTACTTCCGCGGGTGGCCGAACGACTCACCGCCGCGCTGGGGTCAGCATTACGGAGAGCACTGGGAGCAGCAGAGGCATGGCTGGGACCAGTGGGACCGGAATTACGCTCCCCGGGCCGCGCCACTGCCCGTCTACCAGCAGCAGTACTCCGGTAGCAGGTATCCTCATGTGGACCAGCAGCCGATGTATCGCAGCGAGTACTACCATTACCAGCCGAGTGATCCTGTCGTCAGGCAGTATTACGAGCAGGAAAACGTGCGCTACAAGCAGCACTCGCAGAAGGAATCCAAGGGCGGAAATGGCCAGGGCAACGACAAGGGTAAAAAGAATGGCCAGGGGCACGACGACTAGGACGCGGGTGGCAATGCATTGAACGCCGTCAAGCTCGTGGCAATCGTGTTGCTAGCAGCCGGCACCCTCGGCCTGGTGTACGGCGGCTTCAGCTACACGAAGGAGACGCACGAAGGCAGGCTGGGCCCGATCCAGTTCTCCGTCCAGGAGAAACAGCGGGTCCGGATACCGGTCTGGGCCGGTGTGGGTGTGATCGTGATAGGTGGCGCGCTCCTGTTGCTTGGAGGCAGGAGGCGCTGAGCGCGCCGGTTGGAGGTGCGGCGGCACGGTGCGCTACCGCACAGACCCCTCCCTTCAACTCTCCTACAGTCCAGTCATGTAGCGCGGGTCATTTTCCTTTCCGCGTCGGGCGGTCGGGTCGGAAGCGATCCGGCGCGAGCCGCGCTCCCGCCGCCAAGCACACGAGAGAATCAATGAATCTCCGTACCACACTTGCCGCCGCAGTCCCGGCGCTCGTGCTGCTCAGGGCGGCCGACAAGTGGTTCACGAAACAATAGCAGGAGAAACACAATGCTCTGGACAATTGCAGTCATCCTCATCGTGCTCTGGCTCCTTGGCCTGGTCACTTCCTACACCATGGGTGGATTCATCCACATCCTGCTGGTGATCGCGGTTGTCGTGATCCTGCTCAACATCATTCAGGGCCGACGCGCGTTATGACGCGTGGCCATGGATGGCTGCCGGACGCGATGGCCTTGGGTCGATCAGGAGGTCGCAAAATGCGCTACGCAATCATTCTCTCGTCCCTGCTGCTGGGGACGGCGCTCCCGGCCAGTGCCGAGGTGAGCATCGCGATCGGCGTGCCGGGCCTCAGCATCGGTATCAACATGCCGGTCTACCCTCAGTACCAGAGAATTCCGAACTACCCTGTCTACTACGCGCCACAGTCCGGTTTTAATCTCTTCTTCTACGACGGCATGTACTGGGCTTACCAGAATGACAACTGGTACGCGAGCTCCTGGTACAACGGGCCGTGGGGGATGGTGTCCCCGATGTACGTTCCCACATACGTACTCAGGGTACCCGTGCGCTACTACCAGCGCCCGCCGCCGTATTTTCGCGGGTGGCCGCGAGACGCACCGCCGCGCTGGAACCAGCACTACGGCAAGAAATGGGAGCAGGAAAGACACGGCTGGGACACCTGGAATAGAAATTCCGCTCCGCCGCCCGCTCCATTGCCTGTTTACCAGCGGCAGTACTCGGGCGATCGATATCCCCGATACGAACAGCAGCCGGTAATTCGAAGCCAGAATTACCACTACCAGCCGAGCGATCCTGTCGTGCGCCAGCACTATCAACAGGAGGAAGTGGAAGCCAGGCAGCACTCACAGCAGCAACAGCAACAGCAGCAGCATCAACAGCAGCAGCAGCAACAGCAGCAACGCTCTGAGCCACAGCAGCAGCCCCAGCAACATGACGGCGCCGGCAAGGGCCAGGACAAAGGCAATGACAAAGGCAATGGCAAAGGCCAGGACAAAGACCAGGACAAAGGCAATGACAAAGGCCAGGGTCACAATGACTGACCCGAGGAGATGAGAAATTGAACTCAGCAAAGATTGCGGCAATTGTACTGATCGTGGCCGGCGTCCTAGGCTTGGTTTACGGCAGCTTCAGCTATACCAAAGACACCCACGAAGCGAAGCTCGGCCCGATCGAGCTGTCGGTACAAGAGAAAGAGACGGTCAATATCCCGGTCTGGGCCGGCGTGGGCGCGATCGCCATCGGCGGTTTCTTGCTACTGCTCGGCGGCAGGAAGAGCTAGGCACGTCCGATGAATTGGGCAGACACCATGAAGGCCAACGGCAACGTGACATCGAGTCAGCGATACCCCGATGACTCAAACGTAATTGGCGGCGCGCCTCCTGCGACTTGGGACCCGTACGAAGTCTGGCTCACCAGGATCAAGCAACCGCGCGAGCGCGCCGCCCGCGTTGTTGCCTTTGGCACGCAACGCAACGCAATCAGCGCGTGAAATGGTGCCGGCCAGATAGCCGGGGCCGGCGCGACACGCCACAAATGATCCGGAGTATCCAATGACTCTTTGTCCTGTCGCTCTCGCCATCGGCTGCAAGAAATGCCCGATCGTTCGTATCTGCCCGGTCAAGACCGTCATTGGAGACTACAAGCCGGAGAAGGCGGCCAAGAGCGCGCCGCGACGGCGCAATGTACGTTAGCGCACCGCGCGCAGCGTGGCTTGTGTCTACTCTGGTGATCTGCGACGTGCGGCCCGCCGGGTCGTGACACGCTCGTGGATGGCGCAAGCCATCCGCTTGGCTGACTCCCGCCATTGGAACTCGAGGATTTACCATGAACCGTTCGATACTGATTCTTGCGTTGGTTGCCGCGCTGGGCCTTAGTGCTTGTGAGCGACAGCCCACCGTAGTCACCGTTCCCGCGCCGGCTGCCGAGCCTGGCCCCGCCGGTCCGCAGGGCGAAACTGGTGCCCAGGGCAATACCGGCTATTCCGGGCAGACGGGCGAAACCGGCCAGACGGGCGAAACTGGCCAGATGGGCCAGATGGGCCAGATGGGCGATACCGGGCAGATGGGCCAGACCGGCGAAACCGGCCAGACCGGCGATACCGGCCAGACCGGCGATACCGGCCAGACCGGCGCCACCACGGTAGTCGTCCCACCGCCGCCGAATTCGAACTGAGCAGACTGAATGACCGGCGCCCCAGGAGACCGCTCCTGGGGTAAGCCCAGCGCTCACGTGCGGCCGGAGAACACGGCTGCTGGTTCGAGCTTGAGTACCGGCCGCGCACTTATCAGTGCGGCGAGCAGGCTCACGACGAAAACCATCACGCTGCCCAGCAGTGGCGTGAACCACATCATGCGGAATGGAAACCCCCACGCACTGACGATCGGCCCGGCGATTCCGCACAGGCCGAGTCCCAGTCCCGTCCCTACGAGCGCGCAGACACCGGCTTGCACGAAGATCATCCGCAGCAGCAGGCCGGAGGTCGCGCCCATGGACTTGAGCACCGCATAGTCCTTCAGGTGCTCTGTCGTGAACAGGTAGAGCAGCACTGCAGTGATCCCGAAGCCGACCGTGATGGCCAGCGTGAGCATTGCACCGACGTCACCGACGTCTTCCGAGTTGACCAGCGTCCAGCGAACGGTGTCTTCCTTGAATTCGCCTGCAGTGCGCGCCCGAAGACCTGTCCGGGCGTGAATGCGTCGGGCCAGGTCGGTCGGCTCGACACCCGCGGCGGCGCTTGCCAGCACGAACGTCAGTCGGCGCCGCGCGATGATCGTTGACAACCATTTCGTCGCCGCCCTCGAGCGGTCGGGTGGGAGCTGCCAGGTGCGGGGCTCCGTGTGGCCACTGATCGCGCGCCAACTGCGGTGTATCGAGCTTCCCGACGGACCCACCGGAGTCGATCAGCACGGCATCGGGGGCACGCAGCAGGCCGACCAGCCCTGGATCGTTCCCGAGCCGCACGCCCACAAACGTCGCATCGTCCACGCCGATTAGCTGGAACAACGGTGCCCAATCGGCAATCGCGTCACCGACGGGCAGCAATACCGAAGCGACGACGAGAGGCGCGGTGGCGTGGCTTGATTGTGGTGTTCATGAATTGAGTTTCCTTTCAGGAGGGTGAGCGCGCTGGACCATTCACTGCCGGGGAGCGGCAGGTGACACGCGCCAGATGACATTGCCAACATCGTCCGCGACGAGCAGCGCGCCCGTCCGGTCCACCGCCACGCCGACGGGACGGCCCATGGCGTTGCCCTGCGCGTCTACGAAACCTGTCAGGACCTCTTCAGGTGCTCCCACCGGATGCCCATCGGCAAAAGCCACAAATATGACCTTGTAGCCGCTCCTCGGCTGCCGATTCCAGGACCCGTGCTGGCCAATGAACACCCCGCCGGCATAGCGCTGCGGAAGCAGGCCACCCCGATAGAACACCAGCCCGAGCGAAGCAGTGTGTGCGCCGAGCGCGTAGTCAGGCACGACGGCACGAGCGACCAGGTCGGGGCGCTGGGGCGTCACCCGCGCATCGACGTGCTGGCCGTAATAGCTGTAGGGCCAGCCGTAGAATGCGCCGTCCTGCACCGCTGTCATGAAGTCGGGAACGAGGTCGCTGCCAATTTCATCGCGCTCGTTGACGGCGGTCCACAGCGCGCCGGTTTGAGGCTCCCAGTCCAGCCCGTTTGGATTGCGGAGTCCGGACGCGAAGAGCCGCGAATCGCCGGTTGCGAGGTCAACTTCCAGGATGGCAGCACGATTGACCTCGTTCTCCATGCCGTTTTCGCCCACATTGCTGTTCGAGCCGACCGTTACGTAGAGGCGCGATCCATCCCGGCTGGCAATGATGTTCCTGGTCCAGTGGTGGTTGATCGTGCCCGCGGGCAGATCGACGACCTTCTGGCCGGACGCCGTAATCTGCATGTCACCCGCGTTGTAGGGGAAACGCATGACCGAATCGGTGTTGGCGACATAAAGCTCATTGCCGACCAGAGCCATGCCGAAAGGTGAATTCAGCCCGGTCAGGAACGCGGTTCGAGTCTCAGCGATGCCGTCCCCGTTGCTGTCGCGCAGTAGCGTGATACGGTTCGCGCTCGGGACTGTCGCTCCGGCCCGCTCCATGACCAGGTTCATCACCCAGCCCTTGAGGCCGCTCGTGTCACCCGGGCGGGGCGGGCCGTTGCTCTCCGCGACGAGTACGTCGCCATTGGGAAGCACGTACAGCCAGCGGGGGTGATCGAGGCCGGCCGCGTACGCATTCACCGCCAGTCCGGCAGCTGCCACCGGCGTCGTTTCCGATGGCCAGCCCTTCGCTGGAGCGATGTGAACCGTCGGTATCAGTGTCTGGTGCGGCGGTGGCAGTGCCGGTTCGGGGCCGAAGCCCGCGCTCGCGGGCAATGTCGCCAGGTCGCCACAGCCAGCTAGACCGAGCAGCAGGAGTCCAGTGACCCAGGGGCCGCAGGTGGGCCTGGCCATCAACAACCGTTGTCTTCGTGGCACAGGCGTGGTCGCCGCGTATTGCAGTAGCAGTCGCTCAAAAACCCGCTCTCGGCCGGCCGCGCGCGCGGTAAACGGCTCGACGCCGCTGCTTCATGTCCTTGCGCAGCAACGTGAACGTGATCGTGAGTCCGAGGGCGATCATCACCATCATCAGCACGGCGACCGCAATCTGCGCCACCGTCCACACCGGATCCGAGAGCTCGTCCGGCAGCGATACCACCGCGGACTGCCGGACATCGCTTGTGTCCCAGCTGTAGGATTTATCGAGATCGGTGCTGGATGCGTGTTCCCTGCCGGTGCCGGCTGGGGTGTTTGCCGATTGAGGCGCGTCGCTCGGTGGCGATCGATCCACTGCGCCGGAGGCGACTGCCATGCCCGGCAGGGCGACGAGCCCAATCAGTGATGTGAAGACCAGCGAACGAAGCAAGCTCGGCATTACGGTTGTCCTTGCGCACGAACGGTCAACCGGAGGCAACCGGGTCGCGCAGGAACATGTATAGGCGCGCCCGCCGAAATGTTCTGTACGCCAGCGAACGGAGCAGTCAGGCCGACGAGTTCGGACCTTGGCGAGGTTGCAATGTTCCCCGGGGTCCTTTGGACTACTGGTGCGCAAACTCCAGCAGGCGATCGGTTTCCTTCCTGACCACGGCGTAGCACTCGCAACACAGTCTTTCGAGCGCCGGCCGGTCCAGAACGGCGATGTGTCCGCGGCTGTGACTGATGACGCCAAGCTTCTGCAGCTTTCTGACCGCCCCGGTCACGCTTTCACGGCGGACGCCGAGCATGTTGGCAATGAGGTCCTGGGTGATCGTCAATTCGCTGGACGGCAGTCGGTCCAGGACCAGCAGCAGCCAGCGGCACAATTGCTGGTCCACCGAGTGATGCCGGTTGCAGACGACGGTCTGGGCCGTCAGTGTAATGAGCGCCTGCGTGTAGAGCAGCATTACGTGCTGAAGCGCGCCGCCGCGTGCAAATTCCTTCGTCAAGAGGTCGCTCGTGAGGCGCCAGGCCCAGCCTTGCATCTCTACGATTGCCCGGTTTGGCCGCGAATCACCGCCCATGAAAAGCGCAATGCCGACAAGCCCCTCGTTGCCGACGATCGCGAACTCGGCGGAGGCACCCTCAGCCGTCAGGTACTCGAGCGAGACGATGGCCGTAGTCGGGAAGTATGCGTCCTTGAGCTTCACGCCGGGCTCGTACAGGACCTGGCCTTGCTTGAGGAATACCGGCTGAAGGCTCGGCTGCAAACGCTCGCGCTCGCAATCCGGGAGTGCGGCCAGCAATTTGTTGTCGCGAACTTCCGCCGATGGATCGGCAGTCGTCATTGGCATCCCTCTCGCCCGATCAAACGACGGTACCCAACCTGCATGCATGACGTAAACTTGGCATCTACGTACGGTGTCGTATGTGAATCGTCATCATCTGCGGGATCGATTCGTTATCCAGTCGTCGCGCTGTTCCTTCGCTCGCCGAAACGCGTCTCAAGTGCGGCGTCCACACCCGTTCTGCAGAGAATTCGCGACCCAGGGTCTGTCGCCTCGGGCGTCCGTCGGTCGGCGGTCATCGGTGCGGTCATGAAGTTCGATCTTGTGGAGGAAATCGCCAAGCTGGCTGTCATCGTCGCGGTCCTGTATCTCGCGTTCGGTGCACTCGTACGCGGTGGCCGCGCGGCCTGGTCGACACCCCTGTCGAAGCGCGGAGTGACGAGCCTGATCGCGCTTGTCCTTCTTGTCGCGGCCATGGAGGTTGCCGAGGATGCATTGGGCGGAGAAACCGGTCCGATCGACCAGGCGGTGCTGCTTTTTATCCGCCGGCACGTTCCGGTTACGCTGACAGGGTACTTTGAAGCGGTGTCGTTTACCGGGTCGGCGAACTTTCTTATTCCGCTCACGATCGTCACCATGATCGCGTTTCTATTGGCCGGACGTCGCTTCGAGGCGCTGCTTATCACTGCGTCGGTGACAAGCAGTGCGATCGTGGTCTATGTCGTCAAGATGATTGCTGGCCGGGCTAGACCGGCGCTCTGGTCCAGCGATTGGTATTGGGGATCCAGCTTTCCCAGCGGTCATACTCTAGTCGTCACGTCATTTGCCATCGCGGCATCGATCTGTGTCGGCCGGATGTGGCCCGCAGGCCACAAGCTCGCGCTGTCGGTGGCGTTCCTGTGGATCTCCCTTATTGCGTTGTCGCGCCTGGTGCTGGGCGTCCACTGGCCAACCGACGTATTGGCCGCCGCGTGCATCGGAACATGCCTGCCGTTGGCGATCGCGGTGGTGCTCGAGCCGCGACGCACCTGACCCTCCGGACGCGCGACGCAGAGCCTGCGTAAGCACGTCACTCCAGGAAATCAAGCACTTGGCAGCGTGTCCGTGCGCTGGCGGACAGACCCTGTCCGCTCGTGCGCCTATTCTTCATTTGACAGCCGGACACGTGGTTCGGTGCGTCACAGAACGATTCAAAGACACCATCGAGGAAAAATCATGAGCACGAAGCATGTCGAAGGCCACATGAAGGAAGCCCAAGGCAAGGTCAAGGAGGTTGCGGGCAAGCTGGTGGGCAACGAAAGTCTCGAAGCGAAGGGCAAGGCCGAGAAGATCGCCGGCAAGCACCAGGCGGCCCGTGCCGACCTCAAGGAAGACGTCAAGAAGCTGGCTGACGCGTGATTGACGAGTGACCGGCAGAGTCCGGGGTCCCGGCGTCAGCTTGTGCAGGCGCCGGGCTGCACCGCGCGGTAAAGGCATGCGCACCCGCCACTGAATTGCCGCAACTCAGCACATGAGGGAAAGCCATGAACAAGAAGCAGATCAAGAGCCGAGTGAAGGCCGTCGAAGGACGGATCAAGGAAGTGACCGGCAAGCTTGTCGGCAACAAGGCCATGGAAAAGAAAGGCGTTGCCGAGAAGAACGCCGCCGATAAGAAGGTCCTGTATGAGGACCTGAAGGAAGACATCAGGAACCTGGCCTGACGGCCTGGATTCCGCGCGTCGCTTCGCTGATCGATCGCGCCTCGATATAGATGCGGGTGATCTTCGGGTATCGCGACCTGATGTCCCGCTCGATGCTCGCAACTGCGGCGACGATGTCGTCGGCCGTTGACTTCCGCTCGAAACCGACGTCGAGCGTCAGCAGTATTTCATCTGGTCCCAGGTACATCGAAAGCGGGGCGGCTGCTGCGCGCACGTGCGGGTTGCGCAAGGCGATATCCCGGATCGCACTCGCCGTTTCCGGCCGGACACCCTCGCCGATGAGCAGGCCCCTCGATTCGCGAATCAACAGCACGGCCACGCCCGCCAGCATGACGCCGATCGCGACCGATGCCGCTCCATCGACTATGGGCAGATCGAGGCGATGACTCAGGTAGACGCCGACGGCCGCCACTGCCAGGCCGGCGAGCGCGGCGGCGTCTTCGGCAAGCACCGTATAGGTCGTGGGGTCCTTGCTGGACTTGAGCGAGCGCCAGAATGGGACGTCGCGGTTCGTCCTGAGAAACTGGCGCAGTGCGATCGCGAAGCTCCCGCTTTCGAACACCGCCGCTGCGCCGAGCACGACGTAATTCCAGGTGGGATCCCGCAGCGGAAGTGGATGAAGCATGTGCAGAACTCCCTCGTAGGCCGAAATTCCGCCGCCTAGTCCGAAAATCAGCACCGCGACCATGAGGCTCCAGAAGTACAGTTCCTTGCCATGCCCGAAGGGGTGTTCGGGTGTGGCTTGCCGCTGGCTCAGCTTCATTCCTACAAGCAGCAGCACGCCGTTTCCGGTATCGACGACGGAATGAATTCCCTCCGACAGCATCGCGGAACTGCCGGTGACCGCGGCAGCAATGAACTTCGTCACTGCGATGGCGAGGTTCGCAGCGATCGCACCGTAGACCACGAGTCTTGACTCAGTCACCAGGGCACCATAGCGACCCGGCTCGGTGCTGTCTGTATGCCTGAGGACCGTTGCTGCTGGCGGAACGCAAGCCATTGATTGTGGTGTGGTTGCGGTAGCGCGGCAGCGCGCCGCTCGGTTCCCCACAGGGGTCGAATCGTGCGCAGGCGAGCATAATTCGCCCATGAGCAAGCCACTCGTGTTCCTGGTGCCGGGCTTCCTCGGATTCACGACCGTCGGCACGATCAGTTACTTCGAGGACGTCGAGCGCTCGCTTGGACTCGCGCTGCGCAAGCGCGGTGTCGAGGCACGCATAGTATGTTGCACGACGCAGCCGACGGCTTCGATCCCGCGACGGGCCAGCGCGCTGTGCCGCCAGGTGGTGAGCAACGGCGGCCTCAGTGCCCGCGACCTGCACTTCGTCGGCCATTCAACGGGTGGACTCGACGTGCGCATGCTCCTGACGCCTGGCGTGAAGTTCGCAAGCGGTGATTCCGGGGAGCGCATTGCCCGGCGGACCCGGTCAGCCACTTCCGTGAGTACGCCGCATCATGGAACGCCTCTCGCCAACCACTTCATTTCGGTCAAGGGCCAGATGCTTTTGCTGATGTTGAGCGCGCTCGCTACGTCGGGGGAGGGCCGCCGAGCGATTTTCGCCGCAAGCAAGGCCATCGGGGTCGTCGCAAGGCTCGACGACCGGCTGGGTCGAAGTGGAAGCCTGCTCGATAGAATTGCCGGTGGGCTGTTGCGAGGGATCAGCGTCGACCGGAGAGACCCCCTGTGGAAATACCTGCGCGACATCGAGCAGGACCAGGGTGCGCTGCTGCAGCTCACACCCGAGGGTATCGAGTTGTTCGACGCGGCCGTTTCCGATCGGGCCGGGATCCGCTATGGCTGTGTGGTAACGGGCGTACCCAGGCCGCGCGAGGATTTCAAGTTGAGGGAACTCCTCGATCCAGAGTACGTCGCACTGCGCGCGCTTTTCAGGCTGCTGCACGGACTGACGGCCGAGTCGCATCCGCGCTACGCGTACCCGAAACCGTCGAAGGCGACGCAGCGGCTGCTCGATCGAGGGCTTCGCTTCAAGGTGACGCCAGGCATCAGCGACGGAATCGTGCCGACGCTGAGCCAGCTGCATGGCCGGGTGGTGCACGTGGCACGCGCCGATCACCTCGACGTGGTCGGTCATTTCACCCTCGCTGGCGGGAGTGCCGGGGACTGGTTGCCCTCGGGCGCTGGATTCACCCGCGAAGCCTTCGACGCAACGTGGGATGCGGTCGCCGCGGCGATTGCCAGCGGCAAAAACGATGCATGATCAGCGGGCCGGACGCTATTGCTTCTCTGCGATGACGCGACCATCTGCGTTTACGAATACACGGTAGTGATTGCCGTCCTCGCAAGACGCGATGTAATCGCTCTCGCCCTGCTGCTGGACGCTTACGACCTTCCCGCAGGGTAAGCCTTGCAGGGCGATCACTGCCGCCAGGTCCTTCGCCACTGGAACCGTGCTGCTCGCGGGATCTTCGGCGAGCGACAGGCCAGGACAAATCGCCGTCGACATGGCGATCACCACCAGGCTCGTGTTACGTATTCTCACGGCAATACTCCTGCCATCAGATTGGATTCGTTGAATTTTTTTGGATCCGCCAGGATGCCCCATATTGCCTCGCGCGATGCAACGATGTCGCGGGCAAGCGCTGGATCACTGTCCTGCAGCAGGGCGAGCACCTTGAGCATCAGCAGGTTGTACGACTGTCGCAGCGCAGCGAGCGCCGGTGTCTGGCTCTTGTGATACGCGCGGAACTGATTCAGCAGGTCATCGACCTGGTTCTTGAGCGAAAGCTTGGTAAACACGCCGACCGCCTTGGTTTCGCGGAGTCGTGTTTCGAGCGACTTGAGGTCCAGCGGCGGCGTCGCCGGCCTGGCCGCGACGGGCGCCTGGGCTGCCTTCGGGGCCGTTGTCGGCGCGGGTGCGGGCGGCCGTGCTGGCGTGGCGACAGCGGAAGGCTGCGACCTGGCCACGGTGACCGGAGTAACTGCTGCGGAACTGCTCGCGACCTTCGGTGCAGCGGGCGGCGTCGCCGCGGCAGGCGTGGGCGGGCGCACCGGCTGTACCGGGGTGGGTGCAGTCGGCGCTGCGCGTGACTCCGGTGCCTCGGCGGCCGCGGGCACAGGCGCTGGAACCTGGATCGGCGGCAGCTCAACGACCGGTCTCGAAACCTGTGTCGAAACCGGCGCCGTTGCAGGCGGCGTATCTTTCAAACCGGCGCAGCCCACCGCCAGCAGCAGTGACAGGCCGGCCGCTGTATGTGCTTGCCGACTCACGGCCCAACTCGCATTCATGGATTGTCTCGAGCGCCTACTTGGTGGGAATCGACTCCATCATCATCTGGTCCTGCTGAACCATCAGTTCCAGCATCATCTGCATCATCATCATGTGCCCCTGCATCATCTCGCGGTGATTCATCATGTCGCCACCGGCCATGGGCCTGCCGGGCGGCATCTGCATGTTGCTTGCCGGGGCACCGCTCATCGTCATGGGGCCCTTCATGTTGTGCATGAGCGTCATGCTGTCCTGAATGGTCTTCATGTGGTCTCGCATCAGCTCTCGGCGTCCTTTCGGGTCGGTCGTCGCGCGGAATCTCTCCATCTGCTGCTGTGCGGCGGACATGTTCTCGCGCATCCGGGACACTTGTGCGTCCATCTCCGTGCTCATGGCAGGCGTGGCCGGAACGGCCGTGTCCTGTGCGGAAACCGGAGCGGCCACGTCCTGCGCATAGGCCGGAGTCACCGACGACACGGTCCAGGCAGTGATTGCAATGAGCAGAAATGTGGTTTTCATGTTTGGGATTCCTTGTAAAAGCGGCGCACCACGCTTTTGACGTGGTGCGCCTCCGGGCGACGCATTCGGGGGTACGATGCGTGGGCCTCAAACCATGGCGTCAATCGTCTTTCTTGACGGTGAGCGTGCTGTGGACCGACTTCACTCCTTCGGTCGCGCGCGTGATCGAGATGGCCTGGTCGATCGCTTCCTGCGTATGGGCAGTGCCGCTCAGCCAGACGACGCCGTTCTTGTCGGTGTCGACGCTGATGTTCCCGAGGCTGTTGATGTGCTTCGCCGCCAACTGGGCCTTGACCGCCGTCGTGATCGCTGAATCCTTTACAAAGGCTTCGGGATTGGAGCGATCCGTGTCCGAGTCCGCGGCCACTGCCGCGACGGGACCAGCCAGCACGCCGGCAAGCAGAATGGAAATGGCAATTGTCGTTTTCATGATCTTTCCGTACCTGTGTATGAACGGTTCGAATTGTCACGTGGGTGGCAATCGAAGTCGGTGCGGTATCGAACATTGGCCCCGAATGGCATTGCCGCCTCGAAGCGACACGGGTCGTTGAAGCGCCGCACCTTTTTTATGCGCTCTGCCGTACAGATCGGGGTACCGCGGCGATGCATAGTCATTTCCCGGCCCATGCGCCGGGCCACGCGGCCTGCGACACAGGGCGCATTCACTGCGGAAGGGAAGTCATGAATATCGAAGTTCTCCGGCTACGGATCATTGCGGTGGTGGCAAGTGCGGCGGTGATGGCTGTCAGCGCCGCGGCCCTGGCGGATCCGCCGTCGCGCGTCGCTCGTCTGGGCTACACGACCGGCCCGGTAAGCTTTTCACCAGCGGGCGAGAATGACTGGTTCGATGCGGTGATCAACCGGCCTCTCACCAGCGGCGACCGGCTCTGGGTGGATGAAGGCGCCCGGGCCGAACTCCAGGTGGGCGGAGCCATGATTCGGATGGACGCCGGTACCGGTGCGTCCATTCTGAACATGGACGACCAAATCGCCCAGCTGCAGCTCACGCAGGGCAGGTTGAATGTGCGTGTGCTTCGCCTGGAGCCCAGGCAGGTGTTCGAAGTCGACACGCCCAATCTCGCCTTCACGCCGCGACAACCGGGTGAATACCGGATCGATGTGGACCCCGACGGCAGTGCGACGACAATCGTCGTGCGCAGCGGGCAGGGAGAAGCCTACGGCGAACGTGCGGCCTACGTGATCGACTCACGGCAGTCCTATCGCTTCATGGGTACCGGACTGCGCGCCTACGATTACTTCGATGCGCCGCAGTTTGACGACTTCGATCGCTGGTCGCGCAACCGTGACCAAATGTATGAAAACTCGAGTTCCGCGCGTTACGTTTCGCAGGACGTCATCGGCTACCAGGACCTGGATGCGAATGGCACCTGGCGGGTCAATGCGACTTTCGGCAACGTCTGGGTCCCGAATCGCGTGGCCGCCGGTTGGGCGCCGTACCGCGATGGACACTGGGCGTGGATCGACCCCTGGGGTTGGACGTGGATAGATGACGCCCCCTGGGGTTTCGCCGTGTCGCATTATGGCCGCTGGACGAATTTCGGCGGAACCTGGGGCTGGGTGCCCGGACCGATTCGTGCCCGCACGTACTATGCCCCGGCATTGGTCGTTTTCCTGGGCGGCAGCAACTTCCGGCTCCAGGGTTCCCACGGCAACGTCGGTGGAATCGCGTGGTTCCCGCTGGGGCCACGCGACGTCTATCGGCCGTCCTACCCGGTGAGCCGGCAGTATTTCCAGGACATAAACCGCAGCAATACGGTGATCAACAACACCGTCATCAACAACTATTACAATAATACGAACGCGACCAACAATGTGTATGTCAACCGGCAGGTGCCCGGAGCCGTGGTCGCCGTACCGAGGACGGCGTTCGAACAATCGCAGCCGGTGGCCAGAGCAATGGTTCGCGTTTCCACGCAGTCGATCGCCAGTGAGCCGGTGGAATTCGCGCCGCGCGTGGCTCCGACGGAACGGAGTGTGCGTGGTGCGGCTTCCCGGCACGACAAGCCGCCGCCGCCCCGCGTGTTCGAGCGGCCAGTCGTCGCCCGCACCGCACCGCCGCCGGCGCATGTCGGATTCGCGGCTCAACAGCCGCAACTCCAGGCAAACCCTGGCATGCCGCTCGACGATAGTGCGCGCAGACAACTGAAGCGAAGTGCTGCCGCGCCCGCGCCGGTAGTCAACGTGATTGCGAAGGCGCCCGAAGCACCACCGTCCGCGCTTCCGCCGCCGCCAGCACAAGCGCCCGAGCAGCGCGGCAAGTCCGCTCAACAGGGCAAGGCCGCGGCGCAACCGGGAAAGAGCGATCAGCGTGGACAGCCTGTCACTGCGACGCCGCCGACGCCACGGGATACGGCGCCACCTGTCAAGGCTGCATCACCACCGCAACACTCCACTGGGCCGCAGGTTGCGACGCCACCGGTTCATGCTCCCTCACCACCGCAACGCTCGACCGAGCCGCAGGTTGTACCGTCGAGGCAAGCCACGGTGCCGCCAGTGCCGCCCGTGCCGCCAGAGCAGCAGCACGGCAAGTCAAGCCAACAGGACAAGGGCGGGCAGCACGGAAAACCGGTCAACCCGACGCCGGCGGCACCGCAGGTTGCGGCACCAGCTATCGAAGCCACTCCGCCGCCGCAGGGCACCGTCCCGGCATCGGCGGCACCGCAACCGGCCACGCCCGAGCCGGTGCCCGCCACAGGCAAGAAGAAGGACAAGAAGAAGGCGGTTGACGAACCGACGCCCGAGGAAGACGGCACTCAGAAACAGTAGCATTCCCGCGGGCCGGGGACCTTCAACTGAACAAGGGGCCGGTGCGTGCGCATCGGCCTCCGGCAATGAGAGCGGTGGATATCTGTCACGGGCGCTGAATCGAACGCCGAACCTCGGTTCAATCTCCGAGCAGTTCGGCCAGCGGTTGCAACTGCTTCACGTGCTGCGATACGACTTTTGCGATGACGATGAGAGGGACGCTGAGCAGCATTCCCCAGACACCCCACAGCCAGCCCCAGAACAGCAGCGAAATGAACACGGCTGCCGGGTTCATGCTGGCGATGCGGCCGGTCATCCAGGTGGTCAGCAGGGTTCCGACGGCTGTCGCGATCGCCAGTGACGCGCCGGCAACAAGCAGCGCCATTGGGACGGACTCGAATTGCATGAACGCAGCGAGCCCCGTTGCGACGGCTGTTGCTGCCGGGCCGAGGTACGGGACGACGTGCAGCAGGCCCGCAACCACCGCCCAGGCCCCGGCGTTGTCGAGGCCGATCCAGCGAAACGCGATCCAGCTGAGCAGGCCGACCAGCAGGTTGGTCGTCAGGAACATGAGCATGAACTTCTGGATCGAGCCGTTGATGTCGTCGAGTATGTGAACGGCGATCTTCATTCGGGACAGTGACGGACCCACGATTCGAACCAGCTTCCGCCTGAATGTGTCGCCGCCGAGCAGCAGGAAAAAGACCAGGAAGGCGACCGCCGCCGCCTGTGCCATCGCGCCGACGGCGCCCATCGAGGTCTTCCACAGGAAGTCGTTGAGCTTGAAGCTTGGCTTGTCCACGATGACGTGGGTGGCCGCCTGATGCGGATCGGCGCCGGCAGCCTGCGACGTCGCTTTCTCCACCTTGGTGGCGGCATCCTGGATCGTTTTCAGGTTGCCGACCCGACTAAGCTGCATGCGTGACGTCCCCGCCGCGAACTGGGTCGCCGCCTCGGGGGCCTGGTCGATGATGGTCTGTACCTGTCCGCGCAACGAATAGGCGCCAAGGAACATTCCGCCGATCACGCTCCCCATCACGATGGCGGTGCCTATGCTGCGGGGTATCCGCACCACTTCCAACCAGGCAACCAGCGGCGTCAGCGCGTAGGAAATGACGATGCCGAGCATCAGTGGCACCAGCAAGCTTTGCGCCCAGGACAGGAACGCGACGCACGCGAGCGTCGCAAGGACCAGCAGCGGCAGGTTTCTCGCTGCCAGCGGCGGCCGTGATGCAGGAAGCTCGACGAGCGATGCATCGACGGTCGCGGATCCCGAAGGCTCCGCGGCGTGCGTGGAGTCGGCGTCGCCGCTAGCGGTTGGAATGGCAGCGGTGGTCACGGCCCACGACTTGAAGACGGGGTTCTTCGCGCGGGCGGCCTGTCACAGTCGTCCAAGCAGGAATAACACGAGGACGATGACGAGCAATACCCCTACGATTCCGCTCGGGCCGTAACCCCAGTTGCGCGCGTGCGGCCATGCAGGCAGAACGCCCAGGAGCGCGAGGACGAGAATGATCAACAGAATGGTACCGATACCCATGTCGTTCTCCTTCGATGGTCATGACCGCCGTGGTGCCGGCGGCCGCGGTGGCACATTGCCTCTGGACGGTACGGGCGCTGCGTGGCGTGGTCTGTACGCCAACGCACTGATCAGGATCATGCCGAGTCAGCTCCGCGTCATGCCGAGAACCAGTCGCACGTGATGAGCACGGCCGTCGTTGACCAGTGCAATGACCACCGGACCCTCGACCAGCGTCTGGCCGTCGAGCTCCGCGTGGGCGATTCCCTGGCTGATGCGTTGCGGGTTCTCGACCACGATCGTGTAGGTGGTGTCGTGATGCCTGAAGATGATCTCGAATCCAGGCCAGTCGTCAGGAATGCAGGGTGCAAGGTGCAGGAAGCCGCCCTGTAGTCGAAACCCGAGGATCCACTCGAGTCCCGCCCGGTACATCCAGCCCGCCGAGCCCGTGTACCAGGTCCAGCCGCCGCGTCCCACATGAGGCGCCACGGAGTAGACATCGGCCGCTACGACATACGGCTCGACCTTGTAGCGATGCACGTCGGCCCGCGTCAGGGTGCGATTTACCGGATTCAGCATCGAGAACAAGTCCATCGCCCTGCCAGCCTGTCCGAGTTCGGCGAATGCAATCACCGACCAGGCTGCCGCATGCGTGTACTGGCCGCCGTTCTCGCGGATGCCGGGTGGGTAGCCCCTCACGTAGCCAGGGTCGACTGTCGACTGGTCGAAGGGTGGGGTGAACAGCAACGCGAGGCCCGCGTCGCGCTGGATCAGCAGCCGGTCCGCTTCCGCCATTGCACGGGCTGCTCGTTCCGGATTCGCTGCGCCGGAGATGACGCTCCAGGACTGGGCAATGGAATCGATCTGGCATTCGTCGCTGGAAGCGGATCCCAGTGGCGTCCCGTCATCGAAGTAGCCACGCCGATACCAGTCGCCATCCCAGGCCTGGTTGTCGAGTGACTCGCCCAGCGCCGCGGCGTGAGCCAGCCAGCGCGCGGCACGGGATTCCTCCCCGCGTGCCTGCGCCAGCGGCGCGAAAGCATCGAGCGTCGCATACAGGAACCAGCCGAGCCAGGTGCTCTCGCCGCGCCCGGCTTCGCCCACCCGATTCATGCCGTCGTTCCAGTCGCCGGTCCCGATGAGCGGCAGGCCATGCGCGCCGACGGCGAGGCTCTGGTCCAGCGCGCGCGCGCAGTGCTCGTAAAGGGAAGCCGACTCATCGGCGATGGAGGGCTGGAAGTACGAATCGTGTTCGCCGGGCCGCAGGGCCTGGCCTTCGATGAACGGGACGATTGCGTCGAGCACCGCGACGTCACCCGTGGTTGCAACGTAGCCCTGCACCGCGTGCGCGAGCCAGGCACGATCGTCGGAGATTCGCGTGCGAACGCCCTGGCCCGTAGCCGGAAGCCACCAGTGCTGCACGTCGCCTTCGGTGAACTGCCGGCCGGCGGCGCGCAGCAGGTGCTCGCGCGCGACTGCGGGCTGCGAGACGGCCAGCGCCATCGCGTCCTGGAGTTGATCGCGGAAGCCGTACGCGCCGCTGGCCTGGTAGAACGCCGATCGCGCCCACATGCGACAGGCAAGCGACTGGTAGAGCATCCATCGGTTGAGCATGACGTCCATCGAGCGGACCGGGGTATTCACCTGGACGATGCCGAGCGTCTTGTCCCAGTACGCGCCCACGTCGCGGAAGACCGCTCCGAGGTCCGCGGCGCGGTAGCGCTCGATCAGCGCCTGTGCACCGGCGGTATCGGCCGCCTGCCCGAGCAGGACGACGACCTCGGTGGTGTCGCCGGGGGCGAGCCGAATGTGCGCACGAAGGGCACCGCACGGATCGAAGCCTGCACCTGTCTGCTGCGAAAGAGGGTTCGTCCCGCGCATCGCTGCCGGGTCCGCGAGCGTCCCGTGCGGACCGAGGAATTCGCGCCGGTTCCCGGTCCACTGCGTCTGGCGGCCGGCCAGGTCCGCGAAAGCCACTCGCGTCCCGAATCCGGAATTGTATGGATTCTGCGCGAACATCGCGCCCGTCCGCGCGTCCATCTCTGTATCGATGAAGGGTGCAGCGTCCGAGCGCGACGAGCCGAGCACCCATTCCACGTAAGCGGTGACCGAAAGCAGGCGCGTACGCGCGGAAGTGTTTCGAATCGTCAGGCGCGAGATCTTGATGGGGTCCTCGAGCGGGACATACATCAGCAGGTCGAGCGCGACGCCGCGCGACTCGTGCTCGAACCGGCTGTATCCCTGGCCATGTCGCGCCGAGTAGAAAGCGGCACGGTCGTGAATCGGGGCCGCGGTCGGTCCCCACACCTCGCCGGTGTCCTCGTCGCGCAGGTAGATTGCTTCCCCCGGGCGATCGGTGACGGGATCGTTCGACCAGGGCGTGATCTGGTTCTCGCGACTGTTCTGCGACCACGTGAAGCCGCTGCCTTCCGCGGCCACCTGGAACCCGAACGCCGGATTGGCGACGACGTTGATCCACGGCGCAGGAGTCGATTGCCCGGGCGCGAGCAGCGCGACGTACTCGGTGCCGTGCGCCGCAAATCCCCCGAGACCGTTGAAGAACTCGAGTTCATCCGGCGCAGGCCCGGCCACCAGGTATTCGGCAGGCGGGGCCCGGCGCGGTGCGCGCGTCCTGCGCTGGACGACCGGCGTGCGCGCGCGATCGAGCTGGTCCGACAGGCTGCCCCGCTGCGCAGCCAGCACGACGCGGGCCACCGAGAAGAGGGCCGCGCGCGTCGCAGCCGGGATGAGGTCGGTGCGCAGGATGAAGACCGAGCCACGTGCGTCGTCCGCCACTATCTGGCCGCGCGACCTGCTCGTGCGATGCAGCGCCTCCAGGGCGACCTGCAGGTCCTGGATGTACGACGAGGCTCGTTCGTTCAGGATCACGAGGTCGACCGCCAGCTGCTTCATCCGCCAGTATTCGTGAGCCTGCAGCAGCTGGCGTGCGATCGCGAGGTCGTCGATGTCGTCGATCCGCAGCAATACGATGGGAAGGTCGCCGGAAATTCCCTGGCCCCAGAGTGCCGCCGGGCCGCAGCTGCCGCGTCGGATCGCGTCCGAGGACGGCCTCAGCGAGGCGTTGGCGAACAGTACGTGCCCCGCCAGTCGCTGGAACAGCCCGGCCTCGGTTGAGGTGATGCCGAGGTGCCGGAGTTGAACCTGCGCCTGCGTCCAGGCGAGCGTGCTCGCGCGCACGAAGGCATTGGCGTCGTGGTGCTTCTCCAGCAGGTCGAGCGCCTGCTGGCGGGTGCGCGCCGCGACGGTCCAGAAGGCGATACGGGCCGTCGCGCCGGCGGGCACGCGCAACCGGCAGCGCAGCGCAAAGACAGGGTCGAGCACGGTGCCGACTGTGTTCGAAAGTCGCCGGTCGTCCGCGAGCGCGATTGCGTCGCGGATCTCGCGCCCCCGGCCGAGGAATCGCGCCCGGTCGGTCTCGATCTCGACCGGACCGAGCGCCTCCCCTTCGACGATTGCCTGGTGACCCGCCCACACACGCGGCTCGTCGGGCGAACGCGGACGGCGCATCGCCAGGATTGCGCCGAGCCTGGCCACGTACTCCGTCTGGACGAAGAGCTTCGAGAACGCCTGGTGCGCGGCATCCGCGGCAGGCGGCGCCAGCACCAGTTCGCAATAGGAGGTCACTTCGATGTCCCGCACACGATTGCCGCTGTTGGTGATCGAGAGACGGCGCACCTCGGCGTCGTCCTCGGGCGACACGACGACTTCGAGCAGTGTCGCGATTCCCTGCTCGGTGCGCGCAATCTCGGCGCGGTCCTCGGAGAAACATGCCACGTAGCGGTCGGGCTCGGTGCCGCACGGCTGGTGACCGGCCGACCACACGCGGCCGCTTTCCACGTCGCGCAGGAACAGGTAGCTGCCCGAGTCGTCGCGGGAAGGATCCTCGCGCCAGCGAGTGATGCCGAGGCCGCGCCAGCGGCTGTACCCGGATCCCGCGGCTGTCAGCATTACCGAATAGCGGCCGTTGGAGAGCAGGTGGGCCTGTGGCGTCCCGTCAAGCGCCGAATACAGCCGGCGTACCTTCGGGAACGGCAGGTCGCCGATTCGCGCTGCCGTCTGCACTTCCTCCGCCCTCGGGTGCGCCACGGAGACGTCGCGCGGCGTGCGCTCCTGCAGAAGCAACTCAGTCGCCTGCACCTGCGGTTCCGCGTGGAAGCGATCGCGCATGATCCCGCCCAGCAGCACGTTGGCGATGGCGACCACGGTCATGCCCTGGTGGTGGGCCATGTACGCCCGCACGATGGCAAATTCGGCCCCGTCCCGCAGACGACTTCGCGTGTAGTCGAGCGCTTCGTAGTAGCCGTAGCGCCCGAGCGCCCCGATTGACGCGAGTCGCGCGAGATTGGCGGCCGCTCGCGCGGGATCGACCATCGCCGCCAGCGCCGTCGCGTAAGGCGCCACGACGGCGTGCTCACTCAAGCCTCGCTTGAGTCCCAGGCCGGGCACGCCGAAGTTGGAATACTGGTAGGTGAGTTCCAGGTCGCGCGCGTTGTAGGCGGACTCGGAGACGCCCCAGGGGATGCCGAGCGTGTCGCCGTAGTCGACCTGGCGTTTCACGATCAGGTGGTTGGTCTGCGCAAGGAGGCTTCCGGCGGGCGCGCGCATCACCAGGGACGGCATCAGGTACTCGAACATCGACCCGGACCACGAGATCAGCGCTGCGCCGTGCCGGATGGCCGTGACCGGCCGCCCCAGTCGGAACCAGTGCCTCGTGGCGACGTCACCCTTGGCGATGGCGAAGAAACTCGCCAGCCGCGCCTCGGAAGCGAGCAGGTCATAGCAACTCGGGTCCAGTGTGCCGTCAACGGCGCGGTACCCGATCGAAAGCAGCCTGCGCTGCGGGTCTACCAGGAAGCCGAACTCCATCGCGGCGGCGAGGTTTCTCGCGGTTGTCTCCAACTCTTCCAGGCGCCGTGCAAGGATCCGCGCTGCGCCTTGCGTCTGCATGAAGTCACGACGCCAGCCCTGAATGGATCGCAACATTGCCTCCGACCAGAAGAGCAAATCGCCGCAGCCTTCATCCGATCCTCTGGGCGCGATGGGCCGGATGATCGCCACGAGTTGGACGGCGTGACCTGTAAGCGCCTGCAACTTGTCCGCGAGGCCGGCATCGGATACGTCGATGCTTCGCAAACCAACATCGATCGCCTCGATCCGCTCCTCGAACCCGGGCCAGTCGATACGTTGGTCGGATGGACCGGCCGGAAGGGCGCGCTTCGCGTCGCGCAGCAGCAGCAACGAGTCGCGGACGCCGACTGCGGCGATCCGGTGCGCCACGGGTTGGGTCATCCAATCACGGGCGGCATTGGCCACGGTGACCAGGTGCGCAGCGAGGTTGCCGCTGTCGACCGTGGATACATAGCGCGGCTCGAGCGGCCGGAGGTCGCCGGTGTCGTACCAGTTGTAGAAATGGCCGCGGAACCGCTGCAGCCGGTCGAGGACCGCGAAGGTCGCTTCCAGTCGCTCTAGGGTGTCAATCGTGCCGGCCCAGCCGAGGTCGCGTGAGCTGACGGCGGCGAGCAGGTACAGGCCGATATTCGTAGGCGAAGTTCGGTGCGCCACGACTGGATTTGGATCCTCCTGGAAGTTGTCCGGCGGCAGTTGGTTGTCTGCGGTAGTGACGAACGTCTCGAAGTACCGCCACGTGCGGCGCGCGATCAGGCGCAGCGCATGCGCATCGGCAACGCCGACCGGGAACTCCTTGTCCGCGCTCGGGGCGCGACTGATCCAGAGCGCGATGGCAGGGGAGGCGATCCACAGCAGCGCGAACGGGACCGCGATCCACGCCGCGCCGCTTCCGACAAAATACGCCGCGAGCGCGGCCGCGACCGTCGCGGCGACGCCGCCTGCCATCGTGCGGTAGAAGCCCGCGATGTCCGGCCTCTCGCTCAGCGACGCCTGTGCTGCGGTCACCCACTCCAGCAGGTCGCGGTGACTGACGAAGAGACGATAAAGCGTCCGGCCAATCGCGTCCGCCATCAGCCACGCCTGGTGCGGGAGGAAGGTGACCTGGAAGGCGGTCTGTCGTGCGGCGAGCCACAGGTCCTTGCCGAGCGCCCGGGTGTGGCTCCGCGCGGAGATGCCGGTCCTTCTCGGCACGATCTCGGCAGCGACCGGAAGCAGCGCCGGCAACACGATGGTCGCCAGGATGAAGACCGTCCAGAGGAGGGCCGCGTGCAGCGGCAACGTCCAGCCGGCGATGAGCGCGAGGAATCCCGCCGGCGCCGAGAGTGTTCGCCGCAGGTTGTCCAGGATCTTCCAGCGGCCGATGACCGACAGGGAGCTGCGAGGCCGGTCCGTCGTGGCGGCGTCGCGTCGTCCGAGCAGCCACGGCAGCAACTGCCAGTCGCCGCGCGCCCATCGATGCTGGCGCGCCGCGCCGACGTCGTAGCGCGCGGGAAATTCCTCGACGACCTCGATGTCGGAGACCAGTCCGGACCGGGCGAAGATTCCCTCGAACAGGTCGTGGCTCAGCAGGGTTCCATCGGCAACCCGACCTGCGAGCGCTGCCTCGAATGCGTCGACATCGTAAATGCCCTTCCCGGCATAGGAGCCTTCGCCGAACAGGTCCTGGTACACGTCGGAGACAGCCGCTGCATATGGGTCGAGCCCGGGCGTGCTCGAGACGATGCGCTGGAATAGCGACCCTTCCCGGCCGGTGGGCAGCGACGGCGTGACCCGAGGTTGCAGCACGACATAGCCATCGAGCACGCGGCCGGATTCGGCGTCGTACAGGGATCGGTTGAGAGGGTGAGACAGCTTGCCGATCAGCCGTCGGGCTGTCTCGCGAGGCAGCCTCGTGTCGGCGTCCAGCGTGATGACATTGCGGATCCCGGTCGGGACGGCGGAAACCGATCCGCCCGCATCGACGAAGGTCGTGTCCCCGGCGCCGCGCAGCAGTCGATTCAGCTCATGAAGCTTGCCCCGCTTGCGCTCCCATCCCATCCACCGGCGCTGGACATCGCTCCATACCCGCCGACGGTGAAGGAGAAAGAATCGGTCGCCTGCCGGGGCCGGTCCGTACCTGCGATTCAGCCGTGCGATGCCCTGGGCCGCAACCGAGAGCAGCGCCTCGTCGCCGTCCGCCTGCTCGGACGCTGCATCTACCCAGTCCGACAGCAGCGCGAAATAAATCTCGCCCTCGGGCGACGAGAGATAGTGAATCTCGAGTCTCTCGATCTGCTCTTCGATCGATTCGGGCGTCGTGAGCAGCGTGGGCACGACGAGCAGCGAGCGAAACTGCGCGGGCACGCCTTCCCGTAGTGCGAGGCCTGGCAGTATCGTCGCGTGGACGGCCGTGGTCACCACTCGGTTGACGAAAGCGACCGACGCGTCCAGCGCGGGAAACAGGCCAAGCACGCCGAGCAGGACCAGTCGCCAGCCGCCGACGTCGTGGGCGGCGAGTTCGAGCAGCGCAATGGCCAGCGCGGTGGCGGCGAACAGGACGATGGCCGAGCCATAGGGACCCGCACCGCGTCGCTTGATCCACTTTCCCGGCGCGCGCCAGAAAGGCGTTTGATAACCGATCGCGAGTTCGAATGCCCATCGCCCCCGGCCGACCAGGTGGTATCCGGGATCGCGCATGTGATCCGTGCCGCCGCCCGTGGGAGCTGCGGCGGCCAGCGCCGCGCCGGCGATCTCGATCTCGGTGAGCCACGAGCCGCGTGAGAGTTCCTCGATCGCGCTGCGGTAGAGATTGCGCGTCGCAAAGTCCATCTGTGCAAAGTCACTGCCGTCCCGCAGTGCTTCATCGACGAGGCTGGCGCTCTCGAAGAACTCCGACCACTCCAGCTCTGAGATCAGCCGCATGCTGGTGATGATGTTGCGGACGGTCACGTTTGAGCTGCCCTGCCGCAGGTGCTCGGCGTAAACGGCCGCCTCGACCGTGGTTCCCTGCGCCGCGAGCCGCCCCTCCAGCCACTTGAATGCCGGTGTCACTCTCGGGTCCTGGTCGCGCAGCCGCTGCACTAGTTCGACCACAAAGGCTGCGGGAAGGGGCGCGCCGCCACCGTAGGCCCCGATCAGCGCGTCGGGTTCGGGGGGGCGGCCGTGGACACCCAGAAGGCGGTCAGAAATGTCACCCGCTGCCTCGCGCGCAGTGCGGTTGTCGACGATGCGCTGCACCGCACGACGCAGGTTCTCCACGAGCACGATGCGCAGCGTGATCGCTACCGCCCAGAGTTCGCCGATGGTCAGCGGCTGGACGGTCTGGTACGCGCCCACGAACCGCAGCAGCGAGTCCGGGTCGAAGTGGCTGTCGGTGTGGGCGACGAACGCCCATGCGATGCCGAAGACGCGCGGATATCCCACGAGCGGCCCTTGCGCCAGTTTCGGCAGCAGCCGGTAGAAGCCCGGCGGAAGGTCCTCACGGATTTCCCGGATCTGCGCCTCGACGAGATGGTAGTTGTCGAGCAGCCATTCGGCGGCAGGAGTGATCGCACGGCCTTCCCCCGCCGCCTTCGCTATTGCGCGATAGGCACCGAGCAGCATGGCCTCATTGTCGCTGAGCCTGACCCCGAGTGGAGGGCGACGCGGCGGCCTCGCCGTCACCGTCTGGGCGACAGCGAGGCTGATAGCGTGCTGCTCCAGGCGCTCGATGCTGAAGAGCTCTTCGCGCAGGATTTCGTCGTTGTCCCAAGGGGACTCGCGTGGCACGGGAAATGGACCTCGGGGGTGGTGAATGCCCCCGTCGCGGTCGCGGAGTAGATTATTCTGCAGTCTTCGGCGAGCGTTGGATGTTCGCTGCCGTACAGACTCAACTCGTCCGCAGCGTAGCGTTATCCACTTGGCCCGGACGCGATGCAGTCAGGCCGCGGGCGATACACTGCCCGCGGCCGCTACGGCATTACTTCTGCCGGATCTCGAGGTCGTTGCGTACGTCTTTGACGCCGTCTACCGAGCGCGCAACTTCGCCGGCCCGTGTCTTCATGGCCGTTGAATCGACGAATCCGGTCAGTTGCACCACGCCCTTCTGCGTTTCGACGCTGATCTGGTACGACTTCGTCGTCGGATCGTCCATGAACTTCGCCTTGACCGAGGCCGTCACCATGCTGTCATCGACGTCCTGGCCGGCCGTCGCATGCGGCTTCGTGCTGATGCGAAGATCGTTGCGAACCTCCTTGACGCCCGTGACCGAGCGCGCCACCTTCGTGGCCTGCTGCTTCTGCTGTGTGTTGTCGACAAAGCCGCCGAGCTGCACGACGCCTCGGTACGTCTCGACGTGGATCTGGCCGGCCTTGGTGACCGGATCATCGACCAGGGCGACCTTCACCTTGGAGGTCAGTACGCTGTCGTCGAAGACCTCTCCGGCCGACTCCTGTGTACGTGTGGCGGAACAGGCGCTGACCACGGCCAGCACTCCCAGGATTGCGGTAAGTTTCAGAAATCCGGTTTTCATATGTGTTTCCTATCGTGTTGCCGATCTCATCGTTGTCCGCTCCGCGGTGCAGGCCGAAAAGCGAACGTTGTACATAGCTGCTGGCCTCGGACGCGCTTCTGGTCGCCGTATGATTTCGAGTCTAAACATAGGCAAGAATGCCGCGCTCCCAGATCGCATCGGCCATGGCAGGCCTTCGCCTTCGGATACAGGCTAGACGTCCATCTCCGGCCGGTCTGTTACCTACCGTACAGATCGCAAAGACCTGCTGGTCAGGTGTTCTTGACCGTAATGTCCATAGCGCCGGCCCGGATAGCCGGGCCGGCGCACGCATCAAAACGATCATCGGGATGAGTCCGGCGGCAACCGCCGGACTCACACAGTAACTACGCGTTCAACTTGCCCACGTAGGGCTTCGTCCCATAGTAGGCATGGATGCTCTCGGCCCACGCGGCGTCTGCCATGTTGGGCCACTTGTCCTTGTCGAATCCCGGGGCGCGGGACAGCCGGTCCCTTTCGACGTCCAGCACGAAGCGCTTGTTCTCGGTGTCGAGCGTCAGCGCGCGCCAGGGCACTGCGAAGAGCTTCCCGCCCATGCCGAGAAACCCACCGAAGGACAACACGGCGTAGGCCACGTGGCCGCTGCGCATGTCCAGCATGATTTCCTTGATGTCACCCAGGTCTTCATCCTGCTTGTTGAATACATCGCTGCCGATCAGGGTCTCGGCGCCCATCAGTTCCGGGCCGGGCCCGTGCCGCATGTCGGGCCCCGCCATGACATTCGTCTTGTAGATACCGTAGGTATCGCGTTCCATATAGTTCATGTTCATCTCCATTCGAGAGCGCATCGGGTGCGCGACAGCAGCGCCTCACCCGAAGGCTGACGCTGCAGGGCCACTGTAGGCCGATGAAAGGTCGCGGTCTGTTCGGCAACACACGCCGCGGCGACGAGCGGGGGGATGGCTGGCGATGACCGGGACGGTGGTTGCCAGGTCGCCCGGGCGCCTCGATCGTGTCAGTTCGCGAGGCCTGCTAGGAGTTGATGGATTCGGTCCGTCTCCTTCTTGACCACCGCGTAGCACTCGCAGCACAGCCGTTCAAGTCCCGGCCGGTCCAGCACGGTGATCTTTCCGCGCGTGTACTCGATCACCCCGAGCTTCTGCAGCTTTCCAGCAGCCTCGGTGACGCCTTCGCGGCGGACGCCGAGCATGTTGGCGATGAGTTCCTGGGTCATGACCAGCTGGTTACTGTCCAGGCGATCAAGAGACAGCAGCAGCCAGCGGCAAAGCTGCTTGTCCACCGAGTGATGGCGGTTGCACACCGCGGTCTGCGCCATCTGCGTCAGCAGCGCCTGTGTGTAGCGCAGCAGCAGCAACTGCATCTCGCCGTTGCGATGGAACTCGTCCTTCAACCTCGGCCCGATCAGGCGGAAGGCATGCCCCGCACTCTGCACGATGGCGCGACTCGGAGTGGTTTCGCCGCCCATGAACAGGGCGATGCCGATCAGGCCCTCGTTGCCCACCACGGAAATCTCCGCCGATGCGCCGTCCTCCAGCACATACAGCAGGGACACGATCGAGTTCACCGGGAAATAGACGTGCCGGAGCCTGTCGCCGGGCTCGTACAGCACCTTGCCGAGCGGCATAGGTACGAGTTTCAGGTAAGGGTAGATGCGCTCGCGCGCCTCGGTGGACAGCGCGGCCAGCAACTGGTTCCTCCCGGGCGATGGCACCGGGGACGTGGGCCTCTTGCGGGGGGGGGGCTGCATGGTTGTCCTCCACATCGACCTCAAGCGCCGGGCCGGCGCAGGTCGTCCCGGCGTCTGCCGGTCGACGTTTATCGTGCGCCGATTCAGCCGGTGCGACAACAGGCATCTGTGCGCAGGCGTACAGACCAGGTGACGCCGTACGCGCAGCGTTCGCATCAAGCGACTCTCGGGGCAGATTATTGATCAACGGCATGAATTGGCCAGGCGGCGCGCGTTTTCGCCTTCTCCTGTTGCTCGTGGCAGTGGCTGCCGGCGGCTGTGCGGGGCTGCCGCCCGGGGCCGACTTCCCGCGGAAGCCGTCCACGGCGCTCGCGAATACGGACGAAACCCCCATTGGCGCACTGTTCGCGAGGCAGTCCGTCGAGCACGGCGGAAACTCGGGGTTCCGCATCATGTCGGTCGGCGTGGACGGGTTCCTGGTCCGCGTGCAGATGATCGCTGCCGCGAAGAGTACCCTGGACCTGCAGTACTACATCTTCCGCGGCGACGAAACCGGACGGCTGCTGACCGAGGCGCTGCTGCGGGCGGCAGATCGCGGCGTGCGCGTGCGAGTGCTGGTGGACGACGGGGCAACGATCGCCGGGGACGAGCAGCTCATTGAGCTCGACAGCCACCCATCGATCGAGATCCGGATATTCAATCCGTTCGCCTATCGTGGGCATGCCAACGCGCTGCGCGCCATTGAATTCATATTCAACGCAAGGCGACTCGACTATCGCATGCACAACAAGCTGCTGGTTGTCGATAACACGGCGGCGCTCATCGGCGGCCGCAACATCGGCAACGAGTACTTCCAGATGGATCCCGAGTCGCAAGTGGCCGACGACGACGTGTTCGCCGCCGGTCCGGTCGCCGCCGAGCTCTCGGCGACTTTCGACGAGTACTGGAACAGTGAGTTTGCGATCCCGGCCGAGGCGCTCGGCAGCAAGCACGGCGAGGCCCGGGAATTGAACGAACATCGAGAGAAGGAGAGTGGGGGCCCGAGAAAACAACTTGAGACGTTACCGACCCAGGGCATCGACTACGTCGCAAGGATTGCGACCGGCGAGCCGTATGCCGGGATGATCGCCGGGCGGCTGCCGCTTGTCTGGGCTCACGCGCAGGTCGTCTGCGACAGTCCCGACAAGAAGCACGTTGAAAATGGCGAACGCGCAGGCCGGCTGATGTCCCGTCCGGTGGCCAGGGCAGCCGGCGCGGTGCAGTCCGAGCTCCTTATGATAACGCCGTACTTCATCCCAGCGGACGAAGAGCTGCAGATCCTGAAGGACCTGCGTAGCCGCGGTGCACGTGTACGGATTCTTACCAACTCGCTCGAATCGTCGGACGAGCTCGCCGCGCAGTCCGGCTACCAGCGTTTTCGTGTTCCGCTGCTCGAGGAAGGCGTCGAGCTCTACGAGGTGCGATCGCTGCTCGGAAACACCCGGGGCAGCGGCCAGACGGCCGCCATTTCGAGATTCGGCAACTATTCGCTGCACGCCAAGATGTTCGTCTTCGACCGTCGGCAGCTGTTCGTCGGTTCGATGAACTTTGACCAGCGTTCGCACCGACTCAACACCGAGGTCGGCCTGATCATCGACAGTCCACAGCTTGCGCAGCAGACTGCGGTGCGCTTCGATGGCATGGTGCAACCGGCCAACTCCTACGTGCTGGGACTGGCACCGATCGGAGCCGGAGGACGGCCGCAACTGGTCTGGAATACACTCGAGGACGGAAAGCCGGTCGAATACACGCGCGAGCCCGCGCGCAGCGAATGGCAGCGTACGCAGGTGGAATTACTGTCGTTGCTGCCCATAGACGGGGAATTATGAAACTCTGGATGAAGGCTGTACTCGTGCTGGGGCTGGGGCTGGCGCTCGCGCAGGGAGCGAATGCGGCACGACCGACGCCGGTCGCTGTTGCCGAGATCAATTACCTGTTCGACTACATGGGGCAATCAGGCTGCGATTTCTACCGCAACGGCGTCTGGTACGACTCCGGAGCAGCCAAGGCTCACCTGCAATACAAGTACGACGCCTTCGCGAAACACGACCAGATTGGAACCGCGGAGGACTTCATCGACAAGGCTGCCACGAAGAGCAGCCTGAGTGGGCTAGCCTACAAGGTCCGCTGCGCCGGGGGAGCGGAGCTATCGAGCAACCAATGGCTGCGGGATGCACTCGCATCATATCGGTCGAAGCGCGCGTCCGGCGCGGCGGCCAAGCCTAGTTCATGACCCTGTCGTAGGTATCGCAGTCCGCTTCGTAACACGAGCAGGCGGCGGCCTCGAGCCCTTTCGAGTCCACGATTGTCAGGTTGCCGCGCACGTAGCGGATCAGGCGACGCGCCTTCAGCAAGCCGGCGGCCTGCGTGACACTCGCGCGACGCACACCGAGCATGGTGGCGAGAAACTCGTGTGTGATGTGGAAGTTGCTGTCGTGCGCGCGGTCGCGTGTCATCAGCAGCCAGCGCGCAAGCCGCGCCTCGACCAGGTGGTAACGCGTGCACGCGGCGGTTCGCGCCAGCTGGCTAATCACCACGTACAGGTAGTGGTTCAGGACTTCCTGTAGCGCCGGGCTGTCGCGCAGCTCACGGCGGAAGAGCGCTGCATCCAAGCGCCACGCCGGGCCGGCTCCCTGGACCAGTGCGCGCAGCGGCGCCACACGGACGTCGAGCGCCAGCGAGGCTCCGAGCATGCCCTCGTCGCCGACGAGGCCGACCTCGAGGCAGGCGTGGTCGCCAATCGGCTCGATCAGTGAAATGAAACTTCCGGTCGGGAAGTAGACGTACCGGATGTTATCGCCTGGCGTGCAAAGCACTTCGTCCAGGACGAGATCGACCTGCTCGCAGCGCGCAAGAAGGCGCTTCCGGGCCCGGTCCGGAAATGAATCCAGCAGGCGACCCGTCCCGGGAGTGCGTGGCAGCAATGTCAAATGAAGCCTCCTGTCCCTGGCTGGACCATGGGGTCGTGCCCGAAGTGTGCAGGGTGTTTCTGGTTATCTCTGTACGCTCGCGCACGTTCGCGGTGCGGATGCAGGCGGCCGCCGCGCCGGCTGGAATTCGTGGGTTGATTCAGCGGCCGGTCGGCGACTGATCCTCCAGGGCCCAGGCTCAGTCGACCAGCCTGATCGGCGGCAATCCAGTGATGTGCATTGTCCCGTCCTCGATGTGGACGTCACCCTCGCTCCGGACCTCGTAGTCGAACCGATAGACGATCTCGGCCGTGCCAGTGGTGAGCGCGTGATCCCATCGCGCGGCCTGCCGCAGCGTGGTTTCATTGTGGTCGCGCCACTTTGCGAGCGCGGCGCTGCCGTGCCGCTGCTCGATCCAGTCCAGCGCGACGCGCGGTGAGGCGATCGTGGCGGTCGCATTGTTGCCGCCGAAGCCCTTCGAATTCAGGAAGGACACGTCCCACTCCGCGACCTCGCGTTGCAGCGGGTCTCGCGAGATCCGCAGGTGATCGCGTTCGACGTCCGCCGCGACAGCGTCGATGGTCGCGATCCCCGGCAGCACGCCATCGGTGAACACGCCGAGCGACGAGGCAAGCTGGTCGCCGCCGGCCGCCGCCATCGTGTGGCCGACGAAGCACTTGATCGCCGCCACCGGCCAGTCCTCGATACCGAACGCACCGGCGACACCGTTCAGGATCTGCGACTCGGTGACGCGGTTCTGCGGCGTGCCCGTGCCGTGCGCCTGCACGAAGCTGCGGCGGCGCACCGATTCGTCGCCGTAGTCCCTCATGGCCCGCGCGACGGCCTTGGCGCAGGTGATGTAGTTGCCGATGCCCGGCGACGAGATCGACTTCTTGTATCCGTCGGCGTGCACCAGCACGTCGGTGACCGCGCCATGGACTGTCGCGCCGAGTTCTACCGCCAGTGCATCGTCCATCAGCACCACGTACTGCGCGCCTTCGGCGATGGTGAATCCGCAGTTCTCCGCGAACGGGCGACACGCACGGCGCAGGTCCGGCTCGGTGCGCCCGAGGTGGCGGTCCAGTTCGAGCAGCGCCTGGTCCGTGCCCAGCGCGCCCATCGTCGAGAGGCCCTCGATGACGTCGGGACTGAGCGGGGCCTCGGCGCCGCCGACCAGCGCGACGCGGGAACGCCCGGACTGGATGTCGAACATCCCGTGCCGGAGGTTGTAGAGAAACGTCGCGCAGGCGCCCATGTTGTGGCCTGTCGTGCCGACGCTGCCCAGCAGGTAGGCGTTGATGAAGTCAGCCGGCATCTCGGCCAGGCCCATCGGCACCTGCTTCGAAGTGGGGCGCATTCCGCGGTAGCGCGAGCCGAGCAGTCCGCCAGAGCCCTCCTGGTCGAGCTGGCCCAGGGCACTTCCCGCGTATACGCTGACCTTGTCCGGCGCCACGTGCCGCATCAGCGTGCTCCACGGGATGCCGAGCGATCCAAGCGCGTCATTGGCGGCGAACAGCGCGATCTGTACCGCTCGCGGATGGCCGCGAGCCGGGTAGAGGGATTTTGGGTCAAATCCGGTGGGCAACTGGCCGGCCGCGCTTACCTCGAGCGGCCGCGTGACCGGGAACAGCACTTCGGCTCCGTCGTCGATGGTCACCTGTACACGACCGGCGGCGGCCGGGCCGGCTGACCAACCGTCCGGCAGCGGCTGCGGCAGGTCGCGTTGCGCGATGTCGAAGGTGATTGGTCCGCGTCCGTCGGCCAGTCGGGCCCTGCAATTCCAGGCTGCCTTGCCGGCGTCGAGAAAATCGGGATCAAGGCCGCGTATCAGCGTGTGCTCGAGGATATGACGACGCTTTGCGTCGTCGAGCTCGCCCTCGATCCCCATCAGCCCTGCCAGTGCCCGGAACGTCTCATCCGCGGCGCCCGTTTCCAGCGCGTCGATGATGGTCCGGCGATAGCCGTGGTGTGCGGAACTCCGGCCCGCTGCGTTGATGCCGCCGAAGCCCGCGATGACTGCCAGGGGTTTCATCAGGAGGCCCTCGAGGCGCGCGGCCAGGATCGATTCAGAAAGAGTCCTAGATTCGGGAATCCTAACAGCGAAACGGCCCCATTGGGGCCGTTCGCATCACGCCGGTCCGCCGCGGAAACCCGCTGTGGACCGGCGATCCAGACCCGCTACTGCGGGACTGTTACCAGGCGCGGCGCGGACGGTCGGTCTTGGCCTGGGCCTCGTTGACCTTCAGCGCACGTCCGTCCATCTGGTGACCATTGAGGTTCTGGATGGCGCGGGCGGCGTCGGCGTTCGGCATCTCCACGAAACCGAAGCCACGCGGCTGCCCGGTGTCACGGTCGGTGATGATGGCGACGGACTCGACAGTGCCATGCGTCGCAAACAGGGTGCGAACGGCGGCTTCGTCGGCCGAAAAAGGAAGGTTACCTACGTAGATCTTGCTCATTGAAATTACTCTCTGCAGAAGGCCCGTGAGACCGTGCCCAGATGGGCGGATCGGTTCCCGGGCGGGGAACAAGGCATTCGGGGCTGCGCGACTGACATCCCCGGCCAAGGCTCAGGACGACCACAGACGCGTGGCAACGGTGCCACGTGGATCAGAAACTCTTCGGCCTGGTACTGGGGCTGGATGGCGCCGGGTTGGCGCTCTTGCCCGAAACATAGAAGGAGAAGGGTGACTACCCGGGCGCGACTATACACGCAACCGGAACGGCGCGTAGGCCTATTTCCTGTTATTGTGCGCGCGCCGCCTGACGTCGTCGTCAGCTGAAGCGCAACCAGGGCCCCCTCGAGCCCGCACGCCACTGGCGTCCCGAGCCCTGCGCTTCCGTTCATCTCACAGTCAACGGCACCCCCGCTGGTTATCAAGGTGATGCGCTTGGCCAAGGAAGAACTGATCGACATGCAGGGCACCGTGAGCCAGGTGCTGCCGGATACTCGTTTCCTGGTCACGCTCGAGAACGGCGTCGAAGTTACCGCCTACCTGTCGGGGAAGATGCGCAAGCACCGTATCCGGATCCTTGCCGGCGACAAGGTGACGCTCGAGATGTCGCCTTACGATCTCACCAAGGGCCGCATCAATTTCCGCCACAAGGACGAGCGCCCGCAGTCGGCTTCGTCGAGGCCGAACTTCTTCCGCAGGCGCTGATCGGAGGAAATCCTGCCTTCGCCAGCGGCGCCCCTGTCGCCGATGTGCGCCTCGACGGTCGTGTACCTCAAGGCTTGGGCAAATTCGCCGCAGTTGCCGGCCCGCGACTGAGTCGCTCCGCCATTCGCGTCTGCCAGCCCGGACCCGTCGCCCGCCACCTTTCTATTACCCGCGCCGGCAAGCGAAGCGTTATCAGCTTTCGCGGACTGGGAGATTTTGGTCGGCCGCCCTTGTTTACCACTGCCCGAGCGAGCATCTCATCCGTGAGGGCCGGCAATTCTGCGTATTCGCCGCGTCGGATCTTATGGGTGTCAACTTTCGCCATGTCTGACTTCAAAGTACCGCGCGAGCCGTTCTTTCTCACGGTCATTGGCTTTCCTCATGCTGAATACGTGTCGAGCCCTTTCACGCGGAGTGTACCCAACGACCACCAAACGCCCGGACAAGAGCCCGTAGCAGATGATCCGGCGCTCTCCGTATTCCCTGCGCTTGTCTTCAACCTCCACGGTCGTGCCTGCAAACACGCTAGCGGCATCATTGAAGTCAAGGCCACGATCGGCCAAGGTGCGTGTCCGCTTCGTCGGATCGAAGGTTATGCGCACAGGTTACTGTAGTTACATTAACTGCTAGTGACAAGATCGAATTCAGCCCCAAGACTGATGTCCGTGGGCGTCGAAGTCGACGTGCGAACCTGGCCGGATTGACGACTTTCACTACTGGAGGCGAGCGGGCGCGTCCTCGCCAACGACGAATGCCCCCCGTCGCTGGGGGGGGGGGCGAACAGGGGCGGCGCGCGCTACCGTCATCGTGGCCGGCGGCGAGTACTTTTCTTCTCGGCCGTCCGGTTCATTCACGTACCGAGGACCTCGGCAGAATGAGGCCCCGCACACCGGCACATCTACATCAAAGGAAGTCCCGTGGCTAACAAGACAGTAACTGTTTTTGGCGCGACCGGCGTCGCCGGCATCGCCTGTGTCAATGAGTTCATCCGTCAGGGCACCTTCGACGTCCGCGTGCTCGCGCGGAAGCCCGGGCAGTCGGAGCGGTCGTCGTCGGGAATGACGAAAAGCGAGGCACAAAAGCAGTCCCAGTACGAGGAATGGACAGGCAAGGGCGTGACCGTCAGGCACGTCGACGTCACCATCGCCGAGGAACTGGTTCCGGCGCTGCAGGGGACGGACTACCTGGTCTCATGCGTCCCGCTCTACGCCACGGAGTCGCAGTATCCCTTGATCTTCGCTGCCAGGGAGGCAGGCGTCGAACGCTTCGTTCCATCGGAATTTGGTGCGATCTACGAGTTCGAGCAGTTCTGGCAGACCAGCACGACGCATCGCCTGATGGCGCGCCAGAAAGCGTTCATCCGCCGGACCATCGAAATGGCCGGCATGGATTTCACGATCATTCCCGCCGGCGCATGGATCGAGTACTACATGATGGAGCCGGTCCTCGTGATGGGCGATCCCGATACGAAGATAGCGTGGTCAACAGGTGCCGACGTTGGACGCATTATCCCGCACGTGCTGGCGCACCCTGCGTCCCGCAATGCGATTTGTCCGGTGGCGACAACCGCCTGGTACTCCTGGAACGAACTGCTGGCGGCGCGGGAGCAGGCCCTGGGACGCAAGGTCGAGCGCGTTCATTGGACCCCCGAGCAATGGCGTGCGGCCTACGCCCAGCAGCCGCCCGGCGCCATCCAGACGCTGTTGGCTATCGGTGTCGCGGTCGTCGACACGCCGGCTGGCATGTCACTGTTCGGCAACTGGAACCAGACATTCATACCCGGGTTCAAGGGAACGCCGCTCGATGAATTGTTCCCGAAAACGATCGAACCGTTCGTCGCGGCCATGCGCGCCGGCCTGATCGCCTCGGGCGAACTGCCCGCAGGCTGAAGCGGCTTGGCCATCATCCAGCACACCAGCGAGTCGACACGCCCCGGTTGTCCCGCGGTGCCTAGGCCATGTGGTCCTCGTGGCACATCAGGCATTCCATGTGCCCCTGCTGGTTCCACTTGCGCGCCTTCTGCAGCGTCAGGTCGGGCCCGTGGCAACGCACGCAGTGCTCGGTCTCCTCGGATGGTTTCCAGGCGGGCGGGGTCCAGTTCCCGGCAAAGAACTCGTTCATGGCCATCGTCACCGTGTAGGTGACTTCGCCCGCCACCTTCGCGCAGCGTTCTATCTTGTCCTCGGACTTGATCGTCGCGCCGGCGGCGACAACCCACTTCGAGACCGAGGTGTGGCACAGCGGTGACATGGCTTTCGCCTTGACCTGGTTCGGCTTCGGTGACATGTCATCGAACCGGGTGGGCGGGAAGTCCTGCTCGGCGTACCACCAGAACAGCCGGTCGATGATCTGGTTGTTCTGCTGGTAAGGTTCGCGCTTCTCGCCGAACGTGACCATGTTGATGATGGTGGACGCGCCGGCGAGCGCCCCGCAGAGCGTGCCGTGACCGCCGAAACCCGCGGCCGCATGCGCCATCATCATGTCGGGCATGGTCGTCCACGGATAGCCGACTTTCTCCTTCAGCAGGCTGAGCAGGCTCAGGTACGAGGCCGTACCGCAGCCGCCTTTCTCCTTGTAGTAGGTGTAGGCGCGCCGGCCGGCCTCGAGCGGATCGAGCTTGACCCATTTCCACGGCAGCGGCGGCGCGTCTGCCTGCGCGTTCGGCGCGGCTGCAAGCGCCGTCAGCCCGGCTCCAATACCGCCGCCCGCGAGCAGAGTCGCGGAGCCGGCGAGCACGTTGCGACGGGATACCAGGTGTTCGTTGGGGATCTGCGGGTTCATGGCGGCCTCCTGCCGAAGCGGCGGGACGCGGTCGCAGAATCCGGCCGCGGTTTCCCTGCTGCGGCCCGCACATTCTGACCCGGCGACTGCCGCAGCCGGGCTGCGAGATATGCCTAGTCCGTCGCGGATTGCGCGGCGCGGTGCGGTTAAAGCTTCGAACCTGAGGGGATCAACATGCAGGTAACTGGCGCTCTTGAAGGCCGTTGAATCCGTGGGCTTATCTCTGCCCGTCAGGTTCTTGCGCTAGCCGACGTGCTTCGTCATGTCTCCATCGGGCCGGCGTGGTTCCGCTCCAGCGCCGGAATGCGCGCGTGAAGGCACTCGCATCGGCGTAGTCGAGCGCCTCGGCGACCTGGCTCACGTGCATCGAGGTCATCTGCAGCAAGCGCTGGGCGATCTCGAAGCGACCTTCGTCGACCAGGGTCTTGAAGCTGGTGTCGAATGCATCGAGGTGACGGATCAGTGTGCGCCTGTGCATTGAGAAGAGCGCGGCAACCTGCTCCGCGCTGGCGTGACCGGTCAGCAGCCCGGTTCGCAGCACACGTTGCACCTGCTCGGGGAAAGTGTCGCCCTGCTGGGCCGCGAGCGCGTCGACCTGGCGCCGCAGCAGCTGGTCCAGCTCGGGGTCGACTTCGGGAAGGCGGTGCTTCAGCCACCTGGCGGGGAACACGATCGCGTTCTGCGGTGTGTCGAAGCGCAGCGGCGCCCGGAAGACCTGGCGGAACGGCCTGATTTCCGCCGGCCGGCTGTGGGCAAACTGAACCTCGGTGGGTCGCCAGCCGGGGCCGCAGAGCGCGAGCAGCATGTTGTTGAAGACAGCTAGAGCGCCATCGAAGATCTGTTCCTGGCCTTTGGCGCCCGGCCGCTGGATGTCGTGCTGGAAGCCGAAGGTGATCGCTGCCGAGCCGCCAACTGTCACGCAGGCCACGACGGCGCCGCTGTTGTGAAGGGGTATGTAAGCCGCGAGCTTGCGCAGCGCCGTTTCGACGTCGGGCGAGTATCTCGCCACCAGGCCTACCAGGCCGAAGGAATGCAGGCCGCCCCGCTGGCCGACCATGAGCCCGAAGTGCTGGCAGCCTGTCATTTCAGCGCAGCGTTGCAGAAGACGCAGCAGCGACGAAAGCGGTATCAGGTTTTCAGGATCATCGAACAGGCCGGGAGCGAGTCGCAGGTCCGCAAGGACCCGGGGCGGATCCAGGCCGAAGCTCCGGAGGACCGTCGGAATAGCCGCTGAGCCGCCGACGCGGACGGTCGGGTTCCGGACCTGTCGGTTTGCCGTGTGTCGATACATGTCCCCGGTATACCTACTTAGCTGGCGCGAACAAGACGAAATGAACGTGTCTCAGAATATCCAATTAATGTCTCATATTGTCCAGCGCCGGGCCATCCTGCCTGTTTCAATAACACCCAAGTGTGTCGTTGCCATACGGCCCGCCGTCCGGCTGCTTTCGTATCAGCACGATCCAGATATCAAGGAGACTCAAAATGGAGACGATCGTGAATACCCGAGTGCGAATTCTCGCCCGGGCGGTGAGCATTGCGTTGCTGTCGGCAGGCGCCGCGGCCACGTCGCAAGCCGCAGACACCGACAAGTCTTTCGACATATATGGGTTTGCCCAGGCCGACGCCATCTACGACTTCGGGCGCATGAACCCGGACTGGCAGGATGCGTTCCGTCCGTCGAAGATCGCCAACCCGGAGGGCATCTACGGCAGCAACGGCGATTCGAGCGTGTCGGTCAAGCAGAGCCGATTCGGCGTCAAGGGCACGATGCCGACGGCCGACGGCCACGACCCGATCACGTTCAAGTTCGAGTTCGACCTGTTCGGCGTCGGCTCGGATGCCGGGCAAACGACGTTCAGGCTGCGCCACGCGTACGGCGAGTGGGGCTCGCTGCTGGCCGGACAGACCAACAGCATCTTCATGGACATCGATGTGTTCCCGAACACGATCGATTACTGGGGTCCTAATGGAATGGTGTTCTGGCGCAACGTGCAGATCCGCTGGACGCCGTGGAAGACCGAGCACAGTTCCTTCGCGGTGGGGATCGAGGAACCGACCAACGACATCGACACGGGCCAGATCCGCGAGTTCGACCCCACGCTGGGCGAGAATATCCAGAGCCATACCACGGTGCCGAACCTGGCGGCGCACTGGAACACGGCCGGGGACTGGGGCCACGTGCAGGTCGCGGGAATCCTCCGTGACCTCGGCTACGACACCAAGGGCACGGTGAACAACAAGCCGAAGGGCAGTGTGACGGGCTGGGGCGTGAACCTGAGCGGCACGATCAATGTGTTCGAGAAGGACAAGATCCTGCTGCAGTACGTGTACGGCCACGGCATCGCCAGCTACATGAACGATGGCGGCATGGATATGTCGGCCAAGGGTCGCCTGCCGACCGAGACCGATCCCGGCAACGTAAGTCCCGAGGCGATCCCGCTGACGGGCATCGTCGCCTATTACGATCACTACTGGAACAACGAGTTCTCGACGTCGTTCGGCTACAGCACGACATTCGTGGACAACTCCAGCCTGCAGTACCCGGACACATACAAGAAGGGCCAGTACGCTTCGGCGAACCTGCTCTACACGCCGGTACCCAACGTGATGATCGGAGGCGAGTTTTTGTGGGGCGACCTCGAGTACAAGGACGGCTCGACGCAGGACGACAGTCGTGTCCAGTTCTCGGTCAAGTACAGCTGGGGCAAAACGTTCTGATTACCGGAGAAGGAAAGATGACGACCAAGAAGGTTTCGATCCTGGCGACCCTGGCGGCCGCGTCGGTTCTGTCGTTTGCGGGCGCACCAGCCTACGCGCGCGGACCCGCGCCTGACCCGGCGGTCAAGGACTTCCAGCGCGTCGTGGACGCGGCCTATGCGAAGTACAAGGACCTGAAGGACGGTAAGAACGCCGACTACATCCCCATCCTGACCGAGACGCCGAGCGACCTGTTCGGCGTCGTCATCGTCACGAAGGACGGCAGGGTCTACAGCGCGGGCGACGTGGACTACGTGTTCTCGATCCAGTCCGTCTCCAAGCCCTTTACCGCCGCGCTGGTGATGACCGAGCAGAGCCCGGAGGTCCTCAAGGAGAAAATCGGTGTCGAGCCGACCGGCCTGCCGTTCAACTCGAAGCTGGCGCTCGCGATCTACGAGAATTCAGTGAATCCTCTTGTCAACGCGGGTGCGATCGCGGCCGTGAGCCTGGTGCAGGCCACTTCCGAAGCGGACCGCTGGAACAAGGTGTCGCAGAACCTGAGCGACTTCGCCGGACGCCCGTTGACCGTGCTCGAGAAGGTCTACGATTCGGAGTACTCGACGGCCTACGGCAATCGCGGCATCGCCAACCTGCTTTACAACTGGGGTCGCCTCTACAGCGATCCGGAGGAAGCGCTCCGCGTGTACACGCGCGAGTGTTCCGTCGGCGTCAGCGCCAGGGACTTGGGGCTGATGGGCGCGACGCTGGCCAACGGCGGCGTCAACCCGCTGACCAAGAAGCAGGTGATGCCGGCCCGGCATGTGCCGGAACTGCTGGCGATCATGGCCACGGCAGGCTTCTACGATGAATCGGGCGACTGGATGTTCACGGCGGGCCTGCCGGCCAAGACCGGCGTGGGCGGCGGCATCGTCGCCGTCGTGCCCGGGCGTTTCGCTATCGCCGCGTTCTCGCCGCGGTTGAACGAGGCGGGCAACAGTGTCCGATCGTTGAAAGCCATCCGCGACATCTCCGGCGAACTCGGCCTGGACGTGTTCGGGTCGAACCCGAACTGACCTGGCCTTATGGCTGCCTGGATCATCGCGCCGGTTGCGAGCACGGCGTGACGGTCCGAAACGAATGATGGACGACGAGGAGCCGTCGCTCCGGCTGTCCGGTCGCGGAGTGCGAGATGAGCATGCAAATGTTGAGAAAATCTCTCGTGGCGGCGCTGGCGATGTCCGCCACGCTGGCCAGCGCACAGGGCACGTCTTCGACCATCGAGGAGCGCCTGCAGCAACTCGAAGCCGACCAGGCGACGATGAGGCAGCAGCTCGCCGAGCGCGACGCTGAGATCCAGCAGCTGCGGCGCGAGTTGCAGGCTCAGCAGGCACAGGTGGGCGCGGTCACCGCCCCGGCGGCTGCGGCGACGGCACCGTTGCAGCCCCCAGCTGCGGTGGGGGCCACGGTGGCCCCGACGCAGGCGACCGAACCGGCCGATCAGTATCAGGTGGCCGGCCAGCCGCCCCCGGCCCCCAACCAGACCGGGGCGCGTGAGGAAACCTGGGGCGTCTACGATCCAGGCGTTGGATTCCTGGTGGGACGCAACAAGTACGGCGAGCTCGACCTCAGTGCCTATGCCCTCGCGCGCTACGTCGACCAGAACGACTCCGACGGAATCTTCAAGGACCACCTCGGCAACGTGCACACGGTCGACACGCGCAACGACATCTTTTCGCACCGGATCATGGTCTGGCTCAAGGGCTGGGTGGGGGATCCGAAGCTCGTGTACACGATCACAATGTGGACCGTGAACACGACCGATCAGCAGGCGATCTTCGCGAACCTGGGGTACCAGTTCAGCCCGAAGTTCAGCCTCTACGCCGGCATGGTCGGCAACCCCGGGTCGCGTTCCCTGGTCGGCTCCCACCCCTACTGGCTGGGCAACGACCGCGTCATGGCGGACGAGTTCTTCCGCCCCTATTTCGGCTCCGGCGTCTACGCGAATGGCGAGATATTGCCGGGGCTCTGGTACCAGGGGGTGGTCTCGAACAACAATAGCGCGCTCGGCGTCAAGGCGAGCCAGCTCGATCGCAAGATGACGTACGGCGGGACGATGTGGTGGATGCCGACCACGCACGAGTTCGGTCCGCGCGGCGCGTACGGCGACTGGGAGTGGCACGAGGAGCTGGCGACGCGTTTCGGTTTCGGATACGTCTTCAGCCCCGAGCAGAGCTTCCGGGACAGCTCAGGCAGCGCGGGCAATACAACACTGCGCCTCGCGGATTCGCTCAATCTCTTCGACACGGGTTCGCTGGCACCCGGGGTCACGATACAGAACGCCGACTACCGCGTGCTCTCGATCGACGCGGGAATCAAGTACAAGGGCATCTTCCTGCAGACCGAGTATTATCAGCGCCGGCTCGACAACTTCGACGCCGACGGTTCGCTGCCGGTCAGGGAAATCAAGGACACGGGCTTCTACGTGCAGGGCGCGTTCTACCCGATCCCGCACGTACTCGAGTTCTATGCCGCGACCTCGCAGATCTATGGCGACAGCAACGCGGGATTCGGCAACGCCACGGAATACCTCATAGGCACGAACTGGTACCCGTTCGACACGCGTAATCACCGGCTCAACGTTCAGCTGATGGACGTCAACCGCTCGCCCGTGAGCAGCGTGTTCGGCTACTACACGGGCGGACAGGATGGCTGGACGCTAGCCACGGCGTTCTCGATCTTTTTCTAGGAGTTCCGCGATGCAAGTAGAGCGCAGTCACGGCAGGGAGGTGTTGAGACGCCTTGCCGCACTGAGTGTTGCCGCCCTGTGGATCGGCGGCGCGGTCCAGGCCGCGCCGGCCTCGGGCTGTATCTTCAACGATGCGCACTTCCACCTGACCAACTACGTGCAGCAGGGCACGGACATGGGCAAGTACGTGCGCGAGATCATGGGCGACAAGGTCTGCCGCTCGACGGTGTTTGGGATCCCGCTGCAACAGACGTGGTCGTATGAGAACTCCGGAGACTTTGCCCCGACGTACTACCTGCAGTCGGATGCACCCCTCTACTACTACTCGTTCACAGACGCATGGATCGCGACGCAGTACCTCAAGCTCAAGCCCGAGGAGCGCAACCGCCTCGATCCGATGATCACGGGTTTCAATCCCGCCGACATGTACGGCGTGGACCACATCCGGCGCGTGCTCGAGACCTTCCCGGGCGTGTTCACGGGCATCGGCGAGTTCACGATCCACAAGGAGTTCGTTTCGTCGAAGATCGCGGGAGAGGTCGCCAGCCTGACCAATCCGGCACTGGACCGGATTCTCGACTTCGCGGGCGAGGTGGGGCTTGCCGTCATCCTGCACAGCGACATCGACATGCCGTTCGCCAAGGCGGGCGCGGAGCCGGTCTTCCTGAAGCAGATGAAAGACCTGCTGCGGCGGCACCCGAAGACCACGATCATCTGGGCGCATATGGGCCTCGGGCGCGTAGTTCACCCGGTGCAGAGTCAGGCGACTACCGATGCCGCGGAGCGGACCACGAACCAGGGCGACATCGTCGAGTCGATGTTGAGCGACCCGACGCTGAGCCACGTGTACTTCGACATCTCCTGGGACGAAGTCGCGAAATATGCCGTGGCGTCCGCGGAATCCAATGCCCGGACGGCCGCCGTGCTCAACAAGTATCCGGATCGCTTCCTGTTCGGTACCGACAACGTCGCGCCGCCAGACCAGGCCGCGCAGCTGCGGGTGTACGACATGTGGACGCCGATCTGGTCGAAGCTGACGCCTGACGCCAGTCAGGAGATTCGCAAGGGCAACTACGAGCGCATTTTTGACGCCGCACGCGTCAGGGTGCGTGCCTGGGAAAAGACCAATCTCAAGTAGACTGTGATGACATTACCCAGGAGATCAACTGCGCTGCGTCACGAATAGAACGAGCGGGGAGCTGAGTCATGTTCCAGGCGATTCAGAAAGTGCTCGAGGCTCATCCAGAGATTGCCTTCTTCCTGGTACTCGGCCTCGGATACCTGTTCGGAAAGATCGCGCTCGGGAGCTTCAAGCTGGGCGCCGTGACCGGCACGTTGCTCGCCGGCGTAATCGTGGGGCAGCTCGGCGTCACGCTGCCGAATGAAGTAAAGCAGTGCTTCTTCCTCTTGTTCCTGTTTGCCATCGGTTTCCGGACCGGGCCGCAGTTCTTCCGCGGCCTGAAGAAGGACGGCTTGCAACATGCGGCGCTGTCGGCAGTCGTCGCCGTGGCCGGGCTCGTCATTGCCTATGTTGTCGCCAAGGCCTTTGGCTACGACGCCGGGACCGCCGCTGGTGTCGTCGCCGGATCATTGACGGAGTCGGCCACGATCGGCACGGCCATGGACGCGATAGGGCGGCTCGACGCGCCACAGGCGACACGCGAGGCGCTGGCCAACAACATCCCGGTCGCCTTCGCCGTGACCTACCTGGTCGGAGTGACGGCCGCCGCGTGGTTCCTGTCACAGGTTGCGCCGCGCATCATGCGCGTGGACCTCGCGGAGGAATGCCGAAAGCTCGAGGAAGTCATGCTGGGCGGCGCTACTGCGCAGGCGCTTGCGCGTCGCGAGTTCGAGCTCCGCGGGTACGCCATCGACCCGGGATCGCAGTGGGTGGGTCGCCGGGCGGCGGATCTCGAAGCGTCGGTGGGCGCCCGGGTTTTCGTCGAGCGAATGCGAAGGCGCGGGCAGCTTCTCGAGGGCGACAGCGAGCGGGTGTTTCAGGTCGGGGATGTGATTGCGGTCTCGGGCCCCCGGGAGCAGCTCGTGGAAGTGCTGGAGGCTCCGGGAAGCGGGCTGCGCGAGACGGACGATCGCGAACTGCTCGGGTTGGCGGCCGAAATGGTCGACGTGGTCGTGACCAACTCGGAGGTTGACGGCATGGCGCTGACGGCCCTCGCCAATGAGGAGGCGGCCCGCGGCGTCTTCCTGCGGCGTCTGACGAGGGCAGGCACGGCGATCGGCGTGGTGCCCGACACGAAGGTGCACCGGGGCGACGTGCTGACGATCGGCGGAGCCACGGCCAACCTTACCCGCGCCATCGAGTATCTCGGCGTCGCCGACCGACCGAGCGATACCACCGACATGTTCGTCGTCGCAGTAGCCATCGTCGCGGGCGGCCTGATCGGCCTGCCTGCGATCGATATCGCAGGTGTCGAAATCGGGCTCAGCCTGCCGGTCGGTGTGCTGCTGGGCGGCCTCGTCTGCGGGTGGCTGAGGTCCGTGCGCCCGAGCATGTTCGGACGCATCCCCAGCGCGACGCTGTGGGTATTCGAGTCCATCGGGCTCACGGGCTTCGTCGCCGTGGTCGGTTTGAATGCCGGCCCGGACTTCGTCGCGGGCCTCCAGGCGAGCGGAGTGAGCCTGCTTGTCGCCGGTGCGATCACCGTGATGTCGACGCTGCTGGTGGGAGTGCTGGTGGGGCGCTGGGTATTCAAGATGCACCCCGGCGTGCTGCTCGGGGTCTGCGCAGGCGCCTGCACGGCCACCCCGGCGCTGGCCGCCGTGCAGGAGACCGCGAAGAGCGCCGTGCCGTCCATCGGCTATGGGGTGGCCTATGCCATCGGCAACGTCCTGCTCGCAATCTGGGGCACGGTCATCGTCATGCTGATGAGCTGAAGCCGTGCCGCACCGAAGGAGATAGCAAAATGGGTATCTGGGACTGGATCGTCACCACGCTGCGCTCCTATCCGGAGCTGGCTATCTTCCTGGCGCTCGCGCTCGGCTTCTGGCTCGGCGCAAAGAAGGTCGCGGGCTTCGCCCTGGGCAGCGTGACTGCGACGCTGCTCGCGGCCGTGGTCGTCGGCCAGATCGGCATCGACATCCCCGGACCCATCAAGTCCACGTTCTTCATGCTGTTCCTGTTCGCCGTGGGCTACGGCGTGGGCCCGCAGTTCTTCCGGGGCTTAAGCAAGGATGGCCCGAAGCAGATCGCGTTCTCGCTGATCGTGCTGGCGATCTGCCTGCTCGCGCCCGTCCTGTGCGCAAAGCTGGGCGGTTTGAACGTGGGCTACGCGGTCGGCATGTACGCCGGCTCGCAGACCATCTCGGCCTCCATCGGTGTCGCGACCGACCAGCTGAATCGCCTCGGGCTCACGCCCGAAGAGCTCAAGGCCTACCTGGCCGCGATCCCCGTCGCCTATGCGGTGACTTACCTTTTCGGCACGATCGGCTCGGCCATCCTGCTCGCGCAGATCGGTCCCAAGCTCATTGGAGTCAACCTCGCCGAGGCCTGCGCCGAGTACGAGAAGCAGATGGGCGGCGGGACAACCGACCATGACCCGGGCGTCTTGTCGGGTTACCGGCACGTCGAGCTCAGGGCCTACCGGATCACGGAGGCGAGCGGTCTCACCGGCAAGCCGGTCCGTGAGCTGTTTCCAGACCTGCGGATCTTCTTCGAGCGCATCCGTCGCGGCGACCAGCTGATCGATGCGAACGCCGACAGCGTGCTCCGGGACGGCGACGTGGCAGCGATTTCCGGGCCGCGCGCGGCGCTCGTCGAAAAGGTCGAAGCCGTCGTTCCGGAGGCGGACGACAGGGAGTTGCTCGACGTGCCCGTGACGCTGGTAGATGTCTTCGTGCGCAGCAAGGACGTGAACGGCAAGACATTGCGCGAGATTGCGGACCTGCCGCTGGCGCGGGGGATTTACCTGCGCAAGATCACGCGAAACATGATCGAGATACCGGTCTTCCCCGAGACCGAGATCCTGCGGGGCGACATCCTGACGATCGCCGGCAGCACGCGTCACGTGGACACCGCCGTTGCGGCCCTCGGGCACGCCGACCGACCCGTCGAGACCACCGACCTGGCCGTCGTTTCCGGCGGCATCGTCGTTGGCGGCCTCGTAGGCGCGCTGACGTACGTGATGGGCGGCGTCCCGATCAGCCTCTCGACCTCCGGGGGTGCGCTGCTTGCGGGGCTGCTGCTCGGCTACTGGCGCACGATCCGCCCCACCTTCGGCAACATCCCGGCTCCGTCGCTGTGGCTGATGAACACGCTCGGCCTCAACGTCTTCATCGCGATCGTCGGGATCAGCGCGGGCCCGGGATTCGTTTCGGGCCTGCGTGAGGTCGGATTCAGCATCTTCCTGTGGGGCATGGTGGCCACGTCAGTGCCGCTTATCGCCGCCGTGCTGCTCGCCCACTACGTCTTCAAGTTCCACCCCGCGATCCTGTTCGGCGTGTGCGCCGGCGTGCGCACGACGACGGCGGCGCTCGGGATGATCCAGGACGAGGCGAAGAGCAAGGTGCCAGCCCTCGGCTACGGGATGCCGTACGCCATCGGCAACACGCTGCTGACGATCTTCGGCATGGTGATCGTGCTGTTGATGTCGGGCAGCTGAGGACAGGCCGCGTCAATCTGAAACGGAGAATTCGATGGACATCGTGAAATTGAGAGAATACGAGGCGTTGAGCCCGTTCGAGATCAAGGACTTCCTGGCCAAGGCCGCGAACACGACCGCGAGCGCATCGGACATCTCTTACCTGAACGCCGGCCGCGGCAACCCGAACTGGATTGCCACGGAGCCGCGCGAAGGGTTCTTCCTGCTCGGCCAGTTCGCCATCACCGAAAGCAAGCGGGTGCTCGACCTGCCGCCGGGCGTCGGCGGCATGGCCCGGCGCCCGGGCATTTCCGATCGACTGGTCGGCTGGCTGAAGAAGAACGCGGACATGCCCGGCGCGGAGTTCCTGGGCGCGCTGGTGCCCTGGGCGGTGCAGAAGTTCGGCTTCGACGCGGACATGTTCGTGCACGAACTCGTGGATTCGATCATCGGCGACAACTACCCGGTCCCCGATCGCATGCTGGTGCACAACGAGCAGATCGTGCACGAGTACCTGCAGTGGGCCATGTGCGGGCTGCCACGGCCGAAAGGCGTGTTCAAGCTGTATGCCGTCGAGGGCGGCACTGCGGCGATGTGCTACATCTTCAAGTCGATGAAGACCAACCGGCTGCTGAACGCCGGCGACACCATCGCGCTCGGCACGCCGATCTTCACGCCGTATCTCGAGATGCCGCACCTCGAAGACTACGACCTCAAGATCGTGAACGTGCAGGCCAAGCAGGAGAACCAGTGGCAGTTCGATGACGCGGAGCTGAAGAAGCTGCTCGACCCGGCGATCAAGGCCTTTTTCCTTGTGAATCCGGGCAACCCGAGCGCCGTGGCGCTGAGCGAAAAGACCATCGCGAAGATCGGTGCGATCCTGAAGAAGCGGCCCGACCTCATCCTGCTGACCGATGACGTCTACGGCACGTTCGTGCCCGGGTTCCGCTCGCTGCTCGGCGCATTCCCGCACAACACGATCGGCGTGTACTCGTACAGCAAGTACTTCGGCTGCACCGGCTGGCGCCTCGGCGTCATCGCCGTGCACGAGGACAACCTTTTCGACAAGCTGATCGCGAAACATCCGGAGTCGGTGCTGAAGAAGCTGGACAAGCGGTATTCCGCGCTGACACTCGAGCCGCGCAAGATCCGCTTCATCGATCGTATCGTGGCCGACAGCCGCGATGTCGCGCTGAACCATACTGCCGGCCTGTCGCTGCCGCAGCAGGTGATGATGACGCTTTTTTCCTCGTACGAGTTGATGGACGAGAAGAAGTACTACCAGAAAGCCTGCATCGGCATCGTGAAGAAGCGCGTGGAGGCGACGCTGGAGGGGCTGGGCCTGGAGGTCAAGCCGAACGAGCTCTACGACTACTACTATGGGCTGATCGATCTCGAATTCTGGGCGCGCAAGTACGTCGGCGAGGACGTCGTGAAGTGGATGAAGGCCAACGTGCACCCGCTCGACATCGTGTTCCGGCTCGCCGAGGACCACGGCATCGTGCTGCTGAACGGCGGCGGCTTCGAGGCGCCGGACTGGTCCGTGCGAGTGTCGTTCGCGAACCTGGACGACCACGTGTACGACGACATCGGCCGGGCCGTCCGCGCAGTGGCGCGCAGCTATCGGCAGGCCTACGAGGCGGCGACCGGCAAGAACGCCGGCGAGCCCGCGAAGGTTGCTAGACCTGTTCCGAAGGCCAAAGGCAACGCAAAAGCGGCGCCGCGCCGCGCGAAGTAATCGAATCGGGCCGGCGATGTCCGGCCCCCTGATCAGGAGAAAAGACATGAATACGTTCTCGAAACAAGTCGGGCTGCTGATCGCCGTCGCGGCGGCCAGCCTCGCCGTCGCCTCGCAGGCCGCCGACCTGCCGAAGATCCGCGTCCTCGCCACGGGTGGGACGATCGCGGGCGCACAAGCGAGTGCGACGGATTACGGCTACAAGTCCGGGGCCTACGACGTGAACTCGCTGCTGAAGGCAGTGCCGAACCTCGACAAGCTCGCCGTCATCACGGGCGAGCAGGTCGCAAGCATCGGCAGCCAGGACATGAACGACGACATCTGGCTGAAGCTCGCCAAGCGCGTGAATGAAGTCCTGAAGGATCCGGGCACGGATGGAGTATTGATCACGCACGGCACGGACACACTGGAGGAGACGAGCTACTTCCTCACGCTGGTGGTCAAGAGCGACAAGCCTGTGGTGATGGTCGGCTCGATGCGGCCCGCGACCGCGATCAGCGCGGACGGCCCGGGCAATATCTACAACGGCGTGGCGATCGCCTCCGACCCGCGCGCGAAAGGCAAGGGCACTCTGGTGTGCCTGAACGACGAGTTCCACTATGCGCGCAACGTCGTGAAGACGGACACCACGACGGTGCAGACGTTCAAGAGCATCAACCGTGGGCCGGCCGGGCTGGTGCACACGGGGAAAGTGGAATGGTTCGAACCGATGGACAAAAAGATCGGCAAGGCAACTCCGTTCACCGTGGACGGGCTCGACAAGCTGCCGCGCGTGGACGTGATCTATGCACACGCAAACATGAGCGCCGATCTAATCGAGGCTGCCGTGCGTAATGGCGCGAAGGGAATCGTGGTGGCGGGCGTCGGCGACGGCAACATGACGACCCCCGCGCTCGAGGCGCTCGAGAAGGCCGCAAAGTCTGGTGTCGTGGTGGTGCGCAGCACCCGGCTCCCGGAGGGCCTCGTGCTTCGCAACAACGAAGTGAACGACGACAAGATGGGCTTCGTCGCGTCGGGCGAGTTCAACCCGGCGAAGTCGCGCGTGCTGTTGCAGCTTGCGCTGACCAGGACGAAGAATCCGGTCGACATCCAGAAGATGTTCTATGAGTATTGATCGAACGGCAGGCGTGCCCCGGCCTCGGAAGTAGGCGCCGGGGAGGCGAGGATCGCGCGACGTGAAACCCTTCCCCGCAAGTGTTTCACGCCCGCGCGTCGTCGCCCTCGCGTGCCTGATTGCATCGGCCGGCGCCTTCGCAGCGTCCGGAGTCGGTCCCGCTTCGGCGGCGACAGAGGCTGAGCCTGGCACGCCCGCCGGCACGTACCTGTTCAACGACGCGCACTTCCACCTGACCAACTACGTGCAGCAGGGCACGGACATGGGCAAGTACGTGCGCGAGATCATGGGCGACAAGGTCTGCCGCTCGACGGTGTTTGGGATCCCGCTGCAACAGACGTGGTCGTATGAGAACTCCGGAGACTTTGCCCCGACGTACTACCTGCAGTCGGATGCACCCCTCTACTACTACTCGTTCACAGACGCATGGATCGCGACGCAGTACCTCAAGCTCAAGCCCGAGGAGCGCAAGCGCCTCGACCCGATGATCACCGGCTTCAATCCCGCCGACATGTACGGCGTGGACCACATCCGGCGCGTGCTCGAGACCTTCCCCGGCGTGTTCAAGGGCATCGGCGAGTTCACCATCCACAAGGAGTTCGTGTCATCCAAGGTGGCGGGCGATATCGCGAGCCTGACCGACCCTGCGCTCGACCGGATACTCGATTTCGCGGGTGAGGTAGGGCTTCCGGTCATCCTTCACAGCGACATCGACATGCCGTTTGCCAAGGCGGGATCGGAGCCCGTATTCCTGAAGCAGATGAAGGACCTGTTGCGGCGTCACCCGAAGACGACGACCATCTGGGCGCACATCGGGCTCGGGCGTGTCGTGCATCCCGTGTAGGCGCAGGCGACGGCCGATTCAGCGGAGCGCAATCCGACATACCGGGCGCTCGTCGAAGACATGCTTGAGGACCCGACTCTGAGCCACGTCGACTTCGACATTTCGTGGGACGAGGTTGCGAAGTACGCGGTGGCCTCGCCGGAGGCGATCAGCACTACCGCGGCGATCTTCAACAAGTATCCGGATCGCTTCCTGTTCGGCACGGACAACGTCGCGCCGGCAGACCAGGCGACGCAGCTCCGGGTGTTCAATCTCTGGGATCCGATCTGGGCCCGGTTGACGCCGGAGGCGAGCCTCAAGATCCGCATGGGCAACTACGAGCGAATCTTCGACGCGGCACGGGTCCGGGTACGTGCGTGGGAGAAAGCCAACCTGGAGTAGGGCCGGTTGCGGATCGCCTACCGGCTTTGCATTGGCCGGGTTAGGGCGTAACGTGATCTCTAGCGAGCGTTTTCCTGTTTACGGAGAGAGTCATGGCCGGCAAGAAGAAACTGGAGGCAAAGTCGAAGCCTGAGGCTAAGTCACAGCGAAAGGCGAAGTCGAGGCCAAAAGCGGCGGCCGATGCGACGGATGCAAGGTTGTCCAACAAGGAATATGCCAAGGAACTGAAACGCCTGCACGTGGAGCTGGTCAAGCTCCAGGAGTGGGTCAAGCTGAAGGGACTCAAGGTGTGCGTCGTGTTCGAGGGGCGCGACGGCGCGGGCAAGGGCGGCACGATCAAGGCGATCACCGAGCGCGTGAGCCCACGGGTGTTCAGGGTCATCGCGCTTCCCGCGCCGACCGAGCGCGAGAAGTCACAGATGTATGCGCAGCGCTACCTGCCGTACCTGCCGGCCGCGGGCGAGGTCGTGATCTTCGATCGCAGCTGGTACAACCGCTCGGGCGTCGAGCGCGTGATGGGCTTCTGCAGCGAGGAGCAGGCGAGGGGATTCCTGAAGATGGTGCCGCTGTTCGAGAAGCTGATGCTCGAGTCGGGGATCATCCTGCTCAAGTACTGGCTGGAGGTGAGCCCCGAGGAGCAGGAACGGCGACTGCGCAGCCGGGTCGACGACGGCCGCAAGATCTGGAAGCTGTCGCCGATGGACCTGAAGTCCTACGATCGCTGGGACGACTACACGAAGGCGCGTGATGAGATGTTCGCCGCCACCGACACGGCCTGGGCGCCGTGGTACGTTGCGAGGTCCGAGGACAAGAAGCGGGTGCGGCTGAACCTCATCAACCACCTGCTCGAGCAGATCCCCTACAAGGCCCCGCGGTCGGAGAAGGTCAAGCTGCCGAAGCGCAAGGTCGGGCGTTACAAGGCGGCGAACTACCCGTTCAAGTACGTCAAGGAACGCTTCTGATCATGGGGTGGCGGGCGGCGACGTGTCGCCTGCCGCCGCCTGCATCGCCTGGTAGCGCTCAATCGCCGCGCGGGCGTTGAACAGCAAGCGCTCGGGCCCGAGTTGCTGGTCCAGTCCGGAGTGTCGGACGACCTCCAGCACGCCGGGGTTCAGCCCAACCAGCCACACGGTCGCGCCGCGCTCCGTGGCGCGTTTGTCGCGTTCCATCAGCATCTGCAGCGCCGAATACTCGAGGTCCGGGACGCGGCTCAAGTCCAGCGCCACCACCTGCGGCTGGTACTTCGCCGTCAGTTCGGCTATCTGATCCGACACGTCCTGGGCATTGACGAAGAACAGCCGCCCCTCGGGGCGCAGGATCAGCAGCCCATCGAAAGTCTCGTCGTCCGGGTGCTCCGGCGAGAGCGGCCGCAATACGTCGGCACCACGCTTGCGGCCGATGACATGCACGCGCGGGTTGGCAGCCTGACTCAGCAGCCCGAGCATCGAGACGATGATCGCGACGACGATGCCCTCAAGCGTGCCGAACACCAGCACGCCGAGGCAGGCAATCATCGCCCATCGGAACTCCATCGTGCGTACCCGGCGGATGTTGCGAAACTCCACGGGCTGGATGAGGCCGATCGAGTAGACGATCACGACCGCTGCAAGTGTCGCGTTGGGCAGCAGGCCGAGCAGCGGCGCGAGCAGCAGCATGGTCGCCGCCGCGGTGCCGGCTGTCACCAGCGAAGCCTTCTGGGAGCCGCCGCCGGCATTGCGCACCACTGCGGTCTGTGAGGTACCACCGCCGGCCGGCATTGCGCCCGTGAGCGCACCGCCGAGATTGGCCGCGCCGGTCGCGAGCAGTTCGCGGTTCGGGTTGATGGTGGGGTCGTCGGTCAGCGCAAAGGCGCGACCGGCGGCAATCGACTCGGTAAAACTCATCAGCGCCATTCCCAGCGCGCCCGGCACCAGCGCCGTGACCAGCGCCAGGTCCGGCATGGTGATGGATGGAAACCCCTGTGGAATCAGGCCGACGGTGGCTACCCCCTGCGCGTGCAGGGCGAAATACCACGACGCGGCGATGGCGCCCCCGACCGCGACCAGTGGCGCTGGGGAATGCGCCCATATGCGCTCCATCCCGAACAGCACCAGCAGCGTGCCGCCGGCGACCGCCAGTGTCAGCAGCGACGTTTGTGGCAGGTGCTGGAAGACACTGAGCAGGTCACGGAAGAAGCCTGCCTTGTCGATGTGGATGCCGAGCAGCTTTGGCACCTGGTCGAGCACGATCACGAGCCCGATCCCCGCCTTGAAGCCCGTGAGGACCGGCGTGGAGATGAAGTTGGCGACGAATCCGAGCCGCAGCACGGACGCGAGCATCAGGAATATGCCCACCATGGCGGTCAGGGTGGCCGTGGCGGTGATCATCCGGGCCGGGTCGCCGTCCGGAACGACGAGGCCCAGCTGAGTGCCGGCCAGGATCGCCAGCGTCGTGGTCGAGCTCACGCTCAGCACCCGTGAGCTGCCGAGCAGCGCGTAGATCACCATCGGGATGAAGGCAGTGTAGAGGCCGACCTCGACGGGCAGGCCGGCCACGGTCGCGTAGGCCATCGCCTTGGGCAGGACCACCGCCGCCGCGGTCAGGCCGGCGATCAGGTCGAGTCGCAGCGCCGGGGCGCCGGGCTCGCTGGTGTTCGGCCCCGTCGAATGCTGGGTCATGACTCGCGCCCTCGCGTTCTACGTTTCGTGCTCAAGGCCGGCGCTCGGGAGCGCGCCAGTCGCGGCCGATGGCGTCAATCCGGCATGCGCATCGCGCGCGCCAGCATGCCGCCTGAGATATTCCGTGCCTTGAAGCCGTTCTGCAGCAGTATGCGCGTCGCGTAGTAGGCGCGCTGGGCGGAGCGGCAGATGACCCGTATCTCCCGGTCGCGGGGCAGTTCGTCCAGCCGTGCGCGAAGCTGGCCGAGCGGAATGTTGACCGTACCGGGTACGCTCTCCACCACCAGCTCGACCGGCTGGCGCACGTCGAGCAGGAAGGCGCCCTCGATATCCTCCCAGTGGGCGAGCGGCATGTCGCCGTGCAGCACGTCCGCGGCCACCATGCCCGCGAAGTTGACGGCGTCCTTGGCACTGCCGAACTGCGGCGCATAGCAGAGTTCGGCTTCCTCCAGGTCGTAGACCGTCGCGCGCATCTGGATGGCGACCGCGAGCGCACTGATGCGCTTGTCGACGGCCGCAGCATCCTCGCCCAGCGCCTGTGCGCCGAGCAGCCGCCCGTCGGACTTACGGAACAGCACCTTCAGCCCGATCATCTTCGCGCCCGGGTAATAGCCGGCGTGCGAGTTCGGGAACAGGTAGATCTTCTCGAAGTCGTGGTCGCCAAGCCGCTTGAGCGTCTTCTCGCTGGCACCGGTCCATGCGGCGGCGCCGCCGAAGAGCCCGATGATCGAGGTGCCCTGCGTGCCGCGGAAACGGGAGTCACGTCCCGCGATCACGTCGGCGGCGATACGGCCCTGCCGGTTCGCGGGGCCTGCCAGCGCCACGAGACTCCATTGCCCGGTCACGAAGTCCCTGACCTCGATCGCATCACCGACGGCGAAAATGTCAGGGTCGCTGGTGCGCATCTGCTCGTCGACG
>CAVSZE010000009.1:0-99997 GCA_963732375.1 uncultured Gammaproteobacteria bacterium
TGTGCATCCAGCGTCAGCCAGGCGACGACGGCGCCGGACTGCAGGGATTCCTTGCGCCATTGGGCGAGCAGCGAGGTCTTGCCGTAGCCGCCCGGCGCCTGAAGGACAATCACCGACTTGTCGGCAAATTCAGGCCGCGATCCGCTGAGCCGCGACCTGTCGAGCGCCGTCCGCGGGATGCGGGGTGGCGTCGTCTTGAGTACCAGCTGCGGGTTGGGCGACCCGAAGGCCATCGGCGGGATCTCCTGAAGATCCCGCGATTCTGCCCAATCCGGTGCGGAGGCGCTAATTGCCCAGCGGCCTGGTGTGTCCCGGCACCGGCGTCGGGCAGAATGAACGAGGCCCCGACGCTTGCGCGGCGGGGCCCCGTGTCAGGCCTGGACCTGAGGGTCGATTACATGCCCGTATCCGTACGGATCAGCATGACGCGACGGTTCTGCTGACGACCTTCCTCGGTGTCGTTGGAAGCGATCGGGTTCGCCTCGCCGAAGCCTTCCGACTTCAGGCGAGCCGGGTCGACGCCACGCGACGTGAGGTAGTCGAACACTGACTTGGCACGACGATCCGACAGCTTCAGGTTGTAAGCCTCGGTGCCGACGCTGTCCGTGTGGCCCTCGATCTTCGCCGTGGCAAACGGCACGTCGTTCATGAACTTCACGACGCGCTCTAGCTCCGTGATCGACTCAGGACGCAGCTCCGCCTTGTCGAAGTCGAACAGGACCTTGAGCGTCTGCTCCAGCGGGCAACCAGCCGAGTCAACCTTGGTGCCGGCCGGCGTGTTCGGGCACTTGTCGTTGGCGTCGCAGACTCCATCACCATCGCTGTCGCTGCACTTGGCGGGCGGCGGCGGCGGCGGCGGAGGAGGCGGGGGCGGTGGTGCTGCGACCGGAGCCGGCGCTGCTTTCTCCGCATGCCCGAACCGATACACCATGCCAAGCGTGTAGCGATCTACGCTCGACTTGCTGCCGCCCAGGTCGACGAGATCCACGACCTGGCTGTACTCAAGCCTGACCGATACGCGCTGATCCCAGGTCCACTGGGCGCCCAGGCCCCACAGGAATCCACCGTTGTTATCCGACCCGTGTATTTTCTCCGAATAGGAGTCCATGGCCCCACCGAGCGCGTCAACATCCTGCGCCGAACCCCGCAGGTCGAGCTTGTTGTCGCCCCAGAAATAGCCGAGTCGTCCGTAGAGGTCCCAGGAATCACCGAGCGGCAGCATGGGGAGCACCGACACTGCCCAGCCACTGCTCTTGACCTCCATCTTGGCGTCATACGTTCCGCCGACAGGTTGTCCCGGCTGGATGCCCGGGGGGTTTACGTAAAGATAGTCGTAGGTCCCGCTGCCCTCGATGCTCGTCTTGCCGAGGTCCATCCAGGTCCCTTCGGCCGCGAGCCAAGGCAGGAACTGGTAACCGACGAACAGGCTGTACGTGAAATCCGTGTCCGAGAGTTTGGCTTTGGTCGGGAACGCATCTATGCCATCGGCGCCCGGGTACAGGCCGCCCACACCCAAAGCTTCAAATACGTAGGGAAGGGCGTTGGCGTCCGACTTGCTGAACACCCCCCAGCTGGATTCGCCGAGGTCACCGCCGATATAGAAGCCGGTTCTCTCCGCTGCGGTGGCTGAGGTCGCAACCAGTACGGCCGCGACAATAATGGACAGTTTGCTTCTCATCTTGCTGACTCCCTTGATTGGAAACCGACATGAGCTGGCATGACCCCCGACATGCGTCGCTTTCACTTGATCATCTACACCGCGCAATTTTACCAGTCGCTGCCGCAGATTCCGTTACGTAGATGCATCGGTCCAGCATGAGCAGGGGCTATTGCAGCACCAGATCTGTGGTGGTTTGGCAACGAACTTCCCCGACGTGAACCTCGCGCCGCGCAGCGGCGCGGGCCGGCCCTATGCGCTTGCTGCCGCGGCAGCCGGATCCACCAGGATCTTCGCGTGACTTTCCGGGTCGCGCAGCGCTTCGAACGCACCAGCCACGCCGTCCAACCCGACCGTGCCGGTGATCATCGGCGCGCAGTTCACCTTGCCCTCGGCAATCAGGTGCACCGTGTCGCGGTACTCGAGCGGCGAGTGACCGAAGACGAAGCGCAGCTCGATCTCCTTCTGGATCGCGAGCGCGGGCTCGATGCGGTCCACCTGCATGCAGACGCCCGCGACGACGACGCGAGACAGCAGCGGCGCGCCATCGATGATCTGCTGCAGCACGCCCGGCACGCCGACGCACTCGAAGATCACCGGGCGCGGCGGCGCGGCGCCGAGCGCCTCCGCGATGCGCCAGGCCGTGTACCAGGGCACCGGCAATCGACCGAGCTTCTCCCGGGTATCGACAGCCATGTTCATCAGCGTGGGGAGGTCTCCCATGAACCCGTACTCGCGCCAGTTCGCGTACGGAGAGCCATCGGCCGGGTCGATCACCACGTCCGCGCCGCATTTCTGTGCCAGCACCCGCCGGCCCGGCGAGAAGTCGCTCGCAATGATCGTATTTACGCCGCGCGCCTTGAGCATGCAGATCGTCGCGAGCCCGACCGGCCCGCAACCAATGACGATGGCGACGTCCTTGCGCTTCAGTTCGCCCCGGCGCACGGCGTGCAGCCCCACGGCCATCGGCTCGGTGAGCGCGGCCATTTCGGCGCCGAGGCCGTTGGGCACCGGTACGAGGGCCATCTCCTGCAGCAGCATGCGCTCGGCATATCCCCCGTTGAAATGCTGGTCGTACCCGGCGAGATGCACGCCGCGCGCTGACTTCACCATCGGCTGTGCCACGACGCGCGTGCCGGGCCGGAGCCGGCGGTCGCAGCCCGGACCGTAGTCGAGGACTTCGCAGCAGAATTCATGACCGAAGACGACCGGATCCTTCGAGGTCGGGAAGATATCGCCATAGCCCACGCGCCCCAGCAACTCGTGCATGTGATCGAACTCGTGCCGCATGTGCAGGTCCGAGCCGCAGATGCCGCAGCGGAGTACGCTCACCAGCACCTGGCCTTCGCCCGGCGCCGGCTCGGGCAGGTCCCTGACGCTCAATTCGGAGTTCTGGCAGACGACGGCTTTCATTGCGGTGTCCTCGGCGCCCGGGCGGGCTCTCGCCAGTGTGCGCGGCGATCCGTGGGCAACTCAAGGGCGACGGCAGCCGCGGCGTACGGCCATATTTTCCTGCCACGCGTGTATTGATCGAGCCGCACAGGTAGTCTTGTGTCATCCGGGTCGCCACGAGTGAGGCAAGGCATGAATATTCTCGTTCGAGCGTCAATCGGTCTCGTCACCTGCTGCGCATTGCTGGTGCCGCTGGCCGCGGCAGCGGCCGCTCCCGATACAGGTTCGCTGGACGGCACCGCCTGGGTCCTCACCGCCGTCGCAGGCCGCCAGGTGCGTGGCGGCCCGACGGCCACGCTGCAATTCGAGGGCGAGCGTGTGTCCGGTTCAGATGGCTGCAACAGGTTCGCCGGCGGCTATTCCGCCACCGGCTCGGCATTCGAGGTCTCGCCGCCGCTTGCCACAACCCAAATGGCATGTCCGGAGCCGGTCGCTAGTGAGGCGCGGGCATTCATGGCGGCGCTCGAGGCAGCCAAGGGCTATCGAATCGACGGCGCGTTGCTGCAACTGTTGTCCGCGGATGGCGAGACGCTGGTTACACTGGCCGCGCAGTCGCTGCTGCTCGAAGGCACGAGCTGGAATGCGACCGGGATCAACAATGGGCGGCAGGCGGTCCAGGGTGTCTTGAACGGCACGACCGTGACGCTCTCGTTCGGCGCTGCCGGCGACGCCAGCGGCTCGGCCGGTTGCAACCATTATTCCGGTCGCTACGAAGCAAGCGGTGCAGGTTTTTCAATCGGTGCAATTGCAGTTACCTCGATGAACTGCGCGGCGCCGGAGGGTGTGATGGAACAGGAGCAGGCCTACCTGAAGGCGCTCGCCACCGCGAAGGTGGTGCGCTTCGAGGGAGACCGGCTGGAGTTGCGGACCGAAGACGGTGCGCTCGCAGCAAGCTTTGTGCGGGCGGCCGGCGGCTAGCGTGGTGCGGTTCCCTGTTTCCACGACATACTATTGTCTGTAATCGAGCCGCGCATGGAATAAGGCGCGGTGCGCGTAAATGGAGATGACGATGAGCACACATGAGCAGCAGCAGGCGAAGTTCCGCAACAGCCCCGGTTTCATCGCCGCGCTGGACCAGAGCGGCGGCAGCACGCCGAAGGCTTTGAAACTCTACGGTATCCCGGAGAGCGCCTACTCGGGCGAGGTGCAGATGATGGATCTCATCCACGCCATGCGAACCCGCATCATCACCAGCCCGTCTTTCAACGGCGACCGCATCCTCGCGGCGATACTCTTCGAGGCGACGATGGATCGTGAAGTCCTGGGGAAGCCGACCGCGGAGTACCTGTGGGGGGTGAAGAAGGTCGTGCCCATCCTCAAGGTGGACAAGGGGCTCGAGGCCGAGGCGCGCGGTGTGCAGCTGATGAAGCCCATGCCGGACCTCGACGCGTTGCTCAAGCGAGCGCGCGCCAAGGGAATCTTCGGAACCAAGATGCGCTCGGTGATCAAGCAGGCGAATCCGGCCGGGATCGCGGCTGTCGTGGCGCAGCAGTTTGACGTCGCGCGACAGATCGTCGCCGCCGGCCTGGTGCCGATCATCGAGCCGGAGGTGGACATCAAGTGCCCCGACAAGGCGGCTGCGGAGAGCCTGCTCGAGGCTGCAGTCACGGTGAGGCTCAACTCGCTGCCGGCAGGCGAGCTGGTGATGTTGAAGCTGACCATCCCGGAGCGCGACGATCTCTACGCCGACCTGATACGGCACCCGCGGGTGCTGAAGGTCGTGGCATTGTCCGGCGGTTACTCGCGCGAGGAGGCCAACGCGCGGCTGGCGCGCCAGCACGGCATGGTGGCGAGTTTTTCGCGCGCGCTGACCGAGGGTCTCTCGGCCCAGCAGTCGGACGCCGAGTTCGATGCCGCGCTGGACGCATCGATCGAGAGCATATTCCAGGCCTCGATGACCTGATACGGCTGCGCCGGTCGTTGCGGCCGGCGCAGGTCCTCTACGGGCACACGGAGCGTAGAGCCGGTCGCCAGGTGCTCGACGCTGACGTTCAGGCCGCCGGCACGACCTCGACCGTCACGTGTACCAGTTCGTCGTGCGCAGCGAGCCGGCCGCGTATCTCCACGGCGGCGAATTCCGCGTCGGTCTCGATGCTGACGATGCAGGCATACTTGCCCTTGCCGACGCGCCACACGTGCAGGTCGCGCAGCTTTGCAGGCTCGGCCAATCCACCCACGGCCTCGCGGACCTCCGCGACGACCGGGGCGTCCATTTCCGCGTCGAGCAGCACGCGCCCGGTGTCGCGGAGCAGTCCCAGCGCCCAGCGGCCCACCAGCAGCGTGCCCACGATTCCCATTACCGGGTCCAGCCACGACGCACCGAAATAGCGACCGCCGATCAGTGCGGCAATCGCAAGCACCGAGGTCGCCGCGTCGGCGAGAACGTGCAGGTAGGCAGAACGCAGGTTCAGGTCGTGGTGATGGTCGTGCGGCACGTGTGCGTGATCGTGGCCACCGGCCGCGTGGTGGTGATCGTGCTGGTGCGCGCCGGTCGACAGCAGCCAGGCCGAGAGGACATTGACGGCGAGACCGATGACGGCGATTGGAATTGCCTCGTCGAACCGTATCGGCGACGGCGCCACCAGGCGCATCACTGACTCGAAGCCCATGTAGCCGGCGACGCCGAGCAGGAACACCGCGCTGGTGTATCCGCCCAGCACCTCGATCTTCCAGGTGCCGAACGTGAATCGCGGATCGTGTGCGTGGCGCCGCGCGAGCGCGTAGGCACCTGCGGACACGCCAAGTGCGAGTGCATGCGAACTCATGTGCCAGCCGTCGGCCAGCAGCGCCATCGAGCCGAACATCGTGCCCGCGGCAATCTCGACCACCATCATGACGGCGGTGAGCCACATGACCTGTCGTGTCCGCCGCTCGGCGACGGGGTTGTGGAGGTCGAAGACGTGGCTGTGGGACGGTTCGCTGGTCGGCGGCATCGCGCGCTCGGCAGTTGGGGGTACCCGACAATATAAGGCAGCGATTGGCCAAGGGACGGCGAAAACCACGGTTCCTGCGGATCGTCGCCCTGCGGGACTTGTTGGGCAGGTCGCTCGATCCGGTCTATCCTGCCTGCGGGATGCCCGGGAGATGGGCGTGGGGGAGAGTCAGCGATGCCAAAAATGGAGACGATTTCGGCGACTGCGGATGCGGGCCGAGCGCGCGCGGCACGAATCGCGCCAGCCTGGGCCCTCGGCCTGCGTCGCTTCAACGAGTGGATGATGTTCGACTGGCTCGGCGGCCCGCGACCCTGGAAGCTCGCGTGGGTGATCAACCTCCAGAAGTGCGGCACGTTCCCGGTGCTGGCGCTGATGATGTGGCACTACTCAGCCACGACGCCAGCCGCAACCTCTCCGGCGGCCTGGACCTACCTCGCATTGCACGGTTCCTATGGTCTCGTGTGGCTGCTGAAGGACATGGCGTTCCCGGATCCCAACTGGCAGCGCCGCGCGACGATCGCGAGCGGTCTGTATGTGTTCGCGGGCCTGGTCCTGTACTGGTCGTTCGGATGGCTGATCATCTCCGGCACGGTCGTTCCCCACTACCCGCTGCCCGAGCCGGTGTGGTTCGCGTTCTGCACCAGCCTGTGCATTCTCGGCTGCGCGATCATGATCGCGGCCGACTCCCAGAAGTACTTCACTCTGCGCGTACAGCGCGGGCTCATAAGCGACGGCGTGCACCGCTACGTACGCCACCCGAACTACCTCGGCGAGATGATGGTTTACGGCTCGTTTGCACTGCTGACCTGGCACTGGTGGCCGTGGGTGGTGCTCGCGTGGATCTGGGCCACGCTGTTCGCAACCAACATGGTGATGAAAGAGGCGAGCCTGTCGCGCTACGCGGGCTGGGCGGAGTATCGACGGCACAGCTGGTGGGTCGTGCCGCTCGTGCTGTGATGAAGAGCGAGCGGCCAGCCCCCGGCGACTGCACGACAGCCTCGCTGCTCGAAGACGCGGCGCGCCGGGCCAGCCGCTATCTCGAATCGCTGGGCGAGCGTCCGGTCGCGCCGAGCCGCGAAGCCGTCGAACGCCTGGCCGCGCTCGAGGTGCCATTGCCGCCGGCGCCTGTCGATCCTGCCAGCGTGCTCGCCGAACTCGATGAGTTCGTGTCCCCTGCGACCATGGCGGTGGCGGGGCCGCGATTTTTCGGTTTCGTAATCGGCGGGGCGCTGCCAGCGACACTTGCGGCCAACTGGCTCGCGTCAGCGTGGGACCAGAACGCGGTGTTCGCAAAAGTGATGCCCGGCGTGTCGCTGCTCGAGGAGGTTGCGCTCGGCTGGCTCGTCGATTTCCTCGGGCTGCCGGATTCGACGGAGGGGTCGTTCGTGACGGGCGCAACGCTCGCGAACTTCACCGCGCTGGCCGCCGCGCGACACGAGGTGCTCGCACGCGCGGGCTGGGACGTCGAGGCGGACGGTCTGTTCGGCGCGCCGCCCATCACGGTCGTGATCGGCGAGGAGGCGCATCCGACGCTGCTCAAGTCGCTTGGGCTGCTGGGCCTCGGTCGCAATCGCCTGCTGCGCGTGCCGACGGACGGCCAGGGCCGGATGCTCGCCGCGGATTTCCCGGCGCTACGAGGCCCGGCGATCGTGTGCCTGCAGGCGGGCAACATCAACACAGGGGCATTCGATCCATTCGACGAGGTGGTCCCGGTCGCGCACGAGTCCGGCGCCTGGGTCCACGTCGACGGGGCATTCGGGCTGTGGGCGCTCGGCGTCCCGTCCATGAAGGACCTTGCGAGCGGAATGGAGAATGCGGACTCCTGGGCAACGGACGCGCACAAGTGGCTGAACGTGCCCTACGACTCGGGTCTCGCGTTCGTGCGCAGGCCTGGTGTGCTGCCCGCGGCCATGGCCATCACGGCCGAATACCTGCCCACCGGGGACTCGCGCCGCAACCCGGCCGATTTCACGCCGGAGCTGTCGCGTCGCGCGCGCGGCGTCGAAGTCTGGGCTGCGATGCGCTCGCTGGGACGCAGCGGCCTCGTAGAGATGTTCGAGCGAAATTGCCGTCAGGCGCGCCGCTTCGCCGAGGCACTGGCCGCGGCCGGCCACGAGATCCTGAACGACGTGGTGCTGAACCAGGTGCTGGTATCCTTCGGCCCGCCGGCCGTGACCGAGCAGGTGATTGCGGACCTCCAGGCCGACGGCACCTGCTGGTGCGGCAGCAGTCGCTGGCACGGGAGGACCGTGATGCGCATCAGCGTCTGTTCATGGGCCACGACGGATGACGACGTCGAACGCAGCATCGAGGCCATGCTGCGCGTTGCCGGTCGAGTCCTGGATTCGGGGGGGAATTTTGTCAAATCTTGAGAAGCGGCTGGCAGCGATACCCGAGGGCGCGGCGGCGCTGTTCTTTATCCAGATCTTCGCGACCCTCGGTTTCGCGGTCCTCTACTCGACACTGGTCCTTTACACGACGCGTCACCTGCAGTTCACCGCGAAGGACGCAGCCGCGATCATGGGCGTGTTCGGCGCCTTCAACTACGGCCTGCACCTGTTCGGCGGCTATCTGGGCGGCCGCTTCCTCAGCAATCGCAACCTGTTCGTCGGCGGCATGTGCCTGCAGGTGCTCGGCTGCGGCACGATGGCGCTGGGCACGAGCGAGGCCATGTACTGGGGACTGGCGCTGTTCCTCACTGGCAGCGGACTCAACGTCACCTGCATCAACATGATGCTGACCCAGCGTTTCGCGCCGTCGGACCTGCGCCGCGAGAGTGCATTCCTGTGGAACTACGCCGGGATGAACATCGGTTTCTTTGTCGGCTTCGCGGTTGCCGGCCATTACCAGCTGACGGAAAGTTATTCGCGCCTGTTCCTGTTCGCGACCATCGGAAATTTCCTTGCCATCGTGCTGGCCGCGTTTAACTGGAGGGCGCTGGCGGACAGGAGTACGCGGCTGCTCGACGCGACGCCACGCCAGTACAAGCTGCGATTCGCGGCCGGCGCCGCGATCCTTTTCGGGCTGGTGCCCATCGTCTGGATCATGCTGCAGCACACCGGGTCCACCTCGGCGCTCTTCAAGGGGCTGTCCGCCGTGCTGGCTGGCGTGCTCGTCTACCTGACGATGAAGCACCGGGACGCGCGGGAGCGTAACAACATGTGGGCATTCCTGATCCTCGCGCTGGGATCGCTGGTGTTCTGGTCGCTGTACCAGATGGCGCCGAACGGCCTGCAGCTGTTCGCCGTCAACAACGTGCGCCTGCGGGTCTGGGGCGTCGAGGTCGCGCCGCAGTGGATCCAGAACATCAACACCGTCTGCATCGTGATCGGCGGCCCGCTGCTGGCGGCGCTTTTCGCCAGGTGGCGCGCGCGCGGCTGGAGTGTCGACATCCCGCAGCAGTTCTCGGTGGCGCTGATCCTGATGGGACTTGGCTTCCTCGCCCTGCCGGTCGGCATTTCACTGGCGGACGACGCGGGCAGGACCGCTTTCGTCTGGCTGTTCGTGAGCTACGTGCTGCAGAGCGTCGGCGAACTGCTGATCTCGCCGGTCGGCTACGCGATGATCGGCAAGCTGGCGCCGCGTGAATACCAGGGCATCATGATGGGCAGCTGGATGCTGGTCACGGGCCTTGCCTCGCTGTTCGCCGGGGATTTCTCCGGGATGATCCCGGAACCGTCAGGTACCACGGCACTGCTCAGCAACCCCGAATACATCAGCCTGTTCGCGCGGCTCGGCTGGGGCAGCACCGCGGTGGGCATCCTGCTGGTGCTGCTGATTCCGTTCCTGCGCCGCCTCATCAAGGACAAGGAAACAGTGGAGGACGAGGCGCCGGTCGCGGTGGTGCCGGCGCGCTAGTCCAGGGAGCGGCCTCGGAAACTACTTCGGTTCGGCCGGCTGCGGCGCGGCGGGCGGGCCCACCGTGATCAACTCGATGTCGAATATCAGTACCTGCCCGGCCAGTTCGCCCTTGTCGCCGTAGGCGAGTCCCGGCGGTATCACGAGCTGCGCCTTGCCGCCTTCCTGCATCAGCTGCACGCCCTCGGTCCAGCCGGCGATCACGCCGTTCAGCGGGAACGTCGCGGGCCGTCCGCGCGCGTAGGAGCTGTCGAACTCGGCGCCGTCGATCAGCGTGCCGCGGTAGTTCACCGTCACGGTGTCCGCAGCCGTGGGCTTCTTGCCGGTGCCCGCCGTGATCACCTTGTACTGCAGGCCACTCGCGGTGGTCTTGACGCCCGGCTTCTTGGCATTTTCGGCCATGAAGGCCGCGCCTGCGGTGGCGGTTTCCTTCAGGTGCTCGACCTGGCGCTTGGCTCGCGCCGCCTCGGCGTTCTGCTGCAGCTTCTGCATCAGGACGCCGATCTCCTCGGGGCTGATCTGCGGCTTGGTGCCAGCGGCGGCATCCTTGAGGCCCTGGGTGACGGCGTCCGGGCGGATTTCCACGCCCCGCACGTCCTTGCCGATCTGGTAGCCGAGCGCATAACTGGTCTTGGAGACTTCGTCATTGAGCGGGGCCGGATCAGCAGCGGAGGCTACGACAGCCACCAGGACCAGCGACAGGGCGATTGGACCTCGAACGAGCGTGCGCAACATCTGGAACTCCGGCAGGTGATTTGAAGCCGCGCATGTTACGCGCGCCGCTGGAATCACGCATCTGGAGGACGGCGGCGGCCCCCGGTGCTCGATGCGCACAGTCCGTCTCGCGAACGTGTCGCCATGCCGGCCGGCTTGCCAAGCGGCCTTCTTCCGGGCCAACTTGCCCGCACCCGGCCGAGATCGAGGCGCCGGAACGGAGAACCGGGAATGAGCGAAACGGGCTGGAGTCGAGAAATCGAGGAAATCCGCCGCCGGCAGGCGCTCGCGGAGCAGATGGGCGGCCCCGAGCGCGTCGAACGGCAGCGCTCCCGGGGCAAGTTGACGGTGCGTGAACGCATCAAGGCCCTGCTCGACCCAGGATCGTTCCGCGAGTGGGGCAGCCTCGCGGGCGAGGGTCGCTATGGCGCCGATGGATCGCTCGAGGCATTTCGCGCGTCGAGCTGCCTTACGGGACGCGGGAACATCGACAGCCGTACGGTGGTCGTGAGCGCCGACGATTTCACCATCCGTGGCGGTTCTTCGGAGACTTACCACCACGAAAAGAACGCCCAGGCGGAGATGATGGCCGGCGAATACGGGCTGCCGCTCGTCCGGCTGCTGGACGGCACCGGAGGCGGTGGATCGGTCGCCGAGGTGGAGCGGCTGGGCGCGACCTACGTACCGTACGTGCCCGGCTTCGACCAGGTGGTCGCGAATCTGGGTCGTGTCCCGGTCGTTTCCTTGGGCCTCGGCCCGGTCGCCGGCCTGGGCGCGGCGAGGCTGGTCGCGAGCCATTACTCGCTGATGGTGCGCGGACTCGCCCAGATGTTCACGGCGGGGCCGCCCGTGGTGGCCGCGGCAGGCGAGAAAGTCACGGCCGAGCAACTCGGGGGCGCGGACCTGCATGCCGCGACCGGCAGTGTCGATGACGTCGTGGACAGCGAGTCGGATGCCTTTGAACGTGCGCGCCGCTTCCTTTCATACCTGCCGGGCAGTGCGGGGGCGCTGCCCGTCCGCCTCGAGTGCGACGATCCTGCAGACCGCTCGGAGCCCTGGCTCGACGAGGCGATTCCGCGCGATCGACGCTGGCCCTACGAGATCCGGCCGATCCTGGAGGCTGTGCTCGATCGGGGCAGTGTTTTCGAGATCGGCCGCGCCTGGGGACGTTCGGCCGTGACGGCACTGGGGCGCCTGCGCGGTGTGGCTGTTGCGGTCATTGCCAGCGATCCGGGCCAGATGGGCGGTACCTGGACCGCGGCTGCCTCGCGGAAGATTTCGCGGCACGTCGAGCTTGCAGGGACTTTCGGGCTGCCGGTGGTGCATTTCGTTGACGTCGGCGGGTTCACGATCGGCTCGCAGGCGGAGAAGGCGGGCACGATCCGGGACGGTACGCACGCCATCGCTACCATCTACCAGTCCACCGTGCCCTGGTGCGCGGTGATCCTGCGCCGGGCATTCGGCGTCGCGGGGGCCGGGATGATGAATCACGCGCGCTTTCGCTACCGGATCGCCTGGCCAAGCGGCGACTGGGGTTCGCTGCCGGCGGAAGGCGGTATCGAGGCTGCCTACAAGGCGCAGATCGCGGCGGCGCCGGACCCGGAGGCGGCGCGCCGCGAGATTGCCGCGCGTCTCGACCGGCTGCGTTCACCATTTCGTTCCGCGGAACGTTTCTATGTAGAGGAAATCGTGGTGCCATCGGAGACGCGGCGCTGGCTCTGCGAATTCGCGGAGCTGGCCGCCGCATCTCCGGCGCCAGCTCGGCGCGGATTCGTGTACCGGCCGTAAACGTCGCTGCCGGTTCCCTGGCGTGGCCCGGGGTCTGCCCGACCTGGTGATAGAGTCGGGCACATAGCGGCTGCGTCGCCAGCGGCAGATGTCGTGGAATTCCCGGAGTGGGGGTGGGTCCAAGCAGGGGTAGGCTCGGGCGTGTGGCATGAGCAGACTTGAGCGAGGATCCCCGAATGGATGACACGGAACGCGGCCGCCCTAAAGGAAATTTGGCGGAAACCGTCAAGAAGGCCAGGGCCAGCACGGTTTCCAAGGCCAGCAAGGGTGTGAGGACCGGCAAGGCCCCCAGGGTTCTCAGGGGTGCCCGCCTGGTGAAGCAGGGCGACGTGTCGCCGCAGTTGAGTGCTGCAGGCATCGCCAGGCACTCGATCTCCGAAGCCGTGTCGGCGGCAACCGAGTCGAAGGCGCACGCAGTGCGGGATATTTTTGCGCGCGCGGCGAAGGGCGAGGGCCCCGACATGGTCGAGTCCTTCGAGGCGATCCTGACAGGCGCGTCGCCAGACGACGTACTGAAGCTGCGCGACCTGCTCGCCAGGCACGAGGAGGAGGCGCTGCACCACTACCGTCGCAAGATCGACGGTGAGCTGGCGGACGACTGGCGCGAAGGCGGCTACCCCTACAAGAACCTGATGTCGCGTCGCAACTACGAGCGCGAGAAATACGGCCTGCAGGTCGAGTTGCTGAAGCTCCAGGCCTGGGTGAGGGAATCAGGGCAGCGCGTGGTGATCCTGTTCGAAGGGCGCGACGCAGCCGGCAAGGGTGGCGCGATCAAGCGCTTCATGGAGCACCTGAATCCGCGCGGCGCGCGGGTCGTCGCGCTCGACAAGCCGAGCGTGGCGGAACGGGGCCAGTGGTACTTCCAGCGCTACGTCGAGCACCTGCCCACGCGGGGCGAGATCGTGATGTTCGACCGCTCCTGGTACAACCGGGCGGGGGTCGAGCGCGTAATGAGTTTCTGCACCGACGAGGAATACCTGGAGTTCATGCGCCAGGCGCCCGAGTTCGAGCGCAACCTCGTGCGCAGCGGCCTGCACCTGATCAAGTTCTGGTTCTCGGTCACGCGCAAGGAGCAGCGGCGGCGGTTCAAGGAGCGCAAGTCGCACCCGCTCAAGCAGTGGAAGCTGAGCCCGGTGGACCTCGCCTCGCTCGACAAGTGGGACGACTACACGCGGGCGAAGGAGTCGATGTTCTTCTACACCGACACCGCGGATTCGCCGTGGACGGTGATCAAGTCGGACTGCAAGAAACGCGCGCGCCTGAACGCGATGCGGTACGTGCTTCACAAGCTGCCCTACGCGAGCAAGGAACTCGAGGCGATCGGGTCGCTGGACCCGCTGCTCGTTGGGCGGGCAAACGTCGTGTACGAGCAGGGCGAGAAGCAGGTCTCGCCGATCCTCTGAACCCGTATCGGAATGTACCGACCCCAAGCCGGGACGAGTTCACACTGTGGGGTTCGAGCGCCATCTTGCCTGGAACAGGGGACATTCTCCTTTTTCGACCTGTAGCGCTGGAAAACCGGGGCTTCTGCTTGCTCGGTCATGCGCCGAAAAAGGAGAATGTCCCCCGGCTCTATGCCCCAATTCGGATTGCACTGATTGCCGTCACGGGGTCGTCAGGATAAATGCCTACGAAACCAGGAAGTTTCTATGAACAGCACATCACAGGGGCCCGGCTTCGAGGTCGTGGCCCGACAGGATTTCTCGGACGTCACATTCCTGCTGGAGATCCGGCACCCGATGCTGGCGAAGGCGGCCCGGCCCGGCCAGTTCGTCATCGTGATGTCGCACGAGGAGGGCGAGCGCATCCCGCTCACGATTGCCGACTTCGACCGCGACAAGGGCACGATCACCCTGGTGATCCAGGCAGTCGGCAAGACCACGCTGGAGATGCAGCGCGACTGCCACGTCGGTTCGCACCTCTCGGCGGTCGTGGGCCCCATGGGAATCCCGAGTCACATCGGCAAGGCCCGCAAGGTGCTGTGCGTGGGCGGTGGGCTCGGCGTCGCGCCGGTGTATCCGCAGGCGCGCGCCTTTAAGGAGAGCGGTGCCTACGTGATCGGCGTGCTCGGTTTCCGCACCCGCGACCTGGTGTTCTGGGAGGACAAGTTCCGTGCCTGCTGCGACGAGCTGATCCTCTGCACCGACGACGGGTCCGCCGGTATCAAGGGCATGGTCACCGAGGGCATCCGCCAGGCCATCGCGAAACACCCCGACATCGACGAGTGCGTGGCCATCGGCCCGCCGGTGATGATGAAGGGTTGCGCGGAGGCGACGCGACCGCACAAGATCCGCACCATCGTCAGCCTGAACCCGGTGATGGTGGACGGCACGGGCATGTGTGGCGGCTGCCGGGTGAAGCTCACGACCGGGGTGAAGTTCGCCTGCGTAGACGGCCCCGATTTCGACGGGCACCTGGTCGATTTCGACGACCTGATGTTCCGCCTCCAGCGCTACAAGCCTACGGAACGCGAGGCGGCGGAGCGCTTCAACGAAAGCTGCAAGCTGCGGAGCCAGGTCCAGTGACCGACAGGAAGAAGAGAAAGACGATACGCATGATCCCGCAGGCGCGGACGCCCGCGCACGAGCAGGACCCGCGCGAGCGTGCCCGCAATTTCCTCGAGGTGAACCTCGGTTACCAGATAGAGGACACGCTGCTCGAGGCGGAACGTTGCCTGATGTGCCCTGACCAGCCCTGTGTGCGCGGCTGCCCGGTCAACATCGCGATTCCCGACTTCATCCAGCGGATCACCGACAAGGACTTCCGCGGCGCCTACGACGTGATCACCGCCACGAACCTGCTGCCGGCCGTCTGCGGCCGTGTCTGTCCGCAGGAAAACCAGTGCGAGGGCGTGTGCACGGTCGGCGACACGCTGAAGCCCGTGGCGATCGGTCGTCTCGAACGCTGGGTCGGCGACCTCGCGATCAAGGAAGGCTGGACGAACATTCCTTACATAGAGCGCAACCGGTTCAAGGTCGGGATCGTCGGCTCCGGTCCGGCTGGCATGGCCTGCGCGGCCGACATGGCCAAGGCCGGCTGCGAGGTGATCGTCTACGAGGCCTTCCATGAAGCCGGTGGCGTGCTCAAGTACGGTATCCCGGACTTCCGCCTGCCGAACGCGGTCGTGGACGCGGAGATCGGCAAGCTCGAGCAGCTCGGGGTGCGCTTCGAGTGCAATACCCTGGTCGGCAGGCTGTTCTCGATCGAGCAGATGATCGAGGAGATGGGGTTCCACGCCGTGTTCATCGGCACCGGTGCGGGCTACCCGAGCTTCATGGGCATTCCCGGGGAAAACCTCAACGGCGTGCTTTCGGCGAACGAGCTGCTGACGCGCTGCAACCTGATGCACGCCCGCGAGTTCCCGGCCTTCGACACGCCGATGCAGCCGGGAAAGAATGTGGCCGTGATCGGCGCGGGCAATACCGCGATGGACGCATTGCGCGTCAGCCTGCGGCTCGGCGCCGAGCACGTGCGCTGCCTGTACCGGCGCAGCAATGCCGAAGCGCCGGCGCGTGCCGAGGAAATCCACCATGCTGGCGAGGAAGGTGTCGAGTTCCACTGGCTGGTGAGTCCGGTGGAGCTGCTGGACGACGGCAATCGCAACGTGCGTGCCGTGCGCTGTGTCCGGATGACGCTCGGCGAGCCCGATGAGTCCGGTCGCCGCAGGCCGGTGCCAGAGGCCGGGAGCGAGTTCGAGATCGAGGCCGACATGGTCGTCTATGCGATCGGCACCAACGCGAACCCGATCATCGGCCAGACCTCGCGGCTCAAGCTCGACAAGCGTGGTTACATCGCAGCCGACCAGGACCTGGCCACCTCGATCCCGGGCGTATTCGCCGGCGGAGACATCGTCACCGGCGCCGCCACCGTGATCGAGGCCATGGGCGCCGGCCGGCGCGCCGCGCGGGGCATGAAGGCCTACCTGGGCCTGCGAGACACCGATTTCGTCTATCACGACCCCCAGGCCGATCCCGACGCGTTACTGTTCGGCATCGACCGGGCCGAGCACGGCTACGCGCGCGTGCGCCTGCCGAGGTAAATCCATGAATGCCGTAACGAAACTGAAGCCGCGCGATGCGGCGGGCCGCCCGACCGGGTCCCGAGCGGTCGCAAAGCAGCTGCTGACCCTCGACGAGCACGTGGTCGAGATCATGAGCGACTCCGGCGAGGGAGCCCAGAAGTGCGGACAGTCGTTCGGCGCCATCGCCGCACGCATGGGCTACGGCGTCTGGACGGTCGAGATCATTCCTGCCGAGATACAGCCGCCGGCCCGCAGCGTCGCCGGCGCCAGCGGCAACCGGATCCGGATCGGCCGCAAGCGCGTCACCAACGGCGGCGACGAGACGGCCGTGGTGGTCGCATTCAACGAGCAGGTGCTGCTCGGCAGGGTCAAAGCCGGTGAGCTGAAGCCGGGCTGCATCGTTCTGCTCGAGAACATGTGGGCCGAGAGCGCCGACCCGAAGATCGTCGCGCAGTACGTGGAAACCCGCGACCGCCTGTTCGCCGAAGGCTATCGGGTCCACGAAGTACCCATGGAGCGTGAGTGCAAGGCGCTGGTCCCTGACCCGCGCAAGGGCAAGAACATGTTCGTGCTCGGGATGCTGTGCAACCTGTACAGCATGGACATGGACCTTGCGCGTGAGCAGATCGCGTTCATCTTCGGCAAGAAATCCGACAAGGTCATCCAGTCGAACGTCGCGCTGCTCGAGGCGGGCTGGGGATGGGCCGAGGACAACCTCGACTTCAAGTACAGCATTCCCGCAACGCCTTCGACCGATGCGCAGGTGGTGCTGAACGGCAACACCGCGCTGGCGCTCGGCGTGCTCGCCTCAGGCATGGACATCTGCGCGATGTACCCGATCACGCCGGCGACCTCGGCTTCGCACTACCTGAGCGATATCTTCGAGAAGGCCGGCGGCATCGTGCACCAGGCGGAGGACGAGATCGCCGCATGTGCGTTTGCGATCGGCGCGTCCTACGCCGGAAAGGTCGCGGTGACGATCACGTCGGGGCCGGGGTATTCGCTGAAGCAGGAGGGCATCGGACTCGCCGTCATGGCAGAGATCCCGCTCGTGGTCGTGAACGTGCAGCGCGGCGGCCCGAGCACGGGCCAGCCGACCAAGGTGGAGCAGGGGGACCTGTTCACCGTCATGTTCGGCAGCCACGGCGACGCGCCCAAGGTCGTCTTTGCGGTAAGCACCATCGAGGACTGTTTCTACTCGATGATAACGGCGCGTCGGATCGCCGAGACGTTCAACATGGTCGTCGTGGTGCTGTCGGACGCGTCGCTCGCGACCGCGCAGCAGCCATTCACGCGGCCACAGTTCGATGCAAACTGGCTCGCGCCGCCCATCGACCAGAACCCTGTGCCGGAAGGCGCGCGCCCGTACGACTGGGACCCGGTGACAGGACTCAGCCGCCGCTTCTCGCCAGGTCAGCCGGGCGGAATGCACACGCTGACCGGCCTCGCTCACGACGAGTCGAGCCGCGTCGCCTACGACCCGGACATCAACGAACGGGCCCTGCATGCCCGCAGCCTCAAGCTCGCAGCGTTCCAGAAAACGCTGGCACCACCGCCGGTGTTCGGCGGTGACTCGGGCGACCTGCTGATCGTCGGCTGGGGCAGCACCAGGGGCGCGATCGAGGAGGCAGTCGAGCGCCTGCGCGGCGAAGGCCACAAGGTGTCGTCCATGCACCTGACCTTCCTGCAGCCGATGCAGCCGGGCATCAAGGAAGTCCTGAAGCGCTTCCGGCACGTGATGACCGTCGAAGGAAACTGGTCCGACGATCCGGATGATCCGCTGATTGACGAGACCAACCGCCGCTATTCCGCGCTCGCGATGCTGCTCAGGGCGCGTTACCTGGTCGATGTCGACTGCTGGACCGAAGTGCGCGGCCGTCCGATCAAGCCGGGCAGCATCTACGCCGAGATCCGCCGCCGCCTGGTCGCCGAGGAACTGCATTCATGAGCGCCGCAAGTGTCTGCCTGCACAGGTTGTTCGAGCAGCATCACGTACTCGAGGATTACCAGAGCGGCATTCCGCGCTGGTGCAAGGGCTGCGGCGACAATGCAATCCTCACGGCGGTGCAGCGTCTCTGCCGTGACGAAGAATTGAAGCCCGAGAAGACCGTGTTCGTGTCGGGTATCGGCTGCTCGAGCCGGCTGCCGCACTACATGCGCACCTACGGCTTCCACGGCATCCATGGCCGGGCGCTGCCGATCGCCGAGGGCGTCAAGATTGCGCGGCCCGACCTCAATGTATTCGTGAACTCCGGTGATGGCGACACCTGCAGCATCGGCGCAGCGCACTGGATCCACGCGATCCGCTACAACATGAACATCACGATGATGCTTCACGACAACCACATCTACGGGTTGACCAAGAAGCAGGCTTCGCCCACTTCGCCGCTCGGGACGAAGAGCAACACGACACCGCGAGGGTCCTTTCTCGACGCGCTGAACCCGCTTACCGTCACGCTGGGCGTGCAGAACGTCTCGTTCGTGGCGCAGGCCGTGGACTGGATACCCGAGTCGCTGTTCCAGATCATCACGGCCGCGTTCAGGCACCGCGGCTTCTCCTTCGTCCGCATCCTGCAGCGCTGCCCGGAGTTCGTCGACCACATGTTCGAGCCCTGGGTGCACGATCCCTCGAGGACACTGATGCTCACCCACGAGAACGGCATTAGTGTCAGCCCGGCGCTGCAGAAGATCTATCGCAACCAGCTGGAGCATGATCCGTCGAACATGAACCGCGCCCGCGAGATCGCGTCGATAGACGATCCGATCCCGGTGGGCATCCTCTACCGGAATCCGGAAGTCCCATGCTATGAGGACCTGCGTGGCGTTGCAGCGCTCCGCACCGCGGATTCCATCGGCTCCACGCTCGACGCGGAGTTCGACAAGTTCACCATCTGGCCACAATAGCCATGGACAGTCATCTCAGGTCACAGGTCGTTTTCCACCTCACCGGGCAAAGACCCGCGACGGATGCGCCGGGGGACGCGATCTCCGGGCTGCGGCCGGCGCTGATGGCGAGTTACCGCGACCTGGACTCGTTGCGCTACGACTTCCCGGTGGTGCTCTGCGGTGGGGACGACGGTGTGCAGCCGCTGTCGGCTGTCGTGGACCGGGTGCTCAGGAAGATCGCGCCGGAAGGCGTGCAGGGCGAGGCGATGCGCCGTCGCGTGCTCGCACTCGAGAAGGAGATCCGAAGGCGGGTGACGGCCGGAGACCGGGGGCCGCTCGGCGAGTCATGGGACAGTGCGACTGCGACGCTGGCCGAGACGGTGGACGAGGCCTTCGTCGCCGACCTGCGGCGAGCGAAGGTCGCCCTCGACGTCGACGGCGAGTTGGCCGGCTGCGATGGTGCGCTGCCCACCCGGTTCCTGCGGCACGCATGGTCGGTCGTGCAGCGCGAGAAGGCGCATGCCGCGCGCGGCCGCATCGACGGCCTGCGCATCCGCCTCGATGAAATCCTGCGCGCCGACTACATGCGCTCGGAGGCGGCGCTGCGGCAGCCCGCGCTCCAGGCGTCATTCGGGGCCGCGCACCACGAGCTGTTTGATTTCGCGGCGATGTCCAAGGTCCTGAAGCGCGCCGGTCCGCCGGGCGGCCTCGGGGAGCGTCGGCGCGCACGCATCGAGCAGTCGAAGGCGGCCCTTGCCGCCCAGCGATTCTTCGCGCCGACCGGGCAGGCCGACGTTGCGGGAGCGGCAGGTGACGCGCTCGAATATTCGTTTGACGATGCGGCCTCTGCGCTCGCTGCCTTCCGCGAGCGGCTGCCCGATCTCGTCGCGCTGCTGAAGGCGCTGCAGGTGGCCGAACTCGAGGTCGAGGGCAGTTACATCGAGGAGCTGCACGACCCGATTCTCACTGCGCTCGACCAGTCGGGCGTCACGTCCCAGGACCTGGAGTTCTTCCCGGACTACCTGGTGTGCCTCGGTACAAGCGAGCACGGCGAGCCTGCCCGCCTGTCGGAGGCGCTCTCATCCGGCGTGCCGCTCAAGATCGTGGTGCAGGTTGACGACCTGCTCGAGGAATCCTCACCGGGCAAGGGACAGTTTTCGCTCGGCCTGCGCGGCTCCCGGCTCGCAAACGCGGCGATGAGCTTCGACGACGTATTCGTGCTGCAGTCGGTTGCGTCGAACCTGCCGCGGCTGCACTCGAGCGTGAAGAGAGGCTTGCGTCATCCCGGTCCGGCGCTGTTCAGCATCTACGCCGGGGCCGGAGGCTCTCTGCCCGCGTACCTGGCCTCGGCCGCCGCGATGCAGTCGCGCGCGTTCCCGGCGTTCACCTACGACCCGGCCGCCGGGCCGGATCTTGCGTCGCGCTTCTCACTCGAGAACAACCCGCAGCCCGAGCGCGACTGGCCGGTGGAGAAATTCAGCTACGCCGACCAGGAACTGCAGGCCGTGACGGAGGAGGTGGCCTTCACGTTCGCGGATTTCGTCATCTGCGACACGCGTTACTCGGGCCACTTTGCGCTGGCACCACGCGATTCCTGGGGCGACTCGATGATCCCGGTGGGCAGCTGGCTCGGGAATCCGCCGCAGGATGCCGCGAGCGGCGTGCCGTTCGCGCTGGCCGTCGACGATGGCGACATGCTGTGTCGGTTGGTGGTGGACGAACGGCTGATCCGCTCCGCGTTGCGGTGTCGAGAGGGCTGGCGCCGGCTGCAGGAACTCAGCGGTGTCCGCGATTCCCGCATAGAGCGATTGCTCGCGCGCGAGCGCCAGGCGTGGGAGGAACAGCACCGGGCTGAGCTGCAGGCGGCGCCGATCGCGGCCCCTGTATCCGGCGCGACAGCTGCGCCTGCGGCTGGTGAGTCCGTGCAGGCACCACCGGTGCCGGCCGCCGCCGAAGTCGTCGAGCCCGAGCGCAACCCGGACGAAGCCTACATCGAGACCATCCGCTGCTCGACCTGCAACGAGTGCACCCTGCTCAATCCGAGGATGTTCGCCTACAACGACGACAAGCAGGCCTACATCGCAGACCTCAAGGCAGGTACCTACGCTCAACTGGTCGAGGCTGCCGAGAGCTGCCAGGTTTCGGTGATCCATCCCGGCAAGCCCTGGGATCCGTCCGAGCCGGGGCTCGACGACCTTATCGAGCGCGCCAAGCCGTTCCTGTAGAAGAGGGGACATTCTCCTTTTTCGCTGTAGCGGCGTAGGGGACATTCTCCTTTTCGACCGATCATTGCCCTGATATCGCTGTATCCGGGAACGCGCGTCGAAAAGGAGAATGTCCCCTACGGCGGTCGCCTACGGCAGGTTGGTCTTGCCCATCAGGTAGCGGTCGCATTCGCGGGCAGCGCCGCGTCCCTCGTTGATCGCCCAGACCACGAGGCTCTGCCCGCGGCGGCAGTCGCCCGCCGAGAACACACCCTTGATGCTGGTCGCGTACTGGCCGTACTCGGCCTTGACGTTGCCGCGGGCGTCGCACTCGATGTCCAGTTCCTTCATCAGCGGCTGCTCGGGCCCCAGGAAGCCCATCGCGAGCAGCGCGAGCTGCGCCGGCCGCTTCTGCACCGTGCCGGGCACGTCGACGGGAATGAACTGGCCCTTGTCGTTGCGCTCCCACTTCACTTCGACGGTAACCAACGCATCGAGCCGGCCTTGTGCATCGCCCACGAACTCCTTGACGGTCGTGAGATAGACGCGCGGGTCGTCGCCGAACTTTGCGGCGGCCTCTTCCTGGCCGTAGTCGAGCTTGTAGACCTTCGGCCACTCGGGCCAGGGATTGTCTGCGGCGCGCTCCAGCGGCGGCCGCGGCATGATCTCGACCTGCACCAGGCTGCGGCAGCCCTGCCGGATCGCGGTGCCGACACAGTCGGTCCCGGTGTCACCGCCGCCGATAACGACCACGTCCTTGCCACGAGCGTGAATCGGGCTCGAATCCGGCCCGCCGTCGAGCAGCGCACTGGTACTTGCCGTCAGGTAGTCCATCGCAAAGTGAACGCCGGCGAGCGCGCGACCGGGCACGGCCAGGTCGCGCGGTTGCGTGGCTCCGGTGCAGACCACCGTCGCGTCGAAGTCGCGCAGCAGCAACTGCGACTCCACGTTGTCACCGACGCTCGCGTTGCAGAGGAAGCGGATTCCCTCCTGTTCCAGCAGGGTGATGCGTCGCGCGACGACCTCGCGCTTGTCGAGCTTCATGTTCGGGATACCGTACATCAGCAGCCCGCCCGGCCTGTCCGCGCGCTCGAGCACCGTGACTTCGTGGCCCGCACGATTCAACTGCGCCGCCGCCGCGAGCCCGGCCGGTCCGGATCCGATCACCGCGACCTTCTTGCCGGTGCGAACCTTTGGCGGCTGCGGCACGACCCAGCCTTCATCCCAGCCACGGTCGATGATCTCGGCCTCGATGTTCTTGATGGTCACCGGCGGGTCGTTGATGCCGAGCACGCACGAACCCTCGCACGGAGCGGGGCAGACGCGCCCGGTGAACTCCGGGAAGTTGTTGGTCATGTGCAGCCGGTCGAGCGCTTCATGCCACAGGCCGCGGTAGACGAGGTCGTTCCACTCCGGGATCACGTTGTTGACCGGGCAGCCCGACGCCATGCCGCTGATCAGCTTGCCGGTGTGGCAGAACGGCACGCCGCAATCCATGCACCGGGCTCCCTGCTGCCGCAAGCGTTTCTCGTCGAGGTGGGCGTGGAATTCCCGCCAGTCGGCAAGGCGCGCCACCGGTGCGCGGTCGACCGGCAACTCGCGGAGGTACTCTATGAATCCTGTTGGCTTTCCCATCGTTGCGGACCTGAAGGCTGAATTCTGTCTGTCTGTCTGTCTGGCCGGTGCGGGCAGGGCGGCGGCCGGTCGCCGTCCTCAGTTGCCGCCCACGCGCGACAGGTCGCGGGCGTTTTCCTCGAAGGCCGCCATGATCGCCTCGTCGCCGACCAGGCCCTGCTCCTCCGCCCGCGCAATTGCCGCCAGCATGCGCTTGTAGTCCCGCGGGATGACCTTGACGAACTTCGGCAGCATGCCGTCCCAGTCGTCGAGCACCTGGCGCGCCCGCATGCTAGCGGTGTGCTGCAGGTGGCGCTCCACCAGTCGGCGCAACTCGGCAACGTCGGCCGGATCCGTGACCGGCTCGAGATCGACCATCTGCGCGTTGACCATGTCCCTGAATTCGCCGCGCTCGTCGAGCACGTAGGCGACGCCGCCGGACATGCCGGCAGCGAAGTTGCGTCCGGTGGGCCCGAGCACCACGACGCGGCCGCCGGTCATGTATTCGCAACCGTGATCGCCAACCGCCTCGACGACCGCATTCACGCCACTGTTGCGCACGCAGAAGCGCTCGCCCGCCATGCCGCGGATGAATGCCTCGCCGCCGGTGGCGCCATACAGCGCGACGTTGCCGACGATGATGTTGTCCTCGGCGGCGAAAGTGGATTCACGCGGCGGGAACACCGAGATCTTGCCGCCTGACAGGCCCTTGCCGACGTAGTCGTTGGCGTCGCCCTCGAGCGCCAGCGACATGCCAGGCGGCATGAATGCGCCGAAGCTCTGGCCCGCCGATCCACGGAAGTGAAGCCGGATCGTGTCCTCCGGCAGGCCCTTGGCGCCGTGCGCGAGCGTAACCTCGCTGCCGGTGATGGTACCCACCACCCGGTTAACGTTGCGGATCGGCAGTTCCGCGACCACCTCCTCGCCACGCTCGATCGCCGGCCGGCACAACTCAAGCAGCACGGTGAGGTCGAGCGACTTCTCCAGGCCGTGGTCCTGCTCGTCCTGGCAGTAGCGTCCCCAGTCCGGGTCCACCTCGGGCGAGTAGAGCAGGTTGGTGAACTCGAGGCCCTTCGCCTTCCAGTGATCGATTGCCTGCCTCGGCTCGAGCCGGTCCACGCGGCCGACCATTTCCTCGATCGTGCGGAAGCCCAGCTCGGCCATGATCTCGCGCAGTTCCTCGGCGATGAAGAGCATGAAGTTCACGACGTGCTCCGGCTTGCCCTTGAACTTCTCGCGCAGCCGCGGATTCTGCGTGGCGATGCCCACCGGGCAGGTGTTCAGGTGGCAGGCACGCATCATGATGCAGCCCGTCGCCACCAGCGGCGCGGTCGCAAAGCCGAACTCCTCGGCGCCGAGCAGCGCGGCGACTGCCACGTCGCGCCCGGTCTTGAGCTGGCCGTCCGTTTCGACCGTTATGCGGCTGCGAAGGTTGTTCAACACCAGCGTCTGGTGCGTCTCGGCGAGGCCTAGTTCCCACGGCAGGCCGGCATTCATGATCGAGGTCTGCGGCGAAGCGCCCGTGCCGCCGTCGTAGCCGCTGATCAGCACCACGTCGGCATGCGCCTTGGCCACGCCCGCGGCGATCGTGCCGACACCGACCTCGGCCACCAGCTTCACGCTCACTCGCGCGCGACGGTTGGCGTTCTTCAGGTCGTGGATAAGCTCGGCGAGGTCCTCGATGGAATAGATGTCGTGGTGCGGAGGCGGCGAGATCAGGCCGACGCCGGCGGTGGTGTGGCGTGTCTTCGCGACCCACGGATAGACCTTGGAGCCCGGCAGCTGGCCGCCTTCGCCGGGCTTGGCGCCCTGCGCCATCTTGATCTGCAGTTCGCGGGCGTTCACCAGGTAGTGGCTCGTGACGCCGAAGCGCCCCGACGCGACCTGCTTGATCGCGGAGTTCCTGGAGTCGCCGTTCGGAAGCGGAATGAATCGCTCCGGATCCTCGCCGCCTTCGCCCGTGTTGCTCCTGCCGCCGATGCGATTCATCGCGATCGCCAGCGTCTCGTGGGCCTCGCTGCTGATCGACCCGTAGGACATCGCGCCAGTCTTGAAGCGCTTCACGATGTCCGCCACCGGCTCGACTTCGTCCAGCGGCACCGGTTCACCGGCCTTGAACTCGAGCAGCCCGCGCAGCGTGCAGAGGTTGGTCGACTGGTCGTTGACCAGTTGTGTGTACGACTTGAAGGTCTGGTAGCTCCCGGTCCTCACCGCCTTCTGCAGGCGATGGATGGTCTCGGGGTTGAACAGGTGATACTCGCCCTCGGCACGCCACTTGTACTGGCCGCCGGCAGGCAGTGCGTGGCGCTCGAGCGGGCGCTCGGGGAACGCAGCCTGGTGCCGCATCAGTACTTCCTGCGCGATGACGTCCGTGCCGATGCCGCCGACCCGCGAGGCCGTCCAGCGGAAGTACTCGTCGATGACGTCCTGCCGGAGGCCGATCGCCTCGAACACCTGGGCGCCGCGGTAGCTCTGCAGCGAGGAAATGCCCATCTTCGAGGCGACCTTGATCACGCCCTTCGACGCGGCTTTTACGAAATTCCTGCAGGCAGTCCTGTGGTCAACCCCGGCGAGCGTGCCGTCCGCGATCATCCGGTCGAGCGTCTCGAAGGCGACATATGGATTGATCGCGCTGACTCCGTAGCCGATCAGCATCGAGAAGTGGTGCACTTCGCGCGCCTCGCCGGTCTCGAGCACCAGGCTCACGCGCGTGCGCAGGCCCTCGCGGATCAGGAAGTGATGCAGGCCCGACACCGCCATCAGCGAAGGGATGGGCGCGAACTCGCGGTTCACACCGCGGTCGCTCAACACGATGATGTTGACCTCCTCCTCCTCGATCAGGCGGCGGGCCATCAGCCGCAGTTCCTCCATCGACTTGACGAGGCCCTTCTCGCCGCGCGTCACGCGGAACAGGATGGGCAGCACGCCGACCCTGAGACCCGGCAGGTCCATGCGGCGGATCTTCGCGAATTCCTCGTTCGTGACGATGGGCCACTTGAGCTCGAGACGACGGCAATCGGCCGGCTGCGGATTGAGAAGGTTGCCTTCCGAGCCGAGTCGCGTTTCCGACGAGGTGATCAGCTCCTCGCGGATGCAGTCGATCGGCGGGTTGGTCACCTGCGCGAACAGCTGCTTGAAGTAGTCATAGAGCATCCGCGGCCGGTTCGACAGCACGGCGAGCGGCGTATCGCTGCCCATCGATCCGACGGCCTCGACGCCGTCGCGGGCCATCGGCGTGAGCACGATGCGCTCGTCCTCGAACGTGTAGCCGAACGCGACCTGGCGCTGCAGCAGCGTGTCGTGGTCGGGCGCCGGCAGTTCCGGCGCGGTCGGCAGGTCGTCGACGTGGATCAGGTACTGGTCCAGCCACTGCCGGTACGGGCGCTGCGCCGAGACCGCCTGCTTGATCTCCGAGTCGTCGATGATGCGGCCCTGTTCGGTGTCCACCAGGAACATGCGGCCGGGCTGCAATCGGCCCTTCTGCACGATGTCCTCCGGCGGTATGTCGAGCACGCCGGCCTCGGAGGCCAGCACCACGAGGTCGTCCTTGGTGACGTAATAACGAGTGGGCCGCAGGCCATTGCGATCCAGCACGGCGCCGATCTGCCTGCCGTCCGTGAAGACGATCGAGGCCGGGCCGTCCCAGGGCTCCATCAGGCTGGAGTGGAACTGGTAGAACGCGCGCTTGTCGTCGTCCATGCCCTGGTGGCCGGACCACGGCTCGGGGATCATCATCATCATCGCGTGCGGCAGCGAGCGTCCAGCGAGATAGAGCAGCTCGAGCGAGTTGTCGAACATGCCCGAGTCACTGCCGTTGGGATTGATGATCGGTGAGATCTTCTCGATGTCGTCGCCGAACAGCTCCGACTCGAAGCGCGCCTCGCGGGCATGCATCCAGTTCGAATTGCCGCGCACCGTGTTGATCTCGCCGTTGTGGGCGACATACCGGCACGGATGGGCGCGGTCCCAGCTCGGGAATGTGTTGGTGCTGAACCGCGAGTGCACCAGCGCGAGCGCTGTCTCGATCGCGGGGTTGTGCAGGTCCGTGAAGTACTGGTCCAGCTGCGTCGTGAGCAGCATTCCCTTGAAGACGAGGGTGCGGGCCGAGAGGCTGACGACGTACCAGTACTCGGAGCCTGCCAGCGTCGAGGTGCGGATCTCGTTGTAGGCCCGCTTGCGGATCACGTAGAGCTTGCGCTCGAAGTCCAGTTCGTCGGTGATCGCGGCGTCGCGCCGGATGAACACCTGCCGCATGAACGGCTCGCAGGAGCGAGCGGTCTCGCCCAGCATCGAGTTTACCGTCGGCACCGTGCGCCAGCCGATGACGTGCTGTCCTTCGGACTGCACGACCTGCTCGAACCGCTGCTCAATTGCCCTGCGCACCGTCGCGTTGCGTGGCAGGAAGATGATGCCGCTGCCGTACTGGCCGGCCGGCGGCAGCGGGATTCGCGCCTTGCGGCAGACCTCCTCGTTGAAGGCATGCGGCATCTGGATCAGCACGCCCGCGCCGTCGCCGGTGTTGACCTCGCTGCCGCAGGCGCCCCGGTGGTCCAGGTTCTTCAGTACCTGGATCGCCTGCTCGAGAATGCGGTGCGACTTGTGCCCCTTGATGCTGGCCACGAAGCCGACGCCGCAGGCGTCGTGCTCGTACTGCGGGTCATAGAGACCCTGCTTGCCGGGGCGGGTGGTCGGACGGCTGGGATTTCTGGTCATCGGCGGCCCTGCGTGTCGGTCCAGAATGCGTCGCCCGGGGGCGCAGCACTGCCCCGGCTCCCGTGAGCCGGATCCCCGTGCTTCGTGCGACAGGATCGTGGAAACAATATCCATATGACATGCGGAGTTGCCGGCGTCAATGCAGTGCAACAAAACGGACTCGGCCGGCAACGGCTCGCCGGAAAACCGCCAACTGGCGTGCACTTTCGGAAATTACTGAGTTATCGGTTGTTGCGCTACGGCGACAAGATCATTCGTGGATTTCAGTGAGGTTTCGGTCGCACTGTCGCGCCGCCTACACGGATTTCCATGCGCCAGGTGAACATAAGTCGATGATTATCAATAAATTACAGTCAAAAATCGCATGAGCTGGTCGACCTGCCTTTGCTAGACTGCGCGCCCCAAGAAAGCCAACTGCTGGCGGGACCGGCCCTGACGGGGCGCCGCCTGAACCGAAACCATGTACCGATCGTTCCCCACCACTGCCCATCGGAAGAAGCTGCGCGGCCGACGCCGCGGGTTCCTCGTGCTTGGCGTGCTGGCGATGTTGCTGCCGTTCGGCGCCAGTCATGCCGCGGCCCAGGAGGGATCGGTGTCCTGGTATGGCGGCAAGTTCCACCAGCGGCCGACGGCCAGCGGCGAGCTGTTCAATGCCAACGCGCTGACGATGGCCCATCCGACGCTGCCTTTCGGCACGAAGGTGAAGGTCACGAACCTCAGGAACGGGCGTAGCGTGGTGGTTCGGGTAAATGACCGCGGTCCGTTCGTGGGTCACCGCATCGGCGACCTCTCAAAGGCCGCTGCCGAGGCCCTCGGCATGATGACGCGCGGTATCGCGCACGCGCGCTTCGAGATCCTCGGCGACAGCCCCAGCTCGGAAGACTGAGTTCAGGCGCCGCCGGCTGCCGCGGCAAGCGGTGCAGCCTGCGTTGTCCGCAAGGTCCGGGCGGCGATGAAGTCCGCTACCTTCCGCAAGGCGGCGCGCGATTCCGGAAGCCAACTGATGACCTGGAATACGTGCGGCATCTGCCACCAGACATCTATCTCGGAACTCACTCCAGCCTGCGAGGCGCGATCGTGGGATCGCACCGAGTCGTCGAGCAGCACCTCGGTCGAGCCCGCGTGAAACAGCAGCGGCGGTAAGCCCGCCCAGTTGCCGAAAAGTGGCGAGAGAAGGGGGTTGGTCATGTCCTGGTCCGGGCAGTAGATCGGCCGCAGCAGGTCCCTGGCATCCGGCGAAAACATCGGGTCCGCCTCCGCGTTGTAGTTCCATGACGGCCCGGAGGTCGTGAGGTCCGTGGATGGCGACAGCATCACGGCGCAATCAGGCATGGGCAGCATCGCGTCCCGCGCCTGCATCAGCGTGACCAGCGTCAGGTTGCCTCCCGCAGAGTCTCCCGCGATGGCCAGCGGCCGGTTCGCGTATCCCTGCTCGATGAGCCACCGGTAAACGGCAAGGCAGTCGTCGATGGCAGCCGGGAACCGATACTCCGGGGCCAGGCGGTAGTCCGGCAGCAGTACCCTCATTCCGGTCAGCGAGGACAGGGTATTCGCGAACTTCAAGTAGATGCCGGGCAGGTGAATGCTCCAGGCGCCGCCGTGCAGGTACAGCAACGTGCCTCGTGCCGACAGCGATGGATCGCCAATCCACGTAGCCTTGACGCCTGCGATCTCGACCGCCTCGATCGCCACCGACAGCGCGTTGCGCGCAATGCGGGCGTCCATCTTCGCCGCATGAGCGCGGACCTGGTTGATGTCCAGTTCCGGCTTCCACATGGATTTCGTAGTTAGGCGGAGGAATGCGTTCAAGAGCCTGGCGCGAATACTCGGCATCGGTTTCTCTATCGGCGTGGCCGTTCTATTGCAGTGCATTATTGTGGGCGCACCTGCGGCCGTGTGCCAGCCACCGAGTCGCTGCAAAGACCGGCCCCGGGGTCGCTGCGGCAAATCGCCTGGGATACGCTTCCCTGCGATGTCGAACTCATTTGATCCTGGCAATGGATCTTTCCGGCGGCTGGACCTCGACGATGCCGAAGTCAGCCTGCTGGACGAAGCATTTGCCGGTGCGGAGGCCGGAGAGCTGTTCCGGGAACTGCGGAACGGAACCGAATGGCGGCAGGAGGAGGTCGTGATCTTCGGCCGGCGGCGCCTGGTTCCCCGCCTGGTCGCCTGGCACGGCGATCCCGGCGCGAGCTACACGTATTCCGGGACCCCGCATCAGCCACTGCCGTGGACGCCCATTCTCGAGCAGGTTCGGTGCCGGGTGCAGGCGCTTGCCGGTCGGCACTTCAACGCCGTGCTGTTGAACCTGTATCGCGATGGCCGGGACGGTATGGGCTGGCATGCCGACGACGAGCCCGAACTCGGGCCGGAGCCTGCGATCGCATCGGTGTCCCTTGGAGCTGTCCGGCGGTTTTGCCTGAGGCATCGCCGGCGCAAGGGACTGCGGGCGAACCTTTCGCTGCCGCACGGCAGCCTGCTGTTGATGTCCGGTGCGACACAACGGCACTGGGTTCATGCCGTTCCGAAGACCGTCGTTCCGACCGGCGAGCGCATCAACCTGACGTTTCGCATGGTCTCCATTAGGTAGAACAGCGGATTGCAGCGTGGGTCGGTCCGGCACAGCGTGTGACCGTTCATTCCTCCCGTGCCCGGAGCTCCAAATGCGTTCCGACCCTCTTCGCTGGCTGGCCCTTGCCGCGCTGTCCCTTGCAATTGCGCCGGGCTGTGCAAGAAAACAGAATGAAGTCAGCTACAAGAACGACGTCGCGCCCATCCTCGCGGCCAACTGCGCCTCTTGCCACGTTCCCGGGCAGCCGGGGTATGTCGCCAGCGGCTTCGACCTCGGAGGCTATGACTCGCTGATGAAAGGGACGCGATACGGTCCTGTCGTGATCCCCGGGGACCCGCTCACCAGTGCGATGGTGATGCTGATCGAGGGCCGGGCCGATCCGTCGCTCAAGATGCCGCACGGGGACGCAAAGCCACTAACGGCCGACGAGATCAAGACCATCCGTCACTGGGTCAAGCAGGGCGCGAAGAACAACTGATCCTGCCGTCAAACGCAAAGGGGACATTCTCCTTTTCGTCGATCGACGAAAAGGAGAATGTCCCCTGATTCGGTACCAGGCACCTATTTTTCGGGCGGCGGCTTGCGGTCTTCGTTCGCGCGCGAGATCACGTAGGCGTGGATGTCATGCACGTCCTGTTCGCTCACGAGATCCGCGAGCTTCGGCATGCCGGCGCCGTGGATGACGCCGTCGTAGACGATCTCGTTGAAGATCGCGTGCTTCTCGGGCGGCAGCATGCGCAGGTCGGGCACGACGCCACCCGAGACCGCCAGCGCCCCGTGGCAGACCATGCAGGTCGACATGAACTTGTACTTGCCATTCTCAACCTGGGCGGCCGTCGCCTCGATGGCCGGTGGCTCGGGGATCAGTGAGTTCTTTTCCGCAACCCGCGGCATCGTTTCGTGCCCACCCAGCTTGAACGCAAACACGTAGCCGTCGTTCACATACTTGCCCGGGGCCATCGTGCGCGGGTCGCCGCTGGTCACGCCGCCCGAGCCACCGTAACCCGCCATGACCGCGACGTATTGCTCGCCATCCACCTCATAGGTGATCGGCGGCGCCATGATCCCGATCATCGTCGGCACGGCCCACAGTACCTTTCCACTGTCCGCCGCATAGGCGACGAATTGCCCGTCGCCGGTGCCCTGGAACAACAGGTCGCCGGCGGTGGTCAGCAATCCGCCATTCCAGAATGCAGGATGCTCGATTTCCCATACCGTCTTCTTCTGCAACGGATCCCAGGCCTTCAGGTAACCGCGGTCCGGCGGCAATGGGCCGCCAATCTTCTGCATCAGGTCCTGCACGGTGTTGACGAAGGTGTTCCAGTCGACGCCCGGATTCCAGAACATGTCGCGGCGCGGATACTTCCCGGTCTCCCTGAACGCTTCCGACAGCGCGTAAATACCCATTGGCTGCGCCGCCGGTATGTACACCAGGCCGGTGCCCGGGTTGTAGGCCATCGGCTGCCAGTTATGGGCGCCACTCGGCGCCGGGACGATCAGCCGCGTCTCGTGGGAGTAACTAGCCTCGGGAGTCTCGACCGGGCGACCCGTCTTCATGTCCACGTGGCTCGCCCAGGTGACAGGCGCGTACTTGTCGGCGGACAGCAGTTCGCCCGTCTCGCGGTCGATGACGTAGAAGAAACCGTTCTTCGGCGCCTGCATCAGCACCTTGCGCGGTTTTCCGTCGATCACGAGGTCCGCGAGGATGATGTGCTGGGTGGCGGTGTAGTCCCAGTTCTCGGCCGGCGTGACCTGGTAGTGCCACTTGAGCCGGCCGGTGTCAGGGTTCAACGCGAGGATCGACGACAGGAACAGGTTGTCGCCGCCGCCCGGTGAGCGGATGTCGCGCGACCACGGCGACCCATTGCCGGTGCCGACATACAGCGTGTCGAGATCCGGGTCATAGGCCATCGAGTCCCAGACCGTGCCACCGCCGCCGCCGACCCACCATTCACCGTTCCATGTCTTCGCCGCTGCCTCGAGTTCCGGGTTCTCGAAACCATCCTTCGGATTTCCGGGCACGGTATAGAAGCGCCACACGAGTTTTCCATTCGCGGCGTCGTAGGCCGAAAAATAGCCGCGCACACCGTACTCGGCGCCGCCGTTCCCGATCAGCACCTTGTCCTTCACGATGCGCGGCGCGCCGGTGATGGTGTAGGGCTTGCTGCGATCGATCGTGTTCACTTCCCAGCGCCGGCCGCCGGTCCGGGCATCGAGGCAGACGAGGCGCCCGTCCAGCGTCCCAAAGTAGACCGATCCCTTCCACACGGCAACGCCGCGATTGACCGCATCGCAGCAGGCGTAGCGGCCCCATTCGCGTGGCACTTCCGGGTCGTATTTCCAGAGTTCCTTGCCGGTCTTCGCGTCCAGCGCGTACACGACGCTCCACACGCCCGTGGTGAACATCACTCCGTCCACGACGATCGGCGTGGCCTCCAGGCCGCGCAGCGTGCCGGCGGCATACGACCATGCGAGACCAAGTTTCCCGACATTGTCGGAATTGATCTGCTTGAGCGGGCTGTAGCGCTGCTCGTCGTAGGTTCGGCCGTGCGCCATCCAGTTCTGCGGTTCGGAATCCGCTGCGGCGATGCGCGCGCCGTCGACCTGCGCGAACGTCCTGGAGGTTTGCGCGGGCGACTTTGCAAACGATGGGGCGCCGCTGGCGACGCACAGCGCCGCCAGCGCGAGCGCGAGCAGGGTACGGGTGCTGGTATTCATGGCTCGACCTGTCAATGGTGACGGTGCCGAGTGTCGGTCGGTGGGCGCTCGCTGGCAAGTCGATTTCCCGGTCCGGAAGGGACATCATCGGCCGTATCCACTTGGCTGGGGAGCGACTCGATGGGTATTCGCGAATACGGGGAGTACGACGCGCTGGGCCTTGCCGAACTGGTGCGGAACGGGCAGGTGAGCCCGGCCGAACTGCTGGACGAGGCGCTCGCGCGGACAGCGGCGGTCAATCCGCAGATCAACGCCGTCATCCACCTGATGGAGCGACGCGCGCGTGACGAGATTGCCGCAGGCCTGCCGGACGGGCCGTTCCGGGGCGTTCCTTTCCTCGTGAAGGACCTGATGACCGCGGTTGCCGGCGAGCCGATGAGCCGGGGGTCGAGGCTTTTCCGCGACTACGTGCCCGTGGAGGACGAGGAACTCACGCGCCGCTATCGGCGTGCGGGGCTCGTGATTTTCGGCAAGACCAATACGCCGGAGCTCGGCTTCACTAACGTCACCGAGCCGGAGCTGTTCGGTCCGACGCGAAATCCGTGGAACCTCGACCGCACGTCCAGCGGATCCAGCGGCGGCTCGGCTGCGGCTGTCGCTGCGAGGATCGTGCCTGCTGCGAACGCCAACGACGGCGGCGGCTCGATACGCACGCCGGCGTCGAATTGCGGCCTGGTGGGGTTGAAGCCCAGTCGCGGCCGCAACCCGACCGGGCCGAAGGCGCCGGAAGAATGGTTCGGGATCATCGGCGAGCACGCAATCACACGCAGCGTGCGTGACTGCGCGGCACTGCTCGACGCGACCGCCGGCGACTATCCGCAGCAGTTGATGAAGCTGCAGGTCCCCGAGCGGCCGTTCCTCGAGGAGACCACGCGCGATCCGGGTCGCCTCCGAATAGCGTTCAGCTTCGATCCCGGCATCGGGAAGGAACTGCACGCCGAGAACCGTGCGGCGCTCGAGGCGACGACCGCGCATCTGGCGCGCCTTGGGCACGACCTGGTGGAGGTGAGGTTGCCGATCGAGCCCGAGCCGTTCGTCGCGAACTACTCGGCACTCATCTCCGCCGACGCGGCTGCAGACCTGCGCTCTGCGAGGTCGATGGTCGGCCGCGCGGCCACGCGCGGCGAGGTGGAGCCTGCGACCTGGATGCTGGCGAGACTGGGCGAGGCCCTGTCGGCGGCGGATCTGACCGAGGCTCTCTGGTGGGTGCAGGCGTTTTCGCGACGCTGGCTGCAGTGGTCGTCCGATTTCGACGTGCTTCTGACGCCGACCGTCGGCGTGCCGCCAATGAAGATCGGCGCGTACGCGCTCTCGGGGCCAATGAGGCTGGCGCTCCGGATCCTGCCCGGGTTGCCGGCGCGGGCGCTGCTCGGCCAGCGTTCGAAAATCACCGAGTCGTTCGCGAAAGTCTTCGAGGCCGCGCCCTACACGATGGTGGCGAACGTTACCGGGCAGCCCTCGATGTCCTTGCCGCTGCACTGGACGATCGACGGCTTGCCGATGGGGATGCTGTTCACGGCGCGGGTCGGCGACGAGGCGACGCTGCTCCGGCTGGCCGCGCAGATCGAGCAGGCGATGCCGTGGAAGGACCGACGCGCGCCGCACGCGGCTGCGTGATTCAGGCGTTTGGCCCCGCGATGTCCAGTGGCTCGATGTCGTTGTCGCGGCAGTAGTCGTTATACCGCTCGACTGCGGTACGCCAGTCTTCGGTGGCGATGACCCGGCCTTCGGTGTCGAGCAGCAGAAGCTCGCCCGAGTTGACCACGAACATGATCACGTCGTCGGTTCCGTCCGGAAGAGCCTGCGGCGTGTGCTGCGAGTCAGCGGTCTCGATCACGACGCTGCCCGGCCCCGCGACCCAGTCATGCTCAAGGTATTTCCAGCGGCCCTGCACCGTGTAGATCGTGGCGGAACCTGCGTGGCGATAGCGCGGAAGCTGCACGCCCGGCGGTGCGCGCAGCACGCTGACGACCTCGCCGCGGACCGGGTCGACATGGAAGAGCTTCACGGAGACGAGGTCGGAGTACGGGTGAAACGGCATCCAGGGCAGGCTGTCGTCCGTAATGCAGTTCGTGTCGACGTATGCGAGCGTCATGATCCCCTTCGTCCTGCGGCCAGCTGGTTCTTGTGATCAGGCCAGGCGAACGATCAGGGTAGCCCCGACACCTGCCGCTTCCGCCACTCGCGGCGGGGGGGCAGCGCCGCAACAGCGCTCGTGCGCCCGAATCCTTGCGACCCCCCCCAGATAGAGGGGGTGATCGGCTATGCTTGCGCACAGGTCATTCGAGTCGACGAGGAGACGGGGAACGGTGCCGCCGCAGGGCAGCACCCAAGCTATGGTCGCGTCACGGTTCCTGCTCAAGACCGCGCCCCCGAAAACCGGCCGGGCGCTTCCGGCCCGGCCCCGCCTTGATCGGCGCTGGGCTGACATCAATGACCGTACTGCGATCCTGGTGACCGCTCCGCAGGGCTTCGGCAAGACGATGCTGCTCGCCCACTGGCGCCGGCGCTGGCTGGAACGCGGCGCATTCGTCGCCTGGGTCACGCTCGACGCCCAGGACGAGCGGTCTCAGTTCGCGGACTTGCTTGCCTTTGCGCTGCGCAGCGCCACCGGAAGGGATGCGTTCACCGTGGCGGCCATGCAGGGCCGGCTGCAGGAGCACAGGGAACTCGACGCGCTGACCGCGCTGCTCGCCGAAGTGGCGGGCCTTGCGACGCCCACGATCGTGTTACTCGACGACGCGCACCGCATGCCGCAGCTGGCGTTGAGCGCGATGTTGTCCTACCTGCTGAACAACGCCCCGCCCAACCTGCAGTTCGTGGTGGGAACGCGGCGCCCGCTGGACCTCGAGCTTGCAGACCTGCTGGCGAGCGGCCAGCTGGCCAGCATCGGAGTGGCCGACCTGCGACTCGATGCCGACGAATCGCGCGAGGTCCTTCGCGCACGCTTCGGTTGCAGGATCAACCTGGACGCCGCCGCCCGGATACACGAATTGACGGAAGGCTGGCCGTTGGGCCTGCAACTCGCGGCTGCGACCATCGAGGCCGCCTCCGACCCGCAGGCAGCCATCGGCCAGTTGAGCGCGCGGCGCGGCGACATCAATCGCTTCTTCTTCGAGTCCATGCTGTCGCGGGCGTCGCCGGAGGCGGCGGCATTCTTCGTGCGGATCTCGATCCTCGAGTCGATGAATGCGGATCTCTGCGCCGCCGTTACCGGCAATCCGGACGCCGCCCGCATCATCGAAGCCGCGCTCAGTTCGCCTGTCGTAACGCAGTCCGAGGACCGGCAGTGGCTCAAGGTGCACGCAATGGCGCGGGATTTCCTGCTCGGCCATTTCGACAAGCTTCCGGTCGATGAGCGCCGTGGCTGCTACGAGCGCGCCGCTGCCTGGTATGCGGACCACGACCAGTTCCAGGAGGCTGCCCGCCACGCCTGGGCAGCTGGTAACGAGGCGCTGGCCGTCGCGCATGCGACACACTGCCTGCGTGACATCGCCCGCGAAGGTCGTCTCGGCGAGGCGCGGGACTGGATCAGGCGCGTGCCCGATACAGTAATGGCCCGCGACGTAGGCCTGCAGGTCACCGGCGCCTGGATCAGCGCGCTTGGCGATGACCCGGAGGGCGTGCCTGCAACGATTGAGCGCATCCTGCAACTCCCGGACTGTGATGAAGATGCAAGGTTCGAGGGAGCGTTGGTGGCTTCTGCTGCGGCAATATTCTGCGACAAGCCAGGGCTCATTCCGGCGGCGCTGCAGGGCTGGGACGATCCGCCGCCCGGCGCAACCCCGCTGCATGTGATCTCAATGGCGAACTCGCGCGCGACGTTCGCGCTGCACTCAGGCGGGGCGGAGCGCGCCCGTAAGCTGCTATCCCTGAGCATCTCGGCGGCAATCAGGGAGCCGTCGATGCGACTGCCGATGGCTTTCGCAGACATGACGGTCGCGCTCAGCCATATCTGGGACGGTAACCCGATGCGGGCCGAGGCCATCCTGCAACCGGCAATAGTGACCGCGGAGCGCGAGATGGGTCGGCGCAGCGTGGTCGCTGCGATGTTCGCGGGCACGTTGTCGGCTGTCAGGTACCTGCGTGGCGATGTGGACGCGGCACTCGCGCTGCTGGCCGACCGCCTCGACGTAATCGAGCGGGTGGGCATGCCGGACCCGATCGTGCTCGCCTATAGGGTGATCGCGGAGAGCTCGATATATCGCGGCGAGGATGCGCGTGCGATGGAAGCGCTTGAATCGCTTCACGACCTGGGCGTGGCGCGAGCCATGCCGCGACTCGTGTTCAGCTCGCTGGTGGGGCAGGTTCGGGCCCATGTGCAGCAATCACGGATCGCGACGGCCGCGGACCGGCTCGCGGACGCCATCGCGCTTCGTACGACATTCGAAGCCCCGGCCTACCGGCCGTTCCTCGAGCTCGTTGATCGGCGGCTGGCCGTCGCCACCGCATGGGTCTGCCTGTCGCGTGGCGATCCGGCAGGAGCAGAGGTGGCGCTCGCGCCATTGGACCAGGTGAGGGTGGGCCCCGGGCGCAACAGTCCCGACGGCCTGGCCGCGCGAGCCTTGCAGGCGCTGGCGCTCCACCAGCTCGGGCGACCGGGGGCGCGAGACTTGCTGTCGGAAGTGCTGAGTCTCGCAGGCCTGGGCGGAATGAGATGGTTCGTCGAGCATGCGCATCCTGGCCTGGCAACCATGGTCGGGTGCGACGGCCTGGACATGGGAACTTCGATTCAGCCGGTCGACGTAGCGTTGTCGCCGGCGGCAGCCCGAAGCGTTTCGATGCCGGCCGGTGACGGCTCGTCTGCCAGTGGGCTGCTCACACCCAGGGAGGGTCGCATCCTGTCGCTGCTTGCGGCCGGCATGGCAAACAAGGAAATCGCCCGCGCCATGGACATCGGCGAGCAGACGGTCAAGTGGCACTTGAAGAACATCTTCGCAAAGCTGAACGCCGCGAGCCGGCGGCACGCCGTGGATCGCGCAAGGCTGCTCGGCCTGCTCAGCGCCTGAACGGCAGGGCCACCAACCGGGAGGCGCAGCGGAGGCTTCGGGCACCAATCGAAAACGAGGCCCGCACCGCGCCTGCCGGCGAGCGAACGCCGCCCAGGTCCGTGAGCCCGCCCTGGACGAGGTCGACCGCCTCGTGCAGCGCCTCACCGCAAAGCTCGGCCACGACCTCGGCGCGTTGGCGGACACCCGGGCGGTCATGCGGCTGTGCGATTTGCTCGCCGTGTCCGGCGACCACGCGCTCCGGCTGTGCGAGGCGCGCCGCCAACTTCGGATACCGGTCCGCCAGTCGAAGCAGGTTGCCGGCCGGGTCGCGCGGCATGGGGCCCGCCATGATCGTCGCCCAGTCGGAAGCTTTCAGCACTCGCGCCGACCCCGTATAGAAGACGGCTTCCTCGCGGCGCATGTGCGCGCGCGTGTGGCGAACGTAGTCCTGCAACTGCTTCGAAAGCCGCACGCCCGCCTTGCCGCGCAGCTGCGCCGGTGTCGCCCGGGCGAGATCCCGTGCCAGCGCCTCTGCCCGTTCCTGGCCGATCCGGTGCTCCATCACCAGGCGGTGCATGTTCCGGTACAGCATCGGTTCGCGATCCCGTATTTTCGCGAACAGCATGTCTTCCCTCGGGTGGTGCACCGAGTGCTGGTAAACGAGGATGTAACGCATCGCTTCCACGAGCACCGGTCGCGCGGTTTCCGGCATGGACCGCAGCGCGGTCTGCTGCGCGTCGATCTCGCGCAGCACCCGCGACAGGCCCGCATGATCCTCGCGCAACAGCTTCATGAATTCCTCGCCAGCGGCTGACGCGTGCGACAGCGCGCGTGCCCGGGTCGATGCGCGGGTCCGCGCCTGGGACCGCGGTCGTGCGGATGGTCGCGCCGGTGGCCGCTTCTTCCTGGTTGCTGCCTTGGCAGCTCTTGCGGTCTTTGCGGCCTTTGTGGTCTTGGGTGTCATGGACAGCGTTGCCTCACGAAGTCTGCGCAGTGTTCGATTGCGCGTTGCGATTCGGGAATGAATGGAAGCCCCTGCCACCCGTGCGGCATTTCCTTCCATACCTCGAGTTCGGCCGCGACGCCCGCGGCCCGGGCGCGCTCCACGCAGCGTCTGCTGTCGTCGAGCAGGATCTCGGTGCTGCCTGCCTGGAAGAAGAGCGGTGGCAGGCCCTCGAATTCCCCGTAAATGGGCGACACCAAGGGGTGCACGAGCATCCCCGGATCCCCGCCAGCATACATTGCGCGCATCTCGATGCCGCGCTTCTCGCTGAGCACCGGATCGCGCACGGCATTGGCGACCCGGGTGCCTTCGTGAGGATCGGTGAGATCCGTCAGCGGCGACATCAGGATCGCGCCGGCCGGCAGCGGCAGGCCGCGGTCGCGCGCCGCAAGCAGAACCGCGAGCGCCATTCCACCGCCTGCCGAGATGCCGCTCACGACGATCCGCCCGGGCTCGACGCCGAGCTCGAGCAGCTGTTCGTAGGCCCCGACGCTGTCGTCGTGGCCGGCCGGAAACGGGTATTCAGGCGCCAGCCTGTAGAAGACCAGGCGCGCGCGCGCATTGGCCGCCGTGCAGAGCCTCGCCATCATTCCCCGCTCCATGTTCGGCAGCCGCGCCACGTACGCGCCGCCTGGGAAGTGCAGGATCACCCGGTCGGTCTCAGAGCCTTTTTCACGCAGCCATTCGGCGTCGCAGTGGGGGAGGGGATGGTCGTGAGCCACCGCAAAACCCGGTGGGTGCTCCGGGAACAGTCGCTCGATTGCGCCGATCTGCTCACGCAGGCGCTCCACGGACGTGTCGCGCTGCAACTGCTGCTTGACCGTGAGGCGGGCGAGAAGGCTCGCAGTCGTCGTTTGCCAGCTGACCATGCGCCTTACTGCTGGCCGAGCCGCTCGGCGATGGCGCGCGCGGCCTTGTAGTCAGCCTTGCCGTTCGGCATGCGCGGGACGGCCTCGACCTCGAAGAACGCGCGCGGCCGCTTGTATCCGGCCATCTTGCCCTGCACGAACTCGGGCAGCGTGGCAGCGAGCGTGGCGTCCGCGCGCCGTGCGGCGACCAGTGCGACCACGCGTTGCCCGAACCGTTCGTCGGGCAGGCCGAGCACCAGGCAGTCCGCGACGTCGGGGTGCGTGCCGAGCACCTGCTCCACTTCCTCGGGATAGACCTTTTCGCCACCGGTGTTGATGCACGCGGAGCCGCGACCGAGCAGCTGCATCGTGCCGTCCGGATTCCAGCTTCCCCAGTCGCCGATGAACGCGAGCCGCTGTCCGTCGACGACCCGGAAGGTCTTCGCGGTCTTCTCCGGATCCTTGTAGTAGCCGGCCGGCAGTGCCGGGCCGCCGGCCGCGATCAGGCCGGGCTCGTCCGAGGTCTTCGGGATCTCGCGCCCGTCCTCTGCGAAAAGTCGCGTTTCTGCCAGCGGGATGAATTGCGCGGTCGCTCCGGCCTGCCCGCGCCGGCTGATCTGCAGTGCCATCGGGCCTTCGGTGGCGCCAACGCCGTCGATCAGTGTCGCGTCCAGCCACTCGAGCATCTTCTCCTTCACGCCCTTCGACCAGAGCACGCCCGAGGAGATCACGATCTTCAGGCTCGAAAGGTCGAGCGTCTCGCCGCGGGCCTTCGCCTCGTCGAGCGCAGCAAGCATCGGCCGCGCGAAGGCGTCGCCGACGATGACCGTGGCCATCACGCGCTCGCTCGCGACGGTGCGCCATATCTCCATCGGGTCGAAGGTCTTGTTCGGCAGCGTGACGCAGCGGCCGCCGAGCAACTGGAACGGCAGGCTGTTGGCGAGCCCGGCGGTGTGCATCAGCGGTGAGGAGGGCATGATGACGGGAACGACACCGCGTGAGCGCAGCACCTTTACCGTACCGAGCAGTTGCGGGAGGTCGGCCGGTGGCGGATCGATGCCGAGCACGTTCTTCGCGAACATCGCGACGAGCCCGGTGGTCCAGGGCGTGACTTCGCAGATCACGCCCTTGGGCATCCCGGTCGTGCCGCCGGTGTACATCAGGTGGTAGTCGTCGGGCTGGCGGGCGATGCGCGGAGCGGGAGAAGCTGCCGCGACCGCCGCCTCGTAGCCGCGCGCCGCACTGGCCGGGCCATCGCCATCATCGACCTCGAGCGCGAGCTTCACCAGCGGTGCGCCCGGCAGCACTTCGTCCACGACGCCCGCAATCGAGCGGTGATATATCAGCGCCTCGCAATCCGAATTCTCGAGCAGGTAGGCGAGCTCGGTGCCGACGTAGCGGTAGTTGATGTTGAACGGGACCATGCGCATTTTCAGCGCCGCGAGGAAGGTCTCGTAATACTCGGAGCAGTTGTAGAGCAGCAGGCCGACCTTCGAACCCGGCTTCAGGCCCGCGTCGGCCAGCGCCTGGCCCAGCCGCGCCGCGCGGTTCTCGAAGTCGCGCCAGGAGCGGTGCTGACCCGCATGAGTGAGTACGGGATCGTCGCCGAGCATGTCGGCCAGGGCTTCGACGGCATCTGCGTAGTGGTACATGTCTGCTCCTGAGTCTGTGCGCGCGGTCGGCCACGCTTCGAAGGGTCCGTCAGCCTGCGCCGGTGCCCGGCGTGGACGCGGACTCGAGCGCCGCGAGGCTGGACTGGAAATGCTCCATAAGCCGCCACGCGTTCGGCACTACCTCCGGATCGCAGAGTATGGCGAGATTGAACTGGTCCACATAGCTCCAGACAGTGATGTTGAGCGCGACTCCGTGGACCAGCTGGCCGATGGAGTACCACCCGGCCAGCTTGAGATCGCCAAGCCTCAGCGGCGCACGTGGCCCGGGCACGTTCGAGATCACGACGTTCCAGAAGGGCAGCAGTCCGCCGCCCTTCATCTCGTTGACGCGGTCCACGATCTTCGGCACGGCCGGCGGCAGCAGGTTCATCAGCGCGGCGATGTTTGCCTCGCGCGTAGCCTCGAAATAGGCCTTCATCGTGTCGGCGTCACTCTTGCAGGCGGCAAGGCGCTCTGCCGGGTCGGCAATTTCGGGGTGCAGCAGCGTGTGGCAAACCGTGGAGAAATTGCCGTCACGCGTGCGCTCGGCCAGCGGCACCAGCGAAAATGGCACGGTCGCCACCATCGGTTGGGTCGGTGCGGTTCCAGCCTGTTCGCTCATCAATTCGCGAATCGCGCCCGAGGTCACGGCGATGAATACGTCGTTGATGGTCACGCCGCGCGCCTTGGCGAGTGCGCGAATCCTCGGCAGCGAAAACGAGTGGATCGCGAAGCTGCGGTGGGGCGACAGTCGCTTCGCAAAAGGCGCGGGGTACTTCGAATCGCCGGTAACCGGCGGTAGCGTACGACCCTTGCTGCGCCATTCCTCGAGGATCCTGCGACCGGCGCGCGTGCCGCGTATGGCCCCGGGCAGGTTCGCGGCGAAGACGCCAGGCAGGTCACGCAGTCCTTCCCAGAGCAGCCGCCCCTTGCTGGGCAGCGGAGCCGGGTGCCAGGCGGCTGGAGAAGGGTCTTCGTCCGACTCGGGGCGCGTGTTCCAGAAATTATCCAGCATCCGCAGGATGCCGACGCCGTCGGTGAGCGCGTGATGAATGAACAGCACGACGGCGACGCGTCCGCCCTCGAGCCCCTCGACGACCCAGACCTGCCAGAGCGGACGGGTGTGATCCATCGGGTGCGCATAGAACTCGTCGATGAGTTCGCACAACTCGACCATCGAGCCCGGGGCCGGGCAGCCCACGCGGCGCAGGTGATAGTCCATGTCGAAATCCGGGTCGTCCACCCAGACGGGGTGATTGAGCCCCATCGGCACGCGCAGGTAACGCTGCCGCAGCCTTGGAATCAGGCCCACCCTGGACGACCACGTGGACTTGAATCGCTTCCACGACCAGCCCTTCGCGTCCGCGGTCGGATCGATGATGGACAGCTTGATCGTGTGGTTGTAGGCCTCGGCGCGATCAAGGTAGATCATCAGCGCATCGGCGCCGCTCATGCGTTCCATGTCTATTTACTCGCGCGACCCGGTCGAGCGCTCTTGCCGCGCTTTCGCCCGGAACCTTGTTTCACGCGCCCGCCACGGCCGCCGCCAGGCCTGGCCGCGGCGGTCTTCAGGTCGTCGTATGCCTCTGCAACATGTCGTGCCAGGTCCGGCAGCGAGTACATCGCCTCGCCATTGCCGCCGAACCCGAAATCCATCTGGTCCGCATAGGAACTCACCGTCACGTTGAGCCCGATCGACGCGGCGATGCCGGGCACGGCGTAGGTGCCGACCAGGCGGGCACCGTTCAGGTACATGACCTGGCGCGCGCCCGGGACGTTCGAGATCACCAGGTTGGCGAGCGGAGGCGCGACCCGGCCGATGCCGGTCGCATTGCTCGCGCTCGCGAGGCCAAGCGCGGCGATGGCATAGAGCATCGCGGCGTCTTTCGACATCGAGCGCAGTTCCTGCTTGGCCTTTGCCATCGCGGCGACCACCTGCACGGTGCGCTCGCCCACGGTCGCATCGGGCTCGCCCAGGTGCACGAACATCGCGGACGCCTTGGTGGCGGCCTCGTTGTCGCCTTCCTCGCGCAGCGACATCGGGCACATCGCCACCAGGCGATGCGGGAAGGCCCGACCGGTCTGCCGCAGGTAGCGGTGCACGCCTTCGTCCGCGAGCGCCACGACCACGTCGTTCAGAGTCGCGTGGAAATGGCGGCCCACCTCGCGCATCTCCGTGAGCGGCAGCGAAAGCGTGGCGAGCGAGCGCGACGTGTGCAGCGGCTCGTTCATCGGCGCGCGGTGCGCCGTGAAGGGCTGGCTGCCCCCCGGATTGGAGCCCGACAGCGTGGCTAAGGTCTTGCGCAGCGCGCCCAGCGACACGTCCTTCAACGCCACGGCCTGGTTTTTCGCCGCGGTCCCGCTGCCGGCGAGCTTCTCCGCCAGCGGCCGGGCGCGGCGTGGCCGGTGCGTCACGGCTTCCGCCGCGAATGGCGGCGGCGGGATCGGGTCACGCGGCGACGGGCTCAGGCTCGCGTAGATGCGCTTCGCACCGGACGCGCCGTCGATGATCGAGTGGTTCACCTTCGAATAGATGGCAAACCTGCGGCCTGGCAGGCCCTCGATGACCCAGTTGCGGAACAGAGGCCGGCTTCGATCGAGCACCGGCTCATGCAGGTCGGCAACCAGGCGAAGGAAGTCCTCGAAGGACGATCCAGCGGGCATTGCAAGGTGCTGGACGTGGTGGACGAGGTCGATGTGGTCGGCCTCTACGAAGCGTGGGACGCCCATGCCGAGTTCCGGCACGTAGTTGAACGGCGGTGTCGGCTTGGATTTGCGGTAGGCCGCGACGATCTCTCGCACCAGCCCGGGTCGGCCCGCAGGTTGCTCGAATAGCAGCAGTGCCCCCACGTGGGTGGGGCCTTCGGGCGTTTCCATCACGAGCCACATCAGGTCGAGCGGTGGGATGATCTTTGTCATTTCTTTGTACCTGTCTCCGGCAGTGGGCAAGCCGCCCCCGCCGCCTGCGTCAACGCGGTCCCCTGCGCGAACGGTAACAGGACGAGCCGCGAATTTGCAGTACAGTCAACGCGCGGGCCGACGCGGCGGCAGTTGCTGATGCCGGGGAGGCCGGGTGCTGGCGTATCCTCGGCGGTAGCGAACCACGGATGTGCACATGCTCCTCGAACTGCGCCTGCTTGCCCTGCGGCTGCTCAAGATCTTCAAGAAGCCCCTCGCAAAGTGGGTCCCGATCCCGCGGCCGGTACTATTCGTGGGACCGGGGTCCACGGCGAGGCTCTGCGGGCTCGTCGGCGGGTCCGGCGCGCGCCGGACCATGATTGCCACCGACGCGGTGCTGGCGAGGCTTGGGCTGGTGGACCCGGTGCGGCGGGCGCTCGAAGCCGGGGGCATCGACGTCGCGGTTTTCGACGGCATCGTGCCCGACCCGACTGACGTGGTGCTGCAGGCGGGCCTGTTGGCCGTGCGTGCCCACGGCAGCGATTCGATCCTGGCACTTGGCGGCGGCTCATCGATCGACGCCGCCAAGGTGATCGCTGCCATGGCGACCACCGGCAAGTCGCCCGCGCAACTGGTCGGGATGCTGAAGGTGAACAAGCCGCCGCTGCCGCTATTTGCGGTGCCCACGACGGCGGGTACCGGATCCGAGGTGACCGTGGTGGCAGTCGTCACCGATTCTGCGCAGCACGAGAAGAAAGTGGTGATCGATCCGAAGCTCGTACCCGTAGCGGCGGCGCTGGATCCCGAGATGATGAAGGGGATGCCGCCATCGATCACGGCCGCTACCGGCATGGACGCGCTCACCCATGCGGTCGAGGCGTACCAGGGCGGCTGGCAGCAGGCGGATACAAGGATGCTCTGCGTGTCCGCGGTAAAGCTGGTCTTCGCGAACCTGCCGCGTGCGTATTCACAGGGCGACGATCTCGAGGCTCGCGAGGCCATGGCGCTCGCGTCGCTGTACGGTGGCCTTGCGTTTACAAGGGCCGCGGTGGGCTACGTGCACGCGTTCGCGCACAAGATCGGCGGAATGTATGGCGTCCCGCACGGGCTCGCCAACGCGATCCTGCTGCCCAGGGTGCTCGACTTCTCGAAGGATGCGCCGCAGGCCGAGGCGCGACTCGCGGAACTTGCGGTGGCAATTGGCGCAGGCTCGGCGTCGGAGCCTGCAGCCGTGCTGGCGCAGCGCTTCGTGGACCGCGTGCGGGAACTCAACCGTGCGGTCGGCATCCCCGAGACGGTTGCCAAGCTCCGCGCAGAGGACATTCCCTTGATCGCCCGGGCCGCACGTATTGAAGCTGCCGGCGACTATCCCGTGCCGAAGAACATGAGCCGCCGGGACGCCGAAGCGCTGCTCCGGCGCTGCCTCGCATAGGGGACATTCTCCTTTTTTCAATGAGGAAAAAAGGAGAATGTCCCCTAGGCAGGAAAGGGAGAATGTCCCCTAGGCAAGGCTGAGGGAGCGGCCTACGAACCAGTAAACGCCGAGCGCGAACAGGCCCGTGGTCGTGTAGTCGAGTGCGAGGCGCCGCGCTGCGACCGGCAGCCGTGAACCGGCGAGCGCGATACCGGCAATAACGGCGAGTGCGAGGAGCTGCGCCGCCTCGACGCCCAGGTTGAAACCCAGCAGGGCGACCAGCAGCCGCTCGCGCGGGATATCCAGCCCGAGCAGCGGGCCCGCGAATCCCGCGCCGTGTGCGAGGCCGAACGCGACCGCGAGCAGCGGCGCGAAGCGGCGCGAAGTCTTTCCGCCGAATGCGCCAGCGCACAGGCCGAACAGGGCGACGCCTGCGACGACGGTCCACGGCAGCGCGGACAGTCCTGCCGCTCTTCCCGCCAGCGGCAGTGCCGCTACCAGCGCAATCGTGGCCCAGCCCGCACGGGGCGCTGCACGCGCGGTGAATGCTTCGGCCGCGGCGAACGCGACCGTGAACCCGATCAGCGACTCGACCGCGATGGTGTCGGGGCGCAGCCATCCCATGGCGACCAGCCCCAGCGTCAGCGAGTGGCCGAGCGTGAAGCCCGTCGCCGCCCACGCTGCACGTGCGAAGCCGCCGGCGAGCAATGCAAGCGCCGCGACGAATGCCAGGTGATCGATTCCCGAGAGGACGTGTTCGAGGCCCAGTCGAAAAAAAGCCGCGAAGTCGGTTGGCGCCGCCTCGGCGCGCCCGCCCACGTCGAAGACGTGCGAGCGCACCGTCGCGACCACCTCTTGCGGCCGACCGCCTTCCACGGAGGTGCGCGCGTAATGAACGTGGCTGGGGGAGACCGCGAAGAACGCGCCGATCTCCACCGTCGCCGGTGCATCGACAACTGGCCGCGCACAGGTGAACGTGAGTTCCACGCGCAGGTCGCCCCGTGCGGCCGCGAGTGGCCGCGGAGGGCCGCCGGGGCAGGGCAGTCCTTCCTGCGTGACGCGCATCGTGTCGGCCAGGTGCTTCGTGAGCGTCGCGTCGAGTCCATCGATGGTCGCGCGCTCGTCGAGCTGCGTTACCCGCTGCGCGTCCACCTGGAACACAGCGGTCAGCGTCGGACCGTCTGCGGTCCAGCTCGATAACGACTGGCTGCGAGTGTGTGCCGACACGGGCCCGCCTACGAGCAGGGATGCGAGAAGCGCGGCGGCACGCCAGGACGGCCGCCCGACCGAACTCTGCGACAGGGAGCCCCGCTTCACGATCCGCCCGCAGCCAGCGGTGCGTCGGCCGAATAGCGAATCTTCGAATGGCGCTTGAGCTGCGCCAGGTAATGCTCCAGGCTCGCCTCTGACTGCCGCCTGCGCCATTCCTCGGCTACCAGTTCGCGAACCTGCTCGAACGGTGGCGCCGCGCCCGCCCGCCGGTCGAGCAGCAGCACGAAGGTTGGTACGCCGCCGGCCTCGAGAGGGCCAGCGACATCGCCGGGTGCGAGCGCTATCGCGGCATCGCGTACCGATGGCCCCGCGTAGTCGGCGATCTTCGAGGCGGGCAGAAGCGTGTCGGGCACATAGACCGCCTCGGCTCGCGAGGCGCGGGCCGAGGCATTGAAATCCTGCCCCGCGCGCAGCGCCGCGCGCATGGCGGCGACCTGCGCGGCATCGCCCGCAGGGAAGTTCACCACGCTCACGCGCAGCTCCGGCCCGGCCTGCACCAGGTCCGGTCGCTCGGCGTAGAAACGGCGCAGTTCCGCGTCGTCCGGCTCGCGTCCGGCGGCTTCGGCGGACGCGAACTGCACCATTGCGTCGACCAGCGCCTTGCGGACGGCGAGGTCGCTGGTGCCTAGCCCCAGGTCCAGGCCGCGGCGCACCAGCAGTTCCTCGTCGATCAGCCGATCGAGCGCGCGACGCGCGTCGACGGTGGTGAGCGGCGAACGCTTGTCCGCGGCCAGCGAGGCGAGAGCGCGCTCGTAGTCGGCCCGTGCGATGGCGACGCCGTCGACCGTCGCAATGCTATCGGTATCGGGACGACCGAGGCCCGGCTGGCCGAGCGCCCCCCAGAGTGCTGCTGCAAGACCCAGGCAGGCCCCGATCGCGAGCAGCGTACCGCCGCGCCGAATCGGGGCGTCGCGGCGTTCTTCCTCAGCCACGCGAGCCGGCGGCGGGATGGTACAGGTAGATCGGCGACGACCACGCCCGCGGCTCCGACGGCGCAGTGCAGTCGCTCGCGCCGCTGCGGTAGTCGCCGAAGCAGAGTTTTGCCTTGATGCAGCGGCCTGACGCGTCGCGCTCGCACTGGATAGGTTGCGCGTTGATCGTCGGCTGTGCTTCCTCGATCGCGCGCACGTAGTAGATCGCGTCGCGCCCGCCGTTGCCGTAACCAGGGTCGGTGAAGCTGAAACTGCAGCCGTTCGGGCTCGACGGGCATTCGTGCACCAGGAACTTGTCCTCGATCAAGCCGTCGATCGGCTCGCCCGGCTTTGCCTGCGGTCGGATCTTCACGACTTCGATGCGCGTGATCACGTTACGCACGTCCGAGGGGTTGTCGCACTCGCCGGAGCAGAGCGTTGCAAGCCTCGCTGCGTCCATTCCTGCCTTCGCGAAGTCCGGGCAGCCTGGCTTCTGCTTGAAGGACCCGACGGCCCTGACGGTGAACGTCGGCGATTCCGCTGTCGCGAGTTCACCGCCCATGCGTGCCGCCGTCCCGGACGACGCGTCGCTGGCGGCGAACCACAGCAGGATCTTGTGGCCGGAAGTTGCGTAGACCTCGCGCCGTTGCAACGCGTCCCAGACCGCCTCGCGCGAACGGCCGGCGGCGTGCACGGCGGCCAGGCCTCCGGTCAGGAAGAACGACGACTGCCGCTCGAATTCGGTGAGCTGGAAGCCGGCCATCTTCAGCAACTGCTCCTGCGGGATCGGATGAGCGAAAGCATCTGGTGCGCCCTGGTCGCCGAGCAGCCGCTGGCGCATCGTCTCGTCCACCGGGCCGCTCGCCTCGGTGTTCTCGCGCCGGTCGACCTGCTTATAGCCCGTCCCTGGACGTGCGCGGTGGTTGTCCGAAGAACCGATGAATCCCCAGTGGAATCGTGTCGGGTGCTGCGGGTCCTCGTTGAAGCGCGATACCGCGAGCCCGTACTGCACCGAGGTTCCGGGCCTGTGATTGAAGGGGGGCAGGAAGCAGTCGGTGCATTGTCCCGCGTCGAGCCAGTCCTCGGGCGTCTCGCCGCCGATCGCAAGGTGTCCCGCGATGCCCATGTTGGCGTACGCGAGGCGCGCCTCGTCCGCGCGCTTCGCGCACACTGCGTCCGCCTGGCCGGTCTTCAGGCAGCGATCCATGATGATCTCGCCGGCACGCCAGCAACTCGGCAGGTAGTTCGGAGACGGCGGCGGGCAGGTCGCCGAGGTTCCGTCAGCGTTCGGCACGACTTCCTTCCAGCTCCGGTACTCCTCGGAATTACCGTGGCCGGAGTAGATCTCTATGAGCCTGAACCTGCCGGGATCCTCCGCGGGCGCCAGCGACTTGTCCCAGGTCGTGCCGGCTGGCGTGTAGAAACCCCAGCTCGAGCCGTGCGGGATGATCAGCGGCTTCAGGCCCTGCTCGTCCAGCCGCCGCACCAGTTCGCCCGGCGTTGCTGCCTGCTCGTAGCAGTCCGCCGGCAGCTTGTCCGAGCTCAACGCCGGATCGCAAGCGGGGACGCGCTGAACATTCTTTATGAAGCGGTTGAAGTCGTAATACGAGGACCGTTCCGGCATGTCCTCGAGCGCAAGAAACGGAGACAGGCCCTTGGCGCTGGTGCGCAGCGTCGCGGATGCGACTCCTGCCGCGGCGATTTCGCGCGCCGAGACGTCGCTATCGCCGAGATCCTCGAAGATGACGTTCTTGTGGCCGTAATGCTCCGATGGAATGCGGCCCACCTGGGTCCACTCGAATCCTATGAACGACAGGAGGTCCGGCGATTGCGAGTCGCCCGATACCGCCTGGCACTGCCGCATGGCCTTCTTGGTTTCCTTCCAGCGGAATGGCGTGCCGGATTCGGCGTGATCCGTGATGGCCCAGAAGTCGAGTCCGGAACAGTAGCGAGCGAAGTCGCAGGCATCGCCGACCGGGTGGATGCCCGGCCCGCCCAGCATCGGCAACGCCCACATGAACGCGTCGGTCGAGTAGGTCGTGTGCACGTGCAGGTCGCCGAACAGGACCTGGTCGGTCTCGCCGGCCGGAGCCTGCTCTGCGATCGCGCGGCCTCGTGCCGCGATCACGTCCGCCGGGATGACCTTGCCGGTGATCTCGCCGGCGCTGCGTTCCTTGCCGAGCCAGCCGTTCTTCTCGCCGACCCACCACGCCGCCGAAGCGGCGATGACGAGCGCAAGGACGACGCCGGCGACGAGCAGTGCTTTCTTCATTTCAATCCTCCGCGCAGGGCCGGGCAGGCCACATGCCTCCTGGAAGCGCGCATCTGAACCTTTATCAATCTGTATCGCAAGCGCCGCTTATGCCTGCGGCTCTCTGCAGTGATGACGACATGCCTGTCACGGCGGTGGCGCTCGGCAAGGCACTGGGGCACTCTGGACGCCCACGCGTGGACAAGCAAATGACCGACGAGCTGCGCCGCCTCGAGCCCTACACGCTGCACGTCTACGACATCTCCTATTTCAGCGGGAAGATGCAGGTGTACCTGGCCTACAAGGGTATCCCGCACCGGACACACGAGATCACCTGGAAGGAACTGGTCGATCGCATCGCACCTCGCACCGGGCTCGTCGAGGTGCCGGTCGTTGAATGCGCCGACGGCACGATGCTGCGCGACAGCACGGCGATGATCGAGTGGTTCGAGCAGCGTTATTGCGAGGCGCCGGTGCTGCCCGCGGATCCGGCCGCGGCGTTCTTCTGCCACCTGCTCGAGGATTACGCCGACGAGGGGCTCTGGCGTCCCGCCCTCTATTACCGATGGGCCTTCGACAAGGACGCTGAGCTCTATTCACGCCGATTCACCGAGGACTTTCTCTCGTACCCGATGACGCCGGCGGCCGTGCTGCGCGTGATGGTGCACGATCGCCAGCGGCGTGCCTATCTGCGCGGCGAGGGGATCACCCCCGACAACCGCGCTGATGTCGAGCGCCACTACACCGACGAGCTCGCCGACCTCGAGGCCGTGTTCCGGCGCCGCCCGTTCCTGTTCGGGGACCGGCCGAGCCTCGCGGACTTCGGTTACTTCGCCTCGATGTTCCGTCACTTCGGCATCGACCCGACGCCGTCGCGGATCATGCGCAACACGGCACCGGCCGTGTACGAATGGGTGGCGCGGATGTGGAACGCGCGGGCGGCGTGCCCCGGTGGACTCGAGTGGGCGCCGCTCGTCGACGGCTTGCCTGAAGGCCTCGAGCCGCTGCTCGCGCGCGCGGCGCGGCGATACCTGCCCGTGCTGCACGCCAATGCACGCGCGGTGGCCGACCGCAGGGGCCATTACACGGCAACGCTGGAGGGCCGGCCATATCCGGGGCTCAGGGCCGTGCCGTTCCAGGCCTGGCGTCGCACCGTGCTGCAGCGAGAGTTCGCGCGGCTTCCAGCGGATGCGGCCGTGCCTGCCCGGGCGATACTCCAGCGAACGGGTTGCCTCGAATGGCTCGAGCGCGACGGGGTCCTGGAGTCAGGCTACGTGGAAGGAGACCGGCTTCCGAACTGCACGCCCCGCAGCCTCGGCCGCGCGAGCAGGCTGCGCCTCCGGATCTTCGGCACGCCGCATCACCTGGAGGCCGGGGCTGACCCGGCCCCGTAGGCGAGCGGGGCGATCGTTCAGCCCAGCGCGGCGAGGTCGGCGTCGACTGCCGTCAGCATTTCCTGCGTGATCATGCCGCCGGAAAAGTTGGCCACGACCGCGAGCGGAAAGCCGCGACCCATGGCGATCTGCGGGTGCGTGGCGATGCCGGGCATGTGTTTTTCCAGGATCGCCTTGGTCTGCTCGTTGTCCAGCAGATCGCCCAGTGAAGTTTGGGTGGAAAAAGCCATGCGGTGCTCCTCAGATCGCCGATGAATCGAACCGCCGCATTTTACGGGATGGCGGCCTCGAATCCATCCTAGAATCTGGCGAGCCTGGACGCCAGTCCGACGACTGGCCCGCTTGAAAACCTGGGGAGCAGGCATACATGACTCGACGCAGGATTGCGCTGATTGGCCTTGCCGCCGTAGCCCTGCTCGCAGCGGTCGGCCACGTGTATCGGGCGGACCTCGGCGCATGGGCGATGCAGAAGCTGGCCGACCGGCGACTTGCCGCGAACCCAATGGCTGCACTCGCGGACGGGCTGCACGTCGGCCTGTGCGGCGCCGGCTCGCCGCTGCCTGACAACCGGCGTGGGGGTCCCTGCACCGTCGTCATCGCCGGAAAGCGCATGCTCCTGTTCGATGCCGGGTCGGGCGCCGCGCGCAACCTCACGCGCATGGGATTCAATCCCGGAGACATCGAGGCGCTGTTCCTCACGCACTTCCACTCCGACCACATCGACGGGCTCGGCGAGGTGATGCTGCAGCGCTGGGGAGCCTCGGCTCACCAGCAGCCCCTGCCGGTTTACGGGCCGACGGGCGTCGATAGCGTGGTCGCCGGTTTCATGCGGGCGTATTCACTCGACGCGATCTACCGCATCGCGCATCACGGCGAAAAGGTCATGCCACCGGGAGGCTTCGGCGGAGAGCCCCACAGCTTCGACATCACGGACCCGGACGGCCGGGTCGTGCTGCTCGACGAGCCGGACCTGCAGATCGTCGCCTTTCGCGTCGATCACGCGCCGGTCCATCCTGCCGTCGGCTATCGCATCCGCTACAAGGACCGCACCGCGGTGCTGAGCGGCGACACGCGCAAGTGCGCGGCCGTGCAACGCGAGGCCCGGGGCGTCGACCTGCTGGTGCACGAGGCCTTGTCGCCGCGGCTGGTCGGCATTCTCGAGCGAAGCGCGGCGAAGGCACACCGCGACAATCTCGCGCGCGTGTTCCATGACATTCCTGGTTATCACACGACTCCGGAGCAGGCCGCCGAGATCGCCCGCGACGCCGGAGTCCGCTTGCTGCTGCTCAATCACATCGTTCCGACATTGCCGATTCCGGGCTCCGAGGCTGCCTTCCTGGGGCAGGCGGGCAGGATCTATGGCGGAAAGATTCGGGTTGGCATCGACGGCGATTTCGTCAGTCTTCCGTCAGGGTCGAAGTCGATCGAGGTCCACAATCGTGACTGACCGGGACCTCGCCAGGCGTGCAGCATGAAAGTCAGCTGTCACGCGCCGTCGCCGAGGAACCCTTGAGAGCCCCCATCGCGCGGACGATCGCGGGGCTTCTGACCAGCCCGCGGCTGCGCGATGCCCGGCGCAGCGTGTCTGCGATCCGGCGCCGGATGCGCGGTGCTCCCGCCTGCGTTCACTACTTCCACCAGGTGGACGACCCGTATTCGCAGCTGATGCTGCAGGTCCTTGCTGCGCTTGCGGCGAATTACAGGATCCGGGTGGAGCTGCATCTCGTTCCGCCGCCGGGTGACGCCGCGGCGCCGGATCGTGAGCGCCTGCAGGCCTGGTCGCGCCGCGATGCCGGGGATCTCGCGGCGGCGATCGGTCTCGACTTCTCTGACCCTGGTCACCAGCCGGATCCGACCGCGACGGAATCGGCCAATCGCGTGCTGGCCGCCGCGCTGCTCGCCGACATGCCGGTGGAGTCGCTGGTCGACCTGGCGACGATGGTCGGCCGCGCGCTGTGGCGTGACGACACGGCAGAACTCGAGCGCCTGCCGGCCGCAACCGCAGGGCAGGCGGCCGGGATCATGGACGCAGGCGCGACGCTGCGCGGGAAACTCGGTCACTACCTCGGGGCGACGCTTTATTTCGAGGGAGAGTGGTACTGGGGCGTGGACCGCCTCGGGCACCTGGAGACGCGCCTGCGCGAGGCGGGCCTCGCCCGCGTCCCCGGTGCGCTGCCCATCGTGTCGCTGCCACGTGTCGAGTGCCGGCATCGCCCGACGAACGGGCATCGCCCGGAGCTGCAGTTTTTCTGCTCGTTGCGGAGCCCCTACACCTATCTCGCGGTGCCGCGTGTCCTCGAGCTTGCGGCCCGGTACGAGGCGCGGCTGCAACTCAGGTTCGTGTTGCCGATGGTGATGCGCGGGCTGCCGGTGCCGCGCGACAAGCGGCTGTACATCCTGCGCGATTCGAAGCGCGAGGCCGAGTCGCTTGGCCTGCCTTTCGGCCGGATCGTGGATCCGGTGGGTGTGCCGACCGAACGCGGCCTTGCCGTGCTGCACCGGGCCATCGCCGTGGGCAAGGGACCGGCGTTCCTGGAGTCGTTCATGCGCGGCGTGTGGTCCGAGGGCATCGACGCAGGCAGCGACTCTGGCCTGCATGCTCTTGCCGGACGGGCAGGGCTCGACGAAGCGTTCGTCACCACCTCGCTCGACGACGCTTCGTGGCGGGCGGTGGCGAAAGCCAACCGGGAGGACATGCTCGCGCTGGGCCTGTGGGGAGTACCGTCGCTTCGCGTCGACGAAGGCCCGGCGCGCTGGGGACAGGACCGCCTGTGGCGCGTGGAGCACGACCTGATCGCTGCGACGCAGGCAGCAGCGGTTGATCGGCCATGACTTCGAGCAGACGATTTTCATGACGGCAGAGAATCGAACGACGCAGTCAGCAAACCTGGATGCAGCGGCCCGGCGCGCGCTGCCGCGAGTGGCGAAGGTGCTGCGGACACCGGAGGGCCGCTTCGGCAATCTTCCGGATTTTCCGTACGCGCCGCGCTGGACCGAGGTCGGCGGCCTGCGCATCGCCCACATCGACGAGGGACCGGCAACCGCCGACCCGGTTCTGTTGATGCACGGGGAACCGGCCTGGTCGTTCCTGTACCGGAAGATGATCCCGGTGCTGGTTGCTGCCGGCCACCGCGTGATCGCGCCCGACCTGGTAGGTTTCGGCCGGTCGGACAAGCCGGCCGACGCGGGCGACTATTCCTACCTGAACCACGTGAAGTGGATGAGCGCGTGGCTCGAGGCCAATGACCTTCGCCACCTGACGCTCTTCTGCCAGGACTGGGGTTCGCTGATCGGCCTGCGGATGGCGGCCGAAATGCCCGAAAGATTCGACCGGGTCGTGCTCGGAAATGGAGGCCTGCCGACCGGCGCGACACCGTTGCCGCGCCCATTTCACGTGTGGCGCGCGTTCGCACGCTGGAGCCCGTGGTTCCCGATTGGTCAAATCGTGAACGCCGGCTGCGTGTCGAAGCTCAGCGCGACCGAGGTCGCCGCCTACGACGCACCGTTTCCGCAGAGGCGATACAAGGTCGCTGCCCGGCTGCTTCCGGGCTTCGTGCCTTCGACCCCCGATGACCCGGAACGCGCGAACAACGAGCGGGCCTGGGAAGTGTTCAAGCGCTGGGACAAGCCCTTCCTGACGCTCTTCAGCAGCGGTGATCCCATCACCCGCGGTGGCGAGAAGATGTGGCAGCAGCTGGTTCCCGGTGCGAAGGGGCGGCCGCACACGATCATCCGGCAGGCCGGGCATTTCCTGCAGCAGGACAAGGGCGCGGAGATCGCGCAGGCGATCTCGAGCTTCATCGCCGGCACGCCGGTCGGTGCGCGATGAGTCCGTCCAACACTCGAACCGCAGGACAGGTGCGCTGATGCCGGGCTCCCTGGTTACGGTCGTGCTGCCGCTGGCGGCGTTCTACGTCGTCTTCCTGGCCTGGTATCGCGGCAGTGGAAAGCCGCTCACGGCGGAGGAGACCGCGAGCTGCCTCGCATCGCTGCGCGCCCGCACTGCTGACCATCCGGGCGGGATTCGCATCGAGGACGTGGAGCGACTCGTAGAGCGCGACGACGGCAAAGAGTTCGTCATGCAGAATCTCATCCGCTATCGCGAGAAGGCGCTCTATCCGCCGGGTCACGACCATGGCGACAGCGCGCGGGCGGCGGACCGCCGCTACGGCAAGGCAGTCCTGCCGCACCTGCTGCGCTACGGCAACGTGCCGGTGTTCGTCGCGCGGCGCAGCGGCAGCTTCGTCGAGCCCGAAGGCATCGACCGCTGGGACGTGGTGGCCATGGTGCGCTATCGCAGTCGCCGCGACTTCCTTCGCTTCGCCGTGGCCGTCACGCGTGAAGGGATAACCGCACACAAGTGGGCCGCCATCGAGAAGACCCAGGTCTTCCCGGTCACGCCACTGTTGAGCCTGATCTTCGTCCGGGGCGCGGTCGGCGTCGTGCTCGCGGCGATCGGACTGCTGCTCGCCTGACCGAGAAAAGGGGACAGTCCCCTTCAGGGGACAGTCCCCTGGTTCTCCCGATCCATCAGTACGTTCCCGTAAGTGACGCGCAGGTCCTTCTTGCTGATCTTGCCGGTCGCAGTCATCGGCAGGCTCTCGACCACGATCACCTCGTCCGGCAGCTGCCACTTCGCGAAGTGCTCCGCGAGGTGAGCGAGCACCGAGTCGCGCGCCGGCACGCGGCCCTGGCGAGGCACGACCAGCAGGATCGGCCGCTCGTCCCACTTCGGGTGACGCACGCCGATCGCCGCCGCCATCAGCACGTCGGGATGGCCGCAGGCGCAGTTCTCGAGGTCGACCGAGCTGATCCACTCGCCGCCCGACTTGATCACGTCCTTGGCGCGGTCGGTGATCTGCATGAAGGCGTTGGGGTGGATGACCGATACGTCGCCCGTGGCAAACCAGCCGTCCGCGTCGTGCGATGACGACGAGCCCTGCCGGAAGTATCCGCTGCAGACCCAGGGCCCGCGCACCTTGAGTTCGCCGGCCGATTTTCCGTCCCAGGGCAGCTCGCGCCCGTCGTCGTCGACGACCTTCATCGAGACGCCGAAGATGCCGTGGCCGGCGAGCGCGCGGAGCTTGAACTGCTCCTCGAGGGGCAGCGATTCCATGTCGGGTCGAAGGGTGCTCATGGTGCCGAGCGGGCTCATCTCCGTCATGCCCCAACCCTGCACCACCTGCACGTCGTGTTCGTTGTGGAAATCGCGGATCATCGACAGCGGCACGGCCGCGCCGCCGACGATTGTGCGCTTCAGCGTCTTCAGCTTTGTGCCGGACTGCCGCAGGTAGTTCAGCAGCAGGGTCCAGATGGTCGGCACACCGGCGGCGAGCGTGACGCCTTCCTCGTTCATCAGCTGGACCAGGACCGCCGGGTCGCCCATCTTCGGGCCCGGGAACACCAGCTTGGCGCCGGTCATCGGCCCGTTGTAGGCCAGTCCCCATGAATTCGCGTGAAACATCGGTACTACCGCGAGCACTGAATCGCGGCCAGACAGGCCCATCGAGTCCACCATGCAGCCGGCGTAGGCGTGCAGCACGTTCGAGCGGTGGCTGTAGAGCACGCCCTTCGGGTTACCTGTCGTACCGGACGTGTAGCACAGCGAACTGGCCGAACGTTCATCCAGCGCAGGCCAGTCGAACTCGTCCGGTTGGTCCGCGATGAACGTCTCGTAGTCAGGCATCCGTCCCTTGACCGCCTCCGGCATCGAGGCGGCGCTTGTCATCACGATCACCCGCTCGACGGTCGGGATCTTGCCCTGCAGGGGCGCCAGCAGCGGCAACAGCGTCGGGTCGATGAAGACCAGCCGGTCTTCGGCGTGGTTCAGGATGTACTCGAGCTGCTCCGGGAAGAGCCGCGGGTTCACGGTGTGCAGCACCGCGCCCATGCATGAAACGGCGTAATAAAGTTCGAGGTGACGGTGGTCGTTCCAGGCAAGGGTCGCCACCCGGTCCCCGGGCTTGATCCCAGCGGCCGTGAGCGCGTTGGCGAGCTTTCGCACGCGCCGGAACACGTCGCGGTAGGTGGTGCGGTGGCGCGGGTCGTCGAAGGTGACGGATACCACCTCGGCTGCCGGGAAATTGAGGTCTGCAAACCGCATGATTTCGGTGATCAGCAGCGGTGAATCCATCATCTGCCCGTGCATGCGCTACCCCCTGGACGCGCCGCCTGCGGCGCCTTGTATGTAGTTTCCGGCAAGCGCCGGCCACGAGGATGTTCTCACCGGTGCAACACGTTTGGAAGGCGTCTTTCAGTCAAACCGGCAGCACCGTATTTTTTGCACCACAGCATAACTTCCCCCCCAAGTCGGGGGGTAAATGGGGATGTACACGGACTTTATTATCGCGATAATCCATCCAGGCGCTCGTCCGCCCGGCGGACGAGTGCGGGATTTCCAGACGCCAAAATTACGGGGGCTTCCGATGAGTAAGTTGTTGACCAGTCCGGTCTGGCGCAGTGGTGCGCTCAGGAACAGTGTGCTCGGCATGGCCATCGCCACTGCGTTGGCGTTGCCTCAGGTGGCTGCCGCAATGGAGTTCGATCTCGGCAACGAGGATCTCACGTTCCGCTGGGACAACACGCTGCGACTCAACATCGCCAATCGTGTCGCCGGCCAGAACAGGGACATTATGGCCAACCCGAACTACGATGACGGCGATCGCAATTTCAACACCGGCAGCATCTGGACGCGATTCGACGTCTACAGCGAGATGGACCTGGTGTGGAAGCCGTCGTGGGGCACGCTCGGTGCGCGCGTTTCGGCCGCCGGCTGGTGGGATCCGGGTTACCAGTCGCTCGACAATCATTCGGTCCAGACATCGAACAACCTGAAGGATGGCGTGCCGGTGCTCGGGCTGTCTGACTACTCGAAGCGCTACGCAGAGGGCCCGTCCGGCGAGTTCATGGACTGGTTCGTTTTCAGCACCTTCAACGTCGGCGAAGCTCCCGTGAACGTCAAGGTCGGCCAGACCACCGTGTACTGGGGCGAGGGCCTGCTGCTCGGCGGCGCCGTGCACGGCATTTCATATTCGCAGAACCCGATCGACGTCTGGAAGGGGCTTGCGACGCCGGGCGCCGAGGCCAAGGAATTGTTCCGGCCTCGCCTCGGCTTCAACGTCAACTCGCAGGTGACTGACACGGTCAATGTCGCTGCCCAGTACTTCTTCAACTGGCAGAGTTTCAGTAACCAGGCCTATCGCTATCCGGAATCCGGCACGTTTCTGTCGGTGCAGGACGCCGTGGTCTGGGGTGCCAAGTCGGTTATCGCCGGGCCGAACACGCTGCTGGGTCTGCCGGCGGGCACCAAGGCCCAGTATTGCGGGCTGGTCGGGCTCTCGGGGGGTGCGACGTCGGATTGCTTCTCGCAGCAGTGGACACGCCTATGGCGCGGTAAGGACACGACGCCGGACGAGAACTCGGGCAACTATGGCCTGGCAGTGCGCTGGGACCCGGACTGGGCAGATGCGACTCTCGGGTTCTACTATCGCCGTACCTACGACATGCAGCCGCAGATCGTAGTGCAGTCGCAGGTTGTTACTGGCGCACCTTTCGCGGGGGCCAATGCGAACGCGTATTGCTACGGCGTGCTGGGTGGCGTAGTCCTTCAACCAGGCGCCTGCCTGCAGGATGTCGTGGCTGGATTTCAGCCGTCGCCGCCGTTCCCGGCGGGTACGCCGATCTTCAATCAGAACGGCATTGACTTCATCAACTATGGCCGGGTCGGTACCTACAACCTGGCCTTCGGCAGTGATATCGACATCCTCGGCCTGAGCCTGTCCAAGAACATCGGTGGCATGGCACTCGGCGCGGAGTTGAGCTATCGCAAGGACATGCCGCTGCTCAGCGATCCGGTCCCGGTGGTTCCTGCGGCCGCGCGGGGCATTCCCGGGTACACGCTGCCGGCCGGCGCCATCTGGTCCGACAAGGTTCCGAAGAACGACACCCCGGGGGCGAAGGGCGACACCATGCACGGTGTCCTGAACCTTTTGGGCGTCATGGGTGAGTCGATCTGGGACACGGCGAGCTGGTCCACGGAACTCACGTGGATGACGTACCTGAACGTGAACCAGAACGAGGCGGTGTTCAAGGGCCGCAGCGGATACAACTATATCGACAGAGTCGACAAGAACTTCTTCGGCCTGGCGTTCAACTTCACGCCGACCTGGTTCCAGGTGGCGCCCGGCGTGGACATGCTGGCACCGGTCTCGTGGTCGCAGGGCATTTCGGGTAACTCGGCCGTTACGGCGGGTGGCCAGGACGGCGCCGGCAGCTTCGGCCTCGGCATCGCGCTCGACTTCAACCAGCGCTATCGCATGGACCTGAAGTACGTCGGCTTCTACGGCAACTACGCGAAATGCAAGAATGAGTTGGCAGGAACCTGCCTGCCGTCCAACGGCAACGCGGTCTCCGTGTTCAACGGCACCAACGCAATCATTAGCGACCGCGACTTCATCGCGCTCACGTTCAAGACGACCTTCTGATGAGGAATCGAAACATGATTCGCAAGACACTGATTGCGGCGACTCTTGCTGTAGTGAGCGCCTCGGCGCTGGCAGCGGTTTCGCCTGACGAAGCAGCCCAGCTCGGCAAGAGCCTGACCCCGATCGGAGCCGAGAAGGCCGGCAACAAGGACGGCACGATCCCCGAGTGGACCGGCGGCCTCAAGCAGATCCCTGCCGGTTTCAAGCCGGGCGAAGGCTTTCGGCCGGATCCCTTTGCGGCCGACAAGCCGCGACTGGTGATCACCGGCGCGAATGCAGACCAGTACAAGGCGCAACTCACGGGCATCACCTACGCGCTGCTGAAGCGCTTCCCGGACTACCGCGTGGACGTGTACCCGACGCGTCGGCCGGTGCACTACCCGGAGAAAATCGTGCAGAACACCGCGAAGAACGCGGTCGGCGCCAAGTCCGTGAACGACGGTCTCGGCATGGAAGGTTCGTTGCCCGGCTACCCGTTCCCGATCCCGAAGACCGGCAACGAGGTGATGTGGAATCACATCATGCGCTACGCGGGCACCGCGACCATCTGCAAGTACGATGCGTACAACGTGGATTCCTCGGGCCGGGCCACGCTGGCAGCCACGGGTTTGAGCACCCAGGAATTTCCGATCTTCGACCCGAAGAACATGGACACGGTGATCAAGGGCGACAGCCCGATCTGGTACATCAAGCAGGAGTATTCGGCTCCGGCTCGTCGTGCCGGTGAGTCGCTGATGGTCATCGACTATGCGAACCCGCTGGTGCAGGCCCGCAAGGCCTGGCAGTACCTGCCCGGCCAGCGCCGCGTGAAGCTCGCCCCGGACATCTGCTGCGACACGCCGAATCCGGGCACGGCCGGCGCCGCGACCTACGACGACGCGTTCGTATACAACGGGGCGCAGGACCGGTTCGACTTCAAGCTGGTAGGCAAGCGCGAAATGCTGGTCCCGTACAACGTGTTCAAACCGATCGGTGCCCAGACGACCCCCGCGCAGATGACGACGCCGAATTTCATGAACCCGGACATGATCCGCTTCGAACTGCATCGCGTCTGGGTCGTCGAAGCGACGCTGAAGCCCGGCAAGCGCCACATCTACCACAAGCGCATTTTCTACGTCGACGAGGACAGCTGGCTCGCGCTGGCTTCCGACCAGTACGACGCGCGTGGCGAACTGTTCAAGGGCACGTATGCCTATACGGCGTTCTCGTACGATGCGCTGGTGCTGAACACTGCGCTGCAGTCGACCGTAGACCTGAATGCCGGCCTGTACGCGTCGCAAGGTAACTGCGGCATGTACTGGGGCATCAAGTACGTGCCACCGTTCCCGGCACGCGACTGGAAGCCGGACGCGCTGGCCGGCGCCGGCATCCGCTGATGACATGAAGGCGCCCGGCCTGGATGCCGGGCGCCTTTTTCACCCGGCCGGATCGGTTCTCAAGCCGGCCGGAAGCTGATGACTCGGGGACGGGGGAGACGATGTTCAGTCGACATGCGGCTATAGCGGCGGTCGCAGCCGCGCTTTTCCTTGGCAACGCTGCCATTGCCGCGGAACAAGCCGCGGGCAGCGGCGCGAAGTCCTCGGGCACCGACGTGCTCGATCGGCCGGCGATGGAATCTGCGCTGGCATCAAAACGGCTCCTGATCGGCATGGCGAGGGCGGGCGACAAGATCGTCGCCGTAGGTCCGCGCGGCCACATCGTGGTTACCGCCGACGGCGGCCAGACCTGGACCCAGGGCAAGGTCCCGGTAAGTTCCGACCTCACGGCCGTGTGGTTCGCGAGTGCGACGCACGGCTGGGCCGTCGGCCACGACGGCGTGGTGCTGGCGTCCACCGACGGCGGCGCGACCTGGACGAAGCAGATGGACGGCCTGGCCGCCAATGACCTGGTGCTCAAGGACATCCAGGCCAAGCTCGCTGCAAGCCCCGATTCGGAGCATCTGAAGGCGCTCGAAGTCGAGGCCAAGCGCAACGTGGAAATGGGCGCCGACAAGCCTTTCCTGGATGTCTGGTTCGAGAACGAGACCACCGGATTCGTGGTCGGTGCCTACAACCTGATCTTCGCCACCAATGACGGCGGCAGCACCTGGCAATCCTGGTTCGACCGGGTGCCGAATCCCCAGTTCATGAACCTGTATTCGATCCGGCCAGCCGCCGGTGGCGTGTACATGTCGGGGGAGCAGGGGACATTCTTCAGGCTGGACCGCGAGGCGATGAAGTTCGCGGCGGTGCCGGTGGACTATGCCGGCAGCCTGTTCGCCGTGGTGGACGCTGGCGACGCGGTGCTGACCTTCGGGCTCAAGGGCAACCTTTTCCGCAGCGCTGACGCCGGGGCAACCTGGCAAAAGATCGACAGCCAGTTGCGGAATACGATCGTTGCAGGCGCAACGCTCGGTCCGGGCGTGGTCGTCATCGCCGATAACTCCGGCCGCCTGGCCATGAGCAAGGACGGTGGCCTGACGTTTGCCGCGGTCGATATGCCGAAAACGATCCCGTTGACCGACATCATCAATGCCGGCGACGGGAAGCTCGGCATTACGGGGCCGTTCGGCGCCCTGATCGTCACGCCCGGCGCCGCGCCGCAGCCCTGATAAACGAATACCCCAGGACGACACGATGGCAGCACCGACGACAAACATCGAAGCGATGCCGGTCGTACGCGACCTCAAGGACTTCGATCTCAATTCCGGCATCAAGCTCGAACGCCTGATTTTCAACAACCGCCTGTTCGTGATGCTGGTCTGCCTGGTGGTGACGCTGGTGCTGGGCTACTCGGCAGTGAGCGTGAGCCTGAACGCGAGCTACGCGAAAATGCTCCCGATCGGCCACCCGTACATCCAGAATTTCATCGCGAACCAGAGCCAGCTGCGCGGCCTCGGAAACACGCTGCGCATCGTGGTCGAGAACACGCACGGCGACATCTTCGATCCCGAGTATCTCGAGACCCTGAAAAACGTCAACGACGAGGCCTACCTGACGCCGGGCGTGGACCGCGCCTGGGTCAAGTCCATCTGGATGCCGGTGGTCCGCTACAACGAGGTCACCGAGGAAGGCTTCGCGGGCGGGCCCGTGATGCCCACGACGTACGATGGTTCCCCGGAGGGCGTCGAGACGCTGAAGCAGAACATCGCGAAGGCGGGGCTCGTCGGTAACCTGGTCGCCAACGACTTCAAGTCGGCGATGATTATCGTGCCGCTGCTGGACCGCGATTCGGCTACCGGCGCGCCGATCGACTACTGGAAGCTGTCACGGGCGATCGAAAAAAACGTTCGCGACAAGTACGAAACGGCTGACGGCAAGTACAAGGTGCGAGTCATCGGGTTCGCGAAGCTGATCGGCTCGCTGCTCGACGGCATCCTGCAGGTCATGATGTATTTCGGCGTTGCGATCCTGATCGCGGCGGCAATCCTGTTCTCGTTCACCCGCTGCGTGCGCAGCACCTCGGTGGTGCTGCTCTGCTCGCTGATTGCGGTCGTCTGGCAGATCGGCATCCTGCACCTGCTGGGCCTGGGCCTCGACCCGTTCTCCGTGCTGGTGCCCTTCCTGATCTTCGCGATCGGTGTGTCGCACGGCGCGCAGAAGATGAACGGCATCCAGCAGGATGTGGGCCGTGGGACGGTCACGCTGGTGGCGGCCCGGTATACTTTCCGGCGACTCTTCGTCGCGGGCGTCACGGCGCTGTTGAACGGCGCCGCGGGTTTCGCGGTGCTTCTGCTGATCCCGATTCCCGCGATTCGCGAACTCGCGATCGCCGCCACGATCGGCGTCTGCATCCTGCTCTTTACCAACCTCATCCTGCTGCCGGTGATCCTGTCGGTCACGGGCGTGAGCAAGAAGGCTGCGATGCGCAGCCTGAAGCAGGAGGAGCAGGGCGTCGGCACCAAGGGCGTATGGGAGTTTTTCAACCACTTCGCTACCAGTCGCGCCTGGGCGGCAACCGCCATCCTCGTGGCACTGGCGCTCGGTATCGCAGGCCACGTCGTCTCCAAGGGCCTGCAGATCGGCGACCTCGACCCGGGCGCGCCCGAGTTGCGGCCCAATTCGCGGTACAACATCGACAACGCGTACATCACCTCGCATTTCTCACTGTCGTCGGACGTGTTCGCCATCATCGTCAAGACGCCGGCCGAGGCCTGCACGCGTTACGCGACGCTGCAGCTGGCGGACCGGCTCGGCTGGCAGCTGCAGCAGCTTCCCGAGGTGCAGGCCACGGTGTCGCTCGCGGATGTCGTCAAGCAGATCACTGCTGCGACCTTCGAGGGCACGGCCAAGTGGTACACGCTTTCCCGTAACCAGGACGTGCTGAACTACGGTGCGCAGCAGGCGATCCAGAACACGCCGGACCTTACCAACGTCGAATGCTCGGTGATGCCGGTGATCGCCTACCTCAAGGATCACAAGGCCGCGACGCTGGAGACTGTCTCCACGACGGTCGAGAAGTTCATCGCCGACAACCCGGTCGCCGACGTGGAATTGCTGCCGGCCGCCGGCATCGCCGGTATCGAGGCCGCGGTCAACCAGGTTGTGCGCGAGGCCTGGCTCAAGATGCTGATTTACATCTATGGCACCGTGTCGATCCTGTGCCTGATCGCGTTCCGCAGCTGGCGTGCGGTGCTGGTGGCGTTGCTGCCGCTGGCGCTCACCTCGGTGCTCTGCGAGGCGTTGATGGTGGTGCTCGGCATCGGCGTCAAGGTAGCGACGCTGCCGGTGATCGCGCTCGGCGTCGGCATCGGCGTGGACTACGCGCTCTACCTGCTGTCGGTACAGTTGCACGGCCAGCGGGACGGAATGCCGCTGGCCGACGCCTACCGCGCCGCGCTGTCGTTCACAGGGCGGATCGTCGCGCTGGTGGGCTTCACGCTGGCCGCGGGCGTGATCACCTGGGCCTGGTCGCCGATCAAGTTCCAGGCCGACATGGGTATCCTGCTTGCCTTCATGTTCCTGTGGAACATGCTTGGCGCGCTGATCCTGATCCCGGCGCTGTCCAGGTTCCTGTTGCCGACCTCGGCAGTCCACAAGGCGGCCGCGGTAAAGGCTTGACGGACGCGCGGCCGGCTGTCAGCCGCGCAGCCTTCCGTTTGTCGGTTTTTCGATAACAACAAGAATCGCCGCCCGAGCGGCGCATCGGAAGTGACCCAAGTGCCGGGGCGCCCTGTGCGAGAGATCGCTGGAGCGCCCCGATTTTTTTGTCTTGCCAGGCTGGATCGGTCCTGCGCGCTCAGCGTTTGCGACTGGTCCCGCTCTTCTTCCCGCCAGGCGTCCTGCTGCGGCCACTTGCTCGCCCTGGCTTGCGGCGCGGCCTGCGCTGGCGCGCGGCTGCGGAAGTCTCCGCGTGCAGCCGCTCGACGGCATCTTCGACGTATTCGGCGAGCCTTCGAACGTCCGGGATCGCCTCGCGCTGCGCCAGCATCGTCACGTGCAGTTGATCGACGTAGGTGGTCACGGTCACGTTCAGCACCTGCTGGTGCGCGACCACGGACACCGGCAGCGCGAGTTCGACCGGCGTGCCGTTGAAGTACACGCGCCTTTCGAGCCCCGCGGGGTTGGAGATCACGACGTTGGCGAGCAGCGGAGACTGCGAGAGCCCGAGCGACTCGAAGGTACTCGCAGCCGTGTGTCCCAGGATCGAATAGAGCGCGAGGCTGCTGCCCGAGACGGTACCGACCACGTGTTTCATCTCGCGTGTCTCAGCGACGATTTCGGAAAGTCGCTCGGTCGGAGTAGATCCCGGCCTGCCCATCGGTACCTGCAGGATGGTTATTCGGTTGCCCGCGCCGCCATGATCGGCCAGCGCCACCGGGACGTCCGCGACCAGCGGGGCGTCGGGTGGTGTTCCGCGTTCCTCGAGATACCGGTTCAGCGCGACATCAATCGCCGCCAGCATCACGTCGTTGATCTTGCCCTTGCCACGACGGGCGATCGCCCGCGCGCGGGCGAGCGGGAAGCTGCAGTGCGCCAGCACCCGGTTCGGGGATGGAGCGGTGCGCAGCACGTTCGGCGTCGATATGAAGGGCACCGCCAGTCCGTGCCCGCGTCCGGTGCCTCGCTGGGACTGGCCATAGAAGATGCGCGCCAGGTCGCTGAGTGCGGTCCCGGCCTCGCGCGCAAGGCCGAAGAACCCTTCCACCGAAATTGCATCGCCGGAACCCGCGGCGCTGCTGCGCGCGCCTTTGGTCGCCGACGCGACCGGCAGTCCCTCCCAGATGGCTCGCGGCTTGCCAACCGTCTTCGACGTCGACACCGCGCCAGTCACGACGCGAATAAATCCGATACCGTCAATGAGTCCGTGATGCGTCTTGAAGTAGAGTGCGACGCGCCCGTCGGGCAGGCCGGTGAACACGTGCATCTGCCACAGCGGTTGATCGCGGGGCAGCAGGCGTACATGGATCGCGCAGACTTTCCTGTACAACTGGTCGAGGTCGCTGCCGCGTGGCAGACGGTGCCGGTGTACCTGCCGGGTCGCATCCATCAGCTCGTCCGTTTCAAGCGACAGCAGCGGCTTGAATGGCCCGGGTATCAGCCTGGCATTGAATGGTGGGCCGACCGGGCACTGGAGCATCCGAGCGACGAGGTGATCGGCGAACCGACCCGGCGTGCTTCCAGTCGAGGGCAGCACGAACAGCACGCCCACGTTCATCGGCCGCTCGGTGGTTTCGAGCAGGAAGAATGCCTGGTCGATGGGGGACAGGCCGGTCATGGGTCCATCCTACGCCGGCCGGACGGCGGTGCCATCGCGTAATTGGCTAGCTGCAGCGCAACACGCCGCAGCCCGCGCTCAGAGCATGGACTTGAGGAGCTTGAACTCGCGCTCGAGCTTCTGCTGTGTCTCGTCGCCGGCAAACGACGCGATCAGTCCGCCGAGCAGCGGGATGCCGCAGGTCACGTCGAAATTCCATTCGACGCTGCAGCCGCCCTTCTCGGGTTGCACCGACTTCGTGCCGACGATCTTTACCGGCACGCCCTTGATGTCGACGACGATGTCCGCCAGGTGACCGTCCCCGTCAGCGGACCAGGCCTCGGTGTGGCTTACGTCGTTCACGCTCGGCACGATCCGGCGGATGGCGGCCGGCGGATTCGCCGGTTCGCTGCGCGAGATCTTCAGTTTTACGTTGGGCGCCCGGCCCTCGCGCTTGATCTTCACATTGCTGCCGCCGAGACCCGCATAGATGGCTTCCTGGCTCTTCTGCTCGGTGCAGAGCTTGAAGACGGAGGCGACGTCGGCTTTGAGGCTGTGCTTCACGTGGACTTTCATGTTCTCGGCTCCCCGGCGGATCCCGCGGACGCGGGCGCCTCGTTGGATTCTAGTTCGCCGCGCATCTTCCGCGCCATGATTTGCGCGTACAGCCCCGGCGCCACCCGGCTCAGCCACCATGCGATGCGTGCCGTGCCGCCGAGCAGCAACAGACGCCGTCCGCGTTCGGCCGCTGTGACGATCAGGCCGGCGGCGCGCTCCGCTGAAAGCGGTCGTCCGGCGGTCACCTGTGCGTGCCTGACCGGCAGCCCGTCTCCGCCGATCGCGTTGCGGCCGATCTGCGTCGCGATGAACGATGGGCAGACCAGCGTCACCCCGACGCCGCGCGGTTCCACCTCTGCGCGCAGGCTTTCGAAGAATCCGTGAAGCGCATGCTTGCTGGCCGAGTACCCGGTGCGCGCGACCAGCGGCGTGAAGCCGGCGACACTCGAAACCGCGATCACCAGCCCGCGGCTCGCTATCAGGTGAGGCAGGGCCGCCGCGGTGCAGTTCACGGCGCCGAAGAAGTTGACCTCCATCACGCGGCGGATCACGTCGAGCCTGGTATCCGCAAAGGCGCTGCGGTGACTCATGCCGGCGTTTGCCACCAGCACGTCCAGCGACCCGAACCGGGCCACTGTCGCAGCTACCGATTGCGCGCATGCGTTGGCATCGGTCACGTCGCAGGTCATGGCAAGGCACCCAACCCCGCGTGACTCGAGCTCGGCACGGGTCTCTTCGAGGCCGGCGGGGTCGCGATCGAGTGCCACGATGTGCGCGCCACTTGCCGCGAATCGGAGCGCCAGCGCGCGGCCGAGGCCGCCGCCCGCCCCGGTGACCACCACCACCGCGCCGCTGAAGGACCGTCTCGCCATGATCAGCGCCGACCCAGGCCGCGGGACTTGCAGAAGAGTTCGAACACTTCCGCGGAACTGAGCTGCGGAACGTAGCCGAACACTTCCTTCAGTCGCCGATTGTCCAGCACCGGGCGGTAGCGCAGGAAATCCACCTGTTCCGGACCGTAGCGCGACAGCCCGAGTGGGTGCAGCACGGCGAGCACCGCGCGCAGAAGACCCGGTGGAAAGGTGATGCAGTGCTTTCCGAGTCGCGCGGCGATTTCCCGGATTCCGAGTGCGCCGTCGCCGGCGACGTTGTAGATGCCGTCGCGGCCCGAAAAAACCGCGTGCTCGATCGCGCCGACGACGTCCTTGTCCCAGATGAAGACGAACGGGCTCGCCGAGCCCCGGATGGCGATCAGTCGCGGCCGCTCGAACAGCGCTGTGATCTGGTTGCGTGTGGTCTCGCCCAGGATCGTGCCCACCCTGAACACGACCTGCCGCAGTTGCGGGTGCCTGTCGCGGTACTCGGCCAGCATTTCCTCTACCAGCCGCTTGTGGTGCGAGTATGCGAACGCCTCGTTGCCGCGGACCGGGTCGTCTTCGGTGAGCCAGTCGGGGTTGTCGGCGTGATAACCGTAGGCGGCGCCGCTCGAAGTGACGACGATCCTGCTGACGCCTGCGGAGACACACGCTTCCAGTACGTTGCGGGTGCCGAGCACATCCACCGAGTACTCGAGTTCGCGGTTCGACTTCGGGCCGGGCGTCACGATGGCGGCCAGGTGAACGACGGTGTCGATCGTGTGCCGCCGCAGCGTATTGGCCAGCGCCTGGTCGCGCACGTCCATCGCGAGATACTCGACGCCGGGCAGGCGCTTCGCCTCCGGGGTCTCGCGGATGTCGGTTGCGACGATGCACTGAATGTCGCGGCTGTTGGCCTGCGGCGAGCGTGCGTTCTCCATTCGATCAGCGTGCAGTCGCTCGGTGGGCAGTCGCTGCGCAAGCGACTCGACCAGCGTGCTGCCGAGATAGCCGGCGGCACCGGTGATCAGCACGCGGTGTGCGGTCACTGCGCCCACCTGCCGGCCGGAGGTCGCCTGCGCCACCACGATGCCAGCGTCGTCCCGGCGAGCAGGTGCCAGACGCCCCACCAGGCTGCGACGATCGCCATCCCGCCCAGGCCGTCAAAGAAGTTGAATACCAGCGCGAGTCCGAAGCCTGCATTCTGGATACCAACCTCGAAGGAGACGGCGCGGCGGTCGGCCTCCGGAAGGCGCGCGAGCTTCGCCGTGTAGTAGCCCACCGCGAGCGCAAGCGCGTTCAGAAGAAACACGAACAGCGCGACCCGCGGCACGTACTCCACGAAGAACTCGGAGTTTGCCAGCAGCGCCCCGAGCACGAATGCGGCGAAGAACAACAGCGACAACACCCTGAATGCCCGGCGAGCACGTGCCGCAAATAGCGGGAACCGGTGCGCGACGCCCATCCCCAGCACGGTCGGGATCGCGAGCAGCACGACGATCGTGCCGAGCACCTGCCAGGGACTCAGGGCCACCTCCTCGAGGATCGGTCGTGTATCGGGATTCAGCCCGCCCCAGAAGGCCAGGTTGAACGGTGTGAACAGCACCGAGCCGAGCATCGAGAACGCGGCGATCGTGACCGAGAGCGCCGGATTGCCGTGGGCGTAGTTGACCAGGAAGTTGGAGATGTTGCCGCTCGGGCAGGACGCCACCAGGATCATGCCGAGCGCAATGCTCGGCGCAGGCCGCAGCAGCATCGTCAGCAGGAACGCCACCGCAGGCAGCAGCAGCGAGTGCGCCGCGAGTCCGATCAGCGTGCCCCTGGGCGCGGAGACTATGCCCTTGAAGTCGCCGACCTTCATGTCGAGCGCCACGCCGAACAGCACGAAGGCCAGGATCGCATCCAGCGCGATCAGTGACCCCTGCGTGAAGTGAAGATGAACCGCGTCGATCGCGTTCATCGACCCTTCGGTTCCTGGTGCATGTCCTTGAAGTGAATCAGGCCCGGCACCCACATGTGCTTCACCGGGTCAACGTCGACGTGGATCACAGCCGGGCCGCCGCTCGCGAGCGCACGCTCGAGCGCCGGTCCGAGCTCGCTCGGATCAGACACGCGTTCGCCGTGCGCACCCATGGACCGGCCGAGCATGTCGAACTGGATTTCGCCCAGGTCGGCCTTGATCGTCTCGTCGGGCCCGAGGGACTTCATCACCAGTGTCTTCAGCGGCTTCAATGCAAGTTGCTGGGTCATCTTCACCATGCCCCACTGCTTGTCGCAGAGCACGACGTAGATCACCTGCAGCCCATTGCGTACCGCGGTCTCCACTTCCTGCGGGTGGAAGCCCATCGCGCCGTCGCCGATGATGCAGCACACGGGCTTGTCGGGTCGTGCGACCGCAGCACCGTTGGCCTGCGCGACGCCTGCGCCGAGCATGCCGAACTTGAAGGTCGAGAGGATGGTGTTCGGCACGCGCATCTCGTGGAACATCATCGCCCACACCGCCGTGTTGCCGCCGTCGGCGACCAGTACGGACCCTTCCGGGAAAGCGAGCTGGCAGGCGTGCGCAACGTGCGACGAATTCATCGGCGCCAGCATGTCCGAGAGATTCCTGTCGAGCTTGGCGCGCTCGTCAGCGACGGTCGCGCGGTACTTTGCGACCTTGCGACGGCGCGCATCGAGGTTCATGCGTCCGGTCCGCGACGCGAGCGCGTCGGCCAGCGCGGCCAGGAAAAGCCTTGCGTCCGCCAGCACCGCGATCTCTGCGGGCTTGTTGGCGCCGAGCACGTGGCCATCCACGTCGACCTGGATCATCTTCTGCTCGGACGGGTGCCGCCAGTAGGGGGCCTTGCCCCACCAGTCGGTCTCGCCCAGGCGGGAGCCTACGACCAGCACCAGGTCGGAGTCGTTGCGCACCTCGTGATTCAGCTTCACATGCGGCATCGGGATCGCTACATCTGACGTTTCGGGCAGCACGCCGCGGGCCGCCCAGCTGGTGGTCACCGGCGCGTGCAGGATCTCGGCGACTCTTCGCAGTTCGTCAAAGGCGCCGGCGTGAATTACTCCGCTGCCGGCGTGGATCATCGGCAGTTCCGCCGCCGCCAGCAGGTCGGCCGCGCGCTCGACCTGGCCCGGGGACGGTTCGACCGGCTCGGTGCGCCGGTACTGGTGCGGCTGCCAGGTCGGGACTTCGGCCTTCACCTTGCCGTTCATGATGGTCTCGGGAACGTCCAGGTGCACTACGCCGGGTCGTCCATCGAAGCAGTGCCGCAGCGCCGTGCGCCCGAGTTCGGCCACCCGGTCGAACGACACAACCGAGTTGCTCCACTTCGACAGATGCTTGATTGCGCCCACCTGGTCGAAAGCCTGGTACGCGCCACCGCGGTCCGGGTAGACGATCTGCGGGCGGCGACAGCTGGTGATCGCGAGCACCCGGTTTCCTTCGGCGTTCTCGACGGCGAGCCCGGGCAGCAGGTTGGCGACACCGGGTCCGTTGCTCGCCATGCAGACACCGAGCCTCCCGGTGAGTCGCGCGTAGGCGCCCGCCATGTGCGCCGCGCTGGTCTCGTGCCGTGGAGTCACGATCTCGATGCCGAGCCGGTGCAGGCTCGAATAGAAACCGAAATAGGTGCCGTCGATGATGCCGAAGACCTTCTCCACGCCCTCCGCCTGGAGCATGCGTGCAAGTACTTCGCCGCCGCTGGTTTCCGTCATGGTCGCCCCCGGGGATCGCCTGTGGATACAGGCTCGATTGGTCTCGGAACTATACGCCGGTGGGCCTGCCGTTAGGCACGCCCGCCGCGATGACAGTAGACTGCCGCGGTTTCCCACGATGGACATTTCACATGCGTTGCGTTCTCTCCCTGGCCCTTGTGTTCCTGGCGGCGGCAGGTGCTCGCGCCGAGGTCACTACGGTCGCGGCCGCCCGCGCGCTGGAAGCGTCGACCGGGGTGGTGAAGGGCGGCCAGGTCGTGCGGTGACCGACACGGTACTGCACTGGCTTCCGATCGTCGCCGCAATCGCGGCCGCGGGCGCAGTCGGCGGACTGCTCGCGGGGCTGCTCGGCGTCGGCGGCGGCATCGTGATCGTGCCGGTGCTCGACGCGGCTCTCGAGTTTGCAGGCGTGCCGTCGAGCGCGGCACTGCACGTCGCGGTCGCGACATCGATGGCCACGATAATTTCCACCGCGGTTTCGTCTTCGCGCTCGCACTCGAAGCGCGGTTCGGTGGACTACGCGCTGATGAAGCACTGGGCGGTGCCGGTCGTGCTGGGCTCGCTCGCGGGCTCGCTGGCCGCGGCACGCATGGACGCGCGCGTTCTCGCAGCAGTCTTTGGCTGCGTCGCGCTGGCCGCTGCCCTGAAGATGCTCCTGCCCCTCGACCACGTCGTGCTGCGCCGCTCGGTTCCTGGCGGCATCGGCGGGGCGTTGATCCCGGCAGCGATCGGAGCGGTCTCCGCGATGATGGGGATTGGTGGCGGCACCTTGAGCGTGCCGACCATGACGCTCTGTGGTGTGCCGGTGCACAAGGCCGTCGGTACCTCGGCACTGGTGGGACTCTGGATCAGCGTGCCGGCGACGGTGGGTTACCTGCTGGCACCTGCTGCCGACGCGGCCGGATTGCCGTTCACCATCGGCTACGTGAGCCTGCTCGGCCTCGCGATCATTGCGCCCGTATCCTGGTCCGTCGCGCCGCTCGGCGCGCGGCTTGCCCACTCGCTCGACCGGCGCTGGCTGTCGGCCGCGTTTGGCCTGTTCCTGGCCGTGGTGTCTGCCCGGATGCTGTACCGGGCACTCGCCTGAGCCGGCCTTGCGCTGCAGCGCCGCGGACGCCATTCTTGCTGCGCCCGGCCCGCAGGGTTTCCAGCGGTCCGTCGGCCCGAACGTGGGGAATCCGATGAGAATCACCGCTGCGCTGGCACTGTCCCTGACCCTGACGCTGGCCATGGCGCTGCCTGCCGCAGGCGCCGATACGGGAGCGAGCGAGGCGTCGCAGGCCGCGATCGCGGCCGCAATTGCGAGTCCCGACCGGCCGAAGTCCGACCTGGAGCAGGATGCCCGCCGCAAGCCGCAGCAGGTGCTCGAGTTCACCGGCGTGGCCCCCGGAATGCATGTGATCGACGTCTTCTCGGCTGGCGGTTACTACACCGAGCTGCTGGCGCGCACGGTCGGCGCGACAGGGCAGGTGATCGCCTACAACAATCCGCCCTATGCCAGCTTTGCGGCCAAGGCCATCGTCGAGCGCTACGCGGGCGACCGGCTGCCGAACGTGAAGCAGGTGACGAGTACGATCGAGGAGCTCGACCTCATTCCAGCGAGTCTCGATCTCGCGCTGTTCGTGATGTCCTATCACGACCTGTACTGGAGGCCGGATGACGGCTCATGGCCCGCGACGGACCCGATGCTGTTGCTCGCCAAGCTCTACGCGGCGCTGAAGCCCGGCGCGGTGGTCGTGGTCGAGGACCACGTCGCGAACCCCGGCGGCGACCCGAGCCAGGTGGTCGCGGACCTGCACCGCATCGATCCGTCAGTCGTGAAACGCGATTTCAAGAAGGCCGGGTTCGTGTTCGATGGGCGTGACGAAGTTCTCGCCAACCCCGAGGACGACCACACGAAGCTGGTCTTCGACGAGTCCGTGCACGGCAAGACCGACCGGTTTCTTTTCCGTTTCAGGAAGCCCGCAAAGTAGTCCACGATCGGGCGGGTCGTAACGATGATGCAGCGAACCAGGCGTGACGTGCTGCGCCTCGCGATGTGGTCGGGGCCGCGCAACCTCTCGACCGCGTTCATGCGCTCGTGGGGCAATCGCGAGGACACGCTGGTGGTGGACGAGCCGTTCTATGCCCACTATCTCGATCACACCGGCCTGGATCATCCCGGTCGCGAGGAGATCATAGCCACTCACGAGTGCGACTGGAGGCGCGTCGTCGACGCGCTGTCGGCGCGGCTGCCGGAGGGAGTGCGCATCCTCTACCAGAAGCAGATGGCGCATCACCTGCTGCCGCACATGGGTCGCGAGTGGCTGGGTTTGATGACGCATGCGTTCCTGGTCCGCGACCCGCGGCCGATGCTGGCTTCCCTCGGCGAGAAGCTCGGCGATTTCGACCTGCTCGCGACGGGGTTGCCTCAACAGGTCGAGATCTTCGATCACGTGGTGCGCACGCGCGGGCACGTGCCGCCGGTGGTCGATGCGGCCGACCTGCTCGAGGCACCGGAACCGGTATTGCGGGCGCTGTGCGCAGCGCTCGACGTCCCGTTCTCGGAGCGGATGTTGTCCTGGCCCGCCGGTCCGCGCGCGACCGATGGCGTCTGGGCGAAGCACTGGTATGACCGCGTGATGCGCTCCACCGGCTTCGAGTTGCAGGTGGAGGCCACGCCACGGAAACTCGAGGGCCGGCTCGCCGAGATGGAAGCGCTTTGCCGGCCGATGTACGACAAGCTGCGTGAGCATCGCCTGCGCGGTTGAGGACAGGGAATTGCTGCAGAAATTCGACGAGCGAAACCTAGGGCTGATCGTCAACGTGAGCGGACGCCTGGTCGCCCGTGAGCAGGCCGGGGTGAGCCCCTTTGATTCCGTCGTGCAGGGCGGCGACGCGGTGTGGGAGGGCCTGCGCCTGTACAGCGGGCGCATTTTCCGGCTCGAGCAGCACCTCGACCGGCTGGTGAACTCGGCGAAGGCGCTGGCCTTCGCGGAAATCCCGTCGCGCGAGGCGATCGTCAACGAGATCCGCCGCACGCTCGAGGCGAACGGCATGTACGATGGCGTGCACATCCGGCTCACGCTGACGCGCGGCGTGAAGGTCACCTCCGGCATGGACCCGCGCTTGAACCAGTCGGGTCCCACGCTGATCGTGCTCGCCGAGCACAAGCCGCCGGTCTACGGCTCCGGGGGACTGCACCTGGTGACCAGCAGCGTGCGCCGTTTTCCGCCCGACTGTCTCGATCCGAAGATTCATCACAACAACCTGATCCAGTCCATCCTCGCCAAGATCGAGGCGAACGTCGCCGGTGCGGACGACGCACTGATGCTCGACATGCGAGGGTTCGTCGCCGAGACCAACGCGACCCATGTGTTCATCGTCGAACGGGGCGTGCTGCGCACACCGAGGCTCGTGGCCTGCCCCGAGGGCATCACGCGCGCCGCAGTTCTCGATATCTGCCGCGCCCGGGCAGTCGAGTTCGAGGAATGCGATCTCACGCTCGCACAGGTCTATCGCGCCGACGAAGCATTCTGCTCGGGCACCATGGGTGAGCTGGCGCCCGTGACGCGCGTCGACGGACGGGTGGTCGGCGACGGGCAGCCCGGGCCGGTGACTCGCAGGCTCGGCGCGTGGTTCGGGGAACTCACGACCCGCGAGGGCACCGTCGTAGTGGAGAAAGCCCCGGCGGAAGCCCGCTAGCAACCTTTCGTTCCCCCGGCGCATCCAATCGACAAGGGTGCCATTCACCCGAGGGAGTCCCATGTTCCGATACGTCGCGACGCTGCTCTACGCCTACTCGGCCTTTGCGCTGGGTGCGGCCACGGACATGAGCAGGATCAACGGGAGCATCGACGTGGCGTCGGGCCAGCAGGCGGGCGACGTGTCCACCGTCAATGGATCCATCACCATCGGTTCGTCTGCGCAGGTTGGTGAGGTCGAGACCGTCAACGGCTCGGTGCACTTCGAGGACAGCTCGAAGGCGCGGTCCGCGGAGACCGTGAACGGTGCCATCGTGCTTGGCCGGCAGGTGACCGTGGATGAGTCCGTCAGCACGGTCAATGGCGCGGTCAAGCTGGCAAACGGGGCGCGGGTCGGCGGCGCGCTGGAGAACGTGAACGGCGCGCTCAGCATCGACGGTGGCCAGGTCAGCGGCGGCATCGAGACCGTCAATGGCAGCATCCTCGTTGCGAGCGGTTCGCGGGTGGATGGCGGCATACACGTCGAGAAAAACCGCGGTTGGTCGCCGGGCAAGCCCGACAGGCCGCGCGTCACGATAGAGTCGGGCGCCATCGTGAACGGCACGCTCAGGTTTGATCGTGAAGTGGATCTCTACGTCGGTGCCGGCGCGACGGTCGGCCCGGTGGAAGGCGTGGCGCCGCTCAGGCACGCGATTCCCTGAACCGTGGCGCGAGCGCCGCGCGCCTGAGCGTCGTCCCGGCTCTTGAGTTCGCTCGATGGAGCGCTGGGTCGGGCGTGCCGAGTCATCCAGGCTCGCGAAAACCGACATGCTCGCCTGGATGACTCGGCACGCCCGACCCTGGGACACGTGTTGGGCAGGCCCAGTGTCCGGATCCGTCCGGACGAGATGTCGGCTTTTTGCGAGTCCGGACGGATCCGGGCGATGGACCTGCCCACTGTCGAACGCACGGCCGTCCGACCCGCGCCGGCGCAGCGTGCCGCGTCAGCGCGCGAGTCCGGCGCCGGTTGTCAGGTAGACAGCGAAAGTCCCGAGCCAGTGGCCGCCCTCGTAGTTCTCGCCGGTAACAGCGGGCAGCGAGGCCTGTGCGTGGACCCGCGCAGCGGCGAGCAGCGACGTTCGCCGCCGGTCGTTCGGCGGCAGGCCGCTGGCGATTCCCTGCAGCATCCAGGCGCGACTAAGGTTGAGCCCGTCGATGTGGGCGAGCTTCGGGTCGCTGCGATCGGTCACGACGCCGGGCGCCAGCCAGTCGGCGCGGCCGTCGGTCGGGATGCCGGGCAGGAAACCCGACAGCCAGCGTGAATATTCGCGCGGTGGCAGGATCCGGCGCATGAAGTCAGCCTCACCCAGGCAGGGCGAAAGGAAATCCTCGCCCGAGGGTTCATAGGTGATCGGGCAGTTGCGGTCCCCGGCGTAGTACGCAAGCGCTCGCTCGCGCAGCAGTGCCGTGATAGCGGTGTCGCCGGCCACCGCGGCCCAGTCGGACAGCAGGCCGAACGCAAACGCCGTCTGGCTGTGTTCGCCGACCCGGATCGGGTAGTGCAGCTTCGGCAGCCAGTCCGTGAATCGCTGCGCGGCCTCCTGCGTCAGTGGCTCGAGCGCCGCGTGCCATTCGCGCGCCTGCGCGTCGTCCCAGGTCTCGAGTTCGCTGGAGAGTTCGAGCAGCCACGCGAGCCCGTACGGACGCTCGAACGAAGCGCGACCAGCCCCGCGCAGGTATTCCACCTCGACCGCAATGTTGGCCGGCGTGAGCGTCTTCGCCAGTGCCGCGCGCGCGTCCGCGGCGAAATCCGCCTGCGGATAGAGCTTCACCAGCCGCACCAGCAGCCAGTGTCCGTGCACCGACGAGTGCCAGTCGTAGCAGCCGTAAAACCCGGGCGTGAGTTCGCGTGGCGGCTTCGCGTCGGCGTCGGATTGCATCACCTGCGCGATCTTGTTCGGATATTCGCGATGCACGCAGTCGAGCGCGAGGCGGGCGAATCGCGCAGCCGCGGCAGCGTCGAGATCCTGCGCGACAGGCGAGGGAGTAGCGCGCGCCTCCGCCATCACGGCGACGTTCACGACGCCGGCAAGTAGCAGGGCTGCCAGGGTGAGCAGGGCATGCTGGATTGGAGCGCGCATTCGCCTTCCCGTGTCGGACACAGGGAGGCGACGATGGACTTAACCGCGCGCCGACGCAATCCGCAGGCCGCGCGGTCCAGTCGAGCACGTCGGGTGCTCAGTGACGGCGCTGCGCGTCGTGCTTCTGGCGGTAGATGGCGCGGCTGGTGTGCTGCGCGTCGCGGTTCAGTCGATAACGCTCGCCGCGTGTAACGACTCCGTCGGCCTGGACCCTGGCCTCGCGACGGGAGAGCTGCCGCTGCTGGTGGATGAGCCGGCGTGTCTCGGGGGCGGTCAGCTGCCCGGAGGCCGCGCCCTGCTCGATTCGCGCGCGCTGCTGCTCCTGAACGCGGTCGATGCGTGGCGTCGTGTCGGCGAGCACAGTTCCAGCGCAGGACAACAGGAATCCGAGGGCGATCGTTCGTCGAAGCATGTTCGCTCTCCATCGATACGCCGCGGGTCGCGGCAGGTCCGAGGGAAAACGCGGCGCCAAGGCGCTGGTTGACCGGGTGGCGCGACACCAGGCTGCCCAGGCCACTGCTGGTCCACGGAACAGCGGCTTCCGGGCGCCGTCGCGTGCTTCTAAAAAATATGATAAGTAATTGTTTATTAAATGTTAATTTCGCCTTCATCAGGTTTTCAGATGCCCCGGGCCGTAAGGGCGGCGTGGCAGTCAGCATCGGGCCGAAAGCGGCGTCGCAGTTGCCGGAGTCGCTCGCGTTCGCAATTCGGATATGCGAGGCCAGTATCGCCAGGCGGGGCTCTGTTGTATTCCTGCATCATCGCCGCGGCACGCGAGGACGGCATGCTGGCCTGCGATTCCTGCGCTTTGGTTCCCGGCCGTCGTCGGCAATTACCCCTTGTTTCGCGGCTAAATCCGGTACATTATTCACATTACCGGCTGCCAGCGCAGCGATTTCGGACCCACTCTAGAGAGGGAATCCGCAACGCATCGGTGGGCGGCTCGCAGCTGTAGTACTAATAATGCATGGCGGAAAAGCCACAAAGGAGGCCTTCTCAATGTCATCTCGTTACCTGATCCCGCTGGCAGTAGCGGCTGCGCTTGCCGCACCCGTCGCCGCCAATGCGTGGGACCTCGACGCGTATCCGGGACAGCCGAAGGGCGACTGGATTTTCCGCATGGGCTGGAGCGCCGTGAATCCGACGGACCGCAATGTCCAGGTCAACAACGACCCGAACACCTATATCGTTGCTGACATTGGCACCAACCTGTCCGGCACGATCACCTACATGATCACGGACCACATCGGCACCGAGTTGCTGGTGGCCCTGCCGTTCTCGCATGGACTCGACCTCAAGGGCGACCTGAATGGCGGTGGCGCGCGTATCGGTCACGTCGACCAGATTCCCCCGACGCTGAGCCTGCAGTGGCACTTCAATCCGGAAGGCGGTTTCCGCCCGTACATCGGCGTGGGCGTGAACTGGACGATTTTCTCCGGCGAGAAGCTCAAGCAGGGCAACGTCTATGATGCGACCGGCATCGACAACGCGAAGCTCAGCATGGGCGACTCGTTCGGCGGTGCCGCGCAGTTCGGCATCGACTGGCGCCTGAGCGAACATTGGCTGGCCAATACCGAAATCCGTTACATCGGCATCACGTCCAAGGGGACCTTGACCGGCGATGTTTATGACGGAGAGGGTGGCACGTCCAGGGCAAGGGTGAACCTCGGCGATATCGATATCAACCCGATCGTCTACACGGTGGCCGTCGGTTACCAGTGGGGCGCCCCGAAGCCTGTCGTAGCGGCAGCACCGCCGCCGCCCCCGCCCCCGCCCCCGCCGCCGCCGCCGCCCGCCAAGTGCAGCGACAGCGATGGTGATGGTGTGTGCGACGACGCCGACAAGTGCCCGAACACGCCGGCCGGCACCAAAGTCGACTCAGTCGGTTGCCCGATGGAGCAGACCCTCAAGGTCCTGTTCGACTTCGACAAGGCGGAGCTGCGTCCTGAGTCGATCACGGAGCTCGAGCGCGTCGTGACGTTCATGAACGACGTGCCGTTCGCCACGGCGAAGATCGAGGGCCACACGGACAGCGTCGGCACCGAGGAATACAACCTGAAGCTGTCGGATCGTCGTGCCAAGTCAGTGTTCGACTACCTCACCTCGCGTGGCGTGGATCCGGCCCGCCTGAAGTCGGAAGGCTTCGGTGAGGCGAACCCGATCGCTTCCAACGACACCGAGGAAGGTCGTCAGCAGAACCGTCGCGTCATGCTGATCCGTACGGATACGGGCATGTAATCGACCCTCAGGTCCAGGCCTGACACGGGGCCCCGCCGCGCAAGCGTCGGGGCCTCGTGCTTTCTGTCCTTTGCGAATCTGCTCCTCGGGACATGCCGGGCGCCACGCAGGCTACAATTCAACGCTACGAGCCACCCCGGCGCCTGCGCCATGATCCCCGGAGACCGACATGCATGCCCCGCGTACTTGTGCCTTGATTGCCGCTGCAGCGGCCCTGATGCCCGCCGCCGGCAATGCGGCGGCCCCCGCCGAGCCAGCGACAGCAACTCCCGACCCCGTGCTCGTGCAGGTGGTCGACGGTAGCTGGCGTACGCCTGAGGCCAGGGCGCGCGACGTCTATCGTCACCCCGTCGAGAGCCTCACGTTCTGGGGACTCAAGCCGGGCATGACGATCCTCGAGATCCAGCCCGGCGCGAAGTCCTGGTGGACCGACATCCTGGCCCCGTACGCGCAGCGCACCGGCGGAAAATTCTACGTCACCGGGTCTGACCTCGCCAATCCGGACCTGTCGGAGTCGAGCCGCAAGTCGCGCGCAGAGTTCGAGGCGCACTACGGCGCAGACCCGGCGCTGTACGGCAAGATCACGGTTCTTAACTGGGGCGCGAAGTCGGCACCGCTGCCGAAGGACACCTTCGACTTCATCCTCACGGCTCGATCGGTGCACAACTGGATGGGTTCACCCGGCGTCGTCGAGAAGACGTTCAAGGAGTTCTACGATTCGCTGAAGCCAGGCGGCATCCTCGCGCTCGAGCAGCACCGCGCGAATCCGGGACCGCAGGACCCGAAGGCGCAGGACGGATATGTCACTGAGTCGTTCGTGATCGCGACCGCCGAACACGCCGGGTTGAAGCTGGTGGCCAGGTCAGAGATCAACGCCAACCCGAAGGACACCAAGGACCACCCGTTCGGCGTGTGGACGCTGCCGCCGGTGCTGCGCTCCTCGGCCGAGGGTTCAGGCAAGCCAGACGACCCCAACTTCGACCATTCGAAGTACCTGGCCATAGGCGAGTCCGACCGCATGACCCTCAAGTTCGTGAAACCCCGGTAAGAGGGGTAAGAGGGGACATTCTCCTTTTTCGGCGGGCCGAAAAAGGAGAATGTCCCCTAGATGTCCTCGGGGACGGTGCGGATGGCGCCGCAGGGGCACTCGGTCACGCAGAGGCCGCAGCCCTTGCAGTAGTCGTAGTTGAACGCATAGCGCTGGCCGGGACCGAGCTTCATCACGGCATTGTCCGGGCACACGCCGTAGCAGTTGTCGCACTCGAAGCAGTTGCCGCATGAGAGGCAGCGGCGAGCCTCGAACTGCGCCGTGGTCTCGTCGAAGCTGCCAACGACCTCCTCGAACGTGGACTGCCGGCGAATCGTGTCGAGCACCGGCTGCGTGGATTTCGGCGCGTCGGAGTAATACCAGGTGTTGAGCTTGTCGAAGCTCGCCAGTTCGTGCGACTCAGGGTGTGTCCACGACTTGCCTCGCAGCCACGCGTCGATGTTGCGGGCCGCGAGCTTGCCGTGGCCGACGCCGACAGTGACCGTGCGTTCGCCCGGCACCATGTCGCCGCCCGCGAAGATGCCCGGTTGGCCGGTCATCATCGCCTGGTCGACCTTGACGACTCCGTCGTCGATCTCGAGGCCGGGCACGCCGTCGAGCAGCGACAGGTCCACGTCCTGGCCGAGTGCCAGCACCACGGAATCCGCCTCGAGCGTCTCGAGTTCGCCGGTCGGCTGCGCGTTGCCCTTCTCGTCGAGCGTCATTTTCTCCACGGTGACCGAGGACTCGCCGGCCTGCGTGATCGTGGACAGCCACTTGACCAGCACCCCTTCCTGAAGCGCCTCCTCGAGCTCCGACTCGTGCGCCGGCATCTTCTCCCGCGTGCGGCGGTAGATGATGATGGACTCGGTGGCGCCCAGGCGCTTGGCCGTGCGCGCGACGTCGAACGCGGTGTTGCCGCCGCCGTAGACCACGACGCGTCGGCCGAGCAGCGGCTTCTCCTCGCCTTCCATGCTGCGCAGCACCGACACGGCGTCGAGCATCTTCGCGGCGCTGCCAGCCGGGAGGTAGGCGCGCTTCGCGATGTGCGCGCCGACGGCCAGGAACACGGCGTCGAATCTGCCTTCGACCTTCGCGTCCAGCACGTCGGAGACCTTGGCGTTGAGTTCCAGCACGACGCCAAGGTCTACGATGCGCTGGATCTCGGCCTCGAGAACATCGCGCGGCAGGCGGTATTTCGGAATGCCGAAGCGCATCATCCCGCCCGCGACAGGGCCGGCTTCGCGTATCGTCACCGAGTGGCCGAAACGCGCCAGGTGATATGCGGCCGAGAGCCCGGACGGCCCTGCGCCGACGACCAGCACGCGCTTGCCGCTCAGCTCGCGCGGCCGGATGAATTTCCAACCGTGCTTCAGGGCCTCGTCGCCGAGGAAGCGCTCGATCGGGTTGATGCCGACGGACTCGTCGAGCTGGCCGCGATTGCAGGACGTCTCGCAGGGGTGATAGCAGACGCGACCCATCACCGCGGGCAACGGGTTGTCCTGGGTGAGCAGCCGCCAGGCTTCCTCGTAGTGCCCCGATTCCGCGTGGAACAGCCAGCCCTGGATGTTTTCGCCTGCGGGGCAGGCGTGGTTGCAGGGTGGCAGCCGGTCCACGTACACGGGCCGTACGGTGCGCCAGGAGCCGGTGTGGTTCGCGAGGCTGGAGCCCGGGTCGAGCGTGATCGCGAATGGTTTCGACTTCATGCCCTGCGCTCCACGTCGTCCACCAGTCGATAGCGGCGGATGTTGCGGTCGGCGATCTGCTGGATGCGCTCGACGATGTCCGGATGCCCCGGCGGCTTGAACAGGTGGGCAAATCGCTGCTGCGGCTTCAGATAGTCTTCCACCGGCATTTTCCGCTTGATCTTCGAGACATGCGTGACCGTGCCGTGTTCGGCCTCGAACACCGGGAAAGAGCCCGGTTTCCTTCGCCAGCCGCGCCATGCGGATCGTGTCCGAAGACGCATGTCCCCAGCCCAGCGGGCAGGGCACCAGGATGTGGATGTAGCGCGCACCGCGGAACTCCATCGAACGGCGGACCTTCGCCTCGAGGTCCCTGAGTTCCGCGACCGTCGCCGTTGCGACATACGGTATGTCGTGCGCGATTGCGATCGCCGGCACGTCCTTGCCCTGGCCGAATCGTGCCCCTGTCGAATCGCCGACCGGCATCGTGGTGTTGGTGCGCGCGCCGGGCGGTGTCGCAGAGGAGCGCTGCACGCCGGTATTCATGTAGCCGCCGTTGTCGTAGCAGATGTAAAGCACGTCGTCGTTGCGCTCGAACATCCCCGACAGGCAGCCGAAGCCGATGTCGGTGGTGCCGCCGTCACCGCCCTGCGCGACGACGCGCACGTCGTGCCGGCCTTTCACGCGCATCGCCGCGGAAATGCCCGTTGCGACCGCGGCTGCGTTGCCGAACAGCGAGTGGATCCACGGGATCTGCCACGAGGTCTCGGGGTAGGGCGTCGAGAAAACCTCGAGGCAGCCTGTCGCGTTCGCGGCCACCAGCTGGCGATTGGTCGCCTCCATCGCGGCATCGATCGCGTAGCGCGCGCCGAGCGCCTCGCCACAGCCCTGGCAGGCGCGGTGCCCGGAATTGAGCGAATTCGTGCGGCGCATGTTCGCCTGCACCGATCGCTGCTCGTCCGGCAGCAGGCGGTTCCCGACCGTGAACGTGCCGGTCTGGTAGAAGCGGACTGGCTGGTAGCTCATTGCGGTCTCCTCAGCCGATCTTCGCGGCGACGACGCCGAGTTCGCGCAGGATCGCCTCGGCGATCGGCCCCGAGCGCCGCTGCTCGCGCTCGCGTTTCAGCACGTGGTCCACCATCGCATAGTCGAGATCCATGAACGTGAGCGGCTCGAGGCGGCCCTCGATCGCCTCGAGGAAGACCCTGTGCAGCGACTGGCGCGTGATCGATCGGCCGCCGAGCCCGGCGATCACCGTATGCACGAGATCAGGCGATCCGGCGTAGGAGGCGGAAACGTTGTTCGACACGATCCCGCCCACTCCCACCGCAAGGCTCTTCTCCAGCACCACGATGCGTTTCGCGCCGGCCAGTGCCGCGCGGACCGCGGTCATCGGCCAGGGACGGAAACAGGAGATGCCGAGCACGCCGATGCGCGCACCCTGGTCGCGCATCTCGTCCACGGTATCCTTGATGGTGCCGAGCACCGAGCCCAGTGCGACGACCACGGTCTCCGCACCCTCGAGCCGGTAACCACGCACAAGGCCGCCGCTCTCGCGGCCGAATATACGGTGGAATTCGCCGGCCCATTCCGGGATCAGTTCCAGCGCCTGGCGCTGCTTCACATGGGCGAGGTAGCGTACTTCCATGAATGCCTCGGGACCGACCATCGCACCGATCGAGACTGGATCGGCGGGATCGAGCACCTGGCGCGGCACGTAAGGGGGCAGGTAGGCGTCCACCTGCTCCTGCGTTGGCATGTCGACTCGCTCGTATGCGTGCGTGAGGATGAAGCCATCCATGCACACCATCACCGGCAGCGAAAGTTCCTCGCCCAGCCGGAACGCCTGTATGTGCAGGTCCAGCGCCTCCTGGTTGTCCTCGGCAAACAGCTGGATCCAGCCGCAGTCGCGCTGGCTCAGCGCGTCCGTGTGGTCGTTCCAGATGTTGATCGGTGCGCCGATCGCGCGGTTGGCAACCGTCATCACGATCGGCAGGCCGAGCCCGGCCGCGTTGAACACCGCCTCGGCCATGAACAGCAGGCCCTGGCTGGCTGTCGCGGTGTAAGCACGCGCGCCCGCGGCGGAGGCGCCGATGGCCACCGACATTGCCGCGAACTCGGATTCGACATTGATGAATTCGCACGGCGTGAGCTTGCCCGTGTCGACCATGCGCCCGAGGCCCTCGACGATGTGCGTCTGCGGCGAGATGGGGTAGGCACAGATCACTTCGGGGCGACACAGCGCCACCGCCTCGGCGACGGCCGCGGAACCTTCAACCTGCTTCAGCACGACCGGCTCCCTGCATCTGTTGCAACACCCAGGCATAGGCGACATTGGCTGCGGCCACGTTGGCCGCCGCCACCTTCGCCGGAAACTTCTCGCCGATCGCGGCCGACACGGAGTCGAGCGAAATGCGCGACGAGATCGCGGCGAATCCGGCCAGCAGCGCAGCATTCGGGACCGCGCGCCCGATGTGCTTCAACGCCAGTTCCGTCGCCGGCACGGTGCAGAGCCGGTCGCGACGGAAACCGGCGATGAACTCGCCGAGTCCCAGTTCCTCGAAGGTCTTCGAGGTGTTGATCACGATATAGCCGTCCGGCGAGAGTCCGCCGAACACGTCCACCTGATGCAGCAGCGTCGGGTCCTGGATGATGACCGCGTCCGGCGCCATGACCGGTTCCCGCAGACGTATCGGGTGGTCGTCGATGCGGCAGAACGCCACGACCGGTGCTCCGGTGCGCTCCGACCCGAAACTCGGGAAGGCCTGCGCGTGGCGCCCCTCGCGAAACGCCGCGACGGACAGCAATTCGGCGGCGGTGACGACGCCCTGGCCGCCGCGCCCGTGGATTCGAACCTGGAACATATGGCTCCTGCCCCCTGACCCGATTATGGACGATGCAGGCTCCCGGCAGTAACCGACATCCGTGGGGACACGGATTGCAGTGCGGGATTTCCCGCCGGCGGTAAGCGGACTTTCCGCCGGGGCTGCAATTAGTGCAAAGTTGTGGCCCCGCACGCCTTGTTACAGGACCCCTCGATGACCCGGAAACCTTGGCCGTTCGCGGCGACATTGGCTTTTCTCCTGGCGTGTGGCGTTGCCTCCACTGCAAGCGCCGGCACCGGACCGGCGGCGTCTGCGGCAGCAGGCGGCGGGCCGGAGGCAGCCCGAGCCGAGGCGGCCGCTGGCAGCGCCGAGGAGTCGCGCAGGCTGCACGAGGTGCTGGACGCCTATTTCGAGGAGTACCTTGAACTCAACCCGATGCTCGCCACCTCGATCGGCGACACGCGCTACAACGGCGTCTACCAGGTGCAGATCTCGCCAGAGTGGCGTGCCCGGGACGAGAGCCTCCAGACCCGCTACCTGGAGCGCATCAAGGGCATCGATCACCTGAAACTCGGGCGCCAGGACCTCATCTCCTGGGAGGTGTTCAAGTCGGCGCGCGAGATGGATATCGAGGGATTCCGGTATCCAAGCTGGCTGATCCCGTTGAACCAGTTCTACTCGGTGCCGAATTCCTTCGTGCAGCTTGGTTCCGGCAGCGGGATCCAGCCGTTCAAGACCGTCAAGGACTACGACGACTTCCTGCAGCGCATGAATGGCCTTCCGGCCTGGACCGACCAGGCGATCGTCAACATGCGCGAGGGCATTGCCAAGGGCTACACGCTGCCGCGCGTGCTCGCGGAGGAGGTGCTGCCACAGCTGGCCTCGCAGGTCGTGGCGCGGCCGGAGGATTCGCTCTTCTGGAACCCGGTGAAGAACATGCCGGCCAGCTTCAGCGACGCGGATCGCGCGCGGCTCACGGCCGCCTACCGTTCGATGATCGAGACCAAGGTGTTCCCGACCTACAGCCGGCTGCACGACTTCGTGCGCGACGAATACCTGCCGAAGTGCCGCGAGACCGTCGGCATGGAGGGGCTTCCCGACGGCAAGGCCTGGTATGAATACCGGGTGCGCGACATCACGACCACGGACCGCACGCCGGCCGAGATCCACGCACTGGGTCTCGCCGAGGTCGGGCGCATCCATGGCGAGATGCGCAAGGTGATGGAGCAGGTCGGGTTCAAGGGCGACATGCAGGCGTTCTTTGCGTTCCTGCGCGCGGACCCGCGGTTCTATTTCGACAGCGCCGACGCGCTGATTGCGGGCTATGACGACATCAAGCAGCGAGTGAATCCGCGGCTGCCGGAGTTGTTCGAAGTGCTGCCGAAGGCGGATTACGAAGTGCGGGCCGTGGAGCCGTTCCGCGAGAAGAGCGCCGCCGGCGGACAGTACCAGGCGGCGAGCGAAGACGGTTCGCGTCCCGGCATCTTCTACGCGAATACTTACGACCTGAAGGCGCGACCGAAGTGGGCAATGGAGGCGCTGTCGCTGCACGAGGCGAATCCCGGTCATCACTTCCAGATCTCGATACAGCGCGAGCAGCGCGACCTGCCCGGGTTCCGGCGTTTCGGGGGCTACACCGCGTATTCGGAAGGCTGGGGGTTGTATGCGGAGTCGCTGGGCAAGCCTCTCGGCATGTACCAGGACCCGTACCAGTACTTCGGCATGCTGGAGGGAGAACTCTGGCGGTCGATCCGCCTGGTCGTGGACACAGGGCTGCACTCGATGGGCTGGTCCAGGCAGCAGGTGCTGGACTACATGGCGGCCAACAGCGCGGCTGCGGAGGCGCAGCGTGTCGCAGAGGCCGAACGATACATGGCCATTCCGGGCCAGGCGCTCGCCTACAAGATCGGACAGCTCGAGATCCAGTCGCTGCGTGCCAGGGCAGAGCGCGAACTCGGCGTGAAATTCGACCTGCGGAAGTTTCATACAGCCGTGCTGATCCACGGCGCACTGCCGATGCGGGAACTCAGCGCCGAGATCGACCGCTGGATAGCCGAGCAGCGCGGCGGATGACCCGAAACCTGACAGCGCTGCTGGCCGGTGCGTCTGGCCTGGTCGGCGGCGAGTGCCTGAAGAGGCTGGTCGAGTCGCCCGAATATGGCCGCGTCATCGTCGTCACGCGGCGTGATCTCGGCGAGCCCGCGCGGCACCCGAAGGTGGTCCAGCGGGTAATCGATTTCGACCGCCTCGGCGACGATCGCGACGAGCTTCGTGCGCACCATGTGTTCTGTGCGCTGGGTACGACCATCCGCAAGGCAGGTTCGAAGGCCAGGTTCCGGCGGGTGGACTACGAGTACCCGTTGCGCCTCGCGCAGATCGCGCGCATGAACGACGCGCACCACTTCTCGATCGTGAGTGCGCTCGGGGCGAGCCGCTCGTCCCCGTTCTTCTATTCGCGAGTCAAGGGCGAAGTCGAGGAGGGCTTGCGCGCGATGCGCTGGCCGAGCCTGGCGATCTTCCGGCCATCGGTGATCGCCGGGGAGCGGGGCGAGTCGCGCCCGCTCGAGCGCGTGAGTGAGCACCTGCTCAGGCTGGCGCCCGCAACGTGGCGTCCGGTCGCGGCATCGGATATTGCCGCGGCGATGGTGTCGGTCGCCATCGAGTCGCCGCCGGACGTGACGATCGTCGAGTCGCGGGACATCGCCGCGCGGGCGCGACTGGCGGGTTGAGTTCGCGTCGCTATCGCGCCTTACATCAACTCCACGGAGACCAGCGCCGCCCCGGCCACGATCACGGCCAGCAGCACCAGCACGACGCCGGACTGGATGGCGGGCCGTTTGCTCGCGAGGCCGGCTGCGAGTGTCAGCAACGCAATCAAGCGCAGCTGGCCGCCCAGCGTCAGGTCCGGCTTGCGTTCGACGGCCACCTGGACGGCCATGGCAGTCACCGTCAACGCGATCATCAGGCTGTAGAGCCACCGTCGGTTGTCGTAGAAGTAGGCCCGCAGATCGACCTGCCCCTCGTCACGGATCGTGGGCACGATCAGGTCGCTCACCAGGTAGAGCAGTAGTGGCATGCTGAGCGCCAGCATGGCGTTGAACACCGTCCAGTGCGCGTGGCTTGAGAACCGTATCAGCGCGAAGATCGTCACGATGTGGGCGGCCATGGTGACGACCAGCCAGGCACTGTGCACCCAGTACAGGTGCATGCGCTTGCGCTGCTCTATCATCGAGGCGAAGCCCTGCACCAGCCTCGAGATGCCGAGCCCGGCGACGATCGAGTACAGCGTGAGCAGGATGTCCGATTCGCTCATGGGCCGGAACTCCCTGGGGAAAGTCGATCAATGCCTGCCGGCGGCGGCGCCCGCAAGTTCAGCCTTGGCCACGCCATAGACGTACGCGAACCGGGCGTTGCCCGGCGCGAGCTCCGTCGCGCGCTTGAGTTCGCTGAGCGCCTGGTCGCCCTTCTTCTGTCGTACCAGCGACAGTCCGAGCGCGTGGTGCAGCGTCGCATCCTCGGGCGAGCGTGCGATGCCTTCTCGCAGCGCCGATTCGGCATCTGCCTCGCGACCCTGCATCCGCATCACGTCGGCGAGGTTGGCCCAGGCGGGCACGAACACGGGGTCGAGCGCGATGGCCGCACGCAGCTCCATCTCCGCGTCGGCGAATTGCCCGCGCTCGGCATAGTAGGTGCCGAGGTTGGTCCGGTTCTCCGGGCGGTCGGCATTGAAGCGTTCGGCTGCGACGTACTCCGCCGCGGCTTTCGAATATGCCTGGGCCTCGGTGGGGCCCAATGCCGAGGCCGGCACCGGCGCGAGGGTGCGTGCGGCCCTGGTTCGAACGTCCCTCACCGGGTCACGCAGCAGCGGCACGATCGGTCCGCGCTGCTCAGGCGGTACGGTGTCGTATACGCCGACGGCCGCGTGGCGCACCAACGGGCTCCGATCCCTGAGTCCGGCCTCGGCGGACAGCGTCGCATTGTCACCGCCGAGTTGCGCGAGGCGCTCGAGCGCCGCGGCGCGCGCGATGGCGGACTCGTCCTGGTTCGAGACCAGCTGCGCCAGTGCGATCGTGGCGTCCGGTTCGCCACGGTCGGCCGAGGCGAAAGCGGTGGCGAAGTCCTGGAAGCCCGACTTCGGGTGTGGGTAGCGTTTCTTGAGTTCCGCAAACGCCCAGGCGGCCGTGCGGTCCTCGTGACACTGGTTGCAGGCATTCGGCACGCCGAGCGTCTCGCTCAGGCCTGGGCGCGGTATGCGAAAACTGTGGTCATGGCGCGGATCCACCACCATGTAGGTGGTGGTACGCATGTGGCAGGCGGCGCACTGCGCCCCCGGCGTGCCAGGCTCGTGGAAGTGGTGCGCGGTGGTGTCGAATTTCGACGCGAGGTGGCATTGGGCGCAGACGGCATTGCCTTCGGCGCGCAGCTTCGCGCCGTGTGGCTCGTGGCAGTCGCCACAGGTAACGCCCTTCGAGTACATGCGGCTCGACAGGAACGAGCCCCAGTTGTAGACCTCGTCGCGCTGCTGGCCATCCGGGTAATAGAGGTCGGGCGTGAGCAGCGCCGGAATGTAGTGATCCTCCAGCATCTCTCCGGCATGGTAGCCGTTGGAGAACTGGCCGCGCCGCGAGTGGCACTGCGCGCAGACGTTGATCTCCGTGTCCGTATCACGTGCACGGCTGCGAGTCGAATTGCCGGTCGTCGGATCGATTTTCCATCCCGCGTCGCGGCGTTCGCCAAAGTGCACGGTGAGCCCGTTCGACTTCGCAGCCGCCCCGCCGCTCGCGGCTGCCTCGGCCCACGCGACATGCGCGGAGCCCGGCCCGTGGCAAGCCTCGCAGCCCACCGTCGGCTCTGCCCAGCTGGTTGCAAACGTGTTGGTCGCCGCGTCGTAGTTCTTCTGCAGGTCGGTCGCGTGGCAGTCCGCGCACATGTAGTTCCAGTTCTGCTGCCGCTTCGTCCAGTGAAGCTCGTCCGTGTTATCGATGCGCTCGTCGGGGTAGAGGTGGAACCACCGCTGGCCACCGTCGGCTTCCGGTCGTGAGTCCCAGGCAATCGACAGCGCCTGCAGCCGTCCGCCGCCGATGTCCAGCAGGTACTGCTGCAGCGGATACACGCCGAACGTGTGCTGCACCTCGAAGTCGGCCAGCTTTCCGTCCGGCCCATCGGTGCGAATCATGTACCGGCCGTCGCGGCGGTAGAACGTGCTGGTGACGCCGAAGTGCTCGAAGTGCGCGTCGTTGAAATTGCCGAGAACCGTCTGCTCTGTCGGGGCCTGCATGGCGAGCGCGTGCTGCGAGCCGCTCCACGCGGCAGACTCTGCCTCGTGGCAGCTCGCGCAGGCCTGCGATCCGACATAGCTGGCCGGTCGCGGTTGCGCTGGGTTCTCCACCCCGAACTGCTGGACCGCGGGCGAAGGGCCCGTGAGTACGCCGGACCGCCACAGCAGCAAGCCAAGCACGCCGAGGGCTGCGATTCCGAGGACCAGGGGGAGGGAGCGGAACTTCAAGGAACGACTCGCGAGGCCGGGTAGTTGTCAATTGTGCCCACTGGCACCGGTCATTGACAGCGACGCGCTGCGGCTCTCCAATACCATCCGTCAACAAGCCCCGGGCGGTAACAAACATGACGCGAGTTCCGATCCGCGTGCTGCGAGTCCTGGCGATCGGCTTCCTCGTGGCCACCTCGATGGCGGGGGCGGCCACTCCGCCGGAGACCTGGGACGGCCTCGAATACCGCAAGACGAAGGGCCTTGACGCCGTCTATGTCCGGCGCGGCGCAGAAATCAAGGCTTACAGGAACCTCGTGCTCGCGCCGGTGCAGGTCGCGTTCGACAAGGACTGGGATCCCAACCGGAACGCGCGCGGTGCAGACCGGCGGATGTCCGCAGAGGACTTGCAGGAAATCCGCGACGAGATGGCCGGCGAGTTCCGCCGCATCTTCGCCGAGGAACTTGCGGCGGCCGGATATGACGTGGTCGCGAAACCGCTGGACGATACCCTGGTGGTTGCGGCTGGCCTCGCCGACGTCTACATCAACGCCCCGGACAAGATGACCGCGGGTCGCACCTATACGTACACGATGAACGCGGGCCGCATGACGCTGGTGATGGAACTGCGCGACGGGCCGACCGGCCAGCTGCTGGGGCGCGTCGTGGACCGGTACGCTGGCAGGGAAACCGGTTACGCGACCATCTCGAACAGCGTCACCAACTCGGCGGAGTTCCGGCAGGCCGTCACCGCCTGGGCCAGGCGCCTCGTGAAGGGACTCGACCGTCTGAAGGGCAAGGCCGACTAGCGGCCAGCGCCTGCCTAGCGGGGGCGACTACTTCGGGAACATAAACTGGACCTGCACCCGCAGCTGCCAGTCCGGGCCGTACTTTGGCGTCTCGACGTTGTAGTACGCGGAGACCTGCGTGTTCACCGGCAGCTTTCCAAGGTGGAAGATCTTGCCGACGCCGCCGCCGAGCGGAACGGTCCAGGTATCGCCGCTGTCGGCCTGCCAGTTCGCGGTGATGACCGGTGCGGTGGTCAGGTATGCGCCGCCCTTGAAGTTGTAGTTCAGGAACGGCTGCACCAGCATCTGGTTGATCGGCGGCGACGAGTTCGAGTTCGTCACCGACCAGACGTTGTTGACGAGCACGCCATACACCCATGGGCTGCCGTGCGTAATCTTCAGCAAGACCGCGGTGGGCCCGAGGCCCCAGCGCTCGTTGCCGAGCACGTCGCTCGTGTGAGTCGGCAGTTGTGCGATTGCTCCCACGCCCCAGATGAGGCCTTTCGGCACCGCCGGCGAGAGGAAGGCCGAGAACTGGGTGTCGCTCAATCCAAACGTCGAACCCTGCCCCGGGTACAGCGCCGGCTGCCAGAGCAGCGGGAAGATCGTGCGCGTGATGACGTTCCACTCGTCGTTCAGGTGGATCGGGTACACGGGCTGGATGTTCAGGACATCCTGGGTCTTCTCGAGTGGGCCGAAGTTGAAGTTGGTGTTGTTCTGGAACGGCACGCTCACCAGGTTACCGACCGGGTTCTGCGCGAGCTTGGCAAGTTCCTCGCTCGACATCTCGGCGCGTGCTGCGCTGCTGGCGAGCAGGGCACTCGAGACCGCCGCCGCGAGCGCGGCCAAGTACCGTCCGTATCTGGTCAAGGGAATACCTATTCGCGCGGACCGCCCGCGAAGCAGCCACTGCCGTCCTGCGGGCAGACGACGACGATGGTCTGGCGCTGGCCGCAGCCCTCGACGCCGACCGTGTACTCGGCGCGCTCGACGCCGAAGCGGATCGAGACCGGCGCGACCATCTGGCGCGACAGCACCTGGCCCGTGGCACTCGGGCAATTCATGTCGAAGCTGACACGCTTCACGGCAGTGCTCACCGCCTGCTGTTGCTCGGCGTCGAGCTGCTGGCCGGTGGACTGGCAACCGGCGAGTCCGACGAGGCATGCAGTGGTGACGAATGCAGCATATTTCATGAGGCTCTCCTGCGGGAGTCTGTCCGTTGGGTTGTTGTTCGTGGCATGCGGCCGCGCAATGGTCTGCACCTGCGGGAGCCGCGAAGATAGCTTAGCACCGCCCCGGATATTGCCAACAGCGCTGCCGTCCATCGTCTGGACCACCACGGCCTTCGGCGCCATGTGCCCGCGTACTTCCGGCGTGCCGCTCGCGGCGCGGTTCACGCCGCCTCGATCCGTGCCTTCAGCCCGCGACGCATGGCTGACCCGAGCATCCGGCCGAAGATTCGCGCCAGCAGCGCCCCGGTTCCCGGGACCCTGGGCCTGAACCTGACGGTCCACGTGATGTCCGTCCCGCCGTCCCTGGGCTCGAGCCGGATCTCGCCCTGGTGGCAGACGAACGGCGAGCCCTTGATCACGCGGTAACGGATGAGTCGTGGAGCTTCAGCGCAGGTGATCTCTTCCAGCACCGCTCCCAGCGGGCCGCCGAGGCTTCGAACTGCCCCACGGCCGTTACGCTCGGTTTCACCCGGCCGGTCCAGCGTGACGGGCTTGAAGCCGCTCCACGTCGACATGCCCTCGTGGTCCATCAGGACTGTCCACGCGCGATCCGCCGGCGCTGCCACATGCACGGATTGCGTGGTCGAGTGGGTGTCCGGCAGCGGTCGATCCTCGATCGGCAACGGCTCGAAGCCCCAGTCCCGATCGGACTTGCCCGGTTTAGCCCAGAGCAGTTCGACGGAGAATCCCTGCACGTCGTTGACATAGACCACGCCTGCGCCGGGCAACTGGAATGGCCTCCAGTTCGGCCGCGCACCTCCGGCAACGGCGCGCTTGAAGGTCTCCTCATGGTCACGGCGGCTGCGCGCACCGAACGCGATGTTGAGGATTCCCTGGTCGGAAATCCGGTAGCCGTCGGGCCATGGCCTGCCGGTCGGGTCCAGGTACTGCACGGCTTCGACCAGCACGTCGCCGGCCGTGAACACGGCGCTGCTGGTTCGCGCGCCGGCGAGATTCCAAAGTTCTTCGTGCCCGGGCTCGTGGAGACGCAGCTCGGATCGCGGGAGCCCCAGTGCGTCGCCGAAGAACGAGATCGTCTGGTCCAGGTCCGGCACCGACAGCGTGACTGAGCGAACGGCTGTCCCGCAGGCTTCCCGGCCCGGCCCGGGACCCGCTGGCAGCGGGTCGGCCTCCATCAGCTCGACGAAGACGCCGTCAGGGCTCCTGACGCAGGCGCGGCGATTTCCCGCGGCGCCGAGCGGCGTCGCAAGCGGGGCTGTGCCAAGGCGCTCGAGACGCTCGAGCGCGGCGTCGAAGTCCGCGACCCAGAGCCCGATGCGGGTGTAACCGATGTCGCAGGGTCGGAAGTCCTGCGGCATCAGCCGCGCGATCGGGCGCTCGAACTGGAAGAACTCCAGCTGCAGCCACGGATTGCGGCCCACCAGCCACCAGCAGGTGGATGCGGCGCCACGGAGACCCTGCACGCGCGCGGCGATCGCGCCGCGCATCATGCGTCGGCTGCCGCCTGCCGGCAGCAGGCCGCAACCCTCGCGGAACCATTGCTCCGTGCGTCGCAGATCCACGACGGAAAATGCGACCTGGTTGAGTGGGGGCGGTTGCTTCATGTTGCGGACTCGGAGTTTCGAATCATGGACTGTGGACTCGGGGCGACGGCGCAGCGTGGACGTTACGCAAGTATTGCCGAAGCTGCCGTCCAATGTGACTCCCTCGATGGGGGTGGGCGCGCATTGCCGGCCACAGCCAGCAGCAACGGGTCCTCTCGTATCCCGTAAACTGACCGGGCACCGACGGTGAGTCCAGATGCCTGACATGCCGCACGCGCGATTCCGGATGCCGCGGAGGCTGCTCTGGGTTGCGCAGCCAGGCACTGACGAGACAGTGCTGCTGGAACCCAGCGCCATGGACACGAAATAGCCAGGATGTTTTTCATGCCATACCTGCCGCTCAAATTGCTGCCCACTGGGCGCGCGTGTGTCGTTAGCGCTGCGCTGGTGTGCTGCGCGATCCTCGCCCCTGTCGCCGCATCGCAAGCGGCACCGAAGACCGACATCGTCTATTTCAACAATGGCGACCGGCTGACCGGCGAGATCAAGGGCCTGGACAAGGGCAAGCTCGAGCTGAGCACCAGCACGGCGGGCACCGTGAACATAGAGTGGGACAAGGTTGCTCGCATCGAGACCGGCCAGTACCTGGAGGTCGAAACGTCCAGCGGAACGCGTTTCCACGGCCGCGTGCCCGAGGAGCAGCAATCGGGCTCGATACGCCTCGCGGCTGACGGCGAAGCGGCCGCGGAGCCTGTCGCGATGGCCGACGTCGTCCGCATCGCGACCATCGACAACGGCACGTTCGTCCAGCGGCTCGATGGCTACCTGACCGTGGGACTCAACTATGCCAAGGCCGACAGCCAGACGGAATTCGACTTCAGCGGCGGCCTGAGTTCGCGTAACGAGATCAGGCAGTGGTCACTGGATGGACAGGCGACGGTCAACGCGCAGTCCAACGCCCCGACCACGAGCATGTACGACGTGACTCTTGCCAACAAGCGCTTCATGCGGGACCGGTGGTTCCAGCAGTACGTCGGCTCGGTCCAGGGTAACGACGAACTCGGGCTCAACATTCGCGAGATCCTCGGCGCCGGCATCGGCAGGTTCGTCGTGCAGAACCTGCACAGCGAATGGTCCGTCGTCGCAGGGCTTGCCTATGCCCGCGAGAACTTCAAGGACGAGTCGACGCGGAACAGCGTCGAGGGATTGCTGTCGACCGAGTATTCGTTCTTCCGCTACGACACGCCGAAGCGCTCGGTGGATGTCGGGCTCGCGGTGTTTCCAAGCCTGACCGAATCGGGGCGCATCCGTGCCGAGGCGGACGTTGATTGGCGCATCGAGCTGGTGGAGGATTTCTTCTTCGACCTGAGCTTCTACGGCAGCTACGACAGCAAGGCGGACCCGGAAGCGCCCTCGAACCTCGACTACGGGGTGATTACCTCACTCGGATACACGTTCTAGCGTGTCGCCGGCTGGCGCCGTGCCGTCCGCCTCGGGCGTTGCCGCCCCGGGTACCCGATGCGATTGGCCGGTGACCAGCGCCGTTGCAAGCACGACGACCATGACGGCGCCGAACGGGAACCCGACCAGCTTGCCGGTCGCGGATGCGGTGATGAACAGCAGCACGGTGATCAGTCCGCGTGGCGCAACCCAGACGAGCTGCTGCCGGTTACCGACGCGCAGCAGCTTCAGGATTCCAACCCTGCTCGCGTAGATGACGCCGACCATGACGGCCGCTATCGCCCATACGCGCCAGTCAGCCATTTCGCGGACGTCGGTCCAGTAGCCAAGCATGATGAAGAAGACGCTCTTGACCGCGAATGTGAGTTCGGCAACCAGGCCCTTGAACTCGGACAGCGTGGTGTCGTAACGCGGGCGGTGCATGGACTTGAGCCATGCGTTCCACTCGAGCAGCCGCGGGTTATTGAGCAGCAGGCCACAGACCAGGATCAGTATCAGCGGTGACAGGTGCAGCATCTTGCCGACCGCATAGAGCAGCAGCAGGCCCGCGAGTATCGGCACGAAGCGGATGTGCCCTTCGATCCGGTTGATCAGGAAGAAGATGCCAAGCGCGGTGACGATTGCGGCAAGCAGCGACAGCGCGCCTCCGCCGAGCAGGCTGGCAAGGAACCGGTCCATCGACCCGCCGGAAGAGAGCCACGCATAGAAGACCAGCACTCCGATGATGTCTGACAGCGAGCTTTCGTAGACCACGAATTCCCGGGCCTTGTCCGGCAGGCCCACGGCGCTGGGGATTGCTACAGCGCTGGAGATCACCGCGAATGGCATGGCCGCCAGCACCGCGGTCGACCAGTCGTAACCGAGCAGCCTTCCGAACAGCCAGGCGAAGACCGCGAGCGTTACCAGAAACCCGGCCAGCGCCGCGCCGCTGGACCGGGCGATCAGCGCCGCGCGCTCGCGGCGCAACTCGAGATCCAGCGAGCCTTCGAGCACGATCAGGATCAGGCCGATCGTGCCCACGACCGGCAGCAGCGCTTCCACGAACCTGAGCTCGAGCCCGCTGCGGTCCAGGACTTCCCTGGCAATCATGCCGGTCGCGATCAGCAGCACGACACCCGGCACCTTCGTGCGACGGCTCACCACCTCGAGCAGGTACGCAAATACGAACAGGCCCGCCAGGACCAGCAGGGCGCGGTCGGTCATCAGCCTGGTTCGGTTCCGCCGCCGAGCAGCGTTCGACGCGACACGACCGGCGCCGGCTCGGGTTCCTCTGCCACGTGCAACGCTTCGGCCGCGGACTGTGCCGCGACCTGCGCGGCCTCATGGTCCGTGAACTCGGACATCGGCGAGAACAGCGCGCAGCTGCCCACCAGGCCGAACCCAGGAAGCTCGCTGACCAGCAGGTCGTATTGTCCCGACGGGAACGCCAGTCGCACGCTGCCGCCGGTGATCCATGTCGCCCGATCCGACTCCGACGGGATCACGACCAGGTTCATGAACCAGGGCGTGACCATGATGCCGGCGTGGCGCCCGTCGACCTCGCGGAAGCCAATCGCCTCCACCGCGATCGTCGGGTTGTAGATCGGCAGCCCCTTCATGGACAGCGCAGCCCGGCGATACGCGTTTGCGAGCTGCACGACCGGGTGGGCGAGCGGCGAAGTGCCGCCCGCGCTGCCGAGCACCATGAACTTGCTCTTCTCGGCGTCGCAGTTCGGGCAGCGCCAGGTGTCCGGGAGCCGGGAGAACGGCGTACCCGGTTGAACCTGTTCGACCTCGTCGCCGAGCGCCGGGTCGTACACCCACCAGCAGATCCCGCACTCCAGGCGGGTGTCGTCGTCGAGCTTGGAGCCGTCCCCGAGGTAGCTGCCCTCGAATGTGCTGCTCATGACGCGTACGCCAGAATCATTTCCGGGAGCCGCCCTGCGGATTCGGCGAGGTCCTCGCGGGCGGCGAGTGCCGCGACGGGCACCCCGCCGATTTCGAGCGTGTCGAGGATCACCTTGTCCATCGAGTTCAGGTACTGCACCGCCCAGACATGCCGGAGGCCCGACGCGAAGATCCGGCAGCTGCCGTAGCCGCCGCCGCGGATCACCAGCGGAATCTGGCCGAGTACCGTCGTCAGCACCTCGGCATCTGCCTCGGTAATCGGCAGCAGCGTGAAGTTGATGATGTGGTTTTCTTCCCCCGGCTGGTAGGCGGCCGAGCGCTGCTGCAACTCGGTGAGCAGCGCGAGGGAATTCATCGCACCCTGCGGCAGCCGATCGGGCATCTGGATCGACTCCCTGGGCATGTGCTCGGCCGCATGCAACACCGCCTGTGGAATCCTGGCGGCTTCGAGCCAGTCGGTCTTCGTGCCGTCCTGCGACGTCGCTTCGACGTGCCAGAGTCCTGTGAGCACCGATTCGGCGAACGTGTAACCGACGTTGCCTCCGACCGATCCCCAGACGTCGCCCTCGCCCAGCACGTCGAGGATGGTGTCGCGGTCACCTGGTTCCAGCGAGCGCATGCTGATCAGGCTCGGCTCACGGTCGCCTTCGGCATGCTCGCGCAGCGCGGCCGCCGCCTCCTCGAGCACGGCGCGGGCGGCTTGCGACATGCTGTCCACTGGCCTGGCTTCGCGGCGTGGTCTCGTGGAGGAGACTGGCATGTCCAGCAGCCGCAGCGATGGGTCCTCACCGGCGGTGGCCGGGGCGGGTACCTTGGGCCGCCAGACGAGCGGATAGTCGGTCATGCGTTTCCTCCAGGCGCGGGCGCCGATGCGGCGCCCTCGGGTGCCAGTAGCCGGTCACAGGCCTGCGCGAACACGGGCCAGTCCCTCATGCGCGCGACCAGTTCAGTCGCCTGGCCGTCTCTTACGAACACGACGGCAGGCAGGACGACCACGCCGAAAAGCGGCATTACGGTCGTCTCGTCGCGGCGGTCGATGATTCCCACGACCAGGCGGCCCCGGTAGGCGGCCAGCAGTTCACGAACCACGACGGCGACGTCGAGGCCTTCGGGCCGATGCGCGGTGTCGCCGGTCAGGAACAGCAGGGCCCGCGTGTGGCGCGCCATGAACGCGTCGAGGTCCGCCTTGCGCACGACCTCGCAGTCGTCCTGTGCCGCCAGGCTGTCGATGATGCTGCTCATCTCGGTTTCTCCGGGTCGTCGCCGGCGGGCTTCGCCGCGGAAGGCAGCGTAAGAAACCGCTCGTCGCCCTTGCGGTACGCGGCTTCCTCTGACGGCCGGCCTGACTCGTAGCGCCCGAGCCCCAGCGCGTCGAGGACGACCGCGCCGGAATCCGCACCGGCGCGCGGGCGACCTGCGACTCCCCAGGCGGCCAGTTCGGCCAGGCCGAGTTCGAGCGCCTGCGGCACCAGTGCGCGCACCCGGGGGGTGAGGCTGCCGCCATAGTCGGCAAGCTCGACAGGCTGCACTCCAACCAGGGTGAAGGCCCGGGGCTTGTGGCCGAGCATCTCGAGCGATGCCAGTACGTCGTTCATCCCGGCCTGGTGCAGGCTCATCTTGTCGCGGTTCATGTAGCGCGGCACGTCTTCGTCGCGCGCCACCACCAGCGTGCCGGGTTCCCGGCCGCAATCCACTGCGTCGAACAGCAGCACGTGCGTCGCGTCCTGCAGCAGCGGAATCAGCGCGAGGCCGAGTGTCCCACCGTCCAGCAGTTCGACCCCTGCCGGAAACTCCCAGGCATGGTCGAGTGCCTCCACGCAGCGGATCCCGAAACCCTCGTCGGCCCACAGCAGGTTGCCTACGCCGAGCACCTTCACCAGGCGTCCGGCGGGATCGTCTCCTCGCGGATTCATGCGTTCAAGATCCTCCCGGCTGCACCCGCGGTCGGCGGGGCCCGGCTATGTTAGCGAGCTTTCGGGGTTGGAGGGTGCCCGGCTTGCGCGGAGCGCGGCTCCC
>CAVSZE010000010.1:0-26772 GCA_963732375.1 uncultured Gammaproteobacteria bacterium
TGCCGGTGCCCTGGTACACGGCCTGGCGCATCGCGGAGGCGCTCGGCGCCGCGCCGCCGCGCCCGGTGATCTTCGAGTGCGTCGGCGTGCCGGGCGTGCTGCAGCAGATCATCGATGGCGCGCCGCTGCTGTCTCGCGTCGTCGTCGCGGGCGTCTGCATGCAGGTGGACCGCATCGAGCCCGCGCTCGCGATCCAGAAGGAGATCGAGCTGCGCTTCGTCTTCGGTCACTCGCCGCTCGAGTACCGCGACACGGTGCACCTGATTGCCGAGGGCAAGGTGAACTGCGCGCCGATGATCACCGGCACGGTCGGGCTGGACGGCGTGGCTGGTGCGTTCGAAGCGCTGCGCGACCCGGAAAGTCACGCGAAGATCCTGGTGGATCCGGCTGCCGCGGCAGCAAGCGCATAGGGCCGGCCCGCGCCGCTGCGCGTCGCGAGGTTCACGTCGGGGAAGTTCGTTGCCAAACCACCACAGATCTGGTGCTGCAATAGCCAATTGTCATGCTGGACCGATGCATCTACGTAACGGAATCTGTGGCAGCGACTGGTAAAATTGCACGGTGTAGATGATCAAGTGAAAGCGACGCATGTCGGGGGTCATGCCAGCTTCATGTCGGTTTCCAATCAAGGGAGTCAGCAAGATGAGAAGCAAACTGTCCATTATTGTCGCGGCCGTACTGGTTGCGACCTCAGCCACCGCAGCGGAGAGAACCGGCTTCTATATCGGCGGCGACCTCGGCGAATCCAGCTGGGGGGTGTTCAGCAAGTCGGACGCCAACGCCCTTCCCTACGTATTTGAAGCTTTGGGTGTGGGCGGCCTGTACCCGGGCGCCGATGGCATAGATGCGTTCCCGACCAAAGCCAAACTCTCGGACACGGATTTCACATACAGCCTGTTCGTCGGTTACCAGTTCCTGCCTTGGCTCGCGGCCGAAGGGACCTGGATGGACCTCGGCAAGACGAGCATCGAGGGCAGCGGGACCTACGACTATCTTTACGTAAACCCCCCGGGCATCCAGCCGGGACAACCTGTCGGCGGAACGTATGACGCCAAGATGGAGGTCAAGAGCAGTGGCTGGGCAGTGTCGGTGCTCCCCATGCTGCCGCTCGGTGATTCCTGGGACCTCTACGGACGACTCGGCTATTTCTGGGGCGACAACAAGCTCGACCTGCGGGGTTCGGCGCAGGATGTTGACGCGCTCGGTGGGGCCATGGACTCCTATTCGGAGAAAATACACGGGTCGGATAACAACGGTGGATTCCTGTGGGGCCTGGGCGCCCAGTGGACCTGGGATCAGCGCGTATCGGTCAGGCTTGAGTACAGCCAGGTCGTGGATCTCGTCGACCTGGGCGGCAGCAAGTCGAGCGTAGATCGCTACACGCTTGGCATGGTGTATCGGTTCGGGCATGCGGAGAAAGCAGCGCCGGCTCCGGTCGCAGCACCACCGCCCCCGCCTCCTCCGCCGCCGCCGCCGCCGCCCGCCAAGTGCAGCGACAGCGATGGTGATGGCGTCTGCGACGCCAACGACAAGTGCCCGAACACGCCGGCCGGCACCAAGGTTGACTCGGCTGGTTGCCCGCTGGAGCAGACGCTCAAGGTCCTGTTCGACTTCGACAAGGCGGAGCTGCGTCCTGAGTCGATCACGGAGCTCGAGCGCGTCGTGACGTTCATGAACGACGTGCCGTTTGCCACGGCGAAGATCGAGGGCCACACGGACAGCGTCGGCAGCGAGGAATACAACCTGAAGCTGTCGGATCGTCGTGCCAAGTCAGTGTTCGACTACCTGACGTCGCGTGGCGTGGATCCGGCTCGCCTGAAGTCGGAAGGCTTCGGCGAGGCGAACCCGATCGCTTCCAACGACACCGAGGAAGGTCGTCAGCAGAACCGTCGCGTCATGCTGATCCGTACGGATACGGGCATGTAATCGACCCTCAGGTCCAGGCCTGACACGAGGCCCCGGCGCGCAAGCGTCGGGGCCTCGTTCATTCTGCCCGACGCCGGTGCCGGGACACACCAGGCCGCTGGGCAATTAGCGCCTCCGCACCGGATTGGGCAGAATCGCGGGATCTCCTGGAGATCCCGCCGATGGCCTTCGGGTCGCCCAACCCGCAGCTGGTACTCAAGACGACGCCACCCCGCATCCCGCGGACGGCGCTCGACAGGTCGCGGCTCAGCGGATCGCGGCCTGAATTTGCCGACAAGTCGGTGATTGTCCTGCAGGCGCCGGGCGGCTACGGCAAGACCTCGCTGCTCGCCCAATGGCGCAAGGAATCCCTGCAGGCCGGCGCCGTCGTCGCCTGGCTGACGCTGGATGCACAGGACACCGACGAGCGCGTCGCGCTCGGATTGACGACCGCGATCCGTGCCGGCGGGGCGCGCCCTGACTTCGGCCAGGGGTGTGTCGGCGCCTCTGGCGCCAACGACAGGTCGCTCGGGGAGATCACCGAGTGGCTGGCGGAAGTCGCCGACAGCATGGTCGAGACCGTGCTGATTCTCGACGAAGTGCACACGTTGCCCGATTCGACGCTCGGACTCGTCGATCGCCTACCTGCTGCTCAACGCACCCGCCAATCTCAGGGTCGTGCTCGCCTCCCGCAGGCCGATCGCGCTGCCGCTGCATGACCTGCCGGACCGTGGCCGCTTTGCCTCGCTCGCAGCCGGCGACCTGTGCTTCGACCTCCCTGAATCCGTCGCACTGCTGCAGGCACGCTTCGGCCGGAAGATCGAGCTCGATTCGTGCGTCCGTCTGCACGAACTCACCGAGGGTTGGCCACTGGGACTGCAACTCGCCATTTCGACGATCGAGCGCAGCCCCGACCTGCAGCACGCGATTGCCGGTTTCTCGGCCCGGTCGGGAGACATTCACCGCTATTTCGTCGAGAGCCTCGTCGATCACCTGCCGCCGCCTGCTGCGTCATTTCTGGTGCAGGTTTCCTTCATAGACGCCCTGTCGCCCTCGCTGTGCGAGGCGATTACGCGCCGCCAAGACTGCGCTCACGTGCTGGCGCAGTTGCGCGAGCTGACGCCGATCCTCTCGGAGGGCATCAGTGGCGAATGGTCGCGGATACATCCGCTTGCGCGGGAATTCCTCGCTTCGCGTTTCGCGGCACTGCCGGAGGCCGAGCGACTCGAGTACCAGGCTCGCGCTGCACGCTGGCTCGACGAGCACGGCCAGTGCGAGGAAGCCGCAAGGCACATGCTCGAGGCGGGCATGCCGGACGAAGCCTACAGGGTGATCGCGCGCGCACTGCACGACGTCCTGCTCCGGGGCCAGGTGTCGCTGGTCACGGACTGGATCAATCGCCTGCCCCGCGAAGAAATCATGCGTCGGACAAGTCTGCGTCTCACCGTCGGCTGGATGCTGGCCCAGAGCGATCGACACACGGAGGCGGCGCAACTGGTCGGGCCGATCATGGACGACACCACCGCCGATGACGGAGACCGCTGCGAGAGCGCCGAGATCTGCGCGACCGCGGCATTTTTCGCCGACGACCTCAGTCGCATGGGGGAAATCATCTCGTCCTGGTACGACGTGCTGCCGTCGCATTCGATCCTTCGCCACGTCGTCGGCGTCAACCAGCTCGCGCTGCTGACGCTCTACCGGGGTGCGCCTGACCAGGCACGCTACACCTACCGGCAACTGCCACCGGACGATGGCTCCGCCGGGGGCTTCGCACTCGGCTGGCGCGACTGGATCATCGGCTTGACCTATCTCTGGGAAGGCCAGGTCGACCTTGCGGCCCGTACGCTGCAGGTTGCACTGGCACGAGCGGAAGAAGACTCCGGGCGCCGCAGCCCGATCTCGGTGATGCTCGCCGCCGCGCTCGCCGCCGCGCAGTGGGAGCGCGATGAGACTCTTGCAGCCGCAGAACTGCTCGCCAACCGGCTCGACGTCCTGGAGCGCAGCGCACCGCCGGATGCAATTGTGCTCGGCTACGTTACCGCCGCGCGCGCGTCGGCGCTCGACGGGAACCAGCAGCGCGCACTCGACCTGCTGGACAGCCTGTTTGCGCTCGGCGAGGCACGCGGCCTGCCACGACTGTGCATCGCCAGTATGGGCGAGCGAATGCGCCAGCACGCGCTGCGAGGTCGTGCAGACCTCTGCACGGTTGTCGAGCGAAAGCTCGACGCCACTTCAGCCGAATTCGACGGACACCATTGGGGCGTTCTCGGCCCCACCATCGAGCTGCAGGTCGGCCTCGCGCGGGCCTACGCATCGGTGGCACGACGCGACTGGACTGCCTCTCTGGAGTTGCTCGACAAGCTTGCCCCCGCGGCCGAACGGTTGCGCCGCGGACGCGACGGCATCCAGATCTACCTGCTTCGCGCACTGGCGGCCAGCCGATGTGGCAAGGACGGGGGGAAACTGCTGGGCGAATCGGTGAGCATGGCGCGGATGTGGGGGCTCAAGCGGGTCGTCTCAGACACGCACCCTGACCTCGAAGGGCTCGTCCGGCAACTGCGCGCCGATGCGGATTGCGGGTCGGACCAGGTTCAGGCCGGGCCCGAGCCCAGGCTGGCCGGCGAAGCAGTATCGAAGTCCGCCTCCACGCGTGCCCGCGCCGCACGCGGCTCACTGCTCTCGCCTAAGGAGCGCGAGGTCGTGGGCCTGCTTGCGAGCAACATGTCGAACAAGCAGATTGCGCTGGCGATGGGTGTCTCCGACGAGACGATCAAGTGGCACTTCAAGAACCTGTTCCGGAAACTCAACGCCGGGTCGCGAAGCCACCTGCTGCAGCGCGCCCGGATGGTCGGAGTCGTCGACTAGGAATCAGAGCCAGCGCCTCACGGTCGCCAGGTACCTGGCGTATTCCTCGCCAAACACCTCCGCGAGGATCCTCTCCTCGGGCTTCACCTGGAATCGCCCGATGTAGAAGACCCAGAACACCGGCCCTGCGAATGCCCAGGGCGCGGCGAGGAATATCGCCCAGGCCGCGAGCGCCATCGCCATGCCGAGATACATCGGATTGCGCGTGACCCGGTAGACGCCACTCGAGACGAACGACGACGCCCGCCCTGGCCTGGTCGGGTCGACAGTGGTCCTGGACCTGCGAAACGCGAGCACTCCAAGCAAGGCAAACGAAAAGCCGGTCATCGCGATCATGAGTGACGCCGCCCACCTGATGGCATCGGTGACTGCGAAATGCGGCGTGAACCGGGCGAGCACCCACATGGCAGCTGCCACAAGCGGAGCGAGGAACAGCGGCGGTATCTTGAGTTCGAGGTTCATTCCGGGTGCCCGAACCGGGATGCGGACACTATCGAATGTAGCAAAGGTCTCCGCGACCCGCTGCCCGCCACGCGGCCTTGCTAGCAGGCGCGGGCGATTCCGTCGGCGACGTGGTGCGCCCACGCCGCGATCGCGACCGACGGAGGACCGCCCGGCGCTGCCGGCAGCGCCGCTGCGTCGGCCACGTAGAGCCCGGGGTTGCCGTGCACTTCACCGCGGTGGTCTACGACTCCCTCCTCGGCAGTGGCGCCCAGGCATGCACCTCCGCTTACGTGCGGCGACAGCGGTTTACGGACCGGAATCACCCGGCTGCCACTTTCGACCGAGACGACCTGCAATGCTTCCCGCAGGTCGTGGTAGACGGACTCTTTCCGGTAGTCGTAGTCGAGGTGCAGGCGACCTGCCTTGAAGTCCGCTACCGCCGTGCCGCTGTCGGCGCCCATTGCATACATGAAGAACACCTTCGCCAGCCTGCGCTTGACGAACCCCGGCAGCGGCAGGGTCTCGATACCGGGGAGCCCGCCGAAGCCGAAGGTCTGCGACTCGTGGCCGTCTACCGTGAACTCGCCCTGCGACGGCGTGGAATTGAAGCTCGAGACTGGTGCGGACGTCCTCAGCCAGGCGGCTGCGAGGTCACCGTTCGCGAAGAAACGCCGACCGAGCGCCGGCATCGGTGCCAACCCGCCGGATTTCCGCGCCGCCGCAAACAGCAGGCGCATGGTGTTCAGCGTCCCGGCGGCGAGAACCACTCGCCTGGCCCGGACATATTGATGCGTGCCCGTGTCCAGGTCCCTGAATTGCACGACGTAGCCACGGCCATCAGCCGGGTCGTGAACGGGCTGATACCGGTCACCTCGCACAGGTCGCGAACGGTGACTCCCCTTGTCCAGCACGGGGGCCAGGTAGACGAAGTCGACCGAGGCCTTCGCGCCGCCGCGCGAACCGAGGAAACTGTCGCCGTCGAACGAGCAGTAGCGACGTTCGACGTCGGCGGCGCCACTGGTTATCGCAGTCCCCGCCTGCTCCGTAGTGCGGGGCAGCAGGACTCCCATGTACGGCTGCGGATCGGCCGGTCGGCAACGCCTCTCGGCGCCGCCCGGAAAATGCGTCCAGACGGATTGCGGCAGCGCGTACTCGTGGGAGAAGCGCACGCCGCCCATGTCGCGGATCACCTTGTCGTAGTAACGCTCGATGTCGGCTGGATCGAGCTCCGGGTGGCGCCCGCGCCAGATCGCCGTGTTCAGTGGCGGCACCAACAGGCCGCCGTAGGCCGTGCTGCCACCACCGACGGCCGAGGCGACGAGAGTGTAGAGGCCTGGAAACGCCCCGAACTCGTACATGCCGGCCTTGTTGAAGCCCAGGCTAAGTGAACCGACCTGCACGGAGCGCAGGAGATGCGTCGCGGCCTTGCCGCCGTAAGGGAACGGCGAGCGCCGTGCAATGCCCATGGAACGGACCGGCACAGAATCGCGCCACGGGCCGCGCTCGAGAACCAGCACGCGCTTGCCGCCAAGCGCGAGTCGGTTGGCGGTGACACTGCCGCCGAAGCCGCTGCCGATGACGACAACGTCAATGTGCTGCTGCGTCACTACGCGACCTCACGCTGCCTGCTCGCGGGCGGCGCGGTCCGGATACCAGATCCAGCAGGCCACGGCGATCGCGAACAGCATCGGAACGTCGGCCCACAGGTGAGCGTGCTCGTTCGGGTAGATGAAGGCCTGGGGGATCATGATCCCGCCGTGAATGATGCTCGACACGATGCCGAAATCGAACAGCGCCACGTTCCTCTTCGGATCTCGTGCGCCCCGGACCATCAGGAAGCCGTAGGACACGTACAGCGCCGCGACCATGAAGAAATACGGATGCAGGCCGTTATATGGAGAAGCCGGGTGGTCCGGCCCGATGACGGGCAGGCAGTATTCCAGGGGAACGGAGCCCCACAGTATTCCTGGCGGGTAGATCAGCACCGACGCGGGCAAGCCCAGCATCAGGAACCACCCGATCACTTTCATCGCGAGTGCGGCGCTCCTCAGCTGCTGCTCCTGGCTCTTCATGCTGGACCTCTCGAGTAAGCGACGTCAGGCCCCGTTGTTATGGGAGACCGGACCACGGCGATGTCCTTTATCGGCGGACCAGCACCCTCGCACACCCCCCGCGCCGGGGGGCCGTGCTGAAAAACCCGGATAATGACCCGGAAGTCCGGCTACGGTATCGCCCTCGGTCATTCAGCGCCAGGCGGTGAAACGCCTCCGGAACCCCCGCAAGTTGCGATGCGAGCGGTAGCGATTCCGTCACGATACAGCCCTCGACGAAGGAAGGACCACGTGAAGAATTTCTACGCGCACATGAACCTGCCGGAGCCGGTGGTTCCGACCGTGCAGAACATGACCCTGCTCAAGGGCCAGACGGCACTCGTGACCGGCGCCAGTTCCGGGCATCGGTCGCGCGATCGCGCTGTCGCTCGGCAAGGCCGGTGCCAACGTCGTGGTCAACTTCAATTCGAAGCCCGATGAAGCCGAGGCCGTCGTCGCCGAAATCCGTGCAGACGGTACCGGTGCAATGGCCGTCCAGGCCAATGTGGGGGACGAAGCAAGCGTGACCGCGATGTTCGCCGCAGCCAATGCCGCGTTCGGCACCGTCGACATCCTGGTCAGCAATGCCGGGATGGAGAAGAACGCGCCGTTTCACGAGATGACCGCCGCGCAGTGGGACGCGGTGATGAACGTCAACCTGCGCGGGGGGTTCCTGTGCGCGCGCGAAGCCGTCCGCGAGTTCCTGCGCCGCGGGGTGCGCCCGGAAGTGTCGGTGGCAGCCGGCAAGATCATCTTCATCAGTTCGGTGCACGACGTGATCCCCTGGGCCGGCCACGTGAACTACGCGGCCTCGAAAGGCGGACTGATGCTGCTGATGAAGAGCCTGGCGCAGGAGGTGGCGGAGAAGCGCATCCGGGTCAACTCGATTGCACCGGGCGCCATCCAGACGCCCATCAACACCGCCGCCTGGGAGACGCCCGAGGCCTACGCCGCGCTGATGAAGCTGGTGCCCTACAAGCGGATCGGCCAGGCGGACGAGATCGGCCGGGCCGCCGTGTGGCTCGCCTCCGATTTCACCGACTACATCGTCGGCACGACGCTCTACGTGGACGGTGGCATGACGCTCTACCCTGGATTCGAATCCGGCGGCTAGCTGGACACAGACAGATCGTGCCGCCGATTCACGTGCTGATCGTGATGGGCGTGTCCGGGTCGGGCAAGACGACCATCGGGCGCCTGCTGGCCGAACGCATGGGCTGGGCTTTCCACGACGCCGACGACTACCACGGCGTGGACAACGTCGCGAAGATGCGCATGGGCATCCCGTTGACGGACGAGGACCGGATCCCATGGCTCGAGACGCTGTGGCGGCACGTCGTCGCGCCCAGCCTCGAGACCGGCAAGCCGGCGATCCTCGCCTGCTCCGCGCTCAAGGCAGCCTACCTCGAACGCCTGGGCGCAGCGGATCCCAGGGTGCGAGTGATCTGCCTGAAGGGAGACTTCAATCTGATTCGCGAGCGCATGGAGCGTCGCGCGGGGCATTTCATGGGCGCGGACATGCTCGCAAGCCAGTTCGAGGCGCTGGAGGAGCCAGACAATGCCGTGGTGATCGACGTCGCCAATCCGCCTCAGGCGATCGTGGACGAAATCATCCGGCGTATCGATCTGCCGCGAAGCCCGTAACCGGAGCATCGAGCGCAAACAGGTCGCCTGAGTGGAAGCTTCGCTCGATCTCGCCCTCGCTGAGACCCACGGCCGCGGTCGTGATGTAGAGCGTGGAAAGGCCCGGGCCGCCGAATGCGCAGCAGGTGGGGCGCTGCACCGGCATCGGCACACGCAGCATCTCCCGGCCCCCGGCGTCGAAGCGGATGACGCACCAACCGTCCCACATGGCCGACCAGATGCCGCCCTCCCGGTCCACCGCCAGCCCGTCGGGAAAGAATGGCTGGCCGCGCAGGTCCACGAGCATGCGGCGATTCCCGAGCCGGCCGGTCGCCGACTCGAAGTCGTAGGCGTAGATGAGCTGCGCGGGTGAATCGGTGAGGTAGAACGTCCCGCCATCGGGACTCCAGCCCAGGCCATTCGAAACCGTGAGGCCGGTTTCCATCACCTGCATCGAGCCATCCGGATCGTATCGATAGAGCGACGCCTCGGGTCCCGCGGTGGACATCGTCCCGAACCAGAAGCGTCCCTGCGCATCGCATTTGCCGTCGTTGCATCGAACGCTGGGGCGTGTCTCGAATTCCAGGATCGGAGTCACGGCGCCGGTGAGCGTGTCGAGCGATGCGAGACGGTGCCGCAGGCCAAGGATCAGGCGCCCGTCACCCGCCGGCGCCAGGCACCCAACGGTTTCGCCGACGTCGAAGAAGCGGTCAGCCCCGGTCGCCGGGTCGAACTCGTGGACGCGATGGTTGTAGATGTCTACCCAGTAAAGGCGTCGCGCCTGCGCGTCCCAGCAGGGCCCCTCGCCCAGGCGCGCCCGCGCTTCCAGGACGATACGTGGTGTGCCGATCTTGCCAGCCATTCTTGTTTGCCCCGCGATAAGCAGCGTGAGGGTCGAAATCTATCAGCTTGCCCGTATTGCTCCGCGCTTCGTCAGCGCGAAAACGTGCGCGCTCCACGGCGGCTCGTCCAGGTAAAGCCCCCGCACCTGCAGGTCGTCGCCGTCGCGCTCATGCACGGCGTCGCCGACCAGGTCCCGAAGCTGCCACTGCGCGTTGCCGAGGCCTGTAAACGGCAGCCTCAGGTAACACTGGCCCCGGTTGGGCGCGTAGTTGACCGCCACCAGCAGCCGTTCGCCGGCAGGGCCCTGCCACGCAAATGCGATGAAGCCGTCCCAGGTCCGGTTGCCCTCCCAGGCCTGCGTGCAATCGAGCAGTTGCCACTCGCCGTCGCGCACCGCGGGCTCACGCAGCGCCGCGAGCAGCCGCCGGTAGAACAACTCGAGCCTCGGGTCACTCGCCTCCTGTGGCCGGCGGACCAGGTGGGGAGAGATTCGTTTCCGGTGTCCCTGCAACTGACCCTGATGGAAGAAACGCAAGCCCGGCGACAGAAAGGTAATCACCGCCGCGGCTTCGTGGATGTCGGGTGGGAACGCAGCGGCCGCCCGCGGCTCGTCGTGGTTCTCGAGGAAACGGGCCAGCCTGTCCTGGTAATCGAGCCCGGCGTGGAAATGCTCGCGCACCGGCCGGGCGTGACCCTCGCGCAAGCGGTCGTACAGCCGCTTGTCGTAGGCGTAGTCGAACCCCTGCTGCTGCATGGTCCATTCCAGGTCCCAGTAGACCTCGGCCATGAACAGGAAACCCGGGTGCCTGCGCCGCACCGCCTCGATGGCCCCGGGCCAGAACGGCTCGGCACGGATACCCCAGGTGCGTTCGAACACGTCGGGCAGCACCAGCATCGCCATGTCGCATCGGACGCCGTCGCATTGACCGGCGATTCGTACGAGCTCGCCGATCATCGCCCGCTGCAGGTCCGGGTTGCCGTAATCGAGCTGCAGCGTGTCCGGCCAGCCGTCGAAGTACGGGTCGCGGCCATGGGCGAGCAGCAGCTGCCCGCCCCTGGTCTGCACCCGGCAGTAGTTCTGTGGTGCGCGAGCGAGGTCGTTCTCGCTCCCGTGGACGAAGTAGTCCGGGTGCGCATCGATCCACGGGTGATCCGGAGCCATGTGATTCGGGACGAAGTCGAGCATCAGCTTCAGTCCGCGTTCTTTCAGCCGATTGCGCAGGCGTGCCAGCGCCGCGGCGCCGCCGAGCTCGTAATGGACCGTGTATCTCTTTATCGCGAATCCCGAACCGGCGATGTCCTGTTCCTCGAGGTCCGGCAGCGTTTCGACGAACTCTCGACGCCATTCGGGGTTCGTGCGCGAGATCGCTCGCGCCGCCGGGCCGGTCTGCCAGACGCTGAGCAACCAGACCCAGTCGAAACCGAGCCCGGCCAGTCGGTCGAGATCCGCTTCCTGAATGTCGTCGAGCGTCGCACGCCTGCCGATCGCGCGGGACAGCCCGGTCAACCAGACGCGCGTATTGACCTGGTAAAGCGCCGGGTAACGTGGATCGGACACGTTGCCTCCCTCAGTTGGCTCCCCTTCTGCTGACCACCCACCTGTTCACTTACGATCCTGGCCATCACAGCGCCGCGCTCGGTTTCCAGCAGCATCTTCGCGTCCAGGCGCCCGAACATGTCGAGCAGCGGGGCTACGAGGCCCGTCCATCCCGTCTGGTGGCTGGCCCCAAGGCCCGCGCCGTTGTCACCGTGGAAGTACTCGTAGAACAGGACCAGGTCGCGCCAGTGCGGATCGTCCTGGAACTTGCGGGTCCCGCCGTAGACCGGCCGCTGTCCATTGGCATCGCGCAGGAACGTGCTGGTCAGCCGTCGCTCGATTTCCTTCGCCACCTCGAACAGCGTCATGTACTGCCCCGAACCGGCGGGACATTGAACCTTGAACTCGTCGCCGAAAAAGGCGTACAGGTTGATCAGCGCCCGGACGATCAGCATGTTGACCGGCATCCACACCGGACCGCGCCAGTTGGAATTGCCTCCGAACATGCCGTTGTTCGACTCGCCCGGCAGGTACTGCACCTTGTACTGCTCGCTGCCGACGTGAAACGCGAACGGATGATCGAGGTGAAAGCGGGACAGCGAACGAATCCCGTGCGGCCCGAGGAACTCTTTCTCGTCGAGCAGGTAACCGAGCACGCGCTCGAGCTTCTCCTTATTCAGGATCGACAGCAGCCTTCGGTCCTTGCAGCCGATGAATCCGGCATCGGTCGGGGCCACCTGCGACATCAATTCCGGGTGGCGGCTGCGGAATTGCGCGATCAGCTCCATCAGCTTCGGAGAGTGGGTGACGGAAGACGCCTCGAACACCGTCGAGGCGCACAACGGCAGCAGGCCCACCATCGAGCGCACCTTCAGGCGCATCGCCTGGCCGTCCGGAAGCCGCAGCACGTCGTAGAAGAAACCGTCCTCTTCGTCCCACATCTCGTCGTGGTTGGTGCCGATGCGGTCCATCGCATAGGAAATCCACATGAAATGCTGCACGAACTTGAATGCAACCTCCTCGTACATCGGGTCGTACTCGGTCAGGATCAGCGCAATCTCCAGCATGTTCTGGCAGTAGAACGCCATCCACGCCGTCCCGTCCGCCTGTTCCAGCGAGCCCCCGGTCGGCAGCTGCGCACTGCGATCGAAGACGCCGATGTTGTCCAGGCCCAGGAAACCTCCGGCAAACACGTTGCGGCCGGACGGGTCCTTGCGGTTTACCCACCAGTTGAAATTCAGCATCAGGCCCTGGAACGAGCGCTCCAGGAACTTGAGGTCGGCGCGGCCGAGTTGCTTCTCGTACTTGTACAGCCACAGCGTGGCCGCGGCGTGCACCGGCGGATTCACGTCGCTGAAGTTCCACTCGTAGGCCGGGATCTGCCCGCTCGGGTGGAAGTAGAGACTGCGCAGCATCAGCAGCAGCTGCTCCTTGGCGAAGTCGAAATCCACCATCGCAAGGGAGACCGTGTGGAAGGCCAGGTCCCAGGCCGCATACCACGGGTACTCCCACTTGTCCGGCATCGAGATGATGTCCGCATTCAGCATGTGGAACCACTCGGTGTTCCGCACACCGTGGCGGACAGACTCGACCAGAGGATGGCTCTGGTGCTCGCGCAGCCAGCGTTCCAGGTCGAAGTAGTAGTACTGCTTGCTCCAGAGCATTCCCGCGAGCGCCTGGCGATGCACCCGGCGCTGGTCCTCGGTCAATGAGTCGGGCGCAATGCGCTCGTAAAACTCGTCCGCATCCGCGATGCGGCACTCGAGCGCCTTCTCGAAATCGTCGAAGGGCTTCGCCTTCCGCTCGGCGGCCAGGCGCAGGCGCACCGTCTTGCTGCCGCCGCCGGGCACGTCAAGAATGTAATGGGCCGCGGCCTTGGTCCCGGTCCGGGCGGGGTTTACCGCCTCGGCCTGCCCGGAGACCAGGTAGGCATGAAACGCGTCCTTGACGTACGGCGACGCATTGGGCTGCCCCCAGAGGCGCTGGTCGTTGCTTTCGTTCTCGGTGAAGAGCAGCTCCGCGTCGCCCTCACAATGCAGCCAGTACTCGCCCAGCTCATGGTGCGTCGCTCGGATGGTACCGGGCGCGACCTGCTGCAATGACGGCTTGCGGTCATCGACGCCCCACGACCACGTATTCCGGAACCACAGCGTCGGCAGCAGGCGCAGTCTTGCAGCCTCCGGCCCGCGATTGTGGACGGTTATCCGGACCAGCACGTCTTCCGGACCGTCTTTTGCGTACTCGACGAAGACGTCGAAGTAGCGATCGTCATCGAACACGCCGGTATCGAGCAGTTCGTACTCGAATTCTTCGCGGGATCGGCGACTGTTCGTCTCGACCAGGTCCCGGTACGGAAACTCCCGCTGCGGGTACTTGTACAGGTACTTCATGTACGAGTGGGTGGGCGTGCTGTCCAGGTAGAAGTAGTACTCCTTGACGTCCTCGCCGTGGTTGCCCTCGCTGTTCGTGAGCCCGAACAGGCGCTCCTTCAGGATCGGGTCGCGTTCATTCCACAGCGCCAGCGCGAAGCAAAGCCGCTGCTTGTCGTCGCTGAGCCCACCCAACCCGTCCTCGCCCCACTTGTAGGCGCGTGAACGCGACTGGTCGTGGGAGAAGTACCCCCAGGCGTTGCCGTCCTCGCTGTAGTCCTCGCGGACTGTCCCCCACTGCCTTTCGCTCAGGTAGGGGCCCCATTTCTTCCACGGGATTTGCGCTTCCCGCGCCTCGTTCAGGCGCTTCTGTTCTGTGACATCGACGATCGAAGAATCCATTTCCCGTCTCCGTTGTTGAGCGAGGCCACGTCCGCGCGACGTTCGCGCGACGTTCGCGCGTCATCCGTGTTCGACAGTCCGGCGAGGCGAAGATTCAGACCGACCGCGCGGCCGCGACACCGGCCTCCCCATGCAGGCGTCAGCGCAACTTCAGTGCAGAGGCTCCGGACCGGTCCGGTTTGACTCCCCGGGCCAGGCCCAGCGAGAGCCCGGCCGGCTGCAGTCAAGCTACTCGCCACCCCGACCTCCATTCACCCCCCTGCGGGGGGGGGCATGCCCAGCCACAACCGGCCAGAATGCAGTCCTATCGTCAGCGGATGCAGGCCCGCCCGCGAATCATGCGCGGGGCATGGGCAGGAGGCCCCTCATGCAGGTCAATTTCTCAGTCGTCAGCGAAGGTCTCGCCAGGACCTATGGCGACGCCGAGTGCATCGTAAACGTCGAACGTGACCGTCGTTACAGCTTCCGCGACTACCACCTGCTGACCAATCGCATCGTCAACATGATGCGCTCCCGCCTGGACCTGCGGCGCGGCGATTCCTGGCTGACCATCCTGCACAACGACAGCCTGTCGTTGCTGAGCTTTTTCACCGCGTACAAGGGCGAAGCCTGCGCCTGCTACACGAACACCACCGACACGCTGGAGACCCAGGCCCACCAGATCGACCTGGTCAAGCCGAAGGTCGTGTTCATAGAGGCCGAGCTGCTGGCCACGCATTTCCAGATGCTGAAGGAGCGGGGAATCACCGTCGTCAGCGTGGATCCGCCCCCGGCCGAATTCCCGGACGTGATGCATTTCTGGACGCTGCTCGACGGCGTGAGCGACGCCAACCCCGACGTCATCCACGACGACCGGGAGGACTGCCTGCTGCTGCGTTTCACCGGCGGCACGACCGGCGCCCCAAAGGCCGTCATGTACTCGATCGACAACTTCATGGCATCGCGAGACCTGCACTACGCGACGGTTGACGCGGTCGCGGCCCGAACCACGCGACTGCTGCACTTCGGGCTGATCAGCCATGCGAGCGGCATCGTGTTCTTCCCCGTTCTTTTCAAGGGCGGATGCACGCTCACGATGAACGATCGCAGCCCACTCACGTGGTGCCGCACGGTCGAACGCGAGAAGGTGACCGCCTCGCTGATGGTGCCGTTGATGCTGTACCGCCTGCTCGAGGCACCCGAGGCCCGGGAATTCGACCTTTCGTCGCTGGACACCATCTACTACGGCGCGTCGCCGATGAGCCCGACCAGGCTCAAGCAGCTGCGCGAGCGCTTCGGCGACATATTCGTGCAGCTTTACGGCAGCTCCGAGCACTGCGGCGCGGCCACCTCGATGAGCAAGGCCGAGCACCGGCCGGACCGCAACGGCGACGAATCACACTTCGCGTCCGCTGGCCGGATCGTTCCCGGCGTCGAGTTGCTGATCGTCGATCGCGACGGCCGGCGTGTGCCCCACGGCCACGATGGCGAGATCTGGATACGATCGCGCGCGATCTGCCTCGGCTACCTGCACGACCCGGAGAAGACCGCCGCGGAGTTCTGCGACGGCTACTGGAAGTCGGGCGACTTCGGCCGTATCGACGGCAACGGATATGTGTACGTTCTCGACCGCGTCAAGGACACGATTCACTGCAACAACTGCAACGTCTATCCATCGGTCGTCGAGGCCGCACTCGAGCGCACATCCGAAGGTGATGATGGCCGCTGTCGTCGGCATCACGGATCCCGACTGCGGCGAGTACGTGCACGCAGAAATCGTACTGCGCAGCGGGGAGACCCTGGACGAGCAGGAACTGAGGAAATTCCTTGCGCCGAGGCTGTCCGACAACGACATTCCGCGCACGATCGGCATTGCACCCTCGCTGCCGCTCACTCCGGTCGGCAAGGTGCTGCGCCGCACTGTGCGCGACACCTGCCGCGACCGCGCACGCAGCAACTGAATTTCGACGAACGGTGCGTTTCGAACGCGCGGAGACCCGTCAGATGCCCATAGTGAAAGCCCTGAAGACGAAAGCCGGCACCTTGCGAAACACGGCAAGGCGCAGGAAGAAGGAACCAAGGTCGGCGTTCGGCGGGTTCAAAAAGCGCACGATCACCGCGACACAGCTGGCAGGCCGGCTGGCATCGCTGGTGCCCGAGCTCAGCACCATGTACCGGGTGTGGCTCAAGCAGGAAGTCGACGCGGGCTTCCGCGAGGAGCTGATGCTGGCCGTCTCGCATCTGAACGGCTGCATCTACTGCAGCTGGGGTCATCACGAGTGGGCGCAGATCAGCGGTGTCTCGAACGAGGAACTGGCGCGACTCGAGCAGCTGGACCCCACCGCATTCGACCGGCGCAAATGGATCGCGATTTCCTACGTGCGGGCGCTGGTCAAGGAGAACTTCGTGCGGGTACAGCCGCAGCTGCGACGGGCAATGCAGCACAAGTACTCGGCGCGCGAGATCCGCAACATCGAACTGATCGCCAAGGTCATGGATGTTGGAAACCGCGGCAGCAACACCTTCGACGCGATGCGGTCGAGGCTCAAGGGCGTTCCTGCGGACGGCAGCAAGGTTGTCGATGAACTGATCCTGAGCGGCGTATTTCTCACCATCGCTCCCATCGTGCTGGTCTACGTCGCGCGCGCGTCAAAGCGCCCGATCGTCGAGGTTGCACGCAGCCTGGTGGACTACACGAAGAACTACGAGGAGAAATTCGCCTCGGCAGGAGCCACGAAATGAGCACTCCACCTGGACCATTCGACACCGACCTGCTCGTCATCGGTGGGGGCAGCGGTGGGGTCCGCGCTGCGCGCATGGCCGCGGAGCGCGGAGCGCGGGTGACGCTGGTCGAGGCCGGCGGCACGGCGAACCTCGGCGGGACCTGCGTCAACGTCGGCTGCATCCCGAAGAAGCTCTACAGCTATGCGGCACACTACGCCGAGGCCTTCGAGGAGTCCCACGGCTTCGGCTGGGTCGGCGCTGCGCCGCGGCTCGACTGGGGGCGGCTGAAGCAGAACCGCCGCGTGGAGATCGCTCGGCTCAACGGCGTTTACCAGAAGCTTCTCGTTGGCAGCGGCGTGAACGTTGTCTACGGCCGCGCCCGCCTCGCGGACGCTCACACCGTGGAAATTGAGGCCGCGGCCGAAAGCAATGGTTCGCCCGCACGGGTGACTGCGCGGCATACGCTGATAGCAACCGGGGGCCGGCCGTACGTCCCGGAGGTTCCCGGTCACGAGCACCTGCTGACCTCGAACGAGATGTTCGACCTCGAGCCCTTCCCCGCCCGACTGATGGTAATAGGCGGCGGATACATCGCCTGCGAGTTCGCATCCATCTTCCACGGGCTCGGCTCGCAGGTCACGCAGTTGTATCGCGGCCCGCAGGTGCTGCGCGGGTTCGACAGCGACGTTCGTCGCTTCCTCGGTGCGGAAATGACCAGGAAGGGTATCGACCTGAGGCTAAATGCCGGATTGATTTCGGTCCAGCGCAAGGCAGACGGGCTGCTGGTCAAGCTGCAGGACGGTGGCAGCCTCACTGTCGACGCCGTTCTCTGCGCCACCGGTCGGGTTCCAAACGTCGAAGGCCTCGGGCTAGATGTCGCCGGCGTGGCGCAGGGTGCCGACGGTGCGGTGCTGGTCGACGAGCACTACCGGACCAGCGTGCCATCGATTTACGCGGTTGGCGACGTCACCGCGCGGGTGCAGCTCACCCCGATCGCGCTGGCCGAGGCGATGGTGGTCGTCGATCACCTGCTCGGTGCGGCCGCAGGCAAGGCTCCGCGCACGCTCAGCTACGACTTCATTCCCACCGCCGTATTCACCCACCCCAGCGTCGGCACCGTCGGCATGACCGAGGCCGAGGCCCGGGCCGAGTTCGGTGCGGTCAGCATATTCCGCAGTGAATTCAAGGCACTCAAGCACACGCTGAGCGGCAGCAGCGAGCGCACGCTGATGAAGCTGATCGTGGATGCAGGCACGGACCGTGTCGTGGGACTGCACGTGGTCGGCGACGACGCCGGCGAGATCGTCCAGGGCTTTGCGGTAGCGATGAAGGCAGGAGCAACCAAGGCGATATTCGACGCCACGGTCGGCATCCACCCGACCGCAGCCGAGGAGTTCGTCACGATGCGCGTGCCGGTGGCTCCGGCGACTTAGCGCTGCTGCAATGACTCCCGTGTACATCGCCGGCATTGCCACAACGGTCTTTGGTCGCCACCTGGACCGACCGGTGTGCGACCTGGCACGCGACGCACTCGATGGCGCCATGAAGGATGCCGGCTGCAGCGTTTCCGACATCGGCGTCGCGTTCTATTCCGGCATCACTCAGGGCCGCCTGCAGGGACAGGTCGCCATTCCGGGCCACGTGGTGCTTGGGCGGATCGGCATCGATTCGATCCCGATCTTCAACGTGGAAAGCGCGTGCGCATCCGGTAGCGCCGCGTTTCACCTGGCAGTACAGAGCCTGCGTGCGGGATCGGCGGACGTCGCACTGGTCCTGGGCTCCGAGAAGATGAACATCCTGGACAAGTCCAGGGCGTTTTCGCTGCTCGAGGGCGGCTGGGACGTGGCCCGTTCCGACGAGAGCCGGCGGGTGCTGGAGCAGATGTCGGAAGGACTGGACATGCCGATGCATGCATCGGCCTGCCCGACTCCGAGCGTGTTCATGGCCATTGCCGCCGGGCTGTCCAGGCTGCACATGAGGAAATACGGGACCACGCAGCGACAGATCGCCGCCGTCGCCGCCAAGAACCACCAGCACTCGGCGCTGAACCCCAATTCCCAGGCGCGCAGGACATTCAGCGTTGACGAGGTCCTTGCCGCGCCCGCAGTGCACTATCCGCTGACGGTGCCGATGTGCGCGCCGCTGTCAGACGGCGCCGCAGCGGCCATCCTGTGCACCGAGGAAGGTCTCCGGCGCATCGGCGCAGACCGGAGCCGCTGCCTGCGGGTGTCCGCGAGCGTGCTGCGCAGTTTTGGTCGCCGCCGGCTGGACCAGCCTGAACTGCACCTGTCGCACCTGGCTGCAAACCAGGCCTACGAACAGGCAGGGCTTGGGCCGGAAGACATGGACGTGGCCGAGGTACACGACGTCACCGCCATGGGCGAGATCATCCAGGTCGAGAACCTGGGCTTCGTGCCGGTCGGCGAGGGAGGCCCCGCCTCCGAGCGTGGCGAATTCACGCTCGGCGGGCGACTGCCGGTAAATACCTCGGGGGGCCTCGAGTCCAGGGGGCATCCACTCGGCGCAACGGGCCTGGCGCAGCTGCACGAGCTTGCGACGCAGCTGCGCGGTGAAGCGGGCCCGCGACAGGTGCCCGGCGCGTACCACGCGATCCAGGAAAACGACGGCGGCTTCCACGGCGTCGAAGAAGCGTCCGTGGCGATACACATCCTGAGCAGGTGACGTTCATACGGTCATTCCAGCTGCGCCAGGGCATGCGTGCCTGGTGGCAGGCCGGACTGCCAACCGCTCGCACCTGATCCGCGGCCGCCTCAGGCGCCGAATCGACGGAACCCGATCGTTACAGCGACTGCGTACACGACCGATGCCGCCGCCATCACGGTGACCATGACCATTACGCCTGGCTCGTGCGGGAACACCTGGGTGGCCGTCGTCATCGAAATCGGGGCATTTCGCACAAACGACATGATGCCGAGCGAGCGTCGGTTCCTGCGGTCGGGCCCGCCGAGCAGGTAGCTGGCGACGAACGCGACCGCGAAGAACAGCGAACCGGCGAGCATCGCACCCGGCTCGAGCGTCAACATTTCGTCGAAATTGACGTAGACCACCTGCAGGAAGAACAGGGCGAGGAAGATCAATGATCCCTTGTGCACGACGACGGCAAGCCGGACGGCAAACGCGGTGAATCGCGCCCGAAGGAACAGGCCGAGGCCCACCGGGACGGCTACGGCCATCATCAGCTTCACGAGCAGGCTGCCGCGATCGACGTGCGCACCGGGCACGATGAACGACAAGGCTGCCGGCATGAGCACGATGGTGATCGATAGCAGCACCGCCAGCAGGCCGATCGCGAAGCCGGCGTTGCCTCCGGCGATCTGCACGAACTTCGGTCCACCCTCGGTTCCGGCGGCCAGCGCGTAGACTACGATCCCAATCGCCAGCGCCTCGTGCATCGGGATGAGCCGGGTCAGCACGACTGCAATCAGCGGAACGACGACCACGTTCGCAAGCAGCGAGGTCGCGAGCAGGCGGCGGTCGCGCAGCGGTTCGACGATCTGCCGCACGGTCAATTCCAGCCCAAGACTGAACATGGCCGAGGCCAGGAAGGCGAGAGCAACGAGAGGGAGTGTCCGGGCGAGTACGTCGTACACGAAGATTCCTGCTGCGGATGGGGTTCGGGCGTGGCCGAACCAGGACCCTTGCCAGCACTCTAAGCATTCTCCGCCGCCGTCACCCCCCCTCGGAGGGGGGCCTTCAATCCGGCCTCCTGCAGCAAGATTCCAACATCAGGCGCCGCTGCGTTGAGCGCTGAGGTAACAGCTGTGGCATCCACCAGGAAATCGCGAAAGGTAAGCAAAATGTCTGCAACCGGATCGGCCAGGACCAAGGCCAAGGCTCAGCCCAAGAGTCCCCCCAGCAGTCAGGACTCGGCCGTCGCCGAGTTCGTGGCGTTCGGCAAGTCGGCGCTGGGCCTCGAAGACCCGATGATGCGGTTGCGCGCGCTCGCCTCCTTCGGCACGTCCCTGATCCGGGTCAAGCGCGGCGTGATCGCCAAGGGTCACCGGCAGGCGCCGGCCAAGCCGCTGGTGCTGTTCGAGGCGGAATACTGCCCCTTCTGCCGCCACGTGCGCGAAGCGCTGACCGAGTTGGACCTCGACGCGATGATTTATCCCGTCCCGAAGCGCGGCAAGCGATTCCACGCGCGGCTGAAGAAGCTCAGCGGCAAGACCAAGGTCCCTTTCCTCCACGATCCGAACACCGGCAAGATGCTCGGCGAGTCGGAAGCCATCGTAGAGTACCTGTACAAGCAGTACGGGCATGACTGGGAAAAGGTCCCGGAGCGCAAGATCAGTACCTCGACGCTGGCCAGCGCCACCCGTGGCAAGAACGGCATGTTTGCCAGCCCCAGCGTGCGGCCGAAGAAAGCCCTCGAACTCTATTCCTGGGAGGGCAGCCCGTATGCGCGCATGGCCCGCGAGAAGCTATGTGAACTCGAGATTCCGTACCTGCTGCACAACGTCGGCAAGTCGCCGGGCTCACACGCGGACTACATGCCGCCCGAGTACCGCGCCGAGTACATGCATGACTACACGCCCGGCACCGAGAACCGCCGCAGGTTCCTGGCACGCGCCGGGAAGGTGCAGGTGCCCTACCTGATCGACCCCAATACGGGTGTCGCCATGTTCGAGACCCGTGCTATCCGGGAATACCTGCAGAAGACCTACGGCGCCTGAATCGAGCGGCTTTCGTCTCGCCAGTGCCGAGGGAGACCACCGTGCCAATCCTGACCGAGCGCAAGTTCAAGCACTTCAAGGTCGTCCCGTCGTCGCCGGTGATCGGCGGCACGGTCGAGGGACTGCACCTGTCGAAGCTCGACGAAGACTCGGCCGCGGAACTTCGCGAGGCCCTCTGGCAGTACGGCGTGTTGTTCGCCCGCGATCAGAACCTGACGTTTGACCAGCAGAAGAGGGTCGCGCTGTATTTCGGCGAGGAACTGGAGAAGCATGCGTTCGGCAGGACGCTGGCGGACCAGGGGCACCCGGAAGTACTGGTGATCGAGAAGTACCAGTCCGACAAGGCAAAGACCACGACCGACATCTGGCATCACGACGTGACGGCCCGCAATCACCCGAACATCATGTCCATCCTGCAGGCGGACGAAGTGCCGTTCGGTGCAGACACCATGTGGGCAAGTGCGACGGCCGCCTACGAGCGCCTGCCCTACGCACTGAAGCTGCTGTTCCTGAACCTCGACATCGAGCACGACACGGTCTACATGGCGTTGCGGCACGGCTTCGGAGATGCAACGACCGACCCCGAGAAGCTGATCAAGCTCGGCGAGGTCTCAACTCATCCAGCCGTCATCAACCACCCGTTCACCGGCCGCCTCGGCCTGTTCGTCGGCAACGGCTACGTGAAGCGCGTGCACGGCTATGCAGCCCAGATGAGCGAATTGATCCTCAGGATCGCCAACGAGCTGCCCACGGTCCCGGAGCTCCAGGTGCGCCACCAGTGGCGACGCGGCGACGTGGCACTGTGGGACAACTACGGCACCGTCCACTACGGGGTTACGGCGGACGTGGGCGACGCGGTGCGTCGCCTGTATCGCGTGGCGGCCTGGTCGAAAGCCGTCAGGCCGTCGCTGGATCGCGCGACGGCATTGCGGGAACTGATCGCGTCCGGCTCCTAGCTCCCGTGGTCGGGCGCGTACATCGTCGCCGGATTCGGCAGACCCCGATACTCCGGGCTTCGACACTTTGCTAGGTTCGGTTCCATGAAAGTCATCATCGTAGGCGGAGTGGCGGGAGGCGCATCCTGTGCGGCTCGATTGCGCAGGCTGGACGAGAAAGCCGAGATCCTGATGGTCGAACGCGGACCGTACGTCTCGTACGCGAACTGCGGGCTTCCGTACCACATCTCCGGCGTCATCGCGAAAGAATCGAGCCTGATGGTCGCGAACGAGCAGGTGTTCCGCGGGAACTTCGCGGTCGAGGCGCGAACGAACTGCGAGGCGATTTCGATTTCGCCAAAGACAGAAGACCGTGGAGCTGCGCGACGTCGCGACCGGGGAGGTGACGACCGAGTCCTACGACAAGCTGGTGCTGTCGCCCGGCGCGCCTTCGGTCCGCCCGCCGCTGCCGGGCATCGACCTGCCTGGCATCTTCCAGGTGCGCACCGTGCCGGACGCCCGTGCGATACGAGAGTGGATCGAGCGGGGCACGACGTTCCTGGCGGGGATGAACAACTACTCTGGCATCCAGTTCGTGAAGCCGAAGCGGCGGGCTGTGGTGATCGGCGGCGGCTTCATCGGCCTGGAAACGGCGGAGAACCTGATCCATCTCGGCTTCGACGTGACACTGGTCGAGATGCTCGACCAGGTGCTGGCTCCGCTGGACCGCGAATTCGCCCGTCTCGTCGAGGAGCACGTGAAGGCGCACGGCCTGCACCTGGCGCTCAACGACGGCGTGGCCGGATTCAGGCAACTGGATGGCGGCGCGCTGGAGGTACAAACGAAGTCCGGCAAGAGCTACCCGGCGGACCTGGTGATCCTCTCGCTCGGCGTTCGGCCGGACACGACGCTGGCCAGGGCGGCAGGGCTCGAGATCGGCGAGCGCGGAGGCATACGCGTCGACGAGCAGATGCGCACCAGCGACCCTGACATTTTCGCCGTCGGTGATGCGATCGAGGTCAGGGACTTCGTGACCGGCCAGTGGAGCCTCGTGGCGCTGGCAGGTCCCGCGAACCGGCAGGGCCGCATCGCTGCCGACGTGATCGCGGGACGCGACTCGCGTTTCCGCGGCACGCAGGGCACCTCGATCATCGGGCTGTTCGGCGGCGCCGCCGCCTGGACCGGTGCCAGCGAAAAGACGCTGAAGCGGCTCGGCGACCACGACTTCGAGAAGATCTACCTGTTCCCGAACTCGCACGCCGGCTATTACCCGGGCGCGAAGATGATCGGGCTGAAGGTGCTGTTCCGGAAGTCCGACGGGCGGCTGCTCGGCGCACAGGCGCTGGGCGAGGATGCTGCGGCCGTCGACAAGCGCATCAGTGCGCTCGCGGTGGCCATCCAGATGCGCGCGACGGTCTACGACCTGGAGGAAGCCGAACTCTGCTATGCGCCGCAGTTCGGCAGTGCCAAGGACGCCGTCAACTTCGCGGGCATGGTGGCCGCGGACGTGCTGCACGGCGACATGCCGCTCGCCCACTGGGAGGATATCGAGGGCACCTTCCTGCTCGACGTGCGCCAGCCGGTCGAGCTGGTGGTGGAGAGCGTACCCGGTGCGGTCAACATTCCGCTCGGCCAGCTTCGCGCACGGCTGGACGAACTGCCCCGCGACCGGGAGATACGGGTCATCTGCCGCTCCGCCCAGCGCGCCTACTACGCGACGCGCATACTGCTGCAGAACGGCTTCAAGGCACGGAATATCTCAGGCGGCATGCTGGCGCGCGCGATGCGCATGCCGGATTGACGCCATCGGCCGCGACTGGCGCGCTCCCGAGCGCCGGCCTTGAGCACGAAACGTAGAACGCGAGGACGCGAGCCATGACCCAGCATCCGACGGGGCCCAACACCAGCGAGCCCGGCGCCCCGGCGCTGCGACTCGACCTGATCGCCGGCCTGACCGCGGCGGCGGTGGTCCTGCCCAAGGCGATGGCCTACGCGACCGTGGCCGGCCTGCCCGTCGAGGTCGGCCTCTACACTGCCTTCATCCCGATGGTGATCTACGCACTGCTCGGCAGCTCACGGGTGCTGAGCGTAAGCTCGACCACGACGCTGGCGATCCTGGCCGGCACTCAGCTCGGCCTGGTCGTTCCGGACGGCGACCCGGCCCGGATGATCACCGCCACGGCCACCCTGACCGCCATGGTGGGCGCATTCCTGATGCTGGCGTCGGTGCTGCGCCTCGGATTCGTCGCCACCTTCATCTCCACGCCGGTCCTCACGGGCTTCAAGGCGGGGATCGGCCTCGTGATCGTGCTCGACCAGGTACCGAAGCTGCTCGGCATCCACATCGACAAGGCGGGCTTCTTCCGTGACCTGCTCAGTGTCTTCCAGCATCTGCCTGGCACTTCGCTGCTGACACTGGCAGTGGCCGGCGGCACGCTGCTGGTGCTTTTCGGCATGGAGCGCGTGTGGCCTCGTGCCCCAGCGCCACTGGTCGCCGTCGGAGGCGCCATCGCCGCGTCGTGGTACTTCGCCCTGCACGCGCAGGGGGTGGCCACTGTTGGCCTGATTCCGCAGGGGTTCCCGTCCGTCACCATGCCGGACCTGGCGCTGGTCACGGCGCTGGTGCCGGGCGCGCTGGGAATGGCGCTGATGAGTTTTACCGAGTCGATTGCCGCCGGTCGCGCCTTTGCGCTGACCGACGACCCCACCATCAACCCGAACCGCGAATTGCTCGCGACCGGGGCGGCCAATCTCGGCGGTGCGCTCACGGGCGCAATGCCGGCCGGCGGTGGTACCTCACAGACCGCAGTGGTGCGCAATGCCGGCGGCGGCTCCCAGAAGGCTTCGCTGGTGACAGCCGGCACCGCGGCGGCGACCATGCTGCTGCTCGCGCCGCTGCTCGGCCTGCTGCCCAACGCGACACTCGCAGCGGTCGTGATCGTCTACTCGATCGGCCTCATCCAGCCCGCGGAGTTTCGCAACGTCCGCCGGGTGCGCACGATGGAATTCCGGTGGGCGGTGATTGCCTGTCTCGGCGTGCTGGTGTTCGGCACGCTGAAGGGCATCGTCGTCGCGATCATCGTCTCGATGCTTGGACTGGCCAGCCAGGCCGCCAACCCGCGCGTGCATGTCATCGGTCGCAAGCGGGGCGCCGACGTATTGCGGCCGCTCTCGCCGGAGCACCCGGACGACGAGACGTTCGATGGGCTGCTGATCCTGCGCCCCGAGGGACGGCTGTTCTTCGTCAATGCCCAGGACGTGTCAGAGCAGATAGGACAGCTGACGTCGAAGTACAAGCCGCAGGTGGTGGCGCTGGACTTGAGCCGCGTCCCGGACCTCGAGTATTCGGCGCTGCAGATGCTGATGGAAGGCGACAAACGCGCCACGCAGCGCGGCGCTACCGTGTGGCTGGTCGGGCTGAATCCGGGCGTGCTCGAGGTCGTGCGACACTCCGGGCTGGACCGTCAGCTTGGACCCGAGCGGATGCTTTTCAACGCCCGTGCGGCTATTGAGCGCTACCAGGGGATGCAGGCGGCGGGCGGCACCTCGCCGCCCACAGCTGCGTCGTGATCAGAAGCGTTCCTTCACGTACTTGAACGGGTAGTTCGCCGCCTTGTAGCGCCCGACCTTGCGCTTCGGAAGCTTGACCTTCTCCGACCGCGGGGCCTTGTAGGGGATCTGCTCGAGCAGGTGGCTGATGAGGTTCAGCCGCACGCGCTTCTTGTCCTCCGACCGCGCCACGTACCACGGCGCCCACGACGTGTCGGTGGCAGCGAACATCTCGTCGCGCGCCTTCGTGTAGTCGTCCCAGCGATCGTAGGACTTCAGGTCCATCGGCGACAGCTTCCAGATCTTGCGGCCATCATCGACCCTGCTGCGCAGTCGCCGTTCCTGCTCCTCCGGGCTCACTTCCAGCCAGTACTTGAGCAGGATGATCCCCGATTCGATCATCAGCCTCTCGAACAGCGGCACCACCTGCAGGAATCCCTTTGCCACTTCCTCGCTGCAGAATCCCATCACGCGCTCGACGCCAACCCGGTTGTACCAGCTGCGGTCGAATATCACGACTTCGCCCGCGGCCGGAAAGTGCGGCATGTAGCGCTGCCCGTACATCTGCGATTTCTCGCGCTCGGTCGGCGCGGGCAGCGCGATGACCCGGAACACCCGCGGGCTCACCCGCTCGGTGATCGCCTTGATCGTGCCGCCCTTGCCCGCGCCGTCGCGCCCCTCGAACACGACGCACACCTTGAGGCCCTTCAGCTTGACCCACTCCTGGAGCTTGACCAGCTCCACGTGCAGGCGTTTCAGTTCCTTTGCATATTCCTTGTTGGACAACCGCGCATCCGCGGCATCGGCCGCCGC
>CAVSZE010000011.1:0-8009 GCA_963732375.1 uncultured Gammaproteobacteria bacterium
TATACGTGCTCGATCGCGTAAAGGACACGATCCGCTGCAACGACTGCAACGTCTACCCGTCGGTCGTCGAGGCCGCCTTGAGCGCACACCCGCAGGTAATGATGGCAGCGGTTGTTGGAATCATGGATCCCGACTGCGGCGAGTACGTGCACGCGGAAGTGGTGCTACGCAGCGGGGAAAGCCTGGACCCGCAGGAACTGAAGAAATTCCTGGCGCCCAGGCTGTCCGACAACGACATTCCGCGCACGATCGGCATTGCGCCGTCGCTGCCGCTCACACCGGTCGGCAAAGTCCTGCGCCGCACCGTGCGCGACACCTGCCGCGACCGCGTCCGCAGCAACTGAGTTTCGACGAACGGCGCGTAGCGAACGCGCGGAGACCCGTCAGATGCCCATAGTGAAAGCCCTGAAGACGAAAGCCGACACCTTGCGAAACACCGCGAGGCGCAGGAAGAAAGAACCAAGGTCCGCATTCGGCGGCTTCAAGAAACGCACGATCACTGCGACCCAGCTCGCGGGTCGGCTGGCATCGCTGCTTCCCGAGCTCGGCGCAATGTACCGGGTGTGGCTGAAGGGGGAAGTCGACGCGGGCTTCCGCGAGGAACTGATGCTGGCCGTATCGCAGCTGAACGGCTGTATCTACTGCAGCTGGGGACACTACGAGTGGGCGCAGATCAGCGGCGTCTCGAACGAGGAACTGGCCCGACTCGAGCAGCTGGACCCGACCGGTTTCGACCGGCGCAAATGGGTGGCGATTTCCTACGTGCGTGCACTGGTCAAGGAGAACTTCGTTCGAGTGCAGCCGCAGCTGCGGCGTGCAATGCAGCACAAGTACTCGGCACGCGAGATTCGCAACATCGAACTGATCGCCAACGTCATGGATGTCGGCAACCGCGGCAGCAACACCTTCGACGCGATGCGGTCTAGGCTGAAGGGCGTTCCTGCGGACGGAAGCAGGGTCGTCGATGAACTGATCCTGAGCGGCGTATTCCTGACGATCGCGCCCATCGTGCTGGTCTACGTCGCGCGCGCGTCAAAGCGCCCGATCCTCGAGGTTGCACGCAGCCTGGTCGATTACACGAAGAACTACGAGGAGAAATTTGCTTCGGCCGGAGCTGCGAGATGAACACGGCAGCCAAAGCGTTCGACACCGACCTGCTCGTCATCGGCGGGGGCAGCGGCGGAGTCCGCGCGGCGCGCATGGCCGCGGAGCGCGGAGCGCGCGTGACGCTGGTCGAGGCCGGCGGCATGGCAAGCCTCGGCGGAACCTGCGTAAACGTCGGCTGCATCCCGAAGAAGCTATACAGCTACGCGGCGCACTACGCGGAGGCCTTCGAGGAGTCCCACGGTTTCGGCTGGCAAGGGCCGGCACCGAAACTCGACTGGGCGAAGTTAAAGCACAACCGCCGCACGGAAATTGCGCGGCTCAACGGCGTGTACGAGAAGCTGCTGCTGGGCAGCGGAGTGAACGTCGTCTACGGCCGCGCCGGCCTCGCGGATGCCCACACCGTGGAAATTTCGGCCGCGGCCGAAAGCGATGGTTCACCCACGCGGGTCACGGCGCGTCACGTGCTGATAGCCACAGGCGGCCGGCCGTACGTTCCCGAGGTGCCCGGTCACGAGCACCTGTTGACCTCGAACGAGATGTTCGACCTGAATCCCTTCCCAGCCCGACTGATGGTGATCGGTGGCGGGTACATCGCCTGCGAGTTCGCATCCATCTTCCACGGGCTAGGCTCGCAGGTCACGCAGTTGTATCGCGGCCCGCAGGTGCTGCGCGGGTTCGACAGCGACGTTCGTCGCTTCCTCGGTGCGGAAATGACCAGGAAGGGTATCGACCTGCGGCTCAATGCGGGATTGATTTCGGTCCAGCGCAGCGCGGACGGACTGGTGGTCAAGCTTCACGACGGTAGCAGCCTCACTGTCGACGCCGTCCTCTGCGCCACCGGTCGCATTCCAAACGTGGAAGGCCTCGGGCTCGATGTCGCCGGCGTTGCACAGGGTGCCGACGGTGCGGTGCTGGTCGACGAGCACTACCGTACCAGCGCGCCGTCGATCTACGCGGTTGGCGACGTCACCGCGCGCGTGCAACTCACGCCGATCGCGCTGGCCGAAGCCATGGTGGTCGTCGACCAGCTGTTCGGACCAGCCGCGGGCAAGGCTCCACGCAGCCTGAGCTACGACTTCATCCCTACGGCCGTGTTCACCCATCCAAACGTCGGGACCGTCGGCATGACCGAGGCCGAAGCCCGCGCCGAGTTCGGCACGGTCAGCGTCTTTCGCAGCGAATTCAAGGCACTGAAGCACACGCTGAGCGGCAGCGGCGAGCGCACGCTGATGAAACTCGTGGTCGATGCCGCCACCGACCGCGTCGTGGGACTGCACATGGTCGGCGACGACGCGGGCGAGATCGTGCAGGGATTTGCGGTGGCGATGAAGGCTGGAGCGACCAAGGCGGTCTTCGACGCCACCATCGGCATCCACCCGACCGCGGCCGAGGAGTTCGTCACGATGCGCGTGCCGGTGGCTTCGGCGCCGTAGGCGCAGGCGCCGGCATGACTCCCGTCTGCATCCCGCAATGACTCCCGTATACATCGCCGGCATCGCCACCACGGTCTTTGGTCGCCACCTGGACCGGCCGGTCTTCGACCTGGCGCGCGACGCGCTCGAGGCCGCTGTCAAGGACGCCGGCTGCAGCATCGCCGACATCGGCGTCGCGTTCTACTCCGGCATCACGCAGGGTCACCTGCAGGGCCAGGTCGCCATCCCGGGTCATGTGGTGCTCGGCAGGATCGGCATCGACTCGATCCCGATCTTCAACGTGGAGAGCGCCTGCGCCTCCGGCAGTGCCGCGTTCCACCTGGCGGTACAGAGCCTGCGCGCCGGATCCGCGGACGTTGCGCTGGTGCTGGGCTCCGAGAAGATGAACATCCTGGACAAGTCCACGGCGTTCTCGCTGCTCGAGGGCGGCTGGGACGTGGCCCGTTCCGACGAGAGCCGGCGGGTGCTGGAGCAGATGTCGGAAGGCCTGGAAATGCCGGCGCATGCGCCAGCCTGCCAGTCGCCCAGTGCGTTCATGGCCATCGCCGCCGGACTGTCGCGGCTGCACATGAAAATATACGGTACTACGCAGCGACAGCTCGCCGCCGTCGCGGCCAAGAACCGTCATCACTCGATGCTGAATCCCAATTGCCAGGTCCGCAGGACTTACAGCATCGACGAGGTCCTTGCGGCACCTGCGGTGCACTATCCGCTGACAGTGCCGATGTGCGCGCCGCTGTCGGACGGCGCGGCCGCGGTCATCCTATGCACCGAGGAAGGTCTCCGGCGCATAGGCGCAACCAGGAACCGTTGCGTGCGGGTGACCGCAAGCGTGCTGCGCAGCTTTGGTCGTCGCCGCCTGGACCAGCCCGAACTGCACCTGTCGCACCTCGCTGCAAACCAGGCCTACCAACAGGCCGGGCTTGGACCGGAAGACATGGACGTAGCCGAAGTACACGACGTCACGGCCATGGGTGAGATCATCCAGGTCGAGAATCTCAGCTTTGTGCCAGCTGGCGATGGCGGTCCCGCCTCGGAGCGTGGCGAATTCGCGCTGGGCGGACGCCTTCCGGTCAACCCGTCCGGGGGACTCGAATCCAGGGGTCATCCACTGGGCGCGACGGGCCTGGCGCAACTGCACGAACTCACGACGCAGCTGCGCGGTGAGGCGGGTCCGCGCCAGGTGCCCGGCGCGCGTCACGCCATCCAGGAAAATGACGGCGGTTTCCACGGCATCGAGGAAGCATCCGTGGCAATACACATTCTCAGCCGGTAACGATCATGAAGTCATTCTGGTGGTGGCCGTTCGGACGGGTTCCCGAGATCGACGCTCGGGAGCTGCACGCGCGCCTGAAGAAAAACACTGCACCGCAGCTCGTGGACGTACGCACCGCCATCGAGTGGCGCAGCAGCCGGATCGCAGGAGCCATCAACGTACCGGTGACCGAGCTTGAGACCCGACTCGAATCACTCGCTCTCGACAAGCGACGGCCTGTGGTGGCCGTCTGCCTGACGGGTCATCGCAGCATCCCGGCAGTGCGGATGCTGCGCGCGCGCGGCTTCGATGCCTGTCAGCTTCGCCAGGGCATGCGCGCATGGTGGCGGGCCGGACTGCCAACCCTGCCCGCCTGACCCGCTGGCGCCTCAGGCGCCCAAAGCGACGGAATCCAATGACCACGAACGACCGCGTACACGACCGACGCCGCCGCCATCACGGTGACCATGACCATTACGCCCGGATCGTGCGGGAATACCTGGGTGGCCGTGGTCATCGAAATCGGGGCATTGCGCACGAACGACATGATGCCGAGCGAGCGTCGATTCCTGCGATCAGTTCCACCGAGCATATAACTGGCCACGAAGGAGACCAGGAAGAACAGGGTGGCGGCCAGCATCGCGCCCGGCTCGAGCGTCAGCATTTCGGCGAAGTTGACGTACACGACCTGCAGGAAGAACAGCGCCAGGAAGATCAGTGATCCTTTGTGCACAACGACGGCAAGCCGGACTGCAAACGCGGTGAATCGCGCCCTGAGAAACAGGCCCAATCCCACCGGCGCTGCCACGGCCAGCAGCAGCTTCACGAGCAGGCCGCCGCGGTCGACGTGCGCACCCGGCACGACGAAGGACAGCGCCGCGGGCATCAGCACGATGGTGATCGAGATCAGCACTGCCAGCAGGCCGATTGCGAACCCGGCGTTGCCCCCGGCGATCTGCACGAACTTCGGCCCACCCTCGGTTCCGGCGGCCAGGGCGTACACCACGATGCCGATGGCCAGCGCCTCGTGCATCGGGATGAGCCGGGTAAGAACCACTGCGATCAGTGGAACGACAACCACGTTTGCGAGCAGCGAAGAGGCGACCAGCCGCCGGTCGCGCAGCGGCTCGACGATCTGCCGTACCGTCAGCTCCAGCCCCAGGCTGAACATGGCCGTGGCCAGGAAGGCGAGTGCTACGAGGGGGAGAGTCCGGGCGAGTACGTCGTACACGGTGTTTCCTGCTGCGGCTGCGGGCACGGGTCAGCGTGAGCCAGAACCCACGCCAGCACTCTAAGCATTCCGAGCCGTCATCACCCCCCCTCCGAGGGGGGCCTTCGATCCAGCCCGCTGCAGCAACATTGCTGCAACAGGCGCCGCTGCATCGAGCGCCGAGGTAACAGCTGTGGCATCCACGAAGAAATCACGAAAGGACAGGAAAATGTCCGCAACGGAAGCGAGGCTCAGGCCAAGGCTCAACCAAAGGTCAACCGAAGGGTCAGCCCAGCGGCAGGAACTCGGCCATCGCCGAGGTCATGTCGTTCGGCACGTCTGCGCTGGGTCTCGGCGACCCGATGATGAGGTTGCGCGCTCTCGCCTCCCTCGGCACGTCCCTTATCCGGGTCAACCGTGGCGTGATCGCCAGGGGTCACCGGCAGGCGCCGGCCAAGCCGCTGGTGCTGTTCGAGGCGGAATACTGCCCCTTCTGCCGCCACGTGCGCGAGGCGTTGACCGAACTCGACCTCGACGCGATGATCTATCCCGTTCCAAAGCGCGGCAAGCGATTCCACGCGCGGCTGAAGAAGCTCAGCGGCAAGACCAAGGTTCCTTTCCTGCACGATCCGAACACCGGCAAGATGCTCGGCGAGTCGGAAGCCATCGTCGAGTACCTGTACAAGCAGTATGGGCACGACTGGGAAAAGGTCCCGGAACGCAAGTTGAGCACCTCGACGCTGGCCAGCGCGACGCGCGGCAAGCTCGGCATGTTCGCCCGCCCAAGCGTGCGACCGAAGAAAGCCCTCGAGCTGTATTCCTGGGAGGGAAGCCCCTACGCCCGGCTCGCGCGCGAGAAGCTCTGCGAACTCGAGATCCCGTACCTGCTGCACAACGTCGGCAAGTCGCCGGGCTCGCACGCGGATTACATGCCGCCCGAGTATCGCGCCGAGTACATGCATGACTACACGCCCGGCACCGAGAATCGTCGCAGGTTCCTGGCGCGCGCCGGAAAGGTACAGGTGCCCTACCTGATCGATCCCAATACAGGTGTGGCGATGTTCGAGACCCGTGCCATCCAGGAGTACCTGCAGAAGACTTACGGCGCGTGACCAGGGCATCACTTTCATACTGCCATTGCCCCGGGAGATCGGCGTGCCAATCCTGAGCGAGCGCAGGTTCAAGCACTTCAAGGTCATCCCGGCCACGCCGGTGATCGGCGGCACGATCGAGGGACTGCACCTTTCGAAGCTGGATGACGAATCGGCCGCGGAACTGCGCGAAGCCCTCTGGCAGTACGGCGTGCTGTTCGCGCGCGACCAGAACCTGACATTCGAGCAGCAGAAGCGGGTCGCGCTGTATTTCGGCGAGGAACTGGAGAAGCACGCATTCGGCAGGACGCTGGCGGACCAGGGGCACCCGGAAGTACTGGTGATCGAGAAGTACCAGTCCGACAAGGCAAAGACCACGACCGACATCTGGCATCACGACGTCACCGCCCGCAGGCACCCGAACATCATGTCGATCCTGCAGGCGGACGAAGTGCCGTTCGGTGCAGACACGATGTGGGCGAGCGCGACGGCCGCATACGAGCGGCTGCCCTACGCGCTGAAGCTGATGTTCCTGAATCTCGACATCGAGCACGACACGGTCTACATGGCGTTGCGGCACGGGTTTGGAGACTCCACCACCGACCCGGAAAAGCTTTTCAAGCTGGGCGAGGTCGCGACGCACCCCGCCGTCATCAACCACCCGTTCACCGGCCGCCTGGGACTGTTTATCGGCAACGGCTACGTGAAACGCGTGCACGGCTATGCGGCCCAGATGAGCGAATTGATCCTCAGGATCGCGAACGAGCTGCCCACGGTCCCGGAACTACAGGTGCGCCACCAGTGGCGACGCGGCGACGTGGCCCTGTGGGACAACTACGGCACCGTCCACTACGGGGTCACGGCGGACGTGGGCGACGCGGTGCGTCGACTGTATCGCGTGGCGGCCTGGTCGAAAGACGTCAGGCCGTCGCTGGATCGCGCGACGGCATTGCGGGAGCTGATCGCTTCCGGCTGCTAGCTCCCGCTTTCGGGCGTGTAAGTCAACGCCGGATTCGGCAGTCCCCGATACTCCGGGGTACGACTCTTTGCTAAGTTCCGTTCCATGAAAGTCATCATCGTTGGCGGAGTTGCGGGTGGGGCGTCCTGTGCGGCACGGTTGCGCAGGCTGGACGAGAAAGCCGAGATCCTGATGGTGGAACGCGGACCGTACGTCTCGTACGCGAACTGCGGGCTTCCGTATCACATCTCCGGCGTCATCGCGAAAGAATCGAGCCTGATGGTCGCGAACGAGCAGGTGTTCCGCGGCAACTTCGCGGTCGATGCTCGAACGAACTGCGAGGCGATTTCAATTTCGCCGAAACAGAAGACCGTGGAGCTGCGCAACGTCGTGACGGGCGAGGTGACGACCGAGACCTACGACAAGCTGGTGCTGTCGCCAGGTGCGCCTTCGGTCCACCCGCCGCTGCCGGGCATTGACCTGCCTGGCATCTTCCAGGTGCGCACCGTGCCGGACGCCCGTGCGATACGAGAGTGGATCGAGCGGGGCACGACGTTCCTGGCGGGGATGAACAACTACTCTGGCATCCAGTTCGTCAAGCCGCCGAAGCGTGCCGTCGTGATCGGCGGCGGCTTCATCGGCCTAGAAACAGCGGAGAACCTGGTCCATCTCGGCTTCGAGGTAACGCTGGTCGAGATGCTCGACCAGGTACTCGCTCCGCTCGATCGGGAATTCGCCAGGCTCGTCGGGGAGCACGTGAAAGCGCACGGCCTGCGCCTGGCGCTCAACGACGGCGTGGCAGGCTTCAGGCAACTGGACGGCGGCGCGCTGGAGGTGCAGACGAAGTCCGGCCAAGTCTATCCGGCCGACCTGGTGATCCTCTCGCTCGGCGTCCGGCCGGACACGACGCTGGCCAGGGCGGCAGGGCTCGAGATCGGCGAACGCGGAGGGATAC
>CAVSZE010000012.1:0-669210 GCA_963732375.1 uncultured Gammaproteobacteria bacterium
ACTGACCAAGGTGCTGGCACCCGGGTTGCGCCTCGGCTTCATGGTCGCCGCGCCCGAACTCATTTCGGAGGCGCGCAAGCTTCGCGGGTTCATGGTCGGTCATCCGCCGCGCAACAACCAGCGCGCCATGGCGCACTTCATCCGTCTCGGCCACTACGATGCGCTGACGCGCAGCCTGCACGACGTTCCGGCGCCGCTCGGAGGCTCTGCGCAACGCGCTCAACTTCTACCTGCCGCCGTGGGTGGCACTTGCCCCCGAGCCACGGCGGTACGGTGCTGTGGGTACAGGGCTCTCCGGAACTCGATGTCTCGCGTGGTGGCGGAAGCGGCGCGCCGCGGCGTGCTGGTCGAGCCCGTTGACCACTTCTATGCGTTGTCGCGCCGGCCTCTCAACTGCTTCCGGCTCGGCGTGTCGGCGATTCCGACAGAACGCATTCGCGCTGGCGTGGCGGAACTCGCGGGCGTGGTGCGGGAGCTCACGGCAGGAGCAACGGAGCACCTCGACAGCTGCCAGGGTCAGCGCCTGCTCGCCGACGACATACAAGCGATGTTGCCCGGTGCATCCATGACGACCAAGCGGGTCTACGGCGAGCCGCTGGAGATCCGCTGGAGCGCAGACGGGGCCATGACCGGTCGTGCCGGATTGAACGGCGAAGACCAGGATTCGGGGCGGTGGTGGCTGGACGGCGACCGCTACGTTCGGCAATGGAACCGCTGGTGAGTACGGGGAAACCCCGTCCTACGCGCTGGTGCTCGACGGGTCGTGTCTCAAGTTCTATCTCGAGTCCGGCCACATCGAGGACACGCTGACGTTTCACCCGGGTGTCGGGGATGGCTCTTCCGCGAGTGGACTGGACCAATTTGCTTCATGAAACTGGCACTACACGGCACTAGCCGCCTCACCTAGCCTGCTCCGACCGGGGTCCAGGGCCCCACGTGCCTACGGAGCTGTCCATGTATCACTTCGCCGTGGCTGGCATACAACTCGAGCTATCGGCGCAGGACAACCTGCACCTGGTGCGCTCAGAGCTGGAGCGGCTCAAGCTGCGCTTTCCCTGGGTGGACATGGCCGTGCTGGCCGAGCTGTCGCTGTTCGGTCCGAACGTGGCGAACGCGCAGCCGATGCCGGGGCGCGTGGAGCAATCGCTCTGCGACATGGCGCGCGACCTCGGCTTGTGGCTCGTACCGGGTTCGCTGCACGAGAGCGACGGCGACCGCATCTACAACACGACCCCGGTGATCAACCCGCGCGGCGAGGTCGTTGCACGCTACCGGGAGGTGCCCGTTCCTGCCGTACGAAAAGGGCATCACGCCGGGTACCGAGTTCGTGGTCTTCGACGTACCGGACGTGGGCAGGTTCGGCGTGTCGATCTGCTACGACATGTGGTTCCCGGAGACGACGCGCACGCTGGCCTGGATGGGTGCCGAAGTCCTGATCCATCCGACGATGACCAATACCATCGACCGCGACCTGGAACTCGCCATCGCGCGGACCAACGCGGCGGTGAACCAGTGCTACCTGGTGGACGTCAACTGCGCGGGCAGGCTGGGCAACGGCCGCTCCATCGTGGTCGGTCCCGACGGAAACGTCATTCACCAGGCCGGCATCGGCAACGAAGTGATTCCGGTCGAACTCGACCTGGACCTCGTGCGGCGCAGTCGGAAGCGCGGACTGCTCGGGCTCGGGCAGGTCCTGAAGAGTTTCCGCGACAGTACCGTGAAGTTTCCACCCTACGTCGAGGGCCATGGCCAGTCCGAGTCGCTGCGCGAACTCGGACCGCTGGACATGCCATCCCGCTCCGCTGAACCAGGCGAGGAATCCGAGTGATCTGGACCAATTGATCATCACGGACTGGATCTATGGAGCATCCCGAACGTCGAATATTTTTCTGTAACAACGGCGGCGTCGCCGACCACGGCAAATAACGAGAGGGGGTCTGGTATGAGCAATCACGAGTTCGGTGGAGCCAGCGTACTGGCCGCTGCAGTCAGGCAATGCCTGCGCGCAGCCCGTCCCAGGGGCGGCGCCATTGCGTTGTCGTTCGCCGCGGCAGGATTGCAGTGCGTCGGGGCAGGCACCGCGATGGCCGCCACGGGCGACCAGGGACTCGAGGAGATCGTAGTCACCGCGACACGGCGTGAGCAGTCGGTGCAGGAAATTCCCTTCAATATCTCCGCGATGAGCGGCGAGATTCTCACGTCGGGCATCATCAGCGACCAGGTCGAGGCGCTGCGAATGATGTCCGGCATCTCGGTGCTGGATCGCGGATTCCGCAACTCCGGCATGGCCGGAAGCATCATCATTCGTGGCATCAACGTTGACAGCGCCTCGAACGGAGACGTGCCGCTGGCCGCGCCGACGGCAGTCGCCGTCTACATCGACGACACGGCGCTGAACAGCAACTTCGTGCTGAAGGACATCGAGCGCATCGAGGTGCTGCGCGGGCCGCAGGGCACGCTGTACGGGTCGGGTTCGCTGGCCGGTAATGTCCGCTACATCATGAACAAGCCCGACACGAGCGCACTCAGTGGCTACGCGAGTGTCAACATGGGCGTTACGGACGGGTCGGGCGGCTACAACTTCAATCCCGACGTGATGCTGAATGTCCCGATCGGGGACACAATCGCGTTCCGCGCCTCTGCCGGCATGATCAACAACGACGGCATCGTCGATTACCCGAACGTCTACGTGCAGCAAGACGGCGTGCCGGTGCCGGACAACGGCGACATCGTGACCGGCACGCCGGTATACAAGCGGCTGAAGGACGTGGACAACGTGGACCTCAAGTACGCGCGCGCCGCGGCACTGTGGTCACCCGGTGAAAATTTCGAGGCGCGCCTGTCCTACATGTGGCAGGACGATCACACCGGCGGCCGGCGTCAGACGACCAGCGGCATCAACGAGGTCACCGGGCAGAAGTACAAGGACTACCAGTACGGGGCCGTTCAGAAGGAGCCGTCCGACCGTACGGTGCAGCTCACCGCGCTCGAGATGGAGGTCGGCCTCGGATTCGCGACGCTCACGTCGAGCACTTCGTACTTCGGCGAGAACGGCAACGGCATCAGCGACAATTCGGGCACCTATGCACGCAACGGCTGGTTCAGGTTCTACGGCAGCTCGCCGCGGCCGATTGCGAAGGCCGACCGGTTCTACGACCAGAGCGCGTTCACACAGGAATTTCGTCTGGTTTCGGATGGCGAACATTTCGTCGACTGGCTCGCCGGGCTCTATTACACGAACCAGGACAGCCTGCTCGGGCAGAACAGCTACCTGGTGGGCTACATCCCGTACCTGAATGCGATCGACTTGTACGGGCTCGCGCCGTACACGACGGACCAGGACTTCCTGTTCCGGCGTCGCCAGACCTACGACGAGACCGCGCTCTACGGCGAAATGACGTTCAACTTCACCGACGACCTGCACTTGACGCTCGGCGGCCGCTGGTTCGACAGCTCCGTGAATGTCAATGCCCGCGTCGATATCCCGATCTGGGACCCGTCGGGAGCCTCGGCCGGTGTTGCCAAGGCGGACCAGAGCGAGAGTGACTTCCTGTTTCGCGGCAACTTCGCCTGGGACGTGACGGACAAGTCCATGCTCTACGCGACGTTCTCGCAGGGCTATCGCCACGGCGGTTCGAACGCGGTGCCGACCTCCGGCCACTACGCCGAAAACCCGGCTTACCTGACCTTCAAGTCCGACACCGTTGACAACTATGAGCTCGGCTTCAAGGGCACGATGGACGCGCTGAACTACTCGGTGTCCCTCTTCTACACGGACTGGAACCGGCCGCAGCTAAACACCCAATCCTCGAACTGGGGCTTCTTCGCGGTCGTAAACGGTGACACCGCGACCACGCAGGGTATCGAACTCGAGCTATCGGGTCGCATCAATGACGAGTTCTCCTACATGCTCGGCTACACCTTTACCGACGCGCAGCTGACAGGCCCCGTTTACCAGCCGGGCGGCAACTTGTACGCAGACGGCATCTATTACAGTGACCTGATCGGCAAGGATGGGGGCGACCTGCCGGGCGCCGCAGAGAACATACTGAGCGCCTCGCTAATGTACGAGACCTCATTCGCCCACGACGTGGGGTTCAGCGCCGTGCTGAGCGGGTACTACCAGTCAGGCACGGTCAACGCCCTCGGCAACAGCGACTGCCAGACAGAGTACTACACGACTACCTGGCGGGCCCCGAACTGCAAGGACACCGGGAACCCGAACCCTAGCGTGTCGTCAGGCGCGATTTACGCGCCGGACTCGGTGTTCTCGAAGTACTACGCCAAGATCGACTCCTTCCAGATCTGGAACCTGAGTGGGAACTTCACCTGGGAAAGCTGGAACGCGTCGTTGTACGTGAAGAACATCTTCAATGACTCCGGCACGACCGGTATCGGCACGGCTCTGGCCTATGGGTCCAATACCGATCCGACGCAGAACTTCTACGGCTCCAACCAGCGCAACTTCATCGCGCTGCCGAGGACCTTCGGGCTGGTCATCGGCTACAAGTTCTGACGCAGCCGGGCAGGAAGGCCGGCCCCCGGCCTTCTTGCCTTGCGGCGGGACGCGTGCGTGAATGCCGGGCAACAGGGGCTGGAATTTCGCGAACTTCAGACATGACACGCGCAATGCCGCAGGACCGGACGCGGCTGGCTGGGCTGGTCACCTCACGCATCGATGCGCGTGACCTGCGTGGAGCGCTCGAGGCCTGCCAGGCGCTGAACGCCGAATTCCCTGACTACGCCCACGGCTGGTACCTCGCGAGCTTCCTGATGAGGAAGGCACGGAACCACACGGATGCGCTGCGAGCCGTGGACAGGGCACTGGATCTCGAGCAGTCGGGCAGGTACCTGCTGCAGCGGGTGAAGTGCCTGCTGGAGTCCGGCGACCTGGCGGCGGCGCGAGCCGGCGCGGCGGATCTGCTGGGCCGCGACTTCGGCGATGCCATGCTGCACGACGATTTCGGCGCGGTACTGCACCAGCTCGGGGACCAGCGCGCGGCACGCGACCAGTACCAACGCGCCATCGCGCTCGATCCGCGCAACGCACAGCACCACTACAACCTCGCGGCGGTGCTGCGCTACCTCGGCGACGCCGAGGGCGCTGAAGCAGCGTACGACACTGCCATTTCGCTCCGGCCCCAGGACTACGAGGCATACAACGGGCGCGCCCAGCTGCGCAGGCAGACGCGCGAGCACAACCATGTCGCCGGGATCGAGGCGGTGCTCGCGACCGCGAAGTCCCCTGCTGGTCGCGTGGAACTGTGTTATGCGCTTGCAAAGGAACTCGAGGACATTGGCGACTTCGACGCCTCGTTCGCGCGCCTGAAGGAGGGCGCGGACCTGAAGCGTCGGCACATGCGCTATGACGTCCAGACCGATCTCGACATCATGCGACGGATTGGCGAGGTCTTCGGCGGCGATCAGATCGCGGGTACGCAGGCCGGCGCCCTCGGGGAAGAGGCGATATTCGTCTTCGGCCTGCCCAGGACCGGGACGACTCTCGTGGAGCGCATCCTCGCCAGCCACCCCGAAGTCTGCGCCGCGGGCGAGTTGAACAGCTTCTCGCTGGAACTGGTCAGGATGGTGCGGGGGTTGCCCGGCGGCGCATTGGCATCGCGTCTCGACTTCGTTGATCGCGCGGCCATGATCGATTTCCAGGCGCTGGGCGAAGCCTACCTGGCGGCCACGCTTCCTTACCGGGACACTCGGCTGCGATTCATCGACAAGCTGCCGTTCAACTACCTGTACGCCGGGCTGATCCACCGGGCGTTGCCGCGCGCGCGCATCGTGAGCCTCGATAGGCACCCGATGGACAGCTGCTATTCGGTCTACAAGCAGCTGTTCCGCGACGCGTATCCTTTCTCGTACGACCTGGACGACCTCGGTCGTTACTTCATCGCGTACACGGAACTGATGCGCCACTGGCGAGCTGCGATGCCGGGCGTGATCCACACGGTCCGGTACGAAGACCTCGTGGCTGACCTGGAAGGAGAGGCGCGGAGGCTGCTCGATTACTGCGGCCTCGCGTGGGACGAGCGCTGCCTGCGGTTTCACGAGAACGCGGCCGCCTCCACGACGGCGAGTGCGTTGCAGGTGCGACAGCCTGTTTATTCCCATTCGATCGGCCGTTGGCGCCGCTACTCGAGGCAACTCGAGCCGCTGAGAGTGCGGCTCGCCGCAGCCGGCATCGACACGGATTAGCCGACGTTGCGCTTGCGCCATGCCCTGTTTGCCGCGTTGTTGGTCGTCGTCACGTCGGCAAGTGGCCAGGTGCCGCCCGGGGCCGTGCCGCCCGGGCAGCGGACCGCGTTGCGTGCGGGGGAAATGCTGGGCGGCTGGTCCTACGTCGAGCCGCTGCCGATGGCCGCCTATGCGCCGCGCGAGTCGGGCGGTCGAGCGGCCGACGTGTTCGAGGGGCGGCTCAGGCTGCGCGCCGGCGCGCATCCGCCGGGCTCGAGGGTGCTGCGCGACGATTACCAGACGGCTGCATCGGCCGACGCCGCGGTGGCCCGGCTGCCTGACCTCGACCTCGATTTCATGCAGCACGGCGACCGGTTGATCCCGGCCCGCGCAGGCCCGTTTCCATCCTCGCACCCGTACTGGGAGTTCGTCATCGGCACCGGGCGGGTGTGGCGCGAACCGGACGACGACGGTTACTCACGCGCGTCGATTCCCTTCGCGCTGGTCGAGGTCAACGCGAACTGCGTGCACAACGGCGTGCTGAGTTTCCTTTACCGCGCGGATGGCCGAATGTCGAAGGCGGCCTACCAGGTAAGCACCGAGACCTGCGCATACTTCAAGGCAGACCTGTGGGGACTGCTCGTTGCCAGCTACACGCCGCAACCGGTTCCAGCGCGTGATGTCATCGTCCGCGCCCACGAGATCGAGGCCGCCGGCCGCCTGCCGCGCAAGCCCGTCGCCGAGCTTGCACGGGATTATCCCGGCACGAACCTTTCCAGCTTCGCCCATCCCGAAGACGTGAAGCCCGCCGATCTCACCACATGGGGTGTCGTAGTCGGTGGCATCCATTACGCGGGCGGATGCCCGACCCGCGCGGGCGAGTACCCGTTCTGCGAGCAGATCGAACTGCCGTCCTACTCGCTGGCAAAATCGGCCTTCGCTGCGCTGGCGCTGATGCGTCTCGAGAAACTCTACCCCGGGACGCGGCTCGAGCGCGTGTCCGACCACGTGCCCGAGTGTCGCGCTAGCGGCAACTGGTCGGACGTGTCGCTCGAGAACCTGCTGGACATGACGAGCGGCAACTATCTCTCGGCAGCTGACCATGCCGACGAGTACGAGGCCGGCGTGGATCCGGGTTTCTTCATGGCCGCAACGCACGCGGCGAAGATCGACTACGCCTGCAATCGATTTCCGCGACATGCGCCGCCGGGAGAGCGTTTCGTCTACCGGACGAGCGACACCTACATCCTCGGATCCGCGATGTCCGACGTCGTGCGGCGCGAGCTGGGCGCGAAGGCCGACATCGTCGACGACGTGCTGGCACCGGGCGTGTGGCGCGCGGCAGGCCTCGGCGCCGCTGTCGGAAACGTGCGTCGCACGAGGGACGCGATCGCGCAGCCATTCACCGGCTACGGATTGCTGCTCCAGCCCGACGACGTCGCAAAGCTGGCGCGGTTCTTCGAGTCAACCAGCAGTCTCCCCGGGCAGTTGCTCGATCCCGCGATGTACCGGGCCGCCCTGCAGCGCGAGCCCGGCGACCGCGGCCTTCGTGCATCGGAGGACGGTGCACTCGTGTACAACAACGGCTTCTGGGCCGTGCGTGTCGCCGGCCTTCCGGGATGCGACGCGGACCAGTTCGTTCCGTTCATGTCCGGTTACGGCGGGATCAGCCTCGTGCTGATGCCGAACGACGTCGCCTACTACTATTTCAGCGACGGCGGTGATTTCCACTTCATGCGCGCCCTGCGCGAGGCCGCGAACATCCGACCTTACTGCGCACCGGGGTCCCGCGAGCCCCAGCCACCAGGGAACCAGCAACAATGAACCTTCCCTCTGCCGGCAAAGGCCGCCCGGCCGATGTCGTCTTCCTCGGCTTGCGCAAGGCGTCGCCAAACGGGGAGATTGCCCGGATCCTGCTCGCGTTCCTTGCGAGTGCCGGGCTCTTCTACGTGAATATCATGCCGGCGCTGGTTGACGGCCTGATCCACGGCGCGGGCTTCAGCAATCGCCAGGCGGGGATGATCGGGTCGAGCAACGTCTATGGCGCGGCGCTCGGGGCGCTTGTGGCCGTGTTCCTGGTCAAGCGGATCAACTGGCGCGTGGCCGCGTATGTGCTGCTGGTCGGGTTGATCTGCATGGACCTGGTGTCCATGACGCTGCACGGCTTCGAGCAATTGCTGGTGGTGCGATTCCTGCACGGCTTCATCGGCGGCATGCTGGTCGGCATCGGTTTCTCGATCATCTCCCGCACTCGAGAGGCCGATCGAACCTTCGGCTACCTGCTGCTGGTCCAGGTCGGCGTCGGCGGGATCGGCCTGATGCTGCTGCCGCCGCTCGTCCCGTTACTGGGCACCTGGGTGCTGTTCGCCGCGCTGATCATGTTCAGTGCCGTGACACTTGCCATGGTGCCGTTCCTGGACTCATACCCGGCCGGTGGCAAGCCGAAGCGTGCCGTGAGGACTGCCGACGGGCGGCTGCGTCGCGGGCCGCTGATACTGAGCCTGCTCGCGACCTTCCTTTTCCAGGGGGGCAACATGGCCGTGTACGCTTACGCCATAGGCATCGGCAAGGCGGCCGGACTCGGCACGGGGATCACGAGTCCGGCGCTCGCGGTTGCGGACTGGATCGCCATCGCGGGCTCGGCACTCGTGATTTTTCTCTCCACGCGCTACGGGCGCACCGTGCCGCTCATCATCGCGATTCTCGTCACGGCCGCCGCCACGTGGGCACTGCACTTCAGTGGACTTGCCGCTGTCTACGTGGTGGCCAACTGCGTGGTGGGCATGACTTGGGCCTTTGGTATCCCGTACCTGCTTGGAATGTGCGCCGAGTTCGACGCGACCGGCCAGATGGCGGCTCTGGGCGGGTTTGCCTCGAAGATGGGGCTGGCCTCCGGGCCAATGCTCGCGGCGCTGGTGGTCGGGAAGTCGAACTACGGCCTCGTCATTAATCTCGGCACAGTAATACTGCTGCTGTGCCTGCTGGCGGCTCTGCTGCCTTCGCTATTGTTGGACCGGGAACGGCGCGCGGCGGACGCGCTTATCGATTGATTTCCCTATAGAATCCGCCCGGTCGCCGGCAGGGGCGGCTTGCCCGCGAAAGTGGCGGAACTGGTAGACGCGCTGGATTTAGGTTCCAGTGGGTAATCCCCGTGAGGGTTCGAGTCCCTCCTTTCGCACCATCCACTCCGTTGCTCTGCGCGGAAATTCTTGCGCTTCCGCGTGCCGGCGCCTGTTCATCGCGATCCTTAATCGAAGGGCTCGCCAGCCTGTACCACGCGCGGCAGTGGCGGAGGCCGCCATCGGGTCACTTGACGAGTAGATCATATCACCTGATATGATCTTCAAGGCACAGCCCCCCGGCGACCCTGGCCCGCGTTGCCGGCACAGAGAAGACCAGCAATGAAGATGGACCAGCGCGCCAACTTCGGTTTCCTGCTCAAGGATATTTCGCGACTCTACTCGCGAAATTTCGAGCGCCACGCGGCCGGGCACGGCCTGACCCTCGACCAGTGCCGCGTGCTCGGCCACCTGTCGCGCCACGAAGGCATCTGCCAGGCGCGGCTCGCCTATCTGGTGGACATGGACCCGATGACGCTGGGCCGCCTGCTCACGCGCATGGAGGCGAACGGCTTGATCGAACGCCGGGCCGTCCGCGGTGATCGACGGGTCCGCGCTCTCTACCTGCGCAGGCCATCGGGTCCGGTGCTCGAGACGATCTGGATGCTGCGCGACCTCGCGCACGACGAGGCGCTGGCCGGCCTGGGGCCGCGGCAGCAAGCGCAGCTCATGGCGGCGATGGACCGCATCCACCGCAACCTCGGCGCGCTGTTGCCGGGAATCGCGGACGAGGGCGGCCGGGCGCCCGCGGTGACGCGCGGCCGCGCGTCGGCGAAGAACGGCTCGGCCCGCCGATGACACCGGTCGGCGACGCGCTCGACGCACCGTGCCGGGAGAGTCGCCGGTGCTGGTAAATGTCGTCCGCACCGCGCTGCAGAAGCCATACACCTTCGTGGTGATGGCGCTGCTGCTGATCATCATCGGGCCGCTCGCCGCCTTGCGGACCCCGACGGACATCTTTCCGGAAATCCGCATTCCGGTGATCGCCATCGCATGGCAATACACCGGCATGCCCGTGAACGACATGGCCGGGCGCATCACCACGCTGTCGCAGCGGGCGATCACGACCACCGTCAACGACGTCGAGCACATCGAGGCTACGACGTACCCGGGCATGGGCATCGTCAAGATCTTCTTCCACCCGGGCGTCGACATCGCGGTCGCAAACGCACAGGTGACGGCCATATCCCAGACGATGACCCGGCAGATGCCGGCCGGCATGACGCCGCCCCTGATCCTCAACTACAACGCATCCACCGTGCCGATCCTGCAGCTCGCGCTGTCGGGCAAGGGACTGACCGAGCAGAACCTGTTCGACATAGGCACGAACCAGATCCGCTCGCGGCTCATCACCGTCCAGGGCGCCGCGATACCCTGGCCGTACGGCGGCAAGCAGCGCCTGGTGCAGGTCGACCTCGACCTCGCGGCCCTGCAGGCGCGCGGGCTGACGGCCGTGGATGTTGCCAGGGCCCTGGCCGACCAGAACGTGATCCTGCCGGTTGGCACCGAGAAGATCGGCTCGATCGAGTATCCGATCCTGCTCAACAACGCCCCGGAGCTGATCGAGCAGATCGGCGGCCTGCCGATCAGGGTGGTCAACGGCAGTACGATCTACATCCGCGACGTGGCCCAGGTGCACGACGGCAATTCGCCGCAGACCAACATCGTGCACGTGGACGGCGACCGCTCGGTGCTGATGTCGGTGCTGAAGAACGGCACGACTTCCACGCTCGCCATCGTGGATGGCATCCGGGAAAAGCTCATCGAGATCCGTCCGCAGCTGCCAGACAACATCAACGTCGTACCGATCAACGACCAGTCGATCTTCGTGCGCGCGGCGATCCGCGGCGTCGCACTCGAAGGACTGATCGCCGCCACGCTCACCAGCGTGATGATCCTGCTGTTCCTCGGCAGCTGGCGCTCGACACTGATCATTGCCGTGTCCATTCCCTTGTCCGTGCTCGGCTCGATCATCGGACTGTCGGCGACCGGCCAGACGCTCAATATCATGACGCTGGGCGGCCTGGCGCTCGCCGTAGGCATCCTCGTCGACGATGCGACCGTGACCATCGAGAACATCAACTGGCACCTGGAGCAGGGCAAGGACGTCGAGACGGCCATCCTGGATGGCGCCAACCAGATCGTCACGCCCGCGTTCGTGTCGTTGCTGTGCATCTGTATCGTGTTCGTGCCGATGTTCTTCCTGGAAGGCGTGGCGCGCTTCCTGTTCGTGCCGATGGCCGAGGCCGTCGTGTACGCGATGATCTGCTCCTTCGTGCTGTCGCGGACGCTGGTGCCGACGATGTCGAAGTACCTCCTGCGCCCGCACGCGCTGCACGCAGGCCTGCACGGCACCCCCACTGCGCTACCGCCGACGAGCAACCCGCTGGTGCGGGTCCAGCGTGCGTTCGAGAGTCGCTTCGAGCGTCTCCGTGACGGCTACCGCAGCCTGCTCGGGTACCTGATCTCGATCCGGCGCCGGTTCCTGACGGGGTTCCTGGCCGTCGTCGCCGGTTCGTTCATGCTGGTCCCATTCCTCGGCAGCGACTTCTTCCCGTCGGTGGATGGCGGCCAGATCCTGCTCCACGCCAGGGTGCCGGTCGGTACGCGCGTGGAGGAAACGGCCGCACGCTTCACGCTCATACAGCGGGCGATACGCGAGGTGATCCCGTCCGAAGAGATCACGACCATCGTCGACAACGTAGGCCTGCCGATCAGCAGCATCAATACGACCTACAACAGCACCGGAACGATCGGCAGCCAGGACGGCGACATCCAGATCGCGCTGCGCAAGGGACACCGGCCGACCGCCGACTACGTTCGCAGCTTGCGCGAACGACTGCCACGCGAGTTTCCGGACTCGACGTTCTCGTTCCCCCCGGCCGACATCGTCAGCCAGATTCTCAACTTCGGCGCACCGGCGCCGATCGACGTCCAGGTGCGTGGCCGGGACGTCGACGCGAGCTTCGCCTACGCGAGACAGCTGCTGAAGAAGATCAGGAGCATCCCGGGATTGGCGGACGCACGCATCCAGCAGACGAACCGCCGACCGGTCTTCAACGTTACGATGGATCGCACGCAGGCGCAGGCAGTCGGCCTCACTGCCCGCGACGTCACCAACAGCATGGTCGTCAATCTCGCCGGGAGCAGCCAGGTCGCGCCGACATACTGGCTGAGCGACTCGGGCGTGACATATCCGATCGTCCTGCAGACGCCTCAGTACGCGCTGGACAGCCTGTCCTCGCTCGAGCAGATGCCGGTCAGCGGGCCGGGCACCACTACACCGCAGTTGCTCGGTGGCATCGCCCGCGTGAACCGCGCCACGGTCGATGCCGTCGTGAGCCAGTACGACCTGCAGACCGTCGTGCAGATCCACGCCACGACCCAGGACCGCGACCTTGGTGGTGTGGCGCGGGACATCCGGCGCGTACTCGCGGAGACGGCGCAGGACGTGCCGAAAGGCTCGTCGGTCGAGCTGGTAGGACAGGTCCGGACCATGGACCGTGCATTCACGGGCCTGCTGTTCGGGCTGCTCGGCGCCATCGTGCTCATCTACCTGCTGATAGTGGTGAATTTCCAGTCCTGGGCCGACCCGTTCGTCATCATCACGGCGCTGCCGGCGGCGCTTGCCGGCATCGTCTGGATGCTGTTCGCGACGCACACTACTCTCTCGGTACCGGCTCTCACCGGCGCGATCATGTGCATGGGCATCGCCACGGCGAACAGCGTGCTGGTGATCTCCTTCGCGCGCGAGCGACTCGATGCGGGCGTCGGGGCCGCACAGGCCGCACTCGACGCAGGCTTCGTGCGATTTCGGCCGGTGCTGATGACTGCGCTCGCGATGATCATCGGGATGCTGCCCATGGCGCTCGGTCTCGGCGAAGGCGGCGAGCAGAACGCCCCTCTCGGGCGTGCGGTGATCGGTGGCCTGTGTTTCGCCACCGTTGCGACGCTCGTCTTCGTTCCCGTCGTGTTCAGCGTCGTGCACGGTCGTCGGGAGGCGAAGGCTGCCCGGTCCACCGCTCCAGGAGAGCTCCATGCCAGCTGATCCCTCGACGTCCGCAGCGCAGGCGCGCACCGTGCGCAGGATCGTCGCCTTCGCCGCCATCGCCGCACTGGTCGTGGTCGCATACGGCACCGCGACACGACTCGTCGACGCAAAGCGATTGCGCGAGCGCACGTCCGAAGCCGCGATACCCACCGTCACGATCGTCACGGCGCAGCCTGCCGGGGCGGGCGCACCGCTCGAGTTGCCTGGCCGGATCGAGGCATTCGCGCGGGCGCCTATCAATGCCCGCGTGAGCGGCTATCTGAAGGCCTGGTACGCCGACATCGGCGCCAGCGTTCATGCTGGACAGCTGCTCGCGGAAATAGAGACACCGGATCTCGACCAGCAGCTGCTGCAGGCCCAGGCGGAACTCGCCAACGCTCGGGCGAATGCCGCGCTTGCCGGGACCACTGCGCAGCGCTGGCAGTCGCTGCTCGCGGGCGACTCGGTGTCGCAGCAGGAGGTCGAGGAGAAAACCGCGGACCTCGCGGCCAAGCAGGCCGAGGTGAGGGCGCTGCAGGCCAATGTGGACCGCTACCAGGCCCTGAAGCGTTTCGCGCGCATCGTTGCGCCGTTCGACGGCGTCGTGACGCGACGCTCAACCGACGTGGGCGCGCTGATCAATGTCGGCAGCGCGCAGGGCCCGGAACTGTTCGTCGTCTCGGACCTGAGCAAGCTCCGCGTCTACGTGAACGTACCGCAGAACTACACATCGCAGATCCATCCGGGCGCGCAGGCGACGCTCACGGTCCCGGAGCAGCCCGGCAAACAGTACGGGGCGACGGTACAGGCAATGGCGAATGCCATCGATCCGGACTCCGGCAGCATGCTCGTACAGCTGACGGTGGCCAACGCGACGTCGGGGTTGCTGCCGGGTGGATTCGCGCGAGTCCGGTTTGACATTCCGTCGGCCGCGGGCGCCCTTAGTATCCCGGCGAGCGCGCTGATCTTCGACAAGGATGGCCTGCAGGTCGCGACGCTCGGGCCCGGCGACAAGGTCAGGCTCGAGCAGGTGACGCTGTCTCGCGACCTGGGGGCGACGGTCGAACTGTCGTCCGGGATCAAGCCGACCGACAAGGTGATCGAGAACCCGCCGGATGGCATCGCGAATGGCGACGCCGTGCGCGTCGCGGTGCTGGCATCGCAGCCAGCCGAGGCGGGGGCAGCGGGCCGGGACGGGCATGCCGGGCACTAGTCGCAAGCGATTCGCGGCGACGCTGGTCGTGCTGCTGGCGCTCGCCGGATGCTCGCAGGCGCCCGTGCTCCAGGTCCCGAAGGTGCCCGTTTCCGGCAGCTACAAGGAGGCGGTCGACTGGGAGCGCACCGGGCCGGCAGCGCCGCTGCGGCCCGACGCGTGGTGGACGCTCTACGGCGATGCAGAGCTCGACGCGCTCGAAACGGATCTGATCGCGAACAGCCCCGACCTCGCCGCGGCGCTGGCCCGTTACAAGGAAGCCAACGCATCGTACAAGGCAATCCGCTCAAACCTGTTCCCGGCATTGTCGACGGCGCTCAATGCACAACGCGACCGGCAGTCGGAGTCGAAGCCGCTGCGGGTGCCTGGGCCCAATTCGCCGAATGAGTACAGCTCGGTCACGCTCGGCTTCGGCCTTGGCTATGAATTCGACCTTTGGGGTCGGGTGAGCAACGAGGTCGCGGCGGGTCGGGCCCTCGACCAGGCCGCCGGTGCGGACCTCGACGCGGCACGCTTGAGCCTGCAGGTCCTGCTGGCCGAGAGCTACTTCATCCTGCGTGGACTCGACCGGCAGGTCGAGCTGTTGAAGGAGACGGAGCTTGCGTATCGCCGTGCGCTCGAGCTGGTCCAGAGCCGCCACTCGGGAGGCATTGCCTCGGGCCTGGACGTTTCGCGCGCCGAGGCACAGCTCGAAGCAGCGCGTTCACTGCTGAGCCAGAATGCCGGCCAGCGCGCCGTCGTCGAACACGCCATTGCGTCGCAGGTGGGCGTGCCGGCGCCGGACTTCTCGATCATGCCGCGGACAGATCCGATCGCGTTGCCCGATGTACCGATCGGTGTCCCGTCCACGCTGCTGCAGCGTCGTGCGGACATCATGGCAGCCGAACGCCGGGTCGAGGCCGCGAACGCCAGCGTCGGAGTCGCGAAGGCAGCCTTCTTCCCGCAGCTGCGGCTCGACGCGGCCTACGGCTACCAGAGCACCGAGTTCGCGAACCTGATCACCGCGCCCAACGTGCTCTGGGCGGTCGGACCCACGCTGTTCCTCGACCTGTTCGATGGCGGCCGGCGCAAGGCCGATGTTGCACGCGCGGAAGCCGTACTCGACGAAGTCGGGGCAAACTACCGCGGAGTCGTGCTCGGCGCCTTCCAGGAGGTCGAGGACAGCCTGGCACTGCTCGACAACTACCGGCAGGCCGCCGTAGCCGACGCCGCCGCGGTCGCCGCGACGCAGCGCTCGGTGGACCTGTCCACCAATCGCTATCGTGCAGGTGCCGCGAGTTACCTGGAGGTCGCCGTGTCCCAGGCGTCCGCCCTGCAGACCCGTCGTGACGCGCAGGACCTCGCGACCCGGCAGCTGCTGGCGAGCGCGCAGCTGATTCGTGCGCTCGGCGGAGGTTGGACCCCGGCGCCCGGGCCGTAGGGTCCTCGTCGTCGCCCGGCAGCGGCGGCGCCTGCCCCTGCGGTACTCCCGCCGGGTCGATTCCATGGCAGAATACGCGGCTTTCCCGGGCGGCCACCGGTGCGCCCCAGACCCTTCCGAGGACCGATGAGCATGCAGGTTTCCGTCGAACAGACCGGGGCGCTCGAGCGCCGCATGGAAGTGAGCGTCCCCAAGGAGCAAGTCGAGCAGGCGGTCGACAAGCGCCTGCAGCAGGTGAGCCGCACGGCGAAGCTGAAAGGCTTCCGCCCGGGCAAGATCCCGCTCAAGGTCATCCAGCAGCAGTTCGGCGCCCAGGTGCGCCAGGAAGTCGTCGGCGACCTGATGCAGTCGAGCTTCGCCGAGGCCGTGACGCAGCAGAAGCTGACTCCGGCAGCGGGCCCGCGCATCGAGCCGATTGCCGTGGCTGCCGGCGAGGACCTCAAGTACCGGGCCACCTTCGAGGTGTTTCCCGAGGTCACGCTCGCGAACGTCGACGGGCTCGAGGTCGCGCGCCCGGTGGCCGAGGTTGCCGAGGCCGACATCGACGCAATGGTCGAGAACCTGCGTGCGCAACGCCCGAAGTTCAACGATGTGGAGCGCGAAAGCCGCAACGGCGACCGGGTCACGATGGACTTCGTGGGCCTGCTCGACGGCGCCGGGTTCGAAGGCAGCAAGGGCACCGACGTCGTGGTGCCACTCGGCGGCGGGCGCATGCTCGCGGAATTCGAGACGGGCATCGTCGGCATGAAGGCGGGCGAGGAGCGCAAGATCGAGGTGCGCTACCCGGACGGATATCACAACGCATCGCTGGCCGGGCGCACCGCCACGTTTGACGTCCACATGAAAAAGGTCGAGGAGAAGCACCTGCCGGAACTCGACGACGAGTTCTGCCTCGAGTACGGCGTCACCGAGGGTGGCGTCGCCCAGTTGCGGAGTGAGGTCGCCGACAACATGCGTCGCGAGCTCGAGGGCAACGTGCGCGCCCGTCTCCGGCAGCAACTGCTCGACAAGCTATTGGCCGCCAATCCGGTGGAGGTGCCGAAGAGCCTGGTCGATGCGCAGGTGCGCGAGATGCAGGTCGACACTGGCCGCCGCATGGGCGCCAAGGACGCCTCGCAGTTGCCGCCGCCCGACTCGTTCTTCGAGCCCGCGCGCCGTCGCGTCGCGCTCGGCATCCTGGTCGGTGAGCTGATCAAGACCCGCGGCGTAACGCTCGACCGCGAGCGTGTCGAGGCCCGTCTCGACGACCTGGCCGGCGGCTACCCGGATCCGTCCGCGATCCTGAAGGCCTATCGCCAGAACGCGGATGCGATGCGTCAGGTCGAGAACATGGTGCTCGAGGACCAGGTCGTGGACTACCTGCTCGAGCGCGCAAAGGTCACGGACCAGCCGACGACGTTCAAGGAAGTGATGAATTTCGGCGCGTGACGCATTTTCGCGCTGCAACCGGCCGCCGGTCGATACGTCCGGCGCCTTTGCCTTACACTAGCCGTCAATCGCCAGTCACGGGTCATCCTTCGCCATGCCTCTCACGTCCCCCAGTGCCATGAACCTCGTTCCCATGGTGGTCGAGCAGACCGCCCGCGGCGAACGCGCCTACGACATCTACTCGCGGTTGCTGAAGGAGCGGGTGATCTTCGTCGTCGGCGAGGTCGAGGACCACATGGCGAACCTGATCGTGGCGCAGCTGCTGTTCCTCGAGTCGGAAAACCCGGAGAAGGACATCGCGCTCTACATCAACTCGCCCGGCGGGTCGGTGAGCGCGGGGCTCGCCGTCTACGACACCATGCAGTTCATCAAGCCGGACATCAGCACGATCTGCGTCGGCCAGGCCGCCAGCATGGGTGCGGTGCTGCTCGCGGCCGGCGCTAAGGGCAAGCGCTTCTGCCTGCCGCATTCGCGCGTGATGATCCACCAGCCGCTCGGCGGCTTCCACGGCCAGGCCACCGACATCGAGATTCACGCTCGCGAGATTCTCGACGCCCGCGATCGCCTGAACCGGATCCTGTCGACCCACACCGGCCAGACCATGGATCGCATCAAGCACGACACGGACCGCGACAATTTCATGACCGGCGAGCAGGCGATCGCCTACGGGCTGGTGGACGAGGTACTGCGCAAGCGCAGCACGCCGGCGCCGGCGGCTCCTGCGCCTGCGACTTGAGGTGGACCTGGCGACTTTTGGTAACTTAAGTCGCTGTCCTGTCAGGGTTTTTTGCGGCTGGCGCAGCTGCATGGTATAAGCCACGGGGGTCCGCCGACGGCGGTCCCGACAGTGCCCGGAAGGGCGGAGTGCAAGGGCAGGGCATGGCTGACGAATCACGCGGCAAGCACGACGACGGCAAACTTCTTTATTGCTCCTTCTGCGGCAAGAGCCAGCATGAGGTTCGCAAGCTGATTGCCGGGCCGTCCGTGTTCGTGTGCGACGAGTGCGTCGAACTCTGCAACGACATCATCCGCGAGGAGCTCGAGGAAAAAGCCGAGAAGACCCGCGAGAAGCTGCCGAAGCCGCACGAGATCAAGCACGTGCTCGACGAGTACGTCATCGGCCAGGAGCGCGCCAAGAAGGTCCTCTCGGTCGCCGTCTACAATCACTACAAGCGCCTGCAGACCCGCGGCCCGGGCGGCAAGCGCGATGAAGTCGAGCTCGCCAAGAGCAACATCCTGCTGATCGGCCCGACAGGCAGCGGCAAGACGCTGCTGGCCGAGACGCTGGCGCGACTGCTGAACGTGCCGTTCACGATCGCCGACGCGACGACGCTCACCGAGGCGGGCTACGTCGGCGAGGACGTCGAGAACATCATCCAGAAGCTGCTGCAGAAGTGCGACTACGACGTCGAGAAGGCGCAGACCGGCATCGTCTACATCGACGAGATCGACAAGATCTCGCGCAAGTCCGACAACCCGTCGATCACCCGTGACGTGTCCGGCGAGGGCGTGCAGCAAGCGCTGCTGAAGCTGATCGAGGGCACAGTCGCCTCGGTTCCCCCGCAGGGCGGGCGCAAGCATCCGCAGCAGGAATTCCTGCAGGTGGACACGGGCAACATCCTGTTCATCTGCGGCGGCGCGTTCTCGGGTCTCGAGAAGATCATCCTGAACCGCACCCAGAAAAGCGGCATCGGCTTCGTGGCCGAGGTTCGCGAGCAGGGCGAGCGGCCGCACGGCAGCGACCTGTTCCACGACGTCGAACCCGAGGACCTGATCAAGTACGGCCTGATCCCGGAGTTCGTGGGCCGACTGCCGGTGGTCGCGACGCTCGACGAGCTCGACGAGGCTGCGTTGATGCAGATCCTCACCGAGCCGCGCAACGCGCTCACCAAGCAGTACCATCGGCTCTTCGACATGGAAGGCGTGGAGATCGAGTTCCGCGAGGAATCACTGCGGGCCGTGGCGCGCAGGGCGATGCAGCGCAAGACCGGTGCGCGCGGGCTGCGCACCATCCTCGAGAACGTGCTGCTCGACATCATGTACGACCTGCCGGGAATGCGTAACGTGCAGAAGGTCGTCATCGACGACGACGTCATCAAGGGCGAGTCGAAGCCGTATCTCGTATACGGCACCGAGGAGCCGCGCATCGCCGCCGTCGAAGAACGCCGCACCGGTTCGGACAACTGACCTCGAAAGAGGGGACATTCTCCTTTTTCCGTCGACGGAAAAAGGAGAATGTCCCCTTGGAGCAGGTGCAAGGCACCTGTTTCCCGATTTTCCCTATTGAATCTGGGTGTCGCGTCCCCAAAGATGTCGATATCTGAGCGGTGGCGTTCCGGACCAGCGTGGCCCGGCGGCGCCGCTGTCCGTATCCGGCCCCGGAGACCCTGACAAGTGACGAAAGCACCCACCGAGACCCCGGCCGCGACCATCCCCGAGTCGCTGCCGGTCCTGCCACTGCGCGACGTGGTGGTCTATCCGCACATGGTCATCCCGCTGTTCGTCGGCCGCGAGAAGTCCATCCTCGCCCTCGAGCAGTCGATGAAGGTCTCCAAGCAGATCCTGCTGCTCGCCCAGAAGCAGGCTGACGTGGACGACCCGGAGGCGAAGGACCTCTACGAGGTCGGCACGGTCGCGACCATCCTGCAGCTGCTGAAGCTGCCGGACGGCACCGTCAAGGTGCTGGTCGAGGGCGGTGACCGCGCAAAGGTCGAGTCGCTCGAGGCGGGCGATTACTTCGTCGCGAAGGTGAGCCTGCTCGGCGACGGCGAGCCGTATGACGAGCGCGAAATGGACGTGCTGGTGCGCTCGGTGGTCTCGCAGTTCGAGCAGTACGTGAAGCTGAACCGCAAGGTCCCACCCGAGATCCTGACCTCGCTGGCCGGTATCGAGCAGCCGGGACGGCTCGCCGACACGGTGGCGGCCCACATGTCGCTGAAGCTCGACGCGAAGCAGCGCATCCTCGAGATCCAGGAAGTCCGCGACCGGCTCGAGCACATCCTCGCTCTGATCGAGGGCGAGATGGACGTGCTGCAGATCGAGAAGCGCATCCGCGGCCGCGTCAAGCAGCAGATGGAGAAGAGCCAGCGCGAGTACTACCTGAACGAGCAGATGAAGGCGATCCAGAAAGAGCTGGGCGAGATGGACGACGCGCCCAACGAGATCGCCGAGCTCGAGAAGCGGATCACGCGCGCTGGAATGCCCAAGGAGGCACGCGAGAAGGCCAAGGCCGAGCTCGCGAAGCTGAAGCTGATGTCGCCGATGTCGGCCGAGGCGACGGTGGTCCGCAACTACATTGACTGGGTGGTGAAGGCGCCCTGGCGCCGGCGCACCAAGGTCAAGCACGACCTCGCCGGTGCGGAGACGGTGCTGAACGAGGACCACTTCGGGCTCGAGAAGGTCAAGGAACGCATCGTCGAATACCTCGCCGTGCAGCAGCGCGTGCAGAAGCTGAAGGGCCCGATCCTGTGCCTGGTGGGACCGCCCGGCGTCGGCAAGACCTCGCTCGGCCAGTCGATCGCGCGCGCGACCAACCGCAAGTTCGTGCGCATGTCGCTCGGCGGCGTGCGCGACGAGGCCGAGATCCGCGGCCATCGCCGCACCTACATCGGCTCGATGCCCGGCAAGATCATCCAGAACATGGCGCGCACCGGCGTCAGGAACCCGCTGTTCCTGCTCGACGAAGTGGACAAGATGTCGATGGACTTCCGCGGTGACCCCTCGTCGGCGCTGCTCGAGGTGCTCGATCCTGAGCAGAACTCGACCTTCAACGACCATTACCTCGAGGTCGATTTCGACCTCTCCGAGGTGATGTTCGTCTGCACCGCGAACAGCCTGAACATCCCGGCGCCGCTGCTCGACCGCATGGAAGTCATCCGGCTGCCCGGCTACACCGAGGACGAGAAGGCGAACATCGCCCGTCGCTACCTGCTGCCGAAACAGGTGAAGGGCAACGGCCTCAAGGACTCAGAGATCAAGGTGAACGACGCGGCGATCCTGGAGATCATCCGTCACTATTCCCGCGAGGCGGGCGTGCGCAACCTCGAGCGGGAACTCTCGAAGATCTGCCGCAAGGCGGTGAAGGAGCTGCTGCTCGACAAGAAACTGAAGCACGTGTCGGTCACGCAAAAGAACCTGTCGAAATACCTGGGCGTGAAGCGCTTCCGCTACGGTCGCGCCGAGGACGCCGACCAGATCGGGCAGGTGACCGGCCTCGCGTGGACCGAGGTGGGCGGCGAACTGCTGACGATCGAGGCCGCGGTCATGCCCGGCAAGGGCAAGCTCACGCACACGGGCCAGCTCGGCGAAGTGATGCAGGAGTCTATCCAGGCCGCGATGACCGTGGTGCGCAGCCGCGCGGCGGTGCTCGGGCTCGAGCCCGAGTTCTACCAGAAGGCCGACGTGCACATCCACGTGCCGGAGGGTGCGACGCCGAAGGACGGCCCGAGCGCGGGCGTCGGCATGTGCACGGCGCTGGTCTCCGCGCTGACCCGCAGCCCGGTGCGCAGCGATGTCGCCATGACCGGCGAAATCACGCTGCGCGGCGAGGTGCTGCCGATCGGCGGCCTGAAGGAAAAACTGCTCGCGGCACACCGCGGTGGAATCCGGACGGTGCTGATCCCGAGCGAAAACGTGAAGGACCTCGCCGAGATTCCCGACAACATCAAGGGCAATCTCGAGATCAAGGCGGTAAAGTGGATCGACGAGGTGCTTCAGCTGGCGCTCAGGACCATGCCACGGCCGGTGACGGCGCCAGCAGCAACCGACGTCGCGAAGCCAGCCAAGCGGCAGGGACGGCGCCCTGGCAAGCCGGTCCATGCTCACTGACGACCCGTACATGGCCAACAGGAGAAATACACGATGAACAGGAACGAACTGATTGAAGCTGTAAGTGAGCGCACCGGGCTCGCGAAATCCGACGCGGCGCAGGCGGTCGAAGCCGTGCTCGCGGCCATTACCGAGGCAATGCGCGCCGGGGACACCGTGACCCTCTCGGGTTTCGGAAGCTTCGTTGCGAAGTCCCGTGCGGCCCGGACCGGCCGCAATCCGCGCACCGGCGAGGCGATCGCGATCCCGGCCAGCCGGGCGCCCGCGTTCAAGGCTGGAAAGGGCCTGAAGGATGCCCTAAACTAGCCAGCTCCCCAGGGAGCACGGGTGCTTAGCTCAGCTGGGAGAGCGACGCCTTTACACGGCGTAGGTCGGGGGTTCGATCCCCTCAGCACCCACCAGAAAAACGCGGAGTGGTAGTTCAGTTGGTTAGAATACCGGCCTGTCACGCCGGGGGTCGCGGGTTCGAGTCCCGTCCACTCCGCCAACTTTCGCTGTCGACGAGAGCCCGCACCAGCGGGCTTTCTTATAGCCGCTAACTGCTGGTCAAATCACCATGCTGCAGAAGATTCGCGACAAGATTTCGGGCTGGTTTGCCTGGGTGTTCCTCGGCGCCATTGCGGTGGTGTTCGTGTTCTGGGGAATCCGTTTCGAGTCGGGGCCCACGGCGGCTGCCGCCAAGGTGAACGGCGAAAGCATCCCGGTCGAGCAGGTGCGCCGCGCCTGGCAGCAACGCCAGGCCCAGCTGCAGCAGGCCAGCCGCGATGAACTGCCCGCGGCGGTCATCAAGGCAGAGCAGCAGAAGCTGATGAACGAGTTCATCGACCGCGAAGTGCTGATCCAGCACGTCGACGCGATGGGTTATCGCGTCAGCGACCTGGAGATCATCCGTGAGATCGAGGCGCTGCCGGAACTGCAGGTGGACGGCAAGTTCTCGCGCGATCGCTACGCGGGACTGCTTGCTGCCCAGGGCCGCACCGAGGCCCAGTTCGAGCAGGAATTCCGGCGCGACATCCAGGTCAGGCAGCTGCAGAACGGTATTGGGATCTCTTCGTTTGCAACGCCGGGTGAGCTGGGCCGGCGCCTGGCGCTCGAGGGCGAGACGCGCGACATCGACTACTTCACTATCGCGGCGGCACCGTTCGCCGCGCAGGTCGCCGTGTCGGCGGACGAGGTGCAGGCCTATTACGACGCGAACAAGGCGAGCTTCGTGACGCCGGAGGCGGTGTCCGTGCAGTACGTGGCGATCAAGGCGGCCGATGTCGCGGCGACGGTTGAAGTCACCGACGAAGCGCTGCACGAGTATTACGACCAGGTTGCGCCCGAGCGCTACCAGGACGCGGAGCGACGCCGGGCCCGGCACATCCTGATCGAGGCCGGCACCGATGACGCGGCGGCAAGAAAGAAGGCGGACGAGGTGCTGGCCAAGGCGAAGGCCGGCGAGGACTTCGGCAAGCTTGCCAGTGAGTATTCGGACGACCCGGGCTCGAAGGCGCAGGGTGGCGAACTCGGCTGGGCGACCCGGCAGAGCTTCGTGCAGCCATTCGCGGACGCGCTGTTCACGATGCAGGTGGGCGAGATCAGCGCCCCGGTGAAGACGCAGTTCGGCTACCACGTGATCCAGCTCGAGGAAGTGCAGCCGGCACGGCAGCGCAGCTTCGACGAGGTGCGTGCGGAGCTCGAGACCGAATACCGCAACGAGAAGGCGCAGGCGCTGTTCTACGAGAAATCGCAGCAGCTTGCCGACGACGCATTCGCCTCGCTGACCGAACTCGAAAGCGTCGCGCAAAAGTACGGACTGACGCTCCAGACGGTCGAGGGCTTCACGCGACAGGGCGGTGGGCCGTTCGTCGGCAACCGCAAGGTCATCGATACCGTGTTCAGCGACGAGGTGCGGCAGGAGCGCCAGAACAGCCCGGCCGTCAATGTCACCGACGACGAAGTCGCCGTGTTCAGGGTCACCGACTACAAGCCGGCCGCGCCGCGTCCGATCGACGATGTGCGCACCGAGATCGAGGCCACGCTGCGCGAACAGGGCGCGCGCAAGGCGGCCGAGGCTGCGGCACTGGCCGACGCGGCAAGGATCAACAGCGGCGCGGCTTTCGCCGAGGTCGCGAGCGCGGCGGGCGTCGCGCCGGCTGGAGCTTCAACCGTCGGCAGGACCGCCGAAGGCGTGCCGGCCGGGCTGCTGAAGGCCGTATTCACCGCGGGTCGCCCGGCCCCGGGCAAGGCGACCGGCGGGACAGCGGTGCTGCCGAACGGCGACGTGGCCGTTTTCGTCGTAAACGCGGCGCGCGCCGGCATGGCGCCCACGGGACCGGATGCCGCCGTGCAGCTTTCCCAGGTCATGGAGAAGGCGAGCGGCATGGCAGCCAGGGCTGACTACACCGCCTACGTGAAAGAACTCGATCGCACCGCGAAGATCAAGGTCAACGACCAGGTATTCGCCGAGTAAGGCTCAGTCTTCCGGGAACGACATTCCGACGTGGCTGTACCCGGCATCCACGTACAGCACCTCGCCGGTGATCCCCGCGGCGAGGTCCGAGCACAGGAATGCCGCAGCATTGCCGACATCGTCGATGGTCACGTTGCGCTTGAGCGGCGTGGCCGCGGCGACATGGCTCAGCATCTTGCGGAAGCCGCCCACGCCTGCCGCTGCGAGCGTCTTGATCGGGCCCGCCGAGATTGCGTTCACCCGGATCCCCTGCGGCCCGAGGTCGGCTGCCAGGAAGCGCACGTTGGCTTCGAGGCTGGCCTTCGCGACGCCCATCACGTTGTAGTTCGGTATTGAGCGCACCGCTCCCAGGTAGCTCATCGTCACGATCGCGCCCGGCCGCCCCAGCATCATCGGCCGCGCGGCCCTGGCGAGCGCGGCCAGGCTGTAGCTCGAGATGTCGTGCGCGACCTGGAAGCCTTCGCGTGTGACGCTGTCGAGATAACCGCCGGCCAGTTGCTCCCGCGGCGCGAACGCCACCGAGTGCACCAGCACGTCGAGCGAGTCCCAGGATTCGCGCAGCTTCGCGAATGCGTCGTCGATCTCCGCGTCGCTGGCGACGTCCATCGGCAGCACCAGGCTGGAGCCGAATTCCGTGGCCATGTCCACCACGCGATCCTTGAGGCGGTCGTTCTGGTAGGTGAAGGCCAGTTCGGCACCCTCGCGCCGCATGGCCGCCGCGATGCCGTATGCGATGGAACGCTCGGTCGCAAGGCCGACGATCAGTGCGCGCTTGCCGGAAAGGAATGCCACCCGATCAACCTCCGTCGACCCGCTTCGGGTCACTGTACACGACCAGGCGCTGGCCGGTGCGCAGTGTCGAGGACTGGCGCAGCCCGTTCCATGACGTGAGCTGGCGAACAGACACGTTGAACTTGTCCGCGATTTCCGAGAGCGTGTCGCCGCGCTTCACCTGGTAGGTCGTGCGCGTCGCCGCGGCCGAGCCCGACGAGGCCGTGCGTGATCCGCCGGGAACCTTGAGGCGAGTCCCCGCGGTCAGCTGGCTCTTCGTGTCCAGGCCATTTTCCGCGGCGAGCGCAGGAACCGTGACCTCGTAGTGACGCGCGACGCCCCACAGCGTGTCACCCGACTTGACCAGGTGCACCTTCGATGACCGCTGCTTCGAGGCTGTCTGCCGCTCCGGCAGTTGCGCGGCGATCTCCTCGCGCGACGCGGCCGTGGCGAGCGTGGCGGTCGCGGGTCCGGCGCCCGGGACCTGCAGGGTGTCTCCCGGGTGGATGGTCGCATCCGCGAGGCCGTTCGCTTCCAGCAGCTGGCCGGTCGAGACGTCGTAACGGCGTGCAATGGCGCTGAGGGTGTCGCCGCGCTTGACCTGGTGGGTGACCGTCTGCGGTGGTGCGACAGCAGCGGCGGCAACCTGTGCCGCGCCTGCATCCGTGAGCATCGCCACGCGGAATGGCTCGACCGATTGCACCGGCAGCAGCAGCCGGTGCGGGCCATCCGGCGGGGTGGACATGCGATTGAACGCCGGATTCAGCGCGAATATGTCGTCGCGCGAGATGCCTGCAAGCGTGGCGGCTTCGCCGAGATCGATCTGCCGGCCCGGATCTACCACCCCGAAGTAGGGCTGGTTCGCGATCGGCGCGAACTGCAGCCCGTAGGTTGCAGGATTGCCCACGATGCGCCGGATCGCGAGCAGCTTGGGCACGTAGTCGCGGGTCTCGGCCCGGAGCTCCAGGCTGAAGAAGTCGGTCGGCCGCCCGGCCGCGGAATTGCGCTGGACAGCGGCCTTCACCGTACCCTCGCCGCCGTTGTAGGCAGCGATCGCCAGGTACCAGTCGCCATCGAAGTAGCGGTTCAGGTACTGCAGGTAATCGAGCGCCGCCATCGTCGAGCGCTGCACGTCGCGACGCTCGTCGATCCACCAGTTCTGCGTCAGGCCGTAGTGCTTGCCGGTGCTCGGGATGAACTGCCAGAGGCCGGCCGCACGGCTGCGCGAATAAGCCACGGGATTGAACGCGCTCTCCACCACCGGCAGCAGTGCGAGTTCGAGCGGCATGCCGCGCCGTTCGAGCTCGGTGACGATGAAGTACAGGTATCGCGAGCCGCGCTTGAACGTGCGGTCGAGGAAGTCCGGCTTGGAACGGTACGTCTCGATCTCGCGGTCCACGCCATAGTGCTCGACGTCAGGCAGTGCATACCCTGCGCGTATGCGGTCGAACAGGTCGGCGTACTGGTCCGGCGCGAGTTGCTCGTCGCCACCGAGTCCGCCCGGGATCGAGCCGCCGGGCCGGTCAGGGTAGGCCTTTCCTGTCGGGTGCTGGGCCGACGGAGGCAGGCTCGAGTAGTCGTCCTTGGATTTGGTGGTGCTGCAGCCGGTGAGCGCCGCGCCGAGCAGGGCGAGCATTGCGAGCCGCGCGAGCAGAGTGCGCATCATCGGAACCCGTCCTTCCAGGAGCGCACTTCCGCGAACACCTCGGAGGCCTGCGTCAGCGACCGTCCGGCGTGGGCCTCGGCGGCGCTTCGGACCGAAGGCAGCCGGCAACGCAGGAATGGGTTGATCCTGCGTTCGCGCCCGAGTTCCGAGGGCAGCGTGATGGCGTCGCGTTCGCGCAGCGCCCGCGTCGCGTCGAGCGCGTCGATCACGTCGGCATTGCCGGGCTCGACGCTGGCGGCAAACCGGAGGTTGCCGAGCGTGTATTCGTGGGCGCAGTAGATGCGTGTCTCGTCCGGCAGCGAGGCGATCCGGTCGAGTGAGTCGAGCATCTGCGCCGGTGTTCCCTCGAACAGGCGGCCGCAGCCACCACTGAACAGCGTATCGCCGCAGAACAGCGCGCCGTGACCGTAGTAGGCGATGTGCCCAAGCGTGTGCCCGGGGATCGCCATCACGAGAAAATCCAGGCCAAGTTCTGCAAGGCGGACATGGTCTCCATCGTCGAGCAATTGCGCCTCGCAGGGCAGGCGTTCGCGGGCCGGCCCGAACACCCTTGCCCCGTGATTCGCGGCGAGTTCCGCGACGCCCCCGACGTGGTCGGGGTGGTAATGCGTGACGAGGATCGCAAGGAGCTTGAGTCCAAGCTGCTCGAGCACCTCGTCCACCGGGCGGGCTTGCCCCGGGTCCACTACGACTGCCGCGTCCGGCTGCCCCGGCGCGCGGATCAGCCAGATGTAGTTGTCCGAAAACGCCCGCACCGGGCTCACTTCGAGCATCTGCGACCCCCGCCATGACTGGGCATGAGTCCGGGCGCGCGTATTAAAACCGTTCGCGCCATAAATATCCAGAATATGTCTCACGAATTTCGGATGAAATCATCGACTTTGCCGCTATCCTTGCCGCCGATGATGAATGCCCAGGCAACTGACTGGTTCGGCTCCCGGCCCGGGTGCACGCTGCTCGACTTCGAGTCGCGCGTGTTGTCCGACGCGCTTTCCGATGTGGTCGGCTTCGAGATGCTGCAGGTGGGTCGATGGGGCGAAGGCGCCCGGCTGGCTTCACATGCGCGGGCGCAGCATCACTGGCTGGTAGCGCCCGATGCGGCGGGCAAGGGTGCGATTCGGGCCGACTACGACGCGCTGCCGATCGCGTCCGGTTCGATCGAGGGCGTGCTGCTGCCTCATACGCTCGAGCACGCGTCGAACCCTCACGAGATCCTCCGCGAAGTCGAGCGCGTGCTGATGGGCGAGGGGCAGGTTGCGATCTGCGGCTTCAACCCCTACGGCCCGTGGGGGCTGCGCAATCGGCTGTCGCGCGGGCGCTTCCTGCCTCATGCAGACCGCCTGCTCGGTGAGGGTCGTATCCGCGACTGGCTGCGCCTGCTCGGCTTCGAGGTGACGCTGTCGCAGCGGTTCCTGTTCGTCGCGCCGTGGCGCAGGCGCGGTGGCGCCGATCCCGGGAGCTGGCTCGAGCGTCGCGGCCCGGAGCTTTTCGCGCCGCTCTCGGGCGCATACCTGGTCAAGGCCCGCAAGCGGGTGCGGGCACTCACGCCGATCCGGCCCGTCTGGCAGCGCGCACGCACGGTCTCGGTCGGTGTTGCAGAGCCCACCACGAGGAATGCTGCGTGACCGAGGTCGAGATCTACACGGACGGTGCCTGCCGCGGCAATCCCGGCCCCGGCGGGTGGGGGGCATGGCTGGTTTACGGCGGGCATGAGCGCGAGCTGTGGGGCGGAGAGGCGCACACGACCAACAACCGCATGGAACTCACAGCCGCGATCGAGTCGCTGGCGGCCCTGAAGCGCCACTGCAGGGTGCAGCTCTACACCGACTCGCAGTACGTGCGTAACGGCATCATCGAGTGGTTGCCGCAGTGGAAGAAGCGCGGCTGGAAGACGGCCGACCGCAAGCCCGTCAAGAACGCCGACCTGTGGGTTCGCCTCGAGCAGGAGATCGAGCGCCACGAGGTGCACTGGCACTGGGTGCGCGGGCACTCGGGTCACGCTGGCAACGAGCGGGCGGATGCGCTTGCGAACCGGGGCGTGGACGATATCAGCGCGCTGTGACGGTTCGAGTGGCCTCGGGGCCACGGGACCCTTCCGGCTAACCGCTATCCGCATCCGGTCCCTTTTCGGGTAGCCTTGACCGAATAGATACCACCGGACTCGAGTGACATGGACTTCATAGATCTCAAGACCCAGTACAAGCGGATAAAGCCCGCGGTTGACGCGCGGATCGCGCGGGTGCTCGAGCACGGCCAGTACGTGATGGGGCCCGAGGTGAACGAGCTCGAGCAGGTGCTGGCCCGCTACTGCGGGACAAAGCACTGCGTCGCGGTCTCGAGCGGCACCGATGCGCTGCTGGTCGCGCTGATGTCGCTCGACATTCGCCCCGGCGACGAGGTGATCACGGCGCCATTCACCTTCTTCGCCACCGCGGAGATGATCGCGCTGATCGGCGGACGGCCGGTGTTCGTGGACATCGACCCGCGCACCTGGAACCTCGACCCAGCGAAGCTCGAGGCGGCGATCACGCCGCGGACGCGCGCGATCATGCCGGTGTCGTTGTACGGGCAGTGCGCCGACTTCGACGCCATCAACGCAATCGCATCGAGACACGGCTTGCCGGTGATCGAGGATGCGGCGCAGAGCTTCGGCGCGACCTACCGGGGACGGCGCTCCAACGCGCTGGCGCTGATCGGCGTCACCTCGTTCTTCCCGTCGAAGCCGCTCGGCTGCTATGGGGACGGCGGCGCGCTGTTCACCGACGACGACGACCTGGCCAGGCTGATGCGCGAGATCCGTGTCCACGGGCAGGACCGTCGCTATCACCATCCGCGGCTCGGCTTGACGGCGCGGCTCGACACCATCCAGGCCGCGGTGCTGCTCGAGAAGATGGCGATCTTCGACGACGAGGTCGCAGCGCGGGCCCGTGTTGCCGCCGTCTACGAGCGGCTGATCGTCGAGGCGTTCGGCGCCGGTGGCGCCGTCAGCGCGCCGTACGTCGAGCCGTTCAACACCAGCGTATTCGCCCAGTACACCGTCGAAGTGGATCGGCGCGACATCGTCGAGACGCGCATGAAATCCTCGGGCGTGCCGACGGCGGTTCACTATCCGATGTCTCTGCACCAGCAGCCGGCATTCTCGTATCTCGACCAGCCCGCCGGCGGTTTCCCGGTGTCGGAGGCCGCGGCGCGCCGTGTCATCAGCCTGCCCATGCACCCGTACCTGGCCGAAGAGCAGCAGGCCATCGTGGTGGCGGCACTGGCGGAGGCGGTGAGGGCTTGATGCGCCAGGTCGTCCTCGACACCGAGACCACAGGCCTCGAGCCCGAACTGGGCCATCGAATCATCGAGGTCGGCTGCATCGAGCTGGTCAATCGTCGTCGTACAGGCCGGCACTTCCATCGCTACCTCTGTCCCGAACGCGAGATCGACCCGGGAGCGCTGCAGGTCCACGGCCTGTCCACCGAGTTCCTGAAGGGCCAGCCGAAGTTCGCGGAGATCGCAGGCGATTTTCTCGAGTTCGTCCGCGGGGCCGAACTGATCATCCACAACGCCCCGTTCGACGTGGCGTTCCTCGACGCGGAGTTCGCGCGCCTGCCGGAGGGCGGCGCCATCGCCGCGCACTGCGAGGTGCTCGACACTCTGCAGATGGCGCGGCGCATGCATCCCGGCCAGCGCAACGGCCTCGACGCGCTCTGCAAGCGCTATTCAGTGGACAACTCGCAGCGCGACCTGCACGGCGCCTTGCTCGATGCCGAGCTGCTGCTCGAAGTTTATCTCGCGATGTCGGGCGGGCAGGGTGCGCTCGGGCTCGATGAAGGTGAGCAGGCCACGGAGACCCGCGCGAAGGCGAAGCGCGCGAAGCGGCCGCGCGGCGCACTGCTGGTCCGCAGGGCGAACGATGACGAGCTGGCCGCCCACGAACTGCGGCTCGCGTCACTCGACAAGGCGTGCGGCGGCAAGGCGCTGTGGCGGGCGTTCGAGCAGGCATCATGAACACCACGCTCGCCCAGGCGTTTGCACGCAACTTCCTGGGCCAGGCCCCGGGCTGGTACAAGCTGGTCATCATCGGCTTCCTGATGGTGAACCCGATCCTGCTGATCATGGCGGGGCCGGTCGTCACGGGCTGGGCGTTGCTCGCGGAGTTCATCTTCACGCTGGCGATGGCGCTGCGCTGCTACCCGCTGCAGCCGGGCGGCCTGCTCGCGATCCAGTCCGTGCTGATGGGGCTTACGAGCCCGGAGGGCGTCTACCAGGAGGTGACAGGCGCGTTCCCGGTGGTGCTGCTGCTGATTTTCATGGTCGCCGGCATCTACTTCCTGCGCGACCTGCTGCTCTACGTGTTCGCGCGCTTGCTGCTCAAGGTGCACACCTCGTCCACGTTGTCGGTGCTGTTCTGCGCCGCTGCCGCGGTGCTGTCGGCATTCCTCGACGCGCTCACGGTCGTCGCGGTCGCAATCACCGTCGGCGCCGGCTTCTACGAGGTGTACCACCGCGTGGCCTCGGGCAAGCAGCACGACGCGGAACACGACGCGGCGCACGACGATGGCGTGCATGCGCTGCACCGCGAGGACCTCGAGCAGTTCAGGGCCTTCCTGCGCGGCCTGATGATGCACAGCGCGGTCGGTACGGCGATCGGCGGTGTGATGACCCAGGTCGGTGAACCGCAGAACCTGCTGATTGCCGAGCAGGCCGGGTGGAACTTCGTGGATTTCTTCGTGAAGGTCGCGCCCGTGTCGGTGCCGGTCGCGGTCGCGGGGCTTATGACCTGCTGGGTGATCGACCGATTCCGGCTGTTCAGCTATGGCGCCGGGCTGCCGGACACGGTGCGGGTGGTGCTGCGTGATCACGCCGATCACCTGTCGTCGCGGGCCACGGCGCGCGACCGGCAGGTGCTGATCGTGCAGGCGCTGGTGGCGGTGGTCCTGGTGCTCGGGCTCGCATTCCATGTCGCCGAGGTCGGGCTGATCGGCCTCGTCGTGATCATCCTCGCGACCAGTTTCACGGGCATCGTGGAGGAACAGCGCATCGGCAAGGCATTCGAGGCGGCATTACCGTTCACGGCGCTGCTGGTGGTGTTCTTCGTCATCGTCGCGGCGATCCACGAGCAGCACCTGTTCGAGCCGCTGATGCACAGGGTGCTTGCCACCGAGGGAAGGGCCCAGGCAGGCCTGCTATATGCCGCCACCGGCGTGCTGTCCGCGATCAGCGACAACGTGTTCGTGGCGTCGATCTACATCACCGAGATGAAGTCGGCGTTCATGCAGGGGCTGCTGACGCGCGAGCAGTTCGAGATGGCGGCGGTCGCGATCAATACCGGAACCAACATCCCGAGCGTGGCGACCCCGAACGGCCAGGCGGCATTCCTGTTCATGCTCACCTCGACGCTGGCGCCGCTGATCCGGCTGGGGTACGTGCGCATGATCTGGATGGCGTTTCCGTATTTCGTGGTCATGACCAGCGTGGGGCTGTTGTCGGTGATGTACCTGCTGTAGCCGCCAGGCCAGGAAGCCGGCCGTGGCAGTTTGACCCCTGTCTCATTTACGCGTGGCCTCCTGTGGCATCCTTGCACACATTGATGGCCCGCCGAGCGGCCAGCCCAAATCGTTTGCCAACCGGAAAGCCCTTCTCATGCCTCGCTTCAACCTTCGCAACCTTCGTATCGGCGTCGTCGGCCTCGGCTACGTCGGCCTGCCGCTCGCCGTCGAGTTCGGCAGGCGCTTCAACACCGTCGGTTTTGACGTCAAGGCTGCACGCGTCGATGAACTCCGGCGCGGCCATGACAGCACGCTGGAGGCCGATGACGCCGAGCTCGCTGCCGCCACGAAGCTCACATACACGACGAAACTCGCCGACTTGAAGCCATGTCGCGTATTCGTCGTGACGGTGCCGACCCCGATCGACGAGTACAAACGCCCGGACCTCACACCGCTGGTGAAGGCGAGCGAGTCTCTGGGACAGGTGCTGAAGAAAGGCGACGTCGTGGTTTATGAGTCCACCGTGTACCCGGGCTGCACCGAGGAAGTCTGCGTCCCGATCCTCGAACGCGTGTCGGGCCTCAAGTTCAACCGGGACTTTTTCGCGGGCTACAGCCCGGAACGCATCAACCCGGGCGACAAGCAGCATCGGCTGTCCACGATCCGCAAGGTTACGTCGGGCTCGACGCCTGCGGTGGCGGAATTCGTGGACTCGCTCTACCGCTCCATCGTGACGGTGGGCACGCACAAGGCATCGAGCATCAGGGTCGCCGAGGCGGCCAAGGTGATCGAGAACACGCAGCGCGACGTGAACATCGCGCTGATCAACGAGCTGGCGCTGATCTTCAACCGGCTCGGCATCGACACCGAGGAAGTGCTGAAGGCCGCGGGGAGCAAGTGGAACTTCCTGCCGTTCAGGCCGGGCCTGGTGGGTGGCCACTGCATCGGCGTCGACCCTTACTACCTGACGCACAAGGCCCAGGCGATCGGCTACCACCCGGAAATGATCCTGGCAGGGCGCCGCATCAACGACAACATGGGCATTTACGTGGCGCAGCAGGTCGCCCAGCTGATGATCAGCCGTCGGATCCAGGTAAAGGACGCGCGCATCCTGGTCATGGGGCTTACGTTCAAGGAGAACTGCCCGGACATCCGCAATTCGAAGATCGTGGACGTGGTTCGCGAGTTGCAGAAATACGGCGCGAAGGTGGATGTCTACGATCCGTGGGCCGACACTGCCGAGGCACTCCATGAGTACCGGTTGCGCCCGGTCCGGCGGCTGAAGCCCGGCACCTACGACGCGGTAGTGATGGGCGTCGCGCACGACGAATTCCGTCGCATGGGCATCAAGGGCGTACGCGAGCTCGGCCGCAGGGACCACGTGCTCTACGACATCAAGTACGTTTTCAAGGCGGATGAAGTGGACGGAAGGCTATGAAGATACTCGTCACCGGCGCCGCAGGATTCATCGGCTATCACACCGCGCGCAAGCTCCTCGAGCGAGGCGACGAGGTGGTCGGCCTCGACAATCTCAACGATTACTACGACGTGCGGATCAAGCACGCGCGACTCGACATGCTCGGCGCGCTGCCGGGATTCCGTTTCGTGAAGCTCGATCTCGCGGATCGCGAGGGCATGGCGAAACTTTTCGCCGCAGAGAAGTTCGAACGAGTGATTCACCTCGGCGCGCAGGCAGGCGTGCGCTATTCGATCCAGAATCCACTGGCCTACGTGGACAGCAACCTCGTCGGTACGACGAACGTACTCGAGGGCTGTCGCCACAACGGCGTCGAGCACCTGGTCTACGCGTCCACCAGCTCCGTGTACGGCGCGAACACCAACATGCCGTTCTCGGTGCACCAGAACGTGGACCACCCGCTGTCCTTCTACGCGGCGACGAAGAAGGCCAACGAGCTGATGGCGCACACCTATGCGCACCTGTATTCGCTGCCGGTGACCGGCCTGCGCTTCTTCACGGTCTATGGTCCCTGGGGCCGGCCGGACATGGCGCTGTTCCTGTTTACGCGCAACATCCTCGACGGCAAGCCGATCGACGTGTTCAATCACGGACATCACCGCCGCGATTTCACCTACGTCGGCGACATCGCCGAGGGCGTGGTGCGCGCCTGCGATCGTGTCGCGACCGGCAATGCCCACTGGGACAGTGACCGGCCCGACCCGGGCTCGAGCCGCGCCCCGTATCGCCTCTACAACATCGGCAACAACCAGCCGGTGGAACTGCTGCACTACATCGAGGTGCTCGAGCAGTGCCTGGGCCGGAAGGCGCAGATGAACATGCTGCCGCTGCAGGCGGGCGATGTCCCTGACACCTGGGCCGACATCGAAGACCTTGTCCGTGACGTCGGCTACACGCCGGCGACGCCGGTGGAGCAGGGCATCCGCGCCTTCGTGGACTGGTACCTGGAGTACTACAAGGACGGCGGTCCCCCGGCGTCCAAGGTCGTGAACCTCGGCTGATCAGGAGGGGACATTCTCCTTTATTCAGCGGACGGAAAAGGAGAATGTCCCCTTTTCCCGCCGGGTTTGTGCCAGGTCTCTGGTAAACTGCCCGCCAGCCGGTCGCCAGATGTGGCGCATAATAAGTTAACCAAACCAAGGGCTTGTGCGTGAAAGTTACAGTATTTGGTTCGGGCTATGTCGGCCTCGTTACCGGTGCCTGCTTCGCCGAGGCGGGCAACAACGTCGTCTGCGTGGACATCGACGCCGCAAAGGTCGAGCGGCTCAAGCAGGGCGATATCCCGATCCACGAGCCGGGCCTCGACGTCATAGTCCGCCGCAACTTCGAGAAGGGCCGCCTCAGGTTCACGACCAATGCCGAAGAAGGCATCGAGCACGGCCTGTTCCAGTTCATTGCGGTGGGCACACCGCCCGAGGAGGACGGCTCGGCCGACCTCTCGCACGTGCTCGCCGTGGCCGAGACCATCGGCCGACACATGAACGAGTACCGCATCGTCGTGGACAAGTCCACGGTGCCCGTGGGCACGGCCGACAAGGTTCGCGAACGCATCGAGCAGACGCTCGGCGAGCGTGGCGCGAAGGTCGAGTTCGACGTGGTTTCGAACCCCGAGTTCCTGAAGGAGGGCGCGGCGGTCGCCGACTTCATGAAGCCGGACCGCGTGGTGGTCGGCACCGACAACCCGCGCACCGCGGAACTGCTGAAGACCCTCTACGATCCGTTCACGCGCAACCGTGAGCGCCTGATCGTGATGGACGTGCGTTCCGCGGAACTGACCAAGTACGCGGCCAATGCGATGCTCGCGACCAAGATCAGCTTCATGAACGAGATCGCGAACCTTGCAGAGCGCATGGGCGCCGACATCGAGAAGGTGCGCATCGGCATCGGCTCCGACCCGCGCATCGGTTACAGCTTCATCTATCCGGGCGCTGGCTACGGCGGCTCGTGCTTCCCGAAGGACGTGAAGGCGCTGGTGCACAGCGCAAGCGAATACAAGTTCGATGCCGAGCTGCTGAGATCCGTCGAGAGCGTGAACAAGCGGCAGAAGCAACTGCTCTACCGCAAGCTCTCCGCATATTTCGACGGCAAGCTCGGTGGAAGAACGATCGCGATCTGGGGACTGGCTTTCAAGCCGAACACCGACGACATGCGCGAGGCCCCGGCCCGCGAGCTGATGGAGGCGCTGTGGGCGGCAGGCGCCAGCGTGCGGGCCTATGACCCGGTCGCGATGGGCGAGGCCCGCAGGATCTTTGGTGAGCGCGGCGACCTGGTGCTCGTCAAGGGCGCCGAGCAGGCGCTCGAGGGCGCCGACGCACTGGTGATCGTCACCGAGTGGCAGGAGTTCCGCAGCCCGGACTTCGAGCTGATCCGTGATCGGCTGCGGCATCCGGTGATCTTCGACGGCCGCAATATCTATGACCCCGCGATGGTGAAGAGCTTCGGGCTCACCTACCATGGCATCGGTCGCGGCGAGCGGCTGGACGGCTGACGCCGGCTGGCAGCAGCCCAGGGATCACTCGATGACAATCGACATCATCATTACCCTGTCGGTCGTACTCGGGGTCCTGCTGCTCCTCGTCTCGGGGCGACTCGATACGGACGTCGTGCTGGTCGGCGCGATGATCCTGCTCACTCTCGCGGGTATCCTGAAGCCCGACGAGGCGCTCCAGGGATTCGCCAGCAACGGCGTCATGACGATCGCGGCCCTCTACATCGTAGTGGCGGGTCTGCGCGAAACCGGGGCGATGGCCTGGATTTCTCACCTGGTGCTCGGCCGGCCGCGATCGCTCGCTATGGCGCAAGGCAGGCTGATGGTCGTGACCGCGGCACTTTCCACGGTCATCAACAACACGCCGCTGGTGGCACTGTTCATCCCGATCGCGCAGCAGTGGTCGTCCCGGTTCGGCTACGCGGTCTCGAAACTGCTGCTGCCCATGAATCACATCGTGATCATCGCGGGCACGTGCACGCTGGTCGGCACCAGCACTAACCTGATCGTGTACAGCTTGCTGCAGAAGACGGTGCCCGGTGCCCACATGGGTCTCTTCGAGCTGGCGTCGGTCGGGGCGCCGGTGACGATCCTGTGCTTTGCCTACGTGATGCTCGTCGGCCGCCATCTGCTGCCCGATCGCGAAAGCCCCGTGGAGCAGCTGGAGAACGCGCGCGAGTACAGCGTGGAAGCGCGAGTGCTGCCGGGTGGACCGCTGGTCGGGCGCACGATCGCGGAGGTGGGCCTGCGGGCCATGAAGTTCGCCTACGTGCTGGAGATCAGCCGCGGCGAGCGGCTGCTCACCGCGGTCTCCGCCGAGGAAGTCCTGCTCGGCGATGACCGGGTGACCTTCGTCGGCGTGGTCGACGCGGTCAACGAACTACGGCGCATACCGGGCCTGTCGATCGCTGAGGACCAGACCTACACGCTGAACCTGCGCCACGCCCAGCGTCGCCTCGTCGAACTGGTGCTGTCGCGGAACTCGCAGGTGGTGGGCCGGACGGTTCGCGACAGCGAATTCCGAAAGCTCTACAACGCCGCCATCGTCTCCATCTCGAGGGATGGCGCGCGGCTCGCCGGCAAGCCGGGCGACGTCACGTTGCACCCGGGCGACACGCTGCTGGTCGAGACCGACGAGGGCTTTGTCAATCGGCACAAGTACAATCGGGACTTCCTGCTGGTCAGTTCCCTCCAGGACTCGGCGCCTCCGAATTTCCGCCGCGCACCGCTGGCGTGCTTGATCCTGTTCCTGCTGCTGCTGGCTTCCGGCATGGATTGGGTGCCGCTGTTCCAGGGGTCGTTCATCGCGGCGGGCCTCATGGTACTCACCGGCTGCGTCACCTTGAGCATGGCGCGCCGCAGCATCGAGTACCCCGTGCTGGTCGGCATTGGCGCTTCGTTCGCGCTGGGTTTCGCGCTGACAGCGTCCGGCGCGGCAGCGCTGCTCGGTCACGGGATTGGCGTAATCGCGAACGGCAATCCGTTCTGGTCCCTGGTCGTACTTTACGTCGCGACCGCGTTGGTCACTGAGCTCATCACCAACAACGCCGCCGGCGTGATGATGTTCCCGATCAGCCTCGCGGCTGCGCAGAGCACGGGCTCGCACTACATGCCCTTCGTGGTCGTGGTCATGGTGGCGGCTTCCGCAGCCTTCCTGACCCCGATTGGCTACCAGACCAACCTGATGATCTATGGTCCGGGCGGATACCGCTGGCAGGACTACCTCCGCTTCGGCCTGCCCATGCTGGCGATCGCCTGCATTGCAACCGTGCTGATCGTGCCGCGGGTGTGGCCGTTCTGATGCCGGGCCTGACTGCAAAAACCCTGCGCACCCGGACGACCCGGCCCGCAACAGAGGCTCCACGATGCTGATTCCCGTCATCCTGTCCGGCGGCTCCGGAACCCGGCTGTGGCCGCTGTCGCGCGAGTTGTATCCGAAGCAGTTGCTGCCGCTGGTCGGCGACCGCACGATGCTGCAGGAAACGGTCGCGCGGGTGGAAGGACTCGCGGACCTTGGTGCGCCGATCGTCGTCTGCAACGAGAGCCACCGTTTCATGGTTGCCGAGCAACTGCGCGAGGCCGGCGCCGAGGCGCAGGCGATCTTGCTCGAGCCCGTGGGCCGCAACACCGCGCCGGCGGTGGCCGTGGCCGCGCTCGTCGCACTCGAAAAGGCCGGTGTGGCCGCCGACGCCCCGGCCGCAAAGCGCCTGGCGCGCCGCGCGGGAGACGTACCGCAAGCCCTGCCCGCCGGGGCGCCCGACCCGGTGCTGCTCGTGCTGCCAGCCGACCACGTGATCCGCGACGTTGAAGCTTTCCGCACTGCCGTGACGACAGGCCGCGCCGCCGCCGAGGCGGGTGCACTGGTCACGTTCGGCGTAGTGCCAGACCGGCCCGAGACAGGCTATGGCTACATCCGGCGCGTGCCGGGCGGCGGACCCACCTATCCGGTCCTGGAGTTCGTCGAAAAGCCGGACGCCGCGACAGCAGCGCAGTACGTCAAGTCCGGCGACTATTTCTGGAACAGTGGAATGTTCATGTTCCGTGCCAGCGCGTTTCTTGAGGAACTCGGTGCACATGCGCCGGCAATCCTCGCGGCCTGCGAGCGCGCGGTGGCCGCGGCGAAGCGCGACCTCGACTTCACGCGGCTTCCGGCGGATGAGTTCGGCGCCTGCCCCAGCGACTCCATCGACTACGCGGTGATGGAGAAGACGCGCGCCGCAGTCGTCGTGCCGCTGTCCGCCGGCTGGAGCGACGTGGGCTCCTGGTCGGCGCTCGCCGACGCATTGCCGACCGACAAGGCGGGCAACGTCACGGCCGGCGACGTGCTGGTGGAAGACGCACAAGGCTGCTACCTGCATTCCACCAGCCGGCTGATCGCAGCCGTCGGGCTACGCGACCACGTGGTCGTCGAGACCAAGGACGCTGTGCTGGTCGCGCCGCGCGACCGTGTGCAGGACGTGAAGCAGCTGGTACAGCAACTGAAGGCGAAGGGCCGCTACGAGACCTCGCTGCACCGCGAGGTGTTCCGACCCTGGGGCAGCTACGACAGCGTGGACGCCGGCGACCGCTTCCAGGTAAAACGGCTGAGCGTAAAGCCGGGCGCGTCGATGTCGCTGCAGCTGCATCATCACCGCGCCGAGCACTGGATCGTCGTCTCGGGCACCGCGCGGATCACGCGCGGCGAGGAGACCTTCCTGCTCGGCGAGAACGAGTCGACCTACATCCCGATGGGCACCAAGCACCGCATCGAGAACCCGGGCATGGTGCCGCTGCACATCGTCGAGGTGCAGTCTGGCAGCTACCTGGGCGAAGACGACATCGTGCGCTTCGAAGACCGCTACGGACGCGAGGGATCGGACAAATGAACCCCATCAGCATCAAGGGCTTCAAGGCATACGACCTGCGCGGGCGTATCCCGGATGAGCTGAACGAGGACGTCGCCTACCGCGTAGGGCGTGCGTACGCGGAGTTCGTCAAGCCGAAGAAGGTGATCGTCGGGCGCGACATCCGGCTCTCGAGTGAGGAACTCGGCAAGGCGCTCGAGCAGGGCCTGCTCGACTCGGGCGTGGACGTGTACGACATCGGGCTGTGCGGGACGGAGGTCGTGTACTACGCGACTTTTGCGCGTGAGATGGACGGCGGCATCATGGTGACCGCGAGCCACAACCCGCCGGACTACAACGGCATGAAGTTCGTGCGCGAGGGATCGCGGCCGATCAGCGGTGACAACGGCCTGCAGGACATACGCCGCATTGCGGAATCGGGCGTGTTCACGCCCCCGCAGCGTGTCGGCGAGCGGTTCGCCGTGGACATCATGCCGGACTACATCAAGCACCTTCTGTCGTACGTCGATCGCGCGACACTGAAGCCGCTCAAGGTAGTCGTGCACGCCGGCAACGGCGGGGCAGGGCTGATCGTAGACAAGCTCGAGCCGTTCCTGCCGTTCGAGTTCATCAAGGTGGACCACGAGCCCGACGGCACGTTCCCGAACGGCGTGCCGAACCCGATGCTGCTCGAGAATCATCGCGCGCCGGTCGAGGCGCTGCGTCGCCACGGGGCGGACCTCGCGATCTCGTGGGATGGCGACTACGACCGCTGCTTCCTGTTCGACGAGCAGGGCACATTCATCGAGGGTTATTACATCGTCGGCCTGCTGGCCTCGGTGTTCCTCGCGCGCCATCCCGGCAGCAGGATCATCCACGACCCGCGCCTCACCTGGAACACGCTCGACATTGTCGCAAAAGGCAAGGGCGAGGCGGTGCAGTCGAAGTCCGGCCACGCATTCATGAAGCAGGTGATGCGCGATGTGGACGCCATCTACGGTGGAGAGATGAGCGCGCACCATTATTTCCGCGATTTCGCCTATTGCGATAGCGGCATGATCCCGTGGCTGGTCGTGACGCAGGTGATGAGCGATACCGGCAGGACGCTGTCGCAGCTGGTCGGCGAGCGCATGCGCCTCTTCCCGGCCAGCGGCGAGATCAATCGCAGGGTGCCGGATGCGCCGGCGACCATCGCTGCGGTACTGGCCAGGTACCAACCCGACGCGAAGTGTGTGGACCACACCGACGGCGTGAGCGTCGAGTTCGAGCGCTGGCGGTTCAACCTGCGTTCGTCGAACACGGAGCCGCTGATCCGGCTGAACGTCGAAAGCCGCGGCGACGAGGCCCTGATGCGGGCGAAGACCGCCGAACTGCTGGCATTGATCGGCGGCGAACCCGGGTAGGGGACATTCTCCTTTTTCCGTCGGCAGAAAAAGGAGAATGTCCCCAGAGGGACGAATGTCTTTTCAGGTAGATCGTCCGGCATGAAACTGGTTTTCTGGTTTGCCGTATTCAGCGCCGTCTATAGCTATGCGGCCTACCCGCTGATCCTTTCGCTGCTCCCGGCCCGGCGACGGAATGTCGTGGCAGGGTCCGGCGGCGACGAAGGCGGTGCGAGCAGCCCGCTGGTTACCCTGGTCATCGCCTGCCGCAACGAGCGTGCACGGATTGCCCACAAGCTCGATAACGCACTCACGGTTCGCTACCCGCGGCTCGAGATCATCGTGGCCTCGGACTGTTCGGACGACGGCTCCGACGACATCGTCGCCGCCTATGCGGCGCGCGGCGTGCGCCTTGCGCGTTCGCCAGAGCGTCGCGGCAAGGAGCATGCTCAGGGGCTCGCGATTGAGCAGGCGCGCGGTGAAATCTTGGTCTTTTCAGATGCTGGCACCGACCTGCCAGCCGACAGCGTCGATCACATCGTCGCGGACTTCGCCGATCCGGCGGTCGGCGCCGTCTCCAGCGAAGACACGTTCATCTCGGCCGATGGAACCGTGGTCGGCGAGGGGCTCTACGTGCGCTACGAGATGTGGCTGCGGCGGCTCGAGTCGCGCGTCGGCAGCCTGGTAGGCTTGAGTGGATCGTTCTTCGCGGTTCGCAGGCCGGTGCTGCAGCACTGGGACGCTGCAATACCCAGCGATTTCGCCAGCGCGATCAACACGGTCCGCGCGGGCATGGTCGCGATCTCCGATCCCCGTGTGCGCGGCATTTATCGCGACATCAAGGACCCGGCGCGAGAGTACTCGCGCAAGGTGCGCACGGCGATCCGCGGCATGGCTGCACTTGGGCGCCACCGTGAAGTGCTGAACCCGCTGCGTCACGGAACGTTCGCGTTCCAGGTCTGGAGCCACAAGGTCATGCGTTGGCTGGTACCTTGGTTCCTGGCGCTTGCGCTGCTGGCCAACCTGGCGCTGGCCGGGGAGGGGCCGCTGTACCGCTGGCTGCTGGCACTGCAACTGGCAGGTTATGCCTGCGTTACAGCCGCACATTTCGTCCCCGCATTGCGCAGCTTCGGACCACTGCGGATCGCCTATTTCTTCGCCCAGGCCAACGTGGCCCTGGCCGAGGCCGGCTGCCGCTACGTGGTCGGCCAGCGCGTGACCGTCTGGGAGCCCTCCGTCCGGTAGGGCCGACAGGGGACATTCTCCTTTTTTCAGCGGCGGAAAAAGGAGAATGTCCCCTTCGTTGACCGGCCGGGGGCTCCCCCCTAAACTACGCGCCCCTTGGATGGGCGGTTAGCTCAGCGGTAGAGCACTGCTTTCACACGGCAGGGGTCAGTGGTTCGATCCCACTACCGCCCACCACCTCGACCGGGGTCCATTCCGGACACACCGGAAGCAAAGCAAGTCGAGTCCTACGAACGATCGTGGTGGGGCGCTTGCGCGGCGCTCTTTAGTGTGTGAATGTATGTGTGGAGGTTCACACATGGCAACCAACCTTTCCATCGATCCGAAGCTTATCGACGCGGCACTCAAGTTGAGCGGCGAAAAGACCAAGCGTGCGGCCGTGACGCGCGCGCTGGAGGAGTACGTCGCGCGCCGGCGACAGAAGCAGATGCTTGACCTGGTCGGGAAGCTGGAGTGGCAGGACCAGTACGACTACAAGGCGGAGCGCTCACGCGGGTGAAGCTTTTCGTCGATACTTGCGTCTGGTCGCTTGCGCTGCGCCGTGACGCTCCGGCGGGGCACGTGCCGGCAGTCGATCGGCTGATAGCGGCACTCGGTGGCGGCGAGGCCGTGTATTCCACAGGACTCATTCTGCAGGAGCTCCTGCAGGGATTTGCGGGGCCAAAGGCGCGCGATCAGATCGTCTCTCGGTTTTCGTCGCTGCCGCTCGTGGTCCCCGATCGCCAGGATCACATCGAGGCCGCGGAGTTGCGCAACGAATGCCGCCGGGCCGGCGTCCAGGTCGGCACCATCGACGCGCTTCTGGCCCGGCTCTGCCTCAGGCACGACCTCGAGTTGCTGACGACAGACCTGGATTTCGACCGTGTGGCCGAGCGCGCCCCACTGCGAATCTGGCGGCCAGGCCGGTAAGCTCATCCGCCTGATAGAATCCGCGCCCTTTTCCGTTCCCCGAAGGGCCGTCCCATGACCGTCCGCACCCGCTTCGCTCCCAGCCCCACCGGCATGCTGCACATCGGTGGCGTGCGCACCGCTCTATTCTGCTGGCTGTACGCACGCCGTATGGGCGGCAGCTTCGTCCTGCGCATCGAGGACACCGATCGCGAGCGTTCGACGCCCGAGGCGGTCCAGGCGATCCTCGACGGCATGAAGTGGCTCGGGCTCGACCACGACGAAGGCCCGTTCTACCAGACCGAGCGCATGGACCGGTACAAGGAGGTCATCGGCCAGTTTCTCGGCGAGGGCAAGGCCTACCACTGCTACTGCAGCAAGGAAGAACTCGACGAGATGCGTGCCGGGCAGATGGCCCGCAAGGAAAAACCGCGCTACGACGGCCGCTGCCGAAACCGCACCGAGCCGGTGCCCGGGGTGAGTCCCGTCGTTCGGTTCCGCAACCCGGACGAGGGCCAGGTGGTGGTCAACGACGTCGTGCATGGCCCGATCACCTTCGACAGCGCGGAACTCGACGACCTGATCATCGCGCGCTCGGACGGCACGCCGACTTACAACTTCTGCGTGATGGTGGACGACTACGACATGCGCATCACGCACGTGATCCGTGGCGACGACCATATCAACAACACGCCGCGACAGATCAACATGATCCGCGCCATGGGTGCCGAGCCGCCGATCTACGCGCACGTGCCGATGATCCTCGGTCCCGACGGCGCCAAGCTTTCGAAGCGCCACGGCGCGGTGAGCGTGCTGCAGTACCGTGACGACGGCTTCCTGCCCGAGGGCTTGCTCAATTACCTCGGCCGTCTCGGCTGGTCGCACGGTGACCAGGAGATCTTTTCCATCGACGAGATGACGCAGTTCTTCGACATCAAGGACGTGAACAAGTCCGCCTCGGCGCTGAACATCGACAAGATGCTGTGGACCAACCAGCAGCACATGCTCCGCTCGACACCTGAGCACCTCGCCACCTACCTGAAGCCGCAGCTCGAGGCGCTGGGCCTCGATGCCGACGACATGGGCAAGGTCGCGGCGGTCGCCAAGGCCCAGCAGGAGCGCGCGAAGACATTGAAGGAAATGGCCGAGAACAGCCGGTTCTTCTTCAGCGACGTGACGTCCTACGACGAGAAGGCCGCGGCGAAGAACCTCACCGCCGAGACCGCACCGATCCTGGCCGCCATAAGCGAGAAAATCGCCGAGTTGCCCGAATGGCGTGCACCCGCCATCCACACCGCAATCATGGCCGTGGCAGCTACGATGGGCGTGGGCCTGGGCAAGGTCGCACAGCCGATCCGGGTCGCCGTGTGCGGTGGCACGGTGTCGCCACCGATTGACGTCACGCTCGAGATCCTGGGGCGGGAAACGACGCTGGCCCGGTTGCAGCGGGCGTGCGACAGCATCCGCAGCTGATCGGGCGATAGCGGCACCTCTGTCGCGATCGAACCCTTCCAGACCAGGTAGTCGTTGTGGGTGCCATTGCTGGCCGAGTTATCGAACCAGACGCAGCGGTGCGCGCGGTCGAAGCCGGCGACTGAAGCCAATGCGAGCACGTCGCCTTCGACGTCGTTCACCAGGTCCGCGAAGCTGAAGGCGAAGTAGCCGAGCGAGGTCCCGATGACATCCCCGGTGAACAGCATGCCCGACTCGTTCCTGTTCGTTCCGCCCGAATCCAGCGACGATGCCCACAGCGATTCCCGACTGCCGCCGACCAGGTTCTCGAGCACGATGCGCCCGGCATTAGCCTGGTTGCTGAGTCCATTGACGTCGCCGCCGCTGAATTTGCGGCCTGGGTACAGCGCAATTTCAGTCTGGTCGCGGTGAAAAAAAACCAGCCACGCGGAACGTGGCTGGCTTTCAGGTTGCGCGCACGGAGGCGCGTTATGTCAGTTCGTTGTCGCGGTCGCGCGCGACCTAGAAGATCCGCACGACGATCGGCAGCGTCACTATGCCGGCCCCGGTGTTTACGCTGAGCCTGCCGAGCACCGACCGGCCATTTGCGAATCCATTGGCGACCGTCGTGGTGATCCGGTAGTTGAGCCTGTAGGTCGTCAGGCTGCCGCTCAGCAGGTTGCCGAGCGAGCCGTAGATCGTCACCAGCTGCGCCGTGTCCTCGGCGAACATGAACGCGCCACCACCGCCATCGGCCAGTGCCGCCAGCGCCTGGCCGTCCACGTCGCTGGACAGGCCGATCGTGTAGATATCGACGCCCGTCGCAACGCTCTTGGCGATCGACTCGTCGACGCTCTTGCATTCGGCGCCTACGTTGCTGCCCTCGTTCTTGCCGTCGGTGAACACGATGACGGCCTTGTCGAGGCCGGCCACCGATGCGCTACCCGCGGCGAAATCCATCACCTTGCAGAGTGCATCATAGAGTGGCGTCGTGCCGCCCTCGAGCGTGGCAAGGTCGGTCAGCGTGGAGAAGAATGCCGAACCGTCCGCGACGAAGGCTGGGTTGTTGACAGGGTAGATCGTAACCGGCGTCTGGGGGATCTTGGCGTCGGCGCCGCTCGCCAGTGCGGACAACGAGGCGCGATCCGAACCGCCGAGCCGGTTCAGGAATTCACGTGCCGAGTACAGGCGGGCGTCCGTCGGATCATTGGCCTTGATGCTGAGGCTCTGGTCGAACAACAGCGCGGCCGCGTAGGGCTTTGCGATGCCGCCGTTGACTTGCAGGAACGAGGTCGGGGCGGGTGCCGCGACCACATAGGCTGCGTCGAATGCGGGCGCAGAACTGTCGCTGACGCAGTCCGCGACTGCAGTCGCCGCATCCGGCGTGCACGACGCGAACGTGAAGGCCGGCGCCAGCAGGCCCGAGACCGCGCTCGAGTTCGCGTCGACAACTACCACCTGAATCGAAAAATCCAGGGACGCGGTATTTTGGCCGGCCAGGACGCGCGCCGAGATCAGCCCACCGGTGGCCTTGGTGTCGCGATCCAGTGCGACGGTGACATTCGTCGTCTGGTTGGCGGTCACCGAGAACGCGACGGTCTTGGGCTTGAACGTGTTGCGGCTGACGTCCAGGTTGCCGTTGCCGGCCTGGACGCCGGTGAGCGTGGCGGTGCCGCTGGCGTTGGTCGTCCCCGACTTGCTACTGCCCGATACCGTGGCCGTAACCGTCGCGCCGGAGACCACGAGTCCGTTCAGGTCCGTGACCGTGACCGCCAGCGAACCGACCGACGGCGACGAGCTCCCGCCACCACCGCCGCCGCCGCCGCAGGCCGACAGCGCCATGGCAAGGCCTGCGACTGCGCAGAAACCGAGGATGCGCCTGACGCGCGAGGTGTGTTCCGTCACACTGAACGAGTTGATGTCCATTGATTCTTCCCCTGGGTGATTCCGCCTGGCCCGTATCCGTCTGGCCGGTACCGGTAGATGATCGCTGAATTCACGCGCACTGTCGGCGACAGTTGACATATGCCAGCGAATTACCGCCGCTGGCCTGCACGAAATGGCGTCCCCACGGGGATTCGAACCCCGGTCGCAACCGTGAAAGGGTTGTGTCCTAGGCCTCTAGACGATGGGGACGCGGACAAAACAGGCCGAAAATTTGGTGGAGCCAGACGGGATCGAACCGTCGACCTCCTGCATGCCATGCAGGCGCTCTCCCAGCTGAGCTATGGCCCCACGAAAGGGCGCGAATTGTGGGGGAGGGGGCCGTTGAAGTCAAACCGCTGCCGGGCCAGGCCAGGCCGTGAGGGCGGCAGGGTCACGCGGGCCGCGGGGCACGTCGGTGCCGGGATGTGCCACCGGACTGGGAACTGCGTCACAGGCTGCGGCTGCGGCTGCGGCTAGAGTCCGCGATGGTTGCTGCTCCGGACCGGCGCTCGCAAGTCTCGGTCATTCCTGAAAAAATGAAGACTAACAAGGCTGGCGGGTGGTTGGGCGGTCCGGTTGACCGGCGGTCCGGCGGAATCTGCTGAGGGTCTGCGTGTCAATTCGCCTTTTCCGGATGTATGTGAAGGTGCCGATCGTGCTGCTGGCACTGATCGAGGCCTCGCTGCTTGTTTTCGCCACCTACCTGGCGGTCGCGCTGCGCTTCAACGGCCATGCGGTCGTCCTGCCGCCAGCCTCGGGCCGCCTACTGCCAACTGCGTTGCTGTTCGCGGTCGTCGGACTCGCTTCACTGTTTGCAGTGGGCCTCTATTCGACCCGCCAGCGCTCCACGACCGCCGGAGTCATGGTGCGCATCGTGGCGGCGGTTTCGAATGCCACCGGCCTGTCGGCGCTTGCCTACTACTTCATACCTTCGATTTCCGTCGGTCGCGCGGTGCTGGCACTGATGGCCCTGATCGGCGTGCTGAACCTGGCCGTGGTGCGCCTGATCTTCGAGCGCGTCGTGGACGAAAGCCTGTTCAAGCGCCGGGTGCTGGTGTACGGCGCCGGCCGGCGCGCTGCGAGCCTGCTCGAGCTGCGTCGCCGCTCGGACCAGCGTGGTTTCCAGATCCTCGCCTTCATTGCCGCCGAGGGTGACCACGTCACGGCGGGGGCCGATCGCCTTACGACGCGCCCCGACGACCTGTTCCAATGGTCCATCGAAAACCAGGTGGACGAGGTCGTGGTTGCCATGGACGACCGCCGTCGCGGGTTCCCGATGCACGAGTTCCTCGAATGCCGGCTTGCGGGCATCGACGTGCTCGAGCTTCCCAGTTTCCTCGAGCGCGAGACCGGCAAGGTGCGGCTCGACGTGCTGAGCCCCAGCTGGCTGATCTTCGGTGGCGGTTTCAGCGCCTCGCCGCTGCAGCGCATGCTCGAGCGCGGCTTCGACGTTTTCGCGAGCTTCGGGCTGCTGGTGATCGCGCTGCCGGTGATGTTGCTGGCGGTGCTCGCGATACACATCGAGGACGGCTGGCGGGCACCGGTCCTGTACTACCAACGGCGAGTGGGCCGCTACGGGCACGCTTTCGACGTGCTAAAGTTCCGCAGCATGTCGGTGGACGCCGAGCAGGGCGAGGCGATCTGGGCGGTCAAGAACGACCCGCGCGTCACCAGGGTGGGCGCCATCATGCGCAAGACCCGCATCGACGAACTGCCGCAGCTGCTGAACGTGCTGCGGGGCGAGATGAGCTTCGTCGGCCCGCGGCCCGAGCGACCCGAGTTCGTCGAGCGCCTCGAGGAGAAGATTCCCTATTATCGCGAGCGCCACACGGTCAAGCCCGGCATCACGGGCTGGGCCCAGCTCTGCTACCCGTACGGATCCACAGAGAAGGACGCGCTCGAGAAACTCCAGTACGACCTCTACTACGTCAAGAACCGCAGCCTGATCTTCGACCTCGCCATCCTGGTGCAGACGGTCGAAGTCGTGCTGTGGGGCAAGGGCGCCCGGTAGCGCGGTGTCGCTCTCCGCGGCGTCGCTCGGCCTGTACTCGTACGCGACCGCCGCGGTCGCGTTCCTGTTGCTGACGGTGCTGCTCGCTACCGGCTGGCACGGGCGCAGCCAGGGCATCCGGCTGGTGGTCGCCTGCACCGTGACGTCGCTCTGGGCAATGCTGATGGCCGCGTCTGCCGTGTTCATGGAGGTGCCGGCCTATGCCATTGTGTTCGCCGAATGCGTCCGCGACGGCGCGTGGATCTACGTCCTCACCGGGCTTGCGGCTTCCGCGGGTGTCGCGCCGACGTTGTCCCGGGCACTCAACGTCGGCTGGATCGCCGCGGCGGCCTACCTGCTCGTCGCGCCGGCGCTAGCGCGCGCCGGCTACTCGATCGTCACGCCGGGTGCGGCGCTGGTCGGCATCGGCTTTGCGCTCTCGCTGGGCGGGTTGCTCCTGCTCGAGCAGGTGTACCGCAACGCGCGTGGCGAAGGCCGCTATGCGCTCAAGTTCCTGGCGTTCGCGCTCGGCACGCTTTGGGTCTTTGACGTCTTCCTGTTCTCGCAGGCCCAGCTGGTGCGCTCCATCGACGTGGAGACCTGGAATGCACGCGGGCTGGTGGCCACGCTCACCGTGCCGCTGATCGCAATTGCCGCGCGGCGCAATCCGCATTGGTCGCTGGACTTCTTCGTATCGCGGCAGGTGGTGTTCTACACGACCACGCTGCTGGCGGTCGGTGCCTACCTGCTGCTGATGGCGTTCGGCGGTTATGCAATCCGCCTCTACGGAGGCACCTGGGGCGGCGCGATCCAGTTGGTGTTCCTTGCGGGTGCCGGCATCGTGCTGGCCACGCTGCTTGCCTCGGGTGGCGTGCGCCGCCGCCTGCGCGTATTCCTGAGCAAGCACTTCTACCGCAACAAGTACGACTACCGGGTCGAGTGGCTGCGCTTCATCGAGACGCTCTCGGCCGCGGAGGAGGACGCCGACACTCAGGAGACTGCGGTGCGGGCGATCGCCGAGATTTTTCACAGCCCGGGGGGTGTGCTGTACCTGCGCCGCGACGCCGACGAGCGCTTTGAGGCGGTGGTTACCTGGCCGCGCGGCCGCGTGGACCTCACGCGTTACCCGCCGATACCGGTCGCCGATGACCTGCCTTCCTTCATGGCGCGGCGCCAGTGGGTAGTGGACGTGGACGAGCACGCAGCCGGCCCCGACCTGTACGACAATTTTTCGCTGCCGGAGCCGTTCGGCGTGCACGGCACGCACCGGATGATCCTGCCGTTGCTGCATGGCCAGGTGCTGCTTGGCTTCGTCGCGCTCGAGTCGCCGCCGGCGCCGTTCAACCCGAATTACGAAGACCGCGACCTGCTGAAGACCGTCGGCCGCCACGTGGCGACGCACCTGGCACAGCACGAGGCCGATCGTCGGCTTGCCGAGAACCGGCAGTTCGAGGCCTATCACCGACTCACGGCGTTCGTGATGCACGACCTGAAGAACCTCGCGGCCCAGCTCGCGCTGATCGTTGCCAATGCGGAGCGGCACAAGCGCAACCCCGAGTTCGTGGACGACGCCGTGAGCACGATCGCCAACTCCACCGCCCGGATGCAGCGGCTGATCGAGCAGCTGCAGCGACGCGAGATGCAGGGCGTTTCGCAGCGGATATCGCTGGTCGAGGTCGCGCGGCGTGCTGCCGGGCACTGCGCCGTGCGGCGGCCGTGCCGGCGCTGCAGGACGGCGCGGCCGAGGTCATGATCGAGTGCGATCCCGAGCGGCTCGGCGTCATCGTCGAGCACGTGATCCGGAATGCGCAGGACGCCACCGCGGACGACGGCTCGGTGACGCTGATGGTCGGCATCGGCGCGCCGTGGAAGGGGGGAAGCGAGATGTCGCGCGAGACTTCGGGCGGCACCGACACGCCAGGCGGCGGTACGGCCAGCGGCGACGGCGTGACCGTCGCTACCGACACCAATGCGCGCCTGCGCGTGCCGCACGCGATTCTCACGGTAAGCGACACGGGTACGGGGATGTCGCGCGAATTCGTCCAGGAAAGGCTTTTCAAGCCGTTCGACACGACCAAGGGCAGCAAGGGCATGGGAATCGGCGCCTACCAGGTGCGCGAGTACGTGCAGTCGCTTGGTGGGCGCGTCGAGGTCGAAAGCGAGCCTGGACGCGGCACGCACTTCAGGCTGCTGCTGCCGCTGGCGATCTCCGAAATTTCTTGATGCGTCGCTCACTTTGAGCGCCCGCGCGTTGCAGGCGTCTCACAAGGGCCGAATACTCGCCGACGACTGATCAAGGCAAACCCGCCGAAAGGCGGCGACGCAAAGCCTCCGGTCCTCGGGCGTGACGCGCCAGGGATAGCGGGGTTGCCAGTAACACGGCGCCGGCCCGACGTCGGCGCGTGCTGCCGCAACCCTCGTCCAATCCGCCGTCCCCGATCTCCGCGAAGCGAGCGTCTGCGGAGTGGGACAAATGGCAAAGCGTTCGACGGCATCCGGCATCGCAACCAGGCTCGCGGCGATACTTTTCACAGGGTTGTGTTTGTCAGGCAGCGCCGCCTTCGCCGCGACCACCGGCACCACCACCCTCACTGCCAGTGCCCCGAAGTTCTCGAACAGCAAGCCCGTGATCAGCGGCCAGTCTCCAGGCCGGATCGTCGCTGGGAGCTTCTACGACTTCCGCCCGACCGCCAGCGACCCCGACGGCGACAAAGTCACGTTCAGCATCAACAAGCATCCGCGCTGGGCGCAGTTCGACACCGCGACCGGTCGCCTCTACGGCACGCCCGCGCCGATCGACTCCGGCAAGATGAAGAACATCATCATCTCGGTGAGCGACGGCGTGTCCAGCGCACGGTTGGGCGGCTTCAGCCTGAGGGTCATCCGGGGCAAGGCGCCACAGATCTCGGGCGTGCCGCCGACCAGCGTCGTCGAGGGTAAGTCGTACGCATTCGTGCCGGTCGCAACTGATCCCGAAGACCAGACATTGACGTTCGCGGTTGTGAACAAGCCGGCCTGGGCGAGCTTCAACAAGAAGACTGGGCGGCTCGCAGGCACGCCGGGTCCGGGCAGCAAGGGTGTCTATAGGGGCATCAGCATTTCGGCGACGGACGGTGCAAATACGTCGAGCCTGCCGCCGTTCGCGATCAACGTCGCGCCAGTCCAGCAGAACTCTGCCCCCACCATCAGCGGCACGCCCGCGACAACGGTCCAGGTCGACCAGGCATATTCGTTCCTGCCCACCGCAAGCGACGCCGATGGCGACACGCTGAAGTTCTCGGCGGTGAACCTGCCGTCGTGGGCGACCCTCAATTCCGGCAACGGGCGAATCACGGGAACGCCGCGTGCCGGCTCCGAGGGCACGTATGCCGATATCGTGCTGTCGGTCAGCGACGGCAAGGACGTGACATTCCTGCCGATGTTCACGATTGCAGTGACCGCGGCTCCGCTGCCACCGCCTGTGATGCCGCCACCGCCGTCACCGCCACCGCCGTCACCGCCGCCGCCTGCCAATAAGCCGCCGACGATTTCCGGTACCCCTGCCAGCTCGGTGACCGCTGGCAACTCATATGTGTTCCTGCCCAGCGCTTCGGATCCCGATGGCCAGACGCTGACGTTCAGCATCTCGAACCAGCCGACGTGGGCCAATTTCAATACCTCGTCTGGTCGCCTGAGCGGCGCGCCGACGGCCGCAGATGCCGGGACCTGGACCAATGTCCGCATCTCGGTGACCGATGGCCAGGCCACGACCTCGCTGGCCGCGTTCTCGATCACCGTGAACCAGGTTGCCAACGGAGCCGCGACGGTCAGTTGGGTGCCGCCGACCCAGAACACAGACGGATCGGCACTCACCGACCTCCAGGGCTACCGCATCCGCTATGGCCAGGCGGCGAACGCGCTCAGCAACGTGGTGACCATCCCGAACGTGGGCGTTACCAGCGCCGTGATCGAGAACCTCGGCGCTGGCACCTGGTATTTCGGCGTGGTGGCCTACAACTCCTCGGCCGTGGAGTCCGAGATCTCCAGCCTCGGGCAGAAGACCATCAAATAGCGAACAGGGGACATTCTCCTTTTGCGGAGAATTAGGAACAGGGGACATTCTCCTTTTACGGAGCATGTCCCCAAAAGGCCTAAAAGGACGTTGCCTGGCACCTGGCGCTGGGCAGGGGGGCTCGGGAAAAGCAACGGTCCCCCTTTTCAGTCCGGAACTGAGTCACAAAATGCCGGCCCGGCACGCGGTATGATCCGGATGTCCGCGCCCTCCATTCCCGTGGACATCGGAGTCCCCTTTTGGCACAGGACAGGCCCAGGCTGTTGATCGTCGAGGACGACCCGGGGCTGCAGAAGCAGCTCAAGTGGTGCTTCGACGGCTATGAGGTCGTTACCGCCGAGAATCGGGTGGCAGCGATCGCCGCCGTGCGCCGCTTCGAGCCCGCGGTGATCCTTCAGGACCTGGGGCTCCCGCCGGACCCCGAGGGCGTCACCGAGGGCTTCGAGACGCTGGCCGAGGTGCTGCGTATCGCGCCGTTCACCAAGATGATCGTCGTCACCGGCCAGTCCGACAAGGAAAACGCCGTCAAGGCGGTCGGACTCGGCGCCTACGATTTCTGCCAGAAGCCCGTGGACACGGACGTGCTCAAGCTGCTGGTACAGCGCGCATTCCGCATCCACGACCTCGAACTCGAGAATGCCGCGCTGGCCCAGTACCGCTCGGTGATGCCGCTCACCGGCGTCATCGCCACCAGCGAGGCCATGACCAAGGTCTGCCGCGCGGTCGAGAAGATCGGCCCGACCAGTGCCACCACGCTGCTGCTGGGCGAAAGCGGCACCGGCAAGGAACTGCTGGCCCGCGCTCTGCACGCGCTGAGCCCCCGCGCGAAACAGCCATTCGTCGCGATCAACTGCGCGGCGATCCCCGACACGCTGCTCGAGAGCGAGCTCTTCGGCTACGAGAAAGGCGCGTTCACCGGTGCCGTGAAGCAGACCCAGGGCAAGTTCGAGCATGCCGACGGGGGCACGCTGTTCCTCGACGAGATCGGCGACATGCCGCTCGCGCTGCAGGCGAAGCTGCTGCGGTTCCTGCAGGACCGCGTCGTCGAGCGCATCGGCGGACGCGAGCGCATACCGGTGGACGTACGTATCGTGTGCGCCACCAACAAGGACCTCTCGGCGATGCTCGGGCGCAACGAGTTCCGTGAAGACCTGTTCTACCGCGTGAGCGAAGTGACGATCCGCATCCCGCCGCTGCGCGAGCGGCCCGGCGACGCCGGCGTGATCGCGCAGTCGCTGCTCGAGCGCCGTACCCGCGAGCACAGCCGTTCGCTGAAGGGCTTCGCGCCCGAGGCGCTGGCCGCGATCGAGTCCTATCCCTGGCCGGGCAACATCCGCGAACTCGAAAACCGCATCAGCGGCGCCGTGATCATGGCCGAGGGCAAGTACGTCAGTGTCGAGGACCTCGGCCTGCCGCTGCCGGACTCCAACCTCGACTGGCTCAACCTGCGCGAGGTCCGCCAGCGCGCCGAGCGGGAAGCGGTGAAGCAGGCGCTTGCACTGTCTGGTTCCAATCTCTCGCGCACGGCGGAGCTGCTCGGCATCACGCGGCCCACGCTATACGACCTGCTCGAGAAGTTTGACCTTCGTCCCGCCGAGGCGAATGGGGCCGCGGTACCGGCGCCGAAGCCTTGATCGCGCGCAGATGCTTTCTCCCGCCCCTGGGGCCAGCATGAATCGCACGTTTGTCGCCGTCTGCGTAGTCCTGGCCGCGTGCGTAGCGGCATGCTGGCCGTCGTTCGACGTCCTGCTCGCTTACTGGAACGACACGCGAGCCATGGGCATGACCCACGGCTGGCTGATCGCGGCGATCGTGGCCTGGCTCATGTGGCGGGCACGCAGGTTGGAGGGCAGCGGGGACGTGTGCTGGCCGTGTCTCGCTGCAATGCTGGTCCTGTGGTTCGCCTGGTTGGTGGCGCTGAGGGCAGGACTGCAGATCGTGCACCTGGTCCTGCTGCCGCCGATTGCCTGGCTTGCAGTAGCCGCCGCGCTGGGCACCGGCGTCGCGCGTCAGCTCACGTACCCGTTGGGTTATTTCTACTTCGCGATACCGGTGTGGGGCAACATCACGCCGCCACTGCAGTGGCTCACCGTCTACGCGGTCCGTTTCATGCTGCGCGCCACCGGCGTGCCTGCCTACTTCCAGGGAAACGTGGTCCAGATTCCCGAGGGCCATTTCGAGATCGTGGGTGGCTGCAGCGGGCTGCACTACTTCCTGGTATCGCTTGCGGTGGCGAGCCTGTATTCACACATTCATCGCGATCCGCCGCGCCGGCACCTCAAGATCGTCGCGATCGCGGGCGTGGCCGCGATCCTGCTCAACTGGGTCCGCGTCTACACCGTGATCGTGTCCGGACACCTGACCAACATGCAGAGCTTCCTGGTGCGCGTGGACCACTACTGGTTCGGCTGGGTGCTGTTCGGCGTCGCCATGACGATCGCGCTCTGGGTCGCGAACCGTGTCCTGCCGGCCGTGGAACCGGTGGCCGCAAGCGCCGGCGCCGCGCAGCCGACCGCAGGCCTGCGGTGGCCTGGCTTGGCTGCGGTGGTCGGCGTACTCGCGGCCATTGCGCTGTGTGTGCAGGTTGCCGGCCGCGTCGACGGCGCCTCGACTGCGCCGGACGTCGCCGGGCCGCTGGTCGCCGCTGGATTCCTTCAGTCGGCAGAAAAATCGGTGCCAGGCACCGATTCATGGCAGCCGAAGTTCAGGGGCGCCACGCAGGAATTCCGTGGCATGACCGCCGATGGCGTCTTGCAGGTCTATGTCGCCGTCTACGCGAGCCAGCGGCAGGGAGCCGAGCTCGGCTACTACAAGAACAGCATCGTCGGGAAACGGCTGGACGAACTGGCATCCCACCGCCGCAACGGCGTCGCCTGGACCCAGGGCCAGGATCGCCAGGAAGACCGTTGGCTGATCGGGTCCGTATATACGGTCGGCGGCAGGACTTTTGCGGACCCGACGCTCGCTCAGGTCTACTATGCGTTGCGCTCGATCGGCGGCACAGTGCCATCCGCGGTGATTGGCGTTGCCACCCGCTGTGAAACCGACTGCGCCGACCGCGAGGCCGCGATACGGTCGGCGCTCGAACGGTTGCAGGCACCAGTATCCAGGGCATTTTCGGCGCGGGCGCCCTGAGGCGCACGGGTCTCTTCGAATTCCGAGGTCAAAGACGATGGCAATCCAGAATCGGTCATGGCTCATACCCGCGCTGCTCGCGACGCTCGCGCTGGCAGGCTGCGACCTGTTCGCCAGTTCCGACACCCGCATCGATCGTGCGGCGAAGCACATGTCCGAGGGTGACTACTCGACGGCGGTGATCGAGCTGCGCAACGCCCTGGAGAAAGAGCCCGGCAACGCGCGTGGGCGGCTGCTGCTGGCCGAGGTCTCGCTGCAGCTCGGCGATACCCCGTCGGCCGAAAAGGAGATCAATCGTGCCGGCAAGGCCGGGGCTTCCGCCGGCGACCTTGCGCCACTGCAGGCACGGCTACTCGAGACGACCGGGCAGTGGGAGGCGCTGGCGAAGGCGATGGCGGCCCCGATTCCCGGCTTCAACGAAGCAGAGCGGCTCGACTACCTGGCATCCGCGCAACTCGCACTCGGCGACGTAACGACCGCGCTCGCGACGCTCGACCAGTCGCTGGCGCTGAAGCCCACCGGCGACCTCGCGCTGCGAGTGCAGACCGACCATGCTCGCGTGCTGGCTGCCAATGGCAAGACGGACGATGCGCTGCGCGAGATCGACCAGGTGCTCGCCGCCCAGCCCGGATTTCCCGCGGCGTCCATGCTCAAGTCATCGCTGCTGATCACGCGCGGCGACGTGGTCGGAGCCGAGAAAGCGCTCGCGGCCGTGCCGGTGGGGGATCCCAAGGCCAGGATCAGTGCTCGTGACAAGATGACAGTCCTGAGCGCGCTCGCCGAAGTGCAGCTGGCCCAGAACAAGGTGAAGGAAGCCGGCGCAACTGCGGACCTGCTCGAGACAGTGGTGCCGGGTTCACCCGTTTCGCTGCTGATGAAGGGCCGCGTCGCGCTCGCGGCCGGCAATGCGGACGATGCCGTCACCCAGTTCCAGAAGACCCTGCAGCGCGCACCGGAATTCAATTTCGCGCGTGTGTGGCTGGCTACCGCCTACCTGAAGCAGGGCAACACCGCGCTCGCGGAGACCGAGCTGCAGCGCGTACTGCAGTCGGCGCCGGACAACGTCGAGGCGCGCAAGCTGCTCGCCGAGAGCCAGATTCGCGGCGACCGTGCTCCCGCGGCACTCGAAACGCTGCAACCGCTGCTGGCGGCCAATACCAAGGACGCCGCCGTCTATGCGCTGGTCGGCCAGGCGCGGTTGATGGAAGGCGACAAGGATGCGGCCGAGGCCACGCTCGAACAGGGAATCGAGGCGGCGCCCGACAGCGCGGCGCTCAAGCTGAGTGCGGCGGCGAACTACCTGGTGAACGGTGACCGGCAACGAGCCCTGGAACTGCTCGCCCAGGTGCCGGACGAGCAGGGCGGTGTCCGCAAGCGCCAGCTCCAGGTGATCGCGCTGGCCGCCGGCAAGGACAAGGCCGTCGCGCGACTCGAGATCGAGGCGCTCGCCAGTCGCAACCCGAAGGACGCGGAGCTGCAGATGCTGGCGGGCGCCTGGCTGGCGACCCAGGGTGAGTTCGCGGACGCGGAGGCCTACCTGAAGAAGGCGCTGGCGATCGCGCCGAACGATGGCCGGGCGATGCTCGGCCTGTCGCAGCTTGCCGCACAGCGCGGCGACAAGGCGGCGTCGAAGCAGTGGCTGGAAGAGTGGCACAAGCGCGATCCGCAGGCGGCCGAGGCCACGCTGCGCCTCGCCAGGCTGGCGTTTGCGAACAACGATGCGACTACCGGGATGGCGCTGGTGAGCCAGGCGGTTTCTGCGTCGCCGAAGAATACGGCAGTAGCCGACGCGGCCGGACGCGTACTGCTCGACGCGAAGCAGAACGACGCAGCGCTCAAGTACCTGGGTGCCGCGTCGCAGCTCGAGCCCGGCAACAAGGTCCTGCTGTTCGACATGGCGCGCGCGCAGACGGCGCTTGCGCAGCGCGACGCGGCACGTGAGTCGCTCGAAAAGGCGCTGTCGATCGACCCGAACTGGCCGCCAGCGATCGCGGCGCTGGCACAGATCGAGGTCGCCGATGGCAAGACCGAGAACGCACTGGCACTGGCAGGGCGTCTCAAGAAGGCGCTGCCGAATCCGGCTGCCGGCCTGGCGCTCGAGGGCGACATCTACATGGCGTCCCGGCAGTTCGCCAAGGCCGTCGACGCGTACGCGGCGGGCTACAAGGCCCGGCCGAGCGCACAACTGGCCATCGGCGAATACCGTGCACGCCGGGCGGCCGACGCCAAGCCGTACACCGAACCGCTCGCGACCTGGCTCAAGGCAAATCCGGGCGATGCCACCATCCGCTCGATGCTGGCCGAAGCGCTGCAGGGCGAGGGCAGGAACGCCGAGGCAATTGTCGAGTACCAGCGCGTCGTGGTGGACGCCCCGAACAACGTTTTTGCGCTCAATAACCTGGCCGTCCTGTACCAGCGCACGGGCGACAAGCGCGCCGCGGAGACCGCGAAGCGGGCGTATGACCTGGTTCCCGATGCGCCGGCGATCGCCGATACCTATGGCTGGATCCTGCTCCAGTCCGGGGATACTGCCGAGGGCCTTAAGTTAATTCGCCAAGCCGCTGATAATGCGAAGAATGTCGCAGAAATCCAGTATCATCTTGGCGTGGCGCTGGCACGCACGGGAGACAAGGCCGGCGGCCGCAAGGTGCTCGAGGCGGCTATCGCCGCTGCGGGTGCCGGCGATGCCTGGAAAGCGGAGGCAGAAAAAGAGCTGGCGGCGCTGAAGTGAGACATCGTCGAATGACGTGCCTGCCAGTGTGCATAGAGTCACCGTTTGGCCACCGGTGCACAGGTAGCATGGCCGGCGGTGGTTCCCCCGGTAACCGACCGAGGAATAGGGAATAGCATGAAGATCGGATCATTCAAGACTTGGCGTTTGCTGTTGCTTGCCCTGCTGCCGCTGTCGGCATTTGGCCAGTCGGCCGAGCCGATGCCGGTTCCTGCCGCAACCACGGCAAGCCCGCCGGCCGTGGTTGCCCCGGCGCCGTCCCCGCTCAGCGAGAGCGAGGCGGCCATGTACCAGATCGGCCCGGGCGACGTATTGCAGGTTTTCGTCTGGCGCAACCCGGAACTCACTGTTTCAGTGCCGGTCCGGCCCGACGGCAAGATCTCCACGCCGCTGGTCGAGGACATGGTCGCAATCGGCAAGACGCCGACGCAGCTTGCGCGCGACATCGAGACGGTGCTGGGTGAATACATCCGCTCGCCTCAGGTCAGCATCATCGTGATGACGCCGCAGAGCCAGTTCAGCCAGGTCAAGGTCGTGGGGCAGGTGGTGCACCCGGCGCCGCTGCCGTATCGCAGCGGGATGACGGTGCTCGACGCGGTGCTCGCCGCGGGTGGCATGACGCAGTTCGCGGCCGGCAACCGTACCAAGATAGTGCGCACCGAGAACGGCAAGCAGGTCGAGATCAAGGTGAAGCTCGACGACATCGTCAACGATGGCGACATCAAGCAGAACGTCGAGGTTCGCCCGGGCGACCTGGTCGTCGTGCCTGAGAGCCGCTGGTGAGGAAACCATGCAGGAATTACTGAGCCAGTTACTCGACCAGGCGCGCGGCATGTGGCGCTTCCGGCGCCCCGCGCTGGTGGTCGCGTGGATCATCTGCATTCTCGGCTGGATCGTCGTGTTGAGCCTGCCGCCCGTGTACGAGGCGCAGGCTCGCATCTACGTGGACACAAGCGCCGTGCTGCGGCCGCTGCTGCAGGGCATCGCGGTCGAACAGGACATCACCGCGCAGTTGAACTACGTGCGGCAGGCGCTGCTGAGCCGGCCGCAACTCGAGAAGGTTGCCCGTGATACCGACCTCGACCTGCAGGCGACCACGCCACAGCAGAAGGACGACTTGATCGATTCGCTTCGCGAACGCGTGCAGATCGGCGTCTGGGGCGAGTCCACCTCGACAAAGGGCCCGAAAAAAGCGCAGGCGCCCAGCAGCCTGTACCAGGTCTCGTTCCAGGACCCGAAGCGGGGCCAGGCGCTGAAGGTCGTGCAGGAGCTGGTCAACTCGTTCGTCGAGGACTCGCTGGGCGGCAAGCGCAGCGGTTCCGATGCGGCGCAGAAGTTCCTGGAGGCGCAGATCGCCGGGTACCAGAAGCGCCTGGGCGACTCCGAGCAACAGCTTGCCGAGTTCAAGCGCAACAACGCGGGCCTGGTGCCCGGTTCTTCGGGCGACTACTTCTCGCGCATGCAGGCCGAATCAGAGGCGCTTGCGCAGGCGCAGGCTAACCTGAAAGTTGCACTGCAACGCCGCGACGAGCTGCAGCGCCAGCTGCGGGGAGAGTCGACCTACACCCCGATGGGGAAGGGCGGCAAGCGGATGTCCACGACCGGCGCCGAAGCCGCGGCCGGCGGCGACCTCGAGCAACGCATCAGCGAGACCCAGCGCGCGCTGGACGCGATGCTGATGCGCTACACCGACAAGCACCCGGACGTGGTCGCAGCCCGCAAGAACCTCGACGACCTCAAGGCGCAGCAGCAGGCCGAGATCGAGGCACTGCGGCGTGGCGAGGCGTCTACCCAGACCATGGCCAGCCTGAGCGCCAACCCCGTCTACCAGCAGATCCAGGCCCAGTTGAACCAGGCCAACGTGGACGTGGTCGCCGCGCAGAGCCAGGTGAGCGTGCACCAGGCGCAGATCGCACAGTACAAGGGCATGATGAATACGGCGCCCGAGGTCGAGGCCGAGTATTCGCGACTCACTCGCGACTATGAGACCACCAAGGCGCAGTACAACGAGCTGGTCGGCCGCCTCGGCCGGGCCCAGATCTCCGACGACGCCGAGCAGACAGGCGTGGTGCGTTTCGAGATCATCGACCCGCCGAACGTCGGTGCCGACCCCATCGCCCCCGATCGTCCGCGACTGCTGGCACTGGTGCTGGCAGTCGGCCTCGCCGTGGCGCTGGCGCTTGCGTTCGTGCTGCACCAGTTGAAGCCCGTATTCACCAACACGGTGTCGCTGGGCGACATCACCGGCCTGCCGGTGCTGGGCGCCGTCAGCCGCACCTGGCGTGAGCGACATCGTGCCGAGCGGCGCCAGGAAATGCTGAAGGTGTCGATGGCCGCTGCTGGGTTGTTGCTGGTGTTTGGTCTGGTCATGCTGGCCGAGGATCGCGCGGTGCGCATGATCCAGGGCCTGTTCGCATAGGAGTCCCCATGAGTCTGGTCGAACAGGCACTGAAGAAAGCCAAGCAAGCCGGACAGCCGAAGCCGCTGTCCACCCACCCGACAGCCTCGCCGACAGTCGAGGAGTCCGGGCTGCCGCTCGAAAGGCCGCCGAGTCTACCGTCCGATGCGGTCATCGAGCCGTCGCCCGAGATCACATCGACCGTCAGGTCGCTCAACTTCGTCGAAGTGGACATGGGCACCTTGCGCGCGGCCGGATACCTGCCCCCGCAGGAGCAGGAGCGCGAGATTGCCGAGCAGTTTCGGCACATCAAGCGACCGCTGATAGCGCGCGCAGTCGGCCGCGGCCAGGAGCGGATGCCGCTCGCCAATCGCATTGTCGTGACCAGTGCGCTGCAGGGCGAGGGCAAGACCTTCGCCAGCATCAATCTCGCGCTCAGCATTGCGCTCGAGAAGGACGTGCGCGTGCTGCTGGTCGATACCGATGCAGCGCGGCCCGAGACGAGTCGCGTATTCGGCGTCAAGGGGAAGCCGGGACTGTACGATGCGCTGGCGAATCCCGACCTGGATGTCGCGACACTGGTCTACGAGACCGACGTGCACGGCCTGTGCGTGCTGCCGGTGGGCACGGCGGACGTGACGGCCGCGGAGTGGCTCGCGAGCCCGCGCATGGACGAGGTCCTGCGCCGGTTGCTCGGCAGCGACGGCAGCACGATCCTGGTGCTCGACTCTCCGCCGCTGCTGGTGACCAACGAGGCCAAGTCGATCTGCGAAGCCGTTGGGCAGGTGGTGCTGGTCGTGCTCGCCAACCAGACGCCGCAACGAGCGGTCGTTGACGCCGCGGCGCACATCTCCGAGGGCAAGCATGTCAGCCTGCTGCTGAACGGTTCGGAGACGGTATCGGGGGTGGGCTATGGATATTACGGCGGCATGTACCAGTACGGTCGCGCGGGTCATGGGGCGGCCTGACTGCAGGAGCACCGGACGCCACGCCGCGGCGTCGCTCGCCGCGTGCGCAGTCGCGCTGACGCTCGCCGCCACCGGCGCACGGGCGCAGGATTTCAAGTACGACCTCAGGGCCGGCATCGGGCATTCGGACAACATCCAGCGCACCCAGACCGACACCATCGATGAGTGGATTCTCGGGCTGGGCACGGCTTTTGATTATACGTACCAGGGTGGCCGCATCGACGCGCAGGCGAACGGCGACCTGGTCTGGTACGACTATCTGGAGAACACGTACGACGCCAATGTCATTGGCAATGCATTTGGCAACCTCGTGTACGCGATCGTTCCCGAGCGGCTCACCTGGACGTTCACCAACAGCTTCGGCCAGGCGCAGTCCAATCCCTTCCAGCCGGTCACGCCAGATAACAGCGAGAACATCAACGTCTTTACCACCGGGCCCGATTTCATGTTCTCCGTCGGCCCTCGCTACCAGGCGCGTGTGTTCGGGCGCTGGACCGACACCTACTACCAGACGAATCCCTATGGAGGCCAGCGCTGGCTGGGCGGCCTGTCGTTCGAGCGCGCGCTGTCGGCGCAGTCCACGGTGTCGCTGAACGGCACCTACGCCAAGATGAATTACTACGACCAGCCCTCGGCGTACGACTTCAGCGTCCAGGAATACTACGCGGGCTACCAGACCACGAACGCGCGCACCTCGGCGCTGGTCAACCTCGGCTACCGCACGTTCACCCGCGATGGCACGACCACCAATGGACCGCTGGTCAGGCTGAGCCTGACGCGCAAGCTGAGCGGCTACTCGACGCTGGAGTTCCTGGCGGGATCGCAGTATGGCGACGCGGGTACGTTTCTCAGTGAGACAGGTCGGCCGCAGGGTGGAGGACAGGGTCCGCTGTACGCGACCCGCGACGTTGCGGTACGCAACAATGTCGAGGGCACGTGGCGGATCAACGCGCAGCGTACCGATCTCTATTTCGGCGCCGGCTATGAGCAGTTGAACTACGAATACAATGATGTCCAGGACCAGGACTGGGTAACGCTGCGTGCCCACGCGTCGCGCAGGTTGCGTGAGACGCTGACGCTGGGCGCCGGCGTGATCTGGCGCGACTACACCTTCCCCAACGCGTCGGGCCAGGACTACAACCAGCTCGATCTCAGCGCGGACCTGAACTGGAAGCCGGCGCGCGCCTTCTACGTAAACCTGGCGGTCGAGTACAACATGCGTAATTCCGACAACCCGACGGGCGGCTACGACGAGACACGGTTCTTCTTGTGGCTCGGTTATGCCCCCGATTGGCTCGGTTATGCTCCCGGGCGGTTTTGATGCCGTACGGCCTGGGATGGGAGAGATCGTCAATGCCATGACGGTGGACGTGGAAGACTATTTCCACGTCTCATCGCTGGCTAAGTCCATCCCCCGCAGCCGCTGGGATTCGATGGAATACCGCGCCGAGCAAAGCACCGGCCGGTTGCTCGAGCTGTTTGAATCCCGCGGCATCCGTGCAACGTTTTTTCGTGTTGGGCTGGGTGGCCGCGCGGTCCCCGGGGCTGGTGCGCCGTATCGCCGCGGCCGGCCACGAGGTCGCCTGCCATGGCGAATCCCACGAGCTCGTCTATCGGCAGACGCCCGAAGTGTTTCGAGACGAAACCTTCGGTTCGAAGCGGCGCCTCGAGGACCTGATCGGCGCGCCGGTGCGCGGTTATCGCGCGGCCAGCTACTCCGTTACGAAGCAATCGCTGTGGGCGCTCGACGTGATCCTGGATGCCGGTTTCGATTACGACTCCAGCGTGTTCCCGATCCGGCACGACGTGTACGGGCTGCCCGATGCGCCGCGGTACCCGGCGCTGATGACCGCGCCGAGCGGCCGCACGCTGGTCGAGTTCCCGCTCTCGACGGCGAGCTATCTCGGGATGCGCCTGCCGGTCGCGGGCGGCGGGTATTTTCGGCTGCTGCCGTACTCGCTGATCAGTGCCGGCCTGCGGCAGGTGAACCGAAAGGCCGCGAGCCCGTTCGTGTTCTACCTGCACCCATGGGAAGTGGATCCGGGCCAGCCGCGCATCGAGGCCTCGCTGAAGTCACGGTTCCGCCATTACACGAACCTCGACGTCTGCGAGGCTCGGCTCGCACGACTGATCGACGAGTTCCGGTTCGGGCGGATGGACGAAGTGCTGGAATCGCTGGAACTGCTGCCGCAACGCGCAGCCGCGTGATGGTTCCCGGCTTTCTCAAGCGCGCTGCGATCCGCGTGATCGGCCGCTCGGCACCAGGCACCTGGCGACGCTTGCCGGGCCCTTCGCTGCTGGTGCTCACCTATCACCGGGTGCTGCCGGATGGTCATCCTGATCGCGCGCATGAGCAGCCAGGGATGTATGTCCGTCCGGAAACGCTGCATATGCAGCTCCGGACGCTGCGCGAGCACTTCGAACTCGTACACCTCGACGACTGGCTCGAGTCGCGTGCCGCCGGTCGGCCGCTGCCTCGGCTTGCGTGCGCCATCACCTTCGATGATGGCTGGCGCGACAACTACCAGCACGCCTTTCCCGTGCTTATGGAAAATTCGGTGCCTGGCACCATTTTCCTGGTCTCCGGCCTGGTGGGCGGGGAATACTCGTTCTGGCCGAACCGGCTGGCTCGGCAACTGGCCAGGACCGACAAGCCGCTGGCGACGGCCGACTGGCCGGAGCCCCTGCGCGACGTGCTGGCGGCCTCAGGCGCCCTCCAGGGCGCCACAGGCGCCGCGACCCGGCCCGGAGGGCATCGATCGCGCGATCGTGGCCTGCAAGGCCTTTACGGACGCCGAAATGAACGAGTACCTCGACCGGCTGCCACCGCTGGGCGCCACCGCCACTCGCGACCTGCTCGATGCGGATGAGGTACGGGCGATGGCCGAGTCCGGGCTGGTGCGTTTCGGCTCGCACACCCGGCGCCACACGCGCCTGCGCGCGGGCCTCTCGCCGGAAGCACTGACTGACGAAATCGAGGGCTCGGCGCAGGAGATCGAGCGCCTGGTCGGCCGGCGTCCGGCGCTCTTCTGCTACCCGAACGGGGACTACACGCCGGAGGCGGTGAGCGAGGTTCGCAAGCACTACCAGGGCGCGGCTTCGACGAGCCACGGCTGGAACGACACCCAACTGGACACGATGTACATTCGGCGCGTGGGCATGCATGAAGATGTGTCGGGCACGCGGCAGGAGTTCCTCGCGCGCATAGAGCGGGCGAGGTGGCGGCGTACTGCGGTCGGCACGGGTGGAGGTGCCGTCGTCCCATGAGCCTGCTCGTGGCGTCGCCGGGCCACGACGCGGCCACATTCGAACGCGGCCGCGCAGTGCAAACGGCGTCCAGTGCCCGGGCGGACTCGTCGATGTAGACGGTCTGCCGGCTGGCTGGCGCTGTTCGGTCGGCATCGACCTCGGCGGAGGCGAGCGTCGAGGACGACCTGGTCGTGATCGTGTCCGGTCGCCGCGTTTCGCGGAGCCGGGCGGTGATCCCGCGGCAACCCGACCAGTCTCGGCGCGCGAGATCGCCGCAGACTGGCGAAACTCGGGTCGCTGCGTCGCTCGCGGCGTTGAGCGCCGACTTCGCGCTCGTGGTTATCGAGCCGGCCGCGGGAGGGTCCACGGATACGTCGACCCATTCGGCCTGAATTCACTGTTTCTGCCTACGCAGACCGAGCACGTCGTGTTCGGTACCGAGTCGCTGCGGTGGCGGCTGTGTTGGCGAGCAATGGTTGATCCAGCGCCCTGCAGGACGTCGTTCAACCTGCGCTTTCTGTCCGGCCGCGAGCGCTCTGGCAGGGTGTGCGGCAGGTACTGCCCGGAACATCTGCTGATGCTCGACGGGCGTGGCGAACCGATGCGAAGGCAGAGATCCGCCAGGATCCGCTTCAGTCCAGCGAGGAGGGCGGTACGGTGTCCTCCGCCGCAGGTCTTGTTCGGCGCTGCTCGAGGCCGCGTTTGCAAGGCGTCGCGACGAAGGCATGGATCACGTCGCCGTGCCGCTCAGCGGGGGCGTCGATTCGTCGATCCTGGCGGCGCTCGCGGCGCGGACGTTCCCGCACGTAACAGCATTCACGGCAAGCATCGATGGCTTCGACAATCCGGGAGCCGAACGGGCGCGCGAGGTGGCGCGATACTTGGCCTACGGCACCGCTAGTACGCGTGACCACGCCGACGTGTGCAGACTGTACGCACCCGTGTGGCGCGATTGCAGGAGCCGCCTCGTCACTTCAATAACATCGCGATCGCCCGACTCATGGAGGCGTGGCGCGGACTGTGCGTGGATCGTGTGCTGGCGACACGGGCGACCGCTGTTCGGCGGCGGTGACTGAACACCGTGCACAATTCGACGGGAAGCGACGCGCCTTCGACATGCTGAACGCGCCCGCGCAGCGGGCAGCAGCCCGGGACGCTGCGCCGGCTGCCGGGCGCACGGTCCGCGTCGCTGTCGCGAATTGCCGCTTCAACTTTCGACGAATTGATCCAGTCGATCGATGTCATACCGCGCAGTCCTCGAGGCATCGACTTGCCTGCGGCGGCCGTTGGGGCCAACCGGCTCCCCTCCGTGGATCTGGTCGCTGCGCATTACGAGCAGCGGCCTTGCGATCCGTACGAGGCATTCCAGACCTGGCACCTTCGCACGTTCCTGACGTCGATCTATCGTCGCAACGATCGCTTGTCCGGGCAAACGGCATGCGCTATTGGTATCCGCTGAAGGAACCGGACATCGTCGAATACGCGACTCGAATGCCGTCGGCGTTGAAGTTCGACGTCGAGACGACAGTCTTTCGAAACCGATCCTTCGGCTGCTCTGTGACCAGCTGGTGGGCCCCAGCGTCAGCGGTGGAGCCAAGCTCGGGTTTCCGTCACCGGAGCGCGAGTGGATGACCGGCCCGCTGGCAACCGAGCCTTGCAGGCCTGCCGGGCCGACGACGCATTGATCAGCTTGTTGATTGAACCCAGTGACGTCCGGAAGATCGACATTCGGCGGGATCACCAGATGCTGTGGACGCTGATGACGCTGGAAACCGTGCTGCAGCAGGCTCGAGCCGCGACAGCGGCAGTTTCGTAGCGGATACGACCGTGACCATGCTTTTCGCCAAGGGCTGCTGCACGGACGCCGAAGTCCAGCAGGCCATGTCTCGCGCCTGGCCGCAGCTCAATTCGGGCGGGTTGCAATCTGTCGCCGCCGTTGACCCACCGTGGCGGGCTGCTGTCGCCACCCACGCGGGTGAATCCACCGTTTCCGCGGATCTTGTCGTACTGGTATCCGGCCATCCCCGCTGGACCAACGGCGACGGGCTCGGTACCCGTCACGCGACGGTTGAGTCCGTCGCCTCGGCATGGCGACGCGGACGAGCGGGGGCGCTGGCCGGACTCAGCGGCAACTACGCATTGGTGATATTGGAGCCGACGACCGGTCGGGTGCACCTGCTGGTCGATCCGTTCGGCCTCAACTCGATGTTCTTTGCCGTAGAGGAATCGCGGATGCTCGCGGCGACCGAAACGGAACCGATCCTCCACCTGCGCGAACGAAACCTGTTCGACCGCGCTGCGCTGCAGGACGTGTTCGCCTATCGCTTCCTATCCGGCGAACGGACGCTCTGGCATGGCGTCCGGCAAGTCGTGCCGGGATTCATGGTGACGATCGCGCCTGGTGGCTCGGTATCCGAAGCGGAAGTGCGGCGCGTCCGGTTCAAGCCGGAATTGACCGGCCTGACCATGGAATCGGCCGTGACGCGAACGCAGTCGCTGCTCAAGTCCGCGTTCGAGGCGCGCCGGGACGAAGGTTTGACGGATGTCGGTATTCCGCTGAGCGGTGGAGTCGATTCTTCAATCGTGGCTGCGCTGGCGGTGCGGACATTCCCGCGCGTGCACTCGTATACGGCGAGCATCACTGGCTTCGACAATCCGGAACTGCCACGTGCGCGCGAGGTGGCGGAGCGGCTCGGCATCCCGCACAGGATCGTCGAGGTCGCCGAGGCGGACGTGTCCAGAGCGTATGAGCCGATGATCGCGCGCATCCAGGAGCCGCCGCGCCATTACAACAACCTGGCGATAATGCGGCTGATGGAGGAGATCTCGCGCGATTGTGAATGGGTCGCGTCGGGCGACTCTGCCGATACGCTGTTTGGCAGCGGTTCGCTCTGGACGATCAGCAACCTTGCGCGCCGGCGCCGCATATTCGACAGGTCTCCCGCGTGGTTCCAGTCGGCCGCCGGGCGACTGCTCGGCAGCACGCTCGGCGCCCGTGGACGTCGTGCCGAGCGACTGGCCACACGCAGCCTCGATGAGTTGATCCGCGAGATAGACCTGGTCAGCCGCAGCGACCGGGCCGGTCGAGTGATGGAGAACCTGGGGCTCGCGAATCGGCCCTCACAAGAGCTGGTCAGTCGTCACTTTGAAACGGGCGACAGCCCTTTCGAGACATTCCAGAACTGGCACCTGAGGATCTTCTCGTCGGTGATTTACCGGCGCAACGAACGCCTTGCGCGTGCCCATGGCCTGTACCTCTGGTATCCGTTCAAGGAGGCACCGGTCGCGGACTTTGCGGTGGGGCTGCCGTCGAACCTGAAGTTCGGAGACGGCGGGTTGTCGAAGCCCATCCTGCGCGAGCTATGCGGTCGCGTGGTCGGGGGCGATGTCGGCATGTGGAGCAAGCTTGGATTTCCCTCACCGGAGCGCCAGTGGATGGAGGGCCCACTTCGTGCGCACCTCGACGCTTGTCGGACACCGGGCGCCAGGATTGGCGCGCTGGTGGATCTCGACGAGGTCCGGCGCATTCCGGTTAGCGATCAGCACCACCTGCTCTGGGCGCTCATGACGCTCGAGACCGTGCTCGCGCAGGCGCCGAGGTCCGCGATCGACGATTGAACAGGCGCGCCCGGGATCAACCCTTCCGGCGACCGAATCGCTTTTTGAGCAGGCCGCTGGCGATGCGGATCGCGCTCATGAAGTTGCGTCGCAGCGCCGCTATCCCGGGTTTCGGGTCCGCCGCAAGGAAGTAGGCCGCGACCCTCGGCGACCGAAGGTGTGGTCGATAGTCCTGGATGACGGCCCGCAGCTGTTCGCCGTCCGCCAGGCGCGAGTAGAAGTCCGCGAACAGGTCCAGGAACACCACGCCGTCACGCTGCATTGGCAGCGTCGAGTCCAATGGTTCGCCCAGCGCGACGCGGTAGGCGGCCAGCACGTTGTTGACGCCGCAGCGGGTGTCAAACCAGTTGCACATGCCGATGCGCGGATTGATCTCGATGTAGAGGTATTCGCCGGAAGTGGGGTGCTGCTTGAACTCGAACATCGCGGGGCCGACGTAGCCGAGCTCGCGACCGATCGACTCCACGCGCGCGATGACCGCGTCGTTGCGCCGGCTCACGGCCGACGACGTGACGCCGAAATGCGCGGGCGAGGTGCGCAGCCGCTGGAAGCTGAATGCCGACACCAGCCGGTGGTTGCGGTCGAACGTGACGTTGCAGACCCAGAGCTGCGAGTCGTCGCCGGGCACGATTTCCTGTGCGATGAAGCGGTCGGCCTGGCCCTGCATGCGCGCGTAGGCGAGGTCGAGTTCGCCAAGGCTGCGCGCCGTGAGATTCTTGGCGCCGATGATCCGCGAGTCTTCAGACAGCACTGGCTTCAATATCACGGGCAGCGACAGCTGCTGTAACAGTTCGCCTGCCGTACCAGGCAGGTGCAGGACACTCCGGGGCACGCTCGCTCCGATTTCCTGGATGCGCCCGAGTTCGCGTCGCTTGTCCACCAGCAGTTCGCCAATCGATCTCGGCGGAGCGACCACGCGGACGTCTCCCGGGAGATCGGGACGCAGGCGCGAGAGCAGGCCTACACCGACGTCGGAGGTCGGGATCACCACGCTGTTGCGAGCGTTCTCAAGAAGCAACGCATGCCACGCGGCATCTGAGCCATCTGCCGGAGCTTGCAGCCGGCGGCTGACATAGTGCGAGGTCCAGGCCGGATCACCGGATTGCGAAAAGATCCCGGTCACGGGCACGCCCGCATGGCCGAGGCTGCGCACCGCACCGAGGCCGTTCAAGCCATTGCAGAGCAATACAGCGCGTGTGGTGATCACAGCGCACCCTTTTCGAATGGCCGGTGTGCGACCTGCGTGTCAATCTCTAAAGGCTGTTCCGGATTCCACACAGGCAAGGTTGCCCGTCCGTACGTCAACGATCGGGCTAGGACACCGCCTCTCTCTCTGCTGGAGGCTCGGATGACTGAATGGAAGGCTGGCAAGCCGCGGAGGCTCCAGGTGCAAGCGGGGTATCAGGATACTATGACCCTCGGTTACTGCTAGCATCTCCTGTGGCTAAATACGCAGCTGCCGCGTCGGCCCATTCGGGCCGATCGGCATCAGGCGCCGAACGAGTATCCAAACCATGCGATGTCATCTGCATACATGCGGGTGACTAGTTCGGCGCTGGGATCATCGTAATACTCGACATAAGGTCGGTGCCACCGAACATTGACCCTGGGCATTGAGAGCCGGTCGGCGTCCGGCAAGCCTAGTTCCCTGAGGACCTCCGGCAGCTCGGTCGCGGCGTGCTCGAGACGAACGACGCGCTTAACCAAGAGGTTACCGCTTGCGTCACACGCATAGGCCTGCAAACTGTACGTGCCGTAGCGTTGCCACCGTTGGTCGGGCGGTGCGCCCCCACCGGCACCGTCCGGCTGGATGGTCTTGAGCCACGAGCGAAAGCCTGCGATGGAGGGATGCGCGTCGCCAGGCCGGAACATCGCGCCGATGCGTCGCGACCATCGCTCGAGCTGCCCTCCGCAAACGTCATAAATCATCTGGTACAGAGAAACCAGTCGCGCCCACGGGTTTCGCACGAACGTGAAGCTACAGTAGTCGTCGTAGGACCAGTCGCGCTCGGTGAACAGTTCGCGACCTCTCGGGGGCTGATGTGAGAGTAGAACGGATTCTCGGCAGTCATTTCCCACATCGGCACGCCGCAGATGTCGCTGTAGGGGTCGAGCAGCGAACGCACGCTCTCGGACCCGGTTTTAGGGTTGGAGAAAAACACGAACCGGTGGCGGTGGGAAATTCTCATGCCGTCCTCTTGTTGGCGATGACATCGTCGACCAGGGCGGCATACGAGCCCAGCATTGCGTCCGTGCCGTAGTGCGCGCTTACGCGTGCCCGACCTAGCTCCGCGAGTCGGGCAGCCTCGGCGGGCGATCGCGTTATTTTGACGATTGCCTCGGCAAGCGCTGATGGGTCGTTCGGTGGCACCAGGAGCCCGCAGCGTCCGCCGTCCAGGATCTGTTCCGGTCCGCCGCTGCGCGTGGATATGACCGGCAGGCCGGCGGCCATGGCTTCGCAACACGCGATCGAGAAGCCTTCGGTGCTGGAGCTGAGGACATATGCATCGAGTGCCTTGAGCACGGCCGGTACGTCCAGGCGCAGCCCGAGAAAATGAACGTGCCGGTCGAGCCCAAGCCCGCCGCGCAACGCGAGCAGTTCGCCGTGCAGGGGCACGGCGTTGTCGCCGGCGATGACGAACCGCAAGCGTGGTTCCTGGTCGATGGCGATGCGTGCGGCTCGCAGCAGGACATCATAGGCCTTGGGGCGACGGAGATTGCCGACCGAGCCGACCAGGAATGTGTCGCTCGGGAAATCGAGATCGGCGCGCAGTGGGGCAGGCGCTGCTGCGCCGATTCCAGCGACATCCACGCCGTTCGAAATCACGATGCACTGCTTTGGGGAAAGGCCGAGCCGTGGCGCGATCACGTCGCGCAGCTGGCCCGAGACGAACACGACTCTCGCGGCGCCGCGACGTATGAGGGCCGCCTTGGCTCCCCGAAATCGCTCGGACGGGCCGAGGTCGCTCTGGCCGTGCAGGATCGCCAGCAAGGGAGTGCCGGTCCAGAGGCCGGCCACCGAGCCGTAGACGGCGGGGCCGAGCAGGTGGGTAACGAGAACGTCGGGCCGCTCTTCGCGGATCAGGCGCAGGATGCCTGCGAGATACTTCCGGTTCAGTGAACCTTTGGCCGGAAGGATGCGGGGTTCGAGACAGCCCGAGCGTAGTCGGCTGGCGAGCCATGCATCACGGCTTACCACGGCTATATTTTGGAAACCACGGGATGCGAGATCTGTGGCCACCTGAGCGAAGACTGTCTCGGCGCCGCCGGGGCCGCCGGTGTCGATCAGGTGCAGTACCTTGCGGCCTGGCGTGCTCAAGGTGACCGCCCCAGGACCCCCGCGACCCATTGTCGCAATTCGAGCCAGCCGGGGCCGGGGTCCGACCAGCGGAACACCTCCTGGCGGCAGCGCGGGTCGAAGCTTGTGCCCAGGAATCGGCCCACCACCGCCAACTTCTCGCCGACCCCGAGGGCCGGGTTCCTGATCTGCAGCAGCACATGGTCAAGGTCGCCCAGCCACCAGCGCAGGCGGCGCCCGACTTCGAATTCCCACACCGGTGCTACCGACTCACCCATCAGCATCTGGTAGTAGAGCCAGGGGAAATCGACGCCGCAGTCAATCGCGAGCTGCAGTGAGCCCCAGAACCGGGCGTTCACCTCCATCAGGTACGGACGGTTGTCGGTGCCGATGCGGAACTCGACCATTGCCACGCCGCGATACTCGGCAGCGCGAAGCAGCCGCTCGGCGAAGTCCTTCAGCAACGGATCAACTGCGATGCTCTCGCACAGAACGCTGACGCCGCCCGAGGGTGGTTTCTCGCGGATGCGGCGGTGCGCGAACCAGGCGATCGCGTGGTCGCGGTCGTACAGGCAGAAGACCCCGGCGCCGTGACCCGGGATGAATTCCTGGACGATGATGGGACAATTCGACAGCCACGGCGAATCATTGATAAACGCTTGCACCTCGGCGGTACATCTTGCCCTGCGGACCGAGGTAGATGTGATCTGATTTCCAATCAGCAACTTGGAGCGAGCCGGTTTCAATATAATCGGGTAGTCGAACTGTTCGGCCGCTGTAAGAAGCGCCGCGGGACCTGCAGCGAAAACGCTTCGCGGTGTCGAGACCCCAGCCTCGGCAGCCATCTCAAGCAACGACGTCTTGCACGTGAGTCGGTCGTATGGTGTGCCATATTCCTGCGTGGTACGCATTGAGGTCGTATCGGTTATAGGGATGACAAGGGCATGTTTCGACGCGCCAGCCAACCAAGCGTCGAAGCCGGACACGTCACTCTGTGGCGATGGATATACGCCTGTCGTAAGAACACCGGATGCGGCGCCTGCAAGGCTTGGGGATACGTGCGAGCAGGCGCGGACATCGACGTGCCGGCGCGCCAGGGAGCGGGCAACGGCGAGCGCCGCTCGTTGATCCCCGTCGAGTATCCAGACCTGATTCACCTATGCATCCTACGTTTGCGCAGTCTTCGCAAGCAGGGCATCATCGCCCAATGGTGCGAGTAACTGCAATTTGCCGCTAGTGATCAAAATTCCGCCGCGATACCGTCGCCGCGAGTGGTACCACGGCACGATGGCGAGAATCGGGGTCTACGCTAAGTACCGTGAGGTTCGCCTGCAGACCGTCCAGCGTCTTGTCTTCGTCTGTCGAGGAAACATCTGCAGGAGCCCCTACGCGGAGGCCTACGCGCGTTCGTTGGGGATCGAATCTGCCAGTTGCGGCCTGTCGGCCCTAAACGATCGCGTCGCTGATGCCAAGGCGGTGGCCGCAGCGTCACGGCGTGGCACTCCTATTGGCTCCCACCAGACCCGTCGGTTCGATTCCGAGAGGATGGTGAATACCGATCTGCTAGTCGCGATGGAGCCAGTTCACATTAGAGAATTGATGCGCGATCATGCGGCGCACAATGAACGGCTTACGCTTTTGGGCATTTGGACTCAGCCGGCTCAGCCGTACGTATTTGACCCATTTGGCATGAGCGATGAAGCGTTTGACAGATGCTTCGCGATTATCGAGATGTCTGTTGACGGTTTGGCTGCGGCTCTAAAGGATGCCGGGGCGAATGTGGGCCTAAGATGACTCACTTGAAACAGCCCAGATCGGCCGTAATACATGCCGGCAGCGCCACTAGATTGGGGGCCGGCACTTTGACATGAATATTGGAACGCTAAAGTCGTCCGAGCGATTTCGTGGTCTGGTCGCGTCATTGCTTGTGTCGCCAGCTGCTAGGCTTTTGACACGCCCGATGATGGCGCGACGCAGCACTATCTTCATGTTGCACAGACGATCTGAGCCCAGCCTAAAGATCATCGGACGGACCGAGGCCCAAGTTTGTGCGGCAATTGAGTCTGTGCGCGCTAGTGGCGCTAAATTAGTGGGGCTGGACGAATTGGCGCGTATCCACGCAGATGTCGGCAAGGTGCTGCCGAACTCAGTCAGTCTTACCATTGATGACGGGTACGCTGATCAGGCAGGCCTCGCACGAGCAGCGCTGGCGGTGGGTTGTCCAGTTACAATTTTTTTGGTCACGGGGTTTCTGGACGGCTGCCTTTGGCCGTGGGACCAGAGGCTCTGGTACGTAGTTTCCAAGTGTCCTCGGCCAGTTCTTGAGTTGCAAACCAATGGAGGTCTCGTTCAATACTCGATGGCAACGCCCGACGATCAGAGGCGGTCGTGCGAGTTGATCACGGTCTGGGCGAAGACATTGCCGCAGGATCAAGTGGATGGTCTCGTCGCATACGTCGCCAAAGCCGCAGAGGTGGATGTACCGATTAGCCCTCCGCCGGAGCACCTGCCACTCGCTTGGTCTGAGGTGCGTGCGTTGGAGGCTGAGGGAGTGCGTTTTGGTGCCCATTCGGTATCCCATAGGATTCTCTCCCGGCTCTCGGAAAGCGAAGCCAAAGCAGAGATTCGCGATTCTCTGGCACGAGTAGAGGATGAGGCGACCAATCCAAGTAAAGTATTCGCGTGGCCGACTGGTCGCCAGGGCGACTATGGCCGGCGGGAGCAAGAAATCGTAAAGAATGCCGGTTCGGCCGCTGCCGTCTCTACGGGTGATGGATTCGCTGTCTGGCCAAGCCGACAGGAGAGCAACATTGGCCGGTATGAACTCCAGCGGTTCTCATTACCCACTCAAACGTGGTCAGCGATTGAGTGCTCCTCATACGTTGAACGCACTAAAGCGCTGCTCGGTCGATAGGCTGGGAGCAAAATCTATCGAAGTCCAATCTCTAGTGTCGAGCCACCAAGTGTGCGAAGGCCTGGCAGCGAGGCCACGGCGCTTTTCGCAGACATCGCGCTAATCAGCGCGAAGCGTAACGGACGCATCCACTTTTCTGGTGCCACGTTTCCGTCGTCCAGATATCCTAGATTTGTAAGCGCATCACCAAGAAACGCCGTGAGCGTGGATTGTTCCTTAGTCGACAATACACGGCGCCAGCGATCTAGGGCTTCCCGCCCGTCGCGCCGATTTGTGCCGCGGAATGCAGAGTTTGGCTGATTGAGCGAACCGACGGTTGCAGTCGAGAAGTCTGTTGCGTGGATAGTCATATCTAGGAACTCACTCAGCGATCTTGCGACTGCCTCAGGCTCGGTAACAATCTGCTCAAATCTCAACTCAAGAAATCTCTTTGGGTTTGCAGCTCCGGCAGACCGAACTCTTTCAACTATCTGGATCCATGACGACGCGGCGAGTAGCAACGAAAGCATCGGGTTCGAGGATGGAAATACAGTCCATCCTAGCGCACGCCGTGACGCGGCGACACTGCGCCCGTCGCGGATCACATGAATTATTCTGGCATCGGGAAAGCGCTGTATGATCTTCCCGACATGACGCCAGTTGCCAGGTGTGCTATCCGACCACCCTTGGCGCGTCTGCCGGCTGGCCATGGTCGCCATGAACTTATCCAATAGTTCGAAGTAGTCAGTGGACTCGTCGACCAGCCCCCGAAAGTCTTCCTCTGACAGGCCACTTCGATAGTGCTGTCTAGATTGAAGCCAGTCGTGCAAGAAGCGTGCGCGGTGCGACGGTATTGATAACCCCCCATACTTTTGCTGACAGACGGTGAGGAGTAGCGGCTCCGCCTCGTAAATGACAAAGTGACCGCTAGCGAGTAGGAGTGAATTCAGGAGCGTTGTTCCCGATCGGGGAGAACCGATAACGAAAACAGGTCGCATAGGCACTACGTGGACGAGCCAGGAAGGGAGAGACTATTTAACCAGGCAGCGTAATGCTCAAGGCAACTATTGGACACGAACAGAATTCGGCTTCTGTGGTTGGGGTCCCAGTGGCCAGGTATCGCTTATGGAAAAGTCGTCCAAATAGAAAGTTGTTTCGCTCGAGTAGCCGGAGTTAGACCAGCCCATGAGATATCCATGAGTAAATCCGGCCGGACCAGCCGACGGCCAGAGGACCAGTCCCTCGGCGCGGTGAATCTGCTCCAAATCACCATCCTCGACCCGGCGCCAGAACTCGATAAGGCCGTCGCCCTTGCCAGGGGCACTCGACATCTTTACGTGCTCGACAATGGTCATCCACTTGCCGCGATGCTCCTTCGGATCAATGAACGGCTGATAATCCTTGTGCCCACTGCGTCCGTTCTGGTCGACCCATCGGTACGCGAGACTTGACGATCCATCTCCGCTGCTGCTCGGCCAGTATTCCCAGCCTACGGAAAGTCCGGCGAAGTCTTCGTATTCATTCGACCAAAGCATGAGCCACTTAGAATTGCCTGGTCTCTCCGGCCTGTGAAAGTAGTTGTCTGGAACGCGAATTTCATAAGTTAGGTAGATTTCCGGCATGGGCTTGGCTAGTTTGAACCGTAGCTCCGCAGTCGAGTCGCTACCTGCCGGCCTTGCACGGTATGCGAAGCCTGCCGAGTGTTTGCCGTGCGCCGGGACTGTCGGCCGGCCGGTGACTGGATCGGTGTCGGCGAACACATTGTCGCCATGAGAGGCCCAAGAGAATCCACCGTGCTGGCCGGCAATGATACCCGACTCAAAATCATCGGATCCGATCACAGCGCCATGTACCCCCAACGGGAGCGCTGCTAACAACAGAGCAAGTGCCGGGACGAAGGGTTGTATTCTCACGATAAAATCTCATCAATGACAATGGTTGCGATTGGAGTTCGCGGGGTTTCGATAGTTCCCCTAATTACCGCAATATGAGCCAGCGATGCAAATAATGTTGTCAGTTGTTTCGCAGGATTGTGACCGTTTCGTATTCGAACGACGACGAGTTGCACTGCGCAAGCCTAAATCGAGGGTTTGAATGGAGTGCCGGAGGATCGTTGGCGGGATCTAATTGCAGCAATTCCAAGCTCTTCTGTCAGATCACGGGCCCGTTCGAACCATACCTTCAGGTATGCCGTTCGCGCTGCATCAGAACCGGCGGAGATCCTGGAGTGCTGGGCGCACGCTTCGACGATCGCGGAAGCGATCGACTGGGACTCCGGCTCAGCAAAGATCGCAATGCTTGTAAATAGCTGGCGAGCGGATGGATCGTCCGTCAGTACGATTGGTCGGCCAATCGCCAGTGCCTCGTACGCACCACAGACTAGGCAATGTTTCCGGGTACTTATGTCGACTATCACGTCGGACGAGGCAAGTAGTTGCCAATAGGCCGCATCTGGAACGAACCCGGAAAAGCCGACGTTTGGTGGTATGCGCCCACGGAAAGTTTTCCGCCAGCCGTCGGGCCGACCAGTGAATGCGAAGCGATAGCTAGCTCCCAACGTTTCAGCGGCGCCTAGGATTTCCTCGATCGGTTCATCTGCAGCGAACGTCGATATCACTGTTACCGCGGTCGACGTTCGGTCGTGCTTCGGCGCCGGTAACTGCCTCAGGTCTGGGTGTGGCAGGCAATCGGGCAAAACAATGGGGTTTCCGCCGTGCCACTTCACAATGGCGGCCAATGGGGCATTAGTCACGATGGTTACATTCGCGTAGCGCACAAGCGCGCGCGCCACTTGGCGCAGGAGCCAGCTATTAGCGCTAAGCTGTTCGATGGCCACGTTGTGCGCGTCAACTGCTACCCTCCACCTGCGGGTGAGTCGACCGAACGCGACGACTATCGCAGCTAGGACGATAGATGGGTTCTGAACGACGATCACAGGCGCCCGGTAAGAAAAAAGAAAGCTGAAAGTCTCAGGTATCAAGCGGCTGTATCGCGCGAATCCGCGTTGTGACGTCGTAAGTTCACGCAGATCCAGTGAAAACTCAGCCGCAATGCCGCGGGTGCGGCGATGTTGCTCCCAGGTCAGCAGGGATGCCTGCCGTGACTGCAGATCTGTCTCCGTGGGCATTTCAAGGTGCATCAGACCAGCGCTGATCAGATGGTTGAGAAAAGAGGTTCAAAGTAGGTCTCTCGATCAGCGCTATCGGTCGCTGACAATCGTCGACGTGTTGCGATCCTGCTGGGGTATGCGCAGTGCATTGGAGGAAGTGTTATCGAGGGTTGTATCACAAAGGTTCAGAATGTGTACTTGAAAGCGACCAGATCGGACGCGAACTGTTGCGCAATGCACTCTCTCGTTTCAGGATCATATGCGGCTTTGTAGCCCGATGAGGTCGATTGCTTCAGGTGCGGAAGTTGTCGGCGCATGTCCAGTTGTTCACAAACGCGGTCAAAATCTTTGGAAAGATTTTCAAATCGCCCCACATAGTCGACTATCAGGTGGCCACTTTCGTCGCAGAGCCAGTTCACTTGAGGCATGAACATTCGCGGTTGATCGTAGTAGTGTCGGTCATGATCTTGGTACGCACGAAGTACCCAGTCGCGGAAGCTGATATGGGCGTCGCCCATCCCAGTCTGATTGGACTTGACGCGGTACTGGTAGTGGGAAAACACCTTGTCCCATGGATTGCGAACAAAGCTGAACTTGAATGCGCCGTGCCATCTCAGTGATCCGAGTTCGACGCGTTTCTCCAATGCCGTCTTGTGTTCGAATCTGAGGCCGAGAGCGCGTTCGATGCTCGAGCCGGCTGTCTTGTTGATGTGAATAAAAACGTAGCGCGGCAAATACGCCATCCGAAACCGCGTAGTCAGTTCTGATAGCCCGCGCATGACTTGGCGATCAGTCAGGCGGCCCGACTGGATGCCAATAGCTCTTCATAGAGCGAGCGGTATCGGGTCGCGGTGGCTGCTATCGAATATTTATCGGGCAATCTAGATGTTGCTGGCTGGTGCCGTGCGGCGCAGGCCTCTCGGATGGCAGCAGCAATTAGTTCAGGATCCTGTATTTGTACGAGGCGGCAGTCCGCGGCGCCGTTCAACAAGTCAGGGATACCTCCGACCGCATGGGCAACTACCGGTATGCCCAGAGCGCGAGCTTCAAGTGCGGTCATCGGCACTCCTTCATGGTCTGAGCAGAGAACGAGACAATGCATGGCGGCGAGCCACTGCGGTGCATTACTCTGGAAGCCGTGGAATACGCAGCATTCATCGAGCTTGAGGTCTAGAGTTTGCTTCTCCAGAGCCTGACGAAGTGGCCCGTCACCGATTATATGGAAGCGGTACCGGCCTGTATCGGTCGTCGCCAACGCTGCGGCAGCTTGAATGAACAGATCCACGCGCTTGACCGGAACCAACCTTCCGAGAAAGGCCACGTGCTGTACCCCAGGTTCGAGCGCTATGGGTTCGGAGGCGCGCATTCGTACGAAGGTAGAATCGATCCCATTGGGAATGACGCTGATCGCGGCATTTCTCAGTTGCATGGCCATTCTGCTTGCCAATTCGTCAGAAACGGCGACCGCCCGTTGCTGCCACCGCCGGGCAACCAGGGCGTCAACGATTCGCGGAGCGTGCTTGTTCAGTGGCCACCACGAATATGCCATTTCCGGTGCCCCGTGAATGGTCCTCAGGCAAACCCTGACGTGCGCAGATCGGGCGGCGAGTGCACCAAGCACGTTCTCTTTTTGCCGGTGAGTATGTACGATGTCCGGTCTCCACTCTCTCATGAACGACACCATTTGCTGGTATAGCCGCCACGCTGAATGTTGGCTTTCGGGCATCAGACGAACGTTTGCGCCCGCTGTTTTTAGGCTCTCGTAAAGCGTGCCTTCATTGAGAATCACTGCGGCAACGGCAACGCCGGGCTGCCTTACAATCGCCCTGGCTAACTCGGCGATTTGCACCTCGGCGCCTGCCCAAAGGTCGCCCGAGGCGACGTGCATGACTCGAATTGCGCGCTGGTCCACAGTCATAATGTCGCAACTCAGTAAGATACGCGCATGATACAAAGTTGCACGCGATGGTAGCACGTGCCCCGAACTCGACTGTGACCGAGCACTCAAAGGGCGCCTGCTTGATGGTGGCGAATTATGCCCCGGACGTCGGCTACGCCTGGTGGCTCATGGAACACTACTGGTGCCTCCTGGCGGAAGATCTCGCTAGGCGGGGTCGGTCAGCGTTGCTGGCATATCCGAAGCGCGGCGAGGTGCCTGTCCTGATCCGCGAGGCGCCAATTGAAGTTATCTGGCTTAACTTTGGTGATCGTTCGGCGGCGGGCAGGCAAGCCCTTGCTTCGACGGTACGGCATGCGGCGGTCGAAAGCGTGTACCTCACGGATAGACCATACATTGACAGTACCTATTATCATCTTCGCCGGCTGGGAGTGCGGAAAATTGCGATGCACGACCACCGTCCCGGAGATCGTCCTGCAGTGACAGGGCTCAAGGGCTGGGTTAAGGGGCGCCTCAGGCGTGCGCCGCTATGGTCCCCCGACGTCTACGTAGCAGTCACTGAATTTGTGCGGGAACGAATGATTCGGAATGCACGGACGCCGCAGGCGGCGACCTTCGTTGTGCCGAACGGCGTGGTCTCAATGGACTATTCAAGAGATGATCGAGCGTGGGCCCGGCAAAGTCTTGGTGTAGGCGATGACGAAATTGTGGTCGGAATGGTTGGCAGGGCGCATCGCATCAAGGGGATCGAGTTTGCAATGCAAGCTGCGGACGAAGTGCTGCGTCGCGAACCAAGAGCCTTGTTTGTGTTCGTCGGCGATGGGCCTGATCTCGAGCGTTTTCGCGCAAAGGCAGTCTTGGCAGGCATTGGGAGCCGTTTTCGCTTTCTGGGGCGGCGTACGGATGTTCGAAGGCTCATGGCCGGCTTCGACATGGGGCTGCATCCGTCAGCGGAAGAGGTTGGCTATTGTCTCGCCATACTCGAGATGATGAATGCCGGGCGGCCGGTCATTGTTCCAGACCTGCCGTCGGTACGTGGCGCAACGGAAGACGGGGTGACTGGGCTCTGGTACCGTGCGGACGACACGGCGACATGCGCTGCAGCTATCCTGCAGCTAGTCGCCAACACTTCGGTACGCGAGCAAATGGGCGTGACCGCGCGTGAGCGTACATTGACTCGATTCTCACTCTACTATGCCGACCGGTCATTTTTGGACAACGTGGCGTCCCGGCTGTAGTAGACGTACGCCAAGCCATTTCAAACCACCGAATGTCAACAACACAAGTCAATTCGCCTGCAGCTCGCGCCTCGTCGCGAAACCTAATACCGCCGATCGAGCGCCTGTATCATCTCGGGCTCGGTGACCTCTGGGCAGCCTTCCGGTCTCAGTCGCTGGGGTTCAAGTTAGCCTGTGTCTATTTGGTGCTCGAGTACGTGCGGCCGCAAAGCATCTACACGCAATTCGACATCCTCCCCTGGTCGCAGTTCACCATCCTACTGGGGATGTTCGCGGTGCTTTCCGAGATAGGAAAGCGTGGCTTCGTGAAGACACCAACGACGGCCCAGATTGTGTTCTTCACTGCCGTGGTCTTTGCATCGGTCGTCGTGGCCTACCGGCCGATGTGGTCGCTGTCGCGGTGGGATGTCTACCTGCCATGGTTCGTAATCTACTTTTTCCTGGTGAACGCCGTGGTTGGCCGCGTTCGATTCCTGTTGTTCGTGCTGCTGTTTCTAATGTGCAGCTTCAAGATGTCGCAACACGGATTCAGATCGTGGGCCGGCGTCGGATTCGGGTCGCGATCCTGGGGAGTTTCCGGCGCTCCGGGCTTCTTCCGCAACTCGGGAGAAGTTGGGATCCAGATGTGCGTATTTCTCCCGATGAGCTTCATGTTTTTAGTTGGGCTTTGGCGCGATCTATCTCGGGCCTGGCGGGCGCTGGTGGCAATTCTGCCGTTTACGGCGGCGGCCACCATCATTGCCTCGAACTCCCGAGGCGCAGTTCTTGGTGGAATAGCTGCGGTGGTATGGCTTACGCTGGTAGGGCGGTCCAAGATTAAAGCACTCCTCGGTTTCGCGGTTGTCGCCGCGATTGGCTGGTTAGTTACTCCGGCGAAGTTCTTCGACCGCTTCTCGGAAATGGGAACAGACGACACATCGATATCCAGGCTCACCTACTGGCGCCATGGACTCGAGATTTTGCGGGAACATCCGGTTTTTGGAATTGGGTTCGAGAATTGGGTGCCGTACTATTCCCATTATTACGCGAATGCAGAAGGTGAGTCGGGAATCACTCAAGTCTGTCATAACATCTTCATTCAGGCGTCGTCAGAGCTTGGGCTATTGGGATTCATTGCATTCCTGACGATGGTTTTGACTACGTTCTATCTAAACGCACGTTCCCGCAAATTGGCGACATCATCCGGCGACGACTTCCTGGTGCGCATGGCTCACGGCTTCGACGCGGCGATGATCGGCTTCCTGGTCAGCGCCCAGTTCATCACGGTGCTTTACTACCCGTATTTCTGGGTCGGCATGCCGATGACGGTGATGCTCTACACGGCCGCGCGAGAGGCGGCGGGCGTGCCGTTCACGTCTCGAGCAGTGGGTATCCGAAGGCCTCAACCTGGGGGCCAATCAGAGAGTTGATGGCGCGGATGTCGTCGGGCGCGAGTCCGGCGATACTCTCTGCATTCATGTCGCGGATCGGTTCGCGTCGCTCGTGCACGTTCCAGACTTGCCCCTGCTCGAGTTGCATCGTCTGCGGCAGTCCGACGAATTCGAGCACCCGCGCGATGGATTCAGCCGTTGAATTCACGAAGTCTTCATAGCGCAGCCACATGAAGCGGTCGAGGTGGGTGGCATCTTCGGCCAGTACCTCGTTGGACCGCGCCCACTGTCGCGCGCACATCTCGATCGGCCAGCCGGCCTCCAGGTGCTGCGGCTCGGCCTTGCGCCGTATGCCGTCGATGACGGCGTAGGGGTTCCGCAGGATGCCGACGAAGTGCGCGTTGGGAAAGTTGGCCTGCAACCAGCGCGTGCGCGCCATGTTGGCAGGGGTCTTCTCCAGCACCACTGGCGCCGTGCGGGGCAGGCGCATGGCCCATTCCTTGCGCATCCGCTGCACGTCGGGACCGGTGCTGGTCTCGTCCATGCGGAAGAGATCCTCGCGGCCCACCCACATGCGCGGCAGGCCGATCTTGTAGTCCAGCAGCAGCTGGTCGGTCAGGTACTGGCCCTCGTCGGGCAGGGCGGCGATCTGTGGGTGTTCGCCCAGCACGTCGGCAATCAACGTGGTGCCAGAGTTGTAGCAGCCGACCAGGAACAACCACCGGTCCGGGTTGGCCGGGCGGGTCAGCGTCACCCGCAGTTCGCGGTGTGCCCGCCGCGCGAATTCGTCCAGCAGCGGTAGCCAGCGAGTGCCTTTCATCTGCATAGCATAACGGTCAGACACTGCCTCAATGTAGACCGGCTTCACAGCCCGACCGCGGGGCTCGGGTATCATGCGGTCCACTCAGACCCCCTCAGGAACCAGGATCTTGGCCGACGGCCTACGCAAGACGCTCTCGCACTCGGTCGTGTACGGCATTGGCGTGGGCGCGCAGAACATCGTCAGCCTGATCATGCTGCCGATCTATACGCGTTTCCTGACCCCTGCCGACTACGGCACGATCGGGATGATGCAGATCATCATCGATATCGCCTCGGGCGTATTCGGCATGCAGGTCGTGCAGGGGGTGTTCCGAAACTATCACGCAGCCAAGACGCGGGAGGGCCAGGACACCGTCGTGGCTTCGGCGACCGCATATACCATCCTCTCGAAGCTGGTCGGTGTGTTCGCGCTTGTGGCGCTCTCGGGGCCCTCGGCAAGGCTGTTGTTCGGCTCGGACGACCTGCAGCGCTATATGGCGCTGTTCGCGGTGTCGCTGCTGACGACCTCGTTGTTCTTCATGCCGTTCCAGTACCTGCGGGTGCTGGAAAAGCCCGTTGCATTCGTGACGCTGAGCGTGGCCAAGCTGCTGATCCAGTTGAGTCTCAACATATATTTCGTGGTCCACCTGCGCATGGGTGTGCCGGGTGTCATCTGGGCCACGGTGCTGACGGGCCTGTCGCTGGGCGGCGCCATGGCGACCTGGGTACTGATCCGCACCCGTTTTTCAGTGTCACTGCAGGAGATCAGGAATCTCGTGGGGTTCAGTTGGCCATTGGTGCTGTCGGGCCTGGTGGCGCTTTACGTCAGCTCCGGGTCGCGCATCCTGATCTCGCGGGCCGCTGGTCTGTCGGAGGTCGGCCTGTTCATGCTGGCCAATCGGTTGTCCGGGGTGATGGGAGCGACCATCTGGCGTCCGTTCAACCAGGCATGGTCGTACGCAGCGCTTCAAGCTGGTGGGCACCGACGACGGTGCAAGCACCTACGCCCGTGGATTCATGATGGCCTCGGTTGCACTGGTGTACGCGGCGGTCGCGCTGTCGATATTTGCGCCCGAGGTATTGCGGATCATGTCGCACCGCTCGTTCTGGGGTGCTGCGACACTGGTGCCACTATTGACGCTGCAGAGCGTGATCGTCACGGCCACACAATTCAGCCGCTTCGGGCTGGTGATCGAGGGCAAGACGATCGAGTTCCTGAAGGCGTCGCTGGTGAGCGCGGTTGCAGCCACGGCGGTCGGGCTGGTCCTGGCACCGATGTGGGGCGCGATGGGCGTGGCCGTGGCGCTGGTGGTGTACGCGCTGGTCAATCTCTGGCAGCTCGAAGGCAAGACGCGCAGCACGTTCGACGTGGACCTGCCGTGGTCGAGGTTCTGGTCGTTGGTCGGAGTGGGGGCGGTCGCCTACCTGTTGTCGCGCCTGGCGCCGTCCGGGCTCTGGTCGTCGCTTGCGTTCAAATGCGTGGTCTACGCCTGCTTCGTCGCAACCGTGTTTTGGTCGCCGATCGTCGGTGGCCAGGAACGTCGTGCGGTGTCGACGCTGTTTCGCGACGGCATCAGGATGGTCGCCAGCGCAGCCAGGCACCGCACATGATCACTTTGGATCTGTCATCGCATTTGCCGATTATCGCGTGGTTCGGCTACCGGTTCGACGTGCCCGCTTGAACGGGTTCGCTGCAATACGACCGGTCGGTGAGCCGATTCCTCGCCCGGCGGATGCGACGCTGCTGGTCGGCGAGCCGCTCGGGATCCCGGGTTATTCGTGCCAGTACCTGCGCAGTGGCACGGAGGCGCTGACGCTGGCTGTTCGGGCCGCGGTTGCCCAGGCGAGCGCCGATGGTCGCCGTCGAATATTGATGCCTGCCTACACCTGTCCGGACCTGGTGTCCGCGATCGAGCTGGGGGGTGGCGAGGCGGTGCTCGTGGACCATGAACGTGATCGCCCATTCATGGATCGTTCCGCTGCGGCGGCCGGACTCGCACGCGGTGGCGTTGCGGCAATCGTCGCTCCGCACTTCCTGGGCATGCCGGATGACATGGGGCGCTGGCAGGAACTGGCGACTGCCGCCGGGGCCCTGCTGATCGAGGACAGCGCGCAACTGTTTCCGGCACGCGCAGGGCATGTGCCGTCGGGCGACTTCGTGGTGCTGAGTTTCGGGCGTGGCAAGCCGGTCAATGCCGGCGGTGGTGGCGCGCTGTTGTCGCGAACTTCGTCCTGTTGCCGCCAGTGGTCTCGGCTGGCCCGACATCGTGGCGCAGGCGGGGGCAGGGCTCACGGGCGCATCTCGCGCACCTGAAGCGCGTGGCATTCAACCTCGCGATTCGGCCGTCGGCGTACGGGCTGATGCGCCGGATGCCGGGTCTTGCGATCGGCGAGACGCATTACCGTCCCGCTCGCGAGCCCATGGCCATGGACCTTTTCACTGCACGGGTGCTTTGCAGCGCCACGGCACGAGAACCTCGAGCGCCGAGCCGGGCGCAGCGCAATTTCGAGCAGGCGTTTCGCGGCTTGCCCGAGGGCTGGATCGACCTGCCGCACGCCATCATCAACGGCGACATTCCGGCATTGCTTCGCTACGGGCTGCTGGCGCCCGATCGCGCGGTGCGGGACCGCGTGCTCGCGAAGCTCGATCGATTCGGCGCCAGCGAGTTCTACGGCGCCGCGTTGCCGGACCTGCCCGGCATGCCGCCGGTCGAGTCGTCCGGAATCGAAGAGGCCCGGCGCTTCGCGGATCGACTGCTGACGCTGCCGGTACATTCCGACGTGGATGAATCCGCCATCAAGGCGATCGTCGCGGGCGTGCTCGGCAGGTGATTCCGGCGCCGGCGCCGACTCCGGCTAGGCCCGGTGTTTTTCCAGTACGTCGAGGTAGATCCGGGCCAGCCTGCGGCCGAGCACCGGCATCGAATAGCGTTCCTCGACCCAGCGACGCGCGGCGTTCTGCCACTCGGGCCAACGATCGGGATGATCCAGCAGCATCTCGACCTGGCGAGCGAGTGCCTCCGGGTCCCGGTCCGGCACCAGGAATGCCGAGCGACCATCGTCGATGCATTCAGGTATGCCGCCGGTCCGGGTGGCAATGACCAGTTTGCCGCAGGCCTGCGCTTCCTGGAGCACCACTCCCTGGGTCTCCTCGTGATAGCCGTCCTGGCTGCGCACGCTCGGCAGCACGAAGACGTGCGCTGTCCGGTACTGTTCGCGCAGCCCGGCGTCGTCCACCTCGCCGTGGAAGTGCACTGAATCCTTGATGCCAAGTTCTTGCGCCAGCTGCTCGAGCGCTGCGCGTATCGGCCCGATTCCCACGATGTTGTATTCGACGTTGCGGCCGCGTGACTTCAGTTCGCGCACCGCGGCCAGCATGTGGCGATGGCCCTTGTCCTCGTGCAGGCGGCCGACGGTGAGCAGGCGCAGCGGCCCGGCACCCGGATGGGGCTGCGGTTCGAATGGGAAGTCTTCGGGCGAAGTGCCCTGCGGCAGTATCGCGATGCGTTCCTCGGGACAACCGAACGACGCGAGCTGCCTGCGGGCAAACTCCGTGTTGACCAGCAGCACGCTGGCCCGGCGGAAGACCTCGGCCTGCTTTTCCTGGGCCACGAGATTGACACCGTGCGGCGGCAGCCCGTGGAAAGTCATGACCAGCGGCACGCGCCAGGCATCGACCGCTGCCAGCAGCGGATAGGACATCTGCATCGAGTGCGAATGGATCAGCGACATCCGCTCGAGTCCCGAGCAACGGTGCCAAAGCGATGTTTTTTACGCGCTGCCGCGTCCAGCCCTCGGCCTGTGAGCCGCCGGCCGCGATGTGCCGCAGCCCTCTGCGTGTTCGGCGCGCGATCGGTGCATCGCCGGCCAGCGCCGTGGCCAGCGACCTGAGCGGCGCGCGGATACCGCTGATGCGCAGGTAGGTCGTGTGGTCGAGGAGCCGATGCTCGTCCACCGCAGCCTGGTAGGTCGTGCCCAGGCGACCGAATGCGCAGATCTCGGCCTCCGCGCCATTGCGCATGGCCTCGACGATCCAGCTGAGCACCCACGGCTGGGTACGGTTTGGAAACGTCGCGGCGCCGAACAGGATTCGCAAGTCCTTTCAGCGGCGTGTCTTGGGGCTGGCCCATGGAGCGTGCTTGCCTCGATCGGGGTGGCGACATTGTCGATAGTCGGGCTAGGTTAAACTGCGCCGGGGATCACGCAATGCCCATGACCGATCCGGCAAATTGCCGGATGGCGGCTCGACCGCGCGCAGACACAGGTTTTCATGCCAGCAACGCTCTCCGACTTGCCCGAGCCCCTGAAGCGTCCGCTGCGCAGCGGCTACGACGCTTGTGCGGCGCTGGTCGGCCGGGGCCGCCGTGCGCTTGGGCTGCCTCGCTGGCAGCACCTTCTGGTCTGCGGCTTCCCGCGCAGCGGTACCTCGCTGGTCTACAACATGTTGAGCGCGACGCTGCGCGACTTCCGTTTCCTGGAGTTCGAGCAGGGTGCGGCCCACTGGATCGGCCGTCCCGGGTTCGTCGCCTCCAAGGCCCCGCTGGACGTGCTCGAGGTCGGTCGCATCCAGTCGCGCAACCGCTTCGGCAAGGAACTGCTGGTGCTGGTGCCGCTGCGCGACATTCGCGACGTGGTGACCTCGATCCACCCCAAGCTGCCGGACCGCTATTTCATCGGCTACGACCACAGCTGGTGGCCGCAGAAGGGCGGCTGGACCGAGTGGAAATTCGATGCCGCCGGCGTGGGCGAGATCGCCGACGCAATCCGCGGACTGGACAGCATGCCGGGCGCTCGGGTGCTGAAGCTGCGCTACGAGGACCTGCTCGTGAACCCCGACGAGGGCCAGGCGCGCATCGCCGCTGCGTTCGGCCTCGAGTTCCAGGGGAAGTTCGCCGACTACCATCGCTCGGCCGACAAGCTGCCGTATCGATACCAGGGTTCGCATGCGGCGCGTGATCCCGCCCTGGTGCGGGAGGACAAGCCGGTGGACCTCTCTCGCGCCGGCAAGTGGCGCGCGCCCGAGCACCGGGCTCGCATCGTCGAGCAGTTCACGGCTTTCCCGCAGCTGTTCGATCTTCTGGTCGAGCACGGGTACGAGCCGGACCGGCGCTGGTACGAATCGTTTCTCGCTGACGAAAGTCGCGCGGCCGCGCAATGAGCGCCATCCGCATCGAGGTCCAGGACGAAGCCCGCTTCCTCGCGATGCGCGAGGAGTGGTCGGAGCTGCTCGCGCGCTCGGATGCCGATCCGCTGTTCGGATCCTGGGACTGGCTCAGCACCTGGTGGCGTCACCATCGCGACGACTTCCGGCTCGAGGCGCGATTGCTGCTCGCGTTCGAAGGCGAGCGGCTAATGGGTATCGCGCCGCTGCTGCTGCATCGCGTCGTGCACCGCGGACTGATCCCGGCGCGACGCTGCGAACTGATCGGAAACCTCTGGCGCACCAATGCCGCGGTGATGTCGGAGCGCACCGGGTTCATCGTCGATTCGGCCCGGCCCGATGTTCATCACCTGCTGGCCCGCGAAGTGCTCGCGACCCAGGGCTGGAGCGATTTCATGCTGGTTTACGCGGACGTCGCGGGCCCGACCAACCGCGCATTGCTGTCGGCGGCGAACCGTGCGGGCGCGTTTTCACGGATCGTGGACCCGCTGACCGCCTACCACATCGGCCTCGACGGCGGCTTCGAGGCGCTGCTGCCCCGGCTGTCATCGCGTGCGCGCCGGCGGCTGTTCAACGAGCGACGCAAGCTCGAGCAGCTCGGCGGAGCGTCCTGGGAATCGGCGTGCGCCGAGACTGCGGATGAGTTCTGGAACGACCTCGACCGGGTGCACTCGGTGCGCTGGGGCTGGAGGGCCACGGCGGGGCGTCGCGGCCGGATGTACCGCGATTTCTGTGACTCGCGCTGGGCAGCCGGCAGCCCCGTGTTGCGGCGGCTGCGGGTGGGCGGGCGAACGATTGCAGCGATGCACGGCTATCGCATCGGCGATCGCCTCTACGAGATCCAGAACGCGATCGAGTCCGGCTTCAGCAAGTCGATTTCGCCGGGCTACCTGCAGGCCGGCTACCTGCTCGAGGAAGCGGCCGCGAACGGTGTTGCGGTCGTGGACCTGCTCGGCGGCCAGGGACGTTCCACCGACTACAAGGCGCAGCTGGGTTCGACGGAGACGCAGCTCGCCTGCCTGCAGGTCGTGCGCGCGCCCTGGCTCAAGGCCTTCTACCAGGGCTATTCGCTGGTCAAGGGCTGAGTAAGAGCCCGGCGTGCCCGCGACTGCAGATGCGCAGCGGGCCGCAGGTCGCTCCCCTCACCAGGGCAGCGACGGGCTCACCAGCGGGCCGAGGCGATTGGCGACCACGAGCGGCAAACGGCTCCAGGTGCCGGTCAGCAGGCGCCGTGAGCGGCTGCCGGCGTCCGGGTCCACGCCCGCTGCGGGTGCCTTCTCAGGTGACGAGGTCCACGTCGCCCAATGCAGCGGCACGGGCCGGGCACCCCACTGCAGCTTGAATCGGTACGGGCCGCTGTCCACCGTCGAGCGGCCGAAGTCGAAGCGCGCGTGTCCGCTCTCGATCGCGTGGCGCAGCACTTCCCAGTAAAGCGCCATGTTGATCGATTTCGACTTGACGGCCGACAGGGTTGCCGCCCAGGGAATCTCCAGCGTGCCGCGGTGGCTCACCAGCAACGCGCCGGCCACCGGTGATCCGCCGAGTTCGAGGATCAGCACCCGGCACTGGTCCCCGCACTGTTCGAAAAGCGTCTCGAAGAACGCGCGGGGGTAGACCGGCGTGCCGAGGTCCCGCATCACCTCGGCAAAGACTCGGTAGAAATCGGGCACCAGCTCCAACCCGCCGGTCCGCGCGGCAGGCTGTTCGCGCTGCGCCCGCTTCACCTGCGAGCGCAGCTTGGCGCCGAGCGCGCGGTTGAGTTCCTCGACACTGGGCGGCAGGTCGAGCAGCAGCGCCGCCTTGTCGCGTCGCATGGGCCAGTCGACGGGCGGGGATTCGACCTCGCGGATCTCGAGGTGCCTGGCACCGGTTTTCCGGGCAAGGCTGATGGCCTGGTCGAGCAGCGCCGCGTGGATCGCGGTGCTGTCGGCGAGTGCGCCGCCGTAGTTGAAATAGGGCAGCGACGTCAGCCGGTGCCCGAAGATGAAGCTGCGCTGGGCGACCAGCGGCAGCACGCCGGCGAGCCGGCCGTCGGGGTGTCGGGCAGTGATGAAGTGGGCCTGCTGCCCGAACAACCTGGCAACCGCCAGCGGCCAGCGCGAGGCGTGATAGGCCGATGCCTGGGCATGCGCGGCGACATAGTCGTCCCAGCCTTCGGGCGGTCGCTGGTGGTGCGTCTCAATCGCAATCGAAGTCGCAATCGACATCTGTGCTCTGGGTCTCGCGTGGCTACGCGCAGATTCTACGCGATACGCTATTCTGGCCAGATGGCTGCGTTCCTGGTCATTTCTGGTCCCGATGGTGCGAAGCGCGTGCTGGACGACGCACGCCGCGACGCGGTGATTCGCGCGATGCACGAGCGCAGCGGCGGCGCGGTCACGGAACTCGCAGTGTCCGGGGCGACCGGCTGGCACTGTGGCCGCGATGGAATGCTGGCCGTGCACGACGGTGTACTGCTGGCCGTGGACGGCGTTCCCAGCATCATCACCTCGAGGTCCGCGAACGGCATCCCGCCACGGCTCACGCCCGCGGACTGGTGCAGGCCAGGCAAGGACCTGTTGCCCTCGCTGGACGGTGGGTTCGCACTGGCCGCGTACGACCCGGCGAGCAGGGAGCTGGTGCTGGCACGCGACCGCTTCGGCGTGCGGCCACTGTTCTGGGCGCGCAAGGGCGGGCTGATCTACGCGGCCTCGGAGGTCAAGATCCTTGCGGCCGCAGGGATCGACCTGCGGGTGTCCGCAGAGGCGCTGCAGGAGGTGCTCGCCTGCCGCTGGCTGGTCCGGGACCGGTCGCTGTTCGATGCGGTGCGCCAGGTGCCGCCGGCGTCATGCCTGGTGTCCGGGCCTGGCCTCGAGCCCTCGGTGCGTCGCTACTGGCAGCTGCAGTTCTCGCCGGAGCCTGCGGGACCGGATGCGTTGCCGCACTACCGGGACCAGGCCAGGGATGCAATGCGGTCGGCGATCCTGGAGATCGCGGGCGAACGACAGGTTATCGGCGTGCTGTTGAGCGGAGGAGTCGACTCATCCGTCATCGCGGGCGCGGCGCGCGAGGTCGTGGGCAAGGTGGTGGGCTTCGCCGGTCGGCTGCCCGGTGACTCGAACCAGGAGCTGGACCGGGCGTCGATCGTCGCGCGCCACCTCGGCATCGAGTGTCGAGTAGTGGATATCCAGTTGCCGGATTTCGACGGCGACCTGCGGACGCTGGCCGACGCATGGAAGAGCCACCACGGCATCCGAACAACTTCCTGCTGCAGCAGTTGTTCCGGCGCGCGTCGGCAGAGGTCGACCTGGTGCTGGAAGGCGACGGGGCGGAGATGCTGTTCGGGCTTGCGGACGTGGGTCGAGTGGACAGGTTCCGAAGCAAGCACGAAATTGTCCGGCACCTGCCATGGGCTTGGCGCGCGGCGGGGGCAAGGGCCTTGCGCAGGTTCGACGGCGGCTGGGCGACACGCCTGTCGAAGGTGCTGACCTGGGACCCGGTCGAATATGCGGCAATGCTCGATGCGGTGGGCTATTCACGAGCAGTCCGGCGCACGCTCGAGGCATCGGAGACCGGCAGCTCGCCCGGGTTCCTGCCTCTCGAATATTTCTCGCGTTCGGAGGATTTCTCGGACGCGCTGCAGGCCTACCAGCTCTACACGTTTGCCGCGGTGTCGCTGGTGCGCCACGACCGGCTGGCGCAGCCATTCGGGCTGAGTTCGGAATCGCCATTCCTTCGTGCGCCGATCATCGACCTGGCATGCCGGCTGCCGCGTGAGCTGCGTTACCTCGACGGCTCCAAGCCGGTGTTGAAGGCGCTGTGTGACCTGTACCTGCCGCCCGAGGTGTCGCGCTGGCCAAAACTCGGGTTTCCGGTGCCCTGGCAGGCATGGATGCGTGATGCTCTGCCGGAAGGCGTGGCTGCCACCGGGGTCTTGAACGAGGTGCTGCCGCCGGGTTGGCTCGAGGCGGCGAATGCGTCGTATGACGCCGAGGCGCTGTGGACGGCACTTACGCTGCAGGCCGCCATTGTCGAAATGGGCGCCGTTGCGCCATTGACCTAGCCGACGAAACCATCGACCTGACCAACAAAAAAAGACGCCCGCAGCTTTCGCTACGGGCGTCTGATGGATTGCCTGACTAAGGGTAGCTAACCGATCAGTTCGCGCGACGGCGCTTCGACAGGCCGAGGCCAAGCAGGCCGAGGCCGAGCAGCGCCAGCGATGCCGGCTCCGGGACCTCGGTGAGCAGGTCCTGCTTGTCGTCGGGCGTGCCATTGCTCGTGAGCACACGCAGCGTCGCCATCGGGCCCTGGCCATCGAGCATGGCAAGCCACTCGGCGGCAAGCGCCACGGCGTCATACGTGGGCTTCGTGCCCGGGGCCTGGAAGTTACCGGCCGACAGGTCGATCACGTCGTCTCGCCCGAGTTCCCAGATGGCGAGTTGGAACGCAGCGGCTTCGAGCGGCGTGTCGACGGTCGAGTAGAAACGACCCCACAGCTCACTGATCTGCGCGTCATCGAACTTGGCTACGGTGTAGCCGGCGGTGTCAAACGGCAGCAGCGGCAGCTGCGGCTCGAGGCAGAACGCGAGGAATCGGGTCCAGCTGCCGGTCGTGCCCATATCCCGGTATTGAATGTCGAACACGCCTGCATTGTGGCTGGCCTGCACGCCGTATACGTTCACGGCAACGGGCTGGTAAAGGTTGGTCGGTCCGAAGACACCACCCGCACCCTGGCTGACGTTCACAACGTCGCCGATATTGAGCGAAGTGGCCGACACCGTTGTAGCGGCGAGAAGACCGCAGACCGCGGCAGCGCTGGCAATCCATTTTGTCTTGATCATTTCTGTGGTCCTGAGTTGCTAAGGCGTTTCTAGTGCAAGGCCAAATGGCCTGTGACGGGTGAAGATATGCAGGACCCATGCCAAGTCTTGGCTGGTATCAATATATCAATTTAAAACAATGGCTTACGGAAATTACTTCCGGGTCGTCCGTGAGCCGATTTCCCCAACTGTAAGAAATTTCGACAGTCCTGGCGGTTGGTTTGTGCGTGAGGCAGTCCCGGCAGCCTTCAGGGCCGCACCGTCGGGTAACGATACCAGGCCTCCAGGCCCCGCTGGACGCGATCGGACACCCGTACCTGGTCGGGTCCCCGGGCACTGTACACGACGAACCGGTCCTCCGAGTCCAGCGCGATGATGGACCAGCGCTCGAGCAGGGACCGTACCGCCGGGTGGTCCGGATCCAGGACCAGGTGACGCATTCCGTAGCGTGTGTCCTCCCGGTCGAGTTCAGCGTTCCACTTCATCTTGTACTGGAAGACGCCATCCTCGAGGTAGGGCGGCGTGCCGGCCATTCGTACGCGCCGAAGGCCGAGCTCGCGGGCACGCTGGATTGAAAACCAGTAGAGCGCCGACAGGACCCCTTGCTTCACGAGAGCCGGATCGCCGTGCAGCCAGCCGAGTCGTCCCATCTGGTACCCAGCGGGATGCGGTTCGCCGATCATCGCCGCCAGGCAGCGCTCGCCTTGTTTCACCAGCAGGAATTCCCAACCGTCGTCCTTGACCGCCCTGGCGATGTCCCTGGCCGTTGCGACAAAGCCCTCGCTACCATGCCGACCAGTGATGCTGACCATGTGGTAGTTGTCGACGAATTCATTTGCCCAGGAAGCATCGCGGTGGTGTTCGCAGTACAGCCCGCTCCTGCGGATCCGGCGCAGGTCCGAAGGTACCGAATCGGTCGAAAAGGTCTTCAGGAACGCTTCTTCGGTCGCGCCGATATCGACCGTCATTGCCACGAATCGAGGCACGCGCAGCGCGATCGATTTCAGTCGGTGGGGCAGTGGGACGCCTGAGATCACGACCAGCCCGTGGCTTTGCGCCATGCGGATTGCGAGCGCAGAGAAGTCGGCACGATTGATTCCGCTGCTGATGCGCGCGTCCGCAGGCCCACCGAGATAGATGCGCGTGAAATGCTCGATCGACTCGGGATTGCCGATCGAGCAGAAGGCGCCGCCGCCATTGCCGCTCACGACCGCATGCGAATGAGCTTTCCACCAGCTCTTGAGCCACCGTCGGCCACTGGTCGGCAGCAGGCGCTTGACGGACGAGCGCAGGCGGCTCACTTGCTGCCGTCCGCTGACGTGAGGCTGTGACGAAGGTATCTCGGCATTGCTCGTGGAAGGACGATGCGTTGAACGGTTGTCGCTTGCTGAAGGGTAATCGATTCCAGCGGCACATCGATCCAACTTGTGTGACTGGACCCCGATCCTGGCGCTTTCGTGCAAGGTCCGCGTGGACGTATGTCGCGTGGTGTATGAAGATGCCCGGGGCGCGGTCGCCACGTCAGCGTGCTACGAGGCTGGTGAAACTTGTATTCATTCATGCTGCCAGCAATGAGAATTCCCGGTCGAGCCGGGTTGCTGCTGGCGCTTGCTGCGCTCGGCGCGGTTGGTTGCGGGCACGCTGGAGCTGATTCGGGATCGTCCGGCAGCGCGGGCAGCCAGGACAGCACGAGTAGCGTGGCGGTTGCAGGCCAGGGGCCCGAGTCAGTCACGGGCGCTGTCACGGCCACGGGCGCCGCGCCGGTAACGAGCACCTCGACTGGCAAGTCCCGACGGCGCAGTGCCCCCGGGCCAGGTTCAATTCTCCGCAGGTGGGACACCGACACGGACGGCAAGATCAGTGCGACCGAGGCTGCGGCGATGAACGAGGCTTTGGCTGCCAAGCCGGATCGTCCGTTGGCGGCGCTGGACACTGATGGCGATGGCAAGCTGGGCGAGCAGGAGATTGCCGCACTCAACGCGAGCCTTGCCGACTATTCGGCGAAGAAAGCCGCTGCACCGAAGAAGACTGGCAAGCGCGCCCCAAAGGCCCCGACCGTTGATTGCACGGCGGGCACCGGCACCGCAACGGTCACCTGGCAGCGGCCGTCCGAGAATGTTGACGACACGCCGCTCAAGAACCTGGCGGGCTATGTCATCCGTTACGGACCGAGTCGGGACTCACAGCCGTGCCGCGCTGCCGTCAAGGATGCTGCTGCGACAAAGCATGTCGTCGAGCGCCTCGGCGTCGGCACCTGGTACTTCACGGTCGTCGCCGTCAATCGCGAGGGTGTCGAGAGTCCGGCCAGCGACGTGGTTTCGAAGACCATCGAAAAATAACGGAATAAGGGACATTCTGAATAGGGGGACATTCTCCTTTTTCCGCTCCGTGGAAAAGGAGAATGTCCCCTTCCAGTTCTAGCGGATCGTTTTCGACACCGCCGCTGACTGGGCACCCTCCACCCCGACATTCGTGTATGCGGCGACCGTGAAATACCAGGTCCCGGCAGTGAGGCCCTCGATGCGAATGCTGGTGGTTCCCGCGTTCGGCACGCCCGCAGTCTTGGCCAGTCGGCCGACAGACAGTCCGTACCGAACCCTGTAGCCCGCCAGGTTAGTCAGGGCCGACCCGTCGACGTTTTGCGTGGGTGCCACCCAGCTTACGGTCGCAAATCCTGTCGCCGACACGGCGCTCGGTGTCCTCGCCGGTGGCTTTGCGGTCGGGGCGGTTCCGATGACTGATAAGACGGAGTCCTGGTTGCATCCGGCCAGTACCGTTGCCACGGCCATTGCGATTGCGAGAAACCTAACCTGTTGCCTGACATGATTTGCCGCCAATACGTCTCCCCCGATGCCTGTGAGCTACCCCGAACAAACTCCAGGCTTGGGGATCTCGCGCGACGGTAGGGGATGCTGCTGACGCGGGGAGGCTCGTGTGTGAGGCCCTGGCGTCGATCCAGCAACCCCGCTATCCGTGGCTGCAGATCGCCAGGACCGGAGGCTTTGCGTCCCCGCCTTGCGACGGGTATGCCCTTCATGGACGGCCGGGCGTATTTGACATATCCCGGCTAACGGCTGTGAGACCGCAGCCGTGGGGATTAGTTCGGCAGGGCCTCGGATGGCCCAAGAGCGGCCCCTGGCCGGCCACGAGCCAGTGACCGAAAAATACCCGCCACTCGACCCGACGGTCGCCACCGCGGCGGCACTCGCCCGTCGCGCGCGGCTGCCGTTGCTCGTTACGGGCAGCAGGTTAGATCGGCAAACTTTTCAGAAAATCGGTGCTTGGCACCGAATTAAACCAGGAGGGGACATTCTCCTTTTGCGGCGGACAGAAAAAGGAGAATGTCCCCTCAGAGTTTCGATCGCGAAAGCGTCGGAGTTCTTTACTCAGACTTACGACTTAATGTAGGTAAGCGCTGTAAGTCTTTGAACTAAAGAGACGAAAATACCTGGCACGCGACTTGCTTTATCCAGCGCATAGGGGCGGTAACCGCTGCCGATGATGTTGCGACAAACGTGGCCCCGGACGAATCAAGGAGCGAGATCGATGAAAAAGATTCTGTTAGCCGGCGTGGTCGTCGCAGGTGCTTTCCTGACAGCGACTCAGGCGCAGGCGGTTTCGTTGAACTGGACGCCGAGCAGCACCGGGTACGTCAACCAGGTCTTCGATCCGAGTCCGTCGGTCGGGTTGGTCGGCCCAGCACAGTTCAGCAATATCGGCCTGGGCGGGCTGTTCATCACGACGGGCACATCTACGGGCGCGGTGGTGACCTTGACCTACCTGGGGCAGGAGTCCGGCTACCTGGACGCCACCGGGCGCGCAAGTTTCGCCAGCACCATCCTGACGGAAGCAAATTCGGTTGGGACCGCGGCGTCGTTCAACGTCGCGGCCGGACTGACCAACGAGGCAATTGACTTCAAGTTCGTCGACTCAGTTGGCGGGTACGCGGTCAATGGCGGTTCGTGGTCGTCGGGCAATTCCATTGGACTCATCGGCACCAACGTGAGCTTGGGTGCCTACGGCACGTTTGCCTACGTGCTTGGCTACAACGACAGCGGTACAGGCCACGACGACTGGGACGACTTCGTCATCGGCGTCAATGTTCGTGACCTCGTGCGCCACGAACAAGTCCCCGAGCCGGCGACGCTGAGCCTGCTCGGTCTCGGTCTGCTCGGCGCGGGCTTCGGGCGTCGCCGGAAATAGGGAACGCCCGCAGTTCTTCAAACAAGAAGCCGGTGAATAGCGCCGGCATGGAGCTCGGTCAATAGCACCGGACTCTGCACTGGTCACTGACTCGACCAAACCCCGCTTCGGCGGGGTTTTTATTTGGTTCATCTCCCAACTCCCGGGAAGGCGGCCCGGATGTTGAGGAAGAACCAGGCGTCGTCGCGGAAGCCATAGGCCATGCGCTTGATGACCTTGATCTTGTTATTGATGGCCTCGACGAGATTGGTGCCGAGTGGCCAGCGGCAGTGGGTCAGGATGCCGGGCAGACAGGAACGCAGCCGCTGGGCGAAGCACACCAGTCGCGGGATGCCAATGCGGGTGGCCTTTCCACCTCGATTTACCCCGGAGATCGGAGACAAACCAATTTTAAATAGGCGCCAGGCACCGAATTAGGCACCGAATTATCATGGGATCGCTTTCGAGGCCATGGCGGACGGCTCGCTCTCGACGCCGGTGTTGGTGTAGGCCGTCACGGCGAAGTACCACGTGCCCTGCGCCAGTCCGCTGATCTTCGCCTCCGTGGTTTGCGGGAGATTCACCTGCACGAGTTTCGCCAGCGCGCTCTTGTTGGTCCCGTAGCGGACGTTGTAGCCGGCAAGATTGGTGAGTGCGCTGCCGTCGGCGTTACGCGTCGGCGCGACCCAGCGCAGTGTTACCGAACCGGTGCTGGGTGCGGCAGCACCCTGGACCTCGATCCGGAAGGGGCGGAGATAGGTCGAGGCCTTGCCGTCGGAGACTGCGATCGTGATGTTCTTGTAGATGCCGATGTTCGCGGCGGTCGGCTTGCCATACAGGCGACCGGTCCTTTTGTCGAATTTTGCCCACGACGGCATTCTCGCGATGGCGAACGCCAGTTTCTGACCGTCCGGGTCAGAGGCGGTTGGTCGGAAGGAATACAGTTTTCCGACGACGGCAACCGGCGGAGGCGTGCCGATTATCGACGGCCTGTGGTTTACGGCGGCAGTCGCGCTTCCGGTGAAAGCGAACAACAAGGTCGCCACCACGGCGAGTGGTTGGATCCTTGGGAGCAGGGGTTTGTGCATGATTACAGTCCTGTAGAACTGGCAGCCCCGCTATCCATCGCACGTGAGTGCGCTTGGACCGGAGGCTTTGCGTCCCCGCATTTCGGCGGGTATGCAGTCTCGAAGACGAGCCAGAAAATGTATCGGCGGCCGGGTCCGGTCGCCGGTCACAGGCACTTGGCGAGCCGATGTGCTCGCGTCAGTGCGATGGCCGGGAACGGACCCAGGGTGCCTCGGGGGTCACTACCATGGGCGGGGCGGGATTATGGGAAATGACGCGCCGCAATACAATATGTAGTGTGCAGAAAAATGGAGGGGACATTCTCCTTTTCCCGGGGTTTTCCGACGGGCTCCCGGGGAGGCGGGCCCGGGCAGGGCCGGAGATAGTCTCGTTTTTTGCGGATGTACCCCTTTATTTTCAATTAGTTAAAGCTGGCGGGGTTGGCCCATGGAACCAGAATGTCCCCGCCCGCCGGCGAAAAAGGAGAATGTCCCCTAGTTCACGCCTTGACCCTACGGCGCGTGAAGCCCAGTCCCGCGAGGCCGAGCCCGAGCAGCGCGAGTGAACCGGGCTCGGGGACGTCCGTGCGGTCGAATGCCAGGTTGTCGAATTCGAAGGCGTACTGGCTGGACGTCGCCACCACGCGGTTGAACGCGACATCCGACATGATGTTGACGTACAGCGTGCCGTTCACGCCCTGGTCGCCGTTCGGGCTGCCGACCACGCCGCTGCCGGTGACCGAGCCGACCAGCGTGTTGCCATCGTAGAACGACAGCGTGTTGTAGTTGTCCACCGAGCCCCACAGCAGGCCGAGGTACATGTGGCCAGCGCCCGGCAGCAGCAATTCGACCGCAGCATTCGAGTACGCGCCGGAGGAACCGGTTGTCGCGTAGTTCGTCTGATCGGCGCCGTTTGCCTGGTTGGGGCTGCCGAATCCGTCGCCGTTGTTACCGGACAGGAACGGTGCCGCGTACTGGCCGCTGACCGCGCCGGTCACGCCCTGGGCATTGCCGTAGAAATTGACCGTCAGCCCGCTCTGCGGCGAAACGCCGCCGGCAGAGCCGAGACCCAGCCAGTCGAGGTTGTCCAATACGACGCCGGATGGCGCACCGCCAACAGAGCCGCTGACGCTAAGCGTGGCCTGTGCTGGGGAGGAGACAACCAGCGTCGCTACAATAGCAGCGGCCAGTGCCAGTCGAGTCTTGGTAGTCATGATTTACCTTAATGTTTTGCAGCAATAGCGCGAGCTTGCGCAATGTAGTTAATGCAGTTTGCATGCCAGCTGCGTAAGTGCCTGATAGGCTTTGGAAGTGCCAGCGAGGACGCAACGGGGAGTGGGCCCAGCGACCGTGGCTGTAAGGCCACGCGACAGTCGACTGGTTCACACTTTTTGGGCGAGGGGACATTCTCCTTTTTCTTGGAACAGAAAAAGGAGAATGTCCCCTACTTAAATTCCTCGGGCTCGACGCCGTGGCGCGACAGCAGCTTGTAGAAGTCTGTGCGGTTGCGCTTCGCGAGCCGTGCTGCCTGGCTCACGTTGCCCTGCGTGACCTGCAGCAACTGCACCAGGTAGCTGCGCGTGAACTCGTCACGCGCCTCGTCGAAGCTCGGCAGCTGAGTTATCCGGCCCTGCGCTTCCTGCACCTGGTCGGCCGTGATCACGGGCCCTGCGCCTGTGGCGGCGGCTTGGCGCACGACCATGCGCAACTGCCGGACGTTGCCCGGCCAGCGCGCCGAGGCGAGCAACTCCATCGCCTCGGGCGAGCAGCTGCGTTTCGCCTGCGAGGCTTCTTCAGCCACGTCGTCCAGGCACTGCTGCACCAGCAGCGGGATGTCCTCGCGCCGCTTGGCGAGCGGCGGCAGTTCGACGTGCACCGCACCGAGCTGGTCGATGAGATGGCGCGAATCGTGGTCGTCGCCGGCCAGGTCATCAGGCCCGCGAACACTGCTTGCGACGATACGCGCCTCGTGGCCGTCGAGCAGCCGGGCGAGGGTCGGTCGCAGCGACGGCGGCAGGTCGTCGACATCGCGCAGGTGCAGCGTGCCGTCACTGGCGCTGGCAATTGCGGCGGCGATGTCGGCCTCGCCGGTCGCCGGGTCGAGCTGTCCGCAATCGAGCGCGACGAACGCCGCATCGTGCCTGGGGCTGGCGTGGTGGATGGCCTTCGCGAGCAGTTCCTTGCCGGTGCCCGGCTCGCCGGTGACAAGCACCGCGACGTCGGTGCCTGCGACCATGTGCGCCTTCGCCAGGCGTTCTTCCATCACCGGGCTGCGGGTCGCGAATTCGGCGCGCCAGTCGTCGCCACCGGTGTCGGTGAAGCCCGAAGTCTTGAGCGCGCGCCGAACCTCGTCGAGCAGCTGGTCCTTGTCGACAGGCTTGGTCAGGAATGCGAAGGCGCCCGACTGCGTGGCTTTCACCGCATCCGGGATCGTGCCGTGCGCCGTCAGCATGATGACGTTCAGGCTCGGCCAGCGACGCTGCAGTTCGCGCAACAGTGCAATGCCATCCATCTCGGCCATCCGCAGGTCGGTGACGACGAGATCGGGGCGGAAGCGCGACACCGCGGCGAGTGCTTTCGCTGGTCCGTCCACCGGCTCGACCACGTAGTTCCGGGAGCGCAGCCGGATCGTGAGCAGGCGCAGCAGTCCCGGGTCGTCGTCCACGACGAGGATGTGCGGGGCACGGCGGGTGGGGCGTGACATGGATCGGGAGGATGGTGAATTGACGCAGTCGGGTCAGAAATTGTGAATGAAACGCGGCGCCAGGATGTTGAGAATCAGGGTTGTCGCGGCGGCCATGGCGCAGGTCACGGCCGAGGTGGCGGTGCCTCCGGTGCAGTCTCAGGCGCCTGGTCCTGCTCCTGTTCCTGCAGTGATCGCTCCATCTCGGCGACAGCCTCGAGCTTTCGATTGGCTTCCGCGAGTAATTTCTTAAGGCGTGCGTTCTCGGCCGCAAGCGTGTCGGCACGTTTCGTCGCACTGCTGTCATTCGACTTGAGCTTCTGCTGCGACTCCTCGCGCTGGCGTGCGAGTTCGGCGTAAAGCGCGACGCGCGCGTCGAACTCACGCAGGAACGCGTTTGCCAGCTCGAGTTCCTGGGCGCCGAGATCGTTCGATCCGGCAAGCAGGTTTGCGAGCAGGCGCTTCGCCTCGACGGGGTTGCTGTCCTTGTGTCCCGCCGCCCCGAGCGCGAGCGCGTAACGCAGCGTGTTCGCCGCGGTCGGCGACTGCCTCGCGGACGCGAGCGCGGAAGCGAGTTCGGCCTGCTGTCGGGCCGGGTCGCCAGGTGCCATGCTCGCTAGCGTGCCGAGGTAAGGCGCAATGTTCGCCGGAGCCGGGACGCTGGCCGATGGAGGCGGTGGGAGCGGGCTCGCCTGGCGCGACTGCATGCCCGCGCAGGCGCCGAGGGCGAGCAGCGGCGGGATCAGTCCAAATACAGCGGCGGCGCGTCTGGATGTCATTGGTAGCCGGGCATTGCTGTGGGTATCCGGTAGAAACCGGCGAGGCATCGGGTGCCGCGCGGCGCGAATTGTAGCCGTTCGCAGGTGCATGGTGAGCCTCTAGCCAGATTGCACAGCCACTGGCAGCTGCACCCGGAAATGCGCGCCGGGAAACTCGCCGTCCACGATCTCGATCGTGCCACCGTGGGCCTGTACGAATTCCTGCACGACCGACAGCCCGATGCCGGTGCCGCGCACCAGCCCGCCCTGCGGCGTGACACCCTGGTAGAAGGCCTCGAAGATCCGTGTTCTCTCGTCCAGTGGAATGCCGGGTCCGGTGTCGGCGACGTCGAGCACCATGTTTTCGCCATCGATCCGAGCACGCACGACGATGGTGCCGCCGTCCGGCGTGAACTTGACCGCGTTGGAGACCAGGTTGTCGAGCACCAGCCGCAGCTTGGCGCGATCGGCCCTGATCGCGAGGTCGTCCACCGCAACGTCGAGCTTGAGGCGGTGTGCACTGACCTGCAGCTGGTAGGGCTCGATGGCCGACTCGACGAACGGCGTGAGCCTGAATTCGCCCACGTCCAGCCCGCCGCGCTTCGCCTGCCATTCGCTGTAGGAGAGCAGGTTCTCGATCAGGCGCTGCAGTCGCAGGCTGTTGTCGCGCAGGATGCCGGCGACTTCGCGCTGCCCGTCATTCAACTCGCCGACGGCACCCTCGAGCATCAGTTCCGAGCCTTCGCGGATGTTGGCGAGCGGTGTCTTAAGTTCGTGCGACATGTGGCGCAGGAAGCGATTGCGTTCCTCGGAGATCTCGCCGAGGCGCAGTCGCAGCCACTCGAGCTGGCGCGCGAGTGCACGCAGGTCGGTCGGGCCCTGCTCGATGACCGGCACGTCCAGCAGGCCCTGGCCGATGCGGCCGATCGCGTCGTCGATGCGGCGGATGGGGCGCGCGAGGAACAGCGTGAAGAGAAGTATCAGCCCGATCGTGACCGGCAGCAGCGCCGCGCTCTGCCAGAGGATGCGCCGCCGCGCGCCTTCGGTCTCGGCGCGCAGTGACGAGAGTTCGCGGTCGGTCTGGCTGCTCGCGAGCCGCGACAATTCGCCCGCATCGCGCGACAACTGCGTGAACTTCCGCAGGGCCTCGTTGATGTCCGCTGCCTGCTTCGACTCGAGACCCTGCTCGATCGTCGCCAGGTTGGTCCGCATGCGGCTGGTCACCTCGGCGCGGGCCGGGTCGCCGGGCAGCTTCTCGAGTCCGTCGAGCGTCGTGTCCAGCAGCACGCGATTTTCCTTGAAGATCGCGAGCAGGCCCGGGCGGCGCAGGATCTGGTAGAGGCGGGCATTGCGTTCCAGCGACGCAACCTGTCGCACGATCGACTGCGTGTATCGCGTGGCCGCGACCCCGTTGGCGACCAGCCGCTCGCTGGACTGCGCGAGGTCGCGCATCTCGAAGGCTGCGCCCAGCGTGCCGAGCAGCAGCGGCAGCACCACTGCCGCGAAGCCGAGCAGGATCAGCCCGCTCAGCGAGCGCGGGCGCAAAGAGGGAAAACCGATGGGGCGGTGGCGATTCACGCGCGCATTGTGACGCGTTCGACGCGTATATTCCTACGGTGCCTTCGCAAGCGTCACGCGCCACCCCGCACCCGTACTCCACCCTGACGCCGGACGTCGTGGTCGATGCCGTCGAGGCGATCGGCCACCGCTGCGACGGCCGCGTGCTGGCGCTGAACAGCTACGAGAATCGTGTGTACCAGGTCGGGCGCGAGGACGCCGCGCCGGTGGTCGTCAAGTTCTACCGGCCGGGACGCTGGACCACGCCCGCGATCCTCGAGGAGCACGCGTTTGCGCTCGAGCTTGCAGCGGCCGAGGTGCCGGTGATTGCGCCCGAGGTCTGCGAGGGCCGCTCGCTGCACGAGTCTCACGGCTTTCGCTACGCGGTCTATCCGCGGCAGGGCGGGCACTGGCCCGAACTCGGGACGAAGGACGAGCGGCAGTGGATGGGACGCTTCCTCGCGCGCATCCACGCGATCGGGCGGACGCGGCAGTTCCGTCACCGGTCGCAGCTCGACTGGCGGGTGATGGGAGCGGACACCGCGGACTATCTACTGGAGCAGGGGTGGATCCCTGCGCACATCGAGCTTGCCTACGAGACGGTCGCACGCGACGCGCTGATGCTCGTCGAGCAGCGCTTCGACGAGGCCTCGCCATACCGGACGCTGCGGCTGCACGGCGACTGCCATCCCGGCAACGTACTTTGGAACGACGCCGGGCCGCACTTCGTGGACCTCGACGACTGCATGACGGGCCCGGCCGTGCAGGACCTGTGGATGCTGCTGTCCGGTCGGCCCGACGAGATCCAGTCACAGCTCGACGACCTGCTCGAGGGGTACTCGCAGTTCGCCGACTTCGACTATCACGAGACGCGCCTGATCGAGCCGCTCCGGACGCTCAGGATCATGCACTACGCCGGCTGGCTCGCCCGGCGCTGGGAAGACCCGGCCTTTCCTCGCGCATTCCCGTGGTTCGAGGAGCCGAAGTACTGGGAGCAGCACGTCCTCGACCTGCGCGAGCAGATCTCCGCGATGGAATAGGGGACATTCTCCTTTTTGGGGAAACCAAGAAAGGAGAATGTCCCCACATTTCCGCGTCCAAAAAAAGGAGAATGTCCCCTCCATGGCTTAGCATTCGAACATGTCCACGATCCTCGTTACCGGCGGTGCCGGTTATATCGGTAGCCACGTCGTCCGCCAGCTCGTCGAGCGCGGCGAGCGCGTGGTGGTGCTCGACAACCTCTCGAGCGGCTTTCGCAGCGCGGTGCTCGGTGCGCCGCTGGTCGTCGGCGATACGGCCGACCGCGAGGCGGTCGCCGGCCTGCTCGCAGGGCACTCTGTCTCTACGGTGATGCACTTCGCTGCGCACACGATCGTTCCGGAGTCGGTGTCGAATCCGCTCAAGTACTACGGCAACAACACTTGCGCGACGCGCAACCTGCTCGAGTGCTGCGACCGCGCCGGCGTCGCGCACTTTGTCTTTTCGTCCACCGCTGCGGTCTACGGCATTCCGGCCGAGGGCCTGGCCCGCGAGGACTCGCCGACCGCACCGATCAACCCATACGGCCTGTCGAAGCTGATGAGCGAATGGATGCTGCGCGACCTCGCGGCGGCGTCGAAGCTGCGCTACGTGGCGCTTCGCTACTTCAATGTCGCGGGCAGCGATCCGGGCGGCCGCATCGGCCACACCGCGCCGAATGCGACGCTGCTGGTCAAGGTGGCCTGCCAGCAGGCTGCCGGCGTGCGCCCCGAAATTTCCGTCTTCGGCACCGACTACCCGACGCCCGACGGTACCGGCGTGCGGGACTACATCCACGTCGAGGACCTCGCGGCCGCGCACCTGAAATCTCTCGATTACCTGCGGGCCGGCGGCGCCTCGACGACGCTCAACTGCGGCTATGGCCACGGCTACAGCGTTCGCGACGTGCTCAGCACGGTGGAGCGCGTGAACGACAAGCCTCTGAAGGTGACCGAGCGCCCGCGGCGCGCCGGCGACCCGCCGTCGCTGGTGGCACGTGCCGAGCGCATCCGGGAGGTGCTGGGCTGGCAGCCGCAGTTCGACGACATCGAAACCATCGTCCGGTCGCAGCTCGAGTGGGAATTCCGGCTGCTGCGGGAACCTGAACTGCAACGTAACTGAGCGGATTCGAGCGGAACCGAGCGCAACCAAGCGGAACTGACCCGGGCCAGGCAGGTCGAAGAAGGGCTGAGCCCGGACCGGTCCATCGAGAACCTCGGTCGGCGGGCAGGGGCATGTGGCCCCGCGACGCCACGCTCCCGATCTGGTCCGCGTGATATGCTTTCCGCATCAAGTTACGTTGGTAAGTTCTTGAAATATATATTTTATCGTGTGTCGATCCTCGTCACCGTGCTCGCCATGGCTGCCTGTGGTGGTGGCGGAGGAGGCGGCGGCGGCACTACGCCGCCCGCCGGCAACGTGACGGTCAGCGGCCGGATCACTTTTGATCGCGTGCCGTTTTCGGCGACGCTCGGCAATGGCCTTGATTACACCCAGACGTTCGAGAGCCCAGCCCGCCGCATCGTCATCGAGGCGCTCCGCAGCAACGGCACGGTCATCGCGTCCACCGCGACCGACGACAACGGGAACTACACCGTGCAGGTTCCTGCCGGCACCGACGTGCGTATCCGGGCGAAGGCGCAGAGCGTCGTCAGTTCGACGGCGGCCGCGCCGGCATCCTGGAGCGTGTCGGTACGCAACAACACCAGTGGCAACGCGCTCTACGTGCTCGACAGTGCCGTCTTCAACTCGGGCAGCGCGGCGCAGACTCGCGATCTTCGGGCTGCGTCGGGATGGAGTAACGGGGCGTATACGTCCACGCGCGCTGCGGCGCCGTTCGCCGTGCTCGACACGATGTACGCGGCGACCCGCTTCGTCGTCGAGCAGGGCGGCTATTCAGGAGCATTCCCGTCGCTCGACGCGTACTGGAGCACGCTCAACGCCGCATCCACGGATTTCGTGCCGGCGACTGGGCATATCCGGACCACAGGCTATTACACGTTCCAGAACGGCGTCGGTAATGGGATCTACTTGCTCGGCGACGCCAACCTTGGCGTGGCTTCGGATACCGACGAATACGACCAGCACGTCATTGCCCACGAATTCCAGCACTACGTCGAAAGACAGCTTGCGCGCTCGGACAGCGTGGGCGGAGACCATTCGCTCGGCGACCGGCTGGACCTGCGCGTCGCCTTCAGCGAAGGCTTCGCTTACGCGTTCAGCGCGATGGTGCTGAATGATCCCGTGTGCCGGGACTCCTACGGCACTGGCCAGCAGTCGGACACGTTCTTCGACGTGGAGGCGAACCCGACGAGCGTCCGTGGCTGGTTCAGCGAGGCGTCGGTGTATTCGATCGCCTGGGACCTGTTCGACACGGCCGCGGATGGCGTTGACAATGGCTCGGTCGGCTACGGGCCGATGTTCGACGTGTTTCGGAATGACCTGCGCACCGGGCCCGCGCTTTCCAGTATTTTCGCCTTCGCGGCGGCGCTGAAGCAGCGTCCCGGGGTGGACGGCGCGCTGGTCAATGCGCTGCTGGCACGCGAGCAGACCAGGGCCGTCGGGATGACTGCCTATGCGGACGGCGAGACCAACGACGGCGGGCTGCCCGACTCGCTGCCCGTGTACGCGCAACTCACGCTCAACGGGCCGACGGTCGAGGTGTGCGGGACGCGGGACGCCGGCACCGACAACAAGCTCGGTAATCGCCGGCTCCTTCGTTTCAACGTGCCGAGCACCCGGCTGGTGGACATCTTCGTCATGTCGCAGGACATCGCGGTGCCGATTTCGCCGGATCCTGATATCTACCTGTGGAAATCCGGATTCTTCGATTATTCCGACTGTGCCGGTCCGGGGACGGGTCCCGGCTGCACGCTGCCTCAGTCGCAGGAGCGCTACACCGGCACGATTGCGGCGGGTGACTACGTGCTGGAGGTTTTCGAGTACAGTCACGTTGACCCGGACCCGTCGGCGATTCGCCGTGGCCGGACCTGTATGCTCGTAACGATTACCGGTTGAGGTTGTACGTGTCATGAACCATGGAATTCGCGCGGGATACTTCGCCAGGGCCATTGCACTCTCGCTGGCGGCGGCCGTTGCGGCCGGCTGCGGCGGCAAGTCCGATGAGGAAGTCGCTGCAAAAGCAACCAAGGCCAAAGCGGCTGCACAGCAGTCTGCCGATAAGGCCGCGGCATTGACCGGGGACGATCGGCTGGCAAATGCCGTGGTCGTCACCGGCAAGAGCTCGGCGCCGGTGGACCTCAAGTACGACATTGCGGTGAAGCCGGCGGTCGGCCAGCCGTTCGAGGTCGAGTTGACGTTCCTGCCGCGCCTCGCGGCGGATTCGCTGGACGTGGAGTTCTCCGCGGTCGATGGCCTGACGCTTGTCGGCGGCGACGCGATCAGGTTTGAGAACGTGCAGGCCGGCGAGCGCTACACGGCGAAAGTGCTGGCACATTCCGAGGCGGCCGGGATGTACTACATCGGCGTCTCCGCGAAGATGACGACGAAAGTACAGAGCGAAGTGCGCGGGTTCTCCGTTCCGATCTACGTCGGTACGACGGATGCTGCCGAGAAGCCGGCTTCGGCGCCGGCGCCAGCGCGCGATGCGTCGGGCGAGGCCATCCAGTCGATGCCGGCGACCGAACCTCGCCAAGTAATTCGGGAACAGAGAGTAGGGGACATTCTCCTTTTTTGCGCCGCTTAAACGGGGGACATTCTCCTTTTCGGGTCTTGATGCCTGACTTTCCGGCCGCACCGGCGCGGTCGGGCCAGAACCGAAAAGGAGAATGTCCCCGGTTTAAAACGGGAATGTCAGCGGTTTCCCCGGTATACTCCGCGCCCTTTTTCCCCGGGCGCCCCACGTGACCGTCGACCCCACCAGACACCTTCGAAACATCGCGATCATCGCGCACGTCGACCACGGCAAGACGACCCTGGTTGACCAGCTCCTCAAGCAGTCGGGGACGTTCGCCGCCCGCACGGTCGTGCCGGATCGCGTCATGGATTCCAACGCGCTCGAGCGCGAGCGAGGCATCACGATCCTCGCGAAGAACACCGCGATCCGCTGGAACGACTACCGCATCAACATCGTGGACACGCCGGGGCACGCCGATTTCGGCGGCGAGGTCGAACGCGTGCTCTCGATGGTCGATTCGGTGCTGCTGCTGGTCGATGCGGTGGACGGGCCGATGCCGCAGACACGCTTCGTCACGCAGAAGGCCTTCGCGCACGGGCTGCGCCCGATCGTGGTCATCAACAAGATCGACCGCCACGAGGCTCGCCCGAACTGGGTGCTGGACCAGACCTTCGACCTGTTCGATCGCCTGGGAGCGACCGAGGAGCAGCTCGACTTCCCGGTGATCTACACCTCGGCGATCCAGGGTTTTGCGACCTACGATCCCGCTCACCGCGGCGGCGACATGACGACGCTTTTCGAGACGATCGTGAAGCACTGCCCGCCGCCGGACGTGGACCTCGACGGGCCGCTGCAGCTCCAGGTCTCGCAGCTCGATTACTCGAGCTACGTGGGCGCGATCGGCATCGGCCGCATCAAGCGCGGCACGCTGAAGAAGGGCATGCAGGTCACGGTCGTTGATCGGCAGGGCCGTGCGCGCAACGAACGCGTGATGCAGGTGCTCGGCTTCCACGGGCTCGACCGCATCGAAGTCGATTCGGTGGATGCGGGAGACATCGTCGCGTTCGCGGGCATCGAGATCCCCGCCATTTCCGACACCCTGTGCGACCCGTCGAAGCCCGAGGCGCTGCCGCCGCTGGTCGTGGACGAACCGACCATCGGCATGACGTTCGAGGTCAACACCTCGCCGTTCGCAGGCAAGGAGGGCAAGTACCTCACCAGCCGGCAGATCCGAGAGCGGTTGCTGCGCGAAGCGCTGACCAATGTCGCGCTGCGGGTGGAGGAGACCGAGGACCCGGACAAGTTCCAGGTTTACGGGCGCGGCGAGCTGCACCTGGGCGTGCTGCTGGAGAACATGCGTCGCGAAGGCTACGAAATCGCGGTGTCGCGGCCGAGAGTGGTCATCAAGGAGATCGACGGCGTTTCGCACGAGCCGTACGAGATCCTGGCGGTGGACATCGAGGACTCGAGCCAGGGCGGCGTCATGACCGCGCTCGGCAGCCGAGGCGGCCAGCTGCAGGCGATGCACCCGGACGGCAAGGGACGCGTGCGACTGGACTACATTATTCCGGCGCGCGGACTGATCGGGTTCCAGACGGAGTTCCGCACGACCGACCTCGGGCCTGGGCCTGCTGTTCCACGTGTTCGACCACTACGCGCCCGTGCTGGACAAGCCGATCGCGGCGCGACAGAACGGCGTGATGATCTCGAATGGCCAGGGCACGGTGCTCGGCTATTCGCTGTTCAACCTGCAGGATCGTGGGCGGCTGATGGTTGGCCACGGCGACGAGGTCTATGAGGGCCAGATCGTCGGCATCCACAGCCGGGACAATGACCTTGTCGTGAACCCGCTCAAGGGCAAGAAGCTGACCAACATGCGGGCCTCCGGTCGGGACGAGAACATCGTGCTCACGCCTCCGATCCGCTACACGCTTGAGCAGGCGATGGAGTTCATCGAGGACGATGAGCTGGTGGAGATCACTCCCGCGTCGATCCGCCTGCGCAAGCGGGCGCTGAAGGAGCATGATCGCAAGCGCGCCGGGCGAGTCGACGAGGAATAGGAATAGGGGACATTCTCCTTTTTCCCGCCGTCGCGGGAGGGGACATTCTCCTTTTTCGGTCGCATCGATGCTGGATGGCCGGCATCAAACGAGTGTGCCCGGGTCACGGCTGCAGAGTTCCTGCGTGCATGGACGCCCCTGCGGCCGACGAGAGGACTCGAGCCCGAGCTGTGTGGCGGTGTCCTCGACCCAGCGCGCGTTGCCGAAGGGGCGCTGGCGATTGACGCATTCGCGCAGCGCCTCGAGTTCGGCCGGCGTCTGCGGCGCATTGACCCAGGTGAGCCAGTCGCTCGGCAACGGCATCGGGCTGGAACCCAATCGCGGACCGGGGGAACTGCCGGTCCTCCAGGACAGGCTGCCCCATTTCCAATCTTCGGCCCGCTCGACCAGCCCCGCGCGGAGCGCATTTCGTTCCACGTAGCGCATCACCGTCAGCAGGTGGTCGTCCTGCGCGATGGGAAACGCCTTGAATCGACCCTGCCAGACGCGCCCGGATGTTCCGTAACGAATGTGATGGCGATGCGTGTGGGTCGTCAGCAGCCATTGCATCCACCGGCTGATGTCGCGCGCGCCGCTCGTCGATGCGACGACGTGGAAATGGTTTGGCATCAGGCATACGGCCAGTAACGTGAGCTGGACCCGCTGCTGGGCGTCGTGGATCAGTCGCAGGAACGCGAGGTAGTCGCTGGGTTGCCGAAAAACGACCGCTTTGTCGTTGCCACGGTTGATCAGGTGGTAGTAGCCACCGGGAACCATTGAGCGGGCTGTGCGCGGCATCGTCTCAGCATGCGGTCGTCAGTTCCGTCCCGCATCAGGAGAATGTCACCTGACTTCGCCGAAATTCAGGGAGGGGACATTCTCAGTTTCCTATCGCCGGAAAAAGGAGAATGTCCCCTCCCTGCTATTCGAATACGACGGTACGGTTGTCGTAGGCCAGCACGCGGTGCTGCAGGTGGGCATACACGGCGCGCGCGAGAACGATCTTCTCGAGGTCGCGGCCCTTCCTGACCATGTCGTCGACGGAGTCCTTGTGGCTCACGGTAACGACTTCCTGGGCGATAATCGGCCCAGCATCCAGTTCCGCAGTGACGTAATGGCTGGTCGCGCCAATGACCTTCACGCCCCGGGCGTGGGCAGCGTGGTACGGCTGTCCGCCCGCGAACGCGGGAAGAAACGAGTGATGGATGTTGATGATGCGGTCCGGCATCGCGGCGATGAATCGGGGCGAGACGATCTGCATATAGCGCGCGAGCACCACGAGGTCGACCTCTTCCTCGCGCAGCAACGCGAGTTGTCGCTGCTCGGCCGCTACCTTCGTGTCCCGCGTGACCGGCACGTGTTCAAAACGGATTCGATGGCGTTCCGCGACAGGTCCTAAGTCCGCGTGATTGCTCACGATCAGTGGGATGTCCGCTGCCCATTCGCCGGACTCCCAGCGCGAAAGCATGTCGTGCAGACAATGGCCGTAGCGCGAGACGAATATCGCAATGCGCACGCGGCGGCCCGCTCGCTCGAGTCGCCAGGTCATCGCATAGGGTGCGGCAACCTCCTCGGCGAACAGGGATTCGAATCGCTCTCCGGCGGTCGAGTCACCCGCCGGCGGCGTCCACTCGACGCGCATGAAGAACACCTGGCGCTCGGCGTCCACGTGCTGGTCGAGGTCGACGATATTTCCGTTGGACCTGCGAATGAGTGCGGTCACGGACGCCACGAGTCCCTCGCGGTCCGGGCAATGGATCAGCAGGATGAGGTTCTGGTTCATCGATTGGATGCCGCAACTCTCAGGGAGCGGGGGATATTCTCCTTCTCTGTCCGAATGGAGTGGCGCGCATTCTCGGCTTTTCTTCTACTTTTCGCACGATTCACCGAGGCCGGGGATCGAATCAAAAGATACAGAAATGGAGAATGTCCCCTGCCCACCACCTCCCGGAAAAGGAGAATGTCCCCTCAGGCGCTCAGGCGGACGGTCGAGGTGTCCCCGGACAGCAGGACGTCCAGCGCTTCGACCGGCAGCGGCGGGCCGATGTAGTTCCCCTGAGCGTACTGGATGCCGATGTCTGCAAGGCGTGCGAGCACCCGTGCGCTGTCCACGCGCTCGGCGATGGTGCTGATTCCCATCGTCTCGCCGATCTGGACGATTGCCTCGACCAGGCTGCGATCGACGCGGTCATGGTTGACGTTGTGCATGAACTGCCCGTCGATCTTGAGGTAGTCTACCGGCAGGCTCTTCAGGAACATGAACGACGAAAGGCCGCTGCCGAAGTCGTCGAGCGCGAAGCTGCAACCGCGCCGGCGCAGCTCTGTGATGAAGTGGGCTGCCGAGGCGAGACTGGTCATGGCGCCGGCCTCGGTGAATTCGAAGCACAGCGCACCCGGGCTCAGGTCCGACGCCGCGATCTCGGCTAGCACGTAATCGAGGAACTGCTCATCGTTCAGCGTGGTTCCGGAGAGGTTGATGCTGAGCGTGAACGGGGCGCGGCCGGCTGTCTCGTCGCGGCGATGTGCAAGCCGGCTGCAGGCCTGTCGCACGACCCAGCGGTCGATGGTCGGCATCAGGTTGAAGCGCTCGGCGGCCGGTATGAACTCGGCGGGTTGCACCAGTGACCCGTGCTCGTCGCGCATGCGCAGCAGCAGCTCGAACCTGCGCTGTGCGTCCACGCCGGTGCGGATCGGCACGATCGGCTGGCACAACAGCACCATCTGGTCCTCGTCGCAGGCGCGGTTGATGCGCGAGACCCACTGCATCTCGCGGTGCCGCTCCGGCGCGCGGCCCTGCTCGTAGGTCTGTACGCGGTTGCGCCCGGAATCCTTGGCCGAATAGCACGCGACATCCGCTGCGCTCATCACCGACGCGGCGGTTTCCGATTCCCCGGTGATCTCCGCCAGGCCGATCGAGACACCGACCTTCAGAACGCGCTCCTCCCAGACGAACCGATAGTCCCGGATCGCCTGGCGAAGCCCCTCGGCGATTCGATGCGCGGTCTCGAGTGTGCACTCGTGCAGCAGCACGCCGAACTCGTCGCCACCGAGGCGCGCGAGGGTGTCGGTGGTGCGGATGCGGGTCTGTACGACGCTGGTGACCTGCTTGAGCAGCCGGTCGCCGGCCTCGTGGCCGCAGGTATCGTTGACGACCTTGAACTGGTCGAGATCGAGGTACAGCAGCACGTGGCGCGCGCAACTGGGGTCGCGTGCCGCCTCGAGTGCGTCACCGAGACGCACCTCGAATTCGCGGCGGTTCATCAGTCCGGTGAGCGCGTCGTGTGTCGCCTGGTAGGTGAGGGCGCGCTGCAACCGCCGCTCCTGGCTCACGTCGTGGAACACCATGACGGCGCCGATCAGCCTGCCGGTCCTGTCGCGAATCGGCGCGGCGGAGTCCTGGACGGAGATTTCCTGGCCGCGGCGGTTGACCAGCAGTGCCGGCTCGGGCAGTTCCACGTTCCGGTCTTCGCGCAGGCAGCGCAGTATCGGGCTGTCGATCGGTACGCGAGTGACCTCGTTCAGCACCTGGAAGATTTCCGACACCGGCCGACCCGCGGCTTCACCGTTGGTCCAGCCGGTCAGTTGCTCGGCGACCGGGTTCATGTACTCGACCCTGGCCTCGGCGTCGGCGGTAAGCACGGCGTCGCCGATCGACTGCAGCGTGACCTGGGCCTTTTCCTTCTCATCGGCGAGCTGCAGTTCCGCGAGCTTGCGTGTGCTGATGTCGGTGATCGTGCCTTCGTAGCCGGCGACCTGGCCCTTATGGTCGCGCAGCACGCGCGCATTTTCGAGCACCGTGATCACGCGGCCATCGCGACAGCGCAGCTGGAACTCGGCGCTCTGGACCCGCCCGTCGCGGCGCAGGCTCGTGACGACACGCTCCCGGTCTGCCGCCTCTACGTAAAGCGACGCCGTAGACGGCAGGGCGAGCAGGTCGTCCTCGCTTTCGTAGCCAAGCATCGTGACCAGCGCGGGATTCACCGATTCCAGCCGCCCCGACGCGTCGGTGCGGTACACGCCCTCGATCACGTTCTCGAAGAGGCCGCGATAGCGAGCCTCGCTGCTGCGCAGGGCTGCTTCTGACTGCTTGCGTTCGACGGCAATGCCGGCGAGCGCGCTGAGCCGGCCCATCAGTTCGAAGTCGCGCTTCAGCGGGCTGCGAGGCATGCGGAAATACAGTGCGACCGTGCCGATCATGCGGCCATCCGACGACCGGATCGGTGTGGACCAGCAGGCACGCAGGCCTGCGGCCAGCGCCGGCTCGCGCAGGTGCTCCCACAGTGCGTCGCGGGAGATGTCGGCCACGATCACCTGCCGCTGCAGGAAAATTGCCGCGCCGCAGGAGCCGTTCCTCGGGCCCACGGCGACGCGCTGCAGCGTGGCGAGGTATGGTGCCGGTATCCGCATTCCAGCGACACAACGCAGAGTGTTCGGCGCGGCGTCGTAGAGGCTGGCGGTGCACAGCGAATCGGGGGTGACCTGCTCCGCGGTCTCGGCGATCGCCTCGAGCGTTGCCGGAAGGTCCGCGTTGCCGGTGATCCGCTCGAGCACGCGCCGTTCGCCGGCGGCGAGGAGCTCGCTGCGCTTGCGCTCGGTGATGTCCGTGATGCTGCCGCGAATCAGGCGTCGTCCCGAGGACGGCAGGCGAACCAGCCGGACCTCGCAGGGAATCTCGTGTCCGAGCGCATCGCGATGCAGCCACTCGAAGCAGGGCGCCTCGCCCGCGAGTGCGCGGTCGATATAGCCGCGCGTCACGCCAGAGGGAGCCCCGTCGGCCTGGATCTCCGCGCTGATCTGCGCGGGTCCTGCCGCGAGCAGTTCCTCGCGCGTCATCTTGAAAAAGCGCACCGCGTTCTCGTTGCACTCGACGAACCGCCCGAGGTCCATGTCGAGCACGACGAGTACCTCAGGGGCGTTCTCGACCAGCGTGCGGTAGCGGGCTTCGCTTTCGCGGATGGCCGCCTCGGCTAGCTTGCGCTCGGTGGTGTCGCGCAGGCAGACGATGTAGGTCTGGCGGTCGCCGAGCATGACCTTGCTCACGCCGAGTTCGACGTCGAACAGCGCGCCGTCATGCCGGCGTCCGCGAGTCTCGCGCGGGGCGAGGTCGATCTGTGTGTTCTCCAGGTACTCTGAAAGCTCGTCGAGCGCCTCGGTGAGTACGGCATGACGGGCGAGCGAGGGGATCAGCAGATCCAGTCTGCGGCCGCGGGCGTCGTCCTCGGAGTAACCGAAGATGCGCTCCGCGGTTCGGTTCAGCGTCTCGATGAGGCCGGAGTCGTCAACCGTCAGGATCGCGTCCTTGACGTGGTCCACGATCGCCTGCAACTGGGCGCTCGTATCGTCGCGCGCGGCGGGTCCGCTGCGGGCAGCCGGCACCGCTGGTGCCCCGGGCAGGGTGGGTCCCTGTCCCGGGCGCCCAGGCGCGCCGTTCTTGCTGCGATCCCCGTGCCGGTTCATCGATTTGACACCATGCCTGCCGCCCCGCATCTGGGGCGGACGGTATCGGATACTAGGCGCCGGGCGCCCGGAGCCGATGTGACCCGGGTCGCATTAGGGCCGGCAGGGCTGTGTGCGCGGTGTCATCCGGTACAATTCCGGCGGTCGTTGCAGCAGGCCCCCGATGTCCATAGACCCCGCAGATCGCACAGGCCACGCCGACCACGTTCCGGCCAGGCATACGCTGATAGGGCGCGACGACCCGCCTCCGTTCGTGGTGCTCCACGAGCACGGCGCGGCACCGGCGCTGGTGGTCTGCGACCACGCGAGCCGTGCCTTCCCCAGGGGGATGCAGAGGCTCGGGCTGCCGCTGCTGCAAACCTGGGAGCACATCGCCTGGGACATCGGCGCGGGCGAACTCGCGAGGGGCCTGTCAAATGCACTCGACGCGCCGGCGGTGCTGGCTGGTTATTCGCGCCTCATCGTCGACTGCAATCGTCCCCCGTACCACGAGGAGTCGATCCGCGGTGAAAGCGACGGATGGGTCATCCCGGGCAACCAGGCGCTCGACGAACTCGAACGACGCGTCCGGCTCGCCTGCTTCTTCGATCCGTACCACGAGGCGATTGCCGCGATGCTCGGCGGGTTCGTTGCGCGGGGCGTCGCGCCACTGGTCGTGTCGGTACACACGTTCACGCCGCTGATGTCGGGCGAGCTGCGGCCCTGGCACGCGGGCGTGCTGTGGGACCGGGACGAGCCTTCTGCACGCCACATGATCGACGGGCTCGGCGCGATCGACGGCATCGTGGTCGGCGACAACGAGCCCTATAGCGGCCGACACCCGGCCGCCTACACCGTGGACCACCACGCGGAGGCCCGTGGGCTCCGGCACGTATGCGTCGAGATCAGGCAGGACCAGCTCGAATCGCCCGCGGGCGTGGAGCGCTGGGTGCGCATCATGGCGCGGCTGCTTCGCGGACTTCTGTCTGGTGCCTCCGGTACGGAATCCGGCTCGCGGGCCAGGGCATGAGCATGCGCGAGCCTCAGGCAGAAGACGGGGACATTCTCCTTTTTCAGGAAGAGGGGCACGGGGCAACGTCCGTTTCGAAACCCGAAAAAGGAGAATGTCCCCTGGTCCTCGACCGGCGCATATCGGTCGCGCCGATGATGGATTACACCGATCGTCATTGCCGGTACCTGCATCGGCTGCTGAGCCCGGGCGCGCTGCTCTACACCGAGATGGTGACCGCCCAGGCGCTGGCCCACGGTCATCTCGAGCGGCTGCTCGCGTACGATCGCGCCGAGTCGCCCGTCGCGCTGCAGGTTGGCGGATCCGATCCCGCGTTGCTCGCGCAGGCCGCCAGGCTCGGCGAGCAGTACGGCTACGTGGAAATCAACCTGAACATCGGTTGCCCCAGCGACCGCGTGCAGGAAGGCAATTTCGGCGCGTGCCTGATGGCGGAACCGCAGCTCGTCTGCGACTGCCTGGTCGCAATGCGCGAGGCGGTCAGTGTGCCGGTCACGGTGAAGTGCCGCATCGGCATCGACGAGCTGGACGACTACGGATTCTTCGATCACTTCGTGCAGATGGTGCGTCGCTCCGGGGTGACCGTGTTCGTGGTCCACGCGCGCAAGGCGATCCTGCAGGGGCTGACGCCGAAGGAGAACCGGGAGATCCCGCCGCTGCGATACGAGACGGTCGCGCGCCTGAAGCGCGAGAACCCGGACCTCACGGTGATCCTGAACGGCGGGCTGAAGACGATCGCGCAGGTGCGCGAATGGTGGAGCACCTGCGATGGCGCCATGATCGGGCGGCAGGTTTACCAGGAACCGTACCTGCTCGCGGAACTGCACCGCGAATTCGTCGATCGCGACTGGACGCCGCCGTCGCGGGAGGATGTGGTGGAGAAGTACGCGGCATACGTCGAGCGCATGCTTGGCGAGGGCCACAAGCTCGGACTGATGCTGCGGCCGCTGCACGGGCTGTATGCAGGGTTCGCGGGCGCCCGATCTTGGCGGCGATACCTGGCCGAGCAGGGCAATGTCCCGGGCGCCGGCGCTGGCGTCCTGCTGGAGTCGCTGCGCGTGTTCCGGCGAGCGGCATGAGGACGGACCTGCCGACCACTGTATAATCCCCGCACGGCCGCCCCCGGCCGATCAAGTCATGCAGGGAATTGTGTCCTGGCGAAGATGAGCAACGAGACCGAGGTTGCCGTCGTGTTCGCGGACGTCGTGGGTAGCACGCGCCTCTACGAGGTGCTCGGCGACCTCAAGGCGCGCGACATGGTCGTCGCGTGCGTGGAGATCATGCGCGCTGCGACAGAGCGCAACCGCGGCTCGGTGATCAAGACGATCGGCGATGAGATCCTGGCGATCTTCCCGACCGCGGACGATGCGGTGAACGCCGCGAGCGAGATGCAGCAGGACATCGGTGCCCGGCCCTCGCTGTCGGTGCAGGGACAGCACGTCGCGATCCGCATCGGCTGTCACTTCGGGCCGGTCGTCCTCGAGAACCGCGACATCTTCGGCGCTTCCGTGCACACGGCGAACCGGATGACCAGCCAGGCCAAGGCAGGGCAGATCATCCTCACCGCGGAAACGGTCGAGCGCCTGTCCGCCGAGTGGCGGGCGCTGACGCGGCAGATCGACTTCACGGCGGTACGCGGCCGTGCGGAGGAGATGGAGCTGTTCGAACTGCTCTGGCAGCAGGAGGACGCGACCAGCATGCTTCCGTCGATCGAACTGGGCGCGCGCACCGGTCACAGGTCGCAGCGCGTCCGGCTGTATTACCGTGGACGCGAGATGCTGCTGGGGGACCGCCGCGAGAGCCTGACGATGGGCCGCGCTGACGAAAACGATGTCGTCGCGCAGGGACCGCTGATATCACGCATCCACGCGCGCATCGAGATCGCGCGCAACAAGGTCATGCTGGTGGACCAGAGCACGAACGGCACGTTCGTTGTCGGCCAGGACGGCAAGGAGTCGTTCGTCCGCCGCGACTCGCACGCGCTGACGGGGCAGGGGACGATCGGGCTGGGCAAACTGCCAGACGCGGCCGCGCCCGACGCCATCAAGTACCAGGTCGAGGAGTAGGGGACATTCTCCTTTTCGGAGGGGACATTCTCCTTTTTCGCAGCGCCCTGCCGGATATGGAAAATCGCTGGCTAGAAAAAAGGAGAATGTCCCCTCCGAAAAGGAGAATGTCCCCTCCCCAATTAGCGATCAGCCCAGCGCTTTCTTGACCCGCTGGCACTGCGCGCGCAGCGCGGGCGGTGTCCGCTCGCCGAATTCCTCGAGGTAGGCGCCGATCTCGTCGATCTCGCGGTGCCAGGCATCGCGGTCGAGGTCGAGCAGCTGGTGCAGCGCGCCGTCGGCGAGCTTGACGCCGTCGAGGTCGAGGTCTTCCTTGTGCGGCAGGAAGCCGATGGGAGTTTCCTGTGCCTGGGCGCGGCCTTCGCAGCGGTCGATGACCCACGAGAGCACCCGCAGGTTGTCGCCGAAACCCGGCCACAGGAACTTGCCGTCCTTGTCCTGCCGGAACCAGTTGACGTGGAACACCCTTGGCAGGTGCTTCACGCGGCCCTCGAACGACAGCCAGTGTGTCCAGTAGTCGGCGAAGTTGTAGCCGCAGAACGGCTTCATCGCCATCGAGTCGCGGCGTACCACGCCGACCTTGCCCACTGCCGCCGCGGTCGTCTCCGACGCCATGCCTGCGCCGATCATCACGCCGTGCGCCCAGTCGCGGGCTTCGTACACCAGCGGCGCAACCTCTCGGCGACGCCCGCCGAACAGGATCGCCGAGATCGGCACGCCTTCCGGGTGCTCCATCAGGTGGTTGTATGCGGGGTTCTGCTTGGCCGAGACGGTGAATCGTGAGTTCGGGTGCGCGGCCGGGCCGTTCGCCTTGTCGTAGGGACGTCCCTGCCAGTCGGTCACCGGCGTGCCGGTGGTGCGGCCTTCCCACCACGGCTGCTTGTCGGCCGTGAGCGCCACGTTGGTGAAGATCGTGTCGTGGTGGATCATCTCGTAGGCATTGCGGTTGGTCTTCGGGCTGGTGCCCGGGACCACGCCGAAGAACCCGGCCTCGGGATTGATCGCGCGCAGCCGGCCGTCCGATCCCACGTGCAGCCAGGCGATGTCCTCGCCGATGGTCCAGACCTTCCAGCCCGGCATCGAGTCCGGCGGGATCAGCATGCCGAGGTTGGTCTTGCCGCAGGCAGACGGGAAGGCGCCGGCGACGTAGTGGATCTCGCCACGCGGATTCTCGAGCCCGACCACCAGCATGTGCTCGGCGAGCCAGCCCTCGGTGCGTGCCTGCCAGCTCGCGATGCGCAGTGCGTGGCACTTCTTGCCGAGCAGTGCGTTACCGCCGTAGCCCGAGCCAATGCTCTTGATCGAGAGTTCCTCGGGGAAGTGCATGATGAAGCGGCGGTCCGGGTCGAGGTCGCCGACCGAGTGCAGGCCCTTGACGAAGCCGCCGTCGTGCTCGATGCGCGCGAGCGCCGGTGCGCCCATGCGCGTCATGATGCGCATGTTGAGCACTACGTACGGGCTGTCGGTGATCTCGACGCCGCAGCGGGCGTACGGAGAGTTGATCGGGCCCATGCAATACGGCACGACATACATCGTGCGTCCCTTCATGCAGCCGTCGAACAACGCGTCGATCTTCTGGTGGCCCTCCGCAGGCGCCATCCAGTTGTTGTTCGGACCCGCGTCGTCGCGATTGCTGGTGCAGATGAAGGTCAGGTGCTCGACGCGCGCCACGTCCGACGGATTGGAGCGGTGCAGGTGGCAGTTGGGAAAATTGGCCTCGTCCAGCTCCAGCAGGTCGCCGTTTTCCAGCATCAGGCGCGTGAGTTCATCTCGTTCGACATCGGACCCCGTGCACCAGTGGATGCGGTCGGGCTGGGTCAGCCTGGCGGACTCGGCGACCCATTTGGCAAGCGCGGCGTTGGTGGTGGTCATCTGCTGCGTATCCTTCTTCGCCGGTCGCCGCAGAAGAAGCCGCAGCCCGGGTTTGTGTTGATCCTCTTACGCGGATTATAGCCTTGCGCGGGCCCCGGTCCGAAGCCGCATATCGCGCGATTGACCACTATCTCTGCAAAAAAAGCCAAAAAAAAGCGCCCTCCGGGGAGGGCGCAATCAGGGGGAGATCGTTGTGAATTCTGTGTGCGGCTGCTGGATCGCTCAGGCGGCCTTGGCAGTCTTGCGCGCGCGCGTCTTGGCCTTGCGCACCACTCGAGTCGTCTTGCGCTTCGCGCGCTTCACGACCGGGGCGGCCTTTTCCTCGGCGGTGTCGACGATCGTCTCGTAGACATGCGTCGCGACGCCCTTCAGGTCACGGCTGGCGACCTTGAAGATCTGCACGGCACGCTGCGCGTCTTCGACGACGCGGCCGCGTGTGGCATGTGCCAGCTCGATCTGGTCACGGAACATGTCGACGATGCCTTCGGCGCGGGCGGCGCGCTCGAGGCGCAGCGCAACGTCCGAAAGGGCGGAGGTCACGACGTCCGACTGCAGCTCGATGAGGCTGGCAACGGCGGTCTGCGACACGCTGGTCAACTTGACGCCCGAGCGGGCGATCACGCGGACGGGCGACTTGAGGGACTTGAGGTTCCCGGCGGAATCGACCACGGCGTCACGCATCGTGGCGGTGGATTCCTTGCGGATCTGCTTGACCTTGGTCGTGATGGCGGCGGTCTGCTCGCTCACGAAATCCTGAATCTGTTCGATCATGGCGGTGCTCCTGGTTGTGCGGCTGCTGCTGCATTGCAGCAATTGCTGCAATGCACAATAACTCCGTGGGGGGCTGGTGTCAAATTCGGTTTACACGGATTCGGCTGACATACGCGGCTTGTCTCCGGGGGCGCCCTCCCGCAGAGTCGCGCCATGTGGGTTCGACCAGTGAAATCGCGGTTTTCGTCGCGCGTATGCCGGATTTTCCTGGCAACGCTGGGCCTGACCACGCAGGCGGTCGCGGTCCTTGCCCAGGACGATCCGGCTGCTGCTCCGGTCATCGTGGCGACCGGGAGCGGGCCGCTGGAGACCCGCATCGTGGTGCAGAAACTGGTGGCCAGGGAGGGGCCTGGCGGGGAAACCGTCCGACAGTTCGCCGAGGCGCGCCGGCTCGAGGCGGGTGAGCAGCTGTATTACACGATCCGGGTGACGAACCCAGGCAAGGAGCCGGTCAACGACGTGACGGTCACCAAGCAGCTGCCCTATGGCGTGGACTACGCGCCGGGGTCGGCGGCCGGGCCCGGCTGCAGGATCGAACTCTCACTGGATGGCGGCGCCACGTTCGAGCGCGCCAGCGGCAAGGCTGCGTATACGCACGTGCGATGGATCTTCGAGCAGCCGCTTGCGCCCGGCGCAACGGCGCTGCTGCGATTCCGGGCAGTCTTCCTCTGACATGACCGTAGAACTTGAGGAACTGTTCGGCGTGGACGGGCCGCTGGCCCGCGCGCTGCCGGGCTATGCGATGCGCGACGGACAACTGGCGATGGCCGGTCACGTGTCGGCTGCGATGGCGGGCCGCGACACGCTGGTCGTCGAGGCGGGTACCGGGACCGGAAAGACCTTCGCATACCTGGTGCCCGCGCTGACCTCGGGCCGGCGCGTGATCATCTCGACCGGCACCCGCGCGCTGCAGGACCAGCTCTATCACCGCGACCTGCCGGCGGTGTGCGGCGCGCTCGGGCGGCCGGTGCGCGTGGCACTGCTGAAGGGGCGGGCGAACTACCTGTGCCGCCATCGACTCGACCTCGCGGAGCAGCAGGCGTACTCGCGCGGCCTGCGGCGCGAGGTGGCGACCGCAATTCCGAAGGTTCGTGCCTGGTCGCACACGACGCGCAGCGGCGACATCGCCGAACTGTCGCGGCTCGGGGAGCAGGATCCCGTCTGGCCGTGGGTAACCTCGACGCGCGAGAACTGCATCGGCACGGAGTGCCCGAAATACGACGAGTGCTTCGTGCTGGCCGCGCGCCGCGAAGCGCAGGCGGCCGACATCGTGGTCGTCAACCACTACCTGCTGATGGCCGACCTGGTGTTGAAGGAGGAAGGCTTCGGCGACCTGCTGCCCGGCGCGGACGCCATCGTGATCGACGAGGCCCACCAGCTGCCGGACGTGGCGGCGCAATTCCTCGGCTACAGCGTCAGCACGCGGCAGCTCGCCGCGATCGCGAAGGACGTGGCCGGGGAACTGCTGCTCGCGCAGCAGATGGGAACCGCTGTGGATGCGGCCCTGACAGGGTTCGACGCGCAGGTCGGCGCATTGGTGTCGGCCGCCGGCGGAATGGACGCGCGCCTCGAGCACTCGCAGTGGCCGGAACGGATGGTCGAGACGCTCGGTGGCCTCGCGAGCCGAGCGGTCGAACTCGGGCTGGCGCTGGCGCCGCTCGCGACCGACGGGCAGGGCGCGATCGCGCGCCTGCGCGAGCGACTGGCGGAGTGCGCGGAGCGACTCGAGTCGTTCACGCGCGAAGAGGCGGAGGGCGGCGTGCGCTGGGCCGAGACCAATGCTCGCAGCGTGAGCTGCCACTACGCGCCGGTGGACGTGGCATCGCAGCTCTCCGCGCTGATGCAGGCGCAGGCGGGCGCCTGGATCCTCACCTCGGCGACGTTGGCGGTGGGCGATGATTTCTCCCACTTCAAGCGTCGTTCCGGCCTCTCGCACGCGCAGTGCGTGCGGTTCGAGAGCCCGTTCGATTTCGCCGGCCAGGCGCTGCTCTACCTTCCGAAAGGCCTCGACGATGCCGGTTCTCCCGGCCACACGCGCAGCGTGATCGCCGCGGCGCTGCCGGTGCTCGAGGCGAGCGGCGGGCGCGCGTTCCTGCTCTTCACCAGCCACCGCGCCTTGCGCGAAGGTGCGGAGGAATTGCGCCGTGCCTGGGGCGACATCGCCGCCGGTGCCGGTATTCGTGCAGGGCGACGGCTCCCGCGACCAGTTGCTGCGGCTGTTCCGCGAGGCAGGCAATGCCGTGCTGCTCGGCACCGGCAGTTTCTGGGAGGGCGTGGACGTCAGGGGCACGGCACTCTCGGTCGTCGTGATCGACAAGTTGCCGTTCGCGGCGCCTGACGATCCGCTGCTGAAGGCCCGGCTCGAGGAAATCCGCGCGCGGGGCGGCAACCCGTTCTTCGAGGAGCAGGTCCCGCAGGCCGTGATCGCGCTGAAGCAGGGCGCGGGCCGGCTGATTCGCGACGAAGCGGATTTCGGCGTGGTGATGATCTGCGACACTCGCCTGGTGACCAAGGGCTACGGGCGTGCGTTCATCACCAGCCTGCCGCCGATGAAGCGCACTCGCGAACTCGAGGAAGTTCGGCAGTTCCTGACGGAACGACTCGGTGAAGGCGTTCTGGCGCCTGCACTTTCCGCCCCCGATCTTCTCCCGTAGGCTCGCCCCATGCGCCTGCTTGCCCTCGACACGTCCACCGAAGCCTGCTCCGCGGCGCTGATGCTCGACGATGTGATCCGCCTGCGCTTCGAGCTTACCGAGCGCAGCCACGCGGAGCTGATCCTGCCGATGATCGACTCACTGCTCGCGGAGGCAGGCGTCGCGCTCACGAGCCTTGACGGCCTCGCGTTTGGGCGGGGTCCCGGCGGCTTCACGGGCCTGCGGATCGCGGCCGGCGTCGCGCAGGGTCTCGCGTTCGGTGCCGGCCTGCCCGTGGCCCCGGTCTCCAGCCTCGCGGCAGTGGCCGAGCAGGTCGAGGCGGGCAAGGGCCAGCGAATACTGGTGTGCAACGACGCACGCATGGGCGAACTCTACTGGGCCGTGTTCGAGCGGCGAGGCGATGGCGGCATCGCGGGGCCCGGGGAGGTCGGTATCCAGCCGATGGGCGCAGAGCTCGTCACGTCGCCTGAGCGCGTGGCATTCGGCGTCGCCCAATTGCAGCATGCGGCGGGCAACGGGATCGACAGGCACCCGGGACTGCGCGCAAGACTCGAGACGGCCGGAATTCGTCTGCACGACGACCTGTATCCCAGGGCGGACGCGATCGCCCGGCTCGGCGCCGTCGAGCTTGCGGCAGGCCGCGGCGTGGACGCTGCGCTCGCGTTACCGATTTATGTCCGCGACGATGTCGCGCGGCCGTCAGCGAGGACCGTAACCGTAGTGTCATAATCGTCGCGCCTAATCCGGGCGTTATCCCAACGGCATTCGAGGCGAGATGACGGGCAGGCAGATCCTGGTGGTCGAGGACGAGAAGCCCATCCGGGACATGATCGCCTTTGGCCTGCGTCGGGCCGGCTTCGAGGTGCTCGAGGCGGAAGACGCGTCTTCGGCCCGGGGCGCGATCGCGGATCGCCGCCCGGACCTGCTGCTGGTGGACTGGATGTTGCCCGACCAGAGCGGTCTCGACCTTACGCGTGCCATCCGGCGTAACAAGGAAACCGAGGACTTGCCGGTCATCATGCTGACCGCGCGTGCCGCCGAGCAGGACAAGGTGTCGGGGCTCGAGGTCGGTGCCGACGATTACCTGACCAAGCCTTTCAGCACCCGTGAGCTCGTGGCACGCATACACGCGGTGCTGCGACGTGCGGTGCCGGGCGGAGAGGCGGGCACGATCGAGTCGGGCGGCCTGGCGATGGACACACTGAGCCACCGCGTGACCGCGAATGGCGAGGCTGTGACGCTCGGCCCGACCGAGTACAAGCTGCTCAAGTTCTTCATGGAGCATCCCGAACGCGTGTACACGCGCGGCCAGCTGCTGGACCGGATCTGGGGCGGCGCCGTGTATATCGAGGAGCGCACCGTGGACGTGCACGTGCGCCGCCTGCGCAAGGCGCTCGAGCCCTCCGGCCTCGATTCGCTGGTCCAGACCGTGCGCGGATCGGGCTATCGATTTTCGGCGCGACCGGAGTAGCGCCTCGCGAGGCGCATCGTGTTACGCCCCGCAATTCGGCACGTCGTCGGCATCATTGCTGTACTGCTGGTCGCGGCTGGCGTCGGCTCGCTGGCCGGTAACGCCGCGGTATTCCTCGCGCTCGCGCTTGCAGCGTTGCTTGCCTTCGAAGTTCGCAACCTGCTGCGATTCGAGCGCTGGCTGCGTCGAAAGGACATCGAGTCGCCACCGGACATCACCGGGCTGTGGGGCGAGGTGGTCGCCACGACCAGTCGCCTGCATCGACGCAAGCTTTTTCACGAGCAGCGCGTAACCTCGCTGCTGCGCGAATTTCGCCGCATGGCGTCTGCCATCCCGGAAGGCGTCGTGCTGCTGACCCGTACGCGCGAGATCACCTGGCTGAATGCCGCGGCTGGCCGCTGGCTGGGGCTGGACCGAAAGGGCGATCGCGGCATGCGGGTCGAGAACATCGTGCGCCACCCGGTCGTCGTCGCGTACCTCGAGGACCCGGAGGGCCAACCGCCACCGCGGGTGCAGATGCCGGGGCAGGAAGAACGCTGGCTCGAGTTCCACCTGGTCAGGAATCCGGCTGGAGAGCAGCAGCTGCTGCTGGTGCGCGATGTGACCAGCGAGGCGCGCCTCGATGCGATGCGCAAGGACTTCGTCGCCAATGCATCCCACGAGCTGCGTTCGCCGCTCACAGTGATCGGCGGCTATCTCGATGCGATGGAAGACGACACATCGCTCGATGCGGGCTGGCACGAACCCGTGAAGGAGATGCGCCGGCAGTCGGACCGGATGCGCGGCATCGTCGAGGACCTGCTCGAGCTCTCGAGGCTCGAGGCCAGGGGCGGCCCGGCCGAGAAGAGCCCGGTGGATGTCGCCGGGCTGCTGGCTGCGCTGCGCAAGGAGGTGCTCGCCCAGCCGGAGCCGGCGCCGCCGATGGAACTCGACACGCAGGCAGACGCCTGCCTGCTCGGCTCCGAAACGGAGCTGCACTCGATCGCCTCGAACCTGGTCCGCAACGCAGTCAAATACACGCCGCCGTCCGGCAGTATCGTCGTCCGGTGGTGGGTGGACGGGCGCGGTGGCCACCTGAGCGTCAAGGACACCGGGATCGGCATCCCGGCCGAGCACCTGCCACGCCTGACCGAGCGCTTCTATCGTGTGGACGCGGGCCGTTCGCGCAAGCTCGGCGGCTCGGGACTCGGCCTCGCGATCGTCAAGCACGCGCTTCAGCGGCACGATGGCCGGCTGGAGGTCGAGAGTGTCGAAGGCAAGGGCAGCACGTTCACCTGCCATTTCCCGGCGGCAAGGGTCGGCCGAATCACGCACTAGGCAACGGACTGCGTTCCGCCATCGGGCCAAGCCGTCAGCCTGGCGTGTACTCGTGGCATTCCAGCCACAGTCACTGACACGTCTCTGTAACACAGCGCGCTTATAAAGGCGCCCATCGAATCCGCTCGTGTGTGTCAGTTGCGTTGCGGGTCGTAGTCATGTCGTTCAGTTACCACTACCGTGAGGGGACCACCGTGAGAAATACCCTGCTCGCCGCGGCCGTTGCCGCGACACTCGCCATGGCTTCGGCCGACGCTTCGGCAGCCACCGGCGGCACCGCGACCAAGGCGGAAATCCAGGCCATGCAGGCGCAGATGCAGGCGCTCGCAGACCGCTTGAACAAGCTCGAGGCCGCAAACAGCGCGCTGCAGAACGAGAACGCGCAGCTCAAGGCAGGCAGCGAGCAACGTGACTCCGAGATCGATTACCTGAAGGAGCAGACCAAGACGCTGCGCCAGGAATCAGCGGAATCGACCGGGGAGATCAGCAAGGTGAAGGGTGCCGACTGGGCCAGCCGCATCAAGTTCAAGGGCGACTTCCGCACGCGCGAGGAATACATCGCGAAGGAGCGTGTAACGGGTTCCCCGCCCACGGTCACCGATCCGTCCACATTGTCCGTCGACAACGCGGCGGACCAGTGGCGCACGCGTTTCCGTTTCCGGCTCGGCGCCGAGGCCAAGGTCACCGATAACTCGAAGGTCGTGTTCCAGATCGCGTCCGGCGACGGGGACCCACGCTCCACCAACCAGACCTTCACGCAGGAGTCGTCCGGCAAGGGCATCTACATCACCCAGGCGTATGCCGACTGGAAATTCATGGATGGAGCGAACCTGTTGCTGGGCAAGCAGTCGCTGCCGTTCTGGCGGCCGGGCCAGAGCTTCTTCTGGGACGGTGACGTCAATCCGGAAGCGGTCGCGGTGACCTTCAATCGTGGCATGTTCTTCGGCAGCGGCTATGCCTGGATGGTGCAGGAGAACGCCAACGGCAATCCGAACTATGTCAACGTTGATCCGACCATCTTCGGCACCCAGCTGGGCCTGGTGTTCCCGTTGTTCGGTGGCGAGACCAGGGTTGCGGCGCAGTACTACAACCTGACAAACGGCAAGGGCAACGCGCCGTTCTACAACGGCAATGCGTTCGGCAATACCACCTACAAGCGCAACCTGAACGGCTCCAGCACGGCGACCAACGTGCTGATGTACGACTACGAGGTCCTGCAACTTTCCGGGCAGATGGGCATGACGGTAGCCAGCCTGCCATTCAGCGTCTGGGGAGACTACGCGCAGAACATGGCGTCCAACGTCAAGTACGACACCGCCTGGTCACTCGGCGCCACGCTGGGCAAGGCCTCGAACGCCAAGACCTGGGAAGCCGGGGTGCTGTACCAGTCGATGGATAGCGACGCGATGTTCGCCCAGTTCATCGACTCCGACTTTGGTGGCGGTGTCACCGGCGTGGACGGCTGGGCATTCAAGGCTGGCTACGCGCCGGTCAAGAACGTCACGCTCAACGCGACGTACTTCCTCAACACCACCAACATCAATACCGCGGCAGTCAGCGGCAACGTGGCGAGCGGGCCGTACGCGGGGCCGTACGCGGTCGGCAAGAACATGAACTACGACCGATTGCAGCTCGACATCAACTACAAGTTCTAAGGACCTGCCGGTCCACAGCGGCCCCGGTGCGCGTTCGCGCGCATCGGGGCCGCAATGCTGTACCGCCCCGGCAGCATGGGCATACCGCTTGCCCGTGGAATCGGGCTAATGTATACGGTCGCATTCCCCGGAGGCCCGCATGGAAACGTCCGACCTGTCGCATCACATCATGAGCCGCTTCAATGCGGACCTGGAGGGAGTGCGGTCCTCGGTCCTGCAGATGGGCGGAATGGTCGAGCAGCAGCTGCTCGACGGCGTGAAGGCGCTTTACACCGGCGACAGCAGGCTGGGTGAGGAAGTGGTGCGCCTCGACCACAAGGTCAACTCCATGGAAGTGGCGATCGACGAAGACTGCAGCCGCATCCTGGCGACCCGCAGCCCGACTGCATCGGACCTGCGGCTGATCGTCGCGGTCATCAAGACCATTACGGACCTCGAGCGTATCGGCGACGAAGCTGAAAAGCTCGGCCGCATCGCATCTCGCATGGCAACTCTCGAGCGGCCGACTGACCGTTACCGCGAGATCAAGCACATCGGCGACCTGGTTGCGGACATGCTGCACGGCGCGCTCGACGCGGTGGCACGCATGGACACCGAGTCGGCGCTCGCGGTGGCCCGCAAGGACCGCACCGTGGACGAGGAATACGAGGCGGTCCAGCGCCAGTGCATCACGTTCATGATGGAAGACCCTCGCTCGATCCGCCGCGCGCTTGATGTCTTGTTCGTCGCGCGGGCGCTGGAGCGCATTGGCGACCACGCCAAGAACATCTGCGAATACGTGATCTACATGGTGTTCGCCAAGGACATACGACACCTGTCCATCGAAGACGTCGAGACGCAGCTGGGCGCTGCGCGCGGTGCCCGTACCGGCGGTGCGGGCTGATCATGGAGAAAACCGCAATGATGCCCGCATGGTTGACCCGTCGCACCGGTAACCTGCTTGGATTCCTGGCCTGCGCGGGGCTGATGTCGTATGCGCTCTTCGTGCAGTACGGGCTGCGCCTCGAACCCTGTCCGCTGTGTGTGCTGCAGCGTGTGTCGGTGATCACGGCCGGGCTGCTGTTCCTCGCGGCATTCATCCACGACCCGGGGAATCGTTGGGCCCGGGTATACGGCGTGTTGATCGACTTGGCGGCGCTCGGCGGCATCCTGGTCGCATCGCGCCACATCTGGATCATCGCGCAGCCGCCCGGGTCGGTCGCCGAGTGCGGCGCGAGCCTCGACTACATGATGGACGTGCTGCCAATGCACGAGGTGCTGGGCAAGGTGCTGTCCGGTTCCGGCGAATGCGCGAAGATCGACTGGATGTTCCTCGGCCTCAACATGCCGACCTGGGTGCTGATGTGCCTGGTGGGCGTGGGGCTCTGGGGCGTGCTCACCAACTGGTTCGCGCCCGCGGCGAGGAAGTGATCGCCGATCATCGCTCGCTGGCCGCGGGTCACTGGCGGCCGGGGTCCCCGAGCACTTTTTCCATCACCCGCTCGTAGATCAGCGACAGCGCGTCCACGTCCGCGACCCGCACGCATTCGTTCACCTTGTGGATCGTGGCGTTTGCGACCCCGATCTCCACCACCTGCGCGCCGGTTGGTGCGATGAAACGTCCGTCGGACGTGCCGCCGGTGGTCGAGAACGCGGGCTGCACGCCGGTGACATCGCTGACGGCCGCCGATACCGCTTCGGTCAGCAGCCCAGGGTGCGTGAAGAATGGCAGTCCCGACACGAACCACTCGAGCGTGTAGTTCACGCGGTGACGGTCGAGGATTTCGTGCACCGCAAGCTGCAGCGATTCCACGGTCTGCTCGGTCGAGAATCGCAGGTTGAAGCGCACCTTCATTTCGCCCGGGATCACGTTCGGCGCGCCGGTGCCGGCCGAGAGATTCGAGACCTGGAAAGACGTCGGCTGGAAATACTCGTTGCCCTGGTCCCAGTGCCGTGCCACCAGCTCCGCAAGGGCGGGGGCGAAACCGTGCACCGGGTTGTCGGCCAGGTGAGGGTAGGCGATGTGGCCCTGCACGCCGTGCACGGTCAGGCGTCCCGACAGCGACCCGCGCCGGCCGATCTTGATCGTGTCGCCGAGCCGCTCGTGGCTGGTGGGCTCGCCGACCACGCAATAGTCGATTTTCTCGCCGCGGGCCTCGAGCATGTCCACCACGCGCTTCGTGCCGTCGATCGCCGGGCCTTCCTCATCACTGGTCAGCAGGAACGCAAGGCTGCCGGCATGCCGAGGATGGCCGATGACGAACCGCTCGGTCGCCGTGACCATTGCCGCGAGTCCGCTCTTCATGTCGGCCGCGCCGCGTCCGTACAGGACACCGTCCAGGATCACCGGGGCGAACGGGTCGGTGCGCCAGTCTTCGCGAGGACCGGTGGGCACGACGTCGGTGTGGCCGGCGAAGCAGAGCACCGGCTGGTCGGAGCCGCGCCGGGCCCACAGGTTATCGACCGGCCCGAATTTCAGCCGCTCGATTCGGAACGCGAGCGGCTCGAGGCGGGCCTCGATCAGGTCCAGGCAGCCGTGGTCGTCGGGGCTGACCGAGGGCCGGCGCATCAGGTCTTCGGTGATTTCGAGCGTTGGTGACATTGATTTGTAACGTTCAAGTGGCAGGTTCTGCGCGGCCATGGAGCGTCGGGCACGGCACGCGGTGTATATCGGAGCGGGCACGGAGGCACAAGTCATGGTGCTTCGAGCCCGCCTGTAATACTCCTGTCACAAGCTCCCCGCACACTCCGCGCATCGATTGGTCCGGTCTTTACAGCACCCCAACGTTGCAGAGGGTTAACTCCATGAAGTTGTGGCAGAAATTTGCGGTCCCGGCGCTGTTCGTCGGTGTCATTGCGGTTGGCGCGCCAGGGCAGGTAATGGCCCAGGCCGCTTCAATCAAGATCGACGGCTCGAGCACCGTGTTCCCGATCTCCGAGGCCCTGGCCGAGGAATTCCAGATCTCGAAGCGTGGCAAGGTCCACGTGACGGTCGGCATCGCCGGCTCGGGCGGCGGCTTCAAGAAGTTCTGCCGCGGCGAGACCGACATCTCGAACGCCTCGCGGCCGATCCTGGCCGAGGAAATGGAAGCCTGCCGAAAGGCCGGCATCTCCTACATGGAACTGCCGATCGCGTTCGACGCGCTGACCGTAGTGATCAACCCGGCCAACACCTGGGTCAAGTCGATGACGGTCGCGGAGCTGAAGAAGATCTGGGAGCCGGGCGCCCAGGGCCGCATCATGAACTGGAACCAGGTGCGTTCCGGGTTCCCGTCCGAGAAGCTTTCGCTGTTCGGGCCGGGCACGGATTCGGGCACCTTCGACTACTTCACTGAAGCGGTGAACGGCAAGGCCAAGGCGAGCCGCGCCGACTACACGGCCAGCGAGGACGACAACACGCTGGTGCAGGGCGTAGAGAACAGCAAGGGCGGGCTCGGGTACTTCGGATTCGCGTATTACGCAGCTCACAAGGACAAGCTGACGGCGGTGCCGATCGACGGTGGCAAGGGCCCGGTCATGCCGAGCGCCGAGAATGTCGTCAACGGCACGTACCAGCCGCTGTCACGCCCGCTGTTCATGTACGTGAAGGTGTCGGCGGCGTCGCGGCCCGAGGTGCAGGAGTTCATCAAGTTCTGTCTGACCAATGGTCCCCAGTTCGTGTCGGAAGTGGGCTATGTGCCGCTGCCGGCTGCCGCGTACGCAACGGTGCTGCAGCACTTCAATGAGCGCAAGGCTGGCACGGTGTTCGGTGGTGTGCCCAAGGTGGGCCTCACGATCAACCAGCTGCTGACGATGGAACGCAAAGAGTGACCTGCAGCCTCGCGCTGTGATTCGAAGCGGGGAGGCGCCGGAAACGGCCCTCCCCGCAATTTTACCAAGACAAGGTCGCGCGCATCGCCTGATGCCGCTAGACTTTCGCCCGCTGGGGCACGGCAAAGAGCGGGAAGGGTGGTTCGGTCATGAGCCGTTCAAAAGCGCTGGATTCAAGGGGCGCGTTTGCGTCGCTTGCCTACCGCAAGACTCGCGACCGGATCGTCGAGTTCGTGCTGATGCTTTCCGGCCTGGTGGCGGTGTTCACGACGGTCGCCATCGTGTTCATCCTGCTGAAGGAATCGGCCGCATTCTTCGATCACGTGACGATCCGTGAGTTCCTCACGGACACCATGTGGACGCCGCTGTTCGCGGACGCGCACTACGGCATCATGCCGCTGGTGGCGGGGACGCTGACCGTCACCGGGGTCGCGCTCGCGGTTGCGATCCCGCTTGGCACCATCATCGCGATATACCTGTCCGAATTCGCGCCTAACAGTCTGCGCGAGACCGTGAAACCCATCCTCGAGCTGCTCGGTGCCGTGCCCACCGTCGTCTACGGTTATTTCGCGCTGCTGATCGTGACGCCGCTGCTGCAGAAGCTGATGCCCGAACTGCCGGGTTTCAACATGCTCAGCCCAGGCCTGGTGATCGGCGTGATGATCGTGCCGTACGTCGCCTCGCTCAGCGAGGACGCGATGAGGGCCGTGCCACGTTACATGCGCGAAGGCTCCTACGCGATGGGCGCGACGAGATACCAGACCGCGCTCGGAGTCGTGGTGCCCGGCGCCTTCTCGGGCATCGCGGCGGCCTATATCCTCGGGATCTCGCGCGCGATCGGTGAAACCATGGTGGTGGCGATCGCCGCGGGCATGCAGCCCAACCTCTCGTTCAACCCGACCGAGCCTTCGCAGACCATTACTGCCTACATCGTGCAGGTGAGCCTCGGTGACCTGCCGCACGGCAGCATCGGCTACCAGAGCATCTTCGCCGCGGGGCTGGTGTTGATGCTGATGACGCTGGTGTTCAACGTGCTGGGCTTTTTCCTCACTCGCAAGTTCCGCGAGGCGTATTGATGGCCGCCAATGCGCAGATGACGCTCGACGAAATCCGCCGCGGCCTTGGATGGCGCAAGCAGGTGGACAAGCTGTTCGTGATCCTCGGGCTGCTGATCATGATCGGCTGCCTCGGGATACTCGCGTACCTTTTCCTGGACCTGGTGCGCGACGGCGCGCAGCGGTTCGGCTGGAAGTTCTTCGCGAACTTCCCGTCCCGCAAGGCGGAGAACGCCGGCATCCTGTCGCCCGCGGTGGGTACCTCGCTGATCATGGTCGTGACGGCGCTGGTCTCGCTGCCGGTTGGCGTGGCAGCAGCGATCTACCTCGAGGAATACGCGCCGAAGAACTGGTTCACCGGCATCATCGAGATCAACGTCACCAATCTCGCCGGCGTGCCCTCGATCGTCTACGGCCTGCTTGCGCTCGGGCTCTTCGTCTACCAGTTCGGGCTCGGACAGAGCATCCTGACGGCCGGACTGACGCTGGCGCTGCTGATCCTGCCGATCGTGATCGTCGCCACCCGCGAGTCACTGCGCGCGGTGCCAAAGGCCATCCGCGAAGCGGCCTACGGGCTCGGCGCGACGCGCTGGGAAGTCACCAAGGACCACGTGCTGCCGTATTCGACCGGCGGCATCCTCACCGGCCTGATCCTCGGCCTGTCTCGCGCCATCGGCGAGACTGCGCCGATCATCACCATCGGCGCACTGGCGTTCATCGCGTTCCTGCCGCCATCGCCAATCACCGGAACGTTCCCGTTCCTCAGTTTCGAGTGGCTCAAGAGCGAATTCACGGCGATGCCGATCCAGATGTTCAACTGGGTCTCCCGCCCCGACCAGGCTTTCCAGTCGAACGCGGCGGCAGCAGGCGCGGTCCTGCTCGGCATGACGCTGCTGATGAACACGATCGCGATCGTGATCCGCTATCGCTTCCGCAAGAGAATCAACTGGTGAGCGACATGGAAGCGACTGCAACCCCACACGCCGTATCCCGCTCCAACGAGGCAGCATCCATGCAAGGTGACACCGATGCCCGGCAGTCCGGGACTCCTTCGGTTTCCATCAATATGGAAGACCGCAAGCCGCTCCGCGCGAACCCGCCGAAGGCGTCCGCCGAGAAGCTCGATTTCTGGTACGGCTCGAACCATGCGCTGAAAAACATCAACATCTCGATACCGGAAAACCAGGTCACCGCGTTGATCGGGCCGTCGGGTTGCGGCAAGAGCACGTTCCTGCGCTGCTTCAACCGCATGCACGACCTTCAGCCGCATACCAGATACGCGGGCGCCGTCATGCTGCGTCCGGACAACGTCAACCTGGTGGGCCCGGAGACGGACCCGATCGAGGTTCGCATGCGCATCGGGATGGTGTTCCAGAAGCCGAACCCGTTCCCGAAGACCGTGTTCGAGAACGTGGCCTACGGCCTGCGGCTGCGCGGGGTTCGCAACCGGTCCGACCTCGGCGAGCGTGTCGAAAAGGCTCTGCGGGGCGCGGCGATCTGGGACGAGGTAAAGGACCGGCTCGACGACTCGGCGCTGGCGCTCTCAGGCGGACAGATGCAGCGAGTGTGCATCGCGCGAGCGCTGGCCACAGAGCCGGAAATCCTGCTGTTCGACGAGCCCACCTCGGCACTCGACCCGATTGCAACGGCCAAGATCGAGGAGCTGATCACCGAGTTGCGCCAGCGGGTCACGGTCCTGATCGTCACGCACAACATGCAGCAGGCCGCGCGCGTGTCGGATTTCACGGCCTTCATGTACCTGGGCGAGCTGGTCGAAGTCGACGCCACCTCGAAGATCTTCACCAACCCGGCGAAGAAGGCCACCGAGGACTACATCACCGGCCGTTACGGCTGACGGAACGATCATGCAGGTCGGAGAGCAGATCGAGGCAGCTTCGGGCGACGGACCTTTGCTGACGCGGGAGACTCCAGGCGGTGTCCTGGCGGGCGGCGGCGACCCGGTCGAGGGCCACACCTCGAAGACGGTGGAGCAGACGCTGATCGGCCTGCGAATGCAGGCCGTGGAGATGGGCGGCCTGGTCATCGACCAGGTGGGCGCCGCGGTGAAGTCGCTGCTCGAGCGCGACGCGCACCTGGCGGAGCTGGTGCTCTCGCGCGAGCCGCTGGTGAACGACTACGACGCCAGGCTCGACCGCGACAGCCTGACCTACATCGCGCTGCAGCAGCCGGTCGCGAACGACCTGCGCATGGCGCGCGCAGTGGCGCGCGTCGGCCTCGAGCTCGAGCGCGTCGGCGACGAGTCGAAGAAGATTGCGCGTTTCGCGCTGCAGCTCGGCGCGGCGTCGGCGGGAGACCCGGTGGTCGCAGTCGCGCGTTACCTGCGGCACATGGCCGACCTCTCGATGGGCATGCTGCGCAACGCCGTGCGTGCGCTCGACGAGAGCGATGCCGGGCTGGCGACGGAAGTGCTGGCACGGGACAGGGAACTCGATCGTGAGTACGCCACCGCGCTGCGGCAGCTGATGTCCTACGTGATGCAGGACCACCAGTTCCTGAAACCCACCATCGACACGATGTTCGCGTTGAAGGGGCTCGAGCGCGTGGGCGACCACGCCAAGAACGTCGCGGAGCAGGTGCTCTATATGCTGGACGGCGGAAAGCCCGCCGGACCCCGGGCCGGCTAGGGATTATCGGCCAGCCGCAGCAGCTCGTTGATTCCGACCTTGGCCCTGGTCTGCGCGTCCACCCGCTTGACGATCACGGCGCAGTAGAGCGAATACTTCCCGTCGGGCGAGGGCAATGACCCGGGCACGACCACCGCGCCGGCCGGGACCCGGCCGTAGCTGACCGCGTCGCGCTCCCGGTCGTAGATCCGGGTGCTCTGGCCGACATAGACGCCCATCGACAGCACTGCGCCTTCCTCGACGATGACGCCCTCGACGACTTCCGAGCGCGCGCCGATGAAGCAGCCGTCCTCGATGATGGTCGGGTTGGCCTGCAGCGGCTCGAGCACGCCGCCGATGCCGACGCCGCCCGAGAGGTGGACGTTGCGTCCGATCTGCGCGCATGAGCCCACCGTCGCCCAGGTATCGACCATCGTGCCCTCGCCGACGTGGGCGCCGATGTTGACGTAACTGGGCATCAGCACGGTATTCCGCGCGACGTATGCACCGCGACGCACCACCGCGGGCGGCACTACCCGGACGCCTTCGGCCAGGAAGCGTTCCGCGTCGTGGCCGGCGTGCTTCAGCGAGACCTTGTCGTAGAAGCGCGTGTAGCCCGCGTCGATGACCCGGTTGTCATTGAGCCTGAACGAAAGCAGCACCGCCTTCTTGAGCCACTGGTGCACCAGCCATTCGCCGCCGATCTTTTCCGCGACTCGTGCCTCGCCGCGGTCGAGCAGGTCGATGGCGGCCTCGACGGCGGCGGTGACCTCCGAAGGAGCGTTTGCCGGCGAGAATTTCGCCCGCTCCTCGAAGGCGGCGTCGATCGTGGCGGCGAGCTTTGCATGCGCGGTCATGTGGTTCCCATCCTGGCCGCGTTCGGCAGGTCGAGCGCGAGGTGCAGTTGTTCCTCGAGGCGCAGGCGCGCGTCCTCGGCCAGAGGCCGGCCGTTCTCGTCGGCCACGTAGAACACGTCCTCGGCGCGCTCGCCGATGGTCATGATGCGCGCGGTCACCACGTCGACACGCTCGGCGAGCAGCACCTTGCCGACCTCGGACAGCAGTCCCGGGCGGTCGCCCGCGATCAGTTCGATGATGGTGCGCTGGCGCTCGGGGTCGTCGGCGAACGTGATCTGCGTCGGCGTGGAGAACATCCGCACCTGGCGGGGTGCTCGCCGGGTGACTTCCGGCCAGGTCCCGCCAGGTCCCTGCAGCGCACGCCACAGCTGGCGCTCGATCTCGTGGGCGCGCTGGCGGTCCGTGATCGGCGCGCCGGTGTCCTCGAGCACCAGGTAAGTGTCGAGGCTCAGTCCACCTTCGAGCGGTGTGATGCGCGCGTCGAGGATGTTCAATCCCATCTGGTCGAGCAACGCGGTGGTGCGGGCGAAATTCTGCTGCGTGTGCCTCATGAACGTCAGCACCGCGTTGCCGCCGCGCTCCGGCGCATCGCGCACCGCGACCAGCGGTGAGGCGTCGCCGGGTTCACGGTCGGCGATCAGCCGCGAGTGCCAGGCGATCTCCGGCGGCGTGTGCTTCAGGAAATACTCGTCGCCGAGCTTCGACCAGGCGAGCTCGGCGCGTTCCGGGTCGCCGCCGTCCCGGGCAATGAGCTCCCGCGCCGCGGTGCGCGTTTCGGCCACGAGTTCGTCCTTGTCCACCGGTGCCTCGAGCCCGCGCCGCAGCGCGCGCTTGGTGCGCTCGTAGAAGTCGTGGAACAGCGAGGAGCGCCAGGAATTCCACAGCTTCGGGTTGGTGCCCCGCACGTCGGCCACGGTGAGGACGTAGAGATAGTCGAGGTGCTTCCGGTCGCCGACCAGTTGCGCGAAGTCACGGATCACGCTCGGGTCGGAGATGTCCTTTTTCTGCGCGGTGACGGAGAAGACCAGGTGGTTGCGCACCAGCCAGGCGACCAGCCTGGCGTCGTAGCGTGAGAGCCCCTGCTCGAGGCAGAAGGCCTCGGCATCGACGGCGCCGAGCTCGGAGTGGTCACCGCCGCGCCCCTTGGCGATGTCGTGGAACAGCGCCGCAAGCAGCACGATCTCGGGGCGCGGCAGCGACTGCATCAGGCGCGACAGGTCCGGGAATTCCTTTTCGAACTGCGGCAATGTGAGGCGCCGCAGGTTGCGGACCACGAACAGCGTGTGCGCGTCCACGGTGTAGGCGTGGAACAGGTCGTACTGCATGCGGCCGACGATGCGGCCGAAGGCCGGGATGTAGCGGCCGAGCACGCCGTAGAGGTTCATGCGCCGGAGCTCGTGCGTCACGCCGGCCGGCGCGCGCAGCAGGTCGAGGAACAGGCGGTGATTGCGCGGGTGCTGGCGGAACTCCTCGTCGATCAGCCACAGGTGCCGGCCGAGCGAGCGGATGGTCGCGGCGCGCACACCGCGCAGCCGCGGATGGTCCTGCATCAGGCGGAACAGCTCGAGGATCGCCGACGGCTGCCGGGCGAAGACGTCGTCCGAGGTCACCTCGAGGTAGTCGCCGCGAATCTGGAAGCGCGAGTCCAGCGGCACCACCGGCGCGGGATCGGCGAGGATGGCCTCGCGGAACAGCTGCAGCAGCATCTCGTTCAGCAGGCTCACGTCCATGACCGTGCGGTAGTAGCGCTGCATGAACTGTTCGACCGCGAGCGTGTAGGCCGCGTCCTCGTAGCCGAACATCCGGGCGATGCGGGCCTGGTGGTCGAACAGCAGCCGGTCCTCGCGCCGCCCGGTCAGCGAGTGCAGCGCGAATCGCACTTTCCACAGGAAGGCCTGCGCAGTGCGGAGCTTGCGCAGCTCGCCGGCGGTGAGGAAACCGTGCTCGACCAGTTCGTCGAAGGTGCCGGCCCCGAAGTGGCGCTTGGCGACCCAGCCGATGGTCTGGATGTCGCGCAGTCCGCCCGGGCTGGTCTTGACGTTCGGCTCAAGGTTGTAGGCGGTGTCGTGGTGGCGATGGTGGCGCGCCTGCTGCTCGGCGACCTTGGCCTCGAAGAAGGCCCGCGACGACCAGATGCTGTCCTGCCCGAGCGCGCGGCGCATCGCCTGGAACAGGTGCTCCGGCCCGGCCAGCAGGCGCGCCTCGATCAGCGTCGTGGCCACGCTCACGTCCGCCGCGCTCTCGCGCTGGCAGTCGTCAATCGTGCGGACACTGTGGCCGACCTCGAGCCCGATGTCCCAGAGGAAGGTGAGGAAGCGCTCGATGCCCTCGTGGCCTTCCTCGGCGCCCGACTTCGGCAGCAGGATCAGCACGTCGATGTCGGAGCAGGGATGCAGTTCGCCCCGGCCAAAGCCGCCGACGGCCACGAGATCCACGTCCTTCGCCTGCGGCCCGGCGTGCATGACCCAGGCCGCGCGCAGCACCACGTCCACCATGCGGGCACGGTCTCGAACCAGCGTCTCGACGGGTTCGTCGTCCTGGAACCGATGCTCCAGGTTTGCCGCCCCTTCCTCGAGCGCCAGGCGGAACGAGGCCGTGCGATCGTCGCCCGAGTTGAGCGCGCCCGGCAGTGTCTCGAGGAAGGGCCAGTCCGGCAGCGCGATTCGCCCCGAGGCTGCCTCGAAGTCCTCGACCTGTTCGGAGGGCGCGTTCAAGCCGGGGGCCGCTCGTCGGCCCCGAGCGTCAGCACCTCGAAGCCGGATTCCGTGACCAGGATCGTATGCTCCCACTGTGCAGACAGCGTGTGATCCCGCGTGACGACGGTCCAGCCGTCGGGCAGCAGGCGCACCTCGCGGCGGCCGGCATTCACCATCGGCTCGATCGTGAACGTCATGCCCGGCACGAAGCGCATGCCCGTCCCTGCGGTGCCGTAGTGCACCACCTGCGGGTCCTCGTGAAAGCCGCGGCCGATGCCGTGGCCGCAGTACTCGCGCACGACGGAGTAGTGATTGGCCTCGACGAAGGCCTGGATGGAGGCGCCGATGTCCCCGAGCTGCGAGCCGGCCCGCACCGTTCCAATGCCGAGCCACATCGCCTCGTAGGTCACGTCCACCAGCCGCTGCACGTGCGGCGGGACGCGTCCCACGCAGAACATGCGGCTCGAGTCGCCGTGGAAGCCATCCTTGATGACCGTGACGTCGATGTTGACGATGTCGCCCTGCTTGAGCCGCCGGTCCCCCGGGATACCGTGGCAGACGACGTGGTTCACGGAAGTGCAGATAGACTTCGGGAAGCCGCGATAGTCGAGCGGGGCGGGCACGGCCTTCTGCACGTTCACGATGTAGTCGTGGCAGATGCGGTCGAGTTCGTCGGTGGCGACGCCCGCGACCACGTGGGGCCCGATCATGTCGAGGACCTCCGCCGTGAGGCGCCCGGCGAGCCGCATCGCGTCCTGCTCGGCGGCTGTCTTGACGGAAACGCGTGAGGCGCTGTCGGGCTGCCCGTGGGTGGTCGCCTTCTCGGGGTGTTGCATGTCGGGGAGGTGCTTCCGGCGCCCGAGGGCAGGGCCCCGGGCGCGCAAGTGTTTGAACAAACGGAAACTTATGGTATAAAGCGCGGCCTTTTTTCACAACCAAAACCGCACACGTACCGGCACATGTGGCTGGGTGCCTGCCAGGCCGAGAGGCCTCGCGGGTTGCCGCATGGGGTGCGTGGAGGCTTAACCCCACAAGGAGTTTTCGATATGAGCAGCATGTCCATGCGGCAGATGCTTGAGGCGGGCGTCCATTTCGGACACCAGACTCGCTTCTGGAACCCGAAGATGGCTCCCTTCATCTTCGGCGAGCGCAACCGGATCCACATCATCGATCTTGAGAAGACGCTGCCCCTCTACGTCGAGGCGGCTGGCTTCGTGAAGCACGTGGTCGCCGAGGGCGGGCGCGTGCTGTTCGTCGGCACCAAGCGCTCTGCACGCGACGCGATTGCGCGCGAGGCTGCGCGCTGCGGCATGCCCTGGGTGAGCCATCGCTGGCTCGGCGGCATGCTGACCAACTTCAAGACCATCCGGCAGTCGATCAAGCGGCTGGCCGAGATCGACGACCTTGCAGAGAGCGGCATGCTCGACCAGCGCAGCAAGCGCGAGGCGCAGATGGTGCGCCGCGAGCGCGAGAAGCTCGAGCGCAGCCTGGGCGGCATCAAGGAGATGGAAGGCCTGCCGGACGTGATGTTCGTCGTCGACGTCGGCCACGAGAACATCGCCATCCACGAGGCCCGCAAGCTCGGCATCCCGGTGGTCGCGGTGGTCGACACCAATTGCTCGCCGGAAGGCATCAGCTACGTGATCCCCGGCAACGACGACGCCATGCGCGCCATCGAGCTCTACGCGGGCGGCATCGCCGACGCGGTGCTCGAGGGCCGTTCAACGCTGCCCGAGGTGGCGGTGGGCGAAGACGAGTTCGTCGAGCTCGACGAGGAAGGCAAGCCGCGCGCCAAGGCTGGTCCGAAGCGCCGCGCCGCGCCGGTCCGCAAGAAGACGCCCGCTCGCCGCAAGCCGGAGGCGACCGACAGCGAGCCCGCGCACGACTCGGTTGCCGAACTTGCCGAGGCGGATCCCGAGGAGAGCCCCGAGGCATTCATGGCGCGCCGCGAAGCCGCGCGCAAGAAGGGCCCGGCGGCAGCTGCGCCGGTCGCTTCCGAAGCGCCGGCCGCCGCGGAGGCCCCCGCGCCTGCAGCCCCGGCTGCCGAGGGAGAGTAACCATGGTGGTCACGGCAGAGTCGGTGAAGGCGCTGCGCGAGCGCACGGGCGCCGGCATGATGGAGTGCAAGAAGGCGCTGGTCGAGGCGAACGGCGACATCGAGGCCGCCGCCGAGGCCATGCGCAAGTCCGGCCTTGCCAAGGCGGACAAGAAGGCGGGCCGCATCGCTGCCGAGGGCGTGGTTGCCATCGAGCGCGCCGCGGACGGCAAGGCGGTGGCGCTGGTCGAGGTCAACTCGGAGACGGATTTCGTCGCGCGCGAGAAGGATTTCCAGGCCTTTGCCGCCTCGGTCGCCCGCACCGCGCTGGAGGCGAAGCCGGCCGATCTCGAAGGGTTGCTTGCAGCCCGGATGTCCTCCGGGCAGACGGTCGAGGAAACCCGCCGTGCGTTGATCGCGCGCATCGGCGAGAACATCAGCGTGCGCCGCTTCGAGGTTGTCACCTCCGATGCGCCGCTCGCCAGCTACTTGCACGGAAGCCGTATCGGCACCGTGGTCGTCCTGGAGGGCGGCGACGAGGCGCTCGGCCACGACCTGGCCATGCACGTCGCGGCGATCAACCCGCGGTACCTGTCCGCCGATGACGTCCCGGCCGACCAGGTCGAGAAGGAGCGGGAGATCATCGTCGCGCAGGCGGCGGCCGATCCCAAGCTGCAGGGAAAGCCGCAAGAGGTGCTGGTCAAGGCCTCCGAGGGCAAGCTGCGCAAGTTCCTGGCCGAGATCACGCTGCTGGGCCAGCCGTTCGTCAAGGACGACAAGCAGGTCGTGGGCGACGTGCTGAAGCGCGCCAATGCGAAGATCCTGCGCTTCGTGCGCTACGAGGTCGGCGCCGGCATCGAGAAGAAGCAGGAAGACTTTGCCGCCGAAGTGATGGCCCAGGTCCGGGGAGCTTGAACCCCGACCGGTCCCGTCCAATCAACAGGAACCCCGCGCGAGCGGGGTTCCTTATAATGGCCCCCCGTCGGAGGTGACAGACTGCATGCCTGAGCCAACAGACGGAAAGCCGGCATACCGCCGCATCCTGGTAAAGCTGTCCGGTGAGGCCCTGATGGGCAGCGCGGACTACGGCATCGACGCCGTGTTCCTGAAGCGCCTCGCCTCGGAGGTCGCCGCCGTGCGCGAGCGCGGCGTGCAGGTCGCGGTGGTGATCGGCGGCGGGAACCTGTTCCGCGGCGCCGGCCTGGCGCGCGCCGGCATGGACCGCGTGACCGGTGACCACATGGGCATGCTCGCCACCGTGATGAACTCACTCGCGTTGCAGGACTCCCTCGAGGCGTTCGGGGTGTTCGCGAGGGTAATGTCGGCGATCCGCATCAACGAGGTCTGCGAGGACTACATCCGGCGCCGCGCCATCCGCCACCTCGAGAAGGGGCGGGTGACGATCTTTGCGGCCGGCACCGGCAACCCGTTCTTCACGACCGACACCGCCGCCAGCCTGCGCGCCATCGAGATCGGCGCGCACCTTCTGATCAAGGCGACCAAGGTCGACGGGATCTACGATTCCGACCCGGTGGTGAATCCGGCCGCAAAGCGCTTCGACCGGCTCACCTACGACCAGGTGCTCGACGGGCGCCTGAAAGTCATGGATGCGACGGCCATCGTGCTGTGCCGCGACCACGACCTGCCGCTGCGCGTATTCGACTTGAATGAGGCCGGTGCGCTGGTGCGCGTCGCGTGCGGCGAGGAAGTCGGAACACTCGTCACGAACTGATGCGGCTTGCGCCGCTGTTGCTGGAGACTGCCCATGCTCGAGGACATCAAGAAGGACGCCGCGGACCGCATGGCAAAGTGCGTGGCCGCGCTCAGGAACGAATTGAAGAAGCTGCGCACCGGCCGGGCGAGCACCAGCCTGCTCGAGCACGTGCGCGTCGACTACTACGGCAGCGAGGTGCCGCTCTCCCAGGTCGCGAACGTCGCGGTCGAGGATTCGCGCACGCTCACGGTCGTGCCGTGGGAGAAGCAGATGGTGCCCGCCATCGAGAAGGCGATCATGAAGTCCGACCTGGGGCTGAATCCGGCCACTGCGGGCACGGTGATCCGCGTGCCGCTGCCGTCGCTCACCGAGGAGCGCCGTCGCGAGCTGACCAAGGTCGTGCGCCACGAGGGCGAGGTTGCGCGCATCGCCATCCGCAACGTGCGACGCGACGTGTTGCAGGAACTCAAGGAGATGCTGAAGGAAAAGCTCATCTCCGAGGACGTGGACCACAAGGCGCACGACGAGGTGCAGAAGCTCACCGACAAGTACGTCGCAGAGGTGGACCAGGTGCTCGCGGAGAAAGAAAAAGACCTGATGCAGGTCTGAGCGGTGGCGCAGACGCAATCCCGCGAGCCGGGCACGCCGCGCCACGTCGCCGTCATCATGGACGGCAACGGTCGCTGGGCTTCAAAACGCGCTCTTCCGCGCCACCTCGGGCACCGCGCGGGCGTGAAGGCGGTGCGGGCGACGGTGGAAGGCTGCGCGCGGCGCGGCGTCGAGGCGCTCACGCTGTTCGCGTTCTCGAGCGAGAACTGGGGCAGGCCAGCGGACGAGGTCTCGCGGCTCATGCAACTGTTCGTCGAGGCGATGGAGCGCGAGGTAGACGAGCTCTCGCGCAATGGCATCCGGCTCAGGTTCATCGGCGACCTCTCGAAGCTGAAGCCGCACCTGCGCGACGGCGTCGCCCAGGCAGAGGCCCGCACGGCCGGCAACGACCGCATGACCGTGTTCGTGGCGGTGTCATACGGCGGTCGCTGGGACATCGTCGGTGCGACGCGGAAGCTCGCCGCGGCCGTTGCCGCTGGCACGCTGCCGCTGGACGCAATCGACGAAGTGTCGTTTGCCCGCGAGCTCGCGCTCGGCGAGGCGCCGGACCCGGACCTGTTCATCCGCACCGGCGGGGAACAGCGCATCAGCAACTTCCTGCTCTGGAACCTCGCCTACAGCGAACTGTATTTCTGCGACTGCCTCTGGCCGGACTTCGACGAAGCCGAGCTCGAGCGCGCGTTCCGTCACTTCGCGGGGCGGCAACGGCGCTTCGGGCTGACCTCGTCGCAGGTTGCCGGTGGCTAGCGGACTCAAGCAGCGCATCGCGACCGCCCTGCTGCTTGCGGGCGTCCTCGTCGTGGTGCTTTTCGCGCTGCCGCCGGTCGCGGCGGTCGCCGTGGTCGCGGTGGCGGTGCTTGCGGGCGCGTGGGAGTGGGCCGGTTTCGCCGGATGCCTGCGCAACCCGGCCCGCCTTGGCTACACGGTAGCCATCGCCATCGCGGTGCTCGCGGCCTGGCAGGTGACCGCGGACGCCGCGGCGCTCGCTGTTTTCCTGCGCGCAACGGCGCTGTGGTGGTCGCTCGCGTTCCTGTGGGTCGTCTTCGCCCCGGCGCGCGGCGGGCGCATCGCCGCGGCCGTGGCAGGCTTCGCGGTGCTGGTGCCGGCGGCGGTCGGCCTCGCACGCCTGGCATTCGTAGAGCCCCACGGCCGGATGCTGTTCTTCTACCTGGTCGTGCTGATCGCGGCGGCCGATGTCGGCGCATATTTCGGCGGCCGCAGCCTCGGCAGGCACAAGCTCGCGCCGCTGGTGAGCCCGGGCAAGACCTGGGAAGGGTTTGCGGCCGGGATGGCCGGCGCAGCGGCGGCAGCCGTGTTCGGAGCCCTGGTATTCGGCCTGCCCGTGACAACCTGGCTGGCCGCATGCATGCCGGTGGCGCTGCTGTCCGTGGTAGGCGACCTGGTCGAGAGCATGTTCAAGCGCCGTGCGGGCCTCAAGGACAGCGGCAACCTGCTGCCCGGCCACGGGGGTGTGCTCGATCGGGTCGACGGCCTGACCGCCGCGGGCCCGGTGTTCCTGCTCGCGCTGCAACTGATCGGTGTTGCGGCATGATGCGCGTCGCGGTCCTCGGCAGCACCGGCAGCATCGGCGTCAGCACGCTGGACGTGCTGGCGCGGCATCCCGGCCATTTCGAGGTCGCGGCACTTGCAGCTGCGTCGAATCACGCGCGCCTGCTCGAGCAGTGCCGCGCGCACCGACCCCGTGTCGCGGTGCTCGCAGATCCAGTAGCCGCACGGGAACTCGAAACCGGGCTGCGCGCCGCGGGACTCGCAACCGAAGTAGCGTGCGGCGCCGCTGCACTTGCGGACGTCGCGGCGGCGCCCGACGTCGATGCAGTGATGGCGGCCATCGTAGGGGCCGCGGGCCTGCCGTCGACACTCGCAGCGGCGCGCGCAGGCAAGCGGGTACTGCTCGCGAACAAGGAGTCGCTGGTGGTCGGCGGCGAACTGCTGCTCGACGCGGCGCGCGGCGGCGGCGCAACGCTGATCCCGATCGACAGCGAACACAACGCGATCTTCCAGTGCCTGCCGGCCGGGCTCGAGGCCGGCCGCGCAGCGCGTGGAGTGCGTCGCGTGCTGCTCACCGCGTCGGGTGGGCCGTTCCTGCGATCCACGCACGCCGAGCTCGCGGGCGTGACGCCGGAGCAGGCCTGCGCGCACCCGCGCTGGAAGATGGGGCGCAAGATCTCGGTCGATTCGGCCACGCTGATGAACAAGGGCCTCGAACTCATCGAGGCTTGTTTGCTGTTCGGGATGGAACCCGCGCAGGTGGATGTGGTCGTACATCCGCAGAGCATCGTGCATTCCCTGGTGGAGTACGTGGACGGTTCGATCCTGGCCCAGCTTGGCAATCCGGACATGCGCACGCCGATCGCACATGCACTCGGCTGGCCGGAAAGAATCGTGTCCGGTGTAGAATCCCTGGACCTGGTCGCCGCGGCGCGCCTGGACTTCGAGGCCCCGGACGTCGTGCGGTTCCCGGCACTCAGGCTTGCCCGCGAGGCGGCCGAGTCCGGCGGCACGAGTCCGGCGGCCATGAACGCCGCAAACGAGGTGGCGGTAGCGGCATTCCTGGGCGGGACGCTGGGTTTTTCCCGCATTCCGGAGGTCGTCGAGGCCGTGCTCGATCGGCATGACCGGGAGTCGGTGACGGGATTGGATGTCGTGCTCGAGGCGGACCGCTGGGCGCGTGGGTTTGCAGCGTCCCTGCTGGCTGGGGAGGCGAGGTCTTGGGCATGACGATTCTGGGTTATCTGCTGGCGTTCCTGGTTGCGATCGGCATCCTCGTGGCCGTGCACGAGTACGGGCATTTCTGGATGGCGCGCCGGGTCGGAATCCGTGTGATCCGCTTCTCGATAGGCTTCGGTCGGCCACTGTGGAAGCGTGTCGATTCCAAGGGCACGGAATTCGCTATTTCTGCAATCCCATTAGGCGGTTACGTCAAGCTTCTCGACGAGCGTGAAGGTCCAGTCGTCGAGGCGGACCGCTCGTCGGCGTACAACCGCAAGCCGGTCTGGCAGCGCATCCTGGTGCTGCTCGCGGGGCCGTTCGCCAACTTCCTGTTTGCGGTCGTCGCCTACTGGGTGCTGTTCGTGGCCGGGGTGCCGGCCCTGAAGCCGGTGCTCGGCGAGGTGACGCCGGATTCGGTGGCCGCTCGTGCGGGCCTGGTGGCAGACGACGAGATTATCGCGGTCGGTACCCACCCGACCGCAGGACGCGAGGCCGTGATGCTCGCGATCCTCGACCGCCTGATGGAGGGCGGGCCGATCGAGCTGCAGGTCCGCTCGCCAGACGGAAGCACGCGCACGGCCCGCTTGCCGATCGAGGGCAGCACCTTGCCGCTGACGGAGCCCGGCGCACTGCTGCCCGGGCTCGGGTTCGAATTCTGGTACCCGGACGTGCCGGCGCGGGTCGGGACGATCGTCGAAGGCAGCCCGGCCGAGCGCGCAGGCCTGCAGGTCGATGACCTGATCGTCGCGGCCGATGGGGCGCCGGTCGCGGACTTCATGGCGCTTGTGAAGCTGGTGCAGCCGGCGGCAGGGAAGACGCTGCAGCTCACCGTGCAGCGCTCGGGCGAACGGCTCGTGCTGCCGGTCGAGGTGCAGGCCGAGCGCGACGGCTCGCGGCTGATCGGCAGGATCGGGGTCCAGCCGAAGGCGCCGGCGCCGGTACCCGAGGACATGCGCACCCGCGAGCGCTACGGCGTGTTCGCATCGGTCGGCAAGGCGGTCGGCAAGACCTGGGACATGTCGGCTCTCACCGTGCGGCTGCTGTGGAACGTGGCCACCGGCGACGTGTCCGCCAAGAACCTCAGCGGCCCGATCAACATCGCGGAATACGCCGGTTTTTCGGCACGACAGGGCATACTTGCGTTCCTGTCCTTCCTGTCCGTCGTGAGCGTGAGCCTCTTCGTGCTGAACCTGCTGCCCATTCCCATCCTCGACGGTGGCCAGATCATCTACCAGCTCGCCGAGCTGGCCAGCGGCCGCCCGCTGTCGGAGCGCACCCAGGCGGTGGGCCAGCAGATCGGCATCGCGCTGCTGCTGCTGTTGATGGGTTTCGCCTTCTATAACGACATTTCCCGCTTGTTCAGCTGAGCCGACCGCCATGCGATTCAAATACATGGCCGCGCTGCCGGTCCTGCTCGCCGTACCTGCGGTGTACGCCCAGGTCAACATGGGCGACTTCACCGTCGGCGAGATCAAGGTGGAGGGGCTGCAGCGCATCAGCGAAGGCACCGTCTTCAACTACCTGCCGGTCAACATCGGCGACCGGATGGACGCAAAGCGCGTCGAGGAGTCGCTGCGAGCGCTGTACGCGACTGGCTTCTTCAAGGACGTCGAGCTGCGCCGCGACGGCGGGACCCTGATCGTCGTCGTCAAGGAGCGGCCCTCGATCGAGAGCTTCACCATCACCGGCAACAAGGACATCAAGACACCGGACCTCGAGAAGTCGCTGCGCAACGTCGGTCTCGCCAAGGGCAAGGTCTTCAACCAGTCCACGCTCGACGAGGTGGACCGCTTCCTCACCGACCAGTACTACTCGCGCGGCAAGTACGGCGTGAAGGTGGACACGAAAGTCACCGACATGCCGAACAATCAGGTCAGCATCGCGATCGACGTCAAGGAAGGCAAGCGCTCGAGCATCCAGCAGATCAACATCGTCGGCAACAAGGCATTCAGCGAGGACGAGCTTCGCGAGCAGTTCAAGCTCAGGACGCCGAACTGGCTGTCGTGGTACCGGCAGGACGACAAGTACTCCCGCGAGGAACTCTCCGGCGACATCGAGAGTCTCAAGGCCTACTACCTCGACCGCGGCTATGCCGATTTCGACGTCGAGACTTCGCAGGTAGCCATCGCGCCCGAAAAAGATGACATCTTCATCACGCTGAACGTTCACGAGGGCGAGGTCTATCGCGTCTCGGACGTGAAGATAGCGGGTGACCTCGTGGTGCCTGAGCAGGACCTGCTAGCGCTGGTGCAGGTGCGCCGCGGCGACATCTACTCGCGCCGGTACATCACGGCGACGACCGAGCTGATGGCGTTGCGTCTTGGCCAGGACGGCTACGCGTTCGCCAAGATCGACCCGGTGCCGCAGGAGAACCCCGAGACCAAGGAGATCGGGATAACTTTCCTGGTGCAGCCGGGCAGCCGGGCCTACGTTCGGCACATTAACTTCGAAGGCACGACCGGCATCAACGACGACGTGATGCGCCGCGAGATGCGGCAGATGGAGGGCGGCTACCTGTCCAATGCGGCGGTGGAGCGCTCCAAGCAGCGCCTGCAGCGGTTGCCGTTCATCGAGAAGGTCGAAGTCGAGACCACGCCGGTTCCCGGCACGCCGGACCTCGTGGACGTGGACTTCCAGGTAAAGGAAGGCCTGCCCGGGCAGTTCAGCGGCGGCATCGGCTACTCGCAGTCGCAGTCCATCATGCTGAATGGCAGCTTCGTGCACAGCAATTTCCTCGGCACCGGGAACCGGGTCGCGGCGGAACTGAATGCGGGCCAGTACAGCCAGGTGTACAGCATCTCGCACACCGACCCCTACGTGACCGTGGACGGCGTTTCGCGCACGGTCTCGGTCAGCTACCGCAAGTACAGCCAGTACACCAGTTCGTCGTCGCAATTCGACACGACGACCGGGGCGATTGGCCTGGACTACGGCTGGCCGCTGTCGGAGTTCCAGTCGGTGCGCGCGGGCATCGCCGCGCAGCACTCCGACCTGTTCACGGACCCGAACCAGAGCGCGCTCCAGTCGCTGCAGTGGGTGCAGAGCAACGGCAACCCCTACACGCGCAAGTCCAGCGTCGGCATTCCGCCGATCGAGTACACGTACTTCGGCACCAAGTTCGACACTTTCCCGATTTCGATCGGCTGGGGATACGACTCGCGCAACAGGGCGATATTCGCCAATCGCGGCGCGCGCCACACGGTGAGTGCCTCGTACGCGGTTCCCGGCAGCGACGTGGAGTTCTACTCGCTCACCTACGACTACCTGCAGTTCGTGCCGGTCACCCGATGGTTCACGCTGATGAACAACTTCGAGGCGGGTTACGCGGCGCCGCTCGGGTCGACGACCGCGATCCCGCCGTACCGGAATTTCTTCGCCGGCGGCGCCGAGAGCGTGCGTGGCTACCGGGCCAGTACTCTCGGACCGAGGGACACTTTCGGCAACCCCTACGGCGGCAACATCAAGCTCACGAACCAGTTCGAGTTGCTGCTGCCGATGCCCGAGAAGTTCAGCGGCTCGGCGCGCGCCAGCCTGTTCTTCGACGCCGGCTACGTGTATTCGACCGACAACGTGAAGTTCTATGCCCCGGACAACATCACGCCGGTGGATTACAACTTCAGTTTTGATAAGCTGCGCTATTCGACCGGCGTGGCCGTCCAGTGGCTGGCTCCGATGGGTGTCTTCCGTTTCAGTTACGCTATCCCGATGAACGCCCAGAAGCAGATCTACACCGAGCAGTACAAGGACGAGACCGAAGGTTTCCAGTTCTCCATCGGACAGGCTTTTTGAGGATTACCGTTCCATGAGCATCAAGACAGCGACCCTTGCCCTGGTAACGATCGCCGCGAGCGCCGCGCCCCTCGGGGCCGCCATGGCGGAGACGAAGGTGGGGGTGGTCAACGTGACGCGGCTCCTGCAGGAGTCGCCGCAGGCGCAGGCTGCATCACAGGCCCTCGAGAACGAATTCGCCGCGCGCCGCCGCGAACTCGAGACCACGCAGAAGGACCTCAAGGCGAAGGAAGACAAGCTGCAGAAAGACGGCGCCGTGATGGCGGCCAACGAGCGGGCGAGCGCAGAGAAGACGCTTCGCGACGGGCAGCGGGAGCTGGCCCGCAAGCAGAACGAATTCATGGAAGACCTGAACGTGCGCCGTAACGAGGCGCTCGGGCAGCTGCAGCGCAGCGTGCTGCAGGAAGTCCAGACCTACGCGAAGTCGGCAGGGCTCGACGTGGTCGTCGCCGATGCGCTGTATGCGAGCCCGTCGGTGGACATCACCAACCAGGTTCTGGCGGCGCTGCAGGCGCGCAAGGGCGCCCCGGCCAAGCCCTGAGCCGGCTGCAAGGGGCCTGGACATGCCGGCGCGGCTCGCCGACCTGGCAGTCCGCTTCGGCTGCGAACTGCGCGGCGACCCGGACGCACTGATAGAGCGCGTGGCGTCGCTGCAGGACGCCGGCCCGGGCTCGATTTCGTTCCTCGCCAATCCGCGCTATCGGCGCCACCTCCCGCATACGCGGGCGACTGCTGTCGTCATCGACGCCGCGTCCGCGGCGTTGTGTCCCGGCAACGTGCTGGTGGCGAAGAATCCCTATGCAACCTACGCCAGGATCGCGCAGGTCCTTTACCCGGAGCAGCCGGTCGCGGCCGGGCGTCATCCGAGTGCCATCGTCGAGCCGGGTGCCGATGTCGATCCGACGGCCTGGGTCGGCCCGGGAGCTTTTGTCGCGCGTGGCGCGCGAGTGGGCAGGCGCGTGAGCATTGGTCCGGGTTCGGTCGTGCTCGAGGATGTCGAGATCGGCGCTGACACGCAGCTCGTTGCGCGGGTCACGCTGTGCGGGGGCGTGCGGATCGGGGAGCGCTGCATCCTGCAGCCGGGCTGCGTGATCGGCGCGGATGGGTTCGGTCACGCGCCCGACGTCGGCGGGTACGTGAAGATCCCGCAGGTCGGCAACGTGGAGGTCGGCAACGACGTCGAGGTCGGCAGCAATTCCACCATCGACCGCGCCGCGATTGGCAGCACGGTGATCGAGGATGGCGTCAAGATCGACAACCTGGTGCAGGTCGCGCACAACGTCCGTATCGGCGCACACACGGTGATCGCGGCCTGCGTCGGAATCTCCGGCAGCACGACCATCGGGAAGCGCTGCATGCTCGGCGGCATGGTAGGCATCGCCGGTCACCTCGAGATCTGCGACGACGTGGGGCTGACCGGCCGCACGACGGTGTTCAAGTCGATCGACAAGCCCGGTGTGTATTCCAGTTCACTGTGGGCGGACGAGGCGAGGCACTTTCACCGCAATGCCGCGCGTTTCCACAAGCTCGAGGAACTCGCGCGCCGGGTTCGCCGCCTCGAGGGCGGCGATGGAGCGGGCAGGGGGAGCGACGACCATGACTGAGGCCGGCGGTTTCGACATCGACGAAGTGATGCGGCGGCTGCCGCACCGTTACCCGTTCCTGATGGTGGACAGGGTGCTGGAGTGCGTGCCCGGCGAGCGGATCGTCGCGCTGAAGAATGTCACGATGAACGAGGAGTTCTTCGTCGGGCACTTCCCGGGACGCCCAGTAATGCCGGGCGTGCTGATCCTCGAGGCGATGGCGCAGGCCGCCGGCATCCTCACCTTCGTCACTGCCGGCGTGTACCCGGACGAGACCGTGCAGTTCTTCTTTGCGGGCATCGACAAGGCGCGGTTCCGGCGTCCCGTCGGTCCCGGCGACCAGGTGAAGCTCACGGCGACCTTCGAGCGCAAGATCCGCACGATCTGGAAATACTCCACCACGGCCACGGTGGACGGCGCCGCGGTCGCCAGTGCCGAAATGCTGGTGCATTCGGGCTGAACTCCATGGCAGCGAGCGAAATACAGCGAATGACAGCCTCGATTCACCCGACCGCAGTGATCGCGCCCGACGCCGAGCTCGCGCCGGACGTCGTGGTCGGCGCCTACACGGTGATAGGCCCGGGCGTCAGTATCGGGCGCGGCACGATCGTCGGGCCGCACGTCGTCATCGAGGGGTTGACGCGCATCGGCGAGGGGAACCACATCTTTCAGTTCGCCTCGGTCGGCGCCGACCCACAGGACATGAAGTATCGTGGCGAGGCGACGCGGCTCGAGATCGGCGACCGCAACATGATCCGCGAGTGCGTCACGATCCACCGCGGAACGGTGCAGGACCAGGGAATAACGCGGATCGGCAGCGACAACCTGTTCATGGCATGCACCCACGTCGCCCACGACTGCATCGTCGGCAGTCACTGCGTGCTCGCGAACCACGCGTCGCTGGCCGGCCACGTGCACCTGGCGGACTGGGTCATCCTCGGCGGCTTCTCCGGCATCCACCAGTTTGTCCAGGTCGGCGCGCACGCCTTCATTGCAAACAACGCTGCCGTGACGCTCGACGTGCCGCCCTACGTGATGGCGGTGGGACAGCCGGCGGCCGCGCACAGCGTCAACTCCGAGGGACTGAAGCGGCGCGGGTTCGGCCCCGAGCAGGTGCGCAATGTCCGTGCGGCGTTCAAGTTGCTGTATCGATCCGGGCTGAAACTCAGCGAGGCTTCCGAGCGCCTCGCGGCGCTGGCCGAGGAACAGCCGGAGTTGCGCGTGCTGGCAGAGTTCCTGCCGCGGGCCACGCGCGGCATCGTCCGCTGATCGGGGTCGCCGGCTCGTGAATGCGGCGGCACAGGCGGGATCGTTCGGGCTCGTCGCCGGCGAGGCGTCGGGCGACAACCTGGGCGGCCCACTGCTGGAGGCCCTTGCCAGTCGCGCACCGGGCTCGCGTTTCTACGGCATCGCCGGGCCGCGCATGATCGCCGCGGGTTGCGAGGCCTGGTACCAGTCCGACGAACTCGCGGTGATGGGGCTCGCGGAAATCGTCCGCCACCTGCCGCGCCTGCTCGGGCTGCGGCGCGAACTCATCGCGCGCCTGGTCGCGGCTTCCCCGGATGCCTACGTCGGCATCGACTCACCGGAGTTCAACCTGCGCGTGGCGAAGGCGCTCAAGTCGCGCGGCGTGCCGACGGTGCAGTACGTGAGCCCGCAGGTGTGGGCATGGAGGCAGGGCAGGGTGCGCACCATCGGCAACGCGGTGGACCTGGTGCTCTGCCTGCTGCCGTTCGAAGCGGATTTTTACCGTGCGCACGGCGTGCGGGCCGAGTTCGTCGGTCACCCGCTCGCCGATCGCATCCCGCTGCAAAGTGACCGCGGCGCCGCGCGCGCCGCACTCGGTCTCGGTGACGGCGGAACAGTGGTCGCCGTCCTGCCCGGCAGCCGCCGCGCGGAAGTGGGCCGCCTCGGCCCGCCCTTCGCAGCGACCATTGCCTGGCTCGCCTCACGCCGGCCGGACTTGAGGTTCGTGGCTGCGATGGCCGGCGATGCAGCGCGGGCGTCCTTCGTCGAGAGCCTCGCGCTGCATGCGCCGGGTGTCGATGTCCACGTTATCGACGGCCGAGCGCAGGACTGCATGGCGGCGAGTGATGCGGTGCTGCTCGCGTCGGGTACGGCGACGCTGGAGGCGACACTGGTCAAGCGACCGATGGTCGTCGCCTACCGGGTTGCGCCGCTGACGAACTGGCTGCTGCGCGGACTCAAGCTCGTCAAGACCGAGTACTTCTCGCAGCCGAACCTGCTCGGGGGCCGCGCGCTGGTTCCCGAGTTCTACCAGGGGCAGGTCCAGCCCGAACTGCTCGGGCCGGCCGTATTGCAGCAACTCGAACGGCCGGACCTGCTTGAACTCACCGAGACGTTCGGTGACATACACCGGGCATTGCGCCGCGAAGCCAGTGCCCGGGCGGCCGAGGCGATCCTCGAACTCGTCGCCGGACGACGAACGCCGGCATGAATGAGGCCCGGCACCCGCGCCAGGCGGGATTCGACTGGCGAATGCCCGGGTTGAGCGCGGGCGTGGACGAGGCGGGCCGCGGTCCGCTGGCAGGTCCGGTGGTCGCGGCCGCCGTGATCCTCGACCCGTCGCGTTCCATCGCGGGGCTGGCGGACTCCAAGGCATTGTCGCCCGCCCGTCGCGAGGCGCTGGCGCCGGTGATCCGCGCCGAGAGCCTGAGCTGGGGCCTGGGCTGGGCGGACGCATCGGAAATCGATGCGCTCAACATCCTCCAGGCCACGATGCTGGCGATGCGTCGCGCGCTGGTCGCGCTGCACTTGCCGCCGACTCACGTGGTCGTGGACGGTAATCGCTGTCCCGACCTGCACGGACTCGGCTTCGAGTGCACCGGCGAGGCGGTGGTGAAGGGCGACGCGACAGTCGCAAGTATCAGCGCGGCATCGATCATCGCGAAGGTCGCCCGCGACGAATTCATGCGCGAACTCGACGGCCACTACCCTGGCTACGGGTTTGCCGTCCACAAAGGCTATCCCACCGCGGCGCACATCGAGGCTTTGCAGCGGCTCGGCCCATCCGCGGTGCACCGTCGCAGCTTCGGCCCGGTACAATCCTGCCATCCCCGCTGACGCGACCCGCCATGGCACGTTTCGTCCACCTGCGCGTGCACACCGAGTATTCGCTCGTGGACGGGGTAGTGCGCGTCAAGAGCGAGCGCAAGGACGGAAAGCTGCTGCGCGAGGGCCTGGTGGATGCCTGCGCGCGGCTGGGCATGCCCGCAGTGGCGGTGACGGACCAGGGGAACCTGTTCGCGCTGGTGAAGTTCTACACCACGGCACAGGCCCGGGGACTCAAGCCGCTGGTGGGCGTGGACGCGCTGGTGCAGGAGGAAGGAGAGCGTGCGGAGCCGAGCCGGCTGGTGCTGCTATGCCAGGACGACCGCGGCTACCGCAACCTGACGCGACTCGTCACGCGGTCCTACCTCGAAGGCCAGGGCCGGCACGGGGCGACGCTGCATCGGTCCTGGCTCGACGCTGACAGCACCGCAGGTCTCATTGCATTGTCCGGCGGCCGCGACGGCGACATCGGCCGGGCACTGCTCGCCGGCCGCGAGGCCGATGCGCGTGCGGCGCTCGAGGCGTGGCTGGCGCTGTTCGGTGACCGCTATTACCTCGAACTGCAGCGAACGGGGCGCGCGGGCGAAGAGGAATACGTTGCCGGGTGCCTGCCGCTCGCGGTGGCGCAGGGCGTGCCAGTGATCGCGACCAACGACGTGAGATTCCTCACGCGCGGCGATTTCGAGTCGCACGAGGCGCGCGTCTGCATACAGGACGGCACGCTGCTTGCGGACCCGTCGCGGCCGCGGCGCTACAGCGAGGAGCAGTACCTTCGCTCGCCCGCCGAGATGGAGAAGCTGTTCTCCGACATTCCCGAGGCGATCGAGAATTCAGTGGAAATTGCCAGGCGCCTGAACCTGGAGATGCGGCTCGGCAAGGCCTCGCTGCCGGCGTACCCGGTGCCGTCCGGGCAGACCACCGAGGAGTTCCTGCGCGAAGAGTCGCGCAAGGGCCTCGAGGCGCGGCTCGCCGCACCGGCCACGACGCAGCCCACGCACAAGAGCGCCGCGATTGGCCGCGAGGACTACGACTCGCGACTCGCGACCGAACTCGGCGTCATCTGCCAGATGGGGTTCGCCGGGTACTTCCTGATCGTCGCCGACTTCATCCGCTGGGCCCGCGACAACGGCGTGCCGGTCGGTCCGGGCCGCGGCTCCGGCGCGGGCTCGCTGGTGGCCTGGGTGCTGGGAATCACCGACCTCGACCCGCTGCGCCACGACCTGCTGTTCGAGCGCTTCCTGAATCCCGAGCGCGTGTCCATGCCGGACTTCGACGTGGACTTCTGCATGGAAGGCCGCGACCGGGTCATCGAATACGTCGCCGACCGATATGGTCGCGACCGCGTCTCGCAGATCATTACCTACGGCACCATGGCCGCGAAGGCGGTGGTGCGCGACGTCGCGCGCGTGCTGGGGATGAGCTACGGGCTTGCCGACAGCATCGCGAAGCTGATCCCGTTCGAGCTTGGCATCACGCTGGACGACGCGCTCGAGAAGGAAGATGAGCTTCGCAAGCGCTACAAGGCGGAGGACGACGTGCGCGAGCTGATCGACCTCGCGCGCTCGCTCGAGGGCCTGGTACGCAACGCCGGCACGCACGCCGGCGGCGTCGTGATCGCGCCGTCGGTACTCACCGATTTCGCGCCGCTCTACCGCGAAGACGGCGGCACGACGGTGGTCACGCAGTTCGACAAGGACGACGTCGAGGCCGCGGGCCTGGTCAAGTTCGACTTCCTGGGCCTGCGTACGCTTACCATCATCGACTGGGCGGTGAAGACGATCAACGCCGGCCGCGTCGCGAGCGGCGAGCCCGCGCTCGACATGTCCGCGCTGCCGATGGAGGACCCGGAGACGTACGCGCTGCTCAAACGCTGCGAGACCACGGCCGTGTTCCAGCTCGAATCCCGGGGCATGAAGGACCTGATCCGGCGGCTGCAGCCGGATTGTTTCGACGACATCGTGGCACTGGTCGCGCTGTTCCGTCCGGGTCCGCTGCAGTCGGGCATGGTCGAGGACTTCATCAACCGCAAGCACGGCCGCGTCGCCGGCGCGGTCGATTACCTGCACCCCGACCTGAAGCCGGTGCTCGCGCCGACCTACGGCGTGATCCTGTACCAGGAACAGGTGATGCAGATCCCGCAGGTGCTGGCCGGCTACACGCTTGGCGGCGCCGACCTGCTGCGCCGCGCCATGGGCAAGAAGAAGCCGGAGGAGATGGCCAAGCAGCGCTCGGTGTTCATCGACGGCGCCGTCGCTCGCGGCGTGGCCGAGGGCAATGCCGCGCACATTTTCGACCTGATGGAGAAGTTCGCGGGCTACGGCTTCAACAAGTCGCACTCCGCGGCCTACGCGGTGCTGTCGTACCAGACGGCGTGGCTGAAGACGCATTACCCGGCGGCGTTCATGTCAGCGGTGCTGTCGTCCGACATGGACAAGACCGACAAGGTCGTCACGATCATCGACGAGTGCAACCGCATGGCGCTCGCGGTCGAACCGCCCGACGTCAACGAGTCGCAGTACATGTTCACGGTCTCCGGCCCGAACGCCATCCGCTACGGCCTTGGCGCGATCAAGGGCGTCGGGCAGGCGGCGGTGGAGAACATGCTCGCGGAACGAGCGGCCGGAGGCCGCTTCAGCGACCTGCTCGACCTGTGTCGCCGGCTGGACCTGAATCGAGTCAATCGCCGCGTGCTCGAGGCGCTGGTGCGCGCGGGCGCGCTCGACACGCTGGGTGAGAACCGCGCGACGCTGATGCACCAGTTGCCCGACGCAATGAAAGCGGCCGACCAGACGGCGCGGGCCGAGGCGGCCGGGCAGGACGACCTGTTCGGCCTGGCGGAGCCCGCGCAGCCGCTGCTCCGCGACCCCGACGGTGCGCGCGAGAAGCTCCCCGATTGGAGCGAGGCCGTGAGGCTGGCGGGTGAGCGCGAAACGCTGGGCCTGTACCTGACCGGTCATCCGATCACCGAGTACGAGCGCGAATTGAAACCGATCATCAGCGGCCGCATCGCGGACGTCGGCGGCGCCCGTCCGGTCGGGTCGAACGAGGGAGGCTGGCGTGGGCCGGGACGCACCGTGACGGTCGCCGGCCTGGTGCTCGAGATCCGAAAACGCGGCGGGCGCACGAGCTTTGTGCTCGACGACCGCAGCGGGCGGATCGAGGTGACGATGTTCGAGGATGTCTACCAGCAGTATCGGGCACTGGTCGCCAGGGACGCGATCCTGGTCGTGGACGGCAACCTGCGCTGGGACGATTTCATCGAGGACTGGCGCGTCGCCGCAAAGCGGATACTGGACGTGGACCAGGCCCGGGACCAGTACGCACGCCGTGTCGTGCTGCGCTGGCCGCGTGGCGAGCGGGCCGCGGACGGCCGCCGGCTGGTGGGCGAGATCGAGCGTGCGCTGCAACCCAGCCGCGGCGGGCGCTGCTCGGTGTCGATCCGCTTCTCGAGGAGCGACGCAGCAGCGCTGGTGAACTTCAGCGAGGAGTGGACGGTGCGGCCGTCCCGGGAACTGGTCGAGCGGCTCGGGCAGATCGTCGGGCGTGACGGCGTCGAAATCGTGTACGCGCCGCGGACCAGCGGTTAGGGCGGATTCGCGGAGCCCTTTCCTTCGCGGGGCCTTCCAAGGCATCCTCTGCGCCCATGGCACTCAGTTTCCTGGATTTCGAGCAGCCGATCGCCGAGCTCGAGGCGAAGATCGAAGAACTGCGCTTCGTGTCCTCGGATGCGGAGGTCAATGTCGGAGAGGAAATTGCGCGGCTCAGCGCCAAGAGCCGCGCCCTCACGGCCAGCATCTTCGCCAACCTGTCGCCGTGGCAGGTAGCACAGCTCGCGCGCCACCCGCAGCGCCTGTACACGCTCGACTACGCAAGCTCGATCTTCGAGGACTTCCAGGAACTGCACGGCGACCGCATGTACGCCGACGACCAGGCGATCGTCGGTGGGCTGGCGCGGCTCGCGGGTCGCCCCGTCATGTTGATCGGCCACCAGAAAGGCCGCGATACCAAGGAACGCGTGCGCCGCAACTACGGCATGCCGAAACCCGAGGGCTATCGCAAGGCGTTGCGATTGATGCGGATGGCCGAGCGCTTCAGGCTGCCGGTGGTCACGCTGGTCGATACGCCAGGCGCCTATCCCGGCGTGGGATCGGAAGAGCGCAACCAGAGCGAAGCCATCGCTCGCAACCTGTTCGAGATGGCCCGGCTGCGCGTCCCGGTGATAACGGCCGTGATCGGCGAAGGCGGATCGGGCGGAGCGCTCGCCATCGGCGTGTGCGACCGCCTGATCATGCTCCAGTACAGCGTTTATTCGGTCATTTCCCCGGAAGGTTGCGCGTCGATCCTGTGGAAGAGCGCCGACAAGAAGGAACTGGCGGCCGAGGCCATGGGAATCACGGCGGAGCGACTGATGAGGCTCGGCCTGGTGGACGAGGTGCTGAAGGAGCCGCACGGCGGTGCGCATCGCGACCCGCAGGCCATGGCGGAATCGTTAAGGGAAGCCCTCGTGCGGCACCTGGGCGAAGTGGCCGCCTGGCCGGAAGACGAGCTGGTGGAGCGCAGGTACGCGCGGCTGCGAGCGCAGGGCGCGTTCACTGTGGCCTGAAGCGGTGGTCTTTTCGCCCGGGCGGCTGTCGGTCGCGCTCGAAGACTGCGTCGCGAGCATCGGCTCGCCGGTATCGGGCCTGCTGGTCGCGCTGAGCGGGGGCCTCGATTCGACCGTGCTGCTGTCCGCGCTGGCCGCTGAAAGCGACGCGAGCCGCCCGACGCCGCTGCGCGCAATCCACGTCGATCACGGGCTGCATGCGGACTCCGCGCGCTGGTCGGCGCATTGCTCCGGGCTGGCGGCCGCGCTCCGCGTTCCATTCGAGCAGGCGAGCGTGGATGCGCGACCCCGGCATGGCGAGAGCCCCGAGGCGGCGGCGAGGGCCGCGCGATACGCGCTGCTCGCCGCGCGGCTGATGCCGGGAGAGGTCCTGCTCACCGCACATCACGCCGACGACCAGCTGGAGTCCATCCTGCTGCAGTGGTTGCGCGGCGGTGGCGTGCGTGCGGTGGCGGGCATGCAGGCGGTCGGGCGGTTCGCCGCCGGCTGGCACGCGCGACCGCTACTCGGCTTCACGCGCGAGGAACTGCAGGCCTGGGCGGCGCAGGCACGCCTCCAATGGCTCAGCGATCCGTCAAATCTCGAAACGCGGTTTGACCGGAACTACCTTCGACTCGAGGTGCTGCCCGCGATCCGCAGCCGCTGGCCCGCGGCCGCGCGGACCGCGGGGCGCGTCGCCGCGCACGCCTCGGAGATGCTGGAGATGGAGGCCGGGATCGCCCGCGCCGACCTGGCGCTCGCGGCCGATGGTCGCGCGTTGTCGCTAAAACGGCTTGAGATTCTCCCGGTTGCCCGCCAGCGATGGGTGCTGCGCGCCTGGCTGCGTGCCCAGGGCCTGCCGGTGCCGGCCGTCGCCACGCTGGCGGCGGCCATGCGCGACATGACCGTGGCCGCCGCCGACCGGGTGCCCTGCACGAACTGGCCGGGCGCGCGGATGTATCGCTACCGGAATCGCCTGTATGCCGAGTCGGAGGCGTCATGTGCCGCCCGGCTGCGGGAAGGCGCATGGACACCGGGTTCCGCGTATGACCTGGGTGGACTCGGGACGCTGCAGCTGGTGCCGGCGACAGGCGTTGGCCTGGACCGGGCGCGGTTGCCGTCGGTGCTCGAGGTCACCGCGCGCGCGACAGGCGAGCAACTGGTGCTGGCTGGCACGACGCGCGGCCGGCCGCTGCGCAAGTGGCTGCAGGAGCGCGGGGTGCTGCCGTGGCGCCGTGCCCAGGTGCCGATTCTTCGCTCCGCCGGCGAGATCGTGGCGGTCGGCGACCTCGCTTGCGCCGCCCGTTACGCGGCCCGGCCCGGCGAGCCCTCGTGGACCATTGCCTGGCACGGTCGGCCGCAACTCACCGAGATTGAAGCAGCGGAAGTCAAGCTCGACCCACTCGCCTCGCGCCACTGGGACTGAACGGCGCCGGACAGTGGCTTTCGGTGGCCGGGAGTGGGGCATTCCGATAGACTGCTCTCCCGTCGTGCTTCTCCTGCGACGGTGACCCCTAATGACTAAATTCGTCTGCGTGACCGGCGGTGTGGTTTCCTCGCTGGGCAAGGGAATCGCGGCCGCCTCATTAGGCGCGATCCTCGAGGCAAGGGGCCTCAAGGTCGCGATGGTCAAGCTCGACCCGTACATCAACGTGGATCCGGGCACCATGAGCCCGTTCCAGCACGGCGAGGTGTTCGTCACCGACGACGGCACCGAGACGGACCTCGACCTCGGCCATTACGAGCGCTTCGTGCGCACCACCACCGGCCGCAACAGCAACTACACCACCGGGCGCATCTACGAGCGCGTCATCGCCAAGGAGCGCCGCGGCGATTACCTCGGGGCGACCGTGCAGGTGATCCCGCACATCACCGACGAGATCAAGCACTGCATCCGCATGGGCGCGGGCGATGCAGACCTCTGCATGGTGGAGATCGGCGGCACGGTAGGCGACATCGAGTCGCTGCCATTCCTCGAGGCGATCCGCCAGCTGGGCGTGGAGATGGGGCACGACAACGTGCTCTACATGCACCTGACGCTGATTCCGTACATTGCCACGTCGGGCGAGATCAAGACCAAGCCGACGCAGCACTCGGTCAAGGAACTGCGGTCGATCGGCATCCAGCCGGACGTGCTGCTGTGCCGATGCCAGGACCCGCTGCCCAACGAGCAGCGGCGGAAGATCGCGCTGTTCACCAACGTCGAGGACCGGGCGGTTTTCTCCGCCGTGGACGCCGACGACATCTACAGGATCCCGCTGCTGCTCCACGAGCAGTCGCTGGACGCGATCGTGTGCGAGAAGCTGCACATCGAGGCGCCCCCGGCGGACCTGAAGGAATGGCAGCAGGTGGTGGCCGCCAAGGGCAACCCCGACATGACCGTAAACGTGGCCATGGTCGGCAAGTACGTGAACCTGAAGGATGCCTACCTCTCGCTCACCGAGGCGCTGATGCACGCGGGGCTGCGCACGCGCACGCGCGTCAAGCTCAATTTCGTCGAGGCGACCGACATCGAGAAGAACGGCACGGCATGCCTGGAGGCCATGGACGCCGTGCTGGTGCCGGGCGGCTTCGGTGAACGCGGCGTCGAGGGCAAGATACAGGCGGTGCGCTACGCGCGCGAGCAGCGGGTGCCGTACCTCGGCATCTGCCTCGGCATGCAGCTCGCGATAATCGAGTATGCGCGCGACGTCGCGGGGCTCGAGGGCGCGCACAGCACCGAGTTCAACCGCGAGTCGGCGCACCCGGTGATCGCGCTGATCACCGAGTGGCAGGACCAGAAAGGCACGGTCGAGGCGCGCAGCGAACAGTCGAACCTCGGCGGCACGATGCGCCTCGGCGCGCAGGAAGTGCGCATTTCCCATGGCTCGCTCGCGCACGCCGTGTACGGCGCCGACACGATCCGCGAGCGCCACCGCCACCGCTACGAATTCAACAACAACTACATGCAGCGCCTGGTGAACGCCGGGATGCGGTTCTCGGGTTTCTCGCGCGACGGGCTGGTCGAGATAATCGAACTGCCGGGGCACCCGTTCTTCGTCGCGAGCCAGTACCACCCGGAGTTCCGCTCGACGCCGCGCGACGGCCATCCGCTGTTCACCGGCTTCATCCGCGCGGCGCGGGACTACCGGGCCGCGCAGCTTCCGGCGGCGGTGAGCGCATGAAGCTCTGCGGCCACGAGGTCGGCCCGGACCGGCCGTTGTTCCTGATCGCCGGCCCCTGCGTGATCGAGAGCGAGGCGCTGGTGTTCGAGGTTGCGGGCCGGATGCGCGAGATCGCGCGCGAACTCGCGATCCCGTACGTGTTCAAGGCGTCATTCGACAAGGCGAACCGCTCGTCGAAGTCGAGCTATCGCGGCCCGGGAATCGACGCGGGACTCGCGATACTGGCGAAGGTGAAGCGCGAACTCGGCCTGCCGGTGCTGACCGACGTGCACGAGGACACGCCGCTCGCAGAGGTGGCCTCGGTGGTGGACGTGCTGCAGACACCGGCTTTCCTGTGCCGCCAGACGAATTTCATCCTCGGCGTCGCTGGCATGGGCAAGCCCGTGAACATCAAGAAGGGGCAGTTCCTGTCGCCCTGGGAGATGTCGAACGTGGTGGACAAGGCCCGCTCGACCGGCAATGAGCAGGTGATGGTCTGCGAGCGCGGCTTCAGCTTCGGCTACAACAACCTGGTCTCGGACATGCGCGGCCTGGCGGTGATGCGTGCGACCGGTGCGCCGGTGGTATTCGACGCGACCCATTCCGTGCAGTTGCCGGGCGGGCAGGGCAGCGCCTCCGGCGGTCAGCGCGAGTTCGTGCCGGTGCTCGCTCGCGCCGCAGTCGCGGCGGGCGTATCGGGACTCTTCATGGAGACGCACCCGGAACCGGCCAGGGCGCTGTCGGACGGCCCCAACGCGTGGCCGCTCGACCGGATGCGATCGCTGCTCACGATGCTGAAGGAAATTGACGCCGCGGTGAAGTCGCGGCCGTACGAGGAATCGAGCCTATGACGAAGATCATCGATATCAGGGCCCGCGAGATCATCGATTCGCGCGGCAATCCCACGGTCGAGGCGGATGTGCACCTCGAGGGCGGGGCGGTCGGCCGCGCGGCCGTGCCGTCGGGAGCATCGACCGGCACCCGGGAGGCCGTGGAACTGCGCGACGGTGACAAGACGCGCTACTTCGGCAAGGGGGTGCTCAAGGCGGTCGCGAACGCGAATGGCGAGATCCGCACGGCGCTGCTCGGCCGCGACGCACGCGACCAGGCGGGGCTCGACGCGCGCATGATCGAACTCGACGGCACCGAAACGAAGTCGCGCCTGGGCGCGAACGCGATCCTGGCGGTGTCGCTGGCCGCCGCGCACGCGGTGGCACGGGCGTCGGGACAGGGCCTGTACAGGCTTATCGGCGGGCCGGGACCGAAGGTCATGCCGGTGCCGATGATGAACATCATCAATGGCGGCGCGCACGCGGACAACAGCGTGGACATCCAGGAGTTCATGGTGCTGCCGGTCGGTGCGCCGAACTTCAGCGAGGCGTTGCGCTGCGGCGCCGAGATCTTCCACACGCTGAAGAAAGTGCTGCACGAGCGGGGCCTGGCGACCGCGGTCGGCGACGAGGGCGGCTTCGCACCCAACCTGCCGTCGAACGAGGCGGCGCTCGAGACCATCCTCGAGGCGGTGGGGCGCGCCGGCTACGCGGCTGGGCGCGACGTGTTCCTCGGCCTCGATGCAGCCGCGTCGGAGTTCTACCAGGACGGCATCTACGACCTCGCGTCCGAGGGTCGCAAGTTCACGGCGGCGCAGTTCGTCGACTATCTCGCGGGTCTCGTGGACCGCTTCCCGATCATCACGATCGAGGACGGCATGGCCGAGCAGGACTGGGACGGCTGGTCGATCCTGACGCAAAGGCTAGGCCGCAAGGTGCAGATCGTTGGTGACGACCTGTTCGTCACCAACACCAAGATCCTGCGCGAAGGCATCGCCCGGGGCATCGCCAATTCCATCCTGATCAAGCCGAACCAGATCGGCACGCTCACCGAGACACTGGCCGCGATCGACATGGCCACCGCCGCGGGCTACACGTCGGTGATATCGCATCGCTCCGGCGAAACCGAGGACAGCACGATCGCTGACATCGCGGTCGCGACCAGCGCTACCCAGATCAAGACCGGCTCGCTGTGCCGTTCGGACCGCATCGCCAAGTACAACCAGCTGCTGCGCATCGAGGCAGAACTCGGTCGTGACGCGAGTTATGCCGGTCGGGGCGCATTCCCGGTGCCGGTGCCGTCCGGCGGCGCCTGATCGCGCGACGGACTCCTGGCCATGGTTTCTGATAACCTCTCGCGCCCATGATCATCCGCATCGTTGCCGGCCTCCTGCTCGCGGCCGTGCTCGCGCTGCAATACCGCCTCTGGGTATCCCCCACCGGTATGCGCGACGTATGGCGCACCGAGAAGGCGATCGCGAGCCAGGTCGAGGAGAACGCGCAGCTCCAGGAGCGCAACCGCAAGCTGGCGGCCGAGGTGCGTGACCTCAAGGAAGGCCACGCGGCGATCGAAGAGCGTGCCAGGACCGACCTCGGCATGATCGGGTCGAACGAAACGTTCTTCCAGGTCGTCCCGCCGACGCCGGTCGCCGCCGAGCCCCCGGCCGAGCAGCGTCGAACAGCGCAGGCCGGGCAGCAATGAACGGACCTGCGCGCCGCTGGGCCGTCCTCGTGGCGGCCGGGCGCGGCGAGCGATTCGGCGGCTCCACACCGAAGCAATACGCGCTACTCCTCGGCCGGCCGGCCTTGTCCTGGTCGCTGGCCACGTTGCTTTCATCGCCAGCCGTGGATGGAGTGGTCGTGGTGCTCGCGCCACGGGACCGCCGGTGGAAGCGTATTGCGGAATCGCGCGACTCGCGCGTCAGCACCTGTGTCGGCGGCAATCGTCGGGAAGGCTCGGTGTCGAATGCTCTGCTCGCACTTGCACCTCGGGCGCGCGACAGTGACTGGGTGATCGTCCACGATGCGGCGCGGCCGTGCCTGCGGCGCGAGGACCTGGACAGGCTGGTCGCGGCGACCCGTCGCGACCCGGTCGGCGGATTGCTGGCAGTACCGGTTCCGGACACGCTGAAGGTGGACGATGGCCACGGCCGCAGCGCGCGCACGGCCGACCGCGCAGGGCTGTGGCGTGCGCTCACTCCCCAGATATTCCGCTACGGCCTGCTGCGCCGCGCGCTGGCACTGTGTGTTGAACGCGAGCGCGCCGTGACTGACGAGGCTTCGGCGGTCGAGGCGCTGGGCCTCAGGCCGCGACTGGTGACAGGGCGAGGCGACAACATCAAGCTGACGACGCCCGCCGACCGCGTGCTAGCAGAGGCGATCCTGCGGGCCGGGAGGCAAAAATGAGGGTGGGAATCGGCTATGACGTGCATGCATTCGGTCCCGGCGACCACGTCGTGCTGGGTGGCGTGCGGATACCACACGCGCGCGGTGTCGTGGCGCACTCCGATGGCGACGTGCTGCTGCATGCGCTGTGCGACGCCCTGCTTGGTGCAATGGGGCTCGGCGACATCGGGCAGCATTTCCCGGACACTGACCCGCGCTGGCGTGGCGCGGACAGCCGGCAGTTCCTGCGCCATTGCGCGACGTTGCTTGCCGAGCACCACTGGCGCCTGGTGAATGCGGACGTCACGGTAATTGCCGAGGCGCCGCGGCTCGGTGAGCACCGCGGTGAGATGCGCGCGCGGATCGCGAACGACCTGGATTGTGCCGAGGGCCGAATCAACGTCAAGGCGACGACGCATGAAGGACTCGGGTCGCTCGGTCGCTCCGAGGGGCTTGCGGCGCAGGCGATCGTGCTGCTCGCGCATGCCGACGCTTCGAAGCACGGTCGCTGAGTCCGTGGAACTTCCCATCGCGCACGGCGCGCCGCCGCTGGCCGGACGATTCCGTGTCGAGCCCGAGGATTTCTTCGTCGAGGAGGTGCTGGGCTTCGATGCGGACGGCAGTGGCGGCCACGTGCTGCTGCTGGTGGAAAAACGCAATGCAAACACCGGCTGGGTGGCGGGCGAACTTGCGAGGGCGGCCGGAATCGCGTCGCGCGACGTCGGCGTTAGCGGGCAGAAGGACCGGCGTGCCGTCGCACGGCAATCCTTTTCGTTGCCCTGGCCTGCTGCGGTTCCCGTTGACTCATGTCTCGCCTTGTCGGGAGAGGGTTACCGGGTGCTCGCCGCGCAACGCCACGCTCGCAAGCTCAGGCCCGGGTCGCACCGTGCGAACCGCTTCGTGATCCGGGTGCGGGACGCCTCGGGTGACCGCGCGGCGATCGAGGCGCGACTTGCGCTGGTCGGTTCGGCGGGCGTGCCGAACTATTTCGGGCCGCAGCGTTACGGCCGCGGCCAGTCAAATCTTGCGAGCGCGCGCGCATGGGCGGCCGGGGGCCAGGCGCCGCGCGGCAGGACGGCACGCGGATTTGCGTTGTCGACCGCGCGCAGTGAGCTCTTCAACCTGGTGCTGGCGGAGCGCGTGCGACGCGGCGACTGGAACCGCCTGCTGGCGGGGGAGGCCGTCATCCTGGACGGCAGGCGCAGCTTCTTCCGCGCCGACGAGATCGACGCCGCGCTGGTCGAACGATGCAATGCGATGGACCTGCATCCCAGCGGTCCGTTGTGGGGACGGGGCCCGCTCGAGGTCGGAGCCGAGGTGCTGGTCATCGAGGAATCGGTCGCGGCGGCGGAGCCGGCCCTGCGCGCACTGCTCGAAGCGCATGGCATGGACCAGGAGCGTCGCAGCCTGCGCCTGCCGGTGCGATCGCTCGAGTGGCGATTCGAGGACGACTCCCTGTACCTGTCGTTCGAACTGCCTCGTGGGACATTCGCGACCTCGGTGCTGCACGAGCTGCTGCAGGGTGCGTGGGACGTGGGCGAGGGCGGCGCGGAGTGACTGCCCCGGCGCGGCGCAGGGCACCCGGTGGTGAAACCAGGCGTTCGGACGCGTTTACCAGGTGAGGTCGTCGGGTACGGCGAAATCCCGGTATGGATCGTCCTCGGACGTCGTTGTCGCATCGGGCAGGTCCAGCGTGATCACTGCGCCGGGATCGCGATCCCGGACCAGCGCTGCTGCCTCTGCCGGCAGCATGTCGTAGCGGCCATCGCAGCGGGCAATGAGCAGCGTGCCGGCGACCAGTCGCGCGCGCAGGTTGCCGTCCACTGCGATGCGACGGACTTTCCCCCCGTCCACGAAGTTGAAGTATTCGTCGGTCTCCGGGCGGGGTACCCGGTGCTGCTCGATGATCTGGCGCAATTGCGCCCGTTGCGCCCGCGCCTCGATCTTCGCCTGCTGCTGGCGATTCAGTTCTCGGTCGCGCACGGCTTTCGCGGCGCGCGCCGCATCGTCGGCAGCCTTGTTGCTGGTTCCCGCCGGAGGATTGCGGCCCTTGCCGCCCCGGAACGGCTGCTTCGCGCGCTCCGACCGGGCCGCCTCCTTCTTCGTGACCAGCCCCGCCTTCAGCAGCTGGTCGCGCAACGAATCGCTCATATGTGTCCTCGAGTCATGTCATGGCACCGGGTCGCCGCTACCGGCGGCCGGGACGATTCCAGTATAGTGCCGCGAATTCCCAGCGGTTTCACAGCTTGAGAATCCTTGTCAGCAACGACGACGGCTATCGCGCCGAGGGTCTGCAGCGCCTGGCCGACGTGATGCGCCCATTGGCGGAGGTCACGGTGGTCGCGCCCGACCGCAACCGCAGCGGCGCCAGCAATTCACTCACGCTGGACGTGCCGGTGCGGGTGGTCCCGTTCGGGGACCGCATGTACTACGTGAACGGGACGCCGACCGACTGCGTGCACCTGGCGATCTCGGGGCTGTTCGACTACGAGCACGACATGGTGGTCTCCGGCATCAACGACGGCGCCAACCTGGGCGACGACGTGCTTTATTCGGGCACGGTCGCAGCCGCGGTCGAGGGCCGGTTTCTCGGCCTGCCGACCATGGCCGTTTCCCTTGTCGTGCGCCAGGGCCGGCACTTCGACACGGCCGCGAGGGTTGCGAGCGAGCTGGTGATGCGGCTCAAGCGGAGCCCGCTCGACAGCGCGATGATCCTGAACGTGAATGTCCCGGACCTGCCCTACGAAAAGTTGCGCGGCTTCCAGGTGACGCGACTAGGCCAGCGCCACAAATCGGAACCGGTGGTGAAATCGGCCGATCCGCGTGGCCGCGCCGTGTACTGGGTCGGTCCCGCCGGGGAGGGCGCGGACGCGGGCGAGGGCACCGACTTCGACGCGATTGCCCGCGGATTCGTGTCCGTGACGCCGCTGCAGGTGGACCTGACGCGTCATTCCGCGCTGGCAGAAGTCGGCGAATGGCTCGCGGGGCGCGCTCCGTGAGTCGGGGTGTCACGTGAACGGCCCCCGCATGACCGGAATAGGCATGACCTCGGACCGCACGCGCGACCGGCTGATCGCGCGGCTGCGCGAACAGGGAATCGCGGACCCGAACGTGCTCGAGCGCATCCGTGCCGTGCCGCGGCACGTGTTCGTCGACGAGGCGCTCTCGAGTCGCGCCTACGAGGACACGGCGCTGCCGATCGGGCACGGGCAGACGATATCGCAGCCCTACATCGTCGCGCGCATGACCGAGGCGTTGATCGAGGGCGGTGCGCCACGCAAGGTACTGGAAGTCGGGACGGGTTGCGGTTACCAGACCGCCGTGCTCGCGCCGCTGGTCGCGACGCTCTACAGCGTGGAGCGCATTGCGGCGCTGCAGCTGCGAGCGCGCCGGGCGATGCGCGATCTCAGGATCACCAACGTATTCATGCGCCACGGTGACGGTTTCGAGGGCTGGCCTCCGTACGCGCCCTACGACGGGATCATCGTCGCGGCTGCGGCGATGGCGATTCCCGCGGCGCTGCAGAACCAGCTCGGCAACGGCGGGAGGTTGATCATGCCCGTCGGGCCGGACCGCGAGCAGCAGCTGATTCGTGTGACTCGGCGAGGCGAGACGTTCGAGCGCGAGGTGCTCGGGTCCGTGACCTTCGTGCCGCTGCTGCAGGGACTGGGCTGAGGAAAATCGACGGCCATGGCCCGAACGGGCACGATGACGCCGAAGTCACTGCTGCGAGCGGTGTTCGACGCGGCGGTCGCGGCCGCGCAGCCCGGGAACTGCCTGCCTCGATACCTGCCATCCGCGCCTCGCGGCCGCACGGTCGTCATAGGCGCGGGCAAGGCTGCCGCCGCGATGGCGCTCGTGCTCGATCATCACTGGAAAGACGATCTGTCCGGTGTCGTGGTGACCGCCACGGGGCACAGCCTGTCCTGCCCGCGCATCGAAGTGCTCGAGGCGACCCATCCCATCCCGAACGAAGCCGGCGAGATCGCCGCGCGCGAGATGCTGCAGCGCGTGGCTGGCCTCGGCCCGGACGACCTGGTCATCTGCCTTCTGTCGGGCGGTGGATCGGCGTTGATGTCGCTGCCGGCCCCGGGCCTCGCAGCGAGCGACAAGCAGGCGGTCACCCGCGCGCTGCTGCGTTCAGGCGCCGCGATCTCCGAGATCAACTGTGTGCGCAGGCATCTCTCCGGCGTCAAGGGTGGCCGGCTCGGCATTGCATGCAGTCCTGCCCGCCTCGTTACGCTGGCCATCTCGGACGTGCCGGGCGACGACCCGATCGATATTGCCTCCGGTCCGACCGTGGCCGATCCCACCACCTGCGCGGACGCTCTGGCGATCCTGGATCGACATGGCATCGTGGTCCCGTCTCATGTGCGTGAATCACTGTCGGCCAGGCTTTGGGAGTCCGTGAAGCCCGGCGATTCGCGGCTCGCTCGATCGGAGTATCGGCTGGTGGCCACACCGCGGCAGTCACTCGATGCCGCCGCTGCCGTGGCACGAGACCTGGGAGTGACACCGCTGGTGCTGTCCGACCGGGTCGAGGGCGAGGCGCGGGCAATCGGCTGCGAAATGGCCGCAATAGTGCTTGCGGTGGCGCGCGGGACGGGGCCGGCACATCCTCCGTGCCTGCTGCTGTCCGGCGGGGAGACCACGGTGACGGTCCGGGGCAGCGGTCGCGGCGGCCGGAACGTCGAGTTCCTGATCTCGTTCGGCATCGCGCTCGGGCCGGCCGGGAACATCCATGCGCTCGCCTGCGACACCGACGGCGTGGACGGCACGGAACCGATTGCGGGCGCCACGTGGACACCGGACACGCTGGCTCGCGCTGGCCAGCTCGGGCTTGCGCCGCAGGCATTCCTCGATGCCAATGACGCGCATTCGTTCTTCGAGGCGCTCGGCGATTGCGTCGTAACCGGCCCGACCAGGACCAACGTCAACGACTTCCGCGCAATCCTGGTGCTGCCTGCTGAGTAATCGCAGCCGGTCAGCCGGCCGGCTCGACGATCAGAGCGGCTGCGACATTGCGGCCTTCGGCGGCCAGCACGTTGTAGGTTCGGCAGGCGGCACCGGTGTCCATGACCTCGAACCCGATACCCGCGGAATAGAGCGCGGCCATCGTGGCGCGCTCGGGAAACAGCTGGCGCAAGCCCGAGCCGATCAGCAGCACTTCCGGGCGCAGGCGCAGCAGCGGCTCGAGGTCCTCCGCCAGCAGTTCGGCAATGCGGGTTGGCCGCCAGTCCTGGACGAGCGTCGCCGGCGTGACGATGACGCTGCAACCGAAGCTGCGGTCGCCGATGCGAATCACGCCCGGGCCGTAGCCGCGCACCACGTTTATCGTCATCGGCTGGTCGAGACTGATCTTCATGGCGTTAACATACCGGATGCGCGCCCGGCAGGTCATCCGGTGCGGCATTCCAGTTTCGGGAGGTTGGAACGTGATCGAGCGCGGGCAGAGTCGTCTGCGAGTCGTGCTGCCGTGGCTCGAGCCAGCACTCGGCGCGGCGGCGGCCGAGGGTCGGGCGTGCGCACGCGCGCCTGCCGCGGAATGGCTGGTCGCGCGCGCGCGGGTGAGTTTTGCGCAGGACATTCCGTGGCGGGAGTGGCTGCTGGGACCGGTTGCAGCCGGGGCCGACCTGCTGCGTCGATGCCCGGCAGGCCCTTGTGTCCGCGCAAGCATCACGGGCAGGCCGCCGGTGGGCACCTGGGCATGTGCGCGGCCGGTGCATCTCGCGACCGCCATCGAACACCTGCGGCTCGCGCCCGGGGACGTCGGCATCGGGGACGAGGAATCGGCCGCGCTGCTGGCGGACATCAACCGGCACCTCGATGGGCGCGGATTCAGGCTACATGCGCAGGCCGAATCGGCCGACTGGCAACTCGAATGCGACCAGCAGGTCGAATGCCAGAGCGCCGAGCCGGAACTCGCGGCCGGCCGGAATGTTCGCGACCTTATGCCGGCCGGGCGCGACGGTGCCCGCGTTCGCTCGCTGATGAATGAGATCCAGATGCTGCTGCACGAGCATCCGGTCAACCAGGATCGCGCAGGTCGCGGTCTTCCGGCGATCAACACGCTCTGGCTATGGGGATTCGGCCGGTTCGAGGAGATGGATGAGGTGAGCCTGCCGATGTTGTACACCGACGATGCATGGCTGTCGGGAGCCTGGCGCCTGAATGGCGTTCCGAGCCGGCCGCTGGACGAGTTCGCGACAGGCATCGATGCAGCAGGAAGCCACGTGCTGGTCGCAGGGTCACATCCGCCGCGCGACAGCCTGTCGGGGGATGGATTGATCGACGCGCTCGCGCGGGCCGAGCGAAGCTGCTTTGCGCCCGCGCTCGCCGCGCTGCGCTCGGGAATGTTCGGTGGCGTGGATGTGCTGCTGGATGGTCGCGCGTATGCAGTTGAGCGCAGTGCGCGGTTCAGGTTCTGGCGCCGTATCCAGCCGCTCGTCGGAGCGCCGGCATGAGTCGTCGCATCCTGCGGCGCGCGACCGACGAGCAGCGCCTGCCTGCGGCCGCTGCCGGCCTGCATCCGGCGCTGCGGCGCGTCTACGCGGCACGCGGTCTCGAGGCCGCTGAGGATCTCGACCTCGTTCTCGAGAGATTGCTGCCGGTCGGCACGCTCGGCGGCGTGGATGCAGCGGTGGACCTGCTGCTCGCCTGCCATCGAGCGGGCGGCAGGGTTCTGGTCATCGGTGACTTTGACGCCGATGGCGCCACGAGCACGGCGGTAGTAGTCCGGCAACTCCGACGGCTCGGGTTCGCCGACCCGGGCTTCCTGGTTCCGGATCGCTTCAAGTTCGGCTATGGGCTGACGCCGGAGATCGTGCGTGTCGCGACTCAATCCAGGCCGTCGCTGATCGTGACGGTGGACAACGGCATTTCCTCGCTTGAAGGCGTGGCCGAGGCGAATCGCGCCGGCATCCCGGTCCTGGTCACGGACCATCATCTGCCGGGTCACGCGCTGCCAGAGGCCGCGGCCATCGTGAATCCGAACCTGCCGGGCGAGCGCTTCGCCTCGAAGTCGCTGGCCGGGGTCGGCGTCGCGTTCTACGTGATGGCGGCGCTGACGCGACGGATGCGCGAGGCAGGCATGGTGCCTGCGGATAGCGACACGAATCCCGCGGACCTGCTCGACCTGGTGGCGCTCGGCACGGTGGCCGACGTCGTGCCGCTGGATGTCAACAATCGCATCCTCGTCGCGCAGGGCTTGCGCCGGATTCGCGCCGGCCGCTGCACACCGGGACTGCGCGCGCTGCTCGAGGTCGCCGGGCGTTCGGTGGACGGTGTCTTCGCGCAGGACCTCGCGTTCCAGGCGGGTCCAAGGCTGAACGCGGCCGGGCGTCTCGAGGACATGTCGCTCGGCATCGAGTGCCTGCTCACGGCGAGCGAGTCGGAGGCACGGGAACTCGCGGCCAGGCTGTCGCAACTGAACAGCGATCGCAGGGAACTCGAGGGTCGCATGCAGGCGGAGGCGCTCACCAAGGTGGATGCGCTGGTCGCAGCCCTCGAGGGGCGGGTGCCGGCGGGCCTGTGCCTGTTCGACGATGGTTGGCACCAGGGCGTGATCGGCCTGGTTGCGTCGCGGATCAAGGACCGCATTCATCGGCCGGTGATCGCCTTCGCGCCCGGAGATCCGGGCTGGGTCAAGGGTTCCGCCCGTTCTGTGTCCGGCGTCCACGTTCGGGACGTGCTCGACGCTGTCGCGACGCGCAACCCCGGCATGCTCGAGAAGTTCGGCGGGCACGCGATGGCCGCCGGCATGACGCTGCGCGAGTCGGTGCTCGGCGACTTCGAGCGCGCCTTTGCCGAGGAGGTGGAGCGGCGCATCGACCCGCACACACTCCGCGGCGACCTGGACAGCGATGGACCGCTGCTTCCGGGTGAGTTCAACATCGATACCGCACTGGCCCTGCGCGATGGCGGGCCCTGGGGCTCAGGCTTCCCGGAGCCCTCATTCGACGGGCGCTTCGGCGTCGTGGACACGCGAATCGTTGGGGAGCGGCACCTGAAGCTGCGCCTGAAGGCCGCCTCCGGCGAGTTTGCCGACGCAATTGCCTTCCGGTATCTCGACGATCCGACCGCCGTGACGCCGCGGCCGCAGCAGGAGGTCGAGTTCGTCTACCGCCCGTCGATCAACGAGTACGCGGGTGCGAGACGGCTGCAGCTGGTGTCGGAATGGCTGCGGCCGTTGCCGTGATAAACTTGCCAGTTCGTCCCGTGCCACCAGTACCCGGCTCCCCGATGGAAACGAATCCGATCCGCCGCTCCCTCGAAGACCTCGCGCAGCGCTCTGGTGCGCTCAGGGGGTATCTTTGACTACGAGGGTCGCAGCGAACGCCTGACCGAAGTCCTGCGCGAGCTGGAGGACCCGACAATCTGGAGCAAGCCCGAGCGTGCCCAGGAACTCGGTCGCGAGCGCACTGCGCTCGAGGCGGTGGTCGGCACGCTCGACAAGATGCAGAAGGGGCTGGCCGAAGCGCGCGAACTGCTCGAACTCGCCGAGGCGGAGGTCGACGAGGGTACTGTCAGGGCCGTCGAGCAGGATGCCGCGCGCATCGAGCGCGAAATCGAGCGCCTCGAGTTCCGGCGCATGTTCCCGGGTGAGATGGACCCGCACAACTGCTTCCTCGACATCCAGGCGGGCGCCGGTGGCACCGAGGCCCAGGACTGGGCGCAGATGCTGATGCGTATGTACCTGCGCTGGGCGGACAAGCAGGGCTTCAAGGTCGAGATCACCGACCAGGGCGACGGCGAAGTCGCTGGCATCAAGAGCTGCTCGATGCTGATCCAGGGCGAGTACGCCTACGGGTGGCTGCGCACTGAGACCGGCGTGCACCGCCTGGTGCGCAAGTCGCCTTTCGACTCGAACGCGCGCCGCCACACGTCGTTTGCGTCGGTGTTCGTTTCGCCCGAGGTGGACGACGACATCTCCATCGACATCAATCCCGCCGACCTCGAGATGGACGTGTACCGCTCCAGCGGCGCGGGCGGCCAGCACGTCAACAAGACCGAGTCGGCGGTCCGCATCCGGCACATGCCGAGTGGCATCGTGGTCGCATGCCAGAACGAGCGCAGCCAGCACAAGAACCGCGCGACTGCGATGAAGATGCTGAAGGCCAAGCTCTACGAGCTCGAGGTCAACAAGCGCAATGCAGCCGCCAAGGTGCTCGAGGACGCGAAGTCGGACGTGAGCTGGGGCAACCAGATCCGTTCCTACGTGCTCGACCAGTCGCGCATCAAGGATCTCCGCACCGGCGTCGAGATCGGCAATACGGGCGCGGTGCTCGACGGGGACCTCGATCCGTTCCTCGAGGCGAGCTTGAAGCAGGGGCTCTGAGCGTGGCGAAAAAATGAGGCGCGGTGGAGCGTCGAGGGATTGCTGGAATGACTGACGAAAGAGCCGAGGTCGAGGTCAACCACCTTATCGCCGAGAGGCGCGCCAAGCTGGCGCGGCTGCGCGAGCGTGGCAACGCGTTTCCCAACGATTTCCGCCGCGACTCGACCTCCGAGGAACTGCACGTCGGCTACGACGCACATCCGCCCGAGTGGTTCGAGGCGAACCCCACGGTCGTGACCATCGCCGGACGGATGATGTTCAAGCGCGTGATGGGCAAGGCGAGTTTCGCCAAGCTCAAGGACCGGGCCGGCCTGATGCAGGTGTTCCTGCAGAACGACTCGCTGGGCGAGGCCTACGAGGAATTCAAGGGTTGGGACGTCGGCGACGTGGTCGGCGCCGAGGGCACGCTGTTCAAGACGCGCACCGGGGAACTCTCGGTGCGGGTCGAGCGCCTGCGGCTGCTGGTCAAGTCGCTGCGGCCGCTGCCCGACAAGTGGCACGGCCTGTCCGACGTCGAGCAGCGCTACCGCCAGCGCTACGTGGACCTGATCGTCAACGACGACGCGCGGGCGGTGTTCATCGCGCGCAACCGCATCGTGCAGTTCCTGCGCAGCTTCCTCGAGGCGCTCGACTTCATGGAGGTCGAGACGCCGATGATGCAGGTGATCCCGGGCGGTGCGGTAGCCCGCCCGTTCGTGACCCACCACAATGCGCTCGACGTGGACATGTACCTGCGCATCGCGCCGGAGCTTTACCTGAAGCGCCTTGTCGTCGGTGGCTTCGAGCGGGTCTACGAACTGAACCGGAATTTCCGCAACGAGGGCTTGTCCACGCAGCACAATCCCGAGTTCACGATGCTCGAGCTGTACCAGGCCTACGCCGACTACCACGACCTGATGGACATGGTGGAGCGGATTTTCCAGGGCCTGGCGGACACGGTCGTGGGTTCGCGGCAGGTCGAGTACCAGGGCGAGACGCTCGAGTTCGGCGCTTCATTCCGCCGGGTCACGATCGAGGACCTCGTCGTCGAGCACGTGGCAGGCTTCGATCGGTCGCGCATCCGCGACCTGGACTACCTGCGCGAGGTCTGCGGGCGACTCGGCATTGCCGTGAATGCAGCGGACGGCCCCGGCAAGCTGCAGGTGGAGATATTCGACAAGACGGGCGAGCACCAGCTGCGGCAACCGACCTTCGTGTACGCGTACCCGGCCGAGGTCTCGCCGCTCGCGCGCCGCAATGACGACGACCCGTTCATCACCGACCGCTTCGAATTCTTCGTCGGCGGCCGCGAGCTGGCGAACGGGTTCTCGGAGCTGAACGACCCGGACGACCAGGCGACGCGATTCCGCGAGCAGGTCGCGCGCAAGAGCTCGGGTGACGAGGAGGCGATGTTCTACGACGCCGACTACGTGCGCGCTCTCGAGTACGGCCTGCCGCCCACGGCGGGGCTCGGTATCGGCGTGGACCGCATGGTCATGCTGTTCACCAACCAGCCGTCGATCCGCGACGTGCTGCTGTTCCCGCACATGCGTCCCGAATAGCGGCTCCATCGCCAACTCTCTTGGGCAACCTGCAGCTGTTCGTCGCCTGCGTCGCGATCTGGGGCTCGACCTGGCTCGCGATCAAGTTCCAGCTCGGCGTCGTCGCGCCGGAGGCGAGCGTCAGCTACCGTTTCCTGCTCGCGTCGCTGCTGCTGTTCGCCTACTGCCGCGCGAGGGGACTCACGCTGCGATTCTCGCGCCGGGACCAGGCCTGGATCGTGCTGCAGGGCCTGCTGATGTTCGGCGCGAGCTACGTGTTCGTGTATTTTGCCGAGCAACACCTCGCGTCGGGCCTGGTTGCGGTGGGCTACTCGGCGAGTCCGTTGCTCGGGATGCTGGGGCTGCGGTTCTTCTTCGGCACGCCGATGACTGCGCGGGTCGCGACCGGCTCGCTGCTCGGGATCTGCGGCATTGCGCTGGTGTTCGCGCCGGAAATCGCGAAGGCCGGTGTTGCGGCCCCCCCGGTGGCGGGGATCGTTTTCACGGCGCTGTCGGTCGTGCTGTCCTCGCTCGGCAGCGTGGTTGCGCACCGCAATCACGACGCGGGCATCCCGATCTGGCAGAACATGGCGTTCGGCATGCTGTACGGCGCCAGCTTTGCTGCGTTGCTGAACCTCGTTGCCGGTAACTCGTTTGCATTTGAAGCGACGCGACCGTACGTGCTGTCGCTGGTGTATCTCGCCGTGTGCGGCTCGATCCTGGCGTTCGCCGGTTACCTCACGTTGATCGGGCGCATCGGTGCCGCGCGCGCCAGCTACGTCGGCGTCATGGTGCCGGTCATCGCGCTTGCGGTGTCGGCGGCGTTCGAGGGATTCCACTGGCAATTGCTGACCTCGGTCGGCATGGCAGTGGCGGTTGCCGGCAACGTGCTGGTGCTTCGCAACGCCGCGCGCCGCTGACTGGACTCGCGATCGAGCCGGTGGCGCGTCGCCGGACGGGTCGAATGGCCGCGCGGGACCAGGTCAGGCGCCCTTGCCCGCAGTCACGGTGTAGGGCAATTCGACGGGTTCCACCGTACGACCGTCCACGGTCTGCAGTGGCTGGCCCTGCGCCTCGAGACTCGTGACGGCCAGCAGGCTCACGCCGTCGTCCAGTGTCGCCGCCACCAGGACTTCGGCGACCTTCGTGCCATCGCGGTACAGGCCCGAGAGCGGTGCAGGCGCTACCCCAGGCGGTACCCGGTAGCCCAGCAACCTGCGCTTGATGCGACCGAGGTGCTGGGTCCGTGCGACGATTTCCTGTCCCGTGTAGCAGCCCTTGCTGAAGCTGATCGCGTCGAGCAGGTCGAGATTCAGCATCTGCGGCACGAAGGCTCCCGCGGTTGCGGCGAACACCTGCGGCAGCCCTTCGGCAATGTCGAGAGCAAGCCACCGTTCCTGCTCACTACGGCAGGCACCGATCCGCTCGTCAGGGGCAGCAGCCTGAGACGGCGTGAGATCGGACGTGCCCCCCGGTGCAGCGGCGGCAAATGCGACCACCCGGCGACCCGGCGCATAGTCGAATGCGACGGCATCCGATTCGACACCGTCGCCGGTCCAGGCCACCTGAAGTTCGCTCGCGATCCGCAGTTGCACCTTGGAGCGCAGAACGAACCGGCGCAGCAGGGTGTGTACCGGCTCCAGCAATTCGGCCGGCAGCAGGGCGTACACGGTCTCGCCGACCAGGCGCAACCGCGCGAGCGCGACCACTCGACCCTGGGGTGTGTTCAACGCCGCCAGCTGGGTCCTGCCGTCCGCGAGCAGGCGGACGTCGCTGGTGAGTTGGCCCTGCAGGAATCCGAGCGCGTCCGGCCCGGTGACACAGAGGACACCCAGGAATGGCAACAGGGTCGTGGGGATCGAATCAGGCGGGCTGTTCATGGTGTGGCGGCATTCTACGGGGCCTGGGCCGCGGCGAATTTGCCTTTGTTTTCAAGATGGTGAATGCATGATGGATCTGGCAGACTTCACGGCTGTGTCAAAGATTGCACCGCAAGAAAAACGACCCGAACCCCAGCCAACCGAGCCTGCCAACGGGATCCCGGAGGCGGCCCAGCCTCGCGAGATCGGGGGGCGGGACGGCCCCGAGCCGACCCGGTTCGGGGACTGGGAAAAAGCCGGGCGCTGCATCGATTTCTAGCGGCCGGTCCAGGAGGTAATCGAGTATGGCCCAGCGCGAGCGGCCCTTGTCCCCGTTCCTGCAGTACCGTTGGCAGTACACCAATACGACGTCGATCCTGCATCGGATCACGGGTGTGTTGCTCAGTGTCGGTTTCCTCGCGTTGGTTTACTGGCTCGCGGCTGCGGCCGGCGGTCCCGAGCGCTACGCGCGCGCCATGGCCTGCCTGGGTTCCCCGCTGGGCCAGGTCGCGCTTGGCGGCGCGCTGCTGTCGTTCTGCTTTCACCTGTTGAACGGCGTACGGCACCTGTTTTTCGACGCGGGCCATGGCTTTGAGCTGCCGACTGCCCGGCGCAGCGCTCGCGCGGTGTGGGTCGGGACCCTGGTCCTGTGGGTGATCGGCTGGCTCGCGCTGCGCCACTCGCTCGGGGGTGGCGCATGAGCCTCAGCAGTCCGCTCCGTCGTGTGCTCGGCTTCGGTTCCGCCAGGGGAGGGTCGGCGCACTGGTATTCGCAGCGCGTGACGGGCGTGGCCCTCGTACTGCTCGGTTCGTGGCTCGTGCTGTCGCTTGCCTGCCTCGGCGGCGCCAGCTACGAAAACGTGTCGCAGTGGCTCGGTTCGCCGACCAGCTCGACGCTGATGGTGCTGCTGGTCGTGGTCGTCGCATGGCACGCCGCCTTGGGGTTGCAGGTGATCGTCGAGGACTACGTTTCCGCCAGCGGCGTGCGGGCCGCGGTCCTGGTCGCAGTCAAGTTCGCGCTGGTCGCGGCCGCCGTGACCGGCGTGCTGGCCGTGCTGCGCATTGCATTCGGAGTCGCTGCATGAGCGAGTACACGTTAACGGACCACACCTACGACGTCGTCGTGGTCGGAGCAGGTGGCGCGGGCCTGCGCGCCACGTTCGGGCTCGCCGAGGCGGGGCTTTCCACCGCCTGCATCACCAAGGTCTTTCCGACCCGCAGCCATACCGTGGCGGCGCAGGGCGGCATCAGCGCCGCGCTCGGCAACATGGGCGAGGACGACTGGCGGTTCCATTTCTACGACACCATCAAGGGCTCGGACTGGCTCGGTGACCAGGACGCGATCGAGTTCATGTGCAAGGAAGCGCCGGCGGCGATCCTCGAACTCGAGCACTACGGCCTGCCGTTCTCGCGCACCGAGGACGGCAAGATCTACCAGCGCCCCTTCGGCGGCATGACGACCCACTACGGCAAGGGCGTTGCGCAGCGCACCTGTGCCGCGGCGGACCGCACCGGCCACGCGATGCTGCACACGCTGTACCAGCAGTCGCTGAAGCACGAGGCACAGTTCTTCGTCGAATACTTCGCAATCGACCTGATCATGGAAGATGGCGAGTGTCGCGGCGTGGTCGCGCTCGACATGTCGAGCGGCACGCTGCACCGTTTCCGGGCGCACAAGGTGATCCTCGCGACCGGCGGTTACGGGCGCGCGTTTTTCTCCTGCACGTCGGCCCACACCTGCACCGGCGATGGCGGCGGCATGGTGCTGCGCGCCGGCCTGCCGCTGCAGGACATGGAGTTCGTGCAGTTCCACCCTACCGGCATCTACGGTGCCGGGTGCCTGATCACGGAAGGTTCGCGTGGCGAGGGCGGCTATCTCACCAATTCCGCGGGCGAGCGCTTCATGGAGCGCTACGCGCCAAACGCCAAGGATCTCGCGTCACGCGACGTCGTGAGCCGATCGATGACCATCGAGATCCGCGAAGGCCGCGGCGTGGGTCCGGAAAAGGACCACATCCACCTGCACCTCGAGCACCTGGGTGCCGCGGTGATTCATGAGCGCCTGCCGGGGATCGCCGAGACCGCGCGCATCTTCGCCGGCGTGGACGTCACGAAGCAGCCGATCCCGGTGCTGCCGACAGTGCACTACAACATGGGCGGAATCCCCTGCAACGTGCACGGCGAGGTCGTTGCACCCAGCGCAGGCAACCCGGATGCGGTAGTGCCGGGCCTGATGGCGATCGGTGAGGCAGCCTGCGTGTCCGTGCATGGCGCCAATCGCCTGGGTTCCAATTCACTGCTCGACATCGTGGTATTCGGCCGCGAGGCAGCGCACCAATGCGCGCGCACCGTCAAGCCGGGTACGTCCCACAAGCCACTGGCCAAGGACGCGGGCGAGCTCGCCGTCAGCCGGCTCGACTGCTTCCGCAATGCCAGGGGCAAGCGCCGCACCGCCGAGATCCGCCTCGACATGCAGCGCGTGATGCAGAATCACGCGGCCGTTTTCCGCACCGGCGAGTCGCTGTCGGAGGGCGTGACCAAGCTCGGCGCGGTGTTCGAATCGTTCAACGAGGTGCAGGTTAGCGACCGCTCGCTGGTCTGGAACACCGACCTGATCGAGACGCTCGAACTGGACAACCTGCTCGGCCAGGCCGTCGCCACGATGCACTCGGCGGAAAACCGCAAGGAGAGTCGCGGGGCGCATGCGCGCGAGGACTTCAAGGATCGCGACGACCGCGAATGGATGAAACACACGCTGGCGTGGGTGGATGCCGCGGGGTCGGTGCGGATCGACTACCGCCCGGTGCACCTGAACACGCTGACCACCGACGTCGAGACCATCCCGCCGAAGGCGCGGGTCTACTAGAGTCGCCCCGCCATGGCCCATTTCAAGCTTCCCGAGAATTCGCGTGTCCGCCCGGGCCGGAACCATCCTGCGCCGGCTGGAGCGAAGGATGTCCGCACATTCCGCATCTATCGGTTCGACCCGGATTCGGGCGAGAACCCTCGTCTCGATTCGTACGAGGTGGACATGGGCGCCTGTGGCCCCATGGTTCTCGACGCGCTGATCAAGATCAAGAACGAGGTCGACCAGACGCTGACGTTCCGCCGTTCCTGCCGCGAGGGCATCTGCGGTTCCTGCGCGATGAATATCGACGGCGTGAACACGCTCGCCTGCACCAAGGCCTGCGACGAGATCCACGGCGACGTGAAGATCTATCCGCTGCCGCACATGCCGGTCATCAAGGACCTGGTTGCGGACCTGACCAACTTCTACGCGCAGTACGCCTCGGTGAAGCCCTGGCTGCAGACGCGCACGCCGCCCCCGCCGGACGGCGAGAGGCTGCAGTCAAAGGAGGACCAGGAGAAGATCGACCGGCCGTCGGCCTGCATCCTTTGCGCATGCTGCTCGACGAGCTGCCCGTCGTACTGGTGGAACAGCGACCGTTACCTCGGTCCCGCCGCGCTGCTCGCCGCCTACCGCTGGATCATCGACACACGCGACGAGGCCACCGGCGAGCGCCTCGACGAGCTGGAGGACCCATTCCGCCTGTATCGATGTCACACGATCATGAACTGCGCGGAGGCCTGCCCGAAGGACCTGAACCCGGCGCGCGCGATCGCCGAGATCAAGAAGCTCATTGCAGAACGCCAGTACTGAGCCGCGGTGTGACACCATGGCACCCGTCCAGGCCGAGGAGTATTCGCGCCTACGCTGGGGCTGCCGTCGCGGCATGCGGGAGCTCGACGAGCTGCTCACGCGCTACCTCGAGCAGGAATACCGGCAGGCGGCGCCGTGCGATCGCGCAGCATTCGGGCGCATTCTCGAACTGCAGGACCCCGAGATCTTCGGTTACCTTCTGGGTGGCACGGCTTCAGAGGACGCTTCACTGCACAATGTCATCGCACGGATCAGACGCATTGAGGATTGAACTCAGGCCCTGGCTGGTCGCGGATCGCGTGGCTGCGGGGCTGGCGGTCTGCTGCGCGCTGGTGGTCGAGCTGGTGGCATCACGTTACCCGGAGCCCCAGCCATGGCTCGGGGCGGCCGTGCTCGGGTTGCTCGGCGCCTGGCTCTGGTATCGGCGCAGGCGTGTGGCCGGCGTAACCGGCCTGTCGATCGGGCCCGACGGGCAGTTGCTCTCGCTTTTTGAAGACGGCGCCGCGCTGCCGTCGGAGGTACTGCGCGGGACGCGGCTGCTGGGCCCCTCGGTCGCCCTGCGCTGGCGGGCCGGCCGGCGTGTCCGCCACGCATGGCTCACGCCCTGGGATGTGCCCGCCGGGCAGCTGCGCGAGCTTGCCGTCCGTCTGCGGACAGCCTTCCCCAGGAACGGCGCGTGACGGCACCCGGTTTCCTGGGGCGCCGACACCAGCAAATGGCGAACTTTCCCCCCTCAGACGGGTCTACCCAGACGCACGAGACCCGGGACGACGATGCCCGACCCGCATCCGGCGTCGAGCAGAGCGATCTCGAACTCGTCAGGCGGGCACAACGGGGCGAACGCGGGGCGTTTGACCTGCTCGTGCTCAGGTACCAGCACAAGGTTGTCAAGCTCGTGGCGCGGCTGTTGCGTGACCGGACCGAGGCAGAGGACGTGGCCCAGGAGGCTTTCGTGAAGGCCTACCGGGCACTCGGCTCGTTTCGCGGGGACAGCGCCTTCTACACATGGCTTTACCGGATAGCCGTGAACACTGCCAGGAACACGCTTGCTTCACGGCAACGACGCCCTTTGCAGTACGAAGCGGGCCTGAGCGAGGGCGAGCAGGCAGCGGTCGAGTCTCGCATGCGCCACGTGGACACGCCCGAGGCGAACGTGCTGTCGGACGAGATTCACGAATCGGTGAATCGGGCCATCGGCGACCTGCCGGAGGACCTGCGCACGGCCATCGTCCTGCGAGAAGTCGAGGGACTGAGCTACGAGGAGATCGCCGCGGCAATGGATTGCCCGGTCGGCACCGTGCGCTCGAGAATTTTCCGGGCCCGGGAAGCGATTGATCGCATCCTTGCGCCCCTGGTCGAGTGAGTTAAAGAACATGACAGACCAAATACGCGAACAGATATCGGCCCTCATCGACGGCGAGCTGCCTGAAGACGAGATAGGCCTGCTGGTCCGGAGGCTCGAGCGCGACGAGGATTTGCGCCATATTTTCAGCCGCTACGTGCTGGCCGGCGAGGCGGTCCGCTCGCCGGGCAGTCCGCTCGCGAGCCGGGGGTTTTCTGCCAGGGTGAGCGCCGCGATAGGCGACGTCACCACGGCGGCGCCGGATGTCCGTGTCGTAGCTCCCGCCAGGCGCCAGTGGTACAACCAGCCGGCGTTTGCAACTGCAATCGCGGCAAGTGCCGCGATCGCCGCCGTGCTGCTGGTCGGGCGTGGTTACCAGCAGGCTGGGCAGATCGCGCATGGTTCGCTCGAACGAGTACGGGACAGCTTCGCCGCGCTGCCGGCGATCGGCCAGGCGTCGAGCCCTACGGCCGCGCACAGCCAGCGCCTGGCCAGCTACCTGGTCGCGCACGGCCAGTTCTCCAACCCGATCGGGCGACGCACCGCCTGGTCGAGCGTTCTTGCGTCCGACCCGGGGCTCACTCGCGTGGCTTTCGAGACCCTCGAGGCGCCCTGAGTGCGGCACGCCTGGCTCGCCATCCTGGTGACGACGGGTCTGCTCGCACTGCCGGTGCGGGCGGCCGACGACGATGCGCACCGGTGGCTGGAGCGCATGAGCGAGGCGCTGTCCTCGCGAAACTACACTGGCGTATTTACCCACGCGACGCGTCGCCAGTCGGAGACCATGCGCATCGTCCATCGAGTCGGCAAGGCCGGCAGCACCGAGCGCCTCGTGTCGCTGGACGGCAATGGGCGCGAGATCGTGCGCACGGCGGAGGAGGTGCACGTCTACCTTCCGGACCGGCGCGTAGTGCTGGTCGAGCAGCGCTCGGACGACGGCTCGCTGCTCGACGCGCTGCCCGAGCCCGGGCCAGAACTCGATGCCATGTACGTGCTCCAGCTGCACGACGGCCACAAGCTGCTCGGGCGTAACGTCCGGGTGCTGGACGTCATGCCCCGCGACGGGCTTCGCTACGGTTATCGCCTGTGGCTCGACGAAGAAACGGCGATGCCGTTGCGTACCATGGTCCTGGACCGTGGAGGCCGCCCGGTCGAGGTGATCAATTTCACGCAGTTCGACATGCCGCGCCACATCGACGCCAAGGCAACCGAGCCGTCGATCGACGCGTCCGGCTTCAAGTGGGTGCGCACCGCGCGCCGGCCGCAGGTGGCGCCGCCGGCACCGGTGGCATGGCGGCCGTCGCGGCTGCCGCCGGGCTTTCGCCTCGTCGCCAGCCGCATCCAGGTCGTGCCCGGCGTGGAATTTCCGGTGCAGCACCTGATTTTTTCCGACGGATTCGCGTCCATCTCGGTATTCATCGAACCGGCCCGGCCCGCTGGCCCGACACCGCCGGAGTCATCGAGCGTCGGGTCGGCGAACGCTTTCACGACGGTCGTGCATGGCCGGGTGGTGACGGCCGTCGGCGAGGTTCCGCTCGAGACTGTCCGTGACGTCGCCCGCTCGGTCGAACCGGTCGCGCCCCCATCCACTGCGGCATTCGATGGCACCGCCGACGCGGAGCCCAGGGTCGCGGTACCGGCCGCAACGGCCCCTGGTGTTACGGCACTCCAGCCACATTGAACAGATGGAAGCCATAGCGCGGGTCGTGGCGGTGGGCGACGGTCGTGCGCAGCTTGCCTGCCAGGTCCAGTCATCGTGCAAGACCTGCGGCGCCGGCCGGGGTTGCGGCCTGCGCCTGCTGGCCCGCGACCGGGACACGGTGCTCGACCTGCCGGACCCTTCGGACGGGCCGGCGAAACTGGTACCCGGCCAGTACGTGACGATTACGATCCCGGACACTGACGTGCTGCGTTTCGCGGCGTTGGCCTACCTGCCGGTGCTGGCCGGGTTGCTTGCCGGAGCCTTGCTTGGCAGCTGGCTGGGCGGCAGCGGCGACGGCCCAGTGGCCCTCGGCAGCGGGCTCGGCGCGGCCTGCGGCTGGCTGGCTGCCCGGGGCAGGGCCCGACACCGGCGTCCCCGGGTCGGCGTCCGGCCGATTCCCGAGGACGTGCGGGCGTGACCCCGGACGTGAGCGGCGAGACCAGTGGGCTGGTGCTCTACGTGCGCGAGGGTTGCCACCTGTGCGACATGTTCCTGATCGACCTGGAGCTGGACCTGGCGGACACAGGCACACTTCCAACGGTTGTCGACGTGGACGGCGACCCGGCGCTGGCGATCGAGTTCGGGCTGCGCGTGCCGGTACTCACCCGCTCCGGGAGGGTGCTCTGTGAGGGCCACTACGAGTCGCTCAGGGTTCGGGGCGCGCTGCAGGTATAATCGCCCGCTTTGTTCCGGCTCCCTGCCGGGTTGCCTGGACCGATGAACAAAATCCGCAATTTCTCGATCATCGCGCACATCGACCACGGCAAGTCGACGCTGGCGGACCGTTTCATCCAGGCGTGCGGCGGCCTGCAGGACCGCGAGATGCAGGCCCAGGTGCTCGACTCCATGGCGCTGGAGCGGGAGCGGGGCATCACCATCAAGGCCCAGAGCGTCTCGCTGCGCTACAAGGCGCGCGACGGTGAGACTTACCAGCTGAACATGATCGACACGCCCGGGCACGTGGACTTCTCCTATGAGGTCTCACGTTCGCTGGCGGCCTGCGAAGGCGCGCTGCTGGTCGTGGACGCGGCGCAGGGCGTCGAGGCGCAGAGCGTCGCCAACTGCTACACGGCCATCGAGCAGGGACTCGAGGTCGTGCCGGTGCTGAACAAGATCGACCTGCCGTCCGCCGACCCGGCCAAGGTGATCAAGGAGATCGAGGAGATCATCGGCATCGAGGCCGAGGACGCGGTGCGCGTCAGCGCCAAGACCGGCGAGAACGTGACCGAGTTGCTCGAGGAGCTGGTGCGGCGCGTTCCGCCACCGCACGGCGATCCCGAGGCGCCGCTGCAGGCGCTGATCATCGACTCCTGGTACGACAGCTACGTGGGCGTCGTATCGCTGGTGCGGGTGATGAACGGAATGCTGAAGACCGGGCAGAAGATCCAGGTCTGGACCACCGGCCGCGCACACCAGGTGGACAAGCTCGGGCGCTTCACGCCGAAGTCGCTGGTCGCCGATGCGCTCTACACCGGCGAGGTCGGTTTCGTCATCGCCGGAATCAAGGAAATCGACGGTGCGCCGGTCGGCGACACGATTACGCTCGACTCGCGGCCCTGCGACGCGCCGCTGCCGGGCTTCAAGGAAATCAAGCCGCGCGTGTTCGCGGGCCTGTTCCCGGTCAGCTCCGACGACTACGAGGCGTTCCGCGATGCGTTGCAGAAGCTCAAGCTGAACGACTCGGCGCTGCACTACGAGCCCGAAGTCTCCACCGCGCTCGGCTTCGGCTTCCGCTGCGGATTCCTCGGCCTGCTGCACATGGACATCGTGCAGGAGCGGCTCGAGCGCGAATACGAACTGTCGCTGGTGACCAGCGCACCGACCGTAATCTACGAGGTCCTCACCCGCGAGGGCGAGATCGTCAACGTGGACAACCCTGCGAAGTTGCCGCCGGTCGACCGGATCCAGGAACTGCGCGAGCCGATCATCGTCGCCAACATCCTGCTGCCGCCTGACTACGTCGGGCCGGTGATGAAGCTCTGCCTCGACAAGCGTGGCGTGCAGAAGAAGTTGCTCTACCTCGGCAACCAGGTGTCGATGCAGTGGGAGCTGCCGCTGGCCGAGGTGGTGCTGGACTTCTTCGACCGCCTGAAGAGCTGCAGCCGCGGCTACGCCTCGTTCGACTACGAGTTCGAGCGATTCCAGGCCGCGCCGCTGGTGCGGCTCGACATTTTGATCAACGACGAAAAGGTCGATGCGCTGTCCATCATCAGCCACCGCGACACGGCCTACCAGCGCGGCCGCGAGCTGGTGGACAAGATGCAGGAACTGATCCCGCGACAGATGTTCGAGGTGGCGATCCAGGCCGCGATCGGCGCGCACGTGATCGCACGCTCGACGGTCAAGGCGCTGCGCAAGAACGTGCTGGCCAAGTGCTACGGCGGCGACATCTCCCGCAAGCGCAAGCTGCTCGAGAAGCAGAAAGAAGGCAAGAAGCGCATGAAGCAGCTCGGGCAGGTGGAGATTCCGCAGGAAGCCTTCCTGGCGGTATTGCAGGTCGGGCGCAAGGAATGAGTGAGACCGCTGTCGGAAAACAGGTGCCAGGCACCTGTTTTCCCCCTGATTTCCGACTGCGGTTCTTCGGCCCTGGGGTGCAAGGCATTGATGCGCCGCGGGAAATACAGAATACTGCGGTAATTCGAGTGAGGTGACGCTTGGTCCTGGATTTTTCGTTCTGGCTCGTGGTTGCCACGCTCGTGACGGGTCTCGTCTGGGCGGCGGACGCGTGGGTGTTCCGTCCGCGGCGGCTCAAGCGCGCTGAAACCGGAACGCTGCCCGGCGAGCCGGTGCTGGTCGAGTACGCACGCTCATTCTTCCCGATCATCCTGGTCGTGCTGGTGATCCGCTCGTTCCTGTTCGAGCCGTTCCGCATCCCATCCGATTCGATGATGCCGACGCTGCTGGACGGCGATTTCATCTTCGTCAACAAGTTCACCTACGGCCTGCGGCTGCCGGTCGTGAATCGCGAGATCGTGCCGATCGGGCGGCCCCAGCGCGGCGACGTGGTCGTCTTCCGCCTGCCGTCCGATCCGTCGGTGAACTACATCAAGCGACTGGTCGGGCTGCCGGGCGACCACATAGTGGTCAAGGACAAGCGCGTGTACGTGAACGGCGAACTGCAGGCCGTTTCACTCGATGGCATGTACCCGCCGTTCAACAGCACGCCGCTGGCGCAGATCGCAGCCGAGCGACTCGGCACGGTGGACCACCAGGTCCTTTACATCGCTGAGCGGCCATCGACCGATTTCGACGACGTCGTGCCGGAGGGCCATTACTTCTTCATGGGCGACAACCGCGACAACAGTCGCGACAGCCGCTTCCCGGAGGTCGGTTTTGTGCCGGCGGGCAACGTCGTCGGCAAGGCGGTCCGCATCTGGCTCAACTGGCGGCTGCCCCACGCACCCATCTGGAACCGCATCGGCGAGGCGGTTAATTGACATCACTGGAGTCCGAAACATGAGACGTCATCAGCGCGGCGCGACCTTCCTCGGCATGGTCGTCATCTTGGCAATTCTCGGCATGGCCGTTTACGCCGGCATCCGGCTGGTCCCTGTTTACCTCGAGTACACCAAGGTGGCGCGAGCACTGGAGCAGGTGCGCGATGAAGTATCGTCGGACAACACCAGCGTACAGCTGATCCGCAATGCGCTTGAGCGACGCTGGGACGTCGAGGACATCGAGAGCATCGGCTGGAAGGAAGTCGATATCCGCAGGGTCAACGACGGTTACGAGATCGAGGCCAACTACGCCGTCGAGAGGCCGCTCGTCGCGAACGTGTACCTGCTCACCAAGTTCGACAAGCTGGTCACGATCCAGCAGTAGGCCCGATTGCTCACGTCCGGTGAATGGTCCGAGGCGCGGCTCGGGTACCGCTTCGGCGACCCGGCGCTGCTCGATGCGGCACTGACCCACCGGAGCGCGGGCCGTGCCAATTACGAGCGCCTGGAGTTCCTTGGGGACTCAGTGCTCAATTTCGCCGTGGCGGTGCTCGTCTATCGCGCGTATCCGGAAGCGGACGAGGGTGACTTGAGCCGCTACCGGGCCTCGCTGGTGAGCGGCCAGTCGCTGGCGGAAGCCGCGTCTGCGCTCGAGCTCGGCGAGCAGCTGCGGCTCGGCAGCGGTGAATTGAAGACCGGCGGCTTCCGGCGCAGTTCGATCCTGGCCGATGCGCTCGAGGCGCTGTTCGGCGCGGTCTACCAGGACGGCGGCTTTGACGCGGCGCGCGCGGTGATCGAGCGACTGTTCGCCGGCCGGCTGGCGCAACTGCCGGAGGCGCGTGACCTCAAGGATCCCAAGACGCGGCTGCAGGAGCTCCTGCAGGGTCGCGGTCGAAGGCTGCCGGCGTACGCGGTCGAAGACATGAGCGGGGAACCGCACGAGCACTGGTTCATCGCCAGTTGCGAAGTAGAGGAACTCGGCCTGCGCGAGCGGGGCGAAGGAACCAGCCGTCGTCGTGCCGAGCAGGCCGCCGCCGAGCGGGTGCTTGGACAGTTGTCCGAAAGAGGGCTGGACCGATGACGGGCAAGGATCAGGCAGGAACCACGGGCGAGGAAAGCGCCGGGACAGGAGGCGAGACCCTTGCCCGCTGCGGGTTCGCGGCGCTTGCGGGGCGACCAAACGTCGGCAAGTCCACGCTGCTGAATGCGTTGCTGGGGCGGAAGGTCAGCATCGTCACCGCACGGCCGCAGACGACCAGGACGCGTATCCACGGCATGCTGAACCGTCCAGGCATGCAGATCGTGTTTGTCGACCTGCCGGGCATCCATGCCAAGCAGCCCCGTGCCATCAACCGCTACATGAACCGCACGGCGCTCTCGTCGCTGGCCGACTCGGACGTGAACCTGTTCGTGATCGAGGCGCTGCGCTGGACCGAGGAGGACGAGCGCGTGCTCGGCGAGCTGCGCGCGGCGGGACGACCGATCCTGCTGCTGATCAACAAGGTGGACCGCGCGCAGCCGCGCTCGCGCCTGCTGCCGTTCATCGCCGAGATCTCGTCGAAGGCGGATTTCGCACAGGTGGTGCCGCTCTCCGCCCTGAAGCGCAAGAACATCGATGCGCTACCGGAACTGATCGCCGGATACTTCCCGGAGTCGCCGCTGCTGTTCCCGGCCGACCAGGTGACCGACGCGAGCGACAGCTTCATGGCTGCGGAGATCATCCGCGAGAAGCTGACACGCCGGTTGCAGGAGGAAGTGCCCTACGGCCTGGTGGTGGAGATCGAGGGCATGGGCCAGGCCGAGGACGAGCCCGGCAAGCTGATCGTGCAGGCCGCGATCTGGGTCGAGCGCACCGGCCAGAAGGCGATCGTGATCGGCAAGGGTGGTGAACTGCTGAAGGAGATCGGGCGCGCAGCGCGCCTGGACCTCAAGCATCACTTCGGGCGCCCGGTGCACCTGGAGCTGTGGGTCAAGGTCCGCGAAGGCTGGTCAGATGACGTGGCGGCGCTGCGCAAGTTCGGGCTCGAGTCGTGAGCGGCGCAGCGAGGCGCGTGCAGCTCGAGCCCGCCTTCCTGCTACACCACTACCCATGGCGCGACTCGAGCAGGATCCTCGAGCTGCTGACCCGCGAGCACGGGCGCGTTTCAGTGTTCGCGCGCGCGGCGCGGCGCGGCGGATCCTCGCTGCCTGCGGCGCTGCAGCCGTTTGCCGAACTGCTGGTCTCGTGGACCGCGCGTGGCGAGGCCGGCCAGCTTACCGGCGCCGAGCGGGTTCGTGCCGCGACGCCGATCGAAAGCGACCGGCTGATGAGTGCGTTCTACGCCAACGAACTGCTGGTGAAGCTGCTGCCGCGCCACGATCCGCACCCGGCTCTTTATGACGCGTACTCGGCGCTGCTTACCCGTCTGGCCGATCCCGCAGAGCGGCCGGCGCGCGCACTACGCCTGTTCGAGAAGCGGTTGCTGGAGGAACTTGGCTGGGGCCTGTGCCTGGAGACCGAAGCCGGGGCTGGACTGCCGATCGAGCCAGGCTGCTGCTACCGCTACCGGATCGATGGCGGGCCGGAGCTCGTCGAGGGCGTGGCTGAGGGAAACCTGGTGTTTGCCGGCGCGTCGCTGCTGTCGCTCGCTCGCGATGAGTTGCGCGACGAGCGCAGCCTCGGTGAGGCAAGGCGCCTGCTCAAGGCGGCGCTCGACCAGTGCCTCGACGGACGGCCGCTGCGTACCCGCGAGGTGATGATTGCTATGCGCGCCCATGGCGGCGCGCAGGGAGTTTGAATCGTGCTAACCCATCCACTGCGGCTCGGCGTAAACATCGACCACGTGGCGACGCTGCGGCAGGTCCGCCGCGCCAGCTACCCCGACCCGCTGTTCGCGGCACTGCTCGCGGAGCAGTCGGGTGCCGACAGCATCACGCTGCACCTGCGCGAGGACCGTCGCCACATCCAGGACAACGACGTGACGCGCATGCGCGAAGCGCTGCAGACACGCATGAACCTCGAGATGGCCGCCACCGAGGCGATGCTGCGCTTTGCGCGCGAGGTCCGTCCGCAGGACTGCTGCCTGGTCCCCGAGCGACGCGAGGAACTCACGACCGAGGGCGGGCTGGACGTGGCGGGCCAGGTCGATCGTCTGAAGGACTGCTGCTCGGACCTCGACGACGCGGGCATCCGCGTGTCGCTGTTCATCGATCCGGAGCCCGAGCAGCTCGAGGCGGCACTGGAGTGCGGTGCACCGGTCGTCGAACTGCACACCGGCGCCTACGCCGAGGCCACCGGTGAGCGCCAGGCCATGGAACTGATGCGGATCACCGAAGCCGCGCGCTTCGGCTCGCGGATCGGGCTTACTGTCCATGCCGGCCATGGGCTGCATTACCACAACGTGCAGCCGGTGGCGGCGATCCCGGAGATCGTGGAGTTGAACATCGGCCACGCCATCATCGCGCGCGCCATCGTCGACGGCATCGGTCCCGCGGTGCGCGACATGAGGGCGCTGATGGACGCGGCGCGCCGCGGCCTCAGGGTCTCGGCCTGAGTGGTCGCGTGATCTTCGGCATCGGCACCGACGTGGTCCGCCTCGATCGCATCGACGCCGTCTATGCGAGCCACGGCGAGCGCTTCGTCCGGCGCCTGCTGATGCCGCAGGAAGAGGCCGCGTTTCGCAGCTACAAGCGCCCGGTGCGATTCCTGGCCATGCGCTTCGCGGCCAAGGAAGCCATCGTCAAGGCACTCGGCACCGGCTTCGCGCACGGCGTGTGGATCCGCGACGTCGGCATCGTACCCAATGCCTGGGGCCGGCCCGAGGTGATCTGGTCGGAGCGCGGCCTGAAGGTTCGCGACCAGCTTGGCGCCGGGGAAGGGCACGTCACGCTGACCGACGAGGCGGGCCTCGTTGTCGCCGTGGCAGTACTCATGCGCAGGGGGGCATCGTGACCATCAGTAACGTGTTCGCGTTCGACATCGAGACGGTTCCGGACGTCGAGTTCGGGCGCCGCCTGTACGGACTCGACGGCCTGTCCGACAAGCAGGTCGGCTACGTCATGCAGACCCGGCAGCGCGAGCAGACAGGCTCCGAGTTCCTGTCGCTGGAGCAGCAGCGCGTCGTCGCGATCTCGGTCGCGATGCGAACGCGGGACGGCTTCAAGGCCTGGAGCCTGGGCGAGGTCACGTCGTCCGAGGCCGAGCTGGTGGGCCGCTTCTTTGACGGCATTGCGCGCTACAGCCCCACGCTGGTGAGCTGGAACGGCAGCGGCTTCGACCTGCCGGTGCTGAACTACCGGGCGATGCGCCATCGGGTGCAGGCCCACCGCTACTGGGAGACCGGTGACGAGGACCAGTCCTTTCGCTGGAACAACTACCTGGGCCGTTTCCACTGGCGCCACATCGACCTGATGGACGTGCTCGCCGCCTACCAGGGCCGCGGCCGCGTCGGCCTCGACCGCATGGCGCTGTTGATCGGCCTGCCGGGCAAGCTCGGCATGTCCGGCGAGGGCGTGTGGGACGCGCACATCGAGGGCCGCACCGAGGACATCCGCAACTACTGCGAGACGGACGTCATCAACACCTACCTGATCTACCTGCGCTTCGAGCTGATGCGCGGCCGGTTGACGCCCGAGGAGCACGATCGCGAGTGCGGCATCGTGCGCGCCTGGCTGGACGCCGCAGGCAGGCCGCACCTGGCGGAGTTCCTCGCGGCCTGGCCCGTCGATCCCGCATGAGCTGCCTGGCCAGATGAAGCGTCTGAACGTCGCGCCGGAGGAGGCGGACATCGTCGATCTCTCGCACGAGGCGAAAGGCGTCGCGCGGGTCGACGGCAAGGCGGTGTTCGTCGCGGACTCGTTGCCGGGCGAGCGCGTCGTCATGCGTCGAGTGGGCCGGCACAGGCGGTTCGACGAGGCCGTGCTCGAGCAGGTGCTGCGCGCCAGCGCCGATCGTGTGACGGCCGAGTGCCCGCACTTCGGCCTCTGCGGCGGCTGCGCACTGCAGCACCTCGCGCCTGCGGCACAGCTCGCATTCAAGCAGGCGCAGCTCATCGAGAACCTGGCGCGGCTGGGCGAAGTCGAGCCCGGCCGTGTGCTCGAGCCGCTCACCGGACCCGTCTGGGCCTATCGCCGGCGCGCGCGCCTTGGCGTAAAGCTGGTGCCGAAGAAGGGCCGGGTGCTGGTCGGCTTTCGCGAACGAAGCGCGCCCTATGTCGCCGACCTGCACGAGTGCCGCGTGCTGGTGCCGCCGGCCGGGGCGCTGATGGATCCACTCGCGGCGCTGGTCGCGGGGCTCTCGATCGCATCGCGGGTGCCGCAGGTCGAGGTCGCGGTCGCAGACGACGCCTGTGCGCTGGTGTTGCGCGTGCTCGACGAGCCGTCCGCGACGGACCTGGAGCTGCTGGCGGGTTTCGAGCGTGAGCACGCGGTACGCATCTACCTGCAGCCGGGCGGCATCGAGACCATCCGGCCATTGGGCGCCGCGGTCGAACCGCTGCACTATTCATTGCCTGCATTCGGCCTGCGCATCGAATTCGAGCCGGCCGATTTCATCCAGGTGAATGGCGCGCTGAACGAAGCAATGGTCAGGCGTGCCGTCGACCTGATCGACGCCGGTCCCGGGCACCGCGTGCTGGATCTGTTCTGTGGCCTCGGTAATTTCTCGCTGCCGCTCGCGACCCGTGCGGGACAGGTCGTCGGCATCGAGGGCGACCAGGGGCTGGTCGAGCGCGCGCGACGCAACGCCGAACGAAACGGTCTAGCGAACACGACTTTCCATGTCTCCAATCTCGCGGCCGACATGAGCGACGCGACCTGGGCAAGGGGTGGCTACGACCGCGTGCTGCTCGATCCGCCACGCGCCGGCGCGCGCGAGGTGCTGCCGGTGGTGGGCGCAAGCGGCGCGGCGCGCGTCGTGTATATTTCCTGCCACCCGGGCAGTCTTGCCCGGGACGCGGGGATCCTGGTGCGGGAGCACGGATTCAGGCTCGCGGCGGCGGGTGTGATGGACATGTTCCCCCACACGACGCACGTCGAGGCAATGGCGGTCTTCGAACGGTGAGGCGATGTCGGCACGACTCGAAGCAAACGCTGGCCGCCCGGTGATTCCCTTGCGGGAAGCGTCGTGACACTCGGCCCGGTGATGGTGGACGTTGCGGGCGCGGCGCTCACCGCCGAGGACCGGCGCGTGCTCGCGCACCCGCTGGTCGGTTCGGTGATCCTGTTCACGCGCAACTTTGAGAGCGTCGCCCAGCTCACGGACCTGGTCCACGAAATCCGCTCGATCCGCAAGCCGCCGCTGCTGGTCACCGTCGATCACGAAGGCGGCAGGGTGCAGCGTTTCCGCAGCGGGTTTACGGTCCTGCCGTCGCAGCGATCCATCGGCCACGCCTACGACCTGGACCCGGAGGCCGGACGGCGCCTCGCGTGGCAGTGCGGCTGGCTGCTGGCCGCTGAGCTGCGCGCCGTCGGGGTGGATATGAGTTTCACGCCCTGCGTGGACCTCGACTACGGCGTGAGCGAGGTGATCGGCGATCGCGCCTACCACCGCGACCCCGAGGTGGTTTCGACGCTGGCCGTCGCCTGCGTGCGGGGCATGCGCGCCGCTGGCATGACGGCAGCCGCCAAGCACTTCCCGGGACACGGCGCGGTGGTGGCCGATTCGCACAAGGCGCTGCCGGTGGACCGGCGAACGCTGGCTGAACTGGGCGAGGACCTGCTGCCGTACCGCCGGCTGGTGGCCAACGGCCTGGCCGCGGTCATGGTTGCGCACGTGCTGTTCCCGGAGGTGGACGAGGCGCCGGCGGGATTCTCGCGACGCTGGATCCAGCAGGAACTGCGCCACGGCCTTGGATTCACCGGCGCGATATTTTCCGACGATCTCAGCATGGGCGGCGCCGCAGTGGCAGGTTCGGTGCCGGAGCGGGCGCGGCGGGCGCTGGCAGCGGGCTGCGACATCCTGTCGGTGTGCAACGACCGGCCCGCGGTGCTCGCTACGCTGGACGAACTCGAAGGCGAGTCTGATCCGGTGAGCCAGGTCCGCCTGGTGCGCCTGCATGGCCGGCCGGGCCCGGACTGGGATTCGCTGCTCTCCAGCGAACGCTGGGGGCAGTGCAGGGCTGCAGTGGATCACTGTCGTGACGCGCCGAGCTTGCAGCTTGACGCCTGACCAGCGATAAACTGGCGCATGAGCATGACCGACCCGACACCATCCGCCGACATCCTGCGCCACGCCCCCGACGGCATCGTGGTCGTCGAGGGAAGTCAATTGCAGCTCCTCTACGCGAACGAAACACTGGCGACGCTGCTGCAGGTGCCGGCGTCCGCGCTGGTCGGGCAGAAACTCGAGGAACTCGAGATCGAGTCGCCACTGGACGCGACGGCCACGGCTGGTTGCGGCGCGATGCGCGTACAGCTCAAGCGCGCGGATGGTTCGGCGATCGGCTGCGAGCGCTGGGCCGTGCTGCTGCCGGACGGGCGGCTGGCGATGTATTACCGGCCACTGCAGCGCGTCGCCGCCGGCACGGCCATTGACCGGGCCAATGGCCTTGCCACTGTCGAGCACCTGCTCGAGACGCTGCGACGCGACTGGTCCATCGGCCAGCGTGACGGCCGCACGATCACGCTGCTCAGGTTCGACGTGGACGGTTGCCGCGAGTATCGCGAGGTCTTTGGCCAGGGTGCGACCGACAGCGTCCTGCGGCAGCTCGGCAGGACCATCTCTGCGACCATGCGCAGGGCCAGCGACGTGGTGGCGCGATTCGGCGATGACGAGTTCGTGGCGCTGGGCGTGGCGATGGAGCCGCCGAATGCGAGTGCATTCGCGGAAACGATCCTGGGTCGCATCCGCGCTCTTGCGATCCACCACCCGCGTTCGCGTACCGGGCGATTCATGACCATGAGCGCGGGAGTGGTGACGGTCGTGCCGCCGCGGGGCCGCGATTGCGAGGTGCTGCTCGAGGCGGCGCAGCGCGCGCTCGAGCGCGCCAAGCATGCCGGCGGTAACCGCGTCGAGGACGGGGCGATCTGAGTCGCGGCTCAGCGGGAAACGCAACCCGCAAGCGCTTCAACCTGCGACAGCGCCGCCGCGAATCGGGCTTCCGGTTGCTCGAACGCACCGCTGAACCTGAGCTTGCTCGGGCCGTCGAAGCGCAACGCCCGGCCGCTCTTCTGTACCAGCAATATCAGCGCGCCCGGGTCCACCGGTGTGTCGGGGCCGAAGGCCACGGATCCTCCGTTGTGGCCGACGTCGAGCCGCTCGATGCCGAGCCGCGCGGCACCCACTCGCAGGCGTGCGATGCGGAACAGGTTCTTCGCCGGCTCGGGAAGCAGGCCGAAGCGGTCCATAGTCTCGGCCTGCAGGTCATCGAGGTCCGCCTCGGTTTTCACGCCCGAGATGCGCTTGTAGAGCACCAGCCGCGCATGCACGTCTGGCAGGAAAGCCTCGGGCAGCAGCGCCGGCACGTGCAGTTCGAGCTCCGGCCCGTGATGCAACGGCTGCTCCAGTTCCGGGACCCGGCCGGCGCGCATCGCAGTGACGGCGCGCTCCAGCAGTTCCGTGTACAGCGCGAAGCCAATCTCCTGGATCTGGCCGCTCTGGCCTTCGCCCAGCAGCTCGCCGGCGCCGCGGATCTCCAGGTCGTGAGTCGCGAGCACGAATCCGGCGCCGAGATCCTCGAGCGATTCGATCGCCTCCAGGCGCTTGACCGCGTCGGCGGTGATGGCGTTCTTCGGCGGCGTGACCAGGTAGGCGTAGGCCTGGTGATGCGACCGGCCGACGCGGCCACGAAGCTGGTGCAGCTGCGCAAGCCCGAAACGGTCGGCGCGGTCGACGATGATGGTGTTCGCGGTCGGCACGTCGATGCCGCTCTCTATGATCGTGGTGCAGAGCAGCAGGTTGGCGCGCTTGTGATAGAAGTCGAGCATCACCTGCTCGAGGTCGCGTTCGCGCATCTGTCCGTGCCCGATCGCGATGCGCGCCTCGGGAACCAGCTCGGAAAGCACGCGCCCGGTGTTCTCGATCGTATCGACCGAGTTGTGCACGAAGTACACCTGGCCGCCGCGCCGCAGTTCGCGCAGGCAGGCTTCGCGAACCACGGGTTCGCTCCACTCGGTGACGAAGGTCTTGATCGAGAGGCGGCCGACCGGTGGCGTCGATATCAGCGACAGGTCCCGCAGTCCGCCGAGCGACATGTTCAATGTGCGGGGAATCGGTGTCGCGGTCAGCGTCAGCACGTCCACTTCGGCGCGCATCGACTTGAGCTTCTCCTTGTCGCGCACGCCGAAACGGTGTTCCTCGTCGATGATCAGCAGGCCGAGGTCCTTGAATCGCACGCCGGGCTGCAGCAGGCGGTGCGTGCCGACCACGATGTCGACCTTTCCGTCCGCGAGCCCAGCCAGCGCAGTCTTAGTCTGCGCGTCGCCGCGAAAGCGCGACAGCAGCTCGACGCGCACCGGCCAGTCCGCGAAGCGGTCTGCGAAGGTCTGGAAGTGTTGCTGCGCGAGCAGCGTGGTCGGCACGAGCACCGCGACCTGCTTGCCGCCCTGCACGGCGACGAACGCGGCGCGGAGCGCCACCTCGGTCTTGCCGAAGCCCACGTCGCCGCACACCACGCGGTCCATCGGCTTCGGCGAACGCAAGTCGGTGACTACCTGCTCGATCGCGGCGGCCTGGTCCGCGGTCTCCTCGAAAGGGAAGCCCGCCGCGAACGCCTGCAGCTGCGCCTCGTCCACTGCGAACGCATGGCCCTCGCGGGCCGCCCGACGGGAATATACGTCGAGCAGTTCCGCGGCGGCGTCGCGGATCCGGGCCGCCGCGCGGCTGCGGGCCTTGGCCCACTGGTCGCCGCCGAGCTTGTGCAGCGGTGCCGATTCGGGGGCTGCGCCGGTGTAGCGGCTGATCCGTTCCAGCGACTGAACCGGGACATAGAGCTTGTCGCCGTCGGCGTACTCGAGCACCAGGAACTCGGCGGCGAGACCGCCCGCGTCCATGGTGGTGAGTCCCAGGTAACGACCGACGCCGTAGTCCTCGTGTACCACCGGAGCGCCGGGTCGCAGGTCGGCAAGCTGCTGGATGATGCGCGCGGGGTCGCGGTCGGAGCGACGCCGGCGTCGCTCCTGGCGGGCGCGCTCACCGAACAACTGCTCTTCGGCGTAAAGCGTGATTGCCGGTTCGGCCAGCGCCAGGCCGGATGCAAGCGGCGCGACGGTCAGCGCAATGGGCGCATCGCCCGCGAGGAAATCCTCCCAGCTCGCAACCACTCGTGCGGTCACGCCGTGCGGGCGGAGCAGGTCGAGCAGCAACTCACGACGTCCCGCGGACTCGGCGGCCAGCAACACGCGGCCCTCATGGTTTGCCAGCCGCGTGGCGAACTCCTTGATCGAGTCTTCGTGCCGCTGGTCGAGTCGCAGTGCCGGCGCTTCCAAGGTGCGAAGGTCCAGTGCCGGCACCTCGTCGTGGCCGTCCCCGTCGCCCAGCAGCAGCCGCGGCGAGCGGGCCAGCGCCGCCTGCCAGTCCTCGGGCGGCAGGAATATTTCGCCGGGCGCGAGCACCGGGTGCTCGATGTCGTACCTGCGTTCCTCGAATCGTTCCTCCACCGAGGTCCATGCGGAGGCGAGGGTCGTTCGGTATTCAGTCGGCAATGCGACTACCGCGCCGGCGGGCAGGTAGTCGAAAAGGCTCGCCGTCTCGTCGAAGAACAGCGGCAGGTAGTACTCGATGCCGGCTGGTGCCAGGCCTTCGCCAACGTCCCGATACAACGGCATGCGCGTCAGGTCGCCTTCGAAGCGCGTGCGGAAGCGGCGTCGGAAGTCACGCACCGATTCCGCCCCGAGGCCGAACTCGCGGGCGGGCAGCAGGTCAACACGCGGCAGGCGCTCGCCTGAGCGCTGCGTGTCGGCGTCGAAGCTGCGCACGCTTTCCACCCGCAGGTCCATCAGGTCGATGCGCAGCGGCACCTCGCTGCCCATCGGGAACACGTCGAACAGCGAGCCGCGGATGGCGAATTCGCCGGGAGCCCCGACCTGGGGCACGCTCGCGTATCCGGCGGCAGCGAGCCGCAGCCTGAACGCGGCGAGATCGAGTTCCTGGCCGACGTCGATAGCGAGCGCGTGGCCGTCGATGAACGAGCGCGGCGGCAGGCGCTGCAGCGCGGTCGGCAGGTCCGTGACGACGATCGCCCTGCCCAGCGTCGGTAACCGTGCCAGCGTCCGCAGGCGCTGCGAGATGATGTCCGGGTGCGGTGAGAACTGGTCGTAGGGCAGGGTCTCGTAGCCCGGGAACGCCAGCACTGGCAGTGTTGCGGGCGCGAAGAACCTGATTTCTTCCTCAAGCCGCGTGGCGCCCGCGGCATCTGCCGCGACCAGCAGTAGCGGGACGCGGATTCCGGCCACGGACCGGGCGAGGTGCAGTGCGGTGCCCGCACCGCCAAGACCCGCCCATCTAAGGACCGGGCGTTGCAGGTCCGGCAGAATGGATTGTATTTGTTTATTCAAAACAATAGCTTAAGAACAAATCATGAGATTTGTTCTATGTGCACAAGTAGGCGCGGTCGGGTCCCGCAGGGCTGCGAAGATTATCAGACAGAATGGGAGGAGGCGCGGGTCGGCGTGCGCGGATGTGGCGCGCGGACGCGTTGTCAGCTGCCCGTCAGTTGTTGGATGCAGTGACCTGGGTTCCGACCGCGTGAATGACCAGGTTGTATTCGAAATACACCACAAACGACGGGTAAACCCAGCGAGCGATCGGCGGCTGGCCTATTGCGGCAATACGGTTGGCCGGGGCCCCATAGCGCTGCTCGACCTGTGCCATGGTGAGGCCCCGGGTGGGGACACTCACCTGGGCCTGTCCATACGAGGCGCCCGCCGGCTGGCCCTCCTGCGCCTGCGCGGTCGCAAAACCCAGCCCAAACGCCACTCCGGCTATCGCCAGCACAATCTTGCGCATGATCAAGGCCCCTGCTGGAACTACACCGGCAATATAGCACCGGCCTCGCTGCGCAGGGCGTGACGGATTGCCGGTTTGTGCCTGCCCGGGGGCGAGGGCGGTCGTTCATGCGGCGTGCAAAACAGGGTGTCCGCGGGTAGCCTTGCGGCCTTTCGTCAGGATCCAGCATGTTCCATCCCCTGCCAGTATTTATCGGACTGCGCTACGTCCGGACCCGGCGGCAGGGGTTCTTCGTGTCCTTCATTTCGTGGGTGTCGATGCTTGGGGTGTGCCTGGGCGTCGCGGCACTCATCACCATCATTTCAGTCATGAACGGATTCGAAGGTGAGCTCCGCGGGCGCCTGGTCGCGCTCACGGCACACGCGACGGTCACGGGTCCACCGGACCGGATGTCGGACTGGCGGGCCGTCGCCGACCGCGCGCTCGCGGTGCCCGGCACCCTGGGCGCGGCGCCGTTCGTCGACGTGCAGGCCATGGTCGGGCGGTCGGGGCAGCTGATGCCCGCGCTGCTGCACGGCGTGGACGTGCAGGCCGAGCCGGGCGTCTCCAGCATCGAGCAGCACCTGCTCGAGGGACGGCTTGCCGACCTCACGCCGGGATCGCGACATGCGATCCTCGGCCGTGCGCTTGCCTGGCAACTCGGCGCGCAGGTCGGCGACCAGCTTACGGTGATGGTTCCGGGCCGGGACCTGCTCACCGGAGGCCGACCGGCGCTGCAGACCTTCGAGGTGTCGGGTTTCTTCGAGGTCGGCCTGCAGGATCACGACGGCACGCTGGTGCTGGTGCCCATGCAGGACGCCGCCGAGCTCGCCGGCGACGACGCCGGGCCCGCGGGAATCCGGCTGCGCTTCGACGACGTGATGGCTGCTCCGACGCGTGCGGCGGCCGTGGCCGCGGCACTCGGGCCGGGCTTCAAGGTGCGCGACTGGAGCCGGGAGCACGCCGCGTATTTCAGGGCCATCCGCATCGAGAAGACGATGATGAGCCTGATCCTGATGCTGGTCGTCGCCGTGGCTGCCTTCAACATCGTTGCGGCGCTGGTGATGGTGGTCAATGAGAAGCGCTCGGACATCGCCATCCTGAGGACGCTCGGGCTGGCGCCGCGCGGCGTAGTGGGCGTGTTCCTGACGCAGGGGCTCGTGATCGGTGCGATCGGCACGCTGGTCGGCACCGTGCTCGGCGTGGTGGTTGCGGAGAACGTCGGGGTCATCGTTCCGGTGCTGGAGAGCACGCTCGGCTTTCACGTGATGGATCCGACCGTCTACTACATCACCGAGCTGCCGTCGGAGCTGCGAATCGGGCAGGTGGCGGCGATTTCATCGATCGCGTTCCTGCTCACGGTGCTCGCTACCATCTACCCGGCCGTGCGCGGCGCGGCGACCGAGCCGGCCGAGGCACTGCGGTACGAGTGATGGCAGGCCAGGTTCCTTTCGAAGTCACCATCGGACGACGCTACCTGCGTTCGTCGGGCAACCGTTTCCTGTCGTTCATATCGCTGATGTCCATGCTGGGCGTGGCGATCGGCGTGGCGGTGCTGATCGTGGTGCTGTCGGTGATGAACGGCTTCGAGACCGAATTGCGCAGCCGGATACTGAGCATCACCTCGCACGCGACGCTGGCCGCGTTCGGCGCCGGCGCCCCGGACTGGCCGGCGATGCGCGCGACGGCGCTCGGCGATGCGCGTGTCGAGGCTGCTGCTCCGTATGTCGAAGGCGAGGCGCTGCTGATCGCCGACAAGCCAAAGGGCAAGTCGGCCCCGGCCAGCGTTCGCGGCATCGACCCGGTGATCGAGACCACTGTCTCGGCGATCGCCGACCGATTGCAGAGCGGCTCGCTCGGGGCGCTTGCACCCGGTTCCTACCGCATGCTGCTCGGGTCGGAGCTTGCGGCGCGTCTCGGCGTAGTGCCGGGAGACAGCGTCGTGATGGCGATCGCGCAGGGCTCGGTCACGCCCGCGGGCGTGGTGCCACGCATGCGTCGATTCACCGTGGCCGGCACGTTCTATTCGGGCATGTACGAGATCGACAACGGGCTCGCGCTCGTGAGCCTCGCGGACGCGCAGCGCGTATTCCGGCTCGGCGACAACGTGACCGGGATCCGGCTTGCTGTCCGCGATCCCTACCAGGCTCCGCAGGCCGCGCGTGACGTGGCGCGCGAACTCGGGGGAGGGCTGTGGGTCGAGGACTGGACGCAGCGGCAGGCGAACTTCTTCCGGTCCATCGAACTGACCAAGCGGATGATGTTCTTCATCCTGCTGCTGGTGGTCGCGGTGGCAGCGTTCAATATCGTCTCCACGCTGGTGATGGCGGTGAAGGACAAGCAGCCGGACATCGCGATCCTGCGCACGCTCGGCGCCCGCCCGGCAAGCGTGCTGGCGATCTTCGCGACCCAGGGCACGGTGATCGGGCTGGTGGGCACGCTCGGCGGCGTCGCTTTGGGAGTCGTATTGTCGCTGAACCTCGAGTCGCTGGTGCACGGACTTGAGCGAGTCCTGGGAACGCGTTTCATGGACGCCAGCGTCTACCTGATGAGCGACCTGCCGGCTCGTGTCGAGCCCGGCGACATACTGCTGATCGCGGGCACCGCGTTCGCGCTGTGCTGCCTTTCCACACTCTATCCCGCCTGGCGCGCAGCGCGCACCAATCCAGCGAGGGCGTTGCGACATGACTGACAGCGAAATCCTGAGTTGCGTGGACGTTCGCAAGCACTTCGACGAGGCGGGCCAGCGACTCGTGGTGCTCTCGGGCGTGGAGCTTGCCATCGGGCAGGGCGAGACGATCGCGATCGTCGGGGCCTCCGGGTCGGGCAAGACGACGTTGCTGCAGATCCTCGGCGGGCTCGACCTGCCGTCGTCCGGCACCGTGCGCATCGCAGGGCAGTCGCTCGCCGAAATGTCCGACGCGGCCCGGGGCGTGCTGCGCAATCGTGCGCTCGGATTCGTCTACCAGTTCCACCACTTGCTGCCCGAGTTCACCGCGCTCGAAAATGTCGCGATGCCGCTGCTGGTGCGGCGGGATTCCGTTGCGAAAGCGCAGGCCGAGGCGCGAGCGCTGCTCGAGCGCGTGGGCCTCGGCGGGCGGCTCGGTCACCGGCCGGGACAGCTCTCCGGCGGCGAGCGCCAGCGCGCGGCCGTGGCGCGCGCGCTGGTGACGCGACCGCAGCTGGTGCTGGCCGATGAGCCCACCGGCAACCTCGACGGCACCAATGCCCGTGGCGTGCTGGACCTTATGCTGGAACTCAATCGCGAGCTGGGCACCAGCCTGGTGATCGTGACGCACGCGGCCGAGATCGCCTCGCGCATGCAACGCGTGCTGACGCTGCGCGACGGAAGACTGGTAGCCGGCTGAATTCCTGCGATCGCCGGCTGAAACTACGTAACGGAATGCTGGTTTCCGGCTGAATCTGCGCGAACCCGCCTGATTCGTGCGGCGTTTGCCGCCGCCGCAAGGAGCATCCTGCTGGCCCGGATCGGCGGAGCGCGGCCAGCCATGGTCCCCACGGCTCTCGGTTTCCTGTGTGGCACTTGCCTGCTGCTGTCACTGACGGCGTTGCCGGCTGGCTTGATCGTGGCGGCCGTCATTGTCCTTGGCGCGTCGCTGGCGCTGGCATCGCGCCATCCTTCGCCGCTGGCGTTCGCGGCCGGCTTCGCCTGGTGCTGGTTCTCGGTATCGGGGCGGCTCGAGCAACGGCTCGACCCGGCGCTCGAGGGCAGCAATGTCGAACTGCGTGGCACCGTGGCATCGGTCCCGCAGCTGCTCGAGGCAGGTGCCCGTTTTCGATTCGCAACCGAGCCGGTGCCCGGCGTGCCTCCGCTGGTGGACCTCACCTGGTACGACACTGCCGCGGCGCCGAAGGCCGCCGAGCGCATGGTGCTGGTTGCGAAGCTTCGCCGGCCGCGCGGTTTCTCGAATCCCGGCGGCTACGACCAGGAAGCGCGCTTGCTGCGGGACGGCATCGGCGCATCGGGCTACGTGAAGTCGGCCGCCACTGAAGGACGCGACTGGCGCGACATCGCGCAGAGTCCCGTGCTCACGGCTCGCGGTGCGATCGCCGAGGCGATCCGTGGCGCGCTGGGAGCACGCCCGGCCACCGGCATCGTTGCCGGCCTCGCGGTCGGCTTGCAGGACGCGCTCAGTCGCGAGCAGTGGCGGGAACTCGCGCGCAGCGGCACGAGTCACCTGATGGCCATATCGGGCATGCACATCGGGATGTTTTCGACGGTGACCGCATGGCTTGCGCTGCGCGTGCAGCGCTGGCGCCAGCGGCGAGGTTCGCTCGGTGCGCGGCGCGACCCCGCGGTGGTGGCCGGGACGCTGGCCGCGTTCGGATATTCGCTGCTGGCCGGTTGGTCGGTACCCACCCAGCGCACGATGATCATGATCGCGATGGTCGCGGTGGCGCTGCTGCTGCGGCGCAGGGTCGGCGTGGCGGACGCGCTGGCGCTGGGCGCAATCGCAGTGCTGCTGTTCGACCCGCTGGCGCCGCTCGCGGTCGGGTTCTGGCTGTCGTTCGGGGCGGTCGCGGCGATCCTGCTCGCAAGTACCGGCGGGCTGGCGAGAACCGGGGTCGTCGCGGGCTTCGCCCAGGCACAGCTCGCGGTCACCGTAGGCCTCGTTCCAGTGCTTGCGGCGTGCTTTGGCAACGTGTCGCTGGTGTCCGCACTGGTCAACATTTTCGCGATCCCGCTCTACACGCTGTTCATCGTGCCGGCGATCCTGGTGGCCATAACGCTTGCGTTGGCAATGCCGTCGGTCGGCGCGGTGGTGCTGCGTTGCTGCGCCTGGGTCATCGAATTCACGTGGCCGCTGATATCGGCGCCGGCGTCCTGGCCGCTGGCTACCTGGGGGGTCGCGTCCCTTCCGGCCTGGGCATGGACCTTGCTGGTGGCCGGCGCAGTCGCCGCGATGTTGCCGTTGCCGGCGCCGGGGCGTGTCGCGGGCGCGCTGATGGTCGCGGCCCTTTGCGCGTGGCGGGCCGCGCCGCCGGCGCCCGGATCCGCGCACTTCACGCTGCTGGACGTGGGACAGGGACTCGCCGCAGTGGTCGAGACCAGGCGCCACCTGCTGGTGTACGACACGGGGCCCGCATTCCGCAGCGGGACCGACACTGGTGTGCTGGTCGTCGAGCCCTATCTCCGCAGCCGGGGCCAGCGGCGGGTCGACCTGCTGGTCGCCAGCCATGACGATGGCGACCACACGGGCGGCTCCGCGTCACTGGCGGGACTGATGCCGGTGCGGCGTTTTGTGGCGAGCGGCAAGGCGCTCGACGACCTCGGCAGTGGTCGCGCGGAGCGCTGCAGCGCAGGCACACGCTGGACCTGGGACGGTGTCGATTTCGAATGGCTGCATCCGGCTTCACCAATGTTGCCCAGGGACAATGACCGCTCCTGTGTGCTGCTGGTGCGTGCCGGCGACGAGGCCCTGCTTCTCACCGGCGACATCCAGCACGACGCTGAGACCGAGATGCTCGGTCGCGGACTGCCCGTGGGCATCACGGCGGTCGTCGTTCCTCATCATGGCAGTCGCACGTCGTCGGGACAGGGGCTGGTCGACGCAATACGGCCCCGCTGGGCCCTGGTGCCGGCTGGGTACCGCAATCGCTGGGGATTTCCTGCGTCCAGCGTCGTGGAGCGCTGGTCCCAGTCCGGTGCAAATATGCTCAATACGGCCACGTCCGGCGCCATCGAATTCGACCTCGGATCCGGCGAGGCAATGTCCACACCGGTCGAATGGCGGCGGACGGCGCTGCGGCCCTGGCGGGACCCTTGACGGTATCGGGTCGCGGCTCGCGCCCGCGATCAAGTATCATCGCCAAGCTCAGCGACAAAGGGCCAGTACCAGGACATGTTCGAGATCGTGAAGGCCGGCGGCATCGTGATGGTGCCGATCATCCTGTGCTCCATCCTGGCGGTGGCCATCACGCTCGAGAGGCTCTGGACCTTGCGCGCGCAGCGGGTCGTGCCGGTGGAGCTGGTCGACAAGGTCTGGCAATGGGTCGAGAACCGCGCGCTCTCCGACAAGCAGATCGCGGCGCTGCAGCAGCATTCTCCGCTGGGTCGCGTGCTCGCGGCGGGGCTGGCCAATCGCCATCGCGACCGGGCGGTGATGATCGGCGCCATCGAGGATGCCGGCCGCCACGTGACGCACGACCTCGAGCGATTCCTGAACATGCTGGGGACGATCGCCGCGATTTCGCCGCTGCTCGGCCTGCTCGGCACCGTCACGGGGATGATGCGCACTTTCAAGGCGATTACCGTTGCCGGGATCGGCAATCCCACGGCCATGGCGGGCGGCATTTCGGAGGCGCTGATCACCACCGTTGCAGGCCTGCTGGTCGCCATTCCCGCGCTGGTAGCGTATCGCTACCTGCGAGGCCGGGTGGATTCGCTGGTGATCCAGATGGAGAAAGAGTCCATCAAGCTGGTGCAGGCGATCGACCGTGCGAGCGGCACGACGCCGAACGCGACCAGGGAAACCGCCGAGTGAGATTCCAGCCGCGCCGCACCGAGGAACCCGACCTGAACATGACGTCGCTGATCGACGTGGTGTTGCTGCTGTTGATCTTCTTCATGCTGTCGACCAAGTTCATCGACGAGGGGCGCCTGAAGATCCGGTTGCCGGAAGCAGGCATCGCGCCGGATGCCGAGTCGCAGCGCGCATCGGTCGAGATTGACGTGACCGCCGCGGGCGGTTACCGCGTGAACGGTCGCTCGCTGGTCAACAACAGCCCGGAGACACTGGCCGCAGCGCTCGGCAAGGTCGCCGACGGCGATCGCGCAATGCCGGTCACGGTCCGTGCCGACGCTCGCGCCACGCACCAGTCGGTGGTGACGGCGATGGAAATTGCGGGGCGTGCCGGGTATCGCCAGATCAACATCGCGACGGTCAACGATGAAGCCCAGGGAGATTAGCGGCACCAAGGCTGTGGGCGCCGGTGAACTGCGCCTGAGGACCGGTGCGCTGAAAACCTACCGCAGGCTGGTCGGCTACCTGCGCGAACACCGGTCGATGTTCATGGTGGGCGTGCTGGGCATGGTGATGTCGGCGGCCTCCAATGCCGGTTGGGCGGGCTTCATCAAGTTCTTTCTCGACGGGACCTTCGTCAACAAGGACCCGCGCATGACCTGGCTGGTGCCGGTCACGCTGATCGCGCTGTTCGTGTTCCGGGGCGTGGGTGACTTCATGCAGACCTACTGTCCGGGCTACGTGGGGCGGCACATCGTGAAGACGATGCGTGCCCAGCTGTTCGACAGCTACCTTCACCTTCCAATCAGCTTCTTCGACCGCGAGGCGTCGGGAGCGCTGCTGTCGCGACTGACGTACAACACGGAGCAGGTTGCCCAGGCGACCACCGATTCGATCACGGTGTTCATCCGGGACACGCTGACCATTTTCGCGCTGATCGGGTACCTGCTGTGGCAGAACCCTCGACTCACGCTGATCAGCCTCACTGTCGGACCGCTGATCGCGTTCATGATCCGCCGCATCAACCAGCTGTTCCGCCGCTACAGCCGCCGCATCCAGAACTCGATGGGCGACGTGACGCGAGTGGCCAAGGAGGCGATCGAGGCGCCGCGCGTCGTGCGCGTGTTCAATGCGCATCATTACGAGGCGCAGCTCTTCGACGAAGTCATCGAGAAGAATCGCCGCTCGCAGATGCGCCTGATGCTCACCAAGGGATTGAGCGATCCCGTCGTTCAACTGGTCGCAGCGAGCGCGATGGCGTGGGTGCTGTATTCGGCGACGCTGGATGCAATGAATGGCGTCATGACGGTTGGCGACTTCACGTCGTTCATCGCGGCGCTCGGGCTCGTGACCGCGCCGCTGCGCAGGATCATCAACGTCGCCGGTCCATTGCAGCAGGGAATCGCGGCCGCCGAGAGCATCTTCGAGATCATCGACACGCCGCCGGAGGACCCGGGTGGCGAGCGCACCATCGTGCGGGCCCGTGGCGAAGTCGAGTACCGCGACGTCTCGTTCCGCTACCCGACCGGCTCGCGCGAAGTCCTCTCCGGCGTCAGCTTCGCGGTTCGTGCGGGAGAGACACTCGCGATCGTTGGACGCTCCGGAAGCGGCAAGTCCACGATCGTCAACATGCTGCCGAGGTTCTACGATGTCGGGTCGGGCAAGGTACTGCTCGACGGACGCGACGTCCGCGAGTACGGGCTGGTGAATCTCCGCGCGCAGGTGAGCCTCGTCAGCCAGGACATAGTGCTCTTCAATGACTCCATCCGCAGGAACATCGCTTTCGGCTATCCCGCAGGTGCCGGGGAGATCGAGGCGGCGGCACGCGCAGCGCGCGTCACCGAGTTCACCGACTCGCTGCCGGCCGGACTTGACACCGTCGTGGGCGACCGAGGCGTGCTGCTCTCGGGGGGGCAGCGCCAGCGAATCGCGATCGCCCGGGCGCTGCTGCGCAACACGCCGGTGCTGATCCTGGACGAGGCGACATCGGCACTCGACACGGAACTCGAGCGCCAGATCCAGGAACAGCTCGACCAGTTGATGCACGGACGTACCACGCTGGTGATCGCGCACCGGCTGTCCACCGTGGAGAAGGCGCACCGGATCCTGGTGATGGACGGCGGCCGCGTGATCGAGACCGGAACCCACGAGGAGTTGCTGGCCCGCGATGGCCAGTATGCGGCGCTGTACCGCATGCAGTTCAACGAATGAACGCTGGCGCGCGACTGCAGGAGCTGTGGTACGGCCCCGCATGGCGAAGCATTCCACTCTGGCCGCTGTCGTGGATCTTCGGGCTTGTGGTTGCCGCCAGGCGCGGCCTGTATTCCGCCGGTCTGCTGGGCCGCGCACGGATCGGCGTACCGGTGGTCGTGGTTGGAAACCTCACGGTCGGCGGCACCGGCAAGACCCCGGTGGCTTCGTGGCTGGTTCGGGAACTTACCCGGCGAGGCCACCGCGTCGGCGTTGTGCTGCGTGGCTACGGTGGCAGGCATGCCCGCCGCGTGCGGACGGTCCTGGCGGGCGACGACCCGGCCGAGGTCGGCGACGAGGCACTGCTGCACGCCCGCAACGGCCCGCACGTGGTCGTGATCGGCGCGGACCGGGCCGCCGCGGCGCGGTTGGCGGAAGCGAGTGGTGCGGAGATCGTGGTCTCTGACGACGGCCTGCAGCACTTGAGACTCAGCCGGGATTTCGAGATCGTGGTCGTGGACGCGGCGCGCGGCTTCGGTAACGGGTGCCTGCTGCCTGCCGGGCCGTTGCGCGAACCGGCACGATGGATCGAACGCGCCGATGCGGTCGTGCTGACGCGACGTGGTGTCGAGGGCGTGTCGCGCGTTCAACCGCGGCGCCCTTTCGTCGCCGAGGCGATGCTTTCGCCGGGAGAGGCCGTCAACCTGCTGACCGGCGAGCACAGGGAACTGGCTCAATTTCGCGGTCGGCGAGTGCACGCAGTGGCCGGCGTGGGCAACCCGCAGGCGTTCGTCGACGCCCTGCGCGAGGCAGGACTGGACGTCACCCCGCATCCGCTGCCGGACCATGCCCGGATCGATCCCTTGGCGCTGCCGTTCCCGGAAGATGCGACGGTCCTGATGACGGAGAAAGATGCCGTAAAATGCGCGGCATACGCCCGGGCTGGCTGGTGGTACGTGGCACTCGACGTAAACGTCGAGCGCGGAACGGCCAAGGACATGCTCACCCTGGTCCTGGAACGCGTCGGGCTTACCGGCGCCGGAGTCAAACTTGGATAACAAGCTTCTCGATATTCTCGCCTGCCCTGTGTGCAAGGGGCCGCTGCAGTGGCATCGCGACGTGCCATGCCTCGTATGCCGCGCTGACCGGCTGTCGTTCCCGGTCCGCGACGAAATCCCGGTCATGCTGGAAGAGGAGGCGACGCGGCTTGCGGCGGACGACGCGCTCCTGAAGGACTGACGGTGCGGTTCCACGTTGTCATTCCCTCGCGCTACGCCTCTGTCAGGTTGCCGGGCAAGCCGCTGCTCGACATTGGTGGCCGGCCGATGATTCAGCGCGTCGTCGAGCAGGCCTGTGCAAGCGGTGCAGGTCGGGTGGTGGTTGCGACCGACGACCAGCGAATCGCTGCGGCGGTTCGCGATCCCCGCGACCCGAGCGGAAAGATCGCCATGATGACGGATCCGGACCTGCCATCAGGCACCGACCGTGTCGCTGCGGTGGCAGCGGCGCTCGGCTGGGACGAGGACACGGTGGTCGTCAACGTCCAGGGTGACGAGCCTTTCATGCCGCCGTCGCTGATCGATCAGGCTGCGGAATTGCTGCTCGATGACGAATCCGCAGGAATCGCGACGCTCGCGACCCCGATCCGGTCGCTCGAGGAATTCAGGGACCCGAACGTTGTCAAGCTCGTCGCCGCGGACGACGGTGGAGCAATGTATTTCAGCCGGGCGCCGATTCCATTCATGCGCGACCGCGCGACGGGTGCCGCGGGCGCCGAGCAGGAATTCGCAGGTGCGCGGCGCCACGTCGGTATCTACGCCTATCGAGTCGGCGCGCTGCGCCAGGTCACGCGTCTGCCGCCATCAAGCCTCGAGCTGCGGGAACGGCTCGAGCAGCTGCGAGCGCTCCAGCACGGAATACGCATCCTGGTCGCAACCTGTCGGGTGCCGCCGGGTCTCGGCGTCGATACGGAAAGTGACCTGCATCGGGCGCGCGAGTTTGCAGCCGGGCAGGACGGCAAGGCTCATGGAGAAATCATATGAACGAGGTCCTGTACACGGTGTTCAGTATCACCATCACGCCGTGGAAGCTGGTCGGCTATTTCGGCGTGGTGCTTTTCGCGGGCCGGTGGTTCGTGCAGATGGCATATTCCCGGAAGCACGGCCGGCCCGTGGTGCCAAGGTTGTTCTGGACGATGAGCATCTGGGGCAGCCTGCTGTTGCTCGCCTACTTCACGTTCGGCAAGAATGACTCGGTCGGCATCCTCTCGAACCTGTTTCCTGCAGGCGTGGCCGGCTATAACATGTACCTGGACCTGGCGCACAAGCGCTCACTGCGCGAGCCGCCTGGCAGCAGCTGAGTAGCGGGCTGAAAATCATCGGGAAGCGCAGCCTGGCGCGCTGGCCCGGGCCTCGGGCTCGATTTCGACGCTTGCTGCGGATCAGGCGGACGGCGGCTGGCGCGAACGCAGGCTCAGCGTTTTCTTCGGTTTCACCAGCCCGCGGATCTCGACCGGCGTCAGGTTGCGCCATCGGCCGAGCGGCAGGTCGCCGAGCCTCACGTGCATGATGCGAATCCGTTGCAGGTTCCGCACCGTGTAATCGAAATGCTCGCACATGCGCCGTATCTGGCGGTTCAGGCCCTGCGTCAGCACGATGCGGAAAGTGTTGCGTCCGACCTGCGTCAGCCGGCAGGGATTGGTGACCGTGTCGAGGATCGGAACGCCGCGTGCCATGCCCGCGAGGAACTCAGGCGTGAGCGGCCGGTCCACGGCGACGACATATTCTTTCTCGTGCTCGTGTTCGGCGCGCAGCACGGTGTTGACGACGTCGCCGTCGTTGGTGAGCAGGATCAGGCCCTCGGAGTCCTTGTCCAGGCGCCCGATCGGGAAGACGCGTTCGCGGTGACCGACGAAATCGACGATATTGCCCGGTACGTCGCGGTCGGTCGTGCACTCGATCCCGACAGGCTTGTTGAGCGCGAGGTAGACGCGGGTCGGTCGCTCCGGCAGCGGCTTGCCGTCCACCTGCACCACGTCCCCGTCGGCGACCTGGGTGCCGAGTACGGCAACCGCTCCGTTGACGGTGACGCGGCCAGCCTCGATCCACTGGTCGGCTTCACGCCTCGAGCAGGTGCCCGACTCGCCGAGGTACTTGTTCAGGCGGATAGTTGGGCTTCGCTTCATCGGGTGAGACCCCGCCGAGGCTGGCTGCACCTGAGGCTACACTACCTGGCGATAGTCGTGGCTGTAGTCTGATTGTCGGAATGCCTTGCTCGACGCGGAGGTAGTCCTTGACTGGCTGTTTTCCAAAAGAAGAAGCCCGTCACGAGGACGGGCTTCCTTTTCCGTGGAGCTTGCCGTCCTATGCTTTGCGGCGTCTGCCCAGGCCCAGGCCTGCGAGGCCGAGGCCAAGCAGCGCGAGCGAGGTCGGCTCCGGAACATCAGTGCCGCCACCCGGGATTTCCGAGCCGAAGGTGATGTTGTCGTAGCCTGTGTAGTTAGCCGTGCCGCCGAAGTTGATCGAGCGCGCAATACCCTCGAATGTCACTCCCACCGCGGTCCAGTTACAGTAGCTGCCGCTGGGGTCCCCGGTGCAGTTGTCAAACCCCTGCGCCAGCAGATTTAGCGTGCCGAGAAGCGTGCCGGTGCCACCGACCTCGCTCCATATCGTGACTGCTGCTTCAGTCGACGATGAGTAGTAGAAGGAAAATCCGGTGTTGAATCCGGCCGCGAAATCCAGGATCGCGTTGTTGGCTTCCAGGAAAAACATCACCGTGTTCGGCGAAGGCTCGTTGGCAAAATTACCATTGCCGCCGGCGTCGGCATCGACCAGTGCCAGGGTCGCATCCGAGAAAGAGATGCCGTAGTTTGGTCCGCCACCGCCGTTGTAGTAATTGCCCACCGGAACGTAATCGCCCACGCCCTCGAAATCGAGCGTGATGACGTCTGCATAGGCGGCGCTTGAGAGCATTCCAAGCGCCAGCAGTCCAAGGATTTTTGATTTCATGTCACACCCCTCCAACGTGTATCTAAGCCCGTTGCCCCAATAATTCATCGGGTTAGGAGGGGTAAAGCAAGATTCAAGCCAAAAAAACAATAGTTGCTAAAACAACAACTTAAAGGCCACGCTTAAGAGGTACCGGAACACCGCTGGCTGAATGTGTAAATAGATTCGACATGTGTAGCGCCCAGCGCTCAGCCCCCGGAACGCCGCACGCCGTAGCCCAGTTTCCCAAGTTCAGAGACCAGCGTGTCGCGGTGATCACCCTGGATTTCAATCACGCCTTCGCGCACGGTTCCACCCGATCCACACGTCTTCTTGAGGCGCGTGGCGAGTTCCTCGAGCGCAGCGCCAGCAAGCGGCACGCCGGTGACCAAGGTGACGCCTTTTCCCTTGCGTCCCTTTGTCTCCCGGCCCACCCGCACTATCCCGTCGCCCTTGCCCACGGTTGACGCAGCCTGCGCCGGCTTGCTGCGCCTGCAGCGGCATCCGGTCATCGGGCGGGCACATTCTGGGCAGAGTCGGCCCTGGCCGGTGGAGTAGACGAGCCTGCTGTTCGACATGGCTGTGAGTTGCCGTTGCGTTGGTCGATGGCGTCGAAATTCTGGCGTCGGGCCCGGCGTTCAAAGACCGCCGGTCGGTGTAACACGATAAATCGCGCCTGCGTAGTCGTCGGCGACATACACGGTCCCGTCCGGTGCCTCGGCGACGCCAGCGGGGCGGCCGATCACACCCGAGTTGCCGAGAAAGCCGGTCAGGAAATCGCGTTCTTCGATCGTACCGTCCTTGCCCCAGTGCAGCGTCACTACCTTGTAGCCGTCCGGGACCGATCGGTTCCACGAGCCGTGCAGCGCGACAACCGCCGCACGCTCGTATCCCGTTGGCCTCGCCGGCGAGCGCAGGAAGACGATGCCGAGCGGCGCGTTGTGCGCGCGGAATCCGTGCGCCGGCGGCTTCGCCGTCGTGAGCAGGGCCTCGTGTCCGCGGCCCAGGTCGGGGTCGAGCACGTTGAATCCGTTCAAGTAGGGCCAGCCGTAGAAGGCACCGCGCTCGATGCGGTTCAGTTCATCTGGCGGAAAGTCGTCGCCAAGCAGGTCGCGGCTGTTCTCGGTGGCGTACAGCGAGCCGTCCCAGGGCGCCCAGTCGAAGCCGACGCTATTGCGCAGCCCGGTCGCGTAAATCTCGCCCTGCGTGCCGTCGGGCGCGAATCGCATCATCGTCGCACGGCGCTTGTCCTTTTCTTCGCAGACGTTGCAGCTGGAACCCTGCGAGAGATACAGCTTGCCGTCGGGGCCAAACGCGATGGTGCGCGTGACGTGGTTTCCGTCTCCCGTGAGTCCCGTGATGACCCGCTGGAAGGCGCCGGTCGTGGCACCTGTCTGCTGGTCGAAGCGTATGCGACCGACGGCCGTCTTCTCCGCCACGTAAAGCCAGCCGTCGCGAATCGCAAGTCCGTGAGGTCTATCGAGGCTCGTGAGCAGGACGCGACGCCCGTCTGGATGCCCGTCGCCATCAAGATCGCGCTCGAGCAGCATCACTTCACCACCGCGGTAGCGCGCGACCAGCAGATCGCCGGTACCGGTCGGCAGCAACCAGCGCGCCAGCGGGACGTCTCCTGCATACAGGTCAACCTTGAATCCCGGCGCGGCTCGCAACCGGTCGGAGACCTCACCTGGGGAGGGAGTCGCGACACCTCTGCCGAATAGCGAGGCGAGTAGCACCCTGGTGTCGCCGATCCTCGGTGGTCCTAGCCAGGCGTATCCGAGGACACCGCAAATCGCGAGCGCGAGTGCCAGTGTGAGCGTGATGCTCACTCGGCTGGGTTTTCTTCTCATGCAATTGACCGGTACGCTTGATGAGCGTGGATTTTAGCAGGGCGACGCGACTGGATTCCGGGCAGACCGCCCGGGCAAAGAGGCCGGGTGATCGCCGGTCGATGGGTCCACAATGTGGACAGCCCGCCGGTACAATCGAGCGACCGTCGGATGTCGATTCCCAACCTGGAGCGAAAGCATGAAGGCCCTTGCAATGTTGGCGATACTGGCAGCGATCCCGCTGAGTTCGCTGGCCGACGACGGCTTGACCATCAAGATGAACTTCGTAGACGCGAACGGCATTGGCGAGAGTGCCGGCACGGTAACGGTGACTGAATCCAAATACGGGCTCGTATTCACCCCCGAGTTGAAGGGCTTGCCGCCGGGCCTGCATGGCTTCCACGTTCATGAAAACGGCAGCTGCATGCCGGCCGAGAAAGACGGCAAGGCAGTAGCGGCACTGGCTGCCGGTGGGCACTACGACCCCGCGAAGACGGGTAAGCACGGCTACCCGTGGGGCGACGGGCACCTGGGCGACCTGCCGCCGCTGTACGTCAACGCCGACGGGATCGCCGACCAGCCGGTGCTGGCGCCCCGGCTGAAGCTCGGCGATCTGCCCGGCCATTCATTGATGGTGCACGCCGGGGGTGACAACCACTCCGACCATCCTGCGCCACTCGGCGGCGGCGGCGCCCGCATGGTCTGCGGCGTGATTCTCTAGGGCCTGGCAATGCTGGTCGTCCACCACCTGGAGACCTCGCGCTCGCAGCGCATCCTGTGGCTGCTCGAGGAACTCGGCGTTCCGTACGAACTCAAGGTGTACCGGCGCAATCCGGCCACTCGACTCGCGCCGCCAGAACTCAAGGCGATCCACCCGCTCGGCAAGTCGCCGGTGATCACCGACGATGGGGTGGTGGTCGCGGAGTCCGGCGCGATCATCGAGTACCTGGTCGAGAAATACGCAGCGAAGGCCGCTGGTGAACTGGCCGGGCTCGATCCGGCTGCCGGCTCGGCAGAGCGCCGGCAGTGCCGCTACTGGATGCACTACGCAGAAGGCTCGCTGATGAACTGGCTGGTGATGAAGCTGGTGTTCACGACGATTCCGACGCAGCCGATGCCGTTCTTCGTGCGGCCCATCGCGCGCGCCTTGTGCAGCAAGGTCCAGCAGCAGCTGGTCGATCCGAACCTCCAGGCATCCACGGCATTCATCGAGGACCACCTGTCGCGCCACCGCTGGTTTGCGGGGCAGGAGCTTTCCATGGCGGATTTCCAGATGAGTTTTGCAGTCGAGGCGCTGATGTCCCGCGGGGAAGGCGTCGGCGACTGCCCGGCGCTGCGCGAGTACCTGGCGAGAATCAGGGCGCGACCTGCATACCAGCGCGCGGAGGCGAAGGGCGGTCCGGTACTCATGTCCCGATGATTCCCTTCTCGATTCTTGACCTGGCGCCGGTCACCGAGGGCAGTGACGCACGCCGCGCGTTTGCGAACATGATCGAGCTTGCCCGGCTCGCGGAACGAGTCGGCTACAAGCGCTACTGGCTCGCGGAACATCACAACATGCCCGGCATCGCCAGTGCGGCGACCGCGGTGTTGATCGGGCACGTGGCGGGGGCCACGAAGACGATACGGGTGGGCGCGGGCGGCATCATGCTGCCGAACCACGCGCCGCTGCAGGTTGCGGAGCAGTTCGGGACGCTGGGTTCGCTGTATCCAGCGCGGATCGACCTCGGGCTCGGACGTGCACCCGGCACCGACCAGGCCGCGACGCGCGCGCTGCGGCGTTACTACCAGGGCGCGGAAGAGTTTCCGGCCGACGTCGTCGAACTGCTGCAGTACTTCGAGCCGGTGCAGCCGGGCCAGCAGGTGCGCGCGGTACCGGGCGCAGGTGTCGAGGTGGAAGCGTGGATCCTGGGATCGAGCCTGTTTGGTGCGCAGCTCGCCGCGAGGCTCGGGTTGCCGTATGCGTTTGCATCGCACTTCGCGCCGGACATGCTTGAACAGGCGCTCGCGGTTTATCGTGCAGGCTTTCGGCCGTCGCGGCGCCTGGCGCGGCCGCACGTGATGCTGGCGCTGAACGTCGTGGTCGCAGGGAACGATGGCGAGGCGCGGCGACTCTTCACGTCGCAGCAACTGGGGTTCATCAATCTCCGTCGCGGTCGGCCCGGGCTCGTGCAGCCTCCCGTCGATGACATCACCGCCGTGAGCACGCCGGATGAACGAGTGGGTGTCGATCGGGCACTGGCATGCGCGGTGGTTGGTGCACCAGAGGCGGTGGAGCGTGGCATCGCGGCGTTCGTCGCACGGCATCGACCGGACGAGCTTTTGCTGACCGCGAACGTGTTCGATCACGTTGCCCGCCAACGCTCGTTCGAACTGGCGGCCGGGGTGCTTCGAGGAGCGCCGATTGCCGCAGGCTCAAGTCGCTGAAAAGACTGAAGGCACGGTTGGGACAAAGTCATGAAGATTCTATTTATCTGCATGGGCAACATCTGCAGGTCGCCGACCGCGGAAGGTGTGTTCCGTCGGCTGGTTGCGGAGCGTGCGCCGGGGCTTTCGATCGAGATCGATTCCGCTGGCACGCACGACTATCACGTCGGCGACCCACCGGATCGCCGGGCGGTCGCTGCCGCTGCGCGCCGCGGAATAGACATCACGGCCCTGCGGGCACGCGTGGTCGAGGAAACGGATTTCGAGCGGTTCGATCTCTTGATCGCGATGGACCGGCTGAATCGGGAGGTGCTTCTCGATCGCAGCCCGCAGCAGTATCGGAATCGTGTGCGCCTGTTCCTGGAGTTCGCGGCGGCGATCGACGAGGAGGACGTGCCCGATCCGTACTACGGAGGACCAGTGGGGTTTGAGCGCGTGCTGGACCTCGCCGAGGAGGCCTCGGTCGGCCTGCTGCAGGAACTCGAGTCTCGCCTGGCAGGGTGACGTTGATCGCCCCGCCCCCGATCTGCACTAGGCGTGCGCTATCGGGTCTTTGCTGAAGAACTGGTCACCAGTGATGCTATTCCCTTGCGTGCCAGCCGGACTTGCAGGCCACGGCCCATGCCACCTGCAATTAGCAGGTCAACGTCATCGAGCGGATGTCGGGCGTTGCACGCGTGATGCTGTCGTAGAGTGCGGCAGCGTCTCCCGCGGGAAGGTCGGTGCGTCCGCAGTCGTCGATCAGCAGCGTGTCGCCGGTGAAAACGCGGTCGTTCCACAGGTACGAAACCGGGCAGGGCGTGTGTCCGGGGGTGCCGATGACTCGTATTGCCTCGTTGCCGAAGACGATCGTCTCACCGTGCCGTACATGCTCGCTGAAGCTGCCCGCACGGACTTCACCTGTCACGACCCGCGCGCCGGTTCGCACTCCGAGGCTCACGGCATCGTCCAGGTCCGTATCGTGCACGTGGGTCTGCAGCACGTAGCACAGTTGCAGGTCCAGTTCGGGCAGCATTGCGAGCAGCGGCATCGTGCTTGCCTCACTGCCCGGGTCGATCACCACCGCCTGGCCGGAACTAATGTCGCCCAGCAAGTATGTGAATGCCTGGCTGGCGGGATCAAAAATCTGGCGAAAAGGCTGCATGGGTCGCCATGCATCGGTATCGCTCAGTCGGCTTCGGAGTCCCGCCGGTCCTCGGCGAGTTCGCCCCACATCGCGTTCAGGATCGCGAGCAATACCGCAAATCCGACTCCGAGCACCCAGGTGAAGTACCACATGAAAACTCCTTATCTCAGTAGGTGCCGCGCTGGTTGGCCTGCACGTAAGCGGCAGTGACCTTGCCGGACATCACGCCGTAGGCCCAGCGCGTATAGAGAATGATCGGCGGCATGAACAGGACGACCGCCCAGAACATCAGGCTGAGCGTGAGCTGGCTCGAGGTCGCGTCCCATACCGTAAGGCTTGAGTTCGGCTCCGAACTCGATGGCATCACGAACGGGAACATCGAGACGGCAGCTGTGCCGATCACTCCTGCCATCGCAACCGATGAGGCGATGAATGCGGCCAGCGTCCAGCCGCGTCGCGCCAGCAGCAAGCCCGCCAGCGTGCCGACGAATCCGGCGGCCGGTACCAGCATCGTGAGAGGCCAGCGCGAATAGTTGTTCAGCCACGCGCCCGGGTCGGCCACGACGGTCTTGGTGAGCGGGTTGGACAGGCCCGATGGATCGGCCCCCGACGTGATGACGTATCCACCGATCCCGCTGCCCACCCACACACCCGCCAGCGCGAAGGTCGCCAGCAGCAGCAGGCCGAAGACCAGCGATGCGGTACGGGCGCGGCGGTATATGTCACCCTCGGTCCGGTGCATCAGGTAATTCGCGCCGTGGAACGTGATCATCGAGAGGCTCACGGCACCACAGAGCAGCGCGAACGGATTCAGCAGTTGCCAGAACGTACCGGTGTAGTGCGACAGCAGCGTGGAGTCGAAGTGAAACGGGACGCCTTGCAGCAGGTTGCCGAATGCCACGCCGAAGATGAGCGGCGGCACGGCGCTGCCGACAAACAGGCCCCAGTCCCAGCCCGAGCGCCAGCGCGGGTCTTCGAGCTTGCTGCGGAAGTCGAATCCGGTCGGTCGCAGGAACAACGCCCACAGCACGGCGAGCATCGCCCAGTAGAAGCCTGAGAATGCCGCAGCGTATACCAGCGGCCAGGCGGCGAACACGGCGCCGCCGGCGGTGATGAACCAGACCTGGTTGCCGTCCCAGTGCGGCCCTACTGTGTTGATGACCACGCGGCGCTCGACGTCGCTGCGGCCGACGAAAGGCAGCAGCGTTCCAACGCCCATGTCGTGGCCGTCCATCACGGCAAAGCCGATCAGCAGCACCCCGACCAGCAGCCACCAGATGAACCTCAGCGTTTCATAGTCGAGCATGGTGGATGTCCTCAGGCGCGGAGCGGTTCTTGGTCATATCGGCCCGTGCCGAGCGAGCCCGGCCCCTGGCGGGCGAAGCGCGTCATCAGCAGGACGTCTGCGATGGCGAGCAGAGTGTAAAAGATCAGGAAACCGATCAGCGATCCATAAAGACTGCCTATCGACAGTGTGGAGACCGACAAGTGCGTGGGGAGCACGCCATAGATGGTCCATGGCTGGCGGCCGTACTCGGCCACGAACCAGCCGAGTTCCGCGGCGATCCATGGTGCCGGCAGGAATAACAGTGCGGACCAGAGCAGCCAGCGCTTGCGCTCGAAGTCGCCACGCAACGTGTAGTAGAAAGACGCTGCGAAAAGCGCGAGCAGTGCGAAGCCGAGGCCCACCATGGCGCGGAATCCCCAGAATATCGGCGCCACACGCGGGATGGTATCGGCTGCGGCCTGGTCGACCATCGCGGGCGTCGCCTCGCGAACGTCTGCGATGTATTTCTTCAGCAGCAACCCGAAGCCCAGGTCCGCCTTGCGTTCCTCAAAGGTCGAACGCGCCGCCTGGTCCGCCGGGTCGGCGCGCAGCGCCTCGAGCGCGGTCACGGCGTCGATGCCGGAGACGACGCGCTCGCGATTCTTCACCTTGATTTCCGCAATGCCCGGGATTTCCTTGGTGGTCGAGCGAGTGCCGATCAATCCCATCAGGTACGGGATCTGGATGGCATAGTCGTTGCGCATTTCGCGTTGGTTCGGGATGGCGAACAGCGTCAGCGGCGCCGGCGCCGGTTCGGTGTGCCACATCGCTTCCATCGCCGCGAGCTTGGTCTGCTGCGACTCGGTGATCGTGTAGCCGGACTCGTCGCCGAGAACGATCACCGACGCGGCAGAGGCCAGCCCGAACGCAGCTGCGATGCGAAACGAGCGCCTGGCAAACTCGGTGTTCCTTCCCTTGAGCAGGTACCACGACGAAATGGCCAGCACGAACACCGAGCCGGTCACGTATCCGGCGCTGACCGTGTGCACGAATTTCGCCTGGGCGGTCGGGTTGAACACGACTGCCCAGAAGTTGGAGAGTTCCATGCGCATCGTTTCATGGTTGAAGGTCGCGCCGACGGGGTCCTGCATCCAGCCGTTCGCGATCAGGATCCAGAGCGCGGAAAGATTGCTGCCGATGGCCAGCAGGATCGTCACCATCAGGTGCCCGGGCTTCGACAGCCGGTCCCACCCGAAGAAGAACAGGCCGACGAACGTTGATTCCAGGAAGAAAGCCATCAGTCCCTCGACGGCGAGCGGCACACCGAAGATGTCGCCAACGTAGTGCGAGTAGTAGGCCCAGTTGGTACCGAACTGGAACTCGAGCGTGAGGCCGGTTGCGATGCCCATGGCGAAGTTGATGCCGAACAACTTGCCCCAGAACTTGGTCATGTCCTTGTAGACCTGCTTGCCGGTCATCACGTAGACGCTTTCCATGATGACCAGCAGCCACACCATGCCGAGTGTCAGAGGCACGAACAGGAAGTGGTACATGGCGGTCGCGGCAAACTGCAGGCGCGACAGGTCAACGAGTGTATCGGTCATCATCTTGCGGACTCCGGAGCGGCCGCGGTGGCCTGGGGTGCGGCATGCAGGACCGCCGCGGCTACGTCGCTGACATCGGGTTCTGGCTGGTTGTCCTTGACGAAAACCCACCAGATCGCCACGAGCAGGCAGAGCTTCGCGGCAACGACGATCGTGACGTGGCGGCCGGTACGGTCACGCCAGAGTCGGGCTAGGCTCGTGTACATGGTCGTCACGAAAGACTAATAGCACATGCCGTGTCATATTTGACCAGCTCCGTCGGGCGCCGGTCACCGGCGCGGACATTTCGAAACGTACTCTCTCTGTCAGCGAGGCTGCAATGAGCAAGTTCGATCCGATCCAGTCGTTCGCCAACCTGCGCCACGAATTCGGTGAGCACGGTGGTGTGAACATGTCGGTCGAGGCCAGCACGACGTTCACGGTGATCAACCCGACGACGATGCCCGAGATATTCCAGGGGCACCTCGGTCCGGACGTGGGCGGGTGTTACCTCTACGGGCGCCATTTCAATCCGACGGTCTATGTGCTCGGGCGCCAGATCGCGGCCTACGAGGGCGCACAGGCGGGCTACTGTACGGCGAGCGGCCTCTCGGCCATCGCCGCCACAGTGATGCAGCTCTGCGACGCTGGCGACCACGTGGTGGCCAGTCGCACCGTCTATGGCGGTACGTTCGCGCTGCTGCACGACTATCTTCCTGCCAAGACCGCCGTGACCACGACCTTCGTGGATGTGTCGGATCTCGCGGCGGTGGAGCGGGCATTCACGTCGCGGACCAGGGTCCTGTACTGCGAATCCGTGTCGAACCCAACGCTGCGGGTCGCCGACATCCCGAAGCTCGCCGACATTGCCCATCGCCACGGTGCGATGCTGGTCGTGGACAACACATTCACTCCGTTGATCGTCGCGCCGATCCAGCACGGGGCCGACGTCGTGGTGCACAGCCTCACCAAGTTCATGAACGGCGCGAGCGACCACATCGCCGGCGCGGTCTGCGGGACCACGGAATTCGTAATGCGACTGATGGACCTGCACATGGGCTCGCTGATGCTGCTTGGTCCGACGATGGACCCCCAGGTTGCGTTCGACATCAGCCTGCGGCTGCCGCACCTGGGCCTGCGCATGGCGGAGCACAGCAGAAGGGCGAGTTTCATCGCCTCGCGACTCGACGAGCTTGGACTGCCGGTGATCTACCCGGGTCTCGCGAAGCACCCCGACAACGCGCTGCTGGCGCGTCTTGCGCACCCGGACTTCGGGTCGGGAGGAATCCTCGCGCTCGACCTCGGAACTCGCGAGCGGGCCTTCGAATTCATGGGCCTGCTGCAGAACGAACATCAGTTCGGCCTGATGGCGGTCAGCCTTGGATTCAGCGAGACGCTGATGTCGTGCTCGGCGGCGTCCACCAGCAGCGAGATGTCGGAGCGCGACCTGGAAGACGCGGGCATCCGGCCAGGCCTGGTGCGAATGTCGATCGGATACACCGGCACGCTGGAGCAGCGCTGGGCGCAATTGCGATCGGTGCTGGAAAAGATGGGGCCGATCCGCTGAATTGGATCAACCTGGCCGGGGAGGCCTGTGTCGGCCTCCCCGGCGGGTTGTTGTCACGCGCGCCGCAGCGCGGCGCGATGCGCCCCCCCCGCGCCGCGTCAGGGCTCGTCGCGCGGTGCCTCGCGCGTAGCGTCGTTGGGCGGTGCCGGGGTCCACTCCTGGACGTCATGCGGCGGCCTCACGACGGGCAACGCCGGGGGCTCGTACCGCACCGGCTCAGGCCGGTGCTCAAAGTCGAATGTACCGGGCCGCGGGGCTTCGGCTGCCGGCGAAGGCGCGGTGTAGGCGGGTGCCTGGGGTGCAACCGGTGCACTTGGTGCCGCGGGCGAGAACTGTTCCCGCGCCGGACGTGGCTGTGCTTGCGGTTCGGCTTCTGTCATGCCATTCCGCGCCTCCGCACCGCGCTCTTCGGACTGCGCGGCGTTCATTTCACCTGATCCAATACCTTCGCCGCGCTGCTCTCCGCCTGCCGACGCCTCGCCCGGCTCACGCCGACGACGACGGCCACCGCGGCGAGATCGGCGCCCGGTACGTTCGCTGCGCTCGCCTTCCGGCCGGTCTCCCTGCTCGGGGCGCTGGCCTTCAATCGGTCCCTGGGTTTCGGTGCGCGGAGGCTGCGGAATTGCGGCTGGTACGACCGCTGCGGCCTCTGGGCGCTGCTGCGACGCCTGCTGGCGCTGCTGCGACGCCTGCTGGCGCTGCGGCTGTGCGTCGGGGCGGCGCTCACGCGGCCCGCCCTGCTGGGACTGCTCGGCCCTGCGGCCACGCTCGTCACCACGGTCGCCACGCGGCAGGTTACGCTGTCCGTCACGTTGAGCGTCGCGCTGCCCGTCACGCTGGCCATCACGTTGCCCGTCACGCTGAGCGTCACGCTGGCCAGGGCGCCGGTCGCGATCATTGCGGTCCGCACGCTGCCCGTCTCGCTGCGCGTCGCGTTGGCCGTCGCGTTGGTCGTCGCGCTGGCCAGGGCGCCGACCGCGATCCTCGCGGTCGCGGCTGCGGTGGCGGTCACGATCGCGATCGCGCGACCGATCACGCTCGTCGCGGCCGCGTGCCTCGTCCTTTTTCACAGGCTCAGGCGCGCGCTTGTCGCCGACCAGCCAGCGCCACAGGCGCACCAGCGCACCTTCACGCGAGCCGAACTGCGGCGGCACGATAGCGGCCGCCGGCGCGGCTTGGACCGCGGCGACCGGCTCCGGGGCCGGAGGCGGCGCAGGAGTACTAGGCACGACGGTCGTGACAGCCGGGACGGGCGGGGGAGCCGCCTTCTCCTCGGCCGCGATGGCGTCGAGGTCGATCTGTGGCTGGACCGCCATCTGGTGGCTGATCACCGAGAATTCCGGCAGGTCGGCCTCGTCGTCGCGCACGCGGCGCAACTCGTAGGCAGGCGTGTCCAGGTAGCGATTGGGGACGAGGATCACGTCCACTTCGCTCTTGCTCTCGATGTTGTTCAGCCAGTCCCGCTTTTCGTTCATCAGATAGGTCGCCACATCTACCGGCAGGTGCGCGATGACCTTGGCAGTGCGGTCCTTGCGCGCCTCCTCGCCGATCAGGCGCAGGATCGCCAGTGCCAGCGACTCGACACTGCGGATCACGCCCATGCCGTTGCAACGCGGGCAGGTGATGTTGGTGGACTCGCTGATGGAAGGGCGCAGGCGCTGACGAGAAAGCTCGAGCAACCCGAAGCGCGAAATCCGCCCGATCTGGATGCGGGCGCGGTCCTGCTTCACGGCATCGCGCAGCCTGTCCTCGACCGCCCGCTGGTTCTTCTGCGACTCCATGTCGATGAAGTCGATGACGATGAGCCCGCCGACGTCGCGCAGGCGCATCTGGCGGGCTATTTCGTCCGCGGCCTCGAGATTGGTGTTGCAGGCGGTAGTCTCGATGTCCGTGCCACGCGTACTGCGCGCCGAGTTGATGTCGATCGAGACCAGCGCCTCGGTGTGGTCGATCACGATGCTGCCGCCGGAGGGCAGCGTCACCTTGTGCGAGTACGCAGATTCAATCTGGCTCTCGATCTGGTAGCGCGTGAACAGCGGAACGTGGTCGTCGTAGTACTTGAGCTTGCGCAGGTTGCCCGGCATGAAGCGCTGCATGTAGTCCTGCGCCTCGGCGAAGTTCTCCTGCTTGTCGACCAGGATCTCGCCGATGTCGTCGGACAGGTAGTCGCGCAGCGCTCGCAGGATCGCCTTGCTTTCCTGGTAGATCAGGAATGGAGCGGGCCGGCCCTCGGAGGCCTGCTTGATGGCGTTCCAGATGTCGACCAGGTTGTTGACGTCCCACTGCAGTTCCTCGGCCGATCGGCCGACCCCGGCCGTGCGCACGATCGCGCCCATGCCTTCGGGGATCTGCAGGTTGTCCATGGCTTCGCGCAGCTGGTCGCGGTCGTCGCCCTCGATGCGGCGCGAGACTCCGCCCGCGCGAGGGTTGTTCGGCATCAGGACCAGGAAACGCCCGGCCAGGCTCACGAACGTCGTGAGGGCCGCACCCTTGTTGCCGCGCTCTTCCTTCTCGACCTGGACGATGACTTCCTGGCCTTCCTGGATGAGCTCGCGGATGCCGGGACGGCCGCCGCCTTCGCCTTCCTGGGCCTTGAAGAACTCGCGGGCGACTTCCTTCAGCGGCAGGAAGCCGTGGCGTTCGGCGCCGTAGTCGACGAAAGCCGCCTCGAGACTGGGTTCGACCCGGGTTATCCGTCCCTTGTAGACGTTGGCTTTCTTGGTTTCCCGGGACGGGATCTCGATGTCGAGGTCATAGATGCGCTGGCCATCCACCAGCGCTACACGCAACTCCTCTTCCTGGGTTGCGTTGACGAGCATTCTTTTCATCGGTCCTCGCTTGATACGAGTTATTGACCGTGAACGCCCGGACGGGTGGTGCGGTATCCACGCGGAGAGGTCTTGCAGCGGCTTTCTTCATCTGGCTTTTGCATTTGCGCCAGCGCTCGTCAAAGCGCTGGCGTTCGACCGAATCCTGGTTCTCTGGCACCGATCCCGCCGCGGTTCGCGCTGGTCCTGGGCCCGCCGGGGCTGCGGTACCTGCGCGTGTTCACGGCAGTGCGATGGTCTGAGGCATCAGAACCAACTAAGATGCGCGCGCCGCGAGCCCATGGGCCCGTGGTCGCAACGCGGGTTTGGCGCCCGCCAGTCCGCAAAGGCGGTCAGGTGGCGCTTCGACCGTGGACTCTAGCAAGCGAACGCCGGCGAATCAATGGCTTACGAGAACAACAAGACGGGCACCGAAGACTCGGCCCCAGGCGGCGGCGTCCAGTACGTCGAAGCTGGCGAGGGCGACGACGGCCAGCGCCTCGACAACTTCCTGCTTCGGGTCTTGAAGGGCATACCCCGTACGCACGTCTATCGCCTGCTGCGCAAGGGCGAGGTACGGGTCAACAGCAAGCGTGCCAAGCCCGACCAGCGGCTGGTGGCAGGCGATCGCGTACGGCTTCCGCCTGTACGGCGTCCAGAGCCCGGTGCCGACGCGGCGAGGCCCCCCAGCCGGTCACTTCAGGACCTGCTCACCGCCTCGATCCTTTACGAGGACAACGACCTGCTGGTGCTGAACAAGCCGGCGGGAATCGCCGTGCACGGCGGCAGCGGCACGTCCCACGGCGTCATCGAGGCCTTGCGCGCCGCGAGGCCGGACGACCGGGAACTCGACCTCGTGCACCGCCTGGATCGTGACACCAGCGGCTGCCTGATCGTCGCCAAGCGGCGCGCGGCACTGCGCGACCTGCACGCGCAACTGCGCGACGGAACGACCGAGAAGCTCTACCTCGCGCTGGTTTGTGGCACCTGGAACCTGGGCCAGAAGCGCATCGAGCTCCCGCTGGCGACTGGCGAGAGGCGCAGTGGCGAGCGCCACGTCGCGGTCCGCGGGCACGGGCAGGTCGCCGTGAGCACGTTCAGGCCGGTGCAGTTCTTTGGCAACGTCGCGAGCCTGATGGAGATCGCGATCGACACCGGCAGGACGCACCAGATCCGCGTGCACGCGGCCTATGCCGGTCATCCGGTGGCGGGCGACGAGAAATACGGCGACCGCGAGAAGAATGCCGCGCTCCGCAAATACGGGCTCAATCGCATGTTCCTGCATGCGGCGTCGATCGGCGTGAATCGGCCGGGTTCGAAAGAGCCGCTGCAGGTCAGCGCGCCGCTGGGCGAGGACCTGGGGGCCGTGCTCGATGCCCTGCTCAAGGCACCCGGATCCCCGCGCGGCGCAGCGCGCCGCAGAGCCAAATCAAGGGCAGACCGGTGAGTCCCGTCGGGTCCTCGGACCCGATCCGCTCGAAGAGCGAAATTCCCAGCGACTCGGCCTTGAACCCGCCGGCGCAGTCGAGCGGGGTCTCGGCGGATACGTAACGTTCAACCTCAGCGTCATCCAGCTTTCGAAACTGCACGACGGTACGGTCCACGTGCGATTCGACCGTCACTCCCCGTGGACCGATCACGTGCACGGCAGTGAGGAACAGCACCTCGCGACCGGACGACTGGCGCAGCTGCGCGATGCAGCGCTCGACCGTACCGGGCTTTCCGAGCACCTGCTCGCCGAGCAGCGCGACCTGGTCCGAGCCTACGACCACGGCGTCCGGCCGGCTCGTCGAGACGGATTCGGCCTTGAGTCGCGCGAGCCGGCGCGCCAGATCGGGCGGCGTTTCACCCGGCAGCGGCGTTTCGTCGGTGGCGGGTGAAACGCACTCGAATTCGAGGCCCAGCCGCCCGAGCAGCGCACGTCGGTACGCCGAGGTCGAGGCGAGGACCAGCCGAGGCCGGGGTCCGGTGGTCACGCCGGGCACCGGCCGGCGCTATGGTCCTTGAAAAACAAGGGTTTAAGCTCGCTACGTTTTGACATGGGGAGGGCGCGTCACTATTATACGCGGCCCATGTCGGCAGCCAGGTCGGATCAGGTCAACGCGATCGAACTGGCGGGCCGCTCGGCCACGCTTGAGCGTGAGCTTGGCATTAAACAGTTGCCGCGGCTGGTCAAGGCGGGTGCGCTCGACGGAACCAGCGTGCGTGCGGCGCTGGCGTTCGGCAGGTTCGAGGGCAAGCCGACGATCGACCTGCGGGTGGAGGGCAGCGTGCTGCTCACCTGTCAGCGGTGCATGCGGCCCTGCGAGTGCCGCATCGACGACGCGGCCAGGTTGATGATCGTTGCGGACGGCGACGAGCAGGTGCACGGCGGATACGAGGCCGTGACGGGTGACGCCGAACGGCTGGCGCTGGCGGAGTTGATAGAGGAACAGGTGTTGCTCTGCATGCCGCTGGTGCCGATGCACGAGGATAGGGCCGGTTGCGGCGAGGCCGCACCGACCAGCGCCGCCGTCGAAGTGGTTTCGACGGCGGAGAAGAAGCAGAGACCTTTTGAGAACCTGCGGGAACTGCTCGACAAGGGCGAGCGCTGACCCGCAACAGGAGTACAGATCATGCCAGTCCAGAAGAGCCGCAAGTCGCCCTCAAAGCGGGGCATGCACCGGTCGCACGACGGTTTGTCGAAGCCGGCGCTTTCGGTCGATCGCACCAGCGGCGAGACCCACCTGCGTCACCGCATCACGCCCGACGGTTTCTACCGCGGCAAGCGGGTGATCGAGAAGCCGGCGGCCGACGACGGCCAGGAATAGCCCTGGCCGCCCGAGCATGACCGCCGGGCTCGTCATTGCCGTGGACGCCATGAGCGGCGATCACGGCGCCGAAGTCGCCGTCCCCGCGGCGCTCGACGTCCTCTCCGCGACACCGGACCTGTCAATCGTGCTGGTCGGGCGCGGTGACGTGCTGCGTCCGCTGCTTGGGTCCACGATGCCCGGGCGCTGCTCGATCGTCGAGGCGAGTGAAGTCGTGGGCATGGACGAACGCCCGCAGGACGCACTCCGTCGCAAGAAGGATTCCTCGATGCGCGTCGCCATCAACCTCGTCGAGCGAGGGGAGGCGGCGGCCTGCGTTTCGGCCGGTAACACCGGCGCGCTGCTCGCGACCGCGCGTTTCGTGCTCGGCATGATTCCCGGCATCGACCGTCCCGCGATCGTTTCTGCCGTCCCGGCCGTGCATGGCCACACGGTGATGCTCGACCTTGGCGCCAACCCCGACTGCAGCGCCGACAACCTGGTGCAGTTCGCGGTGATGGGCTCGGTGATCGCCTCTGACCTTCACGGCCTGGCGCAGCCGCGCGTAGGCCTGCTTAACGTCGGCGAGGAAGAAATCAAGGGCACGGAGGAAATCCGTGAGGCTCATCGGCGGCTTGCCGTTGCGCCGATCAACTACACTGGCTTCGTCGAGGGCGACAAGATTTTTTCCGGCGGCGTGGATGTCGTGGTGACCGATGGTTTCACCGGCAATGTGGCCCTCAAGTCGATGGAAGGGCTCGCGCGGTTCATCGGTGGCGTGATGCGCGAGGAGTTCACGCGCAGTCCGCTGCGCAAGTTGAGCGCGCTCGGCGCGACGCCGGTGCTGAACGCACTCAAGGTGAGGCTCGACCCGGGTGCGTACAATGGCGCAAGCATGGTTGGCCTGGCGGGCGTGGTGATCAAGAGTCACGGCGGGGCGAACCGCGCCGCGTTTGCGAACGCCGTGCGCGTCGCGATCGTCGAGGCGCGCAAGGGCGTGCCGGGACAGATCGAGGAATTGATGTCCCGGGTCGTGGCTGCCTCGCCGCCGGCCTGACCAGACTGCGGGTCGGTGCTAGCGTCAGCTGCGCCGTTCTTTCGCGTGGCGGCGCTGCATCCGCGCCGCAAGTGCCGCGCGCCGCCGCTCCAGCCGTGGATCGCTTGCCGCCGCCCGGCCGCGCCCGGCACGGGCGCCCGGCGTCAGCGACGCCCGGAAGCGGACGAAATCGTCGTAGGCCTCGATCTCATGCCGAAGCTCCTTGAACACGAGTTCGATCATGACGGCGTCGTCGAGCAGGCCGATCCCCGGAATGCTGTCGGGAATGAGGTCTTCCGGGTCGCACAGGTATGCCAGTGCGGCAAGCACGGGGCCGCGCTCGCGGTCTCCCATCCTCCAGTCCGGATCTGCCAGCATTTGAAGGAGTTTCTGCAGCTTGCCGAACCGTTCCCTCACGAAGTCCGGCAGCTTCGATGACCTGAAAGACGCGACAAGGTCCCTCGCGGCAGAGAGGATCTCCTCGTCATCGGCGATGCGGACGGCTTTCCGGGCATTGCCGAGTTCGCGCCGGAAATGGCGAAGGTCGCGCTCGGACAGTTCGATCGAGATCTTGAACGCCATGACTTCCCCTTCGAAACGCAGGCTACTGGCCCGGCCATTGCCCGGTAAACGCGGCTTGCCGCCAACCGTTAGAATGCGCCACTTGATGAAAAGGTTGCACCCAATGTCCCGTTTTCTTCCGGCTGCAGTACGGTCGATCGCGCTGCTGGCAGCGCTGCTGCTGGCGGCTGGCCTGGCACGAGCGGCCGAGTATGTGCTGCCCACGAACGGCGACAACGTCATAGGCAGCAATTCCACTGCGATCGCCGCACACGAGGATACCCTCTTTGACATCGCGCGCCGCAACGGTGTCGGCTACGAGGAGATCGTCGCTGCAAATCCGGGCGTCGATCCGTGGCTGCCGGGCGACGGCACGGAAGTCCTGATCCCTTCGCGCTACATCCTGCCGGAGGCGCCACGCAGCGGCATCGTCGTCAACCTCCCGGAGCACCGGCTCTACTACTACCCACCCGCGAAGAAAGGCGAGGCCGCCGTCGTACGAACCTATCCGGTCAGCGTCGGAAAGATGGACTGGAAGACGCCCATCGGCGTGACCCGGGTCGTCTCGAAGCAGGTGAAACCGAACTGGTATCCGCCCGCATCCGTTCTTAAGGAGCACGAGGAACGCGGCGATCCGCTGCCCAGGGTGGTCCCCGCGGGTCCGGACAACCCGCTCGGCGAGTACGCGATGCGTCTCGGGATACCTGGCGGCGCGTACCTGATCCACGGCACCAACAACCCCGCGGGCGTCGGCATGCAGGTGACTCACGGCTGCATGCGCCTGTACCCGGAGGACATCGCGGAGTTGTTTCCGCTGGTGCCGGTGAACACCCGCGTCGCACTCATCGACCAGACGAACAAGGTCGGCTGGCAGCGTGGCACGCTTTACGTCGAACGGCACGCGCCGCTCGAGGGCACTGACGACCCGCGCGACATGGACCCGGTGCTGATGGACGCGCTGATCTCGGCCGCGGTGGCGGGCCGCAGCGTTGCAATTGACCGGGCGGGTGCCCGTCGCGTATTCGAGCAGGCGACCGGTGTGCCGGTGCCGCTGTCCACGCCGGTGCGCGCGGAACTTCGCTGAATCCGCAGCCCCGCGGAAAGTGCGTGGCGCGTCGCCGCCCGAGCCCACGGCGCGCGCCTGGCCGGAGATACGTCGGTCAGGCGAGTCCGGCCGCTTCGACGCGGTAGGTGGACTGCACGAATCCGAATTCGTATGCCCGCGAGTGCATGAGCGTCAGTTCGACGTCGTGCGGCAGCGGGCCGAACAGTGGGCGCCCGATGCCCAGCAGGACGGGCACGACGGTGATGGTGATCTGGTCCAGCAGGCCGGCCTTCAGGAATTCCTGGATGGTCTGTCCGCCATCGACGTAGAGGTGGCGGAAGCCTTCATCGCCCAGGCGGTCGGCGAGCGCGCCGGGAGTCCCCTGCCATGAGTGCACCGATGTGGCCAGTTCCACGGGGACACTCACGGGCGCGTGACTCATGACGTAGACCGGCAACTGGCCGTACGGCCACTCCTCGAATGCCAGCACCCGCTCGAATGAGTGCCGTCCCATCACCATGCCGTCGATCGACGCCATGAATTGCAGGTATCCGCAGTCTTCTCCCTCGGGAATCAGCGTCTGGACGTCATCGAGCCAGTCGATGCTTCCATCCGGGCGCGCGATGAAGCCATCCAGGCTGGTGGCGATGAATGCGGAAGCACGGGCTTTCATGATCATCGATTTCCCGGGCGACGCGTGATGTCGTGAATGACAACCCGTGGCCCGCACCCAGTCAACAAAAGAAAACGCCGCGGGGTTGCCGCGGCGTTTCCGGTCGAACTTCGAGCAATCGCCGGGCGATTACTTGCCCATCGACTTCTTGAACGCGCGATCGATCTTCTCGCTGTTCGCGTCGCAGCAGGCCTGCGCGGCCTTGGCAGCCTGGCCGGCCTGGTTGGCGGTGTTGTTGGCCATGGCAGCAGCGTCGGCAGCAGCCTTGGATGCGTCAGCAGCAGCCTTGGCGGTGCTGTTGGCGGCAGCGGCTTCCTGCTGGGCAGCCTTGACGGCGGCGTCGTTGGAAGCGACGTACTCGTTGAACTTCGACTCGCTGACGCAGCCGGCGAGGGCAACGGCAGCAGCGGCGACGGTCAGGACCTTGGCGATGGCAGTCTTCATGGGTTTCGTTCCTTCGTGTGACATTAGTTCTCGATAGCCAACCGCACCCGCCCGCGCGAGCCGGGGAATCGGGTCTGCAGTAGTGCACCGCAATACTAACCTAATCTCGGGGACTGGTGAAAGGCGCGGCAGTCGTAGCGTTTCGCTCGACGCCGGTTCGCATACCGGATGATGACTCTCATCGGAGGATCGCTCTCACGTCGGGCTTGCATTGCGCTCTTTTACTGTATATAAAAACAGTTACTGTAAATAAACACAGGTATCGCCATGGACGACCTCACCCCGCGCCAGCGCCAGGTCCTGCGCTTCATCCAGGAAGCCGTGATCGAGCACGGCATGCCGCCCACCCGTGCCGAAATTGCCGAGGCAATCGGCTTCAAGTCGGCGAATGCGGCCGAGGAGCACCTGCGCGCCCTGCAGCGCAAGGGAGTGCTGGAACTGAGGCCGGGCGCCTCGCGCGGCATCCAGCTCCGCGACTCGCTGCGCGAACAGCTGGGCCTGCCGCTCATCGGCCGGGTCGCCGCCGGCCGGCCCATCCTCGCCGAGGAAAACATCGAGGCGCATTACCAGATCGACCCGCAGCTCTTCCAGCCGCGTCCTCATTACCTGCTCAAGGTGCGCGGCATGAGCATGAAGAACGCCGGCATCCTCGACGGCGACCTGGTCGCCGTGCACCGCACGCCCGAAGTCCGCAACCGGCAGATCGTCGTGGCACGGCTCGAGAACGAGGTCACGGTGAAGCGCTACCGGCAGGACGGCACGATGGTCTGGCTGCTGCCCGAGAACCTGGACTTCGAGCCGCTGTGCATCGACCTGAAGAACGAGTCGCTGATCATCGAAGGCGTGGTGGTCGGCGTGGTGAGGCAGGAGGCGGGCAGGGCGTGAATGTCTTCCTTCGACGACCTGCTGCGTCACCCCGGCCTCTGGCGCGCACGGGAACAGACCGGGGCAACGGCTGAATCCTCCGCCCTGCCCACGGGTTATGCAGCGCTCGACCGCTGCCTGCCCGGCGGTGGATGGCCACGGCAGGGCTTGATCGAGATCCTCGTGGATCGCTGCGGCATCGGCGAGTTGAGCCTGCTGATGCCGGCGCTCGCGGTACTCGGCCACGATGAACACGAAGATGGCTGGTTTGCCTGGGTCTCGCCGCCGTACCAGCCCTACGCGCCGGCGCTCGCGGCGCGCGGCATAGACCTGCACCGCCTGCTGATCGTGCGTGCACAACCTGCGGAGTGGGCGATGGAACAGGCGCTGCGCTCGGGGGCCTGCAGCGCCGTGATCGGCTGGGCTCCGTTCCGCGACCGGCAGGGGTTGCGTCGTCTGCAGCTTGCCTCGGAACAGTCGCGCTGCATGACGGTGCTGTTTCGCAGCCTCGCCGACGGCGAGCAGCCGTCTCCCGCAGTGTTGCGCATCGCACTCACCACCGGCCCCGGCGGCCTCGAAGCGCGCATCCTGAAGAGTCGCGGCGGACGGCCGGCAACCATACACCTCGGCTGGCTCGACACGGCGGCGCAAGCCGCCGCGCACTGACGTGTCGCTGCCCCGAAGACACCGGGCCATGCCCGGGGGGCTTCCATCTCCCGCGATCGCGCGCGGTCGGCCACGCTTGCGGCCTGCGCCTCCGACCGGGCGCGGACCGGGTGAGCCGGCTGGTGCCATCGCGACGGCTGGAGAACTCTGGCTGGCGATACACCTGCCGGACTACGTGCTCGAGTCGCTGCGCAGGCCTGCCGCTGCAGGGTCCGTCGCCAGCCAGGTACCCGCTGTGGCCAGCGTCGTGGTGGACGTGGAGGACGGAGGCAAGGTGGTCTGCGCCTGCGACGGTGAGGCGGCTGCGGCTGGCGTCGTGCGCGGCATGGCGCTCAACTCTGCGTTGGCACTGCTGCCGGGGCTCTCTGTGCTGGCGCGCGACATCTCGCGCGAGCGCGCGCTGCTCGAGGCCATTGCCACCTGCGCGGGGGGCTTCACGCCGCGCGTCGCGCTCGAACCGCCCGACGGTGTGCTGCTCGAGGTGCGTGGCAGCCTGGGGCTGTTCGGCGGGGTGCGGCGACTGGTTGCCCGCGTGCGCGAGCGCCTGCAATCCGCGGGCGTCGAGCCGCAACTCGCGATTGCGCCGGCGCCGCTTGCCGCGCTCTGGTTCGCGCGCACCGGCAAGGAAGTCGCGCTGCGCAGCCGGGACAGCCTTGCGAGCCGCCTGGCGCCACTGCCGCTCACCTGCACGCGCTGGCCGGCGAAGAGCCTCGAGTCGCTCGCCACGATGGGCGTGCGCACCGTGGGCGATTGTCTCAGGCTTCCGCGCGACGGCTTCGCCCGCCGGTTTGCACCGGAGATGCTGCACGCGCTCGACCGTGCGCTGGGCCGCGCGCCCGACCCGCGCGCCGCGTTCGTGCGACGGGAGCGCTACATGGAAAGGCGGAATCTAGAGCCCGAGATCTCGGACACCGATCGCCTCGGCCGGACGATGGCGCCGATGCTCGACGAGTTGTGCGGGTACCTGCAGGCCAGGGGATGTGCGGTAGACGCGCTCGAATTCCGGCTCACCCACCGTGATGTGCCGGCAACTTGCGTGCGACTGCGGTTCGCCGAGCCCACGGCGCAGGCGGGGCAGATGGCAGGGCTGCTGTGCGAACGGCTCGCATGCACGCAACTACCCGAACCCGTGCGCACGCTGCGGCTGCGCAGCGGAGCGCTGCTGGAGGCGCGTGAAGAGGCCGGTGACCTGTTCGCACGCGGCCGACGCGGCGCGGTGGGTGTGCCGCAGTTCATCGAGCGCCTGCGCGCGCGCCTTGGCGCAGATGCGGTGCACGGTATCCGCCTGGTGGCCGAGCACCGGCCCGAGGCTGCATGGGCGGTAGGGGACATTCTCCTTTTCCCCACCCTACGCCGGCAGCACTCGGGTGAAACGAGCGGTGGGAAAAGGAGAATGTCCCCGGGCTCCTCGGGCGAGGCGAGCACGGAAAAAAGGAGAATGTCCCCTGGTTGCAGGCCGCTGTGGCTGCTCGCTGAGCCCCGGCCGCTCGATGGCCTGGACTGGCCGCACTACGAGGGACGGCTGGAAATCGAGGACGGTCCGGAGCGCATCGAGTCGGGCTGGTGGGACGGTCGTGACGTGCGCCGCGACTACTACGTTGCACGCACGACGGACGGCGTGCGCCTCTGGGTGTTCCGCGAGCGACGTACGGACGGGCGCTGGTTCATGCACGGCGTGTTCGGCTGAGCGCACGGGGCACAGCACGACCGGACCAGCTCCATGAGTTACGCCGAACTGCACTGCCTCAGCAATTTCAGTTTCCTGCGCGGTGCTTCGCATCCGGAGGAACTCATCGAGCGCGCCGCCGGGCTGGGCTACGAGGCGCTCGCGATCACCGACGAATGTTCCGTCGCCGGCGTCGTGCGCGCGCACGTCGCGGCACGCGAGCATTGCATCAGGCTGATCATCGGCAGCGAGCTGCGGCTGGAGGATGGCCTGCGCTGCGTGCTGCTTGCTACCGACCGCGGCGGTTACGGCCGGCTCTGCCGCTTGATCACGCGGGCACGGCGCGCGGCGCCGAAGGGAGAATACCGTCTGGAGCGCAAGGATTTCACGCTGCAAGGGGATGGCGAGCAGGGTGCAGCAGGCCGTGGAGAAGCGGCTCGCGACCAGCAGCCGGCGGTCTCCGCTGGCCTGCTCGCGCTCTGGCTTCCAGGCACGACGCCGGATCCGGCCGAAGCGCGCTGGCTGGCCGACGTGTTTCCCGGCCGCCTGTGGATCGCGGTCGAGCTGCTCACCTCGGGTCGCGATCGCCGCCGGCTCGAATCGCTCGGGCAACTCGGACGCGACCTCGACCTGCCGCTGGCGGCTGCCGGCGACGTGCACATGCACGTGCGCGGCCGCCGCGCACTGCAGGACGTGCTCACGGCGACGCGACTCCGAACCACCGTGGATCGTGCGGGATATGCGCTGCACCCGAATGGCGAGCGGCACCTGCGACCGCTCTCGCGCCTCGTGGAGATATATCCGCCCGAATTGCTTGCGGCGACGGTCGAGATCGCGCGGCGTTGCAGCTTCTCGCTGGACGAATTGCGCTACGAATACCCGCGGGAGATCGTGCCCGAGGGCGAGACGCCCGCGGGCTGGCTCAGGAAGCTCACGCAGCAGGGCGAGCGGCGGCGCTGGCCGCAGGGCACGCCCGCGGTCGCCCGCGCACTCGTCGAGCACGAACTCGCACTGATCGAGGAACTCGGTTACGAGGCGTACTTCCTCACCGTCCACGACATCGTGGACTTTGCGCGCGGGCGCGGCATCCTCTGCCAGGGCCGCGGTTCTGCCGCAAACTCCGCCGTGTGCTTCTGCCTGGGCATCACCGAGGTGGATCCGGCGCGGATGTCGCTGCTCTTCGAGCGCTTCATATCGCGCGAGCGCAACGAGCCGCCCGACATCGACGTGGATTTCGAGCACGAGCGGCGCGAGGAGGTGATCCAGTACATCTACGCGAAGTACGGGCGCCGCCGCGCGGCGCTCACCGCGACGGTGATCTGCTACCGGCCGCGGAGCGCGCTGCGTGACGTGGCGAAGGCGCTCGGCCTGGATCCGCTGCAGGTAGGCGCACTGGCGCGCTCGATGCAGTGGTGGGACGGCTCGCAGATCGACGCGGAGCGCGTGCGCGAGGCGGGCCTCGATCCCGGCAGCCCGGTGCTCGCGCGCGTGATCACGCTGGCCCGGGCGCTGCTCGGTTTTCCACGGCACCTCTCGCAGCACGTCGGCGGCTTCGTCATCGCACGCGACCTGCTCGAGGAACTGGTGCCGGTCGAGAATGCGGCGATGCCGGATCGCACGGTCATCCAGTGGGACAAGGACGACCTCGACGCACTCGGCCTGCTGAAGGTGGACGTGCTGGGGCTCGGCATGCTGGCCGCCATTCGGCGGGCATTCGCGCTGGTCGAGGGATTCCGCGGCGTGCGCTGGACGCTCGCCAGCGTTCCCGCCGAGGATCCCGCCGTGTACGAGATGATCGGCCACGGCGACACGATGGGCGTGTTCCAGATCGAGTCGCGGGCGCAGATGGCGATGCTGCCGAGGCTGAAGCCGCTGAACTACTACGACCTGGTGATCGAGGTGGCCATCATCCGCCCGGGTCCCATCCAGGGCGACATGGTGCACCCCTATCTCCGCCGTCGCGGCGGGCTCGAGCCTGTGAGCTACCCGAGTGCCGAGGTCGAGGGTGTATTGAAGCGCACGCTCGGCGTGCCGATCTTCCAGGAGCAGGTGATGCAGCTCGCGGTCGTGGCCGCCGGCTTCACGCCGGGCGAAGCCGACCAGCTGCGCCGCGCCATGGCTGCCTGGAAGCGCAAGGGGGGCTTGAGTCACTTCGAGGATCGGCTGATCCGCGGCATGCGCGAGCGGGGCTACGCCGAGGAATTCGCCAGGCAGATCTTCCGCCAGATCCTCGGATTCGGCGAGTACGGCTTTCCTGAATCGCACGCCGCGAGCTTCGCGTTGCTGGTGTACGTGTCGGCATGGCTGAAGCACCACGAGCCCGCGGCCTTCGCGGCAGCGCTCATCAACAGCCAGCCGATGGGGTTCTACGCGCCGTCCCAGCTGGTACAGGACGCGCGACGCCACGGTGTCGAGGTGCGACCGGCCGATGCGCTGCTGAGCGACTGGGACTGCACGCTCGAGCGTCGCGAGGACGGTACGGCCGCGCTGCGGCTCGGGCTGCGGCTGGTGAAGGGCCTGTCGCAACAGGCCGGGCTGCGCCTGGTCGCGGCACGTGGCGGGCGCGGGTTCGAGAGCGTGCAGGATCTCGCCGAACGGGCGGCACTCGACCGTCGTGAACTGGGCCGTCTCGCGGCGGCGGGCGTGCTGGCGGGCTTCGCCGGACATCGCCATCGCGCGGCATGGAACGTCGCGGGTACTGAATCGCCATTGCCACTACTGGCCACGCCGCGCATCGTCGAAGGCATTCCGCTGCTGCGCGCGCCGCGCGAGGGTGAGGACATCGTCGCCGACTACGCCCACACCGGGCTCACGCTGCGGCGTCATCCGCTCGCGCTGCTGCGCGCGCGGCTCGAGGGTCGCGGGATCGTGACCGCGGCACAGCTGCGCGGGATGCGAAATGGCGCGACGGTGCGCACGGCGGGGCTCGTCATCACGCGGCAGCGGCCAGGCAGTGCGCAGGGCGTCACCTTCGTGACGCTCGAGGACGAGACGGGCTACGTCAACCTGATCGTGTGGCGGGACGTCGCCGAACGGCAGCGGCAGGCGCTGGTCGGGTCACGGTTGATGGGCGTGGCCGGTGAACTTCAGGTCGAGGGCGAGGTGATGCACGTGATTGCGCGCCGGCTGGCGGACCTGTCGAGCTGGCTCGGGAGGGTCGCCACGGTGTCGCGCGACTTTCACTAGGTCGGAACGCCGCGCCCCAGGCCCGGGTCAGGCAGGCACCACCGGGTGAGACCCGGCAGCTAGCGCTTGCGTGGCCTGCGACCGTCGCCTATGTCGTAGTCGTCGAAGTCGCTGAGCAGTTCCGACGTGCGCTTCTGTTCGAGCAGGCGCTCGAGCTTGCGCCAGGCGGGTTCTTCCGGGTTACGCGCTGCGCCACGCTTGCGCTTGTCGAGATCCTGCATCAGCCGGTCCACGTCGAGCGAGTCTTCGCCGCCGGCCTCGTCGTCGGATTCTTCGTCGTCGAACTCGTCGGACTCTGGCTTTTCTGCCATCGCAAGACCCAGGGCTGCTCGTCGGTCGATTCTCGCGGCTTCTTATACTTCGGCCATATGAGCCGGGCAAGTGCCGGAAAGCACAAATCGCTCAGTGCAACAGGCTCGCCATCCGGCGCCTGTAGCTCGTGGTGAGCTCGTGGCCTTCGCCCAGGACGTCGAACGCGGCCAGGATGCTGCGCCGGGCCAGGTCATCGCCGAACCGCCGGTCGCGACGCAGGATCTCCAGCCATTCGGACAGCGCGGTCGCGTAGTCGCCAGCCAGCGCGTGATGGGCAGCCAGCGCGTGCCGCGACGCCAGGTCGGCGGCGTCCCGTTCCAGGGCGGCATGAAGGGCGGGGACGTCGGGCCGGGCGACCGCCGCCTCGGCGAAGTTCGTCAGGGCGCGCAGTCCCGCGATCGCCGGGTGATCGGCTCGAGCCGACTCGAGTTGCTGAAGGGCTGCACGTGCTGACTCGACATCGCGAGCCTCCAGTGCCGACTCCACCTGCGCGGCGAGTTGCTCGGCCGTGTCCGGCCCGCCGTCGCCCGCCGGTGCGAGGTATTTGTCCAGCAGCGCGCGTATCGCCGGTTCCGGCTGGACGCCGACGAACTGTTCCACGGCCTTGCCCTGGTGAAACAGCATCACCGTGGGGATGCTGCGAATGCCGAATTGCCCCGCGACCTGCTGCTGCTCGTCGGTGTTGACCTTGGCGAGCGCGAAGCGGCCGCCGTAGTCGTCGGCGATCCTGTCGAGCAGCGGCATCAGGGTCCGGCACGGGCCGCACCATGGAGCCCAGAAATCGACCAGCACCGGGCGGTTCGCCGATTCCGCGACCACGACTTGCGCAAAGTCTGCGTCGGTCGCCGAAAACTTGTACGTCGCCTGGTTCATTTATTCGCCCCCCTCCGGCTGGAGCTGGATTTTCCCGAGCGGGGACCCGGCACGCAAGGGCGCAGCGCGACCAGTGCAGCGCCGCTGGAAACCCTCATCTCATTGGCTATACTCCGCGGCCCTTTTTTTGTCGTATCCGGGAGAAAGCCAATGAACAGGAATACCAATGCCGTGCTGCTGACCCTTGCGGCGATGGCAATCGCGCAGCCCGTCCGGGCGGAATGGTCCGGCAAGGCCGAGCTGGGCGCCTCCATGGCGACGGGCAACAGCGACAACCAGTCTGCCAATGGCGCGCTCGAAGTTACCCACAAGGCCGACAAGTGGGAGAACGTGCTGGGCTTCATGGGTAACTATGGCAGCGACGGCAACACCACGACGGCCCAGCGCTGGGAGGTTCGCGGACAGACGAACTACAGCCTCACCGAACGTGCCTACTGGTTCGGCGCGGGTCGCTATGATGACGACCGTTTCAGTGCCTTCGACTACCAGGCGTCGTTCGCGACCGGTCTCGGCTACAGGCTCTTCGACACCGACGAGACCAGGCTGTGGGTGCAGGGCGGTCCCGGCTATCGTGTTTCCAAGGAGCGTGATACCGGCGACACGATCGACGGCGTCATCTTTCGTGGCAACATTGGCTTCGAGAAGCAGATCACCGAGACCACCAGGATCGTGGACCTGTTCCTGCTCGAGGCTGGCTCCGGCAATACTTACCTGCAGAACAACCTCGGGCTCGTGGTGACGATCTCCGGCTCGCTGGGCCTTCGGGTGGGATACGAGGTCCGCTACAACACCGACGTGCCGCCGGGCATCGACAAGACCGATACCCTGACCACGATCGGGCTCATGTACGAGACCAAGTAGCAAGGCTGGCGCGGCCCGCGCTACCTGCATCGCGTCGCCCACGAGCGTACAGTGACGATCAACACCCCAGCCGTCGGCGGCAATGCATCGCTGCTTGCGATGGAATAGGACCGGTCACCAGCATGAATCTCAGCGTTCTCGACATTTTCAAGATCGGCGTCGGGCCGTCGAGTTCGCACACCATGGGACCGATGAACGCGGCGCGCGGGTTCGTGGATGACCTCGTCTCGCGCGGGCTGCTCGAGCAGACCGCAAATGTCGGTGTGCAGGTCTACGGCTCGCTCGCGCTGACCGGCAAGGGACACTGCACCGACCGCGCGATCCTGTTGGGCCTCGAAGGCCAGCGGCCGGACACGATCGAACCTGCGGCAATGGAACCTGCGATCGAGCGGATTCGCGCGTCGGGGCGCCTGCGCCTCGGTGGTTCGCGTGACATCGAGTTCGACGAACCGCTCGACCTGCTGTTCCACCGCGACCAGGTGCTGCCGTTGCACCCGAACGGGATGCGGTTCACCGCGTTCGAATCGGGTGGCGACGTGCTGCATCGCGACGAGTACTACTCGACCGGCGGCGGCTTCACGGTCCGAGCGGCGCAGTTCGGCCAGCCCGGCGACGACGCGGAGCAAGTCGCGGTTCCCCATCCATTCGAGTCGGCGCTGGACCTGCTTGAAACGGCTCGCAGGCTCGGGCTCGAACTCCACGAACTCGTGCTTGCGAACGAGCGCGCGTTTCGCAGTGACCCGGAAACGCGCGCCGAGTTGTTGCGAATCTGGTCGGTGATGAGCGACTGCATCGAGCGGGGTTTTGCCAGCACCGGGCTGCTGCCGGGGGTGCTAAATGTCCGCAGGCGGGCAGGGCGCATGCGACGCGTGCTGGTCGAATCCGCCGACGCGCGGCCACCGGACGGCATGGACTGGGTCAACGCGTTTGCGCTTGCGGTCAACGAGGAGAACGCCGCCGGCGGCCGGGTGGTCACAGCGCCGACCAATGGCGCGGCGGGCATCGTTCCGGCCGTGATCGCTTATTACCGCCGCTTCGAGCCGGGCGCGGGCGAGGAAGGCATCGTGCGCTTCCTGCTGGTCGCAGGCGCGATCGGCATGCTGTACAAGAAAAATGCCTCGATCTCGGGCGCCGAAATGGGTTGCCAGGGCGAGGTGGGGGTCGCGTGCTCGATGGCCGCGGCGGGATTGGTCGCGGCACTGAACGGCACCAACGAGCAGGTCGAGAACGCCGCCGAGATCGGCATGGAGCACAACCTCGGGCTCACCTGCGACCCGATCGCCGGGTTGGTGCAGATTCCCTGCATCGAGCGCAATGCAATGGGCGCAGTGAAGGCAATCAATGCGGCGCGGCTCGCGAAGCGCGGGGACGGCACCCACAAGGTGTCACTCGACCAGGTGATCGCGACCATGCGGCAGACAGGCCGCGACATGAGCTCGATCTACAAGGAAACGAGCCAGGGTGGACTTGCCGTCAACGTGCCGGAGTGCTGAAGGGCACGCCGCGCGCCTGGCAGCCGGCTGACAGAGCGGGGTCGGATCGATGGAAATGCAGGATCGGGTAGTGGTGGTGACGGGCGCGTTCGGCGCGCTCGGTGCCGCGGTCGCACGTGGCTTCGCTGCGCGGGGAGCGCGGTTGGCGCTGTTCGACCTCGCGCAACCGCCCGCTGCCCTTCAACAGGAAATAGGTGCCAGGCACGTGTTTATTGGCGGGGTGGACCTGGGCGAGGTCGAAGCGACTCGCAAGGCGATGGCGGCGGCTGCCATGCGCTTCGGCGGCATCGACGTGCTGGTGAACGTAGCCGGTGGGTTCCAGTGGCAGACGCTGCTTGAAGGTTCGGTCGAGACCTGGGATCAGCTCTACCGGATGAACCTGCGCACGGCGGTCGTGAGTTGCAAGGCGGCGCTGCCGGCGCTGATCGAGCGTGGTCGCGGCAGCATCGTGAACGTCGGCGCCGGGGCAGCGGCCAGCCGGGCGGGCGCCGGCATGGGCGCGTACACAGCGTCCAAGGCGGGTGTTCAGAAGCTGACGGAAAGCCTGGCCGAGGAACTCAAGGACCTCGGAGTCACGGTCAATGCCGTGTTGCCGTCGATACTCGACACGCCGCGCAACCGCGCCGACATGCCCGACGCAGACTTCACGCGATGGGTAAAGCCCGAGGCGATTGCGGAGGTGGTGGCGTTTCTCGCCTCCGACGCGGCGCGAGCTGTCACCGGGGCGGCGATATCGGTTCCCGGACGCGTCTAGAGTCGCGACTGGTCGCAGCTGGTCGCGCCTACGCCAGGTTCCTGGGGTAGTCGAACGCGACGTCCTGGCCGCTGCCCCACTCGAGCTCGCTCCACTCGTCGATCGCAAACGTCGCGGTGAACACGGCGCAGGTTGGCATGTTGTCCATCTGCTCGCCGGCCGACAGCCGGTTGGCGAAGTCCGTGATGCCCGGATTGTGTCCAAAGATCATCAGGTGCGGCGTATGTCCGCCGAGGTCGCGGACGACTGCGAGCAGGTGGGCGGGCGAGGCCAGGTACAGTCGCTCGTCCTGGCCCACGACCGCCGCCGGGACCTTGAGTTCATGCACCATGATGGTCGCGGTGGTGAGCGCGCGGACGGCCGGGCTCGACAGAACAAGGTCCGGTATCAGTTTCCGCGCGCGCAGGCGCCGAGCCATCTCCGGTGCGTCACGCTGGCCGCGGCGGTTCAGCGGTCGGTCCCAGTCCTTCTGGCCCGGCAGCGGTGTGTCTGACTTGGCGTGCCGCACGAGTGTCAGGCGTTTCATGGTTCGTGTACCTCCACGTGGTCGTCCACGACACGTGTCTGGTAGCAGCGCACGGGTTCATAGGCGGGTGGGGTGAGCGCCTGCCCGGTGCGAAGGCAGAACCGCGCACCATGCCGCGGGCAGATCACCTGGTCGCCCTCGACCGGCCCACCGGACAGGCCGCCGCCGTCGTGCGTGCAGACGTCCTCGACCGCCAGGAACTCGTCACCGACGTTGAAAACGGCGACGAACGCTCCGTCAACCTCCACCGAGGCATGGTCGCCCGGCGGGATGGACGCGACCGGGCCGACGCGTACCCAGCTCACATCATTCCCGTCTGCAGTCGCGCGGCCTCGGACATCATCGACTGCTCCCACGGCGGGTCGAAGACCAGTTCGACGTCCACTCGCTTCACGGTCGGAATGATCTCGACCTTCTCGCGCACATCCTGGACCAGCACGTCGCCCATGCCGCAGCCCGGTGCGGTGAGCGTCATCGTCACCGCGATGACCCGGCCGTCGGCCTCGGAGCTGACGTCGCAGGAGTACACCAGGCCGAGGTCCACCACGTTGATGGGGATCTCCGGGTCGTAGCAGGTCTTCATCTGCTGCCAGGCGAGCTCACGCACATCCTCATCGCTCGCATTCGGCGGCAACTGCGGCACGTCCACGGCTTCCTTGCCGAGCGCGTCGGCATCCTTGCCCGCAACCCGGAACAGGTTGCCTTCGACATACACGGTGAAGCTGCCGCCCAGCGCCTGCGTGATGAATCCCTGCTGGCCCTGCCGAAGTTTCACCGAGAGGCCTGCCGGCACGATGATCGCATCCACGTCGCGGGTTAAGGTGACCGGCTCGTTGTCCTGTCGATACACGGATCGCTCCCTGGTTACTCGGTTCGTACCGGTTCGGTTTGCCGATGCAGCGCTGCGTCCAGCGTGTGCCAGCACAGGCTTGCGCATTTCACTCGTGCCGGGAATGCGCGTACGCCAGACAGCGCGCCGAGCTTGCCGAGGCTCGCGACGTCCACGTCCGAATCGTCTCGTGTCAGCATCGCGTGCATGGTGCCGAACAGCTTTTCGGCTTCGGCGACCGACCGGCCTTTCACGCTCTCGGTGAGCAGCGAAGCCGATGCAACCGAGATCGCGCAGCCGCTGCCCTGGAATGAAACGTCGCTGATCACGTCGTCCTGGAGTTTCACGTAGATCGTCAGTCGATCGCCGCACAAGGGGTTGAACCCCTCGGCCTGGCAGTCGGCGTCCGGCATCGGGCGGAAATTGCGCGGCTTGCGATTGTGATCCACGATCACGTCGCGGTAGAGGTCGGCGAGGTCCATCAGCCCAGTATCTCCTGCGCCACGCCGAGCGCTGCGACCAGCCGGTCGACCTCCGCCCGCGTGTTGTAGAACGCGAATGAAGCGCGAGCCGTCGCTGGCACACCAAAGAAATCCATGACCGGCATTGCGCAGTGGTGGCCGGTGCGGATCGCGACGCCTTCCATGTCGAGGATCGTGCCCAGGTCGTGCGGGTGAATGTCGCGCAGCTTGAAGGAGATCACGGCGGCCTTTTCGGGCGCCGTCCCGACGATCTCGAGGCCGTCCACGCCCTGGAGCCTGGTCGTGGCGTATTCGAGCAGTTCGTGTTCTGCGGCGGCGATCCGCCCGAGGCCGAGTTCCTCGAGGTAGTCGACGGCGGCACCGAGCCCGATTGCGCCCGCGATGTGCGGCGTTCCGGCCTCGAATTTCCACGGCAGTTCGTTGTAGACAGTGCGCTCGAAGGTGACGGCCAGGATCATGTCGCCGCCGCCCTGCCAGGGCGGCATGGCAGCGAGCAGCGACTCGCGGCCATAGAGCACGCCGATGCCGGTCGGGCCGCACATCTTGTGCCCGGAGAAGCAGTAGAAATCGCAGTCGAGCTGCTGCACGTCCACCGGCATGTGCGGAACGGCCTGTGCCCCGTCGAGCAGCACCGGAACGCCGTGCCGGCGCGCCTCGGCGATGAAGCGCTGCACCGGCACCACCGTGCCGAGCGCGTTCGATACGTGCGCGAGTGCCAGCAGGCGAGTGCGCCCGCCGATCAGGGACCGGAACGCATCGAAGTCGAGTTCGCCGGACTGCGTCATCGGGATCACGCGCAGTCGGGCGCCGGTCTGTTCGCAGACCATCTGCCAGGGGACGATGTTGGCGTGGTGCTCGAGCCAGGAAATCAGTATTTCGTCGCCGGGTGCCAGCTTCGGCCGTGCGTAGCTCTGTGCGACCAGGTTGATCGCCTCGGTGGTTCCGCGCACGAATATTACTTCGCGAGTCGAGCGGGCATTCACGAAGCGGCGCAGCTTTTCGCGCGCACCCTCGAACAGGTCGGTGGCCTCCTGGCTGAGCGCGTGCACGCCGCGGTGCACGTTGGCATGCGATGACTGGTAATAACCGGATATCGCGTCGATCACCTGTCGCGGCCGCTGGCTCGAGGCAGCGTTGTCGAGGTAACAGAGCGGCTTGCCGTGAACTCGGCGCGCGAGTACCGGGAAATCGCGTCGGATCGCCTCGATGTCGAGCGCGGCGCGGGCGGGCTGGGCAGGCGCGGCGACGCTCATGGCGGTGAGTCCAGCAGTCGGGCCAGGCGGTCGTCGAGCACGGCATGGATGGCCTCGGCAAAGGCGGGGAGGTCCATGCGCGAGAGGATCGCCGCCGCAAAAGCCCGCGTGAGAGCACTCCTGGCTGCGGATTCATCGAGGCCGCGTGAGCGCAGGTAGAACAGCGCCGCCGGGTCGAGCTGCCCGGTCGTGGCGCCATGGCTGCACTTCACGTCGTCGGCATAGATCTCGAGTTCCGGCTTGGTATCGATCTCCGCACCGGGCGAAAGCAGCAGGTTCCGGCTCACCTGGCGCGCATCCGACTTCTGCGCGTCCTCGTGCACCACGGCCTTGCCGTTGAATACGGCCCGTCCGCGCGACGCAGCCACGCCGCGATAATCGACCAGGCTGCTGGTGTGCGGGGCGAGGTGGTCCACCCTCACATGTGCGTCGAGGTGCCTCGCCCCATCGGCCAGGAACAGCCCGTTCAACTCGGCGGTGGCGCCCGGGGCAGCAAGCCGGGCGTGGAGGTCCAGCCTGGAAATCGATCCGCCGAGTTCGGCGTCGTGGACGATCAGCACGGCCCGCTGGCCGACCGTCGCCTCGATGCGCTCGATGTGAAACGTGCGTGATCCCTGGGCCTGCTGCCGGTACACGCGCAGCGAGGAATCGGGACTGGACTCGATCTCCACGTAGGAGTTGACGAATCGCTCGGCGTCGTCGTCCCCGTAATGGTGCACGACGACCTGTGCGCTGCCGCCGCGCCCGATGCGGATCAGCAGGCGTGGATGACTCATGCTGGAGTCGCCGGTCGCCTGCAGCGACACGTGCAGCGCGCCGGTCGGCTGCGCACTATCGGCGACGTCCACGACGATCGTGTCGGGGCAGAGCGCGGCGTTCAGCGCCGCGAAGCGCTCGGTACCACCGCCGGTGGGGATTCGCAGCAGCGCGCCCTGCTGCTCGCCTTCCGCGAGGGCCTGGGCGAGGGTGCGGACACGGACTCCCCGGAGTTCCGGGCATTCCGGATCGGGCGCCTCACGCATGTGTCCATCCACGACCAGGATGCGCGTGCCGTACGCCGGCGAGCGCGAGGCCGCAGCAGCGGTCGCCGGAGTGTCCGAGAATCTGCGCGATTCGAGGCGTCTCAGGCTGGTGTATTTCCACGCCTCGTCGCGGGTGGTCGGAAATCCGGCCGCGAGAAAGTGGCCGAACGCAGCGCTGCGCAGCGCCGCAGTGTCCGACGCCGTGGTCACGGCGGACTCGAACGCCGACCGGAACGGAGCGAGCGCGGCGGGGAGCGCGACGGCGTTCATGCGGCGCCTGCCTCCTCACGTACCCAGTCATAGCCGCGACGCTCGAGTTCGAGCGCGAGCGTCCGGTCGCCGCTCTTCAGGATCCGTCCGCCGGAAAGCACGTGGACGACGTCCGGCTCGATGTAATCGAGAAGCCTCTGGTAGTGCGTGACCATGACGATCGCGCGCTCGGGGCTGCGCAGGCTATTGACGCCGTTGGAGACCACGCGCAGTGCGTCGATGTCGAGTCCGGAGTCGGTCTCGTCGAGCAGCGCGAGCTTCGGCTCGAGCACGGCCATCTGCAGGATCTCGTTGCGCTTTTTTTCGCCGCCCGAGAAACCTTCGTTGACACCGCGGTTCAGGAAGCTCTCGTCCATCTGCATCAACTTCATCTTGTCGCGCACCAGCGCCAGGAATTCGAAGGCGTCGAGCTCGGACTCGCCGCGCTGCTTGCGCACGGCGTTCAGGCCCGCCTTGAGGAGGTAGGCGTTGTTTACGCCCGCGATCTCGACCGGGTACTGGAAGGCGAGGAACAGTCCAGCCCGTGCGCGTTCCTCGGGCGCGAGCGCGAGCAGGTCGCGGCCCAGGTACTCGACCGTGCCGCGCGTGACCTCGATGCCCTCGCGGCCAGCCAGCACGCTCGCAAGCGTGCTCTTGCCCGAGCCGTTCGGTCCCATGATGGCGTGCACTTCGCCCGCGCGAACCTCGAGGTCGACGCCCTTCAGGATGGGCCGGTCGCCGATTCGGGCGTGCAGGTCGCGGATCTTGAGCAAGTCGTTTCTCCTCGTTCGGTCAGCCGACCGCGCCTTCCAGGCTCACGGACATCAGGTTCTGCGCCTCGACCGCGAATTCCATCGGCAGTTCCTTGAAAACGGCCTTGCAGAAGCCGTTGACGATCATGTTCACCGCGTCCTCTTCCGAAAGCCCGCGGCTGCGGCAGTAGAAGAGCTGGTCGTCGGCGATCTTCGAGGTGGTGGCCTCGTGCTCGACGATGGCCCGCGGATTGCGGATCTCCATGTACGGGAAGGTGTGCGCGCCGCAGCGATCGCCCATCAGCAGCGAGTCGCACTGCGTGTGGTTGCGCGCGCCCTCGGCGGACGGCAGGATCTTCACCAGGCCACGGTAGGTGTTCTGGCCGTGGCCCGCGGAGATACCCTTCGACACGATGGTGCTGCGGGTATTACGCCCGATGTGGATCATCTTGGTGCCGGTGTCCGCCTGCTGGCGGTGGTTGGCGAGCGCGACCGAATAGAATTCGCCGACCGAATTGTCACCGGTCAGCACGCAGCTGGGGTACTTCCACGTGATCGCGGAGCCGGTCTCGACCTGCGTCCAGCTGATGCGTGAATTCGCGCCCCGGCACTCGCCGCGCTTGGTGACGAAGTTGTAGATGCCACCGACGCCGTTCTCGTCCCCGGGGTACCAGTTCTGTACCGTCGAGTACTTGATCTGGGCATCGCCTAGCGCAACCAGCTCGACCACCGCGGCGTGCAGCTGGTTCTCGTCGCGCATCGGTGCCGTGCAACCCTCGAGGTAGCTCACGTGGCTTCCCTCGTCGGCGATGATCAGCGTACGTTCGAACTGGCCGGTGTTCGCGGCGTTGATGCGGAAGTAGGTCGAAAGCTCCATCGGGCAGCGCACGCCCTTCGGGACATAGACAAACGAGCCGTCGGTGAATACGGCCGAGTTCAGCGTCGCGAAGAAGTTGTCGGTGTACGGGACGATGCTGCCGAGGTACTGCTCGATCAGTTCCGGGTGCTTCTGCACTGCGTCGGAGAACGGGCAGAAAATGACACCTGCCTTCGCGAGCTTGTCCTTGAATGTGGTGGCCACCGACACGCTGTCGAAGACGGCGTCCACGGCGACGCCGGCCAGCCGCGCGCGCTCATGCAGCGGGACGCCGAGCTTCTCGTAGGTGGCCAGCAGCTTCGGGTCCACCTCGTCGAGGCTCTTCGGCCCGTCGGTCTTGGACCGCGGCGCCGAGTAATAGGAAATGGCCTGGTAATCGACGCGCGCGATCCGGAGCTTCGCCCAGTCAGGTTCCCGCATCGTGAGCCAGTGCCGGTAGCTGCGCAGCCGCCAGTCGAGCATGAACTGGGGCTCGCCCTTCTTGCGCGAGATGAACGTGATGACGTCCTCGTCGAGGCCCGGCGCCACCGTGTCGGAGTCGATGTCGGTGACGAAACCATGCTGGTATTTCTGTCCGACAATTGCGTCGAGGTCCTGCGTCGTGTCGGTCACGGCTTCGTCCTCAGTTCCGCCCGCCGGCGCGCGTCCGGCACGCGACCGAAGGCGCCGCCCAGTTCGGGGCGCCACTGCGCGACGGTCTCCTGGCCGGACAACTGCGCGAGCGAAATGCCGTCCAGCGAACGACGAATCGCCTCGTTGATGCGCTGCCACGATCCACCGGTACTGCAGACATTCTCCAGGTCGCAGGCGCTGTGGTCGCCGCTGCACTCGGTGATCGCTACCGGCCCCTCTATCGCGTCGATGATCGAGGCGGCGCTGATCTGCTGGGCGGGGCGGGCGAGTTCGTAGCCGCCGTGCGCGCCGCGCACCGAGGTCACCAGTCCGGCATGGTGGAAGCTCTTCAGCAGTTTGCTCACGGTCGGCAGGCCGAGGCGGGTGTGCGTTGCAACCGCCGTCGCCGTGTGGCGGCGGCCGGGTGGCGAGGCGAGGCAGGCCAGGACGACCGTACCGTAGTCGGTCAATTTACTGATGCGCAGCATGGCTCGGTTCCATAATTGGTACGATTTTAGTCCTAATGAACGCGCGTGGCAAAGCGCCGCCTGGGACGACCGGACCCGGCGCGTGAACCTGATACAATTCCTGCGGTCGAAACAGGCGTCAACGGCGTCCGCCGGGCGCTCTAGTCGGAGGATCATGGGCAGTCAGCTGGGACTTGCGGGAAGCCGCGGTGTAGTCGCGGGAGAGGAAAACGTCGCGCTGCTGCGCGGCGTGCACTTCTCTATCGACCAGAAGCCCATCTTCCGCGGCCTGGATGTCGCGCTGCGCCGGGGCGAGGTCACGGCGATCATGGGCCCGAGCGGCACGGGCAAGACAACGTTGCTCAGGCTGATCACCGGACAGATCCGGGCCGATGCCGGCACAGTCGAAGTGGACGGGCGCGACGTCGCGGGCCTGTCACGCAAGGAGCTGTACGCGCTCAGGCGCCGGATGGGCATGCTGTTCCAGCACGGCGCACTGCTCACCGACCTGGACGTGTTCGAGAACGTGGCTTTCCCGCTGCGCGAGAATGCTCGCCTGCCGGAGCGTCTGGTGCGCTCGCTGGTACTCACGAAGCTGCACGCCGTCGGGCTGCGCGGCGCCGCGCGGCTCATGCCGCAGCAGCTCTCGGGCGGCATGGCGCGGCGAGTCGCGCTGGCACGCGCCATCGCCATGGACCCCGACATCCTGATCTACGATGAACCCTTCGCCGGGCTCGACCCGATCTCGATGGGAGTCGTGATGCGCCTGATCCGATCGCTGAACGACGCGCTGGGAATCTCCAGCGTCGTGGTTTCGCACGACGTGCGGGAGATTGCCCAGATCGCGGACCAGAGCTACATCCTGTCGGAAGGGACGGTGGTCGCCAGCGGTTCCCCGAAGGAACTGCGCGATCATCCGTCGCCGATCGTCAGGCAGTTCCTGGAAGGGCTCGCCGACGGCCCGGTGCCGTTCCACTATCCTGCGCCTGATTATTACGGGCAGCTGCTGGCATCGGGCAAGGATGCGCGATGACGCTGCTACGCGAAATTCTGTCGGGCATGGGCGACTTCCTCGCGCGCGCGGGCGCGATGACGCGGTTCCTCGGCCGGCTGTTGTGGATCACGCCTGCTGGTCTGCTGCGTCCGCGATTGATTGCCGATCAGGTCTATAACGCGGGCGCCCTGTCGCTTGCGATCATCATGACCAGCGGCCTGTTCGTTGGCATGGTCATGGGACTGCAGGGCCACGACCTGCTCGCGCGCATCGGCTCGGAGGAGTCGCTGGGCACCGGCGCAGCACTCACGCTGCTGAAGGAGCTCGGCCCGGTGGTCACGGCGCTGCTGTTCGCCGGCCGTGCGGGCACCGCACTCGCCTCCGAAATAGGGCTGATGCGGGCAACCGACCAGCTCACGGCGATGGACATCATGGCCGTGGACCCGATGAAGCGGGTCGTGCTGCCGCGCTTCCTCGGCGGCGTGATCTCGATGCCGCTGCTGACCGCGATCTTCGTGATGGTCAGCATATTCGGCGTACAGCTGATAGGCGTGCAGTACTTCGGCATCGACCGCGGGCAGTTCTGGTCGGAGATGCGCAGCTTCGTCGAGCTGTCGGACGTGAACGAGGGGCTCATCAAGGGTCTCGTGTTCGGCATCGCCTGCAGCCTGATCGCCGTGTTCGAAGGCTACAATGCGGAGCCCACGGCCGAAGGCGTCGGGCGCGCAACGACCAGGACCGTCGTCGTCTCCGCCGTGGCGACGCTGGTGCTCGATTACATCGTGACGGCAATCCTTCTCTGACCTCGAGGCAAACATGCGGCAGAACCGCGCCATAGACGTATCCACGGGCCTGTTCGTACTGCTGGGGGTGGCGGCCATCCTTTTCCTGGTCACCCAGATCTCGAACCGGGAATTTTCTTCCAATGGCAAGGCCTACGACGTCGTCGCGCAGTTCGACAACGTCGGCGGGCTCAAGGTGGGCGCCCCGGTGAAGATGGCGGGCGTCACCATCGGCAGGGTCGTGGGGATCGGCTACGACATGAAGCTCTTCAAGGCGGTCGTCAATATGGGCATCGACGTCCGCTACGACGAGATCCCTGACGACAGCGATGCCAGCATCTACACCGCCGGCCTGCTCGGAGGCCAGTACATCGGCATCGAGCCGGGTGGTTCCGAGGAATACCTGAAGGACGGCAGCCAGGTTGAGTTCGTGCAGAACGCGATCGTTCTCGAGAGCCTGATCAGCAAGTACCTGTTTGGCCAGGCCATCAAGGAGACGCCCCCGGGGCAGGCGTCGGACAAGGCTGAGAGCCCGTCCGAATCAACGGCAACGTCCGCTCAGTAGCGAGGCACCTGAAAATGCGTGGGATCTTCCTTTCGTTATTCGCGGCGCTGCTGGTCAGCGGTCCGGCCCTTGCGGCCGATGCGGCGGTGGCCACCGGGCCGGGGCCGCAGGAGCTCATCGAGAAAGTCTCGCGGGACCTGCTGCGCGAGATCGACGCGAATCGCGCCGCGCTTCACGCGGACCCGGCGAAGTTGAGGGAAATGGTGGACAGGGTCGTGCTGCCGAGCTTCGACGCGGATTATTCCGCTCGGCTTGTGCTCGGCAAGTACTGGCGCACCGCCACCGAGCAGCAGCGCCAGCGCTTTGTCAACGCGTTCATCCAGTCGATGATGCGCAAATATGGCAATGCGTTGCTGGAGTACACCGCGGATCGCCTGGTGATCCTGCCGTTCAAGGGCGATCTCACGACGGACCACGCCACGGTGCGCACCGAGGTCAAGCGCGACAACGGCACGCCGGTGCCGGTCAACTACTCGCTGCACACGACACCGAACGGCTGGAAGGCCTGGGACGTGACGATCGAGGGCATTTCGTACGTCAAGAATTTCCGAACCGACTTCGGGGCCGAGATCGAGGCCAAGGGCCTCGATGCGGTGATCGAAAGGCTCGAGGCGGAGGGCAGCGAGAATGCCGAATCGGCCAAGAAGGCGGCGGGCTGATAGTGCCCGGATTCGCGCTCGAACGTGTCGCTGACGACCGGCTGCGGGCGAGCGGCCAGCTCGACTTCTCAACCGCGTCGCAGGCCTTGCGGATCGGTATCGAATCGATAGGCCGCGCCGGCGACCAGGTCGTCGACCTGTCTGGAATCACCGAGGGCGACAGCGCTGGTGTTGCCGTGCTGGTGGAGTGGATTTCGGCCGCCGTTGCCGCGGGCGTCGGCCTGCGCTACGAGAACGTGCCACCCCAGATGCTGGCCATCGCACGCATCTCGGACCTCGAGGACCTGCTGCTGCGCACCTGACCGGCGCGCGCGAGCCCCATGGCTCAATGCGGAGGCAAGGCGCCGCTGTCGTCCTCTTTCGCCTCGTCGAGAGGTTCCTCGTCCAACGGTTCCTCGGGCGGGTTGCCGTCGTGGACCTGGTACTGGCGCCGCTGCAGGTAGGCGTTGCGAATGAATCCGTACTTGTCGTAGACCCCGTCCAGCGTTTCGTCCAGCGGCAGCAGGCTGGCGCGAGTGTCGACGATCGAGAGCGCGAGTGACCCCCAGCGCGCATTGCCAGTGTCGAACCAGTAGAGCGGTTGCAGCACCGTAGTGACCACTCGGGTCGGAAGGTCGCGCGCCGTCGACGGCCCCAGCAATGGGACCATCAGGTACGGTCCCGGTGGTACGCCCCACTTGCCCAGTGTCTGGCCCAGGTCTTCATCGTGCACCGGCAGTGCCGCGCCGGACGCAACGTCGAGCACTCCGCCCCAGCCGAGTGTCGTGTTAATGATGAACCGCAGCGTGTCCTGCGCTGCCGCCACTGGCTTGCCCTGCAACAGGTTGTTCACGGCCGACGCCGGAGTAGACAGGTTCTGGTAGAAATTGCCGACACCGGTGCGGAACCACGAGGGCGTGTGGTCGCGATACGCAACCGCGACTGGTTTCAACGCCGCACGGTCGATCGACTCGTTGAACCGGTAGATGCCACGGTTCATGGACTGCAGCGGGTCGGCAGGGTCGGGCGTGCCGGTTGTCACGCACCCGGCGAGCGCGAGGCCGAGCAGCGCCAGCGTCACGACTCGCAATCGACGTAGCTCAGCTGCAGGCATCACGGGTTCCATGACCAGGGAATGGGTCGAGGCCACGATTCTACAGTGGATTCGTCAGCCGCCTGGGTTTCGGCCGCTGCCGGAGTTCGGGGGCGGCTGGCTGCGCTGGCGCTGCGGCGGCATCGCCTCCCGGATCTCCTTCAGCCGCGCGTCATAGCGGGCCTTCTGGACCGACGAGATGCCCGGCACCGACAGCGCCAGCTCGAGCTGGTTGCCGGCGAGCGGCAGGTCGCCGCTCATCAGGTGGTACTCCGCCATGTATGCATAGGCGTCCGATACGTCACCTGCAGCGTTGGCAGCGATTGCAGTGAGCCGAATCTGTTCCTGGGTGGGCGCGACATTGTTGAACAGGTCGAGCAGCACCTCGTGCGCGCGCTTCGGGCGATTCACCTGCATCAGCGCCTCGGCGTATCGGACCGTGACAGGCACGTTGCGCGGCGAGAGCTCGAGCGCCCGCTCGAGCACCTCGAGCCCGGCGCTGGATTTGCCTGACGCGATCAGCGACTGTGCCAGCGCAGTGTGGAACTGCATGATCTCGGGATGTGTGGCCACCAGTCCCTGGAAGGTCGGTACCGCGTGTGCGGCGTCCCCGGAAATCAGCTGCGCCAGCGCCTTGCCGTACACCTGCGCGATGCTCGCGTCGGGCTCGTTGCCGATCAGCGACGCGTAATAGGTGCGCGGGTCCTGCCCGGCTGGCGTCGTGAGTACGCGAACTCGCTCGCGTGTGATCGCGTAGCTGGCCGAGTCGTTCGGTACCGCAGGCGGATACTGCGCGGCGCGACTCTTCGTCTCGGCCATGCGCTCGCTGGTGATCGGGTGGCTGCGCAGCATCTCCGGTATCTTCTCGGGACTCAGCTGGGTCTTGCGGCCCATTTCCTCGAAGAAAGCCGGCATCGCGTTGGGGTCGAACCCGGCATCAGCCATCAGGCCCAGACCAACGCGATCTGCCTCCTGTTCGTTCGCACGGGTGAATGCGATCTGGGATTCCGCCGAGATGGTCTGGGCAGCGGTAATTATGCCCAGCGTCGCATTGCTGTCGACTCCGGCCAGCGCCCCGAGCAGGATCGCCGCCAGCGTCGCGGCGGTCGACACGAGGTTCGTGCGGCCCGCCGATTCGATGCCGCGCGCGATGTGGCGCTGGGTGACATGGGAAATCTCGTGGGCGAGCACACCCGCCAGTTCGCTCTCGTTGCGGGTGTCCAGCAGCAGGCCGGTGTTGACCCCGACGTAGCCGCCAGGGAGCGCAAACGCGTTGATCGTGCGCTCGTTGACCAGGAAGAAATTGTAGTCCCGGTTGCCCTGGTTCGACAGGCTCGACAGCCGCAGTCCAAGCGACTGGATGTACTCGTTGATTTCCGGGTCCTCGACCAGGCGTCCGGAGTCGCGTAGTCCCCGCATCACCATGCGGCCGATCTTGGATTCGTCCTCGATGCTGAGAGTCTGCTGGGCGGCGGTACCCAGTTCGGGCAACTGGTCCTGGATCTCCGAGGCGGCGAGCGGGCCGGGCAGCGCCAACCATGCGGTCATCAGGAAGCCGGCCAGGACGGCGGGCCAGTGGCGGTCGGATTGCTTGCTCATGAGGGGCTTCGACCACCGGGACGCTGGCTCGGTTCCGCGCCGCATGAAGTCCGACGCCGTCAAAGCATCTCGGAAGCGATGTCCGCGAGCCGCGAGCGCTCCCCGCGCAACAGGGTCACGTGCCCATAGTGCGCCCAGCCGCGGAACCGGTTCACGACGTAGGTGAGCCCGCAGGTGGTCTCGGACAGGTAGGGCGTGTCGATCTGGGCGATGTTACCGAGGCAGACGACCTTGGTGCCCGGGCCGGCGCGGGTAACCAGCGCTTTCATCTGCTTCGGTGTCAGGTTCTGTGCTTCGTCCAGGATGATGTAGCGGTTGAGGAAGGTCCGGCCGCGCATGAAGTTGAGCGAGCGGATCTTGATCCGGTTGCGAAGCAGGTCGTTGGTTGCCGCGCGGCCCCAGCTTCCGCCTTCCTGGCTCTGCGTCAGGACCTCGAGGTTATCCATCAGCGCGCCCATCCAGGGCTCCATCTTTTCCTCTTCCGTGCCGGGCAGGAAACCGATGTCCTCGCCCAGCGGGATCGTGACCCGGGTCATGATGATCTCGCTGAAGCGGTTGGTCTCGAGCGTCTGCGCGAGTCCCGCCGCGAGAGTGAGCAGCGTCTTGCCGGTGCCTGCGGGCCCGAGCACGGTCACGAAGTCGATCTCCGGGTCGAGCAGCAGGTTGAGCGCGAAGTTCTGTTCGCGGTTGCGTGCGCTGATGCCCCATACGCCGTGCCGTTCGCGACGGAAGTCGCGGGCGACCTCGATCACCGCTGAATCGCCCTCGACGCGACGCACGATGGCCTCGATGCCGTGTTCGCCACCCTGGTAGACAAACTGGTTCGGCGCCCACTCGGCGACGACCTTGCCGCGGATGCGATAGTAGGCGCGGCCGTGTTCCTGCCATGACTCGAGGCTGCGCCCGGTCCGCTCCCAGAAATTCGCCTTCAGTTCCTCCATGCCGGTGTAGAGGAGGTCGGCGTCCTCGATCGTCTTGTCGCTGTAGTAGTCCTCGGCGTGCACGCCGATGATCGCCGCCTTGATGCGCAGGTTGATGTCCTTGGACACCAGCGTGACCTTCGCGAGCGGGTGTTCGCGCTGCAGCGCAACCGTGTGCGCGAGGATGGAGTTGTCCGCCCCGTGCCCCGGCAGCGTGTCGGGCAGGCCGGTCTTCATCTGCCTGGTCTGGAAAAAAAGGCGCCCGGTCGGGGGCTTCTTGCCGCCATTCAAGTACTTGGCGGGGGGCAGTTCCAGGCCGCGGTCGATCTGCTGCTTGGTCGAGTTTGCCATCAACTCGTCGAGGAAACGGCTCACCTGGCGCACGTTGCGCGCGGCTTCCGACATTCCCTTCTTTCCGGCGTCGAGTTCCTCGAGGACGATCATCGGAATGAAGATGTCGTGCTCTTCGAACCTGAAGATGCAGGTGGGGTCGTGCATCAGCACGTTGGTGTCGAGCAGGAAAATGCGGCGCTGGGCGGGCTTCTTCTTGGACGGCAACGGCGGACTCCGGTGTGCGTTGGAAAACGGCGGCTTCGACTAGAGGTCGCGAAGCGCCTCGAGGACGTCCTCCGCGTGCCCGTTCACCTTGACCTTGCGCCACTCGTGCCGAAGGACGCCCTCGGCGTCCAGCAGGAACGTGCTTCGCTCCACGCCCATGTACTTGCGTCCGTACATGCTCTTTTCCTTCCATACTCCGAAGATCGAGCAGGCTTTCTTTTCCTCGTCGCTCAGCAACTCGAAGGGAAATCCGTGCTTCGCCTTGAATTTTTCGTGCGAGACGATGCTGTCCGGCGACACGCCGACCACGACGGCCCCAGCCTTGCGAAACGCGTCATGGAGGTCGCTGAACGCGATACTTTCGCTGGTGCAGCCCGAGGTGTTGTCCTTCGGGTAGAAATACACCACCAGGGCCTTGCCCCTGGCGGCCGAGAGCCTCCAGGGCTTGCCGCCGGTGGCCGGAAGCGTGAAATCCGGGACCTTCCTGCCGATCGCCGCGGTCTTATCAGTCATGTCGTGTCACGCCTTCAAGGGTTCCAGGATCGCATCGAGGTTCATGTGGTCACACAGGTCCATGAACTCCTCGCGCAGTGCCGCTACGTGGATGCGCGTCGGGACCAGCACCACCATGTACACAGAAAACATCGGTGCGCCGGTGTGCGCGGCTGCATAGGTGCGTGTGGATATGTCGCCGATGTCGATGCCGCGCGACGAGAAAAAGCCGGCCAGCGCGTGCAGCACGCCCGGTTGGTCGAGGCAGACTACGTCGGCCGTGTACGACACCATGTCCGTCCGTGGCGGGCGGGTCTCCGTGCGCCGGCTCGAAATGGTGAGACCCGACGTCTCGGCGAGCTTGGCGAGTTCGCCCTCGAGCTTGCTCATGGTGTGCCAGTTGCCCGACACCAGCATCAGCATGGCGAACTCGTTGCCGAGCGCGGTCATGCGACTTTCAAGGACATTACCGCCGCATTCGACCACGACGCGGGTCAGGTCGTATACCAGGCCGGTGCGGTCATTGCCGATTGCGGAAATCGCGATTAGTTGATTCATAGGTTTGTATCGGTGAGTGTAGCGGGGAGGGCGCGCGCAGTACACGCGTGCGTTCCTTGCCACTCGCGGCGGGGAGGGCATAGCATCCGATTCAGACTCCACGCGAGGCAGGAATGTTCAAGGGCAGTATCCCGGCACTGGTCACTCCGATGCGCCAGGACGGTGCGATCGACCTCGGCGCCTGGGAGCGGTTGATCGACTTCCACGTCGAGGCCGGGTCGGACGCGGTCGTGGTTGGCGGCACGACTGGTGAGTCCCCGGCACTGGAGCGCGCGGAACTCGAGCAGCTGGTTTCGAGTGCGCGCGACCGGATTGCAGGGCGATTCCCGTTGATTGCGGGCAGCGGAACGGCTGGCACGGCTAAAAGCGTGGCCTTGTCGCGGGCGGCCGAAGCCGCCGGGGCCGACGCGCTGCTCGTGGTCACTCCCTATTACAACCGGCCCACCCAGGAAGGGCTTTTCCGGCATTTCACGGCGATTGCCGACGCCGTTTCGATTCCGCTCATTCTCTACAACGTCCCCGGGCGCACCGCCTGTGACCTGCTTCCGGAGACCGTGGGCAGGCTGTCGCAGCACCCGCGCATCGCGGGTATCAAGGAGGCGACCGGCAGCATCGAGAGGGGGGAGGAGGTGCTGCGGCTCTCGCGCCCCGGATTCCTGCTGCTCGGCGGCGATGATCCGACCGCGGCCCGCCTGATGCGGGCCGGCGCCGTGGGCGTAATTTCGGTCACCGCCAACGTCGCCCCGCGGGCGATGCACGAGATGTGCGCGGCGGCGCTGCGTGGTGAACACGACGAGGCTGCGAGGATCGACGCCACGTTGGCACCGCTGCACCAGAAGCTCTTCGTCGAGCCGAACCCGATCCCGGTCAAGTGGGCGGTACACCGCATGGGGCTGGTCGGGCAGTCCATCCGGCTGCCGCTGGTGCCACTGACCGAGGCGAATCGCCCGGTGGTCGAGACAGCGATGCGCGCGGCGGGCGTCGAGCCTCGCTGAGGCTTACAGGACTTTCCGGGCGCCGGCCGAACGTGTAGGCTCTCCGCCCCTTCGAACGGAGAGGTGGCCGAGTGGTCGAAGGCGCTGGACTGGAATTCCAGTTACATCTTCACGGGTGTACGTGGGTTCGAATCCCACCCTCTCCGCCAGTCTTCCGGGTCCTGCCCCGGGCCTGGTGATCTTCGGAGCCTGGTGAGGCGGCGTGCCTGCCGCTCCGGACTCCACCTATTGCGGCCAACGCACGGTCGCGTAGATTTCCAAGGGCCATCCCAAGGAGCCTTCCATGCCCCTCGTCTCAATGCGCCAGCTGCTCGACCATGCAGCCGAAAATGGCTACGGCCTCCCAGCCTTCAACGTCAACAACCTTGAACAGGTCCGTGCCATCATGGAAGCGGCCGACGAGACCGGGAGCCCGGTGATCATGCAGGGCTCGGCCGGCGCCCGGAAATACGCGGGCGAGGCGTTCCTGCGCCACCTGATCCAGGCGGCGATCGAGGCCTATCCGCACATTCCGGTGGTGATGCACCAGGACCATGGCCAGTCGCCCGCGGTATGCATGTCGGCGATCCGCTCGGGCTTCTCGAGCGTGATGATGGACGGCTCGCTGATGGAAGACGGCAAGTCGCCGTCCTCGTATGAATACAACGTGGAAACCTCGCGGCGCGTGGTCGATTTCTCGCATTCGATCGGCGTGACCGTGGAGGCCGAGCTCGGCGTGCTTGGCTCGCTCGAAACCATGCGCGGAGACAAGGAAGACGGCCACGGGGCCGAGGGCACGATGACCCGTGAGCAGCTGCTCACGGACCCGGACCAGGCCGCCGACTTCGTCGCGAAGACACAGTGCGACGCGCTCGCCATCGCGATCGGCACTTCGCACGGCGCCTACAAGTTCACCCGCAAGCCCACCGGCGACATCCTCGCGATCCAGCGCATCAAGGAAATCCACGCCCGCATCCCCAATACGCACCTGGTGATGCACGGTTCATCCAGCGTCCCGCAGGAGTGGCTGGAAGTCATACGCAAGCACGGCGGCCAGATGAAGGAGACCTATGGCGTGCCGGTCGAGGAAATCGTCGAGGGCATCCGCCACGGCGTGCGCAAGGTCAACATCGACACGGACATCCGCCTGGCCATGACCGGCGCGATCCGCCGCCACCTGTCCGAGAAGCCGTCCGAATTCGACCCGCGCAAGTTCCTCGCCGATGCGCAGAAGGCCGCCAAAGAGATCTGCAAGCTGCGCTACCAGGCTTTCGGATGCGCCGGGCAGGCGCCGAAGATCAAGCCGCTGTCGCTGGAGAAAATGGCTGAACGCTATCGCAAGGGCGAATTGAACCAGGTCGTCCAGTAACGCGTGCGGGTGCGGCATATCGCCCTGGCGGCGCTGCTGTGGGTCTGCGCGTGCACACCGCAGGCCCCGCAGCAGTTCGACGGCCCGACGATGGGCACGACCTACAGTGTCACTGTCACGCAGTTGCCAGGCGGGGTCACACGCGAGTCGCTGCAGGCCGCCATCGATGGTGTGCTCGACGAGATCAACCAGCATCTCTCGACCTACGATCCGGACAGCGAGATATCTGCTTTCAACGCCATCCGGTCCACCGAAGCAGTCCAGGTGTCGCCACAGTTGCATGCCGTCGCCGCGCTGGCGGAGTCTGTCGGCGCCGATACAGGCGGCGCATTCGACATCACCGTTGGTCCGCTGGTAAGAGCCTGGGGTTTTGGGAGCGGGCAGGGCACGAGCACGCCCGCGGCAGTGTCCTCGCCCGAAGGTTCCAGTCCCGGAGCAGGCCGGCACGGTCTCGAGTTGCCGGATGACGGCCATTCCATCAGGAAGACCGCGCCCGAGGTCGAACTGGACGTAGACGGCATCGCGCCCGGTTATGCGGTGGACCTGATTGCCGAGCGCTTCAATGCGCTGGGCGTGCCGAGTTACCTTATTGAACTGGGCGGTGAGATCCGGGCCCGGGGACGCAGCCCCGCCGGTCGCGCATGGCGCGTTGCGGTCGAGATGCCGTTGCGCGGCGAGCGAAAGCCATACACGCTGGTCGAACTCGATGGCATGAGTGCGTCGACCTCCGGCGATTATCGCGACTTCCGCGTCGTCGATGGCCGCCGGGTGTCCCACACCATTGATCCGCGCACGGCGGCACCGGTTACCAACGACCTGACCTCAGTCTGTGTCCTGGCCCCGTCTGCCGCACGCGCCGACGCCTACGCCACCGCGTTGATGGTGCTGGGACCCGTAGACGGTCTCGCGCTCGCTGGGCGGTTGGGGCTCGCGGCGCTCTTCATCGAGCGCGACACCGCGGGTGGCGGTTTCCGGGAGAGATCGACCCCGGGATTCGAACGCTTGCGTCGGCCACTCGACTGACGGCTATCATCGGCCAATGGCGGAACCCCTGATACGGCCGCGCCGACGTCCGCACGCTGCACCGATGATGGTGCCGTTGCTGTTCGTGCTGTTCGCCGGGGCGGGCATCATCTGGATCGGCACCTGGGCACGTACGACGGTCGTGATCCTGGTGCGGCACGCCGAGGCGTCGACGGTTCCTCTCGAAGATCCGGACTTGAGCCCGGCAGGCGAGGCGCGCGTTCGCGGACTCGGTGAATACATTGCCGGCCTGCTGGCGGGCGGCAAGGTGGACTACCTGTATTCGGGGGACACGCGTCGCGCCGCGCAGACCGCTGCGCCGATCGCAAACGAGTTCCAACTCCCGATCAACCTTTTGGCGGCGAGTGACTGGGACGGGCTCGCGAGCCGAATCAAGGACCAGCACCGTGGCAAGACCATCGTGGTGGTCGGATATTCGAGCACGATCCCGGGCGTGCTGAGCCGGTTGAGCGCCACCAACGTTGCCATAGCCAGCGATGACTATGACTCTATCTACCTGGTGGTCATGCCGAGTCCGGGGTCGGTGAGGCTGTTCAGGCTGCACTACGGATCGCGGCAACCCGCCGCCACGGACCCGGGGAGAAAAACTGTAAAACCTTAAGAATGTACTATAACAATATGTTTTATAAGAATATTGTTATCTTGTAGCGCCAGCCTCGATCGCTTTCCTGACAAACGCCTCGTGCGCACCGATCCGCAGGTCGGCAAGGACCGAGTCCTTGATCTTCCCGTCCGCACCGATCAGGTAGGTGCCGCGGCGGACGCCGAACCCCAGCGGACCATCCAGGTCGTAGGCCTTTACCGCTTTCTTGTCCGGGTCGGCCAGCAGCGGAAAATTAAGGTCGTGTTTCTGCGCGAAGCGTTGGTGTGACGCCACGTCCTGCGGGCTTACGCCGACGACCCGTAGCTTGGCCTTCAGCAGGTCCTGGTGCAGGTCGCGGAAGCTGCAGGCTTCCTTGGTGCAGCCGGGCGTGAAGTCAGCCGGGTAGAAGTACAGGATCAGCGGACCGTCGGCGAGAAGCGCCTTGAGCGTGTGCTTGCGGCCGTGCTGATCGGCCAGTTCGAAGTCCGGTGCCTTGCTGCCATTCTCGAGCATGTTCATTCTCCCCTGGCGCTGCGGACGGCGCCAGACATGTCAACTTCCATCACCACGTACCCGCCGTCCTGCATTCCGCAGTGACGATAGGTCTGCTGGGCACGCTCATTGTCGCGCTCGACGTAGAGCCGCAGGCCGCAGACGGCGGGATCGGTTTTCGCAAGTGCCTCGATGTGCCTGTACAGCGAGCGGAACACGCCGTTGCGTCGCGCCTCCGGCACCACGTATACGCTCTGGAACCACCAGAAATCCCCGGCGCGCCAGTCGCTCCATTCGCAGGTGTACATCGCCTGGCCGACGACCTTCCCGTCGATTTCGGCGACGAAATACCTGCCGTGCGCTGGAGATTCGAACACCGCGCGCACGCCGCGCTCGACCGTGGGCGGATCAAGGTGCTTGTGCTCGGCCTCGAGCGCCATGGCTATGTTGCCGTTCACGAGGAACGGGATGTCGCGGGACTCGGCCATCCGGACGCTGATTTCCATGGCGCGATCATACAGGCGCGAAGCTTCTGGTTGCGGGTCGTCGGGCCGGTGCTACAATGCGCGCCCTTTCGTGGGGCGGTAGCTCAGCTGGGAGAGCGTCGCGTTCGCAATGCGAAGGTCGAGGGTTCGATCCCCTTCCGCTCCACCACGAAAACAAAGGGTTTGCGCTCGCCGGGGTCTCTGAACCGGCCCCGGCGGGTGCAAATCTGGCGGCGTGCCACGCCCACTGGAAAAAGCGCAGCGGCCGACAGGAGGCTTGCGAGCCTCGACAACCTGCACGTAGCGATCAGCCAGCAGGTGCGCCGAGGCCACTTCCGGGAGCCGGCGGCTGCGAGTTTGTCCTGCTTGTCGCCATCGTGGTCCAACCGTAAGGTTTCCTCATGGCACATGCTCACGATGTTGAGTTGGGCGGGCACCTGGCAGTAGGCGGGTGGCGCAGGGCCATGGCCATTGCCGGCCTGCTGCTGGCGAGCGCCGCCCAGGCCGCCGAGCCGGACCTCGTCAGGGCCGAGCAGCTGCTGAAGGAGGGTCAGGCGGCCGAAGCCGCGGCGCTCTTCGAGCAGGCACTCGAGGCCGACCCGAGTTCCGTCGGCGCGCATCTCGGGCTAGGCCGCTCCCTCTACGCGCTCGGCGAGTATGCGCGCGCCCGGATCGAATTCGAGTCGGTGCTGAAATTCGGCAACCTGCAGCGCGACATGCAGGGCCAGACGGAAGTCTATGACAAGGCGGCCGCGGACTACCTTGCCGGCCTGCGTTGGCAGCCGTTCTATTACGCCGAGACCGGTATCGGCAACTACCGGGAGAATGCCTCCAGTTCCACGGACATCTTCGGCGGCGCCGGCAATAACGATACGTTTCTGCCCATACGCGTCGGCGGTGGTGTGAACGCGAACCTGGGCGAGCGGTACTCGTTCACGGGCACGCTCGATTACCGCTTCCGCTGGTACGACGACAATGACCGGCGCAACGACTCGGACCTGCGCTGGAACGTAAATCTCAGTCGCCCTGTAGACAACGACAACCTGCGCTTCGGCATGCGCGGCCGCGTCAGCTATCGCGGCGACAGCCAGTACCGCAACGACTGGGGCGTGTTCGCAGATTATCGCCTGGGTTTAAGCGACAACGACCAGGTCACGGTCGGCGGCGAAGTCGGCGAAAGCAGGTACCCGCCGGGGCCGCTGCGCAGCCGCACTCGCGACATTGCCGAACTCACCGCCAGCTGGACGCACTCGCTGCCGAATGGCCGGACGTCCTTCACATTTGGCGGGCAACTGACGCAGGAGTGGGCCACTTACGACAATCCCGATGGCGACGGCTCCTTCTGGGGCGTAAACGGCGAGATCGACCATTCGTTCCGCGACTCACTCGACGGGATTTTCTGGTGGTCCTACGACAACGAGTCTTACGACGATTTGCGCCCGGACTTCGGCACGGATCCCGGCCTGCAGCGGGCCCGCAACGACGACCTGTGGAATTTCGGCGGTGGCCTGGTCTGGGTCTTCGCCCGCGGCTGGTCACTGCGGCCCACGCTGGAGTACAACTGGGAAGACAGCAACATCGACGCGCTGGCCTACAGCTCGACGGAATACTGGCTGACGGTCCGCAAGTCTTTCTAGGCAGCTGCCCGGCCACAAGCACGATGCCGAGTGTGCTAGCGCGGGCAACTCCATGGCTTACACAATCACCTGGCGCTCGCCTCAGCGGCGTTGCGCCTTGATGGTGCGCCCGTCGCCGGCCTTGAGGAGCAGGGCGCCGTCGGCCGCGATTGAGAAGTCCTGCACGCCGCCGAGCGCGTCGAGGAACCTGCGTTCCTGGTCCATCAGCGCCACGTCGCACATCATCATGGTGCCGGCCACCTGGGAAATGGCGAGTCCTTCTCCCGACAGCGTGTAGGCACTCGTGAAACTGTTGCAGGAGGCATGACCCGAAACGCGGCCGTCCGTGCCGAAGTCGAGCGTCACATTCGAGCCGGCAACCAGCGGTGTTCCGTCGATTTCCACCACCATCCACCCGGCGCCCTGCAGCAGGGACGCGGGTTCGCCGCCGCAGCCGGTCAGGGTCTTGCCGCCGACGACCACGGTGACCGACTGTGGGTGCGGCATGCCGCTCATCGAATCCACGCACAGCTGGTTGACGATCGTCGCGGTCAGCTCGCCCTGGTCCGTGCTGCCGACGAACTTCGTTGTCGCCTTCGAGACCTGGGCCGTCGGCGTGGGCGCAACCAGGCGGTCCTGCCCGAAGTTCGTCAGCAGGGTCATCGCTTTGCTGTCGATGTCCAGCCGCCAGCTCGGCTCGTTGCCGGTGGCGCGAAACGGCATGCCGGGCGTCGCCGGCGATTGACCCTGTGCGACCGCCGGGGTCGCGGTTGCGCTGCCGCGCGAGGTGGAGCAGCTCGCCAGAGCCGTCGTCAACGCAACACAGATCGCCGCAGTCGTCAGATCACGCAACATTACCGCAACCTCACTGCCTGGATGGAAATGGCAACCAGTCTGGTAGCAATCAGTTTCGCAGCGGCTCGGAGGCCAGGCGATTCGAGACAAAGCAGGCCGGCGTCGAGTGCCTCACCCGGCCCCGCGCTTTTCCTCCTCCGCCAGGTCACGCTCGAGAAAGAAATTGACGAATGTCCGAATCGCCGCAATGGCGGCAAGCTGCCCTATTTCATCCCAGCTCGGTGAGATGGCGGTGCCGATGATGTCGGCAGCAAGCTGGAACGTTAAGCCCGCGACAAGCCAGTGCGCATATTGAACGTAGCCGATGTGGAAATGTTTGCCGGTCGCCGACGGGGAGACCATCGCGCGCAGGCTGCGCACAAAGGCCTGGACCGTCCCGAAGGCCACGACCAGCAGCGCCATGGCTTGAACGATCACCACTACGTTGAGGGCGTTGATTGCCAGCCAATCGTGCATCAGATTCTCCTGTGTCGCTCGGAAATGACGGGACCGCGAGTAATGCGTATGTCATTGCTCATGTTGGCCGCTGTGATGAGGCATCGAACACGACCTGGTCATACCACCAGAGCCCCTGGAACAACACGCGCGCGGTGTCGCGTTGCGCAACCTGCGGGGCGATCTCCGCGATCGTGCGCTTGCCATCGATGGCGTCGAACAATTTCTGCTGTTGCGCGCTGAGGGGCAGGTAGATATCGGTGTAGGTGTGGCTCTTGTTGATCAGTACGGCCGTGGCGCCGGGCGGCAGCCGCTCCCGCACCTCGATGGTATCCGCCAGGCGAACCGGCACGTAGCCAAGCCAGGCATCGTCGTCGAAGTGGACCGCATGCACCTGCTGCCGGTCGCGGCGATAGACCACGACGCTGTGCCGGACCATCGTGCCGCGGAACAACTCCACCGCGGCGTATTGTTGTTCCACTGGCAGCCGCGCTAGTAGCGGCCGATGGGGCGAGGAAGCCAGCGCGCCACACTGCGGCAGGTAGGCTGCCTGGCGCACCCAACGGCCGAACGCGAGACCGGCGGCCGCGATGAAATCCAGCAGCTGCGGTACCGAATAAGCACGGTCCTGCGGGTGCAGTAGCGCGTCGGCAATGCCGGCTCCGTCGCGGAAATCGCTCGCGTTGCGCAGCAGCGGCTGCAACGGATGGTCGGGAGGCAGCGCATGCAGGCTGGCCGAGAGTTCGCGAATCTCGGCTGCGCTGTTACCGATGCCGAGTCGCCGGCAATAGTCCTGCAGCAGGTAAACGCCCGCGCGGCCATAGGGCGCATACACCATCAAGTGCATGGCGCCATCGGCTGTGAGTACCTCGCGCAGTGCCTGCAAGCCCTGGTCGGGATCGGGCAGGTGATGCAGCACGCCAGTACATATCACGTGGTCAAAATCGCGTCCCAGCTCCGCGGCCCGCTCCACCGGCATTAGCTGCAGTTCGAGGTTCTCTATGCCGTGCTTTCGCTTCAACTTCTCGGTCTGCTGAATGCTGGTGCCGCTGACATCGATACCAACCACCTGCGCCCGGGGCCAGCGCAACGCTACCTTGGCGGCCTGCGACGTGCCGCAACCGGCCACCAGGATGCGGCGATCGTCGCGATACGGCTCGGCCGGCCAGAACAGGCAAGCATCGGCCCGGCGGCGCTCATCCGTCCACGATTTGCGGTAGCGCTCCAGGTCATCGACGGGAGGAGGGTAGGGATGGCGCTCGTAGAAGATGCTCACGGCCTGCGCAACCGCGATGGCATCTGATCCCCGGGTTTCGTGTTCCGCCATGAAATCCGGGCGGTCCCCCAGCAGCGCAGCCGCTGGGGGACCGCCGCGGGTCAGTGGTTGCGACCGCTACCCGCCTCCTCAAGGTCGCGCATCACGGCGTCCAGGTTGAACGAGGCCGGTTTCTGCCTCGGCGGGTACTTCACGAAGTTATCGATCTGCGCTCCAACTACGGCCTGCATCGCGTAGATGACGTACGCGTGGGAAATGTACCAGTCCCAATAGGTGTTCGCGTTCTCGTCTGCCCGCTCGAACGGGTCACGACGCAGGTTGAAGAGCTTTGGCGCGCGCAGCTTGACGAACGGTTCGATCCAGCACTTCAGCGTCTGGGCTCGCTGCTCCATCAGTACTACCTTCCAGTCCTTCATGCGGATGGCCAGGATCTCGCCATCATCGCTTATGTAAAAGAAGAAGTTCCGCGGGCTTTCCTTCACCTTACCCGTCAGGTAGGGCAGCAGGTTGAAACCGTCGATGTGGACCTTGAAGGTCTTCTTGCCGACCTTGTGGCCCTTGAGAAGCTTCTCCTTGATCTCCGGCTCGCCGGCGGCGGCCAGGAAGGTTGCCAGCCAGTCCTGGTGGGTGACGATACCGTTGAGCACCGTGCCCGCCTTGAACTTGCCCGGCCAGCGCACGAAGCACGGCACCCGCCAGCCGCCTTCCCAGTTGGTGTTCTTCTCGGAGCGGAACGGCGTGATGCCGGCGTCCGGCCAGGTGTTGTAGTGCACGCCGTTATCTGTGGAATACATGACGATCGTGTCGTCGGCAATGCCCAGCTTGTCAAGCTTATCGAGCATGACCCCGATGTTTTCGTCGTGTGCCACCATCACGTCGTTGTAGTCGCCCTGGCCGTTGCTCTTGCCTTTGTGCTTTTCGGCGCAGTGGGTCCGGAAATGCATCGCCGTCGTGTTGTACCAGAGGAAGAACGGCGTCTTTGACTTGTGCGCATCGTCGATGAAGCGCAGCGCATGCTTGGTCACCTCCTCGTCGATGGTCTCCATGCGCTTCTTCGTCAGCGGACCGGTGTCCTTGATCGTCTGACCGCCCTTGCCGTCAGCCTTGCAATGCAACACACCGCGCGGCCCGAACTTCTTCTTGAACGCCGGGTCCTTCGGATAGTCGGGGTCCTCCGGCTCTTCCTCGGCGTTGAGGTGGTACAGGTTGCCGAAGAACTCGTCGAAGCCGTGCATCGTGGGCAGGTGTTCGTCGCGGTCGCCGAAGTGGTTCTTGCCGAACTGACCGGTGACATAGCCCAGCGGCTTGAGCAGCTCGGCAATGGTCGGGTCTTCGTCCGGCATGCCGTTCACGGCGCCGGGCATGCCCACCTTGGTCAGCCCGGTGCGAATCGGGTTCTGGCCGGTGATGAACGCGGCGCGGCCCGCGGTGCAGCTCTGCTGAGCGTAGTAGTCGGTGAAGGCCACGCCCTCGTTGGCGACGCGGTCGATATTGGGTGTTCGGTAGCCCATCTGACCACGGCTGTTGTAGCTGATGTTCCACCAGCCCACGTCGTCGCCCCAGAGGATCAGGATGTTCGGTTTTTTCGCTGGCATGGTCTTGTCCTTTCAGTGATGACACGGATTCCGGGGCGCCTTTCAGCAACCCGGTTGAAAAAAATCTATGGCCTTTGCTCCGCCAGCGGTTCTTGATCGACCCGGCTGAAGAGTGACGCCGGCGCCTTGTCGCCGTGGCAGAATCGGAACTTCTTGCCGCTGCCGCAAGGGCAGGGCAGGTATGCACCGCGCCTGGCATCTTCCGCGGCAACTGAGGCCATCACGTCGGCGGGCGGGCGGTTCTGGCGCAGCAGTTGCACCATGACGTTGAAGGTCGGCCCGGTGTGAGTGAAGAACAGCTCGAGCCCCGGGCATAGGTAGTTCTGGCCCGGCTCGCCGTCGCGCGACAGCGCGAATCGATCCTTGGGGCAGCCGCCGTTGCACCAGTTGAGGACCTTGCAGCCCCGGCACTGCGCGGTGAGCGTGTCGCGCTTGTCCTGGCCGAACTTGCGCTGCGCGGGCGAGGCCACCAACTCGCGCATGTGCGTCTGATGGATGTTGCCGATCTTGTACTTGGGCTCTACGAAGTGATCGCATGAGTAGAGATCGCCATTGTGCTCCAGCGCCGGTCCGTAGCCGCAGGTGGGCGCGTGGATGCAAAGCAGGTGGCGGCCGAAGAAGGCCTCCAGCGTGACGTCGAAGAGCTGCACGTACACCTGGCCCACGTCGTGGCGCACCCACTCTTCGAAGATGTCGATCAGGAAGTGGCCGTATTGGTCGGCCCCGACCGTGCGCTCGGTTACCAGGTTGCCGGTCTGGGTGTAGAGCAGCCGCTTCTTGCCGGCCTGCTCGCTCCAGCCCTTGTTGGCGATATCGATCGTCTGCTCTGTGGCGCGCTCGATGATCGGGATGAACTGTACCCACTTCGCGCCCAGCTCGTCGCGGAAGAAGCGGTAGACGGCGCGACCGTGGTGCTGGTTGGCGGCGTTGACGGTGCACAGGATGTTGAAGTCGACCTCGTGCTTGCGCAGGTATCGCCAGCCGCGCATCACCAGGTCGAAGGTGCCCTGGCCGCGGCGGTCGACGCGGTACGTGTCGTGCAATTCGCGTGGTCCATCCACGCTTAGGCCCACCAGGAAGTTGTGTTGCTTGAAGAACAGGCACCAGTCGTCGTCGATCAGCAGACCGTTGGTCTGGAATGTGTGCTGTACGGTCTGTCCGGGATGGCGGTGCTTCTCGACCAGCTCGACCGCACGGCGAAAGAACTCGAGCTTCATCAGCGTCGGCTCGCCACCCTGCCAGGCCACGGTGACCTGCGGCGTGCGGTGCGACTCGAGCAACTGGCGGATGTAGGCCTCGAGCGTGGCCTCGGACATGCGGTGCTTGTCGTTCGGGTATAGCGACTCCTTGGACAGGAAGAAGCAGTAGGTGCAATCGATGTTGCACGTCGACCCGCTCGGCTTCGCGAGCAAGTGAAAGCCCGGCGGACCGTTCACTGGCGGCGGCATCATCGCGGCGGGGTCGTCTGCGACAGTCACGATCTCTTTCCGGTTGCAGTTTGGTTATGGTCGTAGATGAATAAATCAGGCGGCATTGTCACTAGATTCGCAGCAGCACGGCAAGGAATGCAAACACACCAACCACGACTAGCAGGAACGCCACCGCATAGAGCGGCGTCTTCCTGCCTTCCTTGGTTATGCCGGCAACCGCGGCAAAGCCGCCGCTCCACAGGTAGTGAAGTGTCCGCCTGTACTCAACGGCTGAAAAGACTGCTGACGCTACGCCGGCCAGGATGAGTGCGAGGCCGAGGAACCACGCGCCACGCGGAAAACGCACGTTGCTGATATCGGGAGAGTTCAGGACCCTGAAGGCGATCTGGAAGATTGTGAAACCGAAGCCGATCAGCGAGACCGCTGTCCGCAGATAGGCCATCATCGTGCGCTCGACCGCGAGCCGCGTGCGCAGCCAGGCGAGATGGCTTTCCCCCGTCACGCGGACTTCGAAGCGATTGGGTTGGCTGTCAGCCCGGTTATCACTCATTGACTCGGGTCCTCGTAAGGCGATTTTGCCGGTGTGTCGTGGGTCGACACGAATGGCGGCGGAAAAGTGCGAAGCAAGAGCACATATGTCAATTCGCGGCCGACACCGGGGGTGCGGTTGGGCGGCCGAGCCATGCGTTGGCTTCCGCCACCGCCTGGTTGAGCCCGGATCCCAGCTGCGGCGTCTCCAGGAACACGTTTTCTGCGCCGACCACCTGCAGAATACCTGTCTTGGCGAGCTGATCGCGAACGGCCGGAGCGACCCCGACCAGCATCAGCTTGCAATCGTGCGCATGCAGTTCCTTGCAATAACGCTGCAGCACGGTCATGAACGTGCTGCCGATCTCGCTCTTGCCCCGCAGGTTGATGGCTACTACGGCCCGGGTGGCCTGGCCGACCAGTGGCAGCATCTCTTCCAGGTTCTTGGCCGCAGCGAAGAACAGGCTGCCGTAGACATGCAGAAGCGTGAGCCGGTGGCTGGGCAAATTCCTCGGCACCGGCTGTTCCAGCGGAAACCCTTCCGGCTGCAGCACCCATTGCTTGACGACGACCTTGTTCGATTGGCGAAAGACATGGAGCACGATGCTCAATGCCATGCCGAACAGTACCGCAAACTGCAGCGGCACGACCAGAGTGGCGAGGAAGGTGACCAGCATGACCACCCGGGAGATACGGCCTGTCTTCCATGCAATCACTGCCTGGGACACACGCAGGCCCTGGAAGCCCGCCACGATCAACAACGCGGCCAGCGCGGGCATTGGCACGCGCTCGACCAGCGGTGCGGCCAGCAAAACGATTGCGGCCACGAACAGGCCGACGAAGATGTTGGCCCACCGCGATCGCGCGCCGGCGCCCAGGATCAGCGCCGTGCCCGACACGGAGCCGCCGGCCGGGATGCCGCCGGCCAGGCTGGTGGCGATGTTCGCTGCACCCTGGCCGAGAAAGTCCCTCGAAACGTCCGGGTAGCGTCCGTCGGGATTGGGGGTGCCCTCGCTGACGCCAGCACCCTGCACCAGGCCGATGATGGCCACCGAGAATGCAGGCAGAAGCAGCGACATGAATAGTGACGGGTCGGGAATCGCCAGTCCGGGCAGGGAACGCGGAATCGACGCGATGTCCCCGACCGTCGGCACAACGGCGAAGGAGGCGGCCGACGACATCGCCGGCAGCGTCAGTACCACCAGCAGGACCGTGGCAGCCGGCTATGGCGATGATGAAGGCAAAGCGCTGCAGCGATTTTGCCCGCAGCAGCACAACGATCAAACCCAGCGTGACACCGCCAATGGTGCTCACGCGCAGGTCGATCTGGTTGATGCGCATTAGCAGGTCCAACGCCTGGGCGATCCGGTTCGAAAAGGCGCTCGCATAGCCCGTCAGGTCGCTCAACTGGCCAAGGATGATCAGTACCGCCACGCCGTTGAGAAAACCGGTCATGACTGAGTTGGAAACAAAGCGGATCAGGAAACCCAGCCGCAACAGGCCTGCCAGCAACTGGATTACCCCGACCAGGATGACCAGCACGACCAGCGCTTCCGCCCTCTGCCCGGCCGGGACCTCGGCGAGCACGACACCCGCGGCTACCGACAGCGCAGCAGTACTGGAAACGTTCATGAAGGCCGAACTGTTGAAGATGGCGCCGACAGGCACGGCAACCATCAGCGTGAAGATGCCAAGCAACGGATTGACGGTCGCCAGCAGCGCATGGCCCATCGCCTGCGGCACGTTCACCACCGCGAACGTGAGCGCGGCGATGAGGTCGGACGACAGATTCGCACGGTCGGGCTTATTGCGTTGCGCCGTGTCGCGAATCCGTTGCATGCGCGGGTTCAAGGGAATCACCGCTCAAACGCGAACCGGATCATCGGAGGTCGCGCCCAGGTCCGCGGCTGAACCACCGGCGCGCGGCTCGCGCGACCAGCCCACGCAGTAACACGTAGGGAGCGAAGGCAAGCGTGAGCGCGATGATCACGGCCTCGGCCGGGTGGAACGATTCGAATTCGATTGCCTGGTAGATGCCGTCCATCACCAGACCCAGCAGGATGATGCGCGCGGTGGCTACCAGGGCTTCGTTCATGCGAACAGCACGCTGCGCGGGGTCGGTGATCGCGCCCTGGAAGAAGGGAGAGCGCCCGGTTCGGGCGTCTTTGACCCCATCGCGCCACGCGGCGATCGCTGCCATGGTCGGCTGCAGGAAAAAGCGGAAGACCATCGGCCCGCCCGGACGATCGAACAGGTTCTGCAAGACGCGCGCGCGAACCTCCGCCGAGAAGCCGTACAAGACCAGACCAGAAACGACGAAAGTGACAATCAGCACGACCACCAGTCGCGCCAGAAAAACCTGAGACTTCGATGGCTGCTGTTTCATGTTGCTGCTGCCGCCTCTGCTGTGATGTCAGGCATACGTCGAAGGCTGGTCATCGGAGAGTCGTTCAACGAGGAAAGAGCAACGTGACGTTGAGCCGGAAGCCCCAGCCGTGCGGTCCATTGTCCGGGCCGTGCGCCCAGTAGCGCGCCACTGCACCCACTTGCACCAGTTGGTCTCCGATCCTCAGGATTTGCGCTACACCGGAATTGATCGGTACCCGCCACTGCTCGCTGTTCCAGTCATAGGTGCTTTCGACGTTCAGCGAAAACGTCGTCGCGGTGGGAGTCGTGTAGGTCAGGAACGGCTGCAGGAACGTCGCGTTGACGTTGTCGCGGCTGCTGTTCCCCGCAAACGACCAGATATGGTTGGCGAGCGCGCCAAGGGTCCACGGGCCTTGCTGCTTGATCACGACGCCGGTCGGCCCGGCGCCCCACTTATCCGCGGTCAGCAGGTCATCGGAACCGGTAGGCAACAGAAGCACCGGACCTGCACCCCAGATCAAACCGCCCGTGGTCGGAGCCTTGGGCGAGAAGAACACGCTCTGCACGATGTCGCCAATGCCGGATTGACTCCCCGCGCCCGGAAAGATGTCGTCTTGCCACACTACGGGCAGGATGGTGCGCGAGATGATATTCCAGTCGGCGTTGAGATCGATCGGCACCACGGGCTGGATGTTGAGCAGCCAGCGCTCGCCGTCTCTTGCGGCCCCGATGTCCTGGTCATAGTTGAACTGGAACGGCACGCTGATGAGGGCGGCCACCGGGTTGGAGAGTTCCATGGCCAAGCTCTTCGTTCGTCTCCGCCCGCGCCGCGGCAGCGAGGACCGTAGTCATGACGAACGTCATGACGCCGAGGGTCCACATTGAACTGCGGTGAAGATCAGCCTGGCCCACGGTAAGTCTCCGGTGTGGTTGGATGCACGGACTAAGCCATTTCATTTCAAATGATCACAACGCGGGCGGGGGTGGGCGCTTGGTATAGATCGATGCACATGTCCGGCTAGCACACTGGGTTCGACGGCGCCTGCAGCGCGAACGCGATGCCGGCCAGCAAATCGTGGTTGGAAAAAGGCTTGTGCAATACGCGCAGGCCGCCCGCATCCAGGGCGCTGCGGTCGATCGCGGGGTCTTCGCTCGCGGTGATAAACAGGACCGGCAGCTGCACGCCATCGGCCTGCAGGCGTGTCTGCACCTGGATCCCGGTCAACCCTGGCATGTGCACATCGAGCAGTGCACAGTCGGGCATGCAATCGCCGAGTGACGCCAGGAAGTCTTCGCCGGATGCATACGCCACCACCTCGTAGTTCGCCAGGCGCAGCAGGCGGCCCAGCGCCAAGCGCACCGACGCTTCGTCGTCCACCAACGCGATACGGGTCCGAGACATTTCGCCGGGAACCGTAACCCGCCGCGGCCCGTTGCGGAACTGGTCTTTGGCATAGTTCGGCAACAACCACGGCGAACCGCGAGCTATGGGCGCGGCAGCGGCGGATCCGGCGCTTCGTCCGGTGAGGCCGCCAGTCCATCGGCAGCACCCAGTTCCAGCCGCGCCGCAAGGTGCATCAGTTCGGCAACGGTGCGCGCCCGCATGTGTTCCATGAGGCGGGCGCGATGGAATTTGACGGTGGCTTCGGCAATGCCCAGCTCGCCGGCGATCTGCTTGTTGAGCTTACCGGAAGCCAGCCCCGCCAGTACTTCACGCTCGCGAGCGGAGAGGCTCGAATGGCGTTGCCGCAGCGCCCGGTCGTCGTCCCTCGCCAGGCGAGCCAGCGCGTCCTGGGCCACGGCAGCTCGCACCGCGGCCAGCAGGGTTGCACCAGCAACTGGCTTGGTCAGGAAGTCCACTGCACCGGCCTTTACGGCCTGGACAGACTTCGGGATGTCGCCGCTCCCGGTCAGGAAGACGATCGGCACGGACGCGCCGACCTCGGCCAGGCGGCGTTGCAGCGCCAGTCCGTCGAGTCCCGGGCAGATTGACATCGAGCAACAGGCAGCCCGGCACGGATGCGTCATGTTGAGCGAGAAAGTCTTCCGCCGATTCGAAAGGGACTGTCTGAAAGCCGTGTTCGCGCAGCAGCCGCGCCTGGGCCTTCAGCACCGACCTGTCGTCATCGACGAGGAAGACCGTTGGCTCGCTGGGACCCTGCAGTCATGGTGATGCCAGCACCGGCAGCAGCGCGCAGAATACTCGCACCGCCCTCGGACGCGTTCGTCACGGCCACGCTACCTCCGGTGCGCCTCGGCAATCGAGCGGCAGATCGCCAGGCCCATGCCCATGCCACCGGCCTTGGTGCTAAAGAAGGGCTCGAACACTTTGCCCAGCGCTTCGGCGGGGACGCCCGGGCCCCGGTCGGCCACGCAAAGGCTCACGGCGCCGTCGCGCACGGCGGTGCCAACCGTCAATACCCGTGCAGCGTCGGGTAGTTCGTCCATCGCGTCGGTGGCATTGACGACCAGGTTCAGCAGCAATTGCTGCAGCTGTACCCGGTCGCCGGCGATCGGCGGTAACACCGGCGCGAGTTGCGTCACCAGGGTGATGTGGTGAGTCGTCAGAATGCTGCGGTGAGTTCGATCGTGTCGCGAACCAAGTCGTTGACATGGACCGGTTCGAACATGGGTTCGCCGCGCTTGAACAGTACGCCGAGCCGGCGAATCACCTCGGCGGCGCGATGGTCTTCGGCCACGATGTCCGCGCAGATCTCGCGCAGCTCGGCCAGGTCGACAGGCTCGCGCTCTAGCATCTTCTGTGCTGCCTCGGCATTGCCAAGGATGGAAGCCAGCGGCTGGTTCAACTGGTGCGCGATCGACGCGGAGAGTTGTCCCAGCAGCGAGACGCGCGTCATGTGATTCAGGGCCGCACGGTCCTGCTCGGCCTGCACAGCCGCCCGCTTGCGTTGGGTGATGTCGATCGTGACACCGAGCAGCCGTGACTCCCGTGCATTGATCAGGGCGCCCGCGCGCCGACTGCCACCGCCAGTCCCCATCCGGCGCCTCGATACGGTACTCCACTTCGAACTCTTCCCGTGTGGCCAAGGCGTCACGCAGTGCGGTGTGGACGACTTCACGGTCCTGCGGGTAAATGAGTTCGAAGGTCCTGCGGAAGTTCTCCAGCGAATCCGCCGCAATGTCGGCATGTTGCGAGGGCGGCTCGACGCCAGCAGGACGCACGGCGTGCCTTCCAGGACCCAGGTCGACAGACCGGCTGCGTGGGCCGCGAGGCGCATGTGTTGCTCGTTGCGGGCCAGCGCGGCCACGGTGCGCCGGCGGCGACGGCGCTCGAGCAGCAGCGCGACGATGAGCCCGGCCTGGAGCAGCATCACCGCGCAGCCGATGAGCACCAGATTGCGGTAGCCCTCCCAGAGAGTGGGCTCTTTGAAGTGCACGATTGCATCGACTGGAACGGCTGCTGGTGCAATGCCCCAACGCTGTAGTTGCCGCCAGTCGACGTGCAGCGGCGCGGTATCGACACAGGAACTGTCAGCGAGGCCGGGGAGGCGCCTTCGAGCAGCGCGAGCGCGGTCTGCGCGCCCAGGCGACGCCTCCGCGTCGAAGGTCGTCATGCGGCCACCGACGACGCCGGCTGCCGATGAAGCGGGAGAACGGCCCGTACACTGGCACGGGCGATGCGGCTGCGATGAGCCTGGCGGCCTCGCGCGGCGGAACGTCGCGCCCACTGCCGTCGCGGAAGAAGCCAGGTGTGAACACGATTGAAGTTGCGGTAATTCGCGCAACCGTCGCTGCAGTTCGTCGGTCGGCAGACTGGCCAGGAAGTCGATCGCGAGCCCGTGCGGTAGGCCGTCGGCCTGGCGACGCAATCGCGCCTCCCATTCCAGGTCCCACGGGTCCGAGCCGGTCACGACGACCAGGCGGTGCGCTGCCGGATGCCAGCGCAGTGCCTGTTCTACGGTGCCGACGAAATGCTAGGCGATCGGCGTGCCGACCACGTCGGGCGGCAGCGGCGCAATCGACTGCAGGTACGTCGATCCAACGGCCATGTGCACGATCGGCACCTGTGGAAACAGGTCCCCCCGGTGGCGGAGCATGAAGTCCAGCGCCTCGTTGGCCGAGACGATGACGACTTCCGGCGGGTGCGCTGCGTACTTCTCGCGCAGGTAGTTGACGAACGTTCGTTCGTAGGCCTCGCCGCTGAATCTCGGATAGTCGAGGAACTCGACGGATACCGTGACCGGGAGATCGGGGCGGGCCGCGAAGACCTCGTTCAGCCCGCGATCAGCGTCGATGTTCGCCGGCAGCATCCGGCTGTAAGGGTAGAGCACCAGCACGTCGTGCGGTGTCGCCGCCGCGGCGGACGGGCTCACCGTCATCAGACAGACGAACACCAGCGGCACGGGCGCGAACAGGCGGCGACAGACGGCCCTCAGCAAAGCAAACGCAGCAACGCGATTTGCTGTCACGCTGCCATCCAAGCGGAATTCTGTTCGTACGATCAACAGCGGATACTTTCCCAGAGTAGGGGGGCCACGAATCTAGGCTAAGGCGCCGAAGCGCTCAAGGCCACATCGCCGCCAGATTGAAACACTGGATGTCGCCGTGCTAGCCTTTTTTTCGCGAAACATTAACTTTTCGAGTTGCGCGCGCGGCGCCAACAACGCCAAGGAGCCCCAACATGATCCGCATGCGCACTTTGCTGCCATTGTTGTTCGTGCTGTGTGCGGCGACGCTTTCGGGTTGCGCCAGTTCCCGGTCGGCACCCCCCAACGAATGGGACGGCCTCGTCCTGCAGCCCGGAACACGGCTCGACACCGTCTTCGTCAGGCCGGATGCGGAGATCGCTTCCTACACAAGCGTGTTGCTCGACCCGGTGCAGGTCAGTTTCGCCAGGAACTGGGATCCGAACCGGGGCGGCCGTAGCCAGGTCGGCCGGCTCGATGCCAACGACGTGACGGCAATGAAGGCCGGGCTGGCGGACATGTTCCGCGAGACCTTCCGCGCAGAACTTGCCAGGGGCGGCTATCAGCTCGTCGACGAGATTGGCCCGGACACGCTACGGGTCACTGCAGCGATCATCGACCTGTTCGTGACTGCGCCAAATGCACCGACGCCTGGCGCCAGGACCTATACGGCCAACACGGGACGCATGACCCTGGTCGCCGAGTTGCGCGACTCCGTGACCGGTGAAATCCTTGCCCGGGTGGTCGACGCACAGGGCGGACGCTCAGCCGGTACGTGGCAGGTCACGAGCAGTGTGACGAACAACGCAGACGCGCGTCGGGCCATTGGAGTCTGGGCGTCGGCCCTGCGCCGGGGCCTGGACGGGGTGTACGGGCGGGCGCAATAGGTGCCGCGTCGTGGCGGGCCGGCTGCGAAGCCGGCCCGGGGTGTCAGAACCGATCGTTGACGGTCACTCCAAGGCCGATCGTCGTCTGGTTCCAGTTGTAGTCGATCATGCTTTCGCCGTAGCCGGTGAACACCTGCAGGTAGCCGCGCAGCGGTCCCAGCAGCGGACGCGTGGCCCACGTGAATTGTGCGGCGCCCTTGCCGGTGCTCAAGTTGCCGCGACCCATCAGCGTGAAGCTGTTGTCGTGCCACTTGTAGAAGCCCGTGAGCTGGCCGTAGCCGTAGTAGTCCAGGATGTCGGGATTGTCGTCTTCGTTATCCGGAGGATTGATACGGGTCCAGGCCCGGGCGAGCAGGACGAAGTTATCGCGTTCGAAACCCGCCTCGACGAATACCCTGTCCCAGCTGCGGGAGATCGGGTCGGCGCGCCCGTTCGACTGGTGGTTGTACCCGAAATTGAGCAGGTTCCATTGCATCCCGCCGACGTCGATGCCGGGGCGGAAGCTGCCGAAGATTTCCGGTTCGTAGTTGGTTTCCCGGAACGGATGCGACATGTCGGAGCTGTACGCCTGCCACAGGCTCAGCTGCGTGTAGGCGAACCACAAGCCCCCAGCGACGGTCATCCGTGGTGGCCAGGCGCCCCTTGATGCTCAGCTGGAACTTGGCCTCGACGTGCTGGAAATCGTCTTCCTGCGCGAATGCATCCAGCAGGGGCTGGTAGGGCTCCGTATTGACGTCCGTCGTATAGCGGCCAAGCAGGATGTAGTTCGGCTGGTAGAGCCTCACGTAGGCTGGCTTGGATTCGGGCAGAAAGCCCCAGGCCGCGTCGATCAGCGAAGCCGATCCCGGTGCGACCGGAACTTCGCCCGGTGCGGGCCCCGGTGCGGCAGGCGGCGGAGGCACCGCCGCGGTGGCTCCGTGCACCGCGGCGCCGATTTCGCGGTCGAAGCACGCGAGCCGTTCGGCGGTGTCCGCTATTTCAAGGCAAGCTGCGCCAGGTGTCGCTGCGCTCGCGACACACGGGCCGACCGTCGCGCCGGCCAGGACCACGACCAATCCTGGCAGGCGCGCCTGGCGCCGGCCTGACGACGGCTGCACGCGAGTCGCTCGTCAGAGCTTCAGGCGGGTGATGCGCGTCCCATCGACCGTAACGCCCGCCATTAGCCCCTGGTTCGAGAGCACGAAGCCGACGACTGGCTGCTGCGAGGTGGCGGTGGTCACCTGGGCGTTCGCTCCGACCGAGATCAGGGTGACAGACGCGTCGACGCCTGCAGTCCAGCCCTTGCTTCCCTGGAATCGCGCCAGTGCGTCATCTGTCATGAACAGCAGGAAGACCGCCGTGGACTGGGCGCCGGCCTGCAGCCCGAACGAACCGCCCGTCGTGCGGTGATAGCTGACGGTCCGGCCGCCCTTGCGCAGTGCACCGTCGCCCCGCGATGCACCGAAGACGAACCCGGCCTCGAGCACGGACGGGAACACCAGCACGCCCTTCGCGTTGCGGACGAGTTGCTCTGAACCGGCGGCCTGCTGGTACAGCCTGGCAAGGGCGTTGTCGACGCCGGAATCGATGTTCTGGCGCTGGGTTGCCGGGTCCCCTGCGCTCGGGCCAGTGGTGGTGCAGCCCGTGGCGAGCACCAGCGTTGCGGCCAGCGCTGCGATGAAGTGTCTCTTGTTCATCATCAATACCTCATTCCAACATCAAACGCAGGGAGGCCGGACATCCGGCCTCCCACGACTCCCAGCCGGCGGATCTGCCGACCCCGCTCGGATCAGTCACCGCACAGCAGCCGCATCCGGCGCTCGGCGAGGTCAAATTCCGCGTCCGTCTTGGCAGCCAGCAGCTGGTCCTTGGCCGCAACGCAGGCGTCGGCTTCCGCCGTGGCGCTCGCAGGTACCGGCGTGTTGGCGGGCGCATTGCAGCGCGCGTCGTCGACAAGGCGAATGTTGTTGAACTGTCCGCGCTCGACCGACACGCAATCGCCGACGCGCATGCCGGCCTGCTCGGTTGTGATCCGGATCGTGTTAGTCCCGCCGATCAGGACCGTGTACTCGAACCCGGTCGATGAACTCGCGGCACCGGCCACGCGGCTACCGACGGCCGCGCCACCGACGCCCCGCAGCACGCGATTGCTGGCCGACTGCCCGGAGCCCGACGCGACACCGAGGGCGCCGCCGACCAGCGTGCCGGCGGCCTGCGCGCCCTGGTTCTGAATATTGACCTGGCGTACCGCCGTGATACGTCCATAAGACACCGTGGCCTGCGCATTGGCTTCACCCGCCACGAGGACGATGCCCAGCAGCGCGATTGATCCGACAAGACTCCAGCGCATGTTCATTGTTATTGCTCCTGAGTTTTTCGAGGGTAGGATTCGGAAACCAGCGCACGCGTCGCCGCGCGATGCGTGCCTCGCTGATCACAATAGCAGCACAGTCGGCATCGAATACAGTGCGCCAGGCGGATACGGGCATCGGTCTATACCAAAGGTTAGGCCTCGACCGTATCTGGTCCATTTTATCATTTAGAATGAGGCCTTCCGGCTTGCGAAGACGCGAAGGGCAGGAACTACCAGAATTACGACCCGACGCAGTAAGGTCCCCTCATTGGCGTTGATATCTTGTATTGACCCGGAGCTAGACGTATGAAATCGACTCATGTCTTCTCGTTGATTCTGGCTCTGGGCGCCGGCGCCGCGGCGCCGCTCGCATCCGCGATCGAGCCCATCCCGCAGACGCCAGGATGGCGCGGGTTCGTGGTCGGCGGCGTGGGCTATACCGATCTCAAGAGCAATCTGGTGGCGGGCAACGGGATCATCGACATCGGTCACGACACCATCAATTCAATCTACGATGCGCCGCGAAGTGACAGTACCTGGCATCCGCTCTTCACCGGTGAGATCAACTACACGTTCGAAGACCAGTGGCAGGTGTTTCTCGGCACGTCGCTGGAGGACGCGATTACGCTGGACGGCGTGACCCAGTTCGGGGTCCGCAAGGACCTTGGCGCGTCCGGGGTCCTGCAGGGCGGCTACTTGTTCAGCGGCATATCCACCCAGACCTGGGAGGATCCGTATGCGGAAGGCGTCAAGCGCAAGGAGACTAATCGCGATTCCAGCGGCGTGCGCATGCAGTGGGACCGGTTCATGGGTTCTGCGTTCGCACTGACGTTTTCCTATCGCGACATCTCCATCGACAAGGAACGCAGCGGGCAGGGCGTAACCAGCGTCCCCTGCGATGTTGCCTGCCAGGACCTGCTGCGGCGGAACGGTAGCCAGTACTCCTTCGACGTATCCTACCTCTTCAAGCTGGGGGAAGGTTCGCGACACCTGTTGCGCCCCATGGTTCGCTACACGGTCGACAACCGCGACGGCGATGCGATCAGCGGCGATTCGTACCGACTGCAACTGAGCTACGTCTTCCTGGGCCAGGGCTACACCGTCGCGAGCAACCTCATCTACGGCGGCAGCAACGAGGACGCGCGCAATCCGCTGTTCGGTGTGAGGACGAACTCGAACCGCTACGCCGTCGATGCGACGCTGTTCTACCGGCTGCCCGCAGCGAGCGGACGCTGGCAGGCTGTGGGCAGCATCCTCTGGGGCAAGGACGATTCAAACGTCCGGTTTTACAACACCGACGTGTTCAACCTAAGCCTCGGCGCGATGTATCGCTTCGGAGGCCAGGGACGCCCATTACCGGAGAGTGGCGATGACGCGCTCACCAGCCACTATCGTTGATCGTGCCTTCCTCGATCGGTCGTCCCAGTCCGAGCACGAGCTGCCATTCGCTGGTGGTAGTTCCCGCGAGTGACAGCGACAGCGGGCCGAGCGGCGTGCGGCCGGCCAGCACGAAAGCTCCGGAATAAATTGGCGACGAGTTGATGCCGTCGATGCGGCCGCTCATGTCCGCAGCGGTAAACTTCAGGCCCGCGAAGATCGACTGGCCGAAGATGTAGCTGATGTCTGCGATCCGCCACAGGTAGGACGCCTGGGCGCTCCAGTATCCCGTCCCCCGCAGTTCGCCGATGCTGAGCCCGGGCAAGCTGACCGGGCCGCCGAGACTGAATGTGTCGTACAAGGGCAGCGCCGTATCGAACGACGACCCGCCGCTTACTCGCAGGTACCCGACGTTACGTTCCAATGGCAGTGCGACTGTTGCCGTGCCCTCGAGGCGGTCATAGGGTGTCTGTAGCGCATCGGATCCAAGCGCGTTCTCGCTGCGAAAATACGTCACGCGGGCGACCATGCCGCGCTGCCAGAGTACGTCGCGGTCGCGCGAGTCGAAGGTATAGCGCGCCGAGAGGCCGCCATAGCCCTCGGCCGGGATGTCGGGCAGGTCCTGGGAGCCGATTTCCCGGGTCGCCGCCTGGACGCCGGAGCGGACTCCCACACGCAGCTCGGCTCGCCTGCCGAAAACGTGTCCCGCGTCGAGGTAGCCCCACGCAGAAGAGAACCGATAGCTGGTCACGGCATCGCCGTCGTCGTAGAGGTCCTCTCGGGATCGCTGCGCTATCAGGCCCGGCTCGACGAACCAGCGATGCGCCGCGTCGAGTGGCTGGTAGAGGGAGGCCTCCAGGCCCGAGGTTCGACCCAGCCGTACCGATCCGCCCAGCTCTCCGCCGCGGTCGTTGACCCATGTCTGCAGGTAGTCGGCGCCGATCGTGAACGCCGTGTCCTCATCCGTGCCGATATAGAAGCCGAGATCGAATCGGACGATGTGCGGGCCCCAGGATTTCTCCAGCAGGTGCACGTCCAGCGTCGATTGACTCGGGTCCCCGGACAAGGTGTAGGCCACGCGCTCGAAGTCGGAGAGCGCAAACACGGCGTTCATGCGCTCGGTAAGCTGGCGCGAGTCGACCACGTCGCCGGCCTGCAGGCCGAGCGTGTGCCCGATGAATTCCGGATTCGCCCGCTCGAGACCGAGCAGGTTCACACCCGCCAGCGTGACCTTGTCCCTCCCGGGCTGCGACGCTGAGTCCCGCCATGCCGCGTACTCTTCCTCAGATACCGAATACCGCATCAGATCGGCGCGATGCGCCAGTGCCGCCGAGCGCCCCTTCGGGATCGCGTCGGCGACCCGGTCGAAAGACGCAGAGCCGATGTCTCCCATGTCGATCACGATCTTCACGTCGGCGGGGCCTAGCGTATCGAGCTGCTGTCGCTCGTTGGCGCCGACGAGCACGTCGAGCGTGCGCGACATCATCGTGAGCGGCCTTTGCAGTTCCTCGACCGTCGGCTCGGGGTTCGGGACGGCGACCGCTATGACCACGTCGGCACAGGTCTGCCGGGCAATGTCGACCGGGACGTTGCGAGTGAGCCCGCCGTCCCCGAGGATGCGACCGTTAATGCTCACAGGCGAGAACACGCCGGGCACGGCCATGCTCGCGCGCATCGCGAGCGCCAGGTCGCCGCGATCGAGGACGACCATCTCGCCGCTCTGCATGTCGGTGGCTACGGCGCGGAAAGGAATGGGCAACTTGTCGAAATCGGTGACGCCGCGGCTGCGACCCACGAGGTACTGGATTGTCAGGTCGACATTCTGCGTGTTGATGAAGCCGGACGGCGCAATGAGGCGGCCGTCACGCACGCCGAACTCAAGGCTGTTGCTGTAGTTGTTGCTGGCGAGCTTGCGGCGCATCGGTAGCTGTCCGCGCAATCCGTTTTGGGCAATGGCTTCCCGCCAGGAGATCGACCGGATCGCGGCGTCGAGTTCGTCCGCGCTCATGCCCGAGGCGTAAGTGCCGCCGACCAGCGCGCCCATGCTCGTGCCAACGATGCAATCGACGGGAATGCGCAGTTCGTCGAGCACATCCAGGACGCCGACGTGCGCCGCGCCCTTCGCGCCGCCGCCGCCGAGCACCAGCCCGATGCGTGGCCTGGGTTTCGCCGGCGCCTCGACGGCCATGCTCTCGGCCGCACTCGATTGAGCCGGGAAAGCTACGCAGGCCACATAGGCCCAGAGAAACACCGTCGCGAAGCTGCGGGCCGTCCGGTTGACGTCAGTGTATTCTCGCTTCACCGCCACTCCCCGCGTTGCACTGGCACACGACCAAGGTCCTATACTATCGCGGCGGCGGTATCCGGAAGCAGCCGACCACTGGAGTGCACATGAGTCGCATCGCACCGTCCGCCCAGCATATGCTGCTTCATCGCGGGTGGCGTGCGCTTTGCATCCTGACATGCGCTGTGGTTTTTCTCCCCGGCTGCAGCAGCCAGCCCCTCGAGCCGTGGCACACGGAGGTGCTTACTGAAGAGTATCGCGCAGCCAGGGCCGATGAAGTTCGCACCTTCGAGGACTACCTCCGGCTGGAAGACCGGTTGTTTGCGCAGCTCGAATCAAAGGTCTACGAACACACTGAGACCGGACCCGGGACTGCGCTCATGCGCTACAGCAAAGGCAGCGTCAGCGATCCGCAGGGGCGCAATCCAAATTGGAACCGCAGCTTCGAATTGCCCGCCGACGCACCGGTCGGTGGGGTGCTGTTGCTGCACGGGATGTCGGACTCTCCGTACAGCCTGCGGGCGCTGGGCGAGGAGCTGAACCGGCGCAACTACTGGGTGATCGGCCTGCGCCTTCCCGGTCACGGTACCGCACCCTCTGGACTGCTCAACGTGCGCTGGGAGGACATGGCCGCCGCCGTGCAACTGGCTGCCGAGCACCTCGCGCAAAAAGTCGGCAAGCAGCCGATCCACATTGTCGGCTACTCGACCGGGGCGCCGCTCGCACTGGATTTCACGCTGAATGCGCTCGACGGGCGAACCGGTCCGGTGCCGGCGAGCCTCGTCCTGATTTCACCTGCCATCGGAATCCACGCGGCGGCAGCGGCGGCCGCTTGGAAACGGCGGTTGGCCGTGCTGCCCGGACTGGGCAACCTGGCGTGGCTCACCATCGAGCCGGAGTTCGACCCCTACAAGTACAACTCGTTCACTACCAATGCCGGCGAACAGGTGCACCGGTTGACGCGGTCCGTGTCGCGGCGCATCGGGAGCCGAGCGCGGTCGCAGCAGGCCGGCGCGTTGCCGCCGATCCTGGTGTTCAAGTCGAACGCGGACTCGACGGTGTCGACCGACGCCGTGGTCTCTCGGCTGCTCGGTCTGCTCGATCCTGACCGGCACGAGCTCGTGCTGTTCGACGTCAACCGCGACGCGGCCAAGTCGATGTTGCTGGTTACGGACAGGCGTGCGTTGGTCGACCGCGTGATGGGCGACAACCGGCTGCCGTTCGCGGTGACGCTGGTGACCAACGAGAACGAGGGGAGCGCCACGGTCGTGGCCCGCCACCAGGCGCCGTTCTCAGCCGAGGTGTCGCAGACGGAACCGCTGAACATGGCCTGGCCAGCCGGCGTGATTTCGCTCTCCCACGTGGCGCTGCCCATCCCACCCGACGACCCTCTGTACGGTCAGCGGCCGCCCGGCAACCAGGACGTTCTCTTCCTCGGCCAGATGTCGATCCAGGGCGAGCGGGGCATGCTGGTGCTACCCGCCGAATGGCTGCTGCGCCTACGGAACAATCCGTTCTATTCCTACCTCGACGCACGGGCGCTGGCGTGGATCGACAGCGCCGGTGGGCGAGGCAACGACCGGGCAGGACCGTCGACGCCCCCAGCGCAGGGCGCCGACCCGGCTCATTGATTCGTTCGCGTCTCGATGACCAGGTCGAGCACATAGTGCACCGTCGGTTCACCACCCGCGGCCCCGGCCTGCTCGAAGCGCTTGACCCGCACTACCTGTTGCTCGCCCTCGACGGGCGTGTAGCCCTCGATTCCCTCGGGAAGCGGTCGCCACTCGCCCGGAGATCCGCTGGCGATTCCGTTCTCGTCGAAGTGGCGATCACGCACCATCAGGCAGGGGGGCGAGGGGGCGGGTGCAGCGCAGCGCTGCGACGAAACCTCGAGGAACGCGCGCGTGCCGGGCCCGCCGAACCGGGTTTCCGGCGTGGGCGTGCCGCCGAAGGTCAAGGAACTGCCATCGGCCGCGGCGAGTCGCAGCTGCGGCGCACCGGCTTCACCCTCGATCGCAACCTGCAGGGCGCCGCTCAGGAACTTGGCGATCGCCGCATCGGCATTCGCCAGTGGCGGCGGGCAAGCCATCATCGTCGAGGGTCCCGGGCTGGCCTGCAGTTGCGCGGAGTCGAGCAGCTGGTAGCCAGCGCTGATGCGATTGCAGCTGCCGGTCACGTTGATCCGGCCGTCGCTGAACAGGAGTCCCAGCGGCTGGTCCGGTGACGGGAAGAACGCAGCGATCGACTGTCCCGTGCGATCGGTCGCTGACTTGAGCTGCCACTCGTAGGCAACGAGGGTCGTGGCCGTGTCGGGGGCGGGCGCTGCCGCGGTGGGACTGGCAGGTGCAGACGCAACGGCGGACTTAGTCGAAGCGTCCGAAGCCGTTGACTCGGCTGGCTTGTCCGGGGTGCAGCCTGCCACGCACAGGGCGGCGACAACGAGAGCAAGACGATGGGCGTGTTGCAGGGGCATGGGCGTACTCCGCTCGAAAGATTGACGATGGAAGCGCACCGGCTTCCGCGCAGCATCACGAGCCAGCGTGCGGTGGCACGTCAGGCGCAGATTCAAGGGGTCATCCCCGGAACGGACTCACGAATATCCCGTGAGAATTCCTCCACAGGCTCCGCTGCCTTCACCGAGGGGTTGACCCGCGATCGCCGACGCAGTTCGGCGAACGGGAACTGCGAATTCACCAGCCGAGTGTCGTAGAAATAGCGATCGACCCAGCCGTTGAGGTAGTGCCGGAGATCGATATCGCCGATCCGGCCCGCCAGGTTCGCGTAGCGCACGATATTGATCGTGCAGCTGTTGCTGAGCAGGTGGTAGAACTCCGGGTGATCGGCCAGCTGGTTGATGCGCTCGAGATAGACCTGGAAGAGCTTGCGTGCGATTTCCGCGGGCACCCGGAGGCGGTAAACGTACACGTCTTCGTTGCGGAAATTCGTGCGGACGCCGACGACGTCGCGCTCCTCGCCCACCACGTAGATCAACTCGTACTTCTTGAACATTGAGGCGAGCGGATCAAAGCCCTCGTGAACTTCGGGCCGCGTCTCAATGGAGACGTTGAGCGGCGGCGCGTTGTCGAAGATGAAACTGACGAACGTATGACCCACGGGCCCCGGCATCCAATACGAAATGAAGAAATCGAGCCCGGTCAGGTGCGACAACGACACCTCGCGTTCTTCGTAGCGCACCGTGAAGTCTTCGCGGCTGCGGTAGTCGAAATCCCGCACTCCGGTGATGCTCACGCGATCACCGTCGACGGTGGCGCGGGGCATGACAGCGACATCCGGCCGCCACTCACGATCGTTCGAGGGCTTGACGAAGCTCCACCCGACAAGAACGGCAAGATAAAGCGCCGCAAAGACCCAGCGCATGCGCGGTCGGCGCGTCAGCCACAAGGCCCAGATGCCGAACGCCGCAAATGCGACCGCGAGCCCGATCCGAAATCCTGCCCAGGGCAGCGGCGAAAAGTAGATTGCGAGGCTGGCCCAGGCGAGGACCAGGGCCAGGACGAGAAACTTCGCTCCCTTCAGCAGTCGGCCCGGGATCTTCCAAAACCAGCCAACTCTGCGCGTTTCAGTGGATGTCATGTGCGGGGCGAATCGGTGTTCTGCGACTTTGGCGCAATCGGGCGAACAATGGCCGCTGCGAGTTCCAGGATCACGTGTGTCCTCATTGCGGGTCGTCGGGTATCGAGGGGTCGCGTTCCTCAATGTCGACGTCTTGCAGGTCGCCCTTGGATTCCTTGACGACCCGGGTGTTGAGCGGCCGGATCGTGCCGATCCGGCACGTCGTCCGGCTGCCCTGGATACCAGAGCGCGGGACACCGCTGCTCTGGACACCGCCGCTCTGGACGCTGCCACGCGGGACACCGGGGCGATGGATCACGACACTGTCGAATCCCGCCGAGACACTGCTGGTGCGGCTGGTGAGGCTGATCGACGACGCGAAGGCCATGTCGGGACAGCGATGCGCCAGTTCCAGCAGGAACCCCCGACTGCTGCTGGTCCAGACCGCCAGCGCGCTGTCGCCAAGCGCTCGCCAGCCCCACAGTCGCCCGGGACTGTGGAAGCTGCGGACCGGGTCGCCGGCGTTGGCTCGATAAAACTCCAGTCGCTCGGCCGGCGTAATCCGCGACGGCGTGGCGCAGGCGGTCACGAGCAACAAGGCACTCAGTATCGACAAGGTTCTGCGCAAGGCCATGTTCCTTCTTTTTCACGTCGCCATGGCCGTAGGCGACCATCGGCTGGTACCGAGATTATCCTCGTCGGAAGATGGCTTCGCCACAGCGCCGCGCGGGCAGCCTGCAATTCGCACCGGGACCCCAGCTTCGTCAGCAACGATCGACTGCTTGAAGTGATGTCGGGCACGACGGCGTTCCGAATTGATCCCCAGGCGGCCACGTCTCGCGCAGTTCCGTGCCCGGCGTATTCGGCGTTAAGATCGAGACATGATCAACCGTTGTAAGAACAGGGATAAAGTCATGCGTTTCGTCTACATGGCGCTGTTGCGTGCCTGGGTCCACGGACCACTCGGCGCTGCCAGGCTCCATTGAGCATGGCGACTCGCACCCGCTACATCGTCGGGTTCACGGTGCTGAGCGTGCTGGCGGCTTTCCTGCTGCCGGCCGTGCCTCAGCCCGTCTCGTACCACGATTTTGCCGATCACCGGGAGATGCTCGGCTTCGCCAATTTTCTCGACGTGGCGTCCAACGCGGCATTCGTGCTGGCTGGCGTCGCGGGCTTTGCTGTTGTCCTGCGACCACGCACGGAGTTTGCGTCGAACAGTGAGCGCTGGCCATACGCGGTGTTCTTTGCCGGCATGGTGTTGACCGGGCTGGGCTCCGCCTACTATCACCTCGTGCCCGACAACGAGCGGCTGTTCTGGGATCGCCTGCCGATGACCATAGCTTTCATGTCGCTGATCGCCGCGCAGGTGGTCGATCGCATCCATGTCCGGACGGGGCTCGCCCTGCTGGTGCCGATGCTGCTGGTGGGGGCGGCATCGGTCCTCTACTGGCGGGCAACGGAGCGGGCGGGCGCGGGCAATGTCATTCCTTACGCCGTGCTGCAGGGGTACGCGGTGGTGATCCTGTTCCTGATGGCGCTGCTGCAGCCATCGCGCTACACGCGTGGCAACGACATCTACTGGGTGTTCGCGGGTTACGTGCTCGCGAAGCTGCTGGAAACGATTGACCGGCAACTGTTTTCACTCGGCCACGTGGTCAGCGGCCACACGCTCAAGCACCTCGCAGCCGCGTTCGCCGGCCTGGTGGTTTGCCGCATGCTGTGGCTGCGCAGCTTGCAGCCGCAATCACCTGGCGCTCGACTCGGCGACGTTGCGCCTTCGCACTGAGGGGCATAAATGCCCGATTTCCTTTGGTTTGCTCTGCGTTCAGCTATAGTTGGCTGACATTTGGACGGCCGGGTCGATGACCCGGCCGTTCTTCTTTGTCTGCACGGTGTAGTCGCTGGCGGCACTACGCCGGTAAACTCACGGCCGCGCGCCCCGGTAGCTCAGTGGATAGAGCGACCGCCTCCTAAGCGGTAGGTCGCAGGTTCGATTCCTGCCCGGGGCACCATTCTGCAAGAACCTGCACGCGTCCCGTGCTACTTCGCCAGCCCATCGCGCCGCAGGCGGTCGGCAATGGCTTCGGCGACCGCAGCGATGGCGTTGTCCGACGTGTCGTTGCCCTTGACCGTCGTGCTGATCGTGGCCACGAGCATCGCTTTCTGCGTGGAGTAGAACTTGCTGCTTACGGTGAATTGACCCTCGAGCAGGCTGAGCGACGGCTCGTTCTGGTACTGACCGTAGACCACCGGCAGGTCGTAAAAGCCCCACGGGCCGACCGCGTCGGTCGTCCCTTCTGCCTTGAAGTAATACCCGCCGCGGTCGTCGCGGCTGCCGTCGTTCTGCACCGCCGCCTGTGCGCCCACGAGCCGGGTCGCGAGTACTGCGTCGGCACCGGTGGCGGCCACCATCTTCGCCACTGACTCCTGGGTCGGCGGGGTGACTGGCGTTGCCTGGTTGCAACTCTGGATCACCTGGGTGGACGGACTCGTCAGTTGGTCGGCGAGAAATTCCTCAAACATGCAGCGGTTGTCCTCGCTGGCGCTGACGCCGACGACCAGCACCCGCGAATACGTCGTGTCGCGCGGCGCGCCGGACGCCCAGGAAGAGGAGGAGGTGGAACCCGAAGTTCCGGCACAGCCTGCGGCGCACGCCAGCGCAAACAGGGCGAGGGCGGGCCTCCAGGGTGAGGCCGCAGTGTGGTTACTCGCCCTGGAGCGACGGATGTGTGCGTTCATGGTTACCTGCTGTCGTGGCCTTGATTTGCCGCGGCCCGGGACTCGGGAGGGCCCGGCGATATTAGCAGTCGGGTGGCCTGGTCAGAACAGCTTGCGCCCCGGGCATTTCGGCTAGTACCTACGCTAAACTAGCCAACCCCTTCGCCGGTCCGGATGTCCTGGCCAGCAGGACAACGTCGAGCACCGATCCAAGATGAGCGAATTCGAGGAAATGCGGGCGTCCACGCCGCTCGCGGCGGGCAATGCCCCCTACGTCGAGGAGATGTACGAGCGCTACCTCGCCAACCCGGAGTCGGTAGGCGACCGCTGGCGCGAGTACTTTGCCGGCATGGGCGGACTCGGCTCGGACATTGCCCACGCGCCACTGGTCGAGGAACTCGCCCGACGTGCGATGGCCCCGCGCCCGGCGAGCGTAGTGAGTTCGACCGTCGCGCCGCCAGCTGCCAGCGACGGCGCCGCCAAGCAGGGCGCGGTATCCCGCCTGATCCAGATCTATGCCAATCGTGGGCACCTGGTTGCCGACATAGACCCGCTCGGGCTGATGGTCCGGCCGGTCCCGAAGGTGCTCGGACTCGACTACATGGGCCTCACTGAGGCGGACCTCGACACCGAGTTCCACACCGGCAGCCGCAACGGTGCGATCAAGCCGCGCCTGAAGCTGCGCGATATCGTTGCCCAGCTACAGCAGATCTACTGCGGATCGATCGGCGCCGAATTCGCCCACGTCTCGAATGAGACCGAGCGGCTGTGGCTGCAGGACCGTTTCCAGGTGGGACGCGTGCAGCAGCACTTCTCGCCTGAGGCGAAGAAGAACCTGCTCTGGGGCCTGACGGCGTCCGAGGGCCTCGAGCGTTACCTTGCCACCCGCTATCCGGCGCAGAAGCGCTTCTCGCTCGAGGGAGGCGACAGCCTGATCCCGCTGCTCGACGACCTGATCCAGGCCAGCGGCTCGCACGGTGTCGAGGACATCGTGATCGGCATGGCGCACCGGGGCCGCCTGAACGTGCTGGTCAACGTACTTGGCAAGGTTCCCGAGGAGCTGTTCTCAGAGTTCGAAGGCAAGTACGACATCGCAAAGCTGAAGGGCTCTGGCGACGTCAAGTACCACAAGGGTTTCTCGAGTGACGTGCGCACACCAGGCGGCAACGTGCACCTGGCGCTCGCCTTCAACCCGTCGCACCTCGAGGTCGTTAACCCTGTCGTGGAGGGCTCGGTGCGCGCCCGGCAGGAGCGCCGCGGCGACGCGACCGGCGTCAAGGTCATGCCGGTCCTGATCCACGGCGACTCGGCATTTGCCGGGCAGGGCGTGATCCAGGAAACGCTGCAGATGTCGCAGGCGCGCGCCTTCTACACCGGCGGCACCGTGCACCTGATCGTCAATAACCAGGTCGGATTCACGACGCACGACCCACGTGACACGCGCTCGACGCTGTATTGCAGTGACGTGGCGAAGATGATCGAGGCTCCGATCCTGCACGTGAACGGCGACGACCCGGAGTCAGTCGTTTTCGCGACGCGACTCGCGGTCGAGTACCGGATGAAGTTCCACAAGGACGTGGTGATCGACCTGGTCTGCTACCGGCGCCTCGGCCACAACGAGGCTGACGAGCCGGCGGCCACGCAGCCGGTGATGTATTCGACCATCCGCTCGAAGCCCACCACGCGGCAGCTCTACGCCAGCCAGCTCGAGCGCGACGGCGTAATCACCGCCGACGAGGCGGAGCGCATGGTCGAGGAGTATCGCAACGGCCTCGACGACGGCGACGGCATGCCGCAGGCCCGCAACGTGCTCGGCATGATCGGCAACGTGCACACGGTGGACTGGGTCAGGTACCACGACGTGGACTGGACCGAGCAGGTGCCGACCGGCGTCAGGCTTGCGGTGCTCAAGGACCTCGGTGTTCGCTCCGTAACCTATCCGGAAGGATTCACGCTGCACAGGCAGGTCCAGCGGGTCATGGACGAAAGGCGGAAGATGGCCGCCGGCCAGGCGATGCTGGACTGGGGATTCGCCGAGACGCTCGCATACGCGACGCTGCTCGATGAAGGCTACGAGATTCGCCTGACCGGTCAGGACAGCGGGCGCGGTACATTTTTCCACCGCCACGCAGTCGGGCACGACCAGAAGACGGGCGCGGCCTACATCCCGCTTCGGCACCTGAAGGCGGGTCAGCCACGATTCCGCGTGACCGATTCGCTGCTTTCCGAAGAGGCAGTGCTCGGTTTCGAATATGGCTACTCGACCACTGACCCGAATTGTCTCGTCATCTGGGAAGCGCAGTTCGGCGACTTCGTGAACGGCGCGCAGGTAATCATCGACCAGTTCATCGCGTCGGGTGAGACGAAGTGGGGACGCTACTGCGGCCTCACGATGTTCCTTCCGCACGGCTTCGAGGGGCAGGGGCCCGAGCATTCCTCGGCGCGGCTCGAGCGCTTCCTGCAGCTCTGCGCCGAGAACAACATGATCGTGTGCGTGCCGTCCACGCCGGCGCAGATGTTCCACATGCTGCGGCGGCAGATGCTGCGCGACTTCCGCAAGCCGCTGGTGGTGATGACGCCGAAGAGCCTGCTTCGCCACAAGCTGTCGGTTTCGCCGCTCGAGGACCTGTCGAAGGGTTTTTTCCAGGAAGTCGTCGACGAGATCGACGACCTGCGCGCCGACAAGGTGACTCGCCTGGTGTTCTGCTCCGGCAAGGTTTACTTCGACCTGCTCGAGGCGCGTCGTGCCGACGAGAGGCGCGACGTGGCGATCGTGCGGATCGAGCAGCTCTATCCGTTTCCCAGCGACGAGTACGAAATCGCGCTGCGCCGATATCCGAACGTCCGCGAGGTCGTCTGGTGCCAGGAAGAGCCGCAGAACCAGGGTGCCTGGTTCCAGATACGGCACCGCCTGCAGGAAAAGCTCGGCCCGACGCAGGAACTCATGTACAGCGGCCGCGGCCCATCGGCCGCGCCTGCTACCGGAATTCCACAGATCCACTCTGAACAACAGCACGGCCTCGTGCATGCCGCGCTCGCCGCCCATACCATTGACGAAGTGGCCCCGCCGCCGCGCAGCTTGCGCAAGGGCGCTACCAGGAAGAACACATGACGATCGAAGTGCGCGTACCCCAGCTGCCTGAGTCGGTCGCCGACGCGACGCTGGTCGCCTGGCACAAGAAGTCGGGCGACGCCGTGTCCCGCGACGAGAACCTCGTGGATCTCGAGACCGACAAGGTGGTGCTCGAGGTTCCCGCGCCCGCGGCGGGCGTCATCGTCGAGTTGAAGGTCAAGGACGGCGACACCGTGACCAGCGGGCAGTTGCTCGCGCTGCTGGAGGAGGGAGCCGCCGCCGGCGCTGGCCGCGACGCGAAACCTGCGGCGGCCGGCGGATCTGCCGCCGCGGCGAAGTCCGATGCTGGATCGAAGAAGTCCGAGGCGGCGGAAGTAAAGTCCGGGGCCGGTTCAGGCACGGCAGCTGCGGGCGACAAGCTCGCGCCGTCGGTCCGGCGGCTGGTCGAGGAACACAAGCTCGACACGGGAAGCATTCCGGGCAGCGGGCGCGATGGCCGCATCACCAAGGGAGACGTGCTCACACACCTGACGGGCCGGGAGCCGACGGCGACGTCGGCCGGTCCGGCGAGCATCGCGCAGCCCGCTTCCGGATCACGTGCCGAAAGGCGCGTGCCGATGACACGACTGCGAGCACGCATTGCCGAGCGGCTGGTGCAGGCGCAGGCCACGGCGGCGATGCTCACGACCTTCAACGAGGTGGACCTGACGGCCGTCAACGAACTGCGCGCCCGTCACAAGGAGCGCTTCGAGAAGATGCACGGCGCGCGCCTCGGTTTCATGTCGTTCTTCGTCAAGGCCTGCATCGAGGCGTTGCGCCGCTACCCGGCGGTCAATGCGTCCGTCGACGGCAACGACGTCGTCTACCACGAGTACTACGACATCGGCGTCGCGGTGTCCACCGACAGGGGACTGGTCGTCCCGGTGCTGCGCGACGCTGACGCAATGAGCTTCGGCGGAATCGAGCAGGCCGTGTTGTCCTACGCAAACCGCGCGCGGGAAGGCTCGCTCACGATAGATGACCTCACCGGCGGCACGTTCACCATCACCAACGGTGGCGTATTCGGCTCGCTGCTCTCGACGCCGATCCTGAACATGCCTCAGAGCGCGATCCTCGGCATGCACAAGATCCAGAAACGCCCGGTTGTGGTGGACGACCAGGTCGTGGTGCGTCCGATGATGTACCTGGCGATGAGCTACGATCACCGGCTGATCGACGGTCGCGAGGCGGTACAGTTCCTGGTCGCCGTGAAAGACGCGCTGGAAGATCCGGCGCGCCTGTTGCTGCAGGTATAAGGAGTCAACATGTCCGACACCACCTACGACGTCATCGTGATCGGGGCCGGCCCCGCCGGCTATCCTTGCGCGATCCGTGCGGCCCAGAACGGCCTCAAGGTTGCCTGCGTGGACGAGTGGAAGAATCGCGATGGCACGCACGCCTTTGGCGGCACCTGCCTGAACGCTGGCTGCATTCCGTCCAAGGCACTGCTCGAATCCACTGAGCTCTACCACCGCGCGCAGTCAGAGTTCGCCGTGCATGGGATCTCGGCCGGCAGTCTCGCGTTCGATGTCGCAACAATGCAGAAGCGCAAGGCGAAGATCGTCAAGGCCTCGACGCAGGGCATCGTTGCGCTGTTCAAGGCGGCCGGCGTCACGGCGCTGCAGGGGCATGGGCGGCTGGTCGCCGGCAACAAGGTCGAGGTTACCGGCTTCGACGGCAACAAGGCCGGGCTCAGCGCCAGGCACGTGGTACTCGCATCCGGCTCGGTGCCGATGGAATTGAAGAGCGTTCCCTTCGACGGCAAGGACATCCTCGACTCCTGGGGCGCACTCGACCTCGAGGCGGTCCCGAAGCGGCTCGCAGTCATCGGCGCCGGTGTCATCGGCCTGGAACTCGGCAGTGTCTGGCGCAGGCTCGGCGCCGAGGTCGTCGTGCTCGAGGCACTCGAGCAGTTCCTGTTCATGGCCGACCAGCAGCTCGCCAAGGAAGCGCTCAAGCACTTCAGGAAGCAGGGCCTCGACATTCGCCTGGGTGCGAAGGTCGGTGGCATGGAGCGGGGCAAGGATGGCGTCACGCTCAAGTACGAAGACGCTTCCGGCGCGAAGACCGTCACCGTGGACAAGGTAGTGGTTGCGATCGGCCGCCGTCCGTACACGCAGGACTTGCTTGGCGAGGGCACCGGCGTGGAGCTCGACGAGCGTGGATTCATCAAGGTGGACCACGAATGCCGCACCGGAGCCGCCAATGTATGGGCGATCGGTGACGCCGTGCGGGGACCGATGCTTGCGCACAAGGGCAAGGAAGAGGGCGTGGTGGTGGGCGACCTGATCGCGGGCCTGGTCTCGGAGATGAACTACAAAGTCATACCGTCGGTAATTTACACCGCACCCGAGATCGCATGGGTCGGGCAGACCGAGGAAGAGGTGAAGAAATCAGGCCGCCCTTACAAGGTGGGCTCGTTCCCGTTCGTCGCCAGCGGCCGGGCGCGTGCGATGGAAGCGCCCGCAGGCTTCTGCAAGCTGATTGCAGCGACCGACGACGACGAGATCCTGGGCGTGCACATCGTAGGTCCGATGGCCGGCGAGCTGATTGCCGAGGCGGTGCTGGCGCTCGAGTACTCGGCGAGCACCGAGGACCTGCAGCGCACGATACATGCACACCCGACGCTCAGTGAAGCGCTGCACGAGGCGGCGCTCGCGGCGGACAAGCGCGCGATCGACATGCCTAACAAGTAGGCAGGGCGAGGGGACATTCTCCTTTTCGGAGGGGACATTCTCCTTTTTCTAATGCGTTGTAAGATCTGGTGAGCGTTAGAAACGAAAAAAGGAGAATGTCCCCTCCGAAAAGGAGAATGTCCCCGGTCAGCGGCGCCGGGCTGCGCTGATCACGTTTGACAAGCCGGAAAGGCGGCCCAGCAATCGGCTCAGTTCCTCCAGGCCGTGTACTGTCACGGTCATGTCCACCGTCGCGGTGTTCTCGGCGGTGTTGGTCACCGTGTTCATCGTCTCGATGCTGATGTGCTCGTCGGCGAGCACCGACGAGATGTCGCGAACCAGGCCGCGCCGGTCGAAGGCCTCGACCCTTATTGCGACCGGAAACGTGCGCTCCGGCGAGGGGCGTCCCCAGTCAACGGCCAGCACGCGCCGCGGTTGGCTGTCGCGCATCCTGACAAGGTTCGCGCAGTCCGCACGGTGGATGCTGACGCCGCGGCCAAGCGTGATGTAGCCCGCGATCGGTTCGGGCGGAACCGGCCGGCAACAGCGAGCAATCGTGTTCAGCAGGTCGCCGACGCCGTCCACTACCATCCCGCCGGTTGCGTCGTGCCCGGCGGTCCGGGTGGGTGCCTTGAGCCTCGCAGGCTCCCGCTCGTGCTGGCGCCGCTGGATGGCGCCGGCCACCTGCGCCAGGGTGATTTCGCCATTCCCCAGTCCGACGTAGAGCGTGTCGGCGTCCGGCATCCTGAGTTCGTCCAGGATCTCGGGCAGTGGCAGGCTGCGCACGCCCAGCCGTTCGATCTCCCGATCGAACATCTGCCGACCGTGCTCGCGATTCTGGCCTTCGTCGAGCTTGCGGAACCAGCTACGCACCTTGCTGCGGTTGCGGGGCGAGGCCAGGAATCCCAGCGACGGCACCAGCCAGTCGCGGCTGGGGTTCGGTTGTTTACCAGTGATGATCTCGACCGTGTCGCCGTTCACGAGATGGTGCCCGAGCGACACCATGCGGCCATTCACCTTCGCGCCCCGGCAACGATGGCCGAGATTGGTATGCACCTGGTAGGCGAAGTCAAGCGGCGTAGCTCCGCGGGGCAGGTCCACGACCTCGCCCTTCGGGCTCAACGCGTAGACGCGATCCTCGAAAATTTCTGCCTGCAGGCTGTCGAGCAGGTCCGGCTCCAGCCCGGAGCGTGCGCTCGGCTCGAGCAGTTGCCGTAGCCAGTTGATCTTCTGCTGGAAGCTGGACTCGGCGCGGCGGCCTTCCTTGTACTGCCAGTGCGCGGCGACACCGAGTTCGGCGTGATCGTGCATCTCGCGGGTGCGGATCTGGACCTCGAGCGGCAGCCGGCCGGGGCCGATGACCGCCGTGTGCAGCGAACGGTAGTTGTTCTCCTTCGGCGTTGCGATGTAGTCGTCGAACTCGCCCGGGAGATAGGCCCATAGACCGTGCACAATGCCGAGCGCTGCATAGCACTCGGCGACGGTTTCAACCTGGATTCGTACCGCGAGCACGTCCATCACCTGCTCGAAGGCGAGCGCCTTGCGCTTCATCTTCCGGTAGATGCTGTAGATATGCTTCGGGCGTCCGCTGATCTCGCCGCTGATGCCCGCCTTCTGGAGTTCCCGGCCGATCAGCTCCTGCACGTCCTCGATGTAGCGCTCGCGCTCGGTGCGTTTCGACTTGAGCCAGCCTGCGATCCGTTTGTACTCCTCGGGCTCGCTGTAGCGGAAAGCCAGGTCCTCGAGTTCCCACTTCACCTGCCAGATGCCGAGGCGATTCGCGAGTGGCGCGTAGATTTCGCGGGTCTCGAGCGCCGCCCAGCGCTGCTCGTCGGGCGGTGACTCCTTCATGTTGCGCAGGCGCACGAGCTGAAGTGCGAGCCTGAGCAGTACCAGCCGTACGTCGGAGGCGAGCGACAGCAGCAGCTTGCGGACGCCTTCTGCCTGCTGCGGCTTCATCGGCTGGCCGGGGTGCCAGTCCGCCGGCATTCCGATGCCCACGACACGTTCGACCTCGCGGGCAAGCCGTACGGCCGTGGCGCCGAAGTGGTCCTGGGCATGGGCGTCGTCGAGCGCGCCTTCCTCGACCCAGGGGATCAGCAGCCCGGCGAGCAGCAGGTCCTCGTCCACCCGCAGTCCGGAAAGCAATGCGGCAAGTTCGACGCTGTGGGTGGCGGCGCCGGCAGGTGCGAGCGTCTGCAGCAGCTCGAGGGCGGCGCGGACGCGAGGCGTCTGGGAGTCTGGATCGAATTCGGCGGGCTTCACAGCGTGCGCTATCATACGCCGCTGTCGTAACGTCTCCCGTGGGGTGCGGAATTGCCCAGGCTCAGTCGAGGTGGCCGGCGCTGGGCGCTCCCTTCCCGGGGCCACGCAACCGGTGGAGCGCCCGTCCGGATACTCGGGCTCGACCCGGGCTCGGTGGCGACCGGCTTTGGCGTCATCGACTGGGCCGGCGGCGAGGCGCGCTACGTGGCGAGCGGTGCGATCCGCACCAGCGGTGCCGAATTTCCGCCGCGCCTGCGACAGATCTTCGAGGGCGTGCTCCAGCTGATGCAAGAGTATCGGCCGGCAGAGGTCGCTGTCGAGCGGGTGTTCATGCACCGCAACGCCGACAGTGCGCTGAAGCTCGGGCAGGCACGTGGCGCGGCGCTCTGCGCGGCCTTTTCGACCGAACCGACGGTTTTTGAATATGCGCCACGCGAGGTGAAGCTCGCGGTGGTCGGCAAGGGCGGGGCACAGAAGGAGCAGGTGCAACTGATGGTGATGACGCTGCTCAAGCTCAGCGGCGAACTGGGTCCGGACGCGGCCGATGCGATCGGCATCGCGCTCTGCCATGCCTATTCCAGGCAGGCCAAGCTGGCGGTCGCGAGCGGCGCGGCCGCGGGGGCGATCCCTTGATCGGATTCCTGCGCGGACGCCTTGCCGCTAAGCATCCGCCGTCGCTGGTCGTGGACGTTGGCGGGGTCGGCTATGAGGTCGAAGCACCGATGTCAACGTTCTATGGCCTGCCGTCGGTCGGTGCCGAGGTCATGTTGCACACGCACCTGGTGGTGCGCGAGGACGCACACGTACTGTTCGGTTTCGGCACGGAGCGCGAGCGGAGCCTGTTCCGCGAGGTGATCAAGGTATCGGGCGTCGGGCCCCGCATCGCGCTCGCGATCCTCTCCGGCATCAGCGTCGACGATTTCCACCGCTGCGTTGAGGCGGACGACGCGGCCGCGCTGGTGCGCGTGCCGGGCATCGGGCGCAAGACGGCGGAGCGCCTGATCATCGAGATGCGCGACCGGCTCAAGGTCCTTGCCGGACCAGCGACTGGTGGACTGCCGGGAACGGCGCCCGGCGCCCAGCTGAGCCCGCAGGCCGAGGCCTTCAGCGCGCTGGTGGCACTCGGCTACAAGCCGGCAGAGGTTACGCGGCTGCTGCAGAAGGTGGAGCCGTCCGTGACCTCCACCGAAGAAATGATCCGCCACGCGCTGCGTGCGGCGGCAGGCTGACGGCGGAGTGCGCTGAATGATTGAACAGGATCGCGTGATCTCGGCCGCCCCGCAGCGGGACGAAGAAGCCTACGACCGCGCCGTGCGGCCGAAGTCGCTGGCCGACTATGTGGGCCAGGCGCCGATGAAGGCGCAGATGGAGATCTTCATCCAGGCCGCGCGGCAACGCGGCGAGGCGCTCGACCACGTGCTGATCTTTGGCCCCCCGGGCCTCGGCAAGACCACGCTCGCGCATGTCATCGCCAACGAGCTCGGCGTCGGCTTCAAGCAGACCTCGGGCCCGGTGCTCGAGCGGCCCGGCGACCTGGCGGCGCTGCTGACCAACCTGCAGCCCAACGAAATACTGTTCGTGGACGAGATTCACCGCCTGAGCCCGGTGGTCGAGGAGATCCTCTACCCGGCGCTCGAGGACTTCCAGCTGGACATCGTGATCGGCGAGGGCCCCGGCGCGCGCTCGATCAAGATAGACCTGCCGCCCTTCACGCTGGTCGGCGCGACCACTCGTGCGGGCCTGCTGACCTCGCCACTGCGCGACCGGTTCGGCATCGTCCAGCGCCTCGAGTTCTACGGTCACGACGACCTGCAGAAGATCGTCGAGCGCTCGGCACGAATCCTCGGCGTTCCCACCGACGTGCAGGGAGCGGTCCGCATTGCGCAGCGCTCGCGCGGCACGCCGCGCATCGCCAATCGGCTGCTGCGCAGGGTGCGGGACTTTGCCGAGGTCAAGGCCGACGGGAACATCACGGACGCGGTGGCGCAGGGCGCGCTCGACCTGCTCGACGTCGACCCCCAGGGCTTCGACCCGATGGATCGCAGGCTGATGCTGACGATCATCGAGAAATTCGACGGCGGCCCGGTCGGCGTGGACAGCCTCGCCGCGGCGCTCGGCGAGGAGCGCGGAACGATCGAGGACGTGATCGAGCCTTTCCTGATCCAGCAGGGCTACATCGCGCGCACGGCCCGCGGCCGCATCGCAAGCAGGAACGCATACCTTCACTTCGGCCTGACGCCGCCCGCGCTCGAGCGGCCCGGCACCATTGGCCTCTTCGATGCATGAGGATGACTGACCATGGGTGACCACTCCGCGCTCGACCTGGTCCTCGGTGCCAGTTTCCCCGTGCAATGCGTGCTGGCGCTGCTCGCAGCCGCATCGGTCGTGTCCTGGGCCATCATCCTGCGCAAGCGCCGGGTGATCAACGAGGCGCGCGACACCGCCGATGCATTCGAGGACAAGTTCTGGTCCGGAGGGGACCTCGCGGTGCTGTACAAGTCACTCGAGGGCGGGTCGCCGGTCGGCATGTCAGGGGTCTTCGTGGCGGGCTTCCGGGAGTTTTCGCGCCTGCGCCAGCGGGTCGGGCTGGGCAGCGGACAACTTCTCGAGGGCAGCCGCCGTGCAATGAAAGTGGCGCAGCTGCGCGAGACGGATCGCCTCGAGCAGAACCTGGCGACGCTCGCGACCATCGGCTCGACCAGCCCCTACGTCGGCCTGTTCGGCACCGTGTGGGGCATCATGGGCGCCTTCCAGGGTCTTGGGGCCGTGCAGCAGGCGACACTGGCGACCGTGGCACCTGCGATCGCCGAGGCACTGATCGCAACCGCGATGGGCTTGTTCGCCGCAATTCCGGCGGTGATCGGCTACAACCGCTACGCCGACCAGGTCGGCCGCCTCGAACTGCGCTACGACACCTTCATGGAGGAATTCTCGACCATATTGCAGCGCAACGCGGGCGTGGACGGCGACTGAGGGCGCGCTGGTGAGAAACAAGCGCGGCCGGCGGCTGATGGGCGAGATCAACGTCGTCCCCTACATCGACGTGATGCTGGTGCTGCTGGTCATCTTCATGGTGACGGCACCTATGCTGAGCCAGGGCATCAAGGTGGACCTGCCAAAGGCGGGCGCCGAGCCGCTGCCCCAGGACAAACTTGAGCCGCTGGTGCTCAGCATCGAGACGAACGGGCAGATGTACCTCAATATCGGCAACCCGAACCAGCCGCTCACCGCTGATCGGGTCCTGGAAGTGGCCTCCGCCGCAATGCGCAGGGAACCCGAGCGCCCCGTCGTGGTCAAGGCAGATACGGCCGTCGCTTATGGCCGCGTCGTGGAGGGCATGGTGTTGCTGCAGCAGTCGGGTGCGAAGAAGGTCGGTTTCGCGACGCAACCGCCGGTCGCCGAGGCGCGATCGCGCGCGCAGCGCTGAGCGATGGCGGGGTTTGCGCGCGAACACCTGCGCCCACTGGTCGGCTCGGCGGGCCTGCACCTGCTGTTGATTGCGCTCGTGGCCGGCATGGCACTGCGCTGGACCAAGCCCCAGGAACCGGTGCAGCTTGCGATCGAGGGCTTCGTGGTCGATGCGAAAGACCTGCCGAGGTCGGCGCACTCGGGAAAGGCGCGGCCGGCGCCAAGGCCGGAACCCGTGCCTGAGCCCGCAAAGGAAGTGCGCCCCCCGCCGCCGGTTGAGGATACCGAGGCGCGCGTGCGCGCCGAGGCCGAAGCAGCCGAACGCGCTCGTGAAGAGCACGCACAGGCCGCGCAGTTGAAGGCCCGCGAGCAAGCTGCTGCGATCGAGCGGCGCAAGCAGGACCAGGCCGATGCACAGAAGAAGCAGGCTGCGGACGAGGTGCGCCGCAAGGCAGAAGCGGATGCCGAGCGGAAGAAGGCGGCCGACACTGCCGAGGCGAAGCGGGTAAAAGAGGCACAGCAGACTGCCGCCAGGGACGCGAAGGCCAGGGCGGCACGAGAGGCGGACCTGCAGCGCCAGCTCGCTGCGGAAGAGGCGGAGGGGCAGGCGCTTGCCCGGCCAGGCGTGAAGGACGAATACCGGGCGCTGCTGACGCAGGCGATCGAGCGCAACTGGATCCGGCCACCCTCAGCTCGCGCAGGGCTTGCCTGTACGCTGTACGTGAACCAGGCAGCCGGCGGGACGGTGGTGGACGTGAAGCTCGGCACGTGCAACGGTGACGCGGCGGTGCGTGAGTCGATCGTGAATGCCGTGTATCGTTCTTCTCCGCTGCCGCCGCCGAGCGACCCGCGGGCGTTCGAGCGCAGGCTAGTGATTGTGTTCCAGCCGACGGAGTAGGGTCCCGATGAATGTTGATGGATTGACCGTGCGCCAGGCCCTGGCGCGAATCCTCGCGCTGGTCGTGATGCTGGCAGCCGTGGCTGCACCGGCGCGTGCCCAGTTGCGGCTCGACATCACCGAGGGCGTCAAGGACGCGGTGCCGGTTGCGGTGGTTCCGTTCGGCGGCCAGCCCGAGGGCGGCACGACCGACATTGCGGCCATCGTCGCCGGGGACCTGAGGCTCAGTGGCCGGTTCGCGCCACTGGATCGGCAGGACATGGTGACCCGCCCGACGAGCGGCGGTCAGGTCCGATTCGAGGACTGGCGCCTGCTGAAAGCCGACTACATCGTGGTCGGAAGCGTGGACGGTGGCGGCTCGGCCGTGTTGTTCGAGCTGTTCAATGTCCAGACCGGGCAGCAACTCCTCGCACAGACGATCCCGGTATCCGGCCAGACGCTCCGCTCGGTCGCACACCACATCTCCGACCTGGTGTTCGAGCGCCTTACCGGCATTCCCGGCGCGTTCTCGACGCGCATCGCCTACATCTCCGTCGAAGGCAAGCCGCCGTCGCAGCGGTACCGCTTGCTGGTCTCCGACGCGGACGGTTACAACCCGCGCACGGTGACTGAATCGGGCGAACCGCTGATGTCGCCGTCCTGGTCGCCCGACGGGCAGGACCTCGCCTACGTGTCCTTCGAAAACAAGGCCTCGGCGATCTACGTGCAGCGGCTCGCTACCGGCGAGCGGAGGCGGGTGTCGGCGCGCGCGGGCATCAACGGCGCACCGGCCTATTCGCCGGACGGCACGCGGATTGCCCTTACACTTTCGCGAGACAGCAATCTCGACATCTACGTGCTCGACCTCGCGACGCAGGCACTGACCAGGATTACCTCCAACGATGCGATCGACACGGAGGCCGCCTGGACCCCCGACGGAAAGGCGCTGTACTTCACTTCGGACCGGGTGGGCAGCCCGCAGATTTACCGCGTGAGCCTGGCGACGCCTTCCGATGTCCAGCGCGTGACCTACACCAACGGCTACAACGCGCGGCCACGAGTGTCGCCCGACGGCAAGTCGCTCGCGATGGTGACGCAGGACCGCGGTTACCGGATCGCGCTGATGGACCTCGACAATCGCACGCTGCGAACGCTGACCAACGGCCGCCAGGACGAATCCCCCAGCTTTGCGCCGAATGGCGCCGTCATCATCTACGCAACCGAAGACCGCGGTCCCGGTTCGCTCGCGATGGTGTCCAGCGACGGGCGCTACCAGGAGCGCCTGCGCTCGTCGCAGGGCGACGTGCGAGAGCCGGCCTGGTCGCCGTATCCGCCACGTTGATGATTGCGCACGACCATTGTGGTAAAAGGCGCGCACTCTAGTGCGTGCGACACCGGTCCTTGATCGAGGACTGAAATTCCCAGGAGCCCGCCCGTCATGAAACTGATCCACGTACTCGCGCTCGTCGTACTGTCGACGAGCCTTGCCGCCTGCACCAAGCCCACGCAGACCAAGCCGGTTGCCCAGACACCCGCCGCGCAGACAGACAGCGCATCGACGACTGGCATCGACCAGGGCACCTCGCCGTCTGGCAACTTGACGCCGCAGCAGCAGGCGCTGGCGCAGCTCAAGACGAAGAACATCATCTATTTCGACTTCGACAGCAGCGGGATCCCGCAGGAGTACCTCTCGGTCGTCTCGGCCAACGCGGCATACCTGGTGAAGTATCCCACCGCGCGCGTTCGTCTCGAGGGCCACACCGATGAACGCGGCACACGCGAATACAACATCGGCCTCGGCGAGCGTCGCGCACAGGTGGTCAAGAATGCGCTGCTGGCGCAGGGTGTCGCGGCCGCGCAGCTCACCACCGTGAGCTACGGCGAGGAGCGTCCGGCCGTGGAAGGCCACGACGAGGCCGCCTACGCGCAGAATCGCCGCGTCGAGTTCGCCTACCCGCAGTGACGGCCGTGAATACACCTCTCAGGGCCCTCGCGGGCATCGTGCTTCTGGCGTGGAGCTTCGCGTCGCTGGCCACCGCGAGCAACAAGGAGCTCGAGGCCCGCGCGAACGAGACCGACGCGCGGCTGGCGGCCGTCGAACGTGCCAACCAGACGCTGGTGCAGTTGCAGCAGCAGGCCGAGGCGATGCGGCAGGAACTGCGCACGCTGCGCGGGCAACTTGACGAGGTCCGTCACGAGCTCGAAGGCATGCAGAAGCAGCAGCGCGACCTCTATTCGGACCTCGATCGCAGGCTGCTGCTGATCGAGAATGGCGTGCAGCCGGGCATTGCGGGTATGCAGCCGATCGACCGCCAGCAGGGTGTCGCGGCGCCCGACGGCGCCGAGGCGACGAGGATTCCGGTGGCCGCAGGTGCTGCCGGTGCGACGGAAGACGATATCAGGGCCGCCGACGAGACGACCGTCTACAGCGATTCGTTCGCTGCGCTGAAGGCCGGACGCTACGAGGAGGCTGCGCGCGGCTTCCAGCTCTATCTCACCAAGTATCCGGACGGCCCACGCGCCGACTACGCCACGTACTGGTTGGGCGAGTCGATGTACGCGCAGCGGGACTTCGTCACCTCGCTCAAGGTGTTCCAGCGGGTCGTCAGCAGCTTTCCGGAATCACGCAAGGCGCCCGACGCGATGCTGAAGGTTGGCTACTGCCAGTACGAACTGAAGGCGTTCCGCAACGCCCGCGCCACGTTGCAGAAGGTCGTATCCGGCTTCCCCGGTACGGACGCTGCCCGGCTGGCCGAGCAGCGGCTCGTGCAGATGGATACCGAGGGACGGTGAACCGGCTCAAGGTCACTGAGACCTTCGTCTCGATACAGGGCGAGGCCGATGCCGTCGGCTGGCCGACGCTCTTCATTCGCCTGACCGGCTGCCCGCTGCGCTGCGTCTACTGCGACACGCAGTACGCATTCCATGGCGGCGACTGGCGCGACGTTGGCGCGCTGGTCGAAATTGCGCGAGGCTCCGGCGTGCGCCACGTGTGCGTGACCGGCGGCGAGCCGCTGGCGCAGAAAGCCTGCCTCGAGTTGTTACCCGCGCTCTGCGACGCCGGATTCCGCGTCTCGCTCGAGACCAGCGGGGCGATGGACGTGGCGCCGGTCGATCCGCGAGTGAGCCGCGTGGTGGATCTCAAGACGCCGGGATCCGGCGAGTCTGGACGCAATCGCCTGGAGAACCTGGCACTGCTCACGCCCCGCGACCAGCTCAAAGTGGTGATCTGCTCACGCGCTGACTACGAATGGGCCCGCGACCTGCTGCAGACAGTGATGCCAAATAAATCGGTGCCAGGCACCGATTTATCCGGTACCGATTTCCAGGTGTTGTTCTCGCCAAGCTGGGGCCAGGTAGAGCCACGCGATCTCGCTGAATGGATCCTGGCCGACCGGCTAGATGTTCGGTTGCAAGTCCAGCTCCACAAGGTCCTGTGGGGCGACCAGCCAGGGCGATGAGCGAGCCAGGCAAAAGCAGCAGCGCAAGCGCAACTGCACGGCCGGCGGTCGTGCTGTTGTCGGGCGGGCTCGATTCGGCCACCTGCCTGGCCATCGCGCGCGCCGAGGGCTTCCGCTGCCACGCGCTCAGCCTGGCCTATGGGCAGCGGCATGAAGCCGAATTGCGCGCGGCGGAGCGGGTTGCAACCACCCTCGGCGCACAGCAGCACCGGGTGATGCGCATCGACCTTGCGGCATTCGGCGGGTCAGCGCTCACCGATCGTGGCATCGCCGTACCCGAAGCGCCGGTCGGTGGTATCCCGGTGACCTACGTGCCGGCGCGCAACACCGTTTTCCTTTCGCTCGCGCTCGCCTGGACCGAGGTGCTACGGGCGCAGGACATCTTCATCGGCGTGAATGCGGTGGACTACTCGGGCTATCCGGACTGCCGGCCGGAGTTCGTGGCAGCCTTCGAACGTCTCGCGAACCTGGCCACGCGCGCTGGCGTCGAAGGGACCGCTCCTATCCGAATCCGTACGCCGCTCATTTCGCTCAGCAAGTCGGAGATCATCCGTCGTGGCCTCGAGCTGGGCGTGGCGTTCGGCGACACAGTTTCCTGCTACCAGGCAGACGACGAGGGCCGGGCCTGCGGGCGCTGCGATTCGTGCCGCCTGCGGCGCGAGGGCTTCGCAGCTGCGGGCGTCGCCGACCCGACCCGCTACCGCTGACCTCAGTGTTCGGCGCTCGGGTATCCGAGTCCGGCTTAATATTAATATGCTGCGGGCTCGGCTTAGACCGGTGTCATGGAATGCCGGGCAATCCCAAGTTCACTTGTTCGACACAAAGGGAGAAGACAATTAGTGGATTAACTGCTGTTGCTCGCTTCGCCACAGGAGCAGCCACAACATGACGAATCTCGAAGGGTTTTTTTCCCGAACCTTCCGGCCCTTTTACCTGCTGACCGGTGCCGGGACGGCGCTGGTGGGGATCTTTGCCATCTTCCCCTCCTGGGCCATGCCAAATATCGTGAGGCTTCCCTACCTGGTTGAATACACGATCATCATCCAGCATTGGGGAATCATGGTCGGGCTAATGGGCCTGTTCATGATGGGGGCGGCGATTTACCGCGAGTGGCGTTTCCCGATCGCCCTCTACAGCGCTTTCGAGAAGGCGTTCATGGTCTGGCTCGTGCTTTCCAACGCCAGGCAACCCTACGTCGCTGGTTTCTGGATTCCCTTTGCTCTCGATTTGACGGTCGTCATCTACACCATCGGCTATTTCGCATACTGCGGATTCAACTTTCCGGTGCCGGATCAGCCGGACCGCCGAGGATGATCAGCCCCCGCCGCGGTGCGGCGCGAACAGGGGCGTGACCAGCCCGCCGCTCAGAACTTCCAGTTGAAGTTGGCGGCGAGGAACAAGAAATCGACGCTGTTGAACGAACCGACCACGTTGCCGCGCCCGCCCAGCGCGACTGGAACACTGCCGCTGATGTTCGTATGCAGGTCTCCTCCGTAGAGGTACTCCAGGCTCAACCCCCAGTTGAACGCCTCCGATTGTTCCTTCTGGCCGCCGATGCCGAAACGCCAGGCGGCGTTTGCAGGCAGCGCCAGCGCGACGGCGTTGTTGTCCTGGAATCCCGAGTCGTAAGCGATGCCGCCATTGAGCGTCCAGCCATCGGACAGCTTGTACTGGGCTCCGCCGGCGCCGTGCCAGGTGTCATTGAAGTCCAGTTTGGTGGTCAATCCGATGGGATTGTTCGAATCGACCCCGACGTCCACCTCGCCGAACTTCGACCATTGCTGCCAGCCGACGCTTCCGAGGATCGCCCAGCGCGGATCGATCTCATGGTAGAAGCTCGCGTTCACGCCCTGCGGCACCGTGACGCCGAGATCGACGTTCGCGCCCAGCAACCCGCGCGAAGCGAGCAGCGCCTGGATTGCGGGTCCGAGGTCGTTCCACTGCGCCTTCGCCTTGAAGTCGAGCTTTACCGGTGAGGTATAGGTGATCCCGAATCGCGTGCCGCTGTTCACTTCATAGAGCAGCCCCACATTGGCGCCAAAGCCCCACGCATTGTCGTCGAGGGTAAGCCTGCCATCGGGCCCGAGGATGTTGTTGACCGCCACCTTGTTGTCGAACTTGCCGTACATCGCATTGAGGCTGACGCCCAGCGACAGATTCTCGTTGACGCGCCATGCGGCGGAGGGGAGGAACGAGACTCCGAGCAGCGTTCCTTCCTGCGCACGGTATCGGCCAATCCAGCTTTTGTCGTACTCCACGACCGATCCGAAGTTGCCGGTGATCGCGAGGCCGAGCTTGAAATCCGGCGAAACGCTGTGCGAATAAAACATGCCGCCGCCGGGCATCCAGCCGATCGGATTGCCGCCGTCATCGCTACCGAGCGCCGGCGTGGTCCCTTGCTCGATCGAGAATCCCACGTCGCCGTAGAGCATCTGGGTGCCGAGCGTGAACTGGTCGCCGGAGAGCCGCGTCATGCCGGCAGGATTGGTGAACACCGTTGATGCGTCCTGCGCGCGCGCCGAATAGCCGGCCGAGGCGAGGCCGACGTCCGCCGTGCCTACCTCGTAGAGGCTGATGCCGCCCGCACTCGCGGTGCCGCACGCAACGGATCCAAGACCGATGGCCGAGGACACCAGCGCGCGCTTCAAGGTGTTTGCGTTCATTGTCTGCTGAACTCCAATGAGAAAAGTCCGCCGTGTACTGGAATTGACAGGGGCCGTAGGCAGTTGCTGCTGCACCGGAACCCTTTGTGGCTGATCGACGATGCCGCGGCACCCCCGACCAGTATCATGACCCTCGGAGCCTATTGTTTACGAGAATTGGCGATCGCACAATCGCCTCAAGCATTTCTCGGCAGTCCCTCGTGTCCGCGGCTTTCCGCACCGGCCAGGCGAATGCAGCACCCGGGCCATTTGCGCAGCCTGGTGACCGCTGCCCGCCGAACGGGCGGGAATTCTAGTCGCTGACCGAGGCGGTCGCCCAGGTCGCTGGCCCTGCTATGATCCGCACCCGGCGCAATTCACGCAGAGATCCGGCAGGCGCAGAAAAGTCATACAGAAGTTAGATTGGACCCCCCAGAGCAACCGGGCGAAAATCAGCAAACCTAGGCAAATATCACGAATGGGCCGTTAGCTCAGTCGGTAGAGCAGCTGGCTTTTAACCAGTTGGTCGCTGGTTCGAATCCAGCACGGCCCACCAGTTTGACCCGGTCTATTCCGGACACATGGGTGACGGTTTATTCCGGGGACATAGGTAACACTTTAGCGCCGAACGGGTTCCCGGCGCCCTCGACGCGAAACGTTTTCGCCCGAACACAAAGGATTCGACCTGTGGGTCAACCCGCGGGTTGACAGCCTCGACCGGCAGTTCGAAAGCTGGAATCGCAATGAATCCGTGCAGGCGGCCGCAGGACCGGGTCGCCTCATTGGATTGCTGCGCCGCACCGCGGCTACAATTGCGCGTTAGTTTCAGTTGAAACAATAGTTGCGAGCGAGGCACGGTCATGGCGGATCTTTTCGAAAACCCGATGGGGACCGACGGCTTCGAGTTCGTCGAATACACGGCGCCCGACCCCGAGCTGCTGCGCACGCTGTTCGAGCGCATGGGCTTCCCGGTCGCCGCCCGGCATCGCAGCAAGAACGTCACGCTGCACCGCCAGGGCGACGTCAACTTCTTGATCAACGCGGAGCCGGGTGGCTTTGGGCAGCGTTTCGCCGAGCGGCACGGTCCATCGGCCTGCGCCATGGCGTTCCGCGTCAAGGATGCCGGATATGCGTTCCGCCGTGCAGTCGAACTGGGCGCGACCCCGGTAGCGAACCCCGTCGGCCCGATGGAACTCAGCATTCCAGCCATCGAGGGTATCGGCGGCAGCATCGTGTACCTGGTTGACCGCTACGGCGAGCACACGATCTATGACGTGGACTTCGTGCCGGTGGCCCAGCCCGAGCCCAGCCCGGTCGCGGGCCTGACGGTGATCGACCACCTGACGCACAACGTGCACCGCGGCAACATGAACAAGTGGTCGGGCTTCTACGAGAAGCTGTTCAACTTCCGCGAGATCCGCTACTTCGACATCGAGGGTCGCAAGACTGGGCTGCTGAGCCGCGCGATGACCAGTCCATGCGGCAGGATCCGCATCCCGATCAACGAGTCGCAGGACGACAAGTCGCAGATCGAGGAGTACCTGCGTGAGTACCAGGGCGAGGGCATCCAGCACATCGCGCTCGGCACCGAAAACATATACGCGACCGTGGACCAGTTGAGGCGCAATGGCGTCGAGTTCCAGGACTCGCCCGACACCTACTACGAGGGAGTGGATGCAAGGGTCGAAGGGCACCGCGAGTCGATAGCGGAGCTCGCCAGCCGCCGGATCCTGATCGACGGCAGCGCAAAGGAAGGCATCCTGCTGCAGATCTTCACCAGGAACGTAATCGGTCCGATCTTCTTCGAGATCATCCAGCGCAAGGGCAACGAGGGCTTCGGCGAAGGCAACTTCCGCGCGCTGTTCGAGTCCATCGAGCTCGACCAGGAACGACGCGGCGTAATCTGATTCGCTGCGGCCGGCAATCCGCGGGCGGATCAAGATCAACCAGGGGACATGACGTGAAGCGGTACATCCCGGTGTCCAGGGTCGAAGGCAACGCCTCGCGGCAGGCGCATTGCGACCTGCCGGAAGGCACCTACGAGCGCGAGATGAGCAAGGAAGGGTTCTTCGGGCCCGCCGCGTTCTTCCACCACCGCCACCCGCCGACCGGGTGGAGCGATTTCACGGGCCCGCTGCAGCCACGAGCCTTCGATCTCGTGCGGCTCGCGGCGGGCGCGGCCGGGCCGTGGTCCGCGCACGAGGTTCTTGCGAATGCCCACTGCCGGATACGTTTCTGGCGCCTCGGCGCGAGCATGGATCGGCTGGCCCGCAATGCCGATGGCGATGAACTGCTGTTCGTGCATTCGGGCCGGGGCGATCTCTACTGTGATTTCGGGCACCTCGCAATCGAGGCTGGCGACTACGTGGTCGTGCCGCGCGGAACGATGTGGCGCCTGGACTGCGCCTCGCCGATGGACCTGTTGCTGGTCGAGGCGACAAACTCCAGCTACATGCTTCCGGACAAGGGCCTGGTCGGGAACCACGCAATCTTCGACCCGGCGCTGCTCGATGTGCCGGAACTCGACGCGGCATTTGCAACACAGCAGGCCGAGTCGCGTTCCTGGCTGGTCGAGGTCAAGCGCCGTGGCCAGGTGTCGCTGATCACCTATGCGTTCAATCCGCTGGACGCCGTCGGCTGGCACGGCGAACTCTCGGTGGTGCGCATCAACGTCCGGCATTTCCGGCCACTGATGAGCCATCGTTACCACCTGCCGCCCTCGGCGCACACGACGTTCATGGCGAACCGGTTCGTCGTATGCACCTTCGTGCCGCGCCCGTTCGAGACCGACCCGGGCGCGCTGAAGGTACCGTTCTTCCACAACAACGACGACTACGACGAGGTGCTGTTCTATCACGCGGGGGATTTCTTCAGCCGCGACAACATCCACCCCGGAATGATGACGTTCCACCCCGGCGGCTTCACGCACGGGCCGCATCCGAAGGCGCTCACGCGAATGCTGAAGCAGGAAAAGCCCGCCACCGACGAAGTGGCGGTGATGATCGATACGCGCGATCCGCTCGACGTCGCCGCAGCCGCGAGTGGGGTCGAGTGGAACGAGTACGTGCATAGCTGGAAGCCCGTCCCATGAAGCTCGCCACGCTTGCGAACGGTACCCGCGACGGGCAATTGATGGTCGTCAGCCGCGACCTCGCGCGCGCAATGCCTGTGCCGCAGGTGGCGCAGACGCTGCAGCAGGCGCTCGACCGCTGGACCGAGCTTGCGCCACGGTTGCAGCGGGCAGCGGACGAGCTGCAGGCAGGGCGTGCGACAGGAAGCATCCCGTTCGAGGTGGCAAAGGTGCTCGCGCCGCTGCCACGTGCTTACCACTGGGTGGATGGCTCCGCCTACGTCAATCACGTCGAGCTGGTGCGGAAGGCGCGGGGCGCGGTCATGCCGCCGAGTTTCTGGACCGACCCGCTGGTCTACCAGGGAGGCTCCGACGACTTCATCCCGCCCGCCGGTGATGCCGCGTTCCCCAGCGAGGAATTCGGCATCGACTTCGAGGCCGAGGTCGCCGTCGTCACCGACGACGTTGCGATGGGCACTGCCGCGGAGCGGGCAGGCTCGCACGTCAAGCTCGTGATGCTGGTAAACGACTGGTCGCTCAGGAACCTGATCCCCGGCGAACTCGGCAAGGGTTTCGGCTTCTACCAGTCGAAGCCCGCCACCTCGTTCTCGCCGGTTGCCGTGACGCCCGACGAACTCGGCGACGCCTGGGACGGTGGAAAGGTGAAGCTGCCACTGGTGTCGCACGTGAACGGGCAACTGTTCGGGCGCCCGGACGCGGGGGTGGACATGACATTCGATTTCCCGCGGCTGATCGAGCACGTGACACGCACGCGGCGCCTGGGAGCAGGCTCGATCGTCGGTTCCGGCACGGTCTCCAATTACGACCGATCGCTCGGCTCGTCGTGCATCGCCGAGCGACGGATGCTGGAACAGGTCGAACAGGGCAAGCCGGCCATCCCGTTTCTGCGGTTCGGCGACCGGGTGAGGATCGAGATGTTTGCTGCCGACGGCGCGAGCATTTTCGGCGCAATCGACCAGCGGGTCGTGCCCGCGGCCTGATCTCCGTGCGAGAATCGGCGGAATGATATTCGCCAACCTCGAGAAGCTGCCTCCGGATTCGATCCTTGGCGTCACCGCGGCCTTTCGTGCCGACCCGTCGCCGGACAAGATCGACCTCGGCGTCGGCGTGTACCGCGACGACAAGGGCGAGACGCCGGTCCCGGCCGCGGTGCGCGAGGCCGAGAGCGCGATGCTGGCCGCCCAGCGAACCAAGACCTACGTCGGCCCGGCCGGCAACCTGGAGTTCAACCAGCGCATCGTCGAACTGGCGCTCGGGCCGCTGGCGGCTGGGCTCCGCGAGCGCACGGCCACCATCCAGACGGTTGGCGGTTGTGGCGCGCTCAGGCTGGGCGCCGAGCTGATCAATGCTTCGCAGCCCGGCTCCGTCATGCATGTCAGCGATCCGACCTGGGCCAACCACGAGCCGCTGCTCGGCAGCTCGGGTCTCAAGCTGGCGCGCTATCCGTACTACGACCCGCTCACGCGCGGCGTCTCGTTCGAGGCGATGCGCGATCATGTCGCACGCCTGCCGACGGGCTCGATCGTGCTGCTGCACGGCTGCTGCCACAACCCGACAGGAGCCGACCTGAGTCCCGGGGAGTGGCGCGCACTGGGCGACGTGATCGAGTCGCGCGGGCTCGTGCCATTCGTGGACCTGGCGTACCAGGGTTTCGGCGACGACGTCGAGTCCGACGTCTTCGGGCTGCAGGATCTTGCGGCACGCGTTCCGCAGCTGCTGCTCGCAGTGTCGTGCTCGAAGAATTTCGGCTTGTATCGCGAGCGTACCGGGACGCTGGCAATCGTCGCGGGCTCGCCGGCGGTCGCCGGCGCAATTGCGACGCACCAGGCGCGCACGGCCCGCCGCATGTACTCGATGCCGCCCGACCACGGCGCCGCCGTCGTCGCGTGGCTGCTCGCGGACCCGGAGCTGCGTACCAGCTGGCTCGCCGAGCTGGGCGGGATGGTGGCGCGCATGAAGGCCCTGCGGGCCTTGCTCGCCGGACGGCTCGCCGCCCGGCGACCGGAGCTGGACTTCTCGTGGGTCACCCGTCACCGCGGAATGTTCTCGCTCACAGGCCTCGATGCGGCGGCCATCACGAGCCTGCGGGATCGACACCACGTGTACCTGCCTCCGGACGGTCGTATCAACATCGCGGGCGTCAGCGAAGCCAACGCGGATCGGGTCGCCGACAGCCTGGTTGCGGTCATGCAGTGAGGCGCGCGTCCGCGGACTAGCCGCAGCCCCGGTGTTCCTATAGAATCCCCCGGTCCTGGAACCGGACGCCAGTGCAAGTCATTGATTGGCGGCGGTTCCTGGCCGAGCAGGCGGGTCCCGGACCGGGGCGTGCCGGTCCGGCGGGTGATTCGCCTGAGAAATCCCCCTGCGCGGGGATTTTTCGTTTGCGGCGGACGGTCATGCCGTCCCGGCCGCGAAGAAACGAATGGGCCGCCGGCCCATTTTTTGTTTCTGCGCTGCGCGATGGGAATGATGCAGAGGGAAATGCTGACGGCACTGCTGCAGCCGGTGGTCGAGGAACTCGGCTACTCGTTGTGGGAAATCGAATGCTCGCCCGGCGAGGGCAGCGGGTTCGTGCGTCTGTACCTGGACGCCGAGGCCGGGATAACGGTCGAAGACTGCGCGCGGGTGAGTCGCGCGGTCAGCGAGGTGCTCGACGCGGAGGATCCGATCCCCGGCGAGTACACGCTGGAGGTTTCGTCGCCGGGGCTCGAGCGTCCGCTCAGGACTGCCGGGCACTTCGGCAGGTTCGTGGGTGAGACGGTATTCGTCGAACTCGCGCAACCGCAGGACGGGCGCAGGCGCTTCCTGGGCCTGCTCGCCGCGGCGGACGCGACGACGATCGAAGTTGAGGTGGACGGGCAGCGGCACGTATTGCCGGTGTCCGGAATTCGCAAGGCGCACCTGGCGCCGCAGGCTTGAACCCCGCCAGGCGGGAGGACGAGAGATGAACAAAGAAATCCTGATGGTTGTCGATGCGGTCTCCAACGAGAAGGGCGTCGACAAGGAAATCATCTTCGAGGCGCTCGAGGCAGCGCTCGCGTCGGCCACGCGCAAGAAATACGGCGATGACATCGACGTGCGCGTCGCGATCAATCGCAAGAGCGGCGACTACGACACATATCGCCGCTGGAAGGTGTTCGCGGACGACTCGACCGAACTCGAATTCCCCGACAAGGAGCTGCGCCTCGAGGACGGACTGGACGTCTCGCCGGACGCGGAGCCCGGTGGCTACGTCGAAGTGCCGCTCGAGTCGGTCGCCTTCGGCCGTATCGCAGCGCAGACCGCGAAGCAGGTCATCGTGCAGAAGGTGCGCGAGGCCGAGCGTGCGCAGGTGGTCGAGCAGTACAACGATCGTATCGGCACCCTGGTGTCAGGCCTCGTCAAGCGTGTCGACCGCAACGGGATATTCGTCGACCTCGGCGGCAATGCCGAGGGCTTCATCCCCCGCGAGTGCATGATTCCGCGCGAGCCGGTGCGCACCCAGGATCGCATCAAGGCCTTCCTGAAGGAAGTGCGCTCCGAGCCGCGCGGCCCGCAGCTGTTCCTGTCGCGCACCGCCCCGGAATTCCTGATCGAACTGTTCAAGCTCGAGGTGCCCGAGGTGGGCCAGGGCCTGATCGACATCCTCGGCGCTGCGCGTGACGCGGGTGCGCGGGCCAAGATCGCGGTTCGCAGCAACGACTCGCGCATCGACCCGGTCGGCGCCTGCGTCGGCATGCGCGGTTCGCGCGTGCAGGCGGTCTCCAACGAGATCGCCGGCGAGCGCGTGGACATCATTCCCTTCGACGAGAACTCGGCGCAGTTCGTCATCAATGCGATGGCACCGGCCGAGGTGAGCTCGATCGTCGTGGACGAGGACGCCCACAGCATGGACATCGCGGTCGCCGAGGAGAAGCTGTCGCAGGCGATCGGGCGCGGCGGCCAGAACATCCGGCTCGCGAGCGAGTTGACCGGCTGGAAGCTCAACATCATGAGCGAGCAGGCCGCCGAGGAGAAGAGCGAGTCGGAGCAGGTCGGGCTGCGCGATCTGTTCATGAAGCAGCTCGACGTGGATGACGACGTCGCGGCGATCCTGGTGCAGGAGGGTTTCTCGAGCATCGAGGAAATCGCCTATGTGCCGCAGGGCGAACTTGCCGGCATCGAGGAATTCGACGAGACGATGATCCAGGAACTGCGCAGCCGCGCCCGCGACGTGCTGCTGACGCAGGCTATCGCCAGCGAGGAGACGATCGACTCCGCGGAGCCCGCGCAGGACCTGCTCGAGGTCGACGGCATGGACGAAGAGCTCGCCGCAGAGCTTGCACGGCACGGAATCGTCACTCGCGAGGACCTCGCGGAGCAGTCGGTGGACGAACTCGGCGAGATTTCCTCGCTCGACCCGCAGCGTGCGGGCGAGTTGATCCTTGCCGCACGCAAGCACTGGTTCGAGCAGGCCCAGCAGGCGTGAGCGGAGGTACCCCATGGCGGAAGTGACTGTCAGTCAGTTTGCCGAGGTCCTCAAGGTCTCGGTCGACAAGCTACTCACCCAGCTCGACGAGGCTGGCATCAAGGTATCGGGCGCTGATGACATCATCAGTGACGAGGCCAAGATGGAACTCCTCACCCACCTGCGCCGTGCCCACGGCCGGCAGGAGGATACGGCGGCACCGCGCAAGATCACTCTGCAGCGCAAGGCGCAGCAGGAGATCAAGGTCGCTTCCGTTCAGGGCCGGGCACGCACCGTGTCAGTCGAGGTGCGTGCAAAGAAGACCTACCTGAATCGCACCGTGCTCGAGGAAGAGCAGCGGCAACGCCAGGAGGAAATCGATCGCGCGCGGCAGTCGGAAGACGCCGTGAGGCTGGAGGCCGAGCGCAAGGAAGCCGAGCGGCGCGATGCCGATCGCCTGGAGCGCGAGCGCCTCGAGCAGGAAGCACGCCAGAGGGCCGAGGAAGAGGCGCGGGTGCGCGCAGCCGAGGAGTCGGCCCGGCAGAGCGAGACCCGTGACCGTGAGCGCGCCGAACGCGAGCGAACGGAGACAAAGCACCGCGAACCCGAGCCGGTGCGCGCGCCGCACGCGCCCAAGGCTCGCGTGGTGGAGAGCGCGGACGCCGGCAAGGGTGGTCCGGCGACCAAGTACGGGCGCAAGGAGCTGCACGTTGCGGGCGACGCCAGTGCGCGCTTCAAGAAGCGCCAGCAGGCCGGCCGCCACCGCCGCGCGGTGCACGTGAGCATGGATACGCGCCACGGCTTCGAGCTGCCCACCGCGCCGGTGAAGCGCGAAGTCCAGATTCCCGAGACCATCACGGTCGGCGAACTGGCCAACCGCATGGCGGTGAAGGCCAACGAAGTCATCAAGACGATGATGAAGATGGGCGTGATGGCCACCATCAACCAGCCGATCGACCAGGACACCGCCCAGCTCGTGGTCGAGGAATTCGGCCATACGGTGGTCCGGCTCAAGGAAAACGCCCTTGAGGACCAGTTGCTAGCGGACGCCGGCGACGTCGCCGCGCTGCCCCGACCGCCGGTCGTGACCATCATGGGTCACGTCGACCACGGCAAGACCTCGCTGCTCGATTACATCCGCCGCGCCAAGGTTGCGGCGGGCGAGGCCGGTGGCATCACGCAGCACATCGGCGCCTACCAGGTCGAGACGCCGAAGGGCCAGATCACCTTCATCGACACGCCGGGTCATGCGGCATTCACGTCGATGCGCGCCCGTGGCGCGCACGTCACCGACATCGTGGTGCTGGTCGTGGCCGCGGACGACGGCGTGATGCCGCAGACGATCGAAGCGATCGAGCATGCGCGCGCAGCCAAGGTGCCGATCGTGGTCGCGGTCAACAAGATGGACAAGAGCGACGCGGACCTGGAGCGGGTGCGCAACGATCTCGGCAAGCAGAACGTGATCCCGGAAGACTGGGGCGGCGACACGATGTTCGTGCCCGTTTCCGCACGCACCGGCGCGGGCATCGACCAGCTGCTCGAGGCCATCCTGCTGCAGGCCGAAGTGCTCGACCTCAAGGCACCGACCGAAGGCCTTGCGGCCGGCGTGGTGCTCGAGTCGAGCATCGAAAAGGGCCGCGGGCCGGTGGCGACTGTGCTGGTGAAGCGCGGCACGCTGCGGGCAGGCGACCCGGTCATCGCGGGGCAGGAGTTCGGGCGCGTCCGCGCGCTGTTCGACGCAACAGGAAAACAGGTCCAGTCCGCGGGCCCGGCGATGCCAGTCGCGGTGCTGGGGCTCTCCGACGCGCCGAACGCCGGCGATGACCTGCTGGTCGTCGACAGCGAGCGCAAGGCACGCGAAGTAGCGCTCTACCGCCAGGGCAAGTACCGCGACGTGCGCCTCGCCGGGGCGACCAAGAAGGTCGAGGACGTGTTCTCGCAGATGGGCGAGCAGTCCGGCGGCGTGGTCGCGGTCATCGTGAAGGCCGACGTGCAGGGCAGCGCCGAGGCGTTGCGTGACTCGCTCGGCAAGCTGTCCACCGACGAAGTCAGCGTGAAGGTCATCGCGAGCGGCGTGGGCGGAATCACCGAGTCGGACGTGACACTGGCCACGGCTTCGAAGGCGCGGATCATCGGCTTCAACGTGCGCGCGGACGGCGCGGCACGCAGCGCGATGAAGGACGGTGGCGTGGACGTGCGCTACTACAGCGTGATCTACGAGGCGATCGACGACGTGAAGCTGGCCATGACCGGGCTGCTGAAGCCCGAGATCAAGGAGCAGATCGTCGGCCTCGCCGAGGTCCGCGAGGTGTTCCGCTCGAGCAAGTTCGGCACTGTCGCCGGCTGCCTCGTTTCCGAAGGCTTCATCAAGCGTGGCAACCCGGTACGCGTGCTGCGCGACAACGTGGTCATCCACCAGGGCGAGCTCGACTCGCTGCGACGCTTCAAGGACGAGGCGGGCGAGGTGCGGGCGGGTACCGAGTGCGGCATAGGCGTGCGCAACTACAACGACATCCGCGCGGGCGACCAGATCGAGTGCTACTCGAGGGTCGAGATCGCGCGCAGCATGTGACGCTGGCCCATGCCGCGTGAAGTTCCGCGCGCGCGACGCGTCGCCGAGCAGGTGCAGCGCACCCTCGCGGAGATGCTGCCGCGCGAGGTGCGCGATCCTCGCTTGAAGCCGCTCACGATCACCCACGTGCGCGTGTCCCCGGACCTGACGCACGCGTGGGTGCATTACACGCTGCTTGCAGGCGACTCCAGCGATCCGCTGCAGCTTGAAATCCTTGCCGACGCGGCGCGCCGCCTGCGCGGGCCGCTCGGGCGCGCGCTTCGACTGCGCGTCGCCCCGCACCTGCATTTCCAGCCCGACCTGGAACTCGAGCGCAGCAATCGCCTCGACGACCTGATCACGCGCGCGGTGCGCGACGACGGCGCGCGGCACGTGGACGACGACGGGACTGCCGACGACGGGGAAGAGTGAGCCCCGCGGCCCACGAGCGCGCTCGGCGTATCGCCTGGCGCGAGCTCGACGGCATCGTGCTGCTCGACAAGCCTGCCGGCATGAGTTCGAACCAGGCGCTGCAACGCGCACGACGCCTGTTGTCGGCAGCGAAGGGCGGCCATGCGGGAACGCTCGATCCGATGGCGACCGGGATGCTGCCGCTCTGCCTCGGGCAGGCCACCAAGGCCTGCGGGGCCCTGCTCGGGTCGTCCAAGGCCTACCACGCGCGGATCGCCCTCGGCGCGGCCACCGATACCGGTGACGCAGACGGCATCGTGGTCGGGGAGTCCGCCGTGCCGGTACTTTCCCGGGACGTGGTCGAGGGTGTCCTCGCCTGTTTCACGGGAGCGATCGAGCAGGTGCCGCCGATGTACTCGGCCCTGAAACGCGATGGCGAGCGGCTGTACGAGCTGGCCCGGCGGGGCGAGCAGGTGCCGCGTGACCCGCGGCAGGTGCGCATTGAGCGCCTGGAACTGCTGGCGGCCAGCCCGCTTGAAATCTCGATCGAGGTCGTGTGTTCGAAGGGCACCTACATCCGGGTGCTGGGTGAAGACCTCGCGCGGGCGCTTGGCACGCTCGGGCACCTCACGGAGCTCCGGCGGCTGTGGGTGGAGCCTTTCGAGGGCGAACCCATGGTGACGCTCGACGAGATCGACGCGTGGACCGGGACGAGCGGGGCAGGCGGGGAGAGCGCTACGTGGCTGCTGCCCGTGGACCGGGCGTTTGTCGGGCTGCCGCGGATTGACCTGGACGACCTGCAGTCGCTGCACCTGCGACAGGGGCGGACGCTGGCTGCCTGCGCAGTAGTGGGACCTGGTGCGGGACGTGCGCGGGCATACGGCCCAGATGGGCGGTTCCTGGGGCTCGTTACGGTCGATCACGCGGGCCTGGCCACGGTCGAACGACTGTTCGTCCCGGGTGCCGGTGGCGCCGAGCCTCCACGGGCTTGAGATCGGAGGCCGTGCAAGGGTAAAATGCGCGGCTCAATTCAAAGGCATACACGGTTTTCGAGGTTTCCAGACGATGGCACTGTCCACCGAGCGCAAGGTCGAGATCGTAGGCGACTATCGCCGCAACGCGACGGACACGGGTTCCCCCGAGGTCCAGATCGCGCTTCTGTCCGCGCGAATCAATGAACTCAGCGAGCACTTCACGGCGCACAAGCGCGATCACGCCTCGCGACGCGGGCTGCTGAAGCTCGTCACCCAGCGCCGCAAGCTCCTCGACTACCTCAAGGCCTGCGACGTGTCGCGCTACCAGGCGGTAGTGAGTCGGCTCGGCCTCCGCCGCTGAATGCCTGAAATCCGGCCCGCATTGCGGGCCGGATTCGTTTCAGCACACCCACACGCACTGCAGTACGGGACAACATCGTGAACGTCCACAAGAAGTCATTTCCATACGGTTCCCACACAGTCACCCTCGAGACCGGCCGCCTTGCGCGCCAGGCCGACGGTGCGGTTCTCGTCACCATGGGTGACACAGTGGTCCTCGTGACCGCGGTCGGTCGCAAGAACGCGGACCCCAACAAGGAATTCTTTCCGCTGACGGTCAACTACATCGAGAAGACGTATGCGGCCGGCCGGATTCCCGGCGGCTTCTTCAAGCGCGAAGGCCGCCCGTCGGAGAAAGAGACTCTCACCTCGCGGCTGATCGACCGGCCCATCCGACCGTTGTTCCCGGAAGGGTTCTACAACGAAGTGCAGGTGGTCCCGACGGTCGTGTCGCTCGACCCGGACATCGATTCCGACATACCGGCCATGCTCGGTGCCTCTGCCGCGCTCGCGCTATCGGGCATTCCGTTCAAGGGCCCGATCGGCGCGGCGAAGGTCGGCTACCGCGATGGCAAGTACCTGCTGAACCCCACGGCCACGGACCTGAAGACTTCCGAGCTCGACCTCGTCGTTGCCGGCACGGCCGACGCGGTGCTGATGGTCGAGTCCGAGGCGAAGATCCTGTCCGAGGAAGTGATGCTCGGCGCAGTTGTCTTCGGTCACGAGCAGATGCAGATCGCGATCAATGCGATCCGTGAACTCGCTGCCGAGGCCGGCAAGCCTGCCTGGGACTGGGCTGCACCGGAGGCCGACAAGGACCTGGTCGCAGCTGTCGCGGCCCAGGTCGAGGCCGGTCTTGGCGAGGCCTATTCAATCACGGAAAAGCAGGCCCGCTATACGCGAATCGGCGAGATCAAGAAGGCTGCCGTTGCCGCGCTGGCATCGGGCGACGAGCCGCGCTTCAACGCCCGCAAGGTGACCGACGAGATCGGCCGCCTCGAGTACAACCTGGTGCGCCGTCGCATCCTCGCGGGCGAGCCGCGCATCGACGGGCGCGACATGAACACGGTGCGCAAGATCTCGGTCGAGACCGGCGTGCTGCCGCGTACCCACGGTTCGGCGCTGTTCACCCGCGGTGAGACACAGGCGCTCGTGACTACGACGCTCGGCACAGGCCGCGACGCGCAGATCATCGACGCGCTGGCAGGCGAGCGCAAAGAGCCGTTCATGATGCACTACAACTTCCCGCCGTTTTCGGTGGGCGAGACCGGCATGATGGGCTCGCCGAAGCGCCGCGAGATCGGCCACGGCAACCTCGCGCGCCGCGGCGTCAGCGCCGTGATGCCGGACATGACCACGTTCCCCTACATCATCCGCGTCGTGTCGGAAATCCTGGAGTCGAACGGCTCGAGCTCGATGGCCTCGGTGTGCGGCACCAGCCTCGCGCTGATGGACGCGGGCGTCCCGCTCAAGGCGCCGGTCGCCGGCGTGGCGATGGGCCTGGTGCTCGAGGACGGAAAGTTCCAGGTGCTGACGGATATCCTCGGCGACGAGGACCACCTCGGCGACATGGACTTCAAGGTCGCGGGCTCGTCCGAAGGCGTCACCGCGCTGCAGATGGACATCAAGATCGAGGGAATCACCCGCGAGATCATGCAGGTCGCGCTGGAGCATGCGCGCAATGCCCGGCTGCACATCCTCGGCGAGATGGCCAAGGTGATCACGCAGGCCCGTCCGGAGATGTCCGAGTGGGCGCCCACGATCATCACGATCAAGATCGACCCGGAGAAGATCCGCGAGGTCATCGGCAAGGGTGGCGCGGTAATCCGCGCGATCACCGAGGAGACCGGCACCAACATCGACATCGAGAACGACGGCACCGTCAAGATCGCATCGGTCAACGGGGCGGCCGGCCGCGAGGCGCAGAGGCGCATCGAGCTGATCACCTCGGAGGTCGAGGTGGGAACGATCTACGAGGGCAAGGTCGTGCGCCTGATGGATTTCGGCGCGTTCGTGCAGATCCTGCCGGGCAAGGACGGCCTGGTGCACATCTCGCAGATCTCCGACGAGCGCGTCGAGCGAGTCAGCGACAAGCTCAACGAAGGCGATGTCGTGCGGGTCAAGGTCCTCGAGGTCGATCGTCAGGGCCGCGTGCGGCTCTCGATGAGGAACGTAGACGGCTGAGCACCCGGGTAGGTGGGGAGGGGACATTCTCCTTTTCGACCGACGCTGACATGCTCCTTTTCGCCGGTGGTCGCGAAAAGGAGAATGTCCCCTTCAGCTCCGTCCGCCTACTCGTCGCGGCCCCACGGGGGGCGCGGAAGGCGATTGAACACTTCTTCCTGCAGCGCCTTCCAGCGCTGGTAGTTCTTCTGCGCGACCATGGTCACCGTCTCGACCGGGTCCACCCCGACGACGTTCTTGAATTTTTCGCGCAGTTCCCGCTGTTCGCGCGCGAACTGCTGGATGCTCTCGTCCAGGTAACGACCGACGAATTCCTGGAGCCCGCTGCCGTAGGTGCGGATCACCTGTGACAGGAAGTCCCGGCTCATCAGCGATTCGCCGGCGCCTTCCTGTTCCGCGATTACCTGCAGCAGGATGCTGCGCGTGATGTCCTGCTGCGTCTTGCGGTCCAGCACCACGAAGTCGATTCGTTCCACCACCAGCCGGCGGACGTCAGCGAGCGTGACATAGCGGCTCTCGACCGTATCGTACAGGCGGCGATTCGGGTACTTGCGTATGACACGCGGAGAGTTCCGGCCAGCTTCCTGGGAGGCTGTCCGCGCCCGGGTTCGCTTGGTCTTGGCTTTGGTAGTCATGCTTGCTGTTCCTGTACCAGTTCCTGTACCTGTTCGACTCATGCCGGCGCCGCCGCCGAAGCCACACCCGCGAACCGCCGAGGGTGCCAGTTTGACACCGCCCACATGATCACCTCGTCGGCAGTCGCTGTCTTGAGATCCTCCGGCGGGTCCTGGCGGAGGAACTCGAGAGCCGCCACAAGCTGCAGCGTCGAGCCCGCCGCGGCGAGCCCGGGCGCGTCCGACGACTTTGAGAGCTTAAGGCCGCTGGCGTTCACGGCAAGTGGGACATGCATGTATTCCACGCCGCGTAAGCCGAGGGCCTGCTGCAGCAATATCTGGCGCGGCGTGCTAAGGAGCAGGTCCGCGCCACGAACGACGTGTGTAATGCGCTGTTCCTCGTCGTCCACGACCACGGCCAGCTGGTATGCATGGAGCCCGTCTTTTCGCCGGAGTACGAAATCGCCGACGGTTCCCGCAACATTGACGCGCACCACGCCTTGGACTCGGTCTCGAAACGTGACGTCGTGCTCGGGCACCCGGAACCGCAGGGCCCGGCGGGACGTTCCGTCGGCTGGCCCGGAGAGGCAGGCGGGAGGGTGGAACAGGTCATCGCCGGTCGCCCGCCGCGCGTTCTGGGGCAGCGCGGCAAGCGCTGCGCGGGCACAGCAGCAGGCGCGGATTCGACCGTCTCGCTGCAGCCTCTCCAGTGCCCGGGCATACGCGTCGGAACGGGTACCCTGGCGCAGTACCGGTCCGTCCCAGCGCAGCCCGAGCCTGTCGAGCGTGAACAGGATGTCGTCGGCGGCACCCGGGCGTTCGCGGGGAGGATCGAGATCCTCGATCCTGACCAGCCACTGGCCGCGAGAGGCCCTGGCGTCGACGTAACTCGCGACGGCGGCCACCAGCGAACCGAAATGGAGCGCCCCGCTGGGAGACGGCGCAAATCGCCCACGATAGGGCGACGGAGCCTCAACGGTACCAGTCGTCGCGGTCGCCGAACTGCTTTTCGCGCCTTTCACGGCGTTCCTGCGCCTCGACGCTGAGCGTCGCCACCGGGCGTGCCTCGAGGCGCTTCACGCCAATCGGTTCGCCGGTCTCGAGGCAAAAGCCGTAACTGCCGTCCTCGATGCGCTTCAGAGCCTCGTCGATCTTGCGGATCAGCTTGCGTTCGCGGTCGCGGGTGCGAAGTTCGAGGCTGAATTCAGATTCCTGCGTCGCGCGGTCGTTCGGGTCGGGGAAATTAGCGGCCTCGTCCTTCATGTGCAGCATCGTGCGGTCGACTTCCTGCATCAGGTCCTGCTTCCAGCTGGAGAGGATGGTGCGGAAGTGGTCGAGCTGCTCCTTGCTCATGTACTCCTCGCCCTTGCGAGGAACGTACGGTTCGACGTTTCGCGGGCCTGACAGCAGGCTTGCGGCCAGCACGGGCGGGACGCCGGTCGTCATCAGCGGCTTGTTGGCTGCTGCAGTCTGGGGGCGAGCCTTTGCGGCGGCCCCTACTGCCGCCTTCGGGGCAGCCTTTGATGCAGCTTTCGGCGCGGCGACCTTGGCGTGGGCCTTCGGCGACGGCTTCGGGGCTGACTTCGGGGCTGGCTTCGCAGGGCCTGTCCTGGCCTTGGTCGCGGCCTTCGCCCCGGCTTTTGGCGCGGGCTTCACACGCGCCTTCGCGGCTGCCTTGGCGACCGGCCTGGCGGAAACAGTCTTCTTGGCCTTTGTCGGCTTGGCAGACGCCTTCTTGGCGGGCATCGATGGGCTCCGGGGACACTGCGAAGGACGCGGGATTATACAGACCGCGAGCCTGCGGTCCAGCGGACCGGTCGCGAGCAGCAATGGCTTCCCTCGAGGATCTCTCCGGTGCTGTGGCCCGGGTCACTTTCTTTTACACTTCGTGTCCTTTCCAGAGTCTCGTCATTGAGACTCCCTGACCCTCGGTGATCGATGCGCCTGACCAAGATCAAGCTGGCCGGATTCAAGTCTTTCGTGGACCCGACCTCGATCAGTTTCCCGAGCAACCTGGTCGGTGTGGTCGGCCCCAATGGTTGCGGCAAGTCGAACATCATCGACGCCGTTCGCTGGGTGATGGGCGAGATATCGGCCAAGCACCTGCGCGGCGATTCGATGGCCGACGTGATATTCAATGGATCGTCCTCGCGAAAGCCGATCGGCAACGCGTCCGTCGAGCTCGTGTTCGACAATTCGGACGGCAAGCTCGGCGGGGAGTACGCGGGCTACGCCGAGGTGTCGCTGCGCCGCCTGGTGTCGCGCGACGGCACGTCCTCGTATTTCCTGAACGGGACGCGCTGCCGGCGCAAGGACATCACGCAGCTGTTCCTGGGCACCGGGCTCGGCTCGCGCAGCTACGCGATCATCGAGCAGAACATGATCTCGAGGGTGATCGAGGCCAGGACCGACGAGATGCGCGCGTTCCTCGAGGAAGCGGCCGGCATTTCCCGTTACAAGGAGCGCCGCCGCGAGACGGAGAACCGCATCGGGCACACGCGCGAGAACCTTGCGCGTCTGTCCGACCTGCGCGACGAGGTTGAAAAGCAGCTGCGACACCTGCAGCGGCAGGCGGCGACCGCGCGTCGCTACCAGGCGCTCAAGCAGGAAGAACGCCAGCTGCACGCCGAACTGCTCGCGCTCAGGCTCCGCGAAGTGGAAACCGAGGCCGGGGCGCGCCAGGTGATCATGGGTGAGCGTGACCTCGCGCTGCAGGCCGCCCTGGCCGAACAACGCTCGGTCGAAGCAGCCATCGAGCGCGCGCGGCGTGAGCACGACGCACAGGGCGAGGTGCTCGGCGAGGTCCAGGGACGTTACTACCAGGTCGGCGCGGAGATCTCGCGCGGCGAGCAGGCGATCGAGCATGCGCGGGAGATTCGCGGCCGGCAGCGGCAGGAACTCGACCAGGCCGTGCAGGGACTCGACGAGGCCGGTGCCCACCTGCGGCGCGATGCCGAGCAGGCTTCCGAACTCGAGGGCATTCTTGCCGAACTCGGTCCCGGACTCGAGGCGGCGCGGGCCGCAGAGGATCTGGCGGCGGCGAACCTTGCGGACTGCGAGTCGCAGATGCACGCATGGCAGGAGCGCTGGGAGGCGTTCAACGAGTCGCTGCGCGAGACCTCGTCGAGCGCGGAAGCGGAGCGGGCGCGGCTCGGACAGATGGACATCCAGCTTCATCGCCTTGCCGAGCAGCGAACGCGCGTCGCCCAGGAGCACACCACGCTGTCGGCGGCAGACGTTGCGGCAAAGATAGAGGAAGTCGAGAGAGCCGAGGCCGATGCACGCGCCGGACTCGAGGCAGCCCGCAGCGGTATTTCCGCGCTGGTCGCGAAGCTCCAGGACGAACGGGCACGCGAGCGGGGGCTCGCGGAAGCGTCGCAGGCCGCACGCCGGCAGACGCAGGAGGTCGAGGGACACGTCGTGTCGCTCGATGCGCTGCAACGCGCCGCACTGGGCCAGGGCCAGGGCAAGGTCGTCGACTGGCTGGCAGCGCGAGGCCTCGGCGGCAATCAGCGACTTGCACAGCAGCTCTCGGTGGACGCTGGCTGGGAGCGCGCGGTCGAAACCGTGCTCGGTTCCTACCTCGAGGCGGTCTGCGTGGATTCGATTGATGACGTGGCCGGCATGCTCGAGAGCCTGTCATCCGGGACCGTGACGTTCTTTGCGGCCGGCCAGGGTGCGGCGGGGACAGGCACTTCCGCCGGCACACTGCGCTCGCGTGTCGAGGGACCGGCAGGGCTGGATGCGTTGTTCGAGGGCATCGTCGCCGCCGACAACCTTGCGGAGGCGCTCGCGACGCGGGCCGGCCTGCGCGGCGGGCAGTCCGTGATCACGCGTGACGGCATCTGGATTGGACCGGACTGGCTGCGCGTGAGCCGCGACCGCGACGTGCACGAGGGCGTCATCGAGCGCGAGCAGGAACTGCGCCGCCGGCGCGCCGAACTCGAGCGACTCGAGACCCGCCATCGCGATCTCGAAGGCGAACTCGACACGCTGCGCTCCGGCATCCGCAGCACGGAAGACCGGCTTGCCGCAGAACAGGCGCAGCTGTCACACGCGGGTGCCGATCACATGGGCCTGCGCTCGCAGCTCGATGGGCTGCGCGCCAGGGCGGAGCAGCGCGGCGCAAGGATGCAGCAGCTGGCGGGCGAACTCGCCGAACTCGAGGGTGCGTTGGAGGTCGCGACCGCCGGCAACCGGTCCGCGCGCGCGCGGCTCGGCGAGGCCGTTGACGCAATGGCGGCCCTCGAGGAACGACGCAAGGCCCTGGAGGGCGAGCGCGATGCGCTGCGCGAGACACTCGCGGAATCACGGCGACGGGCCGAGGACGATCGCAATACTGCGCGAGAGGTTGCGATCCGTGTCGAGTCCCGCCGCGCGAGCCGCGAGTCGCTGCTGGCGGGAATTGCGCGACTCGAGGTCCAGATCGGCCAGTTCGCGACGCGCAAGGGCGATCTCGAAACCCAGCTTGCCGGTGGCGAATCCAGCGAGGCGCAGCTGCGGCAGTCGCTGGAAGAGGCGCTGTCTCGCAGGGTGGCCGTCGAGGAGGAGCTTGCAAGTGCCAGGCGTGGCATGGATACGGTCGACGCCGGGCTGCGTGAACTCGACGAGCGGCGTGTCGGAACCGAGTCGGCTGTACAGGAAGCTCGCGAACTTCTCGAGAACGTGAAGTTCTCGGTGCAGGAACTTCGGGTACGTCGGGAGACACTGTTCGAGCAGTTCACGGCCACGCGCCTGGACCTCGCAGAGGTCACCACGGCGCTGGCCGGAGAGGCCGACGTCGTCGGCTGGGAGCAGCGGCTGGCGGAAGCATCGGAAAAGATCGAACGCCTTGGCCAGGTGAATCTCGCCGCCATCGACGAGTTCCGGGAACAGTCGGAGCGCAAGGAATATCTCGACCGCCAGTTCACGGACCTGAACGACGCGCTGGCGACGCTCGAGGACGCGATGAAGAAGATCGATCGCGAGACCCGTAGCCGCTTCCAGGACACGTTCGATCGGGTCAACGCCGGGCTGAAGGAGAAATTTCCGCGGCTGTTCGGCGGCGGTCACGCCTACCTCGAACTGGTCGGCGACGACGTGCTCGAGGCTGGTGTGGCGATCATGGCCCGTCCGCCGGGCAAGCGGAACAGCTCTATCAGCCAGCTCTCGGGCGGCGAGAAGGCGCTCACCGCGGTGGCGCTGGTATTCTCGATCTTCGAGCTGAACCCGGCGCCGTTCTGCCTGCTCGACGAGGTGGATGCGCCGCTCGACGAGAACAACGTCGGGCGCTTCTGCGACATCGTCCGCGAAATGTCGGGTCGGGTACAGTTCGTGTTCGTGACGCACAACAAGGCGACGATGGAACTCGCAAACCAGTTGCTCGGCGTAACCATGAACGAGCCCGGGGTGTCGAGGCTGGTCGCGGTGGACGTCGAGGAAGCCGTGCGGCTCGCGGCTATCTGACGGTAAACGATGACGGAACTGCGCTGGATACTGCTGGTGGCCGGACTCGCGTTGATCGCGGGCATGTACCTGTGGGGCATCCGTTCCAGGTCGCGTTCGGCTGCGGTCGATCCGGGCCGGTCGACGGCAATCGAACCCAGGAGCCGCTCGGCGAAGCTGGATGACGACGCAGACGCGGATGCAGGCATCGGCATGGATGCGGACCTCGATGCGGACGTGGACGTTGATGTCGAGATGAGGATCGACGCGGACGCAGGCATTGACCGTACCGCCGGACGGCTCGAACCGCGGATCCGCAGCGATGATCGCGCCCCGCTGGTGCACGAGGTCGTTCCGCTGGTCGAGGTGGACGAAGACGGCATGCGCACAGGCCGCCGCGAACCGACGATGGGGCAGCGTCGAGCAGTCGTAAGTGAGCGCCCCGCCCAAGCCACCGAACCGCCAGCGCCGGAACCGGACGAGGATCCCGACTCGCAGACCGCGGTGGAGGCACGGGCGCAACGGATCGTCGCACTGCGTGTCGTCGCACCGCTGCCGTCGCTTTTCGAGGGTTCGCTGCTGCAGGAAGCGCTGCTCGCAGAGCACTTCGAGTTCGGACGTTACGAGATCTTTCACCGGCTCGATCCGTCCGGACGCCCGTTGATCAGCCTCGCGAGCCTGCGCGAGCCAGGTACCTTCGAACCGGCGACCATGGCGGGCGCCGCGTATTCAGGGGTGGCCCTGTTCGCGGTGCTGCCGGGACCGCTGACCGGGCAGCAGGCTTTCGAACAGCTGTTTTCCACGGCGCGCTCGCTCGCGGCAAGGCTCGGCGGGCACATGCAGGACGAGCGGGGCGTTCCGCTCACCGCGCAGCGCGTAGTCCGCATGCGCGAGGACATGCTCGCCTTCGACCGCGGCCGGGCAGACCCCGACCGGCGCTGAAGGCGCTCGATGACCGACCGCGACGATGCGAAACGAGTTGCCGAGCTGCGCCGGCAGATCGAGCGTCACGACCATCGCTACTACGTCCTCGACGATCCGGAAGTCTCCGATGCGCGTTACGACGCGCTGATGCGCGAGTTGCGCGAGCTCGAGACCGCGCACCCCGGGCTGGTGACTGCGGATTCACCGACGCAGAGGGTCGGAGGCCAGCCATCGAGGGGATTCTCGACGGTCCGCCACTCGCTGCCGATGCTGTCGCTGGACAATGCCTTCGGCGAGCAGGACTTGCTGGAATTCGACCGTCGGGTGCGCGAGCGTCTCGACGTCGACGCGGTCGTGTACTCCGCCGAGCCCAAGATCGACGGCCTCGCCATCAGCGTGCGGTACGAGCGCGGCCGCCTGGTGCAGGCGGCGACCCGCGGCGACGGATCGTCGGGCGAGGACGTTACGGCGAACGTCAGGACCATCGCGTCACTGCCGTTGCGGCTGCTCGGGAACGCACCGGAGGTGTTCGAGGCGCGCGGCGAAGTGTTCATGACCCGGAAGTCGTTCGACCGGCTGAACCGCCGTGCCGCGGAAGCAGGCGAGAAGACCTTCGCCAATCCGCGCAATGCGGCGGCCGGCAGCCTGCGCCAGCTCGACCCGCGGATCACCGCGAGCCGGGCCCTGGACATCTTCTTCTACGGCGTCGGCGCGATCGAGGGCTGGACCTGCCCTGCGGGACAGGGCGAGGTCCGCGACGCGCTGCGCGGCTTCGGCCTTCGCACCTGCCCGGAAGCCGAGACTGTCACGGGGGTCGAGGGCTGCATTGCCTACTACCTGCGGATCGCGGGCCTGCGCGACACGCTCGGCTACGACATCGACGGTGTCGTCTACAAGGTGGATCGACTGGACTGGCAGAGGGAACTCGGCTTCGTCGCCCGCGCACCGCGCTGGGCGATCGCGCACAAGTTCCCGGCGCAGGAAGAGACAACGACCGTGCGCGGCGTGGACTTCCAGGTCGGGCGAACCGGCGCGCTCACACCCGTTGCCCGCCTCGAGCCGGTGTTCGTCGGTGGAGTGACGGTGAGCAACGTAACGCTGCACAACATGGATGAACTCGAGCGCAAGGACGTGCGCATCGGAGATACCGTCGTCGTGCGCCGGGCGGGCGACGTGATCCCGGAGGTCGTCCGTGTCGTAGCCGACAGTCGCCCGGCCGGCGCGCGTCGCGTCAGGCTGCCGGAGCGCTGCCCGGTGTGCGGGTCGCACGTGACCCGCGCCGAAGGCGAGGCCGTCGCCCGATGCAGCGGCGGGCTGGTATGCCGCGCGCAACGACGCGAGGCGCTGCTGCACTTCGCGTCGCGCCGCGCAATGGACATCGAGGGACTCGGCGAGAAGATCGTCGAGCAACTGGTGGATTCCGGACGGGTCGAGACCCCCGCCGACCTCTACACGCTGGAGGCGGGCGAGCTCGCCGAGATGGAGCGCATGGGCGAGAAGTCGGCGACCAGGCTCGTCGATGCGCTTGCTCGCAGCCGGATGACCACGCTGCCGCGGTTCCTGTATGCGCTCGGCATACGTGACGTCGGCGAGGCGACGGCGCTCGCGCTGGCCGGGCACTTCGGCAGCCTCGAGGCAATCGAGGCCGCGAGCACCGACGAGATCCAGCAGGTTCCCGACGTGGGTCCGGTCGTAGCACTGCACCTGAAGGATTTCTTCGACGAGCCGCACAACCGCAAGGTGATCCGCGCGCTTCGCGCCGCGGGCGTCACCTGGCCCGAAGGCGAGCCGGTCGTCCTCAGCGACGACGGTCCGCTCGCAGGCGAGGTGATCGTGATCACCGGGACGCTGGATTCGATGAGCCGGGAGGATGCCCGCGCGGCCGCCCGCGCAGCCGGGGCGACGGTGACCGACTCTGTTTCGCGCAAGACCACGCTGCTGGTGGCAGGCGCGGAGCCCGGGTCCAAGCTGCGCAAGGCGAGCGAGCTCGGCGTGCGTATCGCCGACGAGGCCGGCTTCCTGCGTCTTGTCGGCCGGGGCACGGACTGATGTACGCGCGCTATGCGCTGCGACGCGTGCTCGGCATCGGGCCCACGCTGTTCGCCATCGTGACCGCGGCATTCTTCCTGATGCGGCTGGCGCCGGGTGGGCCGTTCGACGAGGAGCAGACCATTCCGCCGGAGATCGAGGCGAACCTGCAGGCGGCCTATGGACTCGACCAGCCGGTGCTGGTCCAGTATGGGCGCTATCTCGTGGGCCTGCTGCACGGCGACCTTGGGCCCTCGTTCCGCATGAAGGACTACGGTGTGGCTGAAATCATCGGCAGCGGCCTGCCGGTGACGCTTGCCGTAGGCTCGTCTGCGCTGCTGCTCGCGTTGCTGCTCGGCATTCCGCTCGGGCTGCTGGCGGCGCGCAGTCACAATCGCTGGATGGACCACGCGGTGATGGCGATTGCGCTGGTCGGCATCGCCGTGCCGAATTTCGTGGTGGCGCCACTGCTCGCCCTGGTGTTTGGCGTGGAACTCGGCTGGCTGCCCGCCGGGGGCTGGGAGCCCGGCAGCCCGCGATACATGGTCCTGCCGGTGCTGACGCTGTCGTTGCCGTTCGTCGCATACGTCGCACGGTTGACGCGAGGCAGCCTGCTCGAGGTCCTCCAGTCGCCGTTCATCCGCACGGCCCGCGCCAAGGGCATCGGCAGTTCGGCCATTCTCAGGCGCCACGCGCTAAAGCCGACGCTGCTGCCAGTGCTGAGCTTCCTCGGGCCCGCGGCGGCCGCGCTGCTCACGGGTTCGCTGGTCGTGGAGCAGGTGTTCGGCCTGCCCGGGGTCGGCAGGTACTTCGTGCAGGGCGCCGTCAACCGCGACTACACGCTGGTCATGGGCATGGTGGTCTTCTATGCGACGCTGATCCTGGCGCTCAACCTGCTGGTGGACCTCGCCTACGGCTGGCTCGATCCACGTATCCGCCATGACTGAATCACGCCCCGGGATCTACGCCGGCGCGTGGCGTCGGCTGGCCAGGAACCGCGCGGCCGTGGCGGCGCTGGCGACGCTCGCGTTGCTGGTCGTGTTGTCACTGGCTGGCCCGGCGCTCGGTTCGTATTCGATAGATCATGTCGACTGGTCGCTGAGTCCGCTCGCTTCACCCCCGTCACTCGCGAACGGGCACTGGCTCGGAACCGATGGCAATGGCCGCGACCTCTTCACGCGCCTGTGCGCGGGCACGCAGGTCTCGTTGCTGGTGGCACTGCTTGCGACTGCGGTTAGCCTGGTGATCGGCGTGGCCTGGGGCGCGACGGCAGGCTACCTCGGCGGGCGTGTGGACGACTGGATGATGCGCGTGGTGGACGTGCTCTACGCGCTGCCCTACATGTTCTTCGTGATCATCCTGACAGTGGTCTTCGGACGGAGCCTGTTGCTGATTTTCCTCGCGATCGGCGCGGTGGGCTGGCTCACGATGGCGCGCATCGTCAGAGGGCAGTCGCTCGCGCTCAGGCAACAGGCATTCGTCGACGCGGCGATCACGCTCGGGCTCCCCACCCGCAGCATAATCGCGCGCCATATCGTGCCGAACGTCGTCGGAACGGTCGTCGTGTATGCCACGCTCACCGTGCCCCAGGTGATCCTTTTCGAGAGCTTCCTTAGCTTCCTGGGACTCGGTGTCCAGGAGCCGCTCACGAGCCTCGGCCGACTGGTCGCCGAGGGCGCGCTGGAAATGGAGTCGGCCCCGTGGCTGCTGCTCGGGCCGTCGGTGGTGCTGGCACTGATCCTGCTGTGTCTCAACTTCTTTGGCGACGGGCTGCGCGACGCGCTGGACCCGAGGCAGCGCTGAAGTGACCGGGTCCAGCCTGCTCTCGCTCGACCAGCTCCAGGTCGTGTTCGACACGGAGCAGGGGCCCGTGCAGGCGGTGCGCGGTGTGTCGCTCGACGTGCACGGCGGTGAGTGCCTGGGCGTGGTTGGCGAGTCGGGATCTGGAAAGAGCCAACTGTTCCTTGCCTGCCTTGGCCTGCTCGCGGCCAACGGTCGTGCACTGGGCTCGGTCCGGCTGCAGGGCCGGGAACTCATCGGCGCGGGCGAGCGTAGCCTTGCAGCCGTGCGTGGCGCATTGGTCGGCATGGTGTCGCAGGACCCGATGAATGCACTAACGCCGCACATTCGAGTCGGCGAACAGCTGACCGAGTTCGTGCTGGACCGCGGCAGCATGGACCGACCCGAGGCGCGCGCTCGCGCGCTCGAGCTGATGCGCTCGGTTGGCATTGCCGATCCGGAACGGCGCTTCGACCAGTATCCCCACGAACTCTCCGGTGGGCAGCGCCAGCGGGTCGCAATCGCAATGGCGCTTATGCCGTGCCCGGCATTGCTGATCGCAGATGAACCGACCACGGCGCTCGACGTAACGGTACAGGCCCAGGTGCTCGACGTGCTGCGTCGTCTGCGCGGGCAGGGCTTCGGCATCGTGCTGATCACCCATGATCTCGGCGTGGTCGCGGGCATCGCCGATCGCATCGCGGTGATGTACGCGGGCGCTATCGTCGAGCTTGCCTCTACCGACGAACTTTTCGCGGCGCCGCGCCACCCGTACACCGCCGCGTTGATCGAGTCCGTCCCGCGACTCGATACGCGGCCGGGCGACAGCCTGCCTTACATCGAGGGACAGCCCCCGCGGCCCCAGGACCTGCTGCACGGCTGCCGGTTTGCACCGCGCTGTGCATTCGCGCGCGATCGCTGCCGGGAGACCGAGCCCCGCCTCGAATGGAGCGGCGGTCGGGCTGCGGCCTGCCACGCGCCGCTGCCGGGCGGGTGGCCGGCATGAGCGAACTGTTGCTCGAGGTCTGCGGCCTTCGCGTCGAATACGCGGGCAGAAGCTTGCTGCGATCGCGGCGCGAATCGGTGCACGCGCTCTGCGGCGTCGACCTGGAACTCGCCGAAGGCCGCTCACTCGGCGTCGTCGGCGAGTCAGGCTGTGGAAAATCGACGCTCGCCCGGGTCGTGCTGGGCCTGGTCGCGCCAAGCGCCGGAACCGTGCGGTGGCGCGGGTGGACCGTAGACACGTCGGCTCGGGAGCGGATGCGGCAGATGCGCCGCGAGTTGCAGGTAGTGTTCCAGGATCCATTCGGCAGCCTGGATCCGCGCATGACGGCGGGCGCCAGCGTGGCGGAGGCGCTCGAAGCCCTCGAGGGCGTGTCCGATGCCGCGACGGCGCGAACGCGGGTCGCGGCAGCCTTCGAATCGGTCGGTCTCGACCGCGGGCTCGCGTCGCGGTACCCGCACGAGCTCTCCGGCGGTCAGTGCCAGAGGGTGGCTATTGCCAGGGCCACGATCGTGCATCCGAAGCTCCTCATCTGCGACGAGGCAGTGAGTGCACTCGACGTATCGATCCAGGCTCAGATCGTCAACCTGCTCGCGGACCTCCAGAAACGACTGGGCATCGGCCTGCTGTTCATCAGCCACAATCTCGCCGTCGTACGGCACCTGTGCGATGAAGTCGTGGTTCTGTACCTCGGGCGTGTCGTCGAGCGCGGGCCGCGTGACGCGCTGTTCGCCGCGCCCCGCCATCCGTACACGCGCGCGCTGCTGGCCGCTGTCCCGGAGCCCGATCCTCGACTGGCGAAGCGCTCGTCCCCGGCAGAACCGGGCGGGGAGGGCTCGTCGTCCGCCGTGCCTTCGGCCGGTTGCGCATTCGCGCCGCGCTGCCCGCACGCGGTCGATGCGTGCTGGCAAAGGCAACCGTCGCTCGAGCCCGTGGGCGACGGTGCTGCGGTCGCCTGTCACCGGTGGAGGGAGCTGTCCGCGGATACCTGAATGAGACTAGGTCTTTATCCGCCTTGCCGGCCTGCAGGCCGTGTGATTAGCTCCCCGGACCTGTACTGACCCGGGTTGCGGGCGAGCATGAACATCGACATCGGACTGCTGTTCCTGACGGCCGCGTCCATCGGCTTCATCCACACGCTGCTGGGGCCCGACCACTACCTGCCGTTTGTCGCCATGTCGGCCGCGCGCAGCTGGACGCAGCGCAGGACGCTCTGGATAACCGCGCTCTGCGGGATGGGACACGTGCTCGGCTCGGTCGTCATCGGAATCGTCGGCATTGGTGTCGGTGTATCAATCTCTCACCTGCAATGGCTCGAGGGCATCCGGGGCGACGCCGCTGCCTGGCTGCTGGCCGGATTCGGGCTCGCGTACATGGTCTGGGGCTTGAAGAAGGCGTGGCGTTCACGACCGCACACACACGAGCACGCGCACGGGGACGGCACGCTGCATCGCCACGAGCACGGGCACGAGGGCGGGCACCTGCACCCGCACGTGGACCCGGCCAAGGTGAAGAGCATCACGCCATGGGCATTGTTCGTGATTTTCGTGCTCGGTCCGTGTGAGCCGCTGATTCCACTTGTCATGTACCCGGCCTCGCAGCACAGCGCCTGGGGGCTTGTGGTGGTCGTGCTGGCATTCGGTGCGGTGACTGTCGCGACGATGCTCACGGTCGTCTGGCTCGCTCTCAAGGGCATAGAACGCCTGCCGCTGGAGTCTGCCGAGCGCTATTCGCATGCGCTCGCCGGTGCGGCACTGTGCGCGTGTGGACTGGGCATCGTGTTCCTGGGCCTCTGAATGGCAGGGCCTCTGGCCGGAATCCTGGTACTTGACCTGAGTCGTATCCTCGCGGGGCCCTGGGCCACACAGCTGCTGGCCGACTTCGGCGCAGAGGTGATCAAGGTCGAGCACCCGCGGGGCGGGGATGACACACGGTCGTGGGGACCGCCGTACCTGCGCGACGGCGAGGGCCGCGAAACGGCGGAATCGGCGTACTATCTTTCCACGAACCGCGGCAAGAGGTCCGTGGCCATCGACCTCGCTGAGCCTGAAGGCCAGCAGCTGGTGCGCGGACTCGCCGCCCAGGCGGACGTGCTGGTCGAGAATTTCAAGGTGGGTGGCCTGGCCCGCTACGGGCTTGCGTACCCGGACCTGCTGCCGTCCAACCCGCGCCTCATCTACCTGTCCATTTCTGCATTCGGGCAGGACGGGCCCGATGCGGCGGAACCGGGCTATGACGCGATGATCCAGGGCATGGGCGGGCTCATGAGCATCACCGGTGTGCCCGACGGTGAGCCGGGCGCGGGACCGCAGAAAGTCGGTGTCGCAGTGGCTGACCTGATGTGCGGGATGTACGCGGCATCCGGGATCCTCGCGGCGCTGCACGAGCGGCACGCGTCCGGCCACGGGCAATACATCGACCTGTCGCTGCTCGATACGCAGGTCGCGTGGCTCGCGAATCAGAACCTGAACTACCTCGTGGGCGGCACTCCGCCGGTGCGACGCGGCACCGCGCACCCGAACATCGTGCCCTACCAGGCGTTTGCGACGGCCGATGGGCACCTGATGCTGGCCGTCGGCAACGATGCCCAGTTCGGCCGTTTCTGCGCAGCGATAGGCCAGCCGGCACTCGCCGCAGACCCGGCCTATGCGACCAACGGCGCCCGCGTGGCGAATCGTGGGACACTGGTGCCGGTGCTCGAGAGACTGCTGTGCTCGCGCAGCAGCGCTGAGTGGCTCACAGTGCTGAAGGCGGCGCAGGTACCCTGTGGACCGATCAACGACCTTGCGCAGGTGTTCGCCGAGCCCCAGGTGAAACACCGCGGCCTCAGGATCGACTTGCCGCATCCGACGGCTGGATCCGCGCCCGGGGTGCGCAATCCGGTATTGTTCGGGCGCACGCCGGTCGCGTACGACCGCGCTCCGCCACCGCTGGGGGCCGACACCGACGTAGTACTGGCCGAACGTCTGGGCCTGGGCGCCGAGAGGCTGGCCGGTCTGAGGGAGCGCGGGATCATCGCGTGAAGCGGGTCCTGTGCAGCCTGAAGCTGCCGGGCCATAATTGACGCACCGCAACCAGCAAGGTTTGGCCATGCCGATCCGCACCATCCGCCCGAGTCCCGGGCTCGCCAACGTGCGCTACGAGATTCGTGGCCGACTGGCCCGGCGCGCCCACGAAATGGAGCGTCTCGGCTACGACATCGTTTCGCTCAACATCGGCAATCCGGGTGCCTTCGGGTTCAGGACGCCCGAGACGATGCGGCTGGCCATGATCGAGAACCTGCGCTCGGCTGAGGGCTACTGCCACCAGAAGGGCATCTTCCCGGCCCGCGAAGCCGTGGTAATGCAGCAGCAGGAAAGGGGTGTGCGTGGCGTCACCGCAGATGACGTGTTCATCGGCAACGGCGTGAGCGAGTTGATCGATCTCACGCTGCGCGCGCTGCTCGCGGCGGACGAGGAGGTGCTGGTTCCGAGCCCGGACTACCCGTTGTGGACAGCGGCCGTGAACCTGAACCGGGGTCGCGCCGTGCACTACCCCTGCCGGCCCGAGCGAGGCTTCGTTCCCGACCCCGAGGAGATCGAGTCGCTGATCACGAAGCGCACGCGCGCCATCGTCGTGATCAATCCCAATAATCCCACTGGAGCCGTGTACCCGCGCGCGGTGCTCGAGGCCATTGCACGCATCGCGGAGAAGCATCACCTGGTCGTGCTGGCCGACGAGATCTACGACCAGATGACCTACGACGACGCCGAGTTCGTCCCGATGGCGACGCTGGTGCAGCAGACACTGTGTGGAACACTGTGCGGGCTCTCCAAGGTGTACCGTGCCTGCGGTTACCGTGTGGGCTGGGCAGTATTCTCGGGTGACGTGGAGCATTCGCGCGAGTACCTCTCTGCGCTGGAGTTGTTGTCCTCGCTCCGCCTCTGCAGCAATGTGCCGGGTCAGTGGGCGGTGCAGACCGCGCTTGGGGGCTACCAGAGCATCAAGGAACTCGTGACCCCGGGCGGCCGCCTGTATGAATCGCGCAAGGCGATCGTTGATGCGGTCACGGCCAGTCGATTCCTGTACCTGACGCCCCCCAGGGGCGCGATGTACGCATTCGTAGGGGTTCGCCTCGACAGCCTGCCGGGATTCGACGACCAGCAGTTCGCGTTGGACCTGCTCGAACACAAGCACGTGCTGGTGGCCCCGGGATCGAGCTTCAACGTCCCGTACGGCAACCACTTCCGGATCACCAACCTGCCGGAGCCGCGGATGATCTCGGACGTCTTCGGACGCATGGAGGAACTGCTGGGCAACTACGCGGTTGGCGAGTCACCCGCGACCCGCCCCAATCCAGCCCTGCGAGTGGTTGAAGCCGCGGGTAATGCTTGAAAAAAGATAAACAATATCTAGTAAGTTATTGTTATATAGATAATAGTGGATACAGATAGCCTGCGACCTGCGGTGACGACCGTCACGCCGACGCGGCGACTAGCCCACTGGCTCCGGCTGCGTTTCGATGAGTCCTGCCAGCGGCAGGGTCTCGAGGTCTGGCGAACGCCGGACGTGGTCGCATGGTCCGACCTGGTCCAGCGGATGTTCGAGGACGAGCGGCGAGCCGGACGGATGTCCGGCCGGTGGCTGCCCGACGGCGCCGCCCGCCTGGTCTGGGAGCGGACGGTGCTCGGCGATCCCGCAACTTCGAGCCTCGTCTCGCCCGGCCGGCTCGGCTGGGTGGCCCACCAGTCCTGGCGCCGCATGCACGCCTGGGAGATCCCGCAGGGCGCGCTCGGCACCGAAGACCGCCCGGAGTCGATCGCGTTCGCGCGCTGGGCCCGGGAATTCGCCGGTTGGCTGCGCAACAACGACTGGGTGGACGAGTCACTGGCGACCGCCAGCCTGGGCGCGATCGCCCCGGCAACGCGCCTCGAGCTCGCGGGCTTTGACGAACTGGTGCCAGCGCAGCGCTCGCTGCTCGATCGCCTGCGACAGTCGGGCTGTGACGTCACGCAGCGACCGCCGGACGAGCGGCGCGGATCGGTGTCCTGGGTCGAGTGCCAGGATCGCGAGAGCGAACTCGACGTCGCCGCACGCTGGGCAGCCGCCCGGCTGGATCGCGAGCCGCAGGCGAGGATCGCGATCGTCGTTCCGGATCTTGCCGCCCGCCGCGACGAGGCGAGGAGGCGCGTCGAGCGCGTCCTCGTTCCCGCTGCCACGCTGGCACTCGGGCCCGCGCCGGAGTCGCGTGGCTTCGAACTCGCCGCGGCACGCGGGCTCTCGGCGCAACCGGTCGTCGCGGCAGCACTCGAGTACATCGACGCCTTCTGCGGAGTCGTGGACCTCGCGGCCGCGAGCCGACTGCTGCTGAATCCATTTCTTGCAGCTATCGGCGAAGCCGACGCACGGGCGAACCTCGACGCGCACATCCGCAGGTACGAGGGACCGGACCTGGGGCTCGTGGCACTCGCGCGACTGGCGGGCGAGAAGGACTGCCCCGGGCTCGAGCGTGCACTGCACTCGGGCCTTGCGCTTGCCGGGCAGTGGCCGCGTCGCGCGCTGCCCAGCCGCTGGTCGCAGATGTGGTTCCAGTTGCTTGCGACTGCGGATTGGCCGGGCGAAGGGCTCGACGGCGACGAGTACCAGGCGCGCCAGCGCTGCGACAGGCTGATTGCCGAATTCGGCGCGAATGACGACTGCATCGGGACCATGCATGCGGCCGAAGCCACCGCACTTCTTCGCGACCTTGCCGATGGCGTGTTGTTCGAGCCCCAGGAGCTTCGGGCGGGCCTGACCTTGGTCGATGCAGCGACTTGCGCGGGGATGAGCTTCGACGCGCTGTGGGTCTGCGGGCTCGATACGGCGCGCTGGCCCGCGCCGGCATTCCCCGATCCGTTCCTGCCCCGCGAGTGGCAGAAGTCACGGCAGATGCCGGGAGCCACGGCCGAGATCGCCGCGCTGGAGTCAAAACGGCTGTTTGCGCGGCTCAGCCGAAGCGCCGACGAAGTCATCATGAGCGTGCCGCGGTTTGATGCAGAGGCGCCGTTACTGCCGAGTGCGTTGCTGGCCGGCGTGCCTCGCGGCGAGCCACCGGATTGCTGGAATGCAGACTCCGCGGCAGTTGCGATCTTCGCGCTACGACCGGCGCTCGAGGAACAGGTCGACGGCACGATGCCGGTCGTCGGCCCGGACGAGTCCCAGCGCGGCGGCGCGAAACTGCTCGAGGTCCAGTCCGCGTGCCCGTTCCGTGCGCAGGCTGAGTTCAGGCTCGGCGCGCGTCCGCTCGAGGATCCGGAAATCGGCGTCGCCGCATCGGAGCGCGGCGAACTTGTCCACGGCGTGCTTGCCCGGTTGTGGCTCGAATTGCGCACACAGACGGCACTGCACGCGCTGCCGCGTGACGAGTTGCGCGCGATGATACAGGGGGCGGTCGAGGCCGAAGCCGCTCCCGCGCTGCGCTCTGCGCAGGGATTCATGCGACAGCTGCTCGCGATCGAGATCGAGTGGCTGCTGGCTAGGGTCGCCGACCTGCTCGCGATTGACGCGGTACGACGGTCGTTCGAGATCGAGTCGGTCGAGAAGGAGCACTCGATCGTCATTGGAGGACTGACGCTGACACTGCGGGTCGACCGGATCGACCGGCTAGAGGACGGCAGCCTCGCGGTCATCGACTACAAGACGGGCGCAGACGCGGACGCGGGAGCCTGGTTCGGCGAGCGGCCGCGGCTTCCCCAGATGCCGCTCTACGTCGAGGCCGTCGGCGCCGAGCGAGTGTCGGCCGTAGCGTTCGGACGCGTCCGCACCGGCGATACCGCCTACAGCGGCGTGGCCCGCGATTCCGCGGCATTCCCTGGTCTCGCCGCGCATGGGTCCAAAGGCTGGCCGGTCGAGCATTCGTCCTGGGATGATCTCATCTATTCCTGGCGCAGGCGCCTGACCGCAATCGCGCGCGAGCACACTTCAGGCGACGCGCGCCTTGCGCCGGATCCGGTGCGGGCATGCAGCTATTGCCAGTTGGGCATGCTGTGTCGCATCGGCGAAACCCGTCTCGGCGCCGCCACGCGGGAGTCGGGAGATGACTGACCTCAGGCGCTCCGACGAGCATGCTCGTGAACGCGCGCTCGACGTGACGCGCAGCTTCATCGTGCAGGCGCCGGCAGGATCCGGCAAGACGGAACTGCTGATTCGACGTTTTCTCGCGCTGCTCGCGACGGTCACTGCGCCCGAGTCGGTGCTGGCGATCACGTTCACGCGAAAGGCCGCGGCCGAGATGCGCGATCGCATCCTTCGGGCACTGCGCTCAGCGATGGATCCAATCTCGGCCGGCGGCCGGCCACCGCACGTGCGCACGCTGCAACTCGCACGGAAGGCCCTCGAGGCCGACACACGGCTGGGCTGGGACCTGCTCGGCAACCCTGCGCGCCTGCGCATACAGACGATCGATGCGTTCAACTTCGGTCTCGCGCGCCGGCTGCCGGTATTGTCCGGACTCGGTGCGGACCTGGCAGTGGAGGACGACGCGAAGGATCTCTACCGCAAGGCAGCGGAACGCCTGCTCGAACACCTGCCCGCGGGCGACGACCTGCACTCGCGCGCGGTCGCGACCCTTCTGGGCCACGTCGACAACCGCGTGCCGAGGTTCGTGGACCTGGTGATCGAGATGCTGGCGCGCCGCGATGCCTGGGGACCGGTCCTTCCCGAAGTGGGCGGTGACGAGATCGCCAATGCGAACCTCCGGGCCAGCCTGGAGCGCGCTCGCATCGAACTGGTCGAGGCGCACCTGGAGGCGCTCACGCGCGAGTTCCCGAGCGACCTGCTTGCCGACGCCATGGCGGTGGCGCGCGAGGCAGCCGCGACGCTGGTGGCCGCCGGGAGCGAATCGCCGATCGCGGCGTGGGCAGGGCATCGCGACACGTTGCCAGGCGCGCTTACGGATCGATCACAGTGGCTCGGCCTCGCAGCGCTGCTGCTCACTGCCGGCGGCACACCGCGCAGGAGCTTCGACTACAGGGTGGGCTTCCCACCCGGAAAGCCCGGGGCACCACTCAAGCAGCGAGCGCTGGCGGTGGCGTCCACGCTGGCGCCGCTGGAGGAACTGACGGCGCGGTTGGACGCCGTGCGCCGACTGCCGGAGCCTCGCTATGCGGCCGACGAATGGCGCGTGCTGCAGGCACAGCTGGTGGTGCTGCGACTAGCGGCGGCCGAGCTCGAGGTCGTTTTTTCCGAGAGACGACTTGCCGACTACCCACGCATCGCTGCGGCGGCACTGCAATCGCTGGGCAGCGAGGACGAGCCCACGGATACGGCCCTTGCGCTCGACGCTACGCTGCAGCACGTGCTGGTCGACGAATTCCAGGACACTTCGGAGGCCCAGGTCAGGCTGCTTGGAAAACTCACCAGCGGCTGGCAGCGAGACGATGGCCGCACGTTGTTCCTGGTCGGCGACCCGATGCAGTCCATTTACCGGTTCAGGAACGCGGAGGTCGGCCTGTTCCTCGACGTTCGCGAGCGCGGCCTCGGCGATATCTCGCTGGAACCGCTTTCGCTGGCCGTGAATTATCGTTCAACAGGTCCGCTGGTCGAGTGGGTGAACGGCTGTTTCGCGCGGGTCCTGCCGGCGCTGGACGACGAGGTGACCGGCGCGGTGACGCACGCGGCGAGTGTTGCGGCGACGGGAGCCGGCGAGGACGGCGGCGTGCAGGTGCATCCGCTGTTCCGCCGCAGCAGGCTGTTCGAGGCATGCTCGGTCGTCGACGTGGTCGAGCAGCGGCTGGCGGAAGATGACGACGCCGACATCGCGATCCTGGTTCAGGGTCGAAGCCACCTGATTCACATCGTGGGCGAGCTGGTACGCAGGGGTGTTCCGTTCCAGGCCACGGACATCGACCCGCTGGGCGAGCGACCCATCGTGCTCGACCTGCTCGCGCTTACGCGCGCCATCGCGCACCCGGCCGATCGTCCGGCATGGCTTGCGGTGCTGCGGGCACCGTGGTGCGGCCTCACGCTTGCCGAACTGCACGCGCTCTGCGGTGACATGCGCAGCGCGACGCTGCCACAACTGCTTCGGGACGATGCGCGTCGCCAGCGGCTCGAACCCGGTGCCCGCGCGAGACTCGACAGGCTCTGGACCATTCTGGAGACCGCGCCCGTGGAACTGCGGCGATTCGGGCTGCGCGACGCCGCGGAACGCGCGTGGCTCGCGCTGGGTGGCCCTGCCACGGCGCGGTCTGCGCGCGAGCTCGACGAAGCACAGGCCTATTTCGACGAACTTGCAGGGCTGGAACGGCGCGCCCGTGGACACGTGGATCTCACCAAGCTCGCCGAGGCGCTCGAGAAACTCTATGCGCCATCGCGACCCGACGCTTCGATTCGCGTGCACCTGCTCACGGTCCACAAGGCGAAGGGACTCGAGTTCGACACGGTCATCGTGCCGGGCCTGGAGCGCCGATCGCGTTCGGACGACAAGCGGCTGCTGCAGTGGGCGCGATTGCCCGGAGCCAGTGGCCGCGGCCTGGTTGTCGCACCAGTAGCAGGCACCGGTGACGACCCGAACCCGCTCTACCGCTGGCTCGAAGGCCTGGAAAGCGGGAAGCTCGTGCAGGAGAAGCGGCGATTGCTGTACGTAGCGGCGACGCGAGCGAAGCGCCGGCTGCACCTGTTCGGCAGTTGTGCGCTGAAGGACGGAGACGGCGGCGGGCCGACGATCGTGACGCCCCCTTCGATGGTGGCGCTCGGGTTGCTGTGGCCCGTGCTCGAGACGGACTTCCAGGCACGGCTTGCGGGCGTGGCGGAAATCGAGGGGGAGGCGGCTCCGGTCATCCCGCGCGACCCGCTGCTTCGACGCCTTCCACTCACATGGTCCGTACCGCCGCTGGAGTCTCCCCGCATCGAGTCGTCGAGCCGGTCGCGGGCGGCAGCCGAGCCGCCGGTCCTGTTCGACTGGGCGTCGGAGACGGCGCGCCATGTCGGCACTGTCGTTCACCGGGAGCTTCTGCGCATTGCCCGGGGCGGTGCCGGATCCTCGGCCGGCGCGCCGGGAACAGCGACCGTGCGCCGTTTTCACGACGAACTCGCGGAACTCGGCGTACCCGCAGACCGTCGCACGGATGCCGTCCAGCGCGTAGCGACGGCCGTGCAGCGCACGCTTGCGGACGAGCGCGGACGCTGGCTGCTCGATCAGCGCCATGCGTCGGCGGACAGCGAGCTGGCCCTGACAGGGCGAATGAATGGCGACGTCGTGTCCGTGGTGATCGACCGGACGTTCGTGGACGGGCAGGGAACGCGTTGGATCGTCGACTACAAGACAAGCGGTCATGAAGGCGCTGGACTCGAGGCGTTTCTCGACCGCGAGCAGCAGCGATACTCACCACAACTCGTACGTTACGCGGCGCTGGTCCGGCACCTCGGGCCGGAGCCGGTTCGGCTGGGACTGTATTTCCCGCTGCTGTCGGCCTGGCGGGACTGGTCCTAGAGCGTCCCGCTCACCCCGAACGGCCGCCGGCCGCTCGCGTCCACCGGACCGAGATACTCAATCGAGCGAACCAGGTTCGTCGGAGCACCGTCCCGGGCCGCCACCGTACCCTCGAGCAGGAAATTTCGTCCGGCAGCGAGCGTCAATGCAGCATCGACCGCAAACGGACCGTTCGTGTCAGTCACGCGCGCCCGGACGTCGGACGACCCTGCTGACGCTGTTCGCGGGTCGGGGATCACGATTTCGAAACTGCCGATGTTGTCGGCGCCGAGTTGTGGCATGACGACATCTGAGAGTAGCAGCGTGCCCGCGGCTGCCACCGGCCAGCCGGAGACCAGCCGCAGCTGCGTGAATGTGCCGCTCGCCCTGCCGCGCCAGCCGCGTGCCATTCCACTTGGAATCTCGGCGAAAAACTCGATTGGAAGGTCGAGCCGCACATTGGTGAAGTCCAGCGTTCCGTCCAGCGCCGCTGCAGCCTCGGCGCGGACCGTCCCGTCGGCACGCACGAGCGAGATATCGGCAGCCGCACGGGCGTGCAGCAGCGCCAGGGGGCGCAGGCGCCAGCGCAGCTGGCCCAGCGACGCACCCTGCCAGGTGGCGTTGCCCGCGACGCCCGACCATATGGTTCCGGAAAATCCCGTGGCCGACAGGCCTACGCGCTGGAGTGCTCGCCCGGCCAGGCTGGCCGGCAAGGTAGTTACGGCAAAGCAGGCGAGGGCGATGAGGCCGAGGAGGATGAGCCGTCGATTCCTCTTCGCAACGCCCGGCTCTCCGAGCGGCCCGGCGTCACGGCGCGGCGGCGGCGCCATGCGTGAGCGTGATGCTTGCGTTGACCAGTCCCGGGGCGGAACCCGCATCGATGGTTGCGTCGGAAACGCTGATGCCGAACCTGAGCTGCAGGCCTGCCAGCCAGGCGATCATTGCGTCGAACGGCGCTCCTTCGAGACGCAGTCGCAAACCGTTATTGCCGCTTGGGCTCTGGTCACGGATGGTGCTGCCCAGCCCGGACTGGCGTCCGGTGCGGTCGACGAGCACCACAAGGGATTCTTTGGTACCGGCACCGCCGGTCGCGGCCATCGCCGCAGCCCTGGGTGCGGCCTGCTGCATCCAGGCGAGGTCCGCCGTCTTCCGCTCCACGCGCGCCGCCTGCCTCGCGCGCATGTGCTCGAGCGGCAGTGCGACAGCCACGTAAAGCACCAGGATGCCTACCAGCGCCGCGGCGCCATACACCAGTTTTCGTTCGCGGGGGGCGAGGTTCGCGAGCCAGTGGCGGATGTTCATGATCGTCCCAACTTCACCACCAGCCTGCCTTCGACCATTTCGCCACGCGGAGTTGCAGACTGCAGTTCGGCGCTCAAGCCGCCCACGCTCATCGCCTGCTTCAGGCCGTCCAGCGACTCGACCGACGGCGCCATCAGCCGCAGGTCGACGGAGTCACCGCGGCAGCTGATCGACTCGACGCGCGCCTGCGGTGTGCCGGCAAGCGCGCGCGACAGCGCCGACAGCGTCGGGAGCAGCGCGCTGTTTCCGCCGCCACCGCCAAGCAAGCCTTCCATCTGTGCGCGCGGGTTCACTGCTTTCTGCCCGGGCAGCGCCTGGGCGAACAGCTGGGCGATCTGTGCATCGAGTTTCTTCTCGGCCCCCGAGAGCTGCCACATGGACAGCCCCTGGACGACCACGAATACCAGTGCGGTGGCGGCGGCCAGCGCGGCAGGCAGTCGCCAACGGCGGAATCCCACCGCCAGCGACGAACGCGCAGCGTACGGCCCCTGGAGCAGGTTCACGGCCGTGCCGTTGACGCACTGGCCGGCCAGCAACGGCAGCGATCCGTCAGGGAGCAGTTTCACCTGCAGTGTCGATGCGCGCTCGCGCAGCGCCTCGATGGTTTCACGATGCTGCTCGTAATCGGCCGGCGCGGCGAAGAACGCGATGTGCCCGGCAGGGTGTCCGGCGCGGTCGACCGCGAGCGCGAGGGCGTCCGCCAGCGGATTGGCGTCGAGTGCGAAAGGAACGTCGCCTTCGCGGCGAACGTGGAGAGTCTCGCCGTCGAACAGGATGGTGCTGCCACCCGGGGTCGGGGGCACCACGGCCGTGTCGGCGTATGCGGCATCCGGCTGTATGCCGGCGGCCTCGCAGGCCTCGAGCCACCGGTCCATCAGGTGGCGCGAAACGACGGCGACTGGCGTGGCCGCGGCGCCGGTCGGCTTGTCGCCAATGGCGAAATGCAACCCCTCTACATCCGAAGCCAGTTGTTCCTCGAGCGCAAACGGCACCGCCTGCGCGAGACGGGCGCCGCCGCGCAGCGGCAACTCCGGCTCGGCCAGCGTCACCTCGCTGCCGGGCAACAGCAGTACGGTCGTACGCTGCTGCGCGAGGCCCAACGCGTCAGCGAGCGGGCCCGTCTGCACCGGGCCAGATCGCGCGCCGTTCGCATCGACGATCAGCCACGAAGCCTGCGCCCCTTCGGCGGCGCGCAGGCGAATCACCAGCGTCTCAGACATCGTGCCTCGGGAGGATCATTCGGTTCCGAAACTGCGCAACTGGGGACGCACAAGTCCTCCCTGTCCACGCACGAGGAGACTGTACAGCGTGAAATCGGTGGTGCCAATAGTGACCCATACCGTTGCGCCGAAGAAGTTGCTCGATTCGCCGATGGTGTCCTTGACCTTCTCGTACTCCGCGTCGCCGAATGCTGCGCGCAGGTCTGCCAGGGCGGGAAAACAGCCGCTCTCGCGACGCTTGGCAAGGTCTTCCGGGCTGAGGCCGAACTCGCGCACGTTCTCGATCAATGAGTCGAGGACGATGCCGGGTGCCGTGCACACGTTCAGCTTGGTGCCGACCGGCAGCGCCGTCACGTAGGGCTTGAGTTTCGCGTAGCGTTCTGCTCCGAAGCCCGGCAGCGAAAGCAGCTCGCTCGCTCGCGTGATGGGCATGTTGGCCGCGAGATAGGGAGGGTTCTGGCCGGTGTACACGCTGTCCTCGGCGCCATCCGGAAATCCGGGCTGCGTGTCCTCATCGATCCAGTCGGCCATCTCAGATGCCCAGTTCGGCTCCAGGTCCAGCCATGCCAGGATGCGCGCGAGCTGCAGGACGGCCTGCGGGTTGGTCGTGCCGTCCGCGAACACCAGGTTGTTCAGGTTGAAGCGGCCCTGCAGGTCCTCGAGCCGTCCCGCAACCGTGCCCCCCTCGATCGGCAATGGCGGCAGCGGCCTCGCCCAGTTCTCAGTGAAGTTGTCACCCTGCGACTCCTGCTCGTCGCGCTGCAGCACGTCCGCCGCCCAGGCCTCGGCGCCGAGCGCGACCTCGAAGGCCTGGTCGAGCGCGAACAGCGTGGCGGCGCGTCGCTGGTCGAGCATGCCACGGTAGACCACATTCACGGCCAGGATCGTGGCGAGCGCGACGATGAGCACCGCCGTGATCAGCGCAACGCCGCGCTGCGACCTCGGCATCGCGTGCTGCTTCATGGCGCTCATCCGGGCATCTCGACGAGGCGGCGGATCGTGCCCCAGTCGTCGAGTTCAATGATGATTTCCACGGCTGCCGGGCGGCGGCGGACTTCTGCGGGGTCGATCGTCTGCGCCGCAGGCCACTGGTCGATCCAGGTGCGACTGCTGTCCAGTACGCGGAAGGTGATCGACGTGACGCCGGTCAGCATCCGCTCGCGGACCGGTTCGACCGTGAGAGTGCGGTCCAGCACTGGCCAGTGGTCGCGCCAGAGTTCCTGGTTCTCGACCCTGTAACCAACGCGCTGCAGGGTCGGGCGCTGCAGCCCGGCCGTGTTGCTCCAGCCCGCCCGGGTCAGCTGCAGGCGGTATTCGGTAGTCAGCCCGAGCATCAGCGCCGGCAACCGCGTATCACCGATAGGCTCACGAATCGCGCGTGGCTCGACCTGCTCGAGATCCTGGACGAGCGTCTGCACGGCGCGCTGCACCTGCCGCGTACGATCGAGTCGCTGCTCGGCGTACTCGCTCTGCTTCTGGAGCTGCGTATACCCGCTCAGCGCCAGTACACCAACGACCGAGAAGATCGCGACCGCGACCAGCAGCTCGAGCAGCGTAAACCCTGCATGTGTGCGTGGCGCGCTCACTCCAGGTCATCGCTATTCTTGGGATTGATTATCGGTGGCACGCCTACCGAGGGTGGCTTCACCGGCGGGTTCTTCGTACCGTCATTCCCTCCGCTGTCGTCCCCGTTCCCGTCCTGGCCGGGCCCACCGTTCCCTGAGCCGTTCCAGGCGATCGTGCCGCCCCCGGCCGGGCCGACCGCGCTCCCGTAGAAGCCGGTCACCGATGCCAGCACGACATCGTCGCGCGCATCCGCGGGACGCACCGTGACGTCCATTCGCCGCAGGCTCTGTACCTGGGTCTGCGTGACGCTCATGGACCAGTGCCAGCGTTGGCCGGCGAAATCCACCTCGTCCGACGAGTCCGCGACCGGCGGTGGCGCTGGCTGGAGGCGCTGCTCGGTCACGACATTCATGGCGACCCAGTGCGCGACGGTCTTGTCGCGCAGGTAGGTTCCATTGCGTGCCTGCTGCGACACGGCCTCGATCACGCCCAGCATGCCGAGCGCGACGATGACGAGCGCCGCAAGCACTTCGATTAGCGTGAAGCCCGACGCCGAGCGCGCGGCCCGAGGGGGCATTTCAGCGGGCGGACGGGTCATCGACCTTGCCCGAGGTGAGTTGTCCGTCCGTGCTGCCGGCAACGCGGCGTACCTCGTCGGTGCCATCGCGCCGCAGCCGGATCTCGAACGGCACCAGGTCGCCCGACGCCTGCACCACGATCTGCGGCGAGAGCGACTGTCCTTCCACCTGGACCGAGCGCGCCTTCATCAGCACGTCGCGCGACTCTAGCAGCAGTTCCAGGCCGACGCCGTCTGGCATGAGCCGCTCGCGAAGCAGCGGGTCGCCCGACACTGCGAGCCAGCGTTCGCTGCGCGTGTCGTAGCGGAGAAAATCGTAGCCCCGCGCGTCGACGCGCAGGCCGAGGTCGTGGCCCTGCAGCATGGCTTCCTCACGCGCCTGGCTGAGCACGGCAGCGAGACGTGCGGCTTCCTGGTCCATCTCGTGGTCGCCTCCAAGCACGTGAATGGAGATGACCGCCATGCTGGAGATGATGCCGATGATGACGACGACGACCAGCACCTCGAGCAGCGTGAAGCCCGAGGCACGGGAGCCGGCGCGCACGAGCCGGGAAATGCTACTCGATGTTCCAGCTACCGATGTCGGCATCTTGACCCTCGCCACCCGGCTGGCCGTCGGCCCCAAGGGTGTAGAGGTCGTAGTCACCGTGGGCGCCCGGGGCGAGATAGGTGTATTCATTGCCCCAGGGGTCCTTCTTCAGCCCGTCGATGTAACCGCCTTCCTTCCAGTTGCGGATGTTCGGGTCGACGGGGCGCTTGACCAGCGCCTCGAGTCCCTGCTCGGTGGTGGGGTAGCGGAAGTTGTCCATGCGATAGAGGTTGAGCGCCGTCTCGTAGGCGCGGATGTCCTGCCGCGCCTTGGTGACGCGCGCATCGTCGATGCGGCGGATAACGTTTGGCGCCACAAGCGCCGCGAGAATTCCCAGGATCACCACGACGACCATGATTTCGATCAACGTGAATCCCGTATGCCGCGAGCGTGGGCCGTGGAATCGAAAAGCGCCCGGCAGGCGGGTGACTGGGGGGAAGTTCATCGCGTGATCATGCCTGTGGCTGTAGAGTCGTCGAATCATAGCAAATGGCGGCACCGGACCCCCGGTTGAGCTTGGGCGCGCGTATCTCCACAACTCGCAATGCGAACTGGCGCACGGCTGCGGGCTTCGGCTTGCTGCTGGTCGCTTTATGGCTGGCCGGCCCGGGCGTGACGGCGTGCCTGCGCTACGAGCGTGCCGCTGTACTCGGGGGGCAGGCCTGGCGCCTGGTGAGTGGGCACCTAGTGCACGCGGACGCCGCTCACCTGGCATGGAATCTGGCCGGCGCGGCACTTGTGTGGTGGATGTTCGCCGCGGAGTTCAGTCGCCGTGGCTGGTGTCTCGTCATGCTCGCTTCGACCGCAGCGATCGACCTTGGTTTCATTTTCCTGATGCCGCAGCTCGAGTGGTACGTGGGCTTCTCCGGCGTGCTGCACGGCTGCATGGCGGCGGGACTCGTCGCGTGGCTGGGCAGGGCGCGCGACCCGGTCACGCTCACCGTGGCCCTGCTGTTCGCGGCCAAGCTCGGCTGGGAGCATTTCGCGGGGCCAATGCCGTTCACCAGCGCCACGCTCGTGCTCCCGGTAGTGGTGGAGGCGCATAGTTTCGGCGCGATCGGCGGGGCGGTCGCCGCGCTTGGCCTGCTGCACGAACGTCGAAAGGGTGGCACGCCGCTATAATCTGCCGGCCGCAAGGGGCGGCCCGCGCACCGGGGAGAGTCATGTCGCTGGCATTCGTGTTTCCGGGCCAGGGTTCACAGTCTGTCGGGATGCTGGCGGCGCTCGCCGCGGCGGAACCGATCGTGCAGCAGACTTTTGCGGAGGCTTCCGCGGTCCTGGACTACGACCTCTGGGCGCTTTGCCAGCAGGGGCCCGATTCGGACCTCGGGGCCACCGAGCGAACCCAGCCTGCCATGCTCGCAGCCGGCGTCGCCACCTGGCGCGCCTGGCGCAATCGCGGCGGCCCCATGCCCTCGGCCATGGCGGGACACAGCCTCGGCGAGTACACGGCGCTCGTCTGCTCGGATGCACTCGACTTCCGCACCGCCGTGGACCTGGTGCGATTCAGGGGCCAAACCATGCAGCGCGCAGTGCCGCTCGGAACCGGCGCGATGGCGGCAATCCTCGGGCTATCCGACGACGAGGTCGCCGCCGCCTGCAGCGAAGCGGCGAACGGCGAGGTCGTCGAGCCGGTCAATTTCAACGCGCCGGGGCAGGTGGTCATCGCCGGGCACGCATCGGCGGTGTTGCGCGCGATCGAGGCGGCCAAGGCCCGCGGTGCCAAGCGTGCCGTCGCGCTTCCGGTCAGTGTCCCGTCGCACAGCAGCCTGATGACAGGTGCGGCCGACGAGCTGGCCGCGCGACTCGCAGGGGTCGAGATACGGATGCCGAACGTGCCCGATGTGTACACGGTGGACGTGAAGCGCCACCAGACCCCGGACGGCATCCGTGCAGCGCTGCGCGAACAGCTCTTCAAACCGGTGCGCTGGGCAGACACGATTCGCGCCATGCTGGCGGCCGGTGCCACGACGCTGATTGAATGCGGCCCCGGCAAGGTGCTCACTTCGCTTAACCGGCGGGTCGAGCGTCGCGCGGACCTGAAGCTGCTTGCGATCGACGATCCGGAATCATTGGCGGCGGCTCTCACGGCCGCAGGGGTGTAACGCAATGCTTGAAAACGACCTCGCTCTCGTCACCGGAGCCTCCCGTGGCATTGGTCGGGCGATCGCGCTCGAACTCGGCCGGCGCGGCGCCAACGTGATCGGTACTGCCACGTCCGATGCAGGCGCGGCGTCGATCGGTGACGCGCTGGCGGCAGCGGGACTGCGCGGGCGAGGCGTGGTGCTCGACGTCTCGAACGCCGGGTCGGTCGAGCGCTGCTTCAAGGAACTCGAGGCCGCCGAAGGCACGCCCACGATCCTGGTCAATAACGCAGGCGTGACCCGCGACGGCCTGCTGATGCGTATGGGCGCCGAGGACTGGCAGACGGTGATCGACACCGACCTCACGGCCGTCTACAGGACCTGTAAGGCGGTCATGCGGGGGATGATGAAGGCGCGGCGCGGGCGAATCATCAATATCGCGTCGGTGGTCGCTGTCATGGGCAATGCGGGCCAGTGCAATTACGCGGCCGCCAAGGCCGGGCTGATCGGCTTCAGCAAGAGCCTGGCCAGGGAGGTCGGCTCGCGCGGAATAACGGTCAATGTCGTGGCCCCGGGCTTCATCGTCACCGACATGACCGACGCGTTGAACGAACAGGCGCGCGAGTCACTGCTGGAGCAGGTGCCGCTCGGGCGGCTCGGATCCCCGGACGACATTGCACACGCCGTTGCGTTCCTGTCTTCGCCCCAGGCGGGCTACGTGACGGGGGAAACCCTGCATGTAAACGGCGGTATGTACATGATTTGAAAGAGTTTTAAGTTCGAATTGGACCACATGCGACGCTTGCACTTAGAATACGCGCCCCATGCCGGGTACTCAAAGGGGAGGCCCGGCTGGCATCGTTTCCCACAGAGGACTCCGAAGACAATGAGCACCATCGAACAGCGGGTCAAGGCGATTGTTGCCGAACAGCTGGGGGTGAAGGAAGAAGAGGTCAACAACGATTCGTCCTTCGTCGATGACCTCGGCGCAGACTCGCTAGACACGGTCGAACTCGTGATGGCGCTCGAGGAAGAGTTCGAGACCGAGATTCCTGACGAGGACGCCGAAAAGATCACGACCGTCCAGCAGGCGATCGACTACATCAACGAGCGACGCAGCCAGGCCTGAGCTGCGATCGGCCCGGCCGCCATGGACGGCGGTCGTGGCAACCACCTGCCTAGACCGGGGGACGCTGCTATTGTCCAAGCGTAGAGTCGTCGTTACCGGCCTTGGCATAGTTTCACCACTCGGCAGCACCGTCGTATCCGCATGGGATGGCGTGTGCAACGGCCGCAGCGGTATCGCCATCCTGAACAGGATGGACACCAGCGCATTCCCGGTCCACATCGGTGGCGAAGTCGTCGGCTTCAATGCCGAGGACTACATGTCGTCGAAGGACGTGCGGAAATTCGATCCGTTCGTGCCCTTCGGCTTTGCCGCTTCCGTGCAGGCGGTGAAGGACTCGGGTATCGAAGTGAACGAGGCGAATGCGCCTCGAATCGGGGTCGCACTGGGAGCCGGAATCGGTGGTCTCAGCACCATCGAGGAGACGACGGCCAAGTGGCTTGAGTCGCGCTCGCCACGCAAGATCTCGCCGTTCTTCATCCCCGGCAGCATCATCAACGCGGCCGCCGGGCAGGTGTCGATCCACTTCGGCATGAAGGGACCGAACATCTCGCTGGTCACCGCGTGCACGACGTCCACGCACTCGATCGGCATCGCCGCCCGGTTGATCCAGTACGGCGACGCCGACGTAATGGTGGCCGGCGGCGCCGAGGCTGCCTTCACGCCGCTGGGGCTCGGCAGTTTTGGCCAGGCCCGCGCGCTGTCGACCCGTAACGACGAGCCAACGCGCGCCAGCCGCCCATGGGACCGCGACCGCGACGGATTCGTGATGTCCGAGGGTGCCGGTGCGATCGTGCTCGAGGAATACGAGCACGCGCGCGCGCGCGGAGCGCAGATATACGCGGAGTTCGCCGGCTTCGGGATGAGCGGCGACGCCTACCACATCACGTCACCGCCGGAGGACGGCGAGGGCGCGCGCCTTGCGATGGTCGCCGCGGTTCGCGACGCAGGCGTGAACCCCGGGGACGTGCAGTACATCAACGCGCACGCCACGTCGACCGAACTGGGCGATCGAGCCGAGACGATCGCCATCAAGCGTGCATTCGGTGACGCTGCGGCCGGCATCGCCGTGAGTTCGACAAAATCCATGACAGGCCACCTGCTCGGCGCTGCAGGCGTGGTCGAGGCCATCTTCACGATCCTGGCCATCCGCGACGGCATCGTGCCGCCCACCATCAACCTCGAGAATCCCGACCCGGTCTGCGATCTCGACTACGTTCCGGGCAGCGCGCGTCGCATGCCGCTCCGGCTGGCGTTGTCGAATTCGTTCGGATTCGGCGGCACCAACGGCAGTCTCGTCTTCCGCGCCCCGCAGTGACCGAGCGGGCTTTCTGGCCCGGCGATGCACTGCTCGGGTTGCACGCACGATTCCCGGATCGCTACCCGGTGCTGCTCGAGAGCGTCGGCGGCGACATGCCTCTCAGCCGTTACGACGTATTGCTGTGCCTGCCTGGTGAATGCCTGGTCGCGAGGCCGGACGGCCTGCTGGAGAGCGGTGCGCCGCTCACGGGCACAGGATTTCTCGATGCGCTGGATCGCTGGTGGCGTGACGAATCGGCCGGCGGCACGATGACTGCCGAAGTTCCTTTCGGCGGCGGCTGGTTTCTCTATGTCGGCTACGAACTCGCCGCGGAAATCGAACCGAGCCTGAGACTCCCGCAATCGCGCCACCCGCGCGCAATCGCGTGGCGCATGCGCGGCGCGTTGGTGCGTGACCGCTGGACCGGGGCGACCTCGTTTCACGCCGAGCGAGGTTACGAAGGCACGCTGCGTGGGGACGTGGAGCGGGACCTGGCAAGCACCGTGGTAGAGACTCCGGCCCGCAGCGATCTCCTTACCGGCGACGTCGCGGAGGATCCGCCCGACGCGTTCCTGGACGGCGTTCAATCGGTACTCGAAGCCATCGGTCGCGGCGACGTCTACCAGGCGAACCTGTCTCGCGGATGGGCGGCACGACTGGCCGATGGCGTGTCGCCGGCGGAAATCTACCGACGGCTGCGCACGGCGAATCCGGCACCATTCGCCGGGATTGCAGCGTTGCCGGGGTTTACGCTGTTGAGTTCATCGCCGGAGCGACTGCTCGAGATCCGCGGAGGCATCGCGAGCACGCGACCGATCGCGGGCACCCGGCCTCGGGGCCGGACCACTGCGGACGACGACACGCTGAAGCGCGACCTGGTGCTGAACGAGAAGGAACGCGCCGAGCACGTCATGCTGGTCGACCTGGAGCGCAGTGACCTCGGCCGCATCTGCCGTGGTGGAACCGTGCGCGTCGATGAGTACATGACGGTGGAGACGTATGCGACCGTGCATCACATCGTGTCCAACGTGACCGGCGAATTGCGCGAGGACGTCACGCCCGGCCAGGCGATCGCCGCGGTTTTCCCGGGCGGCACGATCACGGGCTGCCCCAAGGTGCGCTGCATGGATTTGCTCGCAGGGCTGGAGACCGCGCCGCGTGACGCGTATACCGGATCCATGGGATACCTGGGACTGGACGGCTCGCTGGACCTCAACATACTGATCAGGACACTCACCGTGTCCGGCGACCGTGTCGAATTCCGGACCGGTGCCGGCATCGTCGCGGACTCCCGGCCGCAGGCGGAACTCGGGGAGACGCGCGCGAAGGCCCAGGGCCTGCTGCGTGCATTGGGGAGACTCGAATGATTGGACGAAGGCTGGTCAACGGTTCGGAGACCGCGGGTATCGCGGCGGACGACCGGGGCCTGCAGTATGGTGATGGGCTTTTCGAGACCATGGCCGCGGCGGGCGGTCGCATACCCCGTTTGCCCCTGCACCTGGCCCGGCTCGAGGACGGCTGTCGCCGGCTCAGGATCCCGATGCCATCGGTGAGCCTGATCGAGGACGAGTGCGGGCGGGTCCTGGAAGGGATGGGCACGGCGACGGTGAAGCTCACGATCACCCGGGGCCCCGGACCGCGGGGTTACCGGCCCACGACCGACCCGTCGGTCACGCGAATCGTCGTATCGTCGGCGGCACGCCCGCGAGGTGATGCGCTCCCTCCCGCAGTGCTCAGGATTTGCGACACGCGGCTGGGCCTGAATCCGCTGCTGGCGGGGCTGAAGCACCTGAACAGGCTCGAGCAGGTCATGGCCTGCTCGGAGTGGGACGACCCCGGAATCGACGAAGGCCTCATGCTCTCGAACGACGGGCGGCTGGTGTCCGCCACGGCCGCCAATGTATTCCTGGTCGAGGACGGGCGCCTGGTGACACCGGCGATACGTGACTGCGGTGTCGCGGGGGTGATGAGACAGGTAGTGCTCGCGGCGGCGGCAGACAGTGGGCTCTCCGTCGTCGTCGAAGACGTGCAACCGGATCGGCTGGCCACTGCTGATGAACTGTTCGTGACCAATGCCGTCGTCGGAATCCGTCCTGTCCAGGAAATTGCCGGCATTCGGCGCTGGCCGGCCGGCGAGGTCACGCGCAAGTTGATGGACTGCACTGCTTGAGTCGTCTGCTGACCAGCCTGCGGGTGGCCGTCGGCCTTGCGATCGCAGCCATGCTGGCGCTGGCCGGAGCATGGCTGGCGGTGGATCGATGGCTCGATACGCCCGTGGCGGTCGACGACGGCGCCCACAGGATCGAAGTACCCGTCGGCCAGCCATTCTCGCGCACCGCGCAGGACCTCGCCGGGCGCGGTTTCATCGATCATCCGCGTCTCTTCGCGGCCTATGCGCGCCTGCGCGGCACGGATGCCCGGGTACGTGCCGGAGAGTACGAAATCCCGCCCGGCACGAGTCCGCGAAAATTGCTGGCACTGCTGGAGTCGGGCGCGGTGGTGCGGCGTTCCATCACCGTGGTGGAGGGCTGGACGTTCCGCGACCTGCGCCGCGCGCTCGAGAACGACACGGCAATCGTGCAGACGCTGGCCGGGCAGGACGGCGCGGCGATCATGGCCGCGCTCGGCGAGCCGGGTGTTGCGGCCGAAGGCTCGTTCTTCCCGGATACCTACCTGTACGACAAGGGCACGACCGATCTCGCGATCCTGCGCAAGGCGAGGGAACGCATGCGCATGGAACTCGACGCGGCGTGGCAGTCGCGGGCACCGGGCCTGCCGCTGGCGACGGCCTACGAAGCGCTGGTGCTCGCTTCTATCGTCGAGAAGGAGACCGCGCTCGCCACTGAACGCCCGCGCATCGCGGGGGTGTTTATTCACCGTCTGCGCACTGGCATGCGACTGCAGACCGATCCCACAGTGATCTACGGACTTGGCGCCGATTTTGACGGCAACCTGCGTCGGTCGGACCTCGAGCGCGACGGGCCGTACAATACCTACACACGCGCGGGTCTGCCGCCGACGCCGATCGCGTTGCCGGGTGCGGCATCGCTGGCTGCGGCGGTCCGGCCCGATGAGCGTGGCGAAAACTATTTCGTGGCAACCGGCCTGCCGGACGGGAGCCACGAATTCTCCCGCACGCTTGCGGAACACGAACGGGCCGTGGCGCGATATCTGCGGCGATACCGGAATAAACCGACGGGGCACTGAATGCGAGGCAGGTTCATCACGTTCGAGGGCGGGGAGGGCGTCGGCAAGTCCACGCAGGTCACTCGCCTCGCCGACTGGCTGCGCGCGGGCGGCCGTGATGTGGTGCTCACCCGCGAACCCGGCGGGACGCCGCGGGCGGAACAACTGCGCCGGATGCTGCTCGAGCGGGGCGACGAACCCATGCCGGAGTCCTGCGAACTGCTGTTGATGTTCGCGGCACGTGCAACGCACCTCGACAACCTGGTGCGACCGGCGCTGGACCGGGGTTCGTGGGTGCTCTGCGACCGCTTCACCGACGCGACCTATGCGTACCAGGGAGGAGGGCGAGGCGTTGCGGAGAGTCGCATCGATGCGCTCGCGGAGCTGGTGCACGGCGGATTCGAACCCGACCTGACCGTGTTGCTCGACGCGCCGGTCGAAACGGGCATGTCGCGCGCGCACGTTCGAAACGGCCGCGACGGCCCGGATCGTTTTGAAACCGAACGCCACGAGTTCTTCGAGCGGGTGCGGGTGGCATATCTCGCGCGTGCCCGGCGCTATCCGTCGCGGGTGCGGGTCGTGGAGGCGGGCGGAACCGTCGAGGCCGTCGAGGCCGCCGTTCGCCGGCTCGTCGAACCGCTGCTCGGGGACGACCGATGACCGAAGCTGCCGCCGCCACGGTCCTCCAGCCACTGGACATGTATCCCTGGCACGAACCAGCCCGCATGCGCATGCAGGCCGCAGCTACCGGCGCACGATTGCCGCACGCGGTGCTCGTCCATGGTCCGGCCGGGGTCGGAAAGGAGCGGTTTGCGGCAGCGCTCGCGGCCACGCTGCTCTGCACCGGTCGTGGCGAGCGCTTCGAAGCCTGCGGTGAGTGCGCGGACTGCATGCTCTGTCGCGCTGGATCGCACCCGGACCTGCACTGGCTGAGGCCGCTCGAGGACAAGAAGTCAGTTGGCGTGGACCAGGTGCGCGAAACCTGCGAAAAGCTGGCCATGACGAGCATGCGAAGGGGCTTTCGCATCGCGATCGTGCAGCCTGCGCAGGCCATGACCACCAGCGCCCAGAACGCGCTGCTGAAGACCCTGGAGGAGCCCGCGCCGCGTACGCTGCTGATGCTGGTGACGTCGAGGCCTTCGAGGTTGCTGCCGACGCTGCGCAGTCGCTGCCAGCGCCTCGAAATAGCCTGTCCGACGGCACCCGACGCACGCGTCTGGCTCGAGCGGGAGACCGGTGCAGCGGTAGCAGACGGGCTACTGGAGATTGCGGGCGGAGCGCCGCTGCGCGCGCTGGAAATTGCGCCTCACTTCGAGGCGCTGGACAGCCAGATGTCGACACTGCTGCAGGAATTGCTGGCGGGGCGGGTCGAGGCCTGCGCCGCGGCCGCGGACATGATGGGCGACGGCCTGCCCGCACGACTCGACTGGCTGGAGTGCTGGCTGGCGCTGGTGATCAGGGCCAGGACGTCGGTGACTGGGACGCCTGTCACGGTTAGGGGTGGGCCCGTGTTGCAAAGGACCGCCGACGAAGTGAACATAAGCGCCGCGTTCCAATTGGTGGACCGGGTGCGCGAGGTCCGGCGGCTCCTCGAAGGGTCCGCGGCCGCGCAACTAGTGATCGAGGCGCTGCTCGTCGAGGCCGCGGGCCTGCCGGGACGCAAAGGAGACTCACGATGGGCCCCGTGACGAGGCAACCGAACAAGCCGGGACTGCTGACGCTAACCATCAAGGACAAGAGCGCGCTTTACCTGGCCTACATGCCATTCGTGAAGAACGGGGGCCTGTTCATACCGACCAGCAGCAACTACCGGCTCGGTGACGAGGTTTTCATGCTGCTGAACCTGATGGGCGAGGACGAGAAGCTGCCGGTGGCGGGGCGCGTCATCTGGATGACGCCGAAGGGCGCCCAGGGCAAGCGAACGGCAGGAATCGGCGTGCAGTTCAGCGAACAGGACCGGGGCAACACGCAGCGCAAGATAGAGTCGTACCTGGCGGGTGCGCTGGGCGGCGATAAACCCACCCATACGATGTAAGCCGGCCCCAGAGTGGGTCGTCAGCCGACGGCGTTCAGTGCCTCGGCCAGGTCGGTTTCCAGGATACCGCCACGCAACACCGACGCGTTGAACCCGCGTTCGCTCAGGAGATATGCGGCTGCCGAGCTGCGCCGTCCGTTTTCGCAGCAGACCACGTACGGAGTCGCCGGGTCCAGCGATTTCAACTTGAGCCGCACGAAGTAGAGCGGCACGTTCAGCGACTTCTCGAAGTGACAGTGTTCGTATTCACTGGGAAGACGGACGTCCAGCCAGCAGCCGCCACCGGCGACGAGTCGCCGCGCCTCGGTGTAGTCCACCCAACGCAGCATCGGCTCGTTCAGCAACTCGTTGAAGTCGTCCTTGCCGAGCCGCATCACGGCGCCTTCGGTGATCATCGTGACCGTTGCGTTACGCGTGGCTCCGGAGACCAGGGCCTCTTCGCCGAAGGTGTCTCCCATGCCGAGTTCGGCGAGCTTGATACCTTCGCGGTTCAATGGCGTCTCGCGGGTGACGGCGCATCGGCCGCTCACGACGACGTAGAAATAATCGCCCTCTGCACCCTGGCGGACGATGGTCTCCCCGGCCGCCACGGGCACGCGCTGCATCCGCATGAACACTGCCTGCAGGTTGGCCGGCGGGATGCGATGGAATGCCCGATTCTGCAGCAGCACGGTCATCCAGTCGCCGCCAGATGCCGCGGAGTTCAGGTCGCCAACTTCGTAGGTCCCGGTCTGGTCCCATGTGAGCAGCACGTCGAGCAGGTCGCTGTCGATCGACAGGTACTCGATGCGGTCGGAGGCAACCCGCGCCGTGCTGCGCCTGGGCAGGATCGGGGCGAGCGCGTGCCGCGCCTCGGGGGAACCGCCCGACACAGAGCCGACGATCTTGCCGTCCGTGAGAAGGTCGACGACGCCCGAGACCAGGTAGATCGTGCGCTTGTCGGCGTCGCCTTCCTTGAAAAGGATCCGGCCCTGGCCCAACTCGCGCAAGACAGTCTTGCGGGCAAGCGCGCGCACGTTCTCGTTCTTCAGGCCGTCCAGCGGCGAGAAGGAACGCAGCAGCTTGAGTTCAAGCGTCGGGGTCTCGATCATCTTTTCCGTTCGTGCCGTATTGGCCCAGGCGTCTGGCGCGCATCCCTGATGGCAGCGAATCCTACCATAGCCGTGTCTGCCGGGGCCTGTCGTTCAGGCAGCGACGCTCTGCCGGCGCGTGGTCACGCGAAAGTCGCAGATGAGCGGCCGGTGATCCGAGAACGTGACGTCGGCAACGGAGAACGAATCGACGGTGATGTCGCGCGAGTGAAGTATGAAGTCGAGTTCCATCCGCGGCTTGCGTGCCGGGTAGGACGGGATGCGATCGCGATTCGCGCTCCTGAGTCCCGCCGCTTCGATGAACAACGCCATCTCGTGCTCGCCCCAGAAAGTGTTGAAGTCGCCGGCCACGATGACTGGCTTCTTCGACGCGCGCACGAGTTCGAACAGGTTGCGTAACTGGCTTTGCCGATGCCGGAACTTGAGCGACAGGTGCACGAGAAAGACGCAGATGTCGTCAAGTTCGAGCTCGATGATCAACCGCTTGATGCCGGTGTCGAAATAATGGAAACGCTCACCCTCGACGCGGGGCGCGGCCAGGAAGGCGTTTGCCTGCTTGTTGACGATCGGCACCAGCTTATTGAGCGAGTTGGTCCCGTACTTGCACTGGTAGATCGAGTAGTGGCCCAGCGACTCCGCGATCGCGTGGGCCTGGTTGATCCGCCCGGTGCGGATCGAGCCGGTGTCCACTTCTATCAGCCCGACGATGTCGGGGTCGGACGACTTTATGAAGCGCGTGATGCCTTCCAGGACGCGCGGATTGTTGCGCAGGTATCCGGCACCCGGCACCGGCAGGTGGAAGGCCGCGCCCGTGCCGGTCGCGTAGCGGATGTTGTAGAGGAGGAAACGCATGGATCCTTTGATCTTGTGATCTTATCGGGCAGAAGGCTGGTCCGGAGACGGAGCAGGTGGGCTAGACTAGGCAGCGAACACAGGCTACACCCAGGACGGAGCTACATTGAGCAGCGTATCGCAGAAAAACCCGATCCGGCTCTTCGTTTGCCATGTCTGGCTCGAGGATGACGACTACCACCGCGTATTCGAATACCTGGAGAGCACGGACAATTTCTTCTACCTGAACACGAGCACGCCCGACAAGCGTCCGTCTGGAGACAAGGAGGTTCTCCGCGACGACCTTCGCAGGCAGATCACCGAAGCGGAACTGGTGATCGTCGCCGCGTCGGTCTACCGTCGCCATACGGATTGGATCGAATTCCAGCTGAACTGCGCAAAGGCATTCGACAAGCCGATCGTGGTGCTAGAGCCGTTCGGCTCGCACGATACGATCGCGCCGGCGGTGATGGAACTGGGGGACGAGGTCGTGCCCTGGGACAAGCGGCAAATCGTGGACGCGATCAAGCGCCAGGCACGTCACGAAGAAACTACCCGCTTCGACGTGATTGAATTCAAGCTCGACTGAGAAACGGCCCGGCTTATTCGTCGCCGACGAGTCGCAACTGGCGCTGCGGGTTCGTGGCGGGTTCACGCTGGCTGACTGCCGACAGCGTCAGGTAAAGGTCGAGCACCTGGGCCGCGCAGGTGGCGGCCTCCAGGTCGGACATCTTGCGCACCGTCGCCCCAACCCGCCCCAGCCCGCCGGTCGCAGGCTCCGTGCTGAGAGAGCGCATCAGTTCCTGGTAGCGCTCCGCGGCGTCCACCGGGAGCCTGCCGGAATCAATGTCACTCAGGTGTCGCAGCGATGCTTCGCACAGCCGCTGCTTGACCGGTCCCGCGCCGATGAGCTGCAGCACTGCAGCGCGCAGATGCGAACGGTTTCTTGCTTCGAGGTCTGGAGTTGTCCACAGTAAATATCTTTAATAAATAATAAGTTACAGCTATTTATTGATGTCAAGTCTCAAAATAAACGCGCGCGAAAACCTCTCACTGGTCGCCACGGTCGGAATATACGCCGCAGGATCGCAAACACAAATGGTCAATCGACGCAGTCGCCCGCAGCTCTTTGAGCCTCAGGCCACATGCGAGCAATTGACGCGGTACTGAGCGGGCGTCGTGGAGTGGGCCGTCCGGAAACACGCCGTCAGGTGGCTCTGCGAACTGAAGCCGGACTCCTCGGCGATACGCGAGATGGGCAGACTCGACTGCGTGAGAAGCTTGCGCGCGAGATCCAGCCTGGTTGCGAGCACATAGCGATGAGGCGGCACGCCCATCGCACTGCGAAAAATGCGGCAGAAATGCGCCTGGCTCACGTCCGCACGCGCAGCCAGGCTGGATACCGACAGGTGGCCAGCCGGGTTGTCGTGAACGAAATTCAGGACCGCTTGCAGTCTTGAAAAATGAACGTGGCGTGGATTGATGCCGCGGGAACCTGGGGTCGTAAGCGTGCGGAAGACCTGCTCGAGCATTACGCCCGTCAACCGTTCCATGAAGCCTTCGTCGGCGCCCGGACCCTTCTGCAGTTCGCCCAGGAGCTGCTGCGCTGCGGCCCCCACCAGCGGGTCGCTGAAAGACATCGGTGCGTCTCGCGACTGCGTCAATAGCTCGAGGCTTTGCATGCCGCTACCGCCGCCTTCCAGAAAGTAAATGACCGCAAAGTCGACGGTGCCCGAATAGTGCCAGTGGGTCGGTACCCCCTTCGGAATCAACAGGGATTGCGATGGCAGATTCATGCTGCGCCAGTTGTCCGGCTCACCCTCCCGGACAGGGCTGCCGCCGAACTGGATCACGAGGCCCGTGGCGCCGAGCCCCGAGACCGTGCGATCAATCGCCTGGTAGAGATAACGTTCGACAAAAACTGGGGTCGAACCACCTATGCGCCCGGCGACGATAGGCTGGTGGCCGAGTTCCTTGCGCACTTTCAACCAGGCTGGCAAAGCCACGCGCACCTCCTGTGGGCCGGATGAGTATTTTCTGACAAAAATACGCGTGTTCCCTGAAAGGCGCCACCCCCCAAGATGGCCACAATCAGAAGCTGAATTAACAATGCGGGGACTGCAATCATGATCACCCTGAAATCGACGCTGACGCTGCCTGCTGCGGGGCTATCGGGTTTTGAGCCCCCGATGTCCGAGGAGGAGGCTGCGGTGCAAGGGGTCCTCCACCGGTTTGCCAGGGACGTGATGCGGCCGCTGGGCGCCGAACTGGACAAGATGACGGCCGAGGAGGTCATTGCCCCAGGCTCGCCCTATTACAGCGTGTTCACGGAGTTTGCGAAGCTCGGACTCGACCCGTCCATGCTGGCGGACCTGCCGTCGGATGTCGCCATCCGGATGGAGTCGCTGATCGGCGAGGAACAGGGCTGGGGCGACGCGGGTCTTGCCGTAACGCTGGGCGTTGCCGGCTTCCCGCGGGAGATGGCAGTGACGGTAGGCAACCAGGAACTTGCAGACCTCTGCACCGGTCGCATCGGCTGCTGGATGATTACGCACCCCGACAAGGGCAGCGACGTGCAGATCTTCGACATGGCGCGCGAGTGGGCCCCGGGCCAGCAGGGCAACAAGGGAAACATGTGGGGCCGGTTGCAGGGCGACGAGATCGTGATCAACGGCCAGTGCTCGGCCTGGGTCTCGAATGGGGCCGTGGCCCAGGTGGCGCTCGGTTACATCGGCGCCGAATATGACGGCGGTTTCTTCGACAGCGATGGGCGTCCGCACGGCATGGCCGTGATCATTCCGCTCGACCTGCCGGGCGTCTCCAAAGGCAAGCCGCTCGACAAGATCGGCCAGCGCTCACTCCCGCAGGGTGAGATCTACTTCGACAACGTCAGGATTCCGAAGCGCTTCGCCATAGCCCTGAAGGACGAGTACTACGGCAACGTGGCCTCAGTCTGGTCATTCGCAGGCACACTGATGGCGCAGGTGTTCACCGGCGTCGCGCGAGCGGCGTTCGAGCTGGCGCTGCAGTACTGCCATGAGCGCAAGCAGGGGGGCAAGCTGCTGATCGACCACCAACTGACGCGTTATCGTCTCGGTGACATGCTGCGCCGGGTGGAGGTCTGTCGCTCGGTGGCGCGGCGCTCGCTCACGTTCGCAAGAACCTCGCCCCTGACCCACCCGTACGTCACTGCGGCCGCAAAGGTCACGGTCACGCAGGAAGCCATGAAGGTGGTGGACGAAGCTTTCCAGCTGTTCGGCGGCACCGCGACCTCGCGCGAGTACCCGATCGAGCGGTTGTACCGTGACACGCGCGTGGCGCTGATCGAGGACGGCGAGAATTACGTGCTGACCATGCGGCTCGGGCTTCTGGCACAGCAGCTCTACGCCGAGGGCTGGTCGCAGAACTGACGAACCGACCGAAATACGACCTGACTGCACGCATCAACGAGGCCCGCTCACCGGGCCTTCAACGAATCACGAGGAGAAATCGAGTGGCTAAGTACCCCGTCGTCGTCTACGGAGCCAGTGGTTACACCGGCATGCTGATCATGGACTGGCTGATCGACCAGCAGATCCCGTTCACCGCCGTGGCCCGGAGCGCAAAGCGCGTGAGGGAAATGATGGCCGAGCGCGTGGTGCGCCTCGAGTCGGCCACCTATGAAGTCGTCGAGGCCGAGCACACGGTCGCGTCGCTCACCAAGGTGTTCAAGGGCGCCAAAGTGGTCTGCAACACGGTGGGACCCTTCGTCAATTTCGGGCTGACCACGGTGGAAGCCGCGCTGAAAGCCGGCTGCCATCACATCGACACGACCGGCGAGCAGGGCTACATGCGCGCCGTGCGCGAGCAGTTCGGTGAGCAGTACGCACAGGCCGGCCTGCTGGTGTCGCCATCGATCGCCTACATGTACACGTTCGCGGAAATCGCCGCGCAACTCGCGCTCGAAACGCCCGGGGTGGACGTGCTGGAGACCGCGACGCTGTGTCGCGGCCCGCGTGGCGGGGCCTCGGGAGTGACGGTAGGTTCCACGGCATCGATCTTCGAGCTGTACCGCTCCGAATCCTGTTACCTGTGGGAAAAGAAGCTGCTCCCGCACCCGGTCGGCACTTCCGTGAATGCCGTCGACCCCAGCTTCGTGCAGCCGGTGTTCACGCTGCCCTGGGGTGGCACTTCACTGCCGATCTACTTCGAGCATGACGGCCGGGTGCGCAGTTGCAGTTCCTACGTCGGCTTCTACGACAACAACGTCATGCAGATGGTGCATGCGCTGGGCCAGAAGTGGGAAGCGGAATACAAGGACCTGCCGAAGGAGCACCAGGATGCGGTCATCAAGCAGATCGTGGATTCTACCACCCCGTCCATGCCGCCCCGCGAACGGACAAGCGTAGCGCGCACCGTTGACTTTGCCATCGGCCGTGGCCAGCTCGCAGCGGTCCGCGCCACGGTACACGGCATCACTCCGTACATCTCCACCGGCGCTGTCCAGGTCGCTGCAGTGATGAAGCTGCTCGACGGCGACACGAACAAGGTCGGTTTTGCATCGGCCTGCCAGGCATTCGGCCATCGTTACATACTGGGTTTCCTGGAGCAGCGCGGACTGGCACGTGCAACTGTAACCGAGCTCTGACGAGCCGTCGCGGCCACCTGACGCGGGAGAACCGGCATGGCGATGATTGACTTCTTCGACCGCGGCTGGCGCAGCAACCCGACCGGAATCGCGTACATCCAGGACGACCGCGAGTACTCGTTCAACGAGGTGGGCGAGCTCTCGTGCCGCATCGCCAACGGGCTGCTCGCGCTTGGACTCCCCAAGGAGACCAAGGGCGCGGTCTGGGCAACCAACGACGTCATGGCCTGGACCTGCACGCTGGGACTCTGGCGCGCCAACATGTGCTGGATTCCGGTCGGGGCCCGCAACCCGCCCGAAGAAAACCACTACGTGCTGGAGGCGTTCGACTGCGAAGTGTTGTTCTTCCAGAAGTACTTCGCGCCGTTGGTCGCGGAGCTGAAGCCGCGGCTGCCGAAGATCCGGCTCTGGATCTGCATCGACGACGACCTGCCCGATTTTCCGGAAGCGCAGTCGCTCGAGGGCTGGGTCGCCAGCCAGCCCTCGACGCGTCCCGAGGTGCCGGTCGATCTCGACGACGTCGTGATGCTGTCGGCCACCGGTGGCACAACCGGCATGCCGAAAGGCGTGATGAACACGCACCGCAGCGCCCAGACCTTCTGCGCCCATTTCATGATCGGCTGTCACTACGAGTCCGAAGACCGGCCGGTCAATCTCGCCGCGGCGCCGATGACACACACGGCAGGCCTGCTGTCCGTGCCCTGCACGGCGCGGGGCGGCACGGTGGTAGTGGTCACGAAGCCGGATCCGGCGCTGATGCTCGCCGCCATCCCGAAATACCGGGTCACGGAGTTGTTCCTGCCGCCGACCGTGATCTATCGGCTGCTGGACGTTCCGGACCTGGGCAAGAAGGTCGATTTCTCGTCGCTCAAGTACCTGATGTACGGCGCGGCACCGATGTCGGTCGATAAGCTCAAGCAGGCGGTCGAGGTGATCGGACCGGTGCTGATGGGCGGCTATGGCCAGACCGAAGCGCCGGCGTCCATCGCGTACCTGCCGCCCGATGAGCACCTCGTGGGCGGGAAACTCGCGTCGGATGAGCGGTTGTCATCGGTCGGGCGTCCCAATCCGCTGGTGCGGGTCGAAATCATGAACGACGCCAACGAAATCCTGCCCCAGGGCGGGACGGGCGAGATCTGCGTGCGCGGCGACCTCGTCATGAAGGGCTACTACAAGGCGCCGGAAAAGACCGCCGAGACCATCGTCAACGGCTGGCTGCACACCGGAGACGTTGGGCACATCGACGCCGAAGGCTACCTGCACATTACCGACCGCAAGAAGGACATGATCATTTCCGGTGGCTTCAACGTATACCCGAGCGAAGTAGAGCAGGTGATCTGGGGCCACCCGGCGGTGCAGGACTGCGCCGTCATCGGGGTTCCGGACGAACAATGGGGCGAGGCCGTCAAGGCGGTCGTCGAACTGAACACCGGCCAACTGGCCAGTGCCGAGGAGATCATCAAGCTATGCAAGGACAAGCTCGGCTCTGTCAAGGCTCCCAAGTCAGTCGATTTCGTCGCTTCGTTGCCGCGAAGTCCGGTCGGCAAGGTGCTGAAGAAGGACCTGCGTGCGCAGTACTGGCAGGACGCCACTCGTAACATCTGAGCGGACATACCAGGGGCAATTTTCATGAGTTCATTTTCGGGCAAGGTCGCCGTCATCACTGGAGCCGGTTCCGGCATTGGCAGGGCGCTGGCACAACAGCTCGCTGCCAAGGGCGCACGCCTGGCGCTGTCTGACATCAACGCGGCCGGACTTACGGAGACCATGCAGTCGTTGCCCGCGGGGGCAGAAGCCCGAGGCTATCCACTCGATGTTTCAAACCGCCATGCCGTCTTCGCAAACGCCGACGACGTCAGGCGCGACTTCGGTACCGCGCATTTCATGGTCAACAATGCCGGAGCGACGGTGGTCGGCACCGTCGAGCACCTCTCCATCGAAGAGATCGAGTGGCAGCTCGGCATCAACCTGTGGGGCGTGATCTACGGCACCAAGGCCTTCCTGCCGATGATGCTCGCGCAGCGCGAGGGCTGCATAGTAAATATCTCCAGCGTATTCGGACTGGTCGGCTTCCCGCTGCAGAGTGCATACAACATTTCCAAGTTCGGCGTTCGCGGGCTGACCGAGTGCCTGTGGAGCGAACTCGACGGCACTGGCGTGCGCGCGGTCTGCGTGCATCCCGGCGGCATCAGGACCAACATCGAGAAGGCCGGTCGCCGATGCGCGGCGTCCGGCGCGGAGGAGGCTGTATTCGACGGAATGGCCGACAGGATGCTGCTGACTCCCCCCGAAGATTGCGCGGCCGACATCATTTCAGGGGTCGAACGAGGGAAGAAACGCATCATTACCGGGAACAAGTCGAGTTCGCTGTACTGGCTCAGCCGCCTGTTGCCCAACAGCTACCCGACCATCCTGAAGATGATCGCCAAGTGACCGCGCGCTCGGCCCGGCGCGCTCGACGATAGGAGTTTCCATGACCGACATCTATGTGGCCGGAATCGCGATGACGGTTTTCGGACGGCATCCGGAGCGCTCGATCGACGACCTCGCTGGCGAAGCGCTGCAGGGCGCGCTGAAGGACGCCGGCTGCGAGGTCGGCGACATCGGCATAGCGTTCTACTCGGGAATGACCAATGGACCGCTGCAGGGCCAGATCTCGATCCCGGGCCAGGTTGTCTTCAGCAAGATCGGCATCGAGGGCATTCCCATCTATAACGTCGAGAATGCATGCGCCTCGGGCAGCTCTGGCTTCAACCTGGCAGTGCAGAGCCTCAAGGCCGGCACGACCGACGTCGCGCTGGCGCTCGGCAGCGAGAAGATGAACATCCCGGACAAGGTGAAGGCGTTCGCGATCTTCGAAGGCGGCTGGGACGTGTCGCGTGCCGAACAGAACTACCAGACGCTGGTCAGGATGGGCGAGGGCATCGTGCCTCCGCCTGGCTCGGAATCCGACCGGCCGTACAGTAAGTTCATGGCCATCTACGCGGCGATGTGCCGCTGGCACATGAAGACGTTCGGCACGACCCAGCGGCAGATCGCCGCCGTGTGTGCCAAGAACCACCAGCACTCGGTGCACAACCCGTTTTCGCAGTTCCGCAAGCCGTTCACCATCGACGAGGTCCTGTCCGCGCCGCCGATCACATACCCGATTACTTTACCGATGTGCGCGCCGCTGTCCGATGGTGCAGCTGCAGCAATCCTGTGCACAGAGGAAGGCTTGAAGCGAATCGGCGCTGATCGGAACAGATGCATCAAGGTGGCGGCAAGCGTCATCGGCAGCTTCACTCACCGCAGCCTCGACGAGCCGCAGAAAAGCGCCGGGCGCCTGGCCGCGCTCAAGGCCTACGAGATTGCCGGGCTCGGGTCAGAGGACATCGATGTCGCCGAGGTCCACGACGCTTCCGCGATGGGCGAAATCATCCAGGCGGAAAACCTCGGTTTCGTGCCGTTCGGCGGCGGCGGCCCGGCAGCCGAGCGCGGCGAGTTCACGCTCGGTGGACGCATCCCGATCAATCCGTCCGGTGGTCTTGAATCCAAGGGACATCCGCTCGGAGCGACCGGAATCGGACAACTATACGAGCTTGTCACGCAGCTGCGCGGTGAAGCAGGGCAGCGGCAGGTTGAAGGTGCTCGTCACGCGATCCAGGAAAATGGTGGCGGCCTGCAGGGCATCGAGGAAGCCGCAGTCGCGATCCACATCCTGTCGCGCTGACCGCGTTCCCCTTGCGCGACATCGGCTCCTGCAATCGCATATGACCAGGCCAGGTGCACCATGACAGCAAACCATACATACGTTCTCTGGGGCAGCCCGCATTCCTACTACACAGGCAAGATCCGCTCCTACCTGATCAAGAAGGGAGTGCTGTACCGCGAGCTGATGCCGGCGCACCCTGAATTCGCCACGCGCGTCGTCCCGGGCATCCGGCACTTCGTGGTTCCGGTGCTCGAGACGCCAGACGGGCGCCTGATCCAGGACACGACAGACATGATCGAGCACCTGGAACTCGAAGTCCCTGGCCCGATCATGATTCCAGTCACGCCTGTACAGAAAGCCGTAGCATGGCTGCTAGGCGCGTTCGGCTCGGAAGCGCTGCTGCCGCCCGGAATGCATTACCGCTGGTCGTACCGCGCCGAGCAGGAGAGCTTCCTGCGCGCAGAGTTCGGCCGCATCGTTTATTCGGGACCCGACCGTGCAGCGCGCAACGAGGCCGGCCAGCAGTTGATGGACTACTTCAACGGCTTCCTGCCCACGCTGGGTGTAACGGACACTTCGATCCCCACGGTCGAGGCCGCCTACTGCGAGCTGCTCGACGCACTGGACCAGCATTTCCAGCAGTGGCCGTACCTGCTTGGCGGTCGACCGAGCATTGCCGACTTCGGACTCATGGCCCCGCTGTTCGCGCACCTGGCGCGCGACCCGGTGCCCGCTACACTGATGAAGAACCGCGCGACGAACGTGTTCAACTGGACCGAGCGCATGAACCTGCCGGCAATCGTGGACCGGGAATTTCCGTTCATCCCGGAATCGTTTCCTGCAGACGATTCAATTCCAGAATCGCTCGAACCTGTTCTGAGGCTGGTCTTCCAGGACTGGGGTCCGCAATTGCGCGCCGATGCAGCGCGCTACAACGCCTGGGTCGAGGCGGACCCATCGATGCCTGTCGGCCGGATGGTCTCGTCAACCGGGGAACGCAAGGTTCATCCGACACTCGGACCGATCGAGTACCAGTGGCGCGGCATCGCTATCAATCGGGCAAGCTCGCCGCATGGCCTGTGGCACTTCGACAAGGCCGCGGCATACGCGCGCGCGCTCGCAGGTGACGCGCGTTCACGCTTCGATTCCCTGGTCCGGCGCGCCGGCGGCGAGTCGGTGATGGGAATTGTGCTGGCTCGGGCGATGAAGCGCGAGGACTACCTGTTGGTGCTCGGCTGACGGCTGGCTCGCGCCGCGAACTCCCGGTAGAGTCGCGCGCATGAGCGTGAAAGTTGCACTGGTTACTGCCCGCGAGGCGCTGGCGCTGGACGCGGACATGCCGCCGCTGCTGCTGGCACTTCGAAACCAGGGGGCGACAGTAGACACGCCTTGCTGGGACGACCCCGATGTTGACTGGAGCAGCTACGACGTCGCGGTGCTTCGCTCCACCTGGGACTACGCAGACCGGCTGGACGAATTCCTGGACTGGGCAGATCGATGTTCGGAGCGAACCCGGCTCGTGAACCCGCCAGCAATCGTTCGCTGGAACACCGACAAGCACTACCTCGTACACCTCGCGCACGCAGGCGTGCCGGTCGTACCGACATTGTTCGTCGAACCCGGTGCCGACGCGGCGGCGGAACTCTCGCGATTCCTCGCCGGCGGTTCCGGGGCGTTTACGGTTGGCAGTTGCGGCGCTTTCGATCAGTTCGTGGTCAAGCCCGCAGTCGGGGCTGGCTCGCGCGACGCTGCCCGCTATCGAACCAACGAGCGAGAACGCGCTGAAACACACATTGCGCGCCTGCTTGCAACCGGGCGCAGCGTGATGCTCCAGCCTTACCTCGATCGCGTCGACGACCACGGCGAGACTGCCGTGATCTATATCGGCGGCCACTACAGTCATGCGATTCGCAAGGGCCCGCTGTTACGCCTAGGCGACGCACTGGTGACGGGATTGTTCGCCCCTGAGCAGATTACTGTCAGGGAGCCGGACGCAGCAGAGAGGCGGGTGGCCGAGGCGGCCTTTCGCGCCTGCTCGCTCGACCAGCCGCTCTACGCCCGCATTGACCTGATCCACGACCAATACGGCAGCCCGGTCGTGCTGGAACTCGAGCTGACCGAGCCATCGCTGTTCTTCGTCTATGCGCCGGATGCAGCGGGTCAGTTTGCCGAGACGCTGCTCGGTTCCTGAGACTCCGCCGGAAGGCAGTCGGGACGGCCGGACGATACGCTGACACGGGAGTGCGCCATGAGTTTCGAAGTCCTGCCGCTTGAAGCTGGCGACCGGAAAGAGTGGGAAGTCCTGGCCCGCGGGTACAAGACCTTTTACGAAACGGTACTTCCGGACGCGGCGTACGCACGGACGTGGAATCGGCTCATGTCCGGCGACGGCATCCATGGGTTCGGTGCACGCGACGACGGCCGGCTGGTCGGCATCACTCATTTCCTTTTTCACACGGGGACATGGGCACACAGATCCTGCTACCTCGAGGATCTTTTCGTCGACCCGGCCTGGCGCGGCCGCGGCATCGCCAGGGGCCTGATCGAGGCCGTTGCACGGCAGGCACGCGATGAGGGCGCCGGCAGGCTCTACTGGCTCACGCACCAGCAGAACGCGACGGCCCGAGTGCTCTACGACAAGGTTGCCGGTTTCAGCGGGTTCGTCGAGTACGAGTACCCGCTGTAGGGCGCTTCGGCGGCTTGCGCAACGGTTTCGGCGGAACATGCGCGACCGGGGCAATGTTGAGCATGCGGCCTGCGACGCGCGTCTTCGCCAGCTCAGAGAGAATCTTGGCGGGAAGTCCCCTGGGCAGGCCGACGAAGGTGTGATCTTCCCGTATGTCCACGTGCCCGATTTGCCGTCCCTCGATGGCGGCGACGTTCGCGATGGCACCAACGATGTTGCCCGGCTTGACGCCGTGAACGTACCCCACGTCAATGCGGTAGGTCTCGGTATCCTCTTCAGACAGTCGCTCGGCAGCCGCGGATGAATCGCGCCCCTTGTCGCGTGTGTCGCGCGATTCGCCCCTGTCGCGGTCCGGTGGTTCCATGCCCGCCCCGGCACCAAATGCCTCGCGCACTCTCTCCTTGAGCAGCAGCGGGCTGCCGCCCTGCAACAGGCCTGCGAGCGCCGCCGCAATCTCAACAGCCGGGACGTCGTGCTCGCGTTCGTACTCCTCGATCAGGCTGCGGAACGGCTCGGCCTGTCCAGCGGCAAGTGCCTCCGTGATGCGCTGCCGGAAACGCGCCACGCGTTGCTCGTTCACGTCGGCAATTGTCGGCAGCTCCATCGGCTCGAGCGGCGAGCGGGTCGCACGCTCGATGTAACGCAGCATGTTGCGTTCCCTGGGAGTGATGAACAGGATCGCCTCGCCATTGCGCCCGGCGCGGCCGGTGCGACCGATGCGATGCACGTAGGACTCGGTGTCGTAAGGCACGTCGTAGTTGACGACGTGGCTGATCCGCTCGACGTCGAGCCCACGCGCGGCAACGTCGGTTGCCACCAGGATGTCGAGTTGCCCGCCCTTCAGGCGCGTGACCGTTCGCTCGCGGTCTTTCTGCTGCATGTCACCGTTCAGCGGGGCTACCGCGAATCCGCGCGCCTCGAGCCGTTCGGCGAGTTCCACCGTCGACTGCTTGGTGCGAGTGAAGATCAGCATGCCGTCGAACGGCTCCGCCTCGAGGATGCGGGTGAGCGCGTCGAGCTTGTGCACTCCGCTCACGACCCAGTAGCGCTGGCGGATGTTCGCGGCGGTGCTGGTGCGGCTGGTGATCGTGACCTCGACCGGGTCGCGCAGGTGCTGCTGGGCGATGCGGCGGATCGGGCTCGGAAGTGTCGCGGAGAAGAGCGCGATCTGGCGGGTGGGTGGCGTCTTCTCGAGTATCCACTCGATGTCGTCCACGAACCCCATCTGCAGCATCTCGTCGGCCTCGTCGAGCACCAGGCAGGTGACGCCGCCGAGATCCAGCGTGCCGCGCTTGATGTGGTCCATGACGCGGCCTGGCGTGCCGACGACCACGTGCGCGCCGCGCTTCAGGCTCATCAACTGAGGCGTGTAGCTCTGTCCGCCGTAAATCGGCAGCACGTGGAATCCCTTGATCTTCGACGCGTACTTCTGGAACGCCTCGGCGACCTGGATCGCGAGCTCACGGGTCGGCACCAGCACGATGCACTGTGGCGGGCCGCCCCTGACCTTGATCTGGCTCAGGATCGGAAACGCGAACGCGGCCGTCTTGCCGGTGCCGGTCTGGGCCTGGCCGAGCATGTCGTTGCCGGCCAGCAGCACCGGGATCGTGGCGGCCTGGATCGGCGACGGCGATTCGTAGCCGACGTCCGCTATTGCCTCGAGGACCGGCGCGCTGAGGCCGAGATCGCCAAAGCTTACGGACACCGGTTCGCTAGTCGAATGTTTCATTGCGATGTACTTGGAGTCGACGGCAGGCGTGCCGCCCAATGCGACAAGATTACGCCATCCGGGTGGGCGTGACGCGGCTAAGCGATTCCGCGGCCGGATTTCGACAACCGCACGATGCTCTCCAGCGCCTCGAGGTAACGCGACCGGTCCCTGGGTGAGAATGGTGGAGGACCTCCACCGACCCCGTAGGCCCTGAGGTCGGACAACAACTCGCGCGTGGCGAGCGCATTGCCGATGTTGTCGCCGGTGAACGGCTTCCCCGCGGGTCCGAGCACGCGCGCGCCCTTCTTGAGCGAACGGGAGGCGAGCGGAATATCAGCGGTGACGACGATGTCGTCGGTCGTAACCCGCTCCGCGATCCAGTCATCAGCGGCATCGAACGAGCCGGATACGACCTGCATTCGGACACCGGGCGCGCGTGGGATGGTCAGCCAGGAGTTCGCCACGAAAACGACTGGCAGGCCGTGGCGCACGGCAACCTTGATGGTCTCCGCCTTCACGGGACAGGCATCCGCATCGACGTAGATTTGCGGTCCCATGCTCAGGCGCGGGCCGGCCCCGCACCCAGTCGTGCCCGAATCCATCGCGCGACCTCCGTGAGTTCCGGGGCGCACACTTCGTGCTGCATCGGATATTCGCGCCACTCAACTGCGTAGCCGAGTGTCACGAGTGCGTCGCGGGCCTCCAGTCCCATCGCGATGGGCACTACCGGATCCAGGCGCCCGTGGCACATGAGGATCGGCACGTCCGCGTTGGCCCCCGATCGCTCGGTTGCCAACCGGGCGGGGAAGGGGAGATACGTGGAGAGCGCCATTACACCCGCGAGTCGTTGCGGATAGCGAAGGCCCGCTTCGAGCGCCACCGCGCCGCCCTGCGAGAATCCAGCGAGCACGATTCGCGAGGCATCGACCCCTTTTGCGACCTCCTGCGCGAGGCAGGCATCGACCCGCCGCATCGACTCCGCAAGCCCTTCGGCGTCGGCGCGACCATCCGGCGTGAATTCCCTGATGTCGTACCAGGCGCGCATCACGTAGCCGGCGTTCACCGTGACCGGACGCATCGGGGCGTGCGGAAACACGAACCGGACTGCCAGCGAATCAGGCAGCCCGAGTTCACCCGCGATCGGTACGAAGTCCCAACCGTCGGCCCCGAGGCCATGCAGGAGTATCACCGAGGCCACCGCCGGATCTGCCGGTTCCAGCGTGATTTCGTTTTCGGTCTGCTGCTGCAGGTATTTCATTCGCGACTCGCGGAAGACGATTGCATGGGTTGGTCAGGCGAGAGTGCGCCAGGATCCGGCATTCAGCACGCGTTTGAACCCCATGCGGCGCAGTTTCCGGCCCGCCATCGCACTGCGCGTACCCGAGGCGCAGCACACAACCACCCACTTCTCCGGGTCCAGGGACTTGGCACCCTGTTCGAGTTCCTGGAGCGGAATGTTGCTGCTGCCGGGGGCGTGCCCGGCGAAGAATTCTTCGGGGCTGCGAACATCCACCACCTGCGCCCCGTCCTTCAGCAGCGCAGGGAGGCGACGACGCACGAGAACGGACGACAGGATCCGCCAGGCGACATACGCGATGACAAGTCCGGGCAGCAGGTAGTCGATGATCATCGTGGTTCTCCATGGCACGTCCGACGACACTCGTCCGCCGGCGCGGCATTCAGTGTTTCGTCGCGGGCGATCGACGCGTGATTTCTTCAGCGGTTGGGAGAAAGTTCGCCCTGCCGCGTCGCTGGACTAATCCCGAACTGTGAGTTTGGGAAACGAGCGGCAGGACGACCGCGCACAAATTATCGGCGCGTGGCACCTATTGTGCGCAACAAGTCCACGGGCGTCCAGACGGCGCGGGGTCGCGACGACGAGATCAGTTGGTCGCCGTGTTGAATTTCGCGCGCAGGAACTCGACCAGCTCGCGACACTTCGTCGGCAGCCAGCCGACCGGCGCTCCACCGTGAGAGAGCGGGGCGTAGGGCAACAGCAGCATCAGCGCCAGGTACACGGCGATCATTCCGCCGCCGCTCAACAGCAGCAGCAACACCGCGAAGATCCGGAGCAGCGTCACGTTCAAGCCGAAATAACGCGCGAGCCCAAGGCATACGCCGCTGATCACGGCACCCTCGCTGATCTGCTGCAGCGGTCTTGCCGTCTCGCGCGCGGGCCGCTCCGACGCAGCGGCCGCACCCGGGACCTGCACCGCCCCGATCTCCTCGAGCGCCGGCTCCAGTTCCGCGAGTGTCACGACGCCTTGGCCGGAACCCATGCGACGAACGCACTGGTCAGCCACTGCCTGCTCGAGGTCGTTCAGGATCTCACCTGGGTCGGGGTCGCCCTCGAGCAGGCTCGCCGATTCGGCGAGATATTCGTCGAGGCGCACATACGCCGCCTCCTCGAACTGGAGGGTGCTGCGATTCAGGAGGACGGTGACGGAGATGCGTTTCATTGCTCAGTGTCCGATATCAGCGACGGTGCGATTGATCTGGCCCCAGTACTCGTCGAGCGCCGCGAGCTGCGCCCGGCCAGCGTCCGTCAGACGGTAGTACTTCCGCGGCGGACCTGCATCTGATTCCTGCCATTCGTAGAGTACGAGATCCTCGCGACGCAACTTGCTGAGCAGGGGATAAAGCGTGCCTTCCTGGGTGGCAAACTCGGTGCCGGCGAGCCGGCGCAGGATGTCGGGCACGTAAACGCTTCGTACACCGACGATCTTCAGCACAAGGAATTCCAGTAGTCCCTTGCGGATTGGAGCGAGCTTGGATTCGACGGCCATAAGTTTAGCTGCAGGTACCTTGTCTGTTAAAGGTACCTGTTTTGGCGTATGCTGTCAATTACCTGACCCGAGTGTGCAAGCCTCAAGTCTTGTATGCAGGGTCCATCCGCTCGAGCTTGCGCAGCAACGCCGGCCAGGCCAGCTCCGCCCCCAGGCCGACTGTCGCCGTCCTCATAACCTCGGCCATGCCCTGCAGGATGGCCGGGTTCACACGAATGACCTCACCGCCAGCCTGCGCATCAACCTGGATTCTGCAGGTGCTCTCGAACAGGTACATGGCGAGGAACGCATCCGGGATCGTCCTACCCACTGTCAGCAGTCCGTGATTGCGTAGCATCAGGAAATTCGCCGTTCCCAGGTCCGCTTGCAACCGCGCCTTCTCATCGTCGCGCAGCGCCACGCCTTCGTAGTCGTGGTAGGCGAGGGAGGCCAGCACGAACGTGGACTGCTGGCTGATGGGAAGCACTCCGCACTTCTGCGCACTGACACCGACGCCGGCACGAGAATGCGTGTGCAGCACGCAGCCCGCGTCATCCCGCACCTGGTGGATCGCGCTGTGGATTACGAAGCCGGCCGGATTGACCGGGAACGGCGACTCCCTCAACTTGTTGCAGTCCTGATCCACCTTGACCAGCGACGACGCCGTGATCTCGTCGAACATCAGCCCGTAGGGATTGATCAGGAAATGGTGCTCGGGCCCTGGAATCCGCGCGCTGACATGGGTGAACACCAGGTCGCTCCAGCCGTAGGCGGCGACCAGTCGATAACATGCCGCAAGGTCGCAGCGCAGTTGCCATTCATCAGCACTGACAGCGTTCTTGAGCGAAGCGATGTTCATGACAGTCTCCTTCCGCGGCATGGGTCACATTACCCGCTGCAACTTTTGCGGTCGTTGCCGCATCTGATCATCATGGGCTGTTACCAACGCGTTCAATAGCGTGGAGACTGATGATGTATCTCGTTGCCGCCGTGATGCTTGGTTCTATCGTTCTCTACCTGCTCCAGCAGGCCGAAGACCTGACATCCTGATCGAGCGAAGCGGGGCGGTTTCGCTGCCCTCGCATCGAGGCAACCCTAGTCGCCGGACCAGGGATCTCAGGTGGAGCGCGGCAACTCGCAGTTGAGATGCCGAACCGAAACGCCCGCACCGACAGGAGCAGTATCTTTGGCGCAGGGCCATCAACCCTCGTCCGATTCCAGGATCTTGAACTCGCCACGCCCCTTAGCGCCAGAGTCCGCAAAACAACTGCTCTTTGCGTTCTTCAGCAGCTCGCTGTAGGTCGAGGTGCCCGTACCGCTAACGAAATTTACAGTTGTTTCCACCCGCGCTTCGCCCGATTCGTAGACCTCTTGCTCGCAACCGGCGCGGCCGGTTTCCGCACACTTTCTTACCTGTGGCACGAGCGATTCGCGCGTCGGTTTCCTGCTGCAGGAATATAGAAGCTTAGGCGGAGCCAGTTGTCTGAATTGCGAATATTGCGCATCAGAAATGCCATCGGGCTTTCCGGACGAAAACATCACCCACAGCGCGACCAAAAGCGCGGCGATCACAAGTGGACCAACAATTGCTCTCACTGCCGACACCCCATATCAAAATTCCCTGATCTCGCAACAGTACCTGTAACGCCAATAACGGAAGAGAGCAATTTCCAAGAGGTGCCGGAGGTCCTGACGATACTCGACCGCAGGGTATTGGCTTGTCGGTTCGGAGTCATAGTCGGTCCGCTGACGGCAACCTTGGCGGTACGCATAATGTATATTATGTTCAATAACGTGTGATCTGATTGAGCAGCCTCTCGATCACCTAAGACTTATGGCTCCGCCGCGCGAGTCCTTGCAACCCGCTCCAGGCGAGCCGGCACGTGCTTGTGCCACGGCGTGCCCGCGAGAAAGTCACGCTGTGCCACGTCGGTGAGCTCGTTCGGTGCCACGCCCGCATGGACAATGCTGCCGTCCGCCGCACGGTAGCCCAGTCCCTGCCCGTTCGGCAGGGAGATGTGGCCGGGTTGCATGGCGGGCGACACTTCCGCAATGACCTCGACGCTGCCTCGCCGCGTGCTCAATCGCAGACACTCGCCGCTCGTGCACGCTAGTGCCGCCGCGTCGCTCGGGCTCAACCGAAGCGTTCCGAACAGCCCCTTACGGTGCCAGCCCGCATCTCGTATCAGCGTATTGCTGGTGTCGCCGCGCCGCTCGCCCGCCGACAGTACGAACGGGTAATCCGCATCGCGTGCCGGCGGCTCACTATCAATGCGTTTGAGCTCCGGCATCAGTTCAGCGAGGTAAAGGTTGATCCGGTGTTCCGGCAAACCGATCGCATTCCAGCTGTCGGCGTAATCGCTCACGGCGAAGATGAGCCCCGACGGACTCGACAGGATCGCGTCGAACAGCCGGTTGCCCGCGAGGATCGCCGGTCCGCCGAAGCCGGCCCGCGACGCCGCCTCGGGCTGGCTGTGCACATACAACTGCGCAATACCCCACAAAGAGGCCGCTGCCGCCAGGCCCTCCGGCAGTGTCGGCCCGAGCGTGCGATAGAGGACCACCGATGCGTATCGTGCAATGCGCGAATTTCTCGCCCGCGCCCAGGCAAACGCCAGCGCGAACGGCACACGCCCGAGACGCGCCGCCTTGCGCAACGGCGCATAGTCCCGCTCGCAGAGTTCGCCGAGCCCCTCAATCAGCCGTGCGTGGATCTCAGCCTCCGTGAGCGTCCCGGGCTGCGGTGCGAACAGCGGCTGTCGCAGATGAAAGCCATTGCGCGGGAACTCCAGGTTGAAGAACGTGGCCTCCGGCTTCTCGAACTGGCTGCTCGCCGGCAGCACGTAGTCGGCCTCACGTGCCGTCTCGGTCATCGCCACGTCCACCACCACAGAGAATTGGAGCGCCCGTAGCGCTGCACGCATGCGCTGGCTGTCGGCCAGCGAATGCACTGGATTCGAGCATTCGATCAGCATCGCGCGATAACGCTTCGGGTGATCGGTCAGAATTTCCTCCGGGATCACGTTGCACGGAATCAACCCGATGATTATTTTGGCGCCAGCGACCGGGCTACGTCGCTGAGGCGACGAAGCGGCATGGCTCGTGCTGGACGCGCCCTCACCCTTGCTTAGTTTTGCCAGCGACAGGAACGGCACGAACGCGTTGTTCGTACCCTCACGACCGTAATTACCCGTGAGCAGCCACACCAGCCGCTGCAGGTAGCTGTTCAACGTCGAGTGCACGTTCATCTGCACGCCAAGGTCTTCCATGACGGAGACGCTCTTCGCTCGCGCAATGCGGCGGGCGGCCCGGCGCAACAAATCCTCGTCGACTCTACAGATCGACGCGTAGCGCGCCACGTCGATGCTGCGCAGCACCGGCTCCAGCTTGTCAAAACCACTCGTGTGTTCGGCGAGCCACGGTCGCGCAACCAGGTCCTCCTGCACGAGAATGGCCGCCAGCGCGGCCAGGCACCACGCATCGGTACCCGGTCGTGTCGCGAGGTGGAAGTCGGCGAGATCCGCGGTCTCGCTCCGTCGCGGGTCGATCACGATCAGGCTGCGTTTCGGATCCTTCTGGATCTCGCGCAGCACCACGCGCGTTCGTGCGATGCCGTGCGAGTGCCAGGGATTCTTGCCGACGAACACCGCGACCTCGCAGTGCTCGAAGTCGCCGTGGGCACCGGCGCCAAGCATCTTTCCGCCGACCCAGAACTCACCCGTCTTCTCCTGGGCGAGTGCGTTCGAGCGGTACCGGATGCCGAGCGCCTTCTGCGTACTGTCCGCATAGGTGCCCCCAAGGTGACTGCCCTGGTTGGCGCCTCCGAAGTATAGAATGCTCTCCCCGCCGTACTGCGCCTTGATGTCGCGGAAGCGCGCCGCAACTTCGCGGATGGCGGTCTCCCAGTCCACCGCCTCGTAGCTGCCGTCCGGTCTGCGCCGCATCGGCGAGGTCAGTCGGTCCGCCCCGTTCTGGTAGTAGTCGAGGCGCTGCGACTTCTCGCAGACGTACCCTTTCGATATTGGATGCTCGTCGTCGCCGCGGATCTTGGTTATCCGTCGGCCCTCCGTCTGCACCTCGAGCCCGCAATTGAGCGCGCATATGATGCACGCGGTTTTCTGCCAGGGACGTGAGGCGTCAGCAGGCATGGCATGGCTCCAACGACGAAAGGCCTGAATACGCACGGAATGTAACCCGATCCGGCCCGTCGCGCTCGCTTCGTGGCGCAAACCTCACCCGAATCCCGGATGGTTTGCTACGCGAATAGCCAAGTCATCGCGAAGGCCGTACGCTGGCTTGCCAGAAATACACGCATGTCGATGCATCCCAAGGAAATATTTCGATGAATAGCCTCTTTGAATCGACGAAGCTCGCCGGCCTCCCGTTGCAGAACCGCATCGCCATGGCGCCCCTCACCCGGAACCGGGCTGACGTTATGGGCGTGCCGAAGCCCTTCGTTCGGGACTACTACGCCCAGCGCGCTGGCGCGGGCCTGATCATTTCCGAGGGCACTCAGCCTAGTTTTGCCGGGCAGGGCTATTGCCGAACGCCTGGGATGCATACGCCGGACCAGGTTGCCGCATGGAAGGGCGTGACGGATGCAGTCCACGCCAGGGGCGCGAAGATGTTCATGCAGTTCATGCACTGCGGCCGCATCGCTCACCCGCTGAACAGGCAGATCGCGGACGCGCCGGTTGCGCCCTCGGCCGTGAAACCGGCCGGCCAGATGTGGACCGACCAGTCGCAGCTGCAGGACTTTCCCACCCCGCGTGCGCTCGAGACCGGCGAACTGCCCGGGGTGATCAGCGAGTTTGTCACCGCGGCACGCAATGCGGTCGAGGCCGGCTTCGACGGCGTCGAACTGCACGCGGCGAACGGCTACCTGCTGAACCAGTTCCTGGCCAGCAATACCAACCAGCGCACCGACGCGTACGGCGGCTCGGTGAGCGGCCGGATCCGGTTCGTGGTGGAGACGGTGGAAGCCGTTGCCAGCGCCATCGGCGCGGCACGCACGGGCATTCGCGTCTCCCCCGGCCACATGTTCAATGATCTCATCGACGCCAACCCGCTCGAGACGCACTTTGCGCTGTTAGACGCACTGCCAACTGCACAGATGGCCTACGTACACGTGATGCTGCCGGACGCCTTCAGCCCCCAGCTGAACAACGCCGGCGACCCGCAGGCCGTGATCCCCGCACTGCGGCCGCACGTCAAAGGGGCGCTGATCGCGGCGGGTAACCTCACGGCCGCGAGTGCACAGGCGATGCTGGACTCCGGTCTCATCCAGCTTGCGGTGTTCGGGCGTGCCTTCATCGCCAACCCTGATCTCGTCGAGCGCATGAAGACCGGTGCGCCGCTGGCGGCTCCACGCGCGGAGCTCTTCTACACGGCCGACGCCGAAGGCTATAGCGACTATCCAGCCCTCGTGTCCTAGATCACGACGCCCGCCGGCCGCTGCAAGACGGATCTTTGGCCCGGTCGTGTTCTATTTTGCCGGTACCGCGTCCGGCACGTAGGTGTAGTGCCACGGCGCAGGCGGGGATGCCAATGGACCGACGAACTTGTTGCTCCCTGCGTGCACGGCTGCGTCGAGTTTCGCAGCCCATCCCGCCGCCGCCCAGTCAGCGGGGATGGCGGACGTGCTTGGACCTGCGACGATACGTCCGCCCTGATGCACCTGAAAGTCGATCGCTCGCATCTGCCCATGAAGCGACAATCCAGGCGCCGCGATCGTCGGCGTCGGCACGGGGGTATGGCCGACAAGAAACGCCTTGAGGGCCTCCCGGGCTCGCTCGGGTCGATCCGCCGGAAAACCCGGCGAAGCGATCAGCGCCTGCGCGGCCGTCATGATCTCGTCGGCAGCAGCGGCCACCGACTCGTTACGATTCCAGTTCTCGATCTGCACATCCAGGCTGCGCACCTGGGAATTCACATAGAGCTCGTAGCCGGGGTTGGCGGCGACGAACGAGGTCCGTACGCGGCCGATCTCCAGTTGCAGCTCGCGTTGCTCGGGCGAGCCCTCGAATGCCTCGATCTGCTCCTGCGTCCAGCTCCAGCGTTCGGCAAGGTGAGATGCGCTGCGCACGTATGAACGCAGCGCCAGCAGCTGCCGGCCGGTGCCGGCAATGCGCGCCAGCGCCTCAGTCACCCTCGCGTCCTGCTGCGCGGCTATCGCCGCGACGTAGCGGTCCAACATCGCGTCGGCGCCCGCATACGCGCATGGCGTCGCCGCGAGCGCGGCTGTGATCGCCGCCAGAAACGGAAGTCTCAGGTGCAAACGCATGGTGGCCGTTAGAGAAACCGTTCGACCAGTGCGTGCACGTTGACGCTGGCTCGGAGGCGGGTGCAGATCAGGAACGTGCCCAGCAGCTTGCGGTGCAGGAACAGGGTCTCGGGCGGCGGCAACCTCATGCCCTGCCCCATCACATTTTCGATGCTGAGCCCGCCGGCGCGACGCACCAGGCCCGAGGCCGCGAAATCGTACGGACCGCGATGCGCCAGCGGCTCGCAGACCAGCTGCAGGACAGTAACCGAGTTGCGGATCACGGGCTCCGGGTCGTCCGGGTGCGCATACCCGATCTCGAAGGCCGCCTCGCGGATCATGTCCTTGTTCCCGGCGACCACACCACGGCACGCCCGTCGGTACGACTCCACGAAAGCCGCCCGGTACTCTCCCACAGAGCCAAGGTCGAGCAGCGCAACCTGCTGGGTCGCCGGGAGGTACAGGTAATTGGCGAGGTTCGGATCGGTCTGCATGAAGCCGAACTCGAACAGCTCGCGAAACAGCAGTTCGAACAACTGTCGGCCAACCGCGTTGCGCCTCGCCTGCGGCACCGCCTCGCTCGCGAGCCGTTCCAGTGGCTCGCCCTCGATCCACTCCATGGCGAGGATGTGGCGCGTGGTGAGGCTTCTGTCGACATGCGGCACGACGAGGCCCGGCATGTCCGCCACGAGCCGTCGATAGCGCTCCAGCCAGCGAGCCTCGGCTTCGTAGTCGGTCTCGAGTTTGAGCTGACGCTTCGCCTCCTCGGCCAGCGCCGGGATGTCCAGCTTCGCAGTCAAGAAGTCGAGCCGTCCCAGCAGGCTCGCGAGGTTGTCGATGTCGCTGTCCACGCTGCGCGCTACGCCTGGATACTGGATCTTGAGCGCCAGCTGGTGGCCATCGTGCTTGCGGGCGCGGTGCACCTGCCCGATCGAAGCCGCTGCGACCGGCTCGAAATCGAAGTGTGCAAACCTGCTCTGCCAGCCCTTGCCGTATTCCCGGCCGAGCACGCGCCTGAGCTGGCTGTCAGGCATCGAGTACCCCTGCGCACTCAGCACCGCGAGCGCGTTGCTGAGCGCCTCCGGGAGAATCTCCTCGCTCTGCAGCGACAGGATCTGCCCCAGCTTCATCGCGGGGCCGCGCAAGGCAGCGAGGCGGTGAGCGAGCAGCTCGGCGTTGCGTGGCGTCAGGACTGCTGCCGCCAGATTGGGTTTCCGTCCCGCGGACACCTGGCGCGCCGTGCCGAGCGCGGCCGAAAGCGCAATCTCGCCTCCCAGCAGGCCGAAACGCAGCATGCGTCCCATCCGCGAGGTGGGGACTGCGCCGCGTCTACGTTTGGGTGGAGCGGTCATCAGTGCATCTTCTCACCCGGGAGGAGCAAGTGGTTCATGCCCGATCGCGCGCACTCACCCTACGCCCTCGGCCCGGCACGCCCGAGAATCACAATATCCGTCCGTCAAACACCCGCCCGCATCGGTACTGTTGGCAGGCCCACCGCATTGCCCCCCGCGAACCGGGCTCGGGAGGACCCGCCTGGGCGTCGAGCGGCCCCCGGCCCAACCCGTCGCGCCGCATTCGACGACGAACGGCACTACACGCAGAGTCAGCGTGATCCAAGCGGCCTTCGTGCACGAGGGCTGGGCGGCATCCCGTACAATCCACCGCTCATACCCGTTCGACCCCGCCGATGAATTTCCGTCCCCTATGTCTGCTCGGGCTGATCGCCACGTGTGCAAGCGCGAGCGCTTCGACTCTGGTCGAGGTGGAGCGCGTGGACGCCGTGGTGCGGGTCAGTGCCACGATAGAGGCCCGCGCATCGCCTGGACTGTGCTTCTCGGTGCTGACGGATTTCGATCACATGGCCGACTTCCTGCCGGGCCTGCAATCGACGGGGCTCGTGAGCCTCCCGGGCGAGCCGCTGCTGCTGCGGGAGGTAGGCCGGCCGGTACTAGGGTTCTCGAGCCTCGCGGCCGACGTCACGCTCGCAGTGACCCTCGATCCCCCGCACGAGTTCACATTCACCAGGGTGGCGGGTAATCTCAGGCAGATGAGCGGCACGTGGCACGTCGCCGGCGATGCGACCCACTGCACGATCGACTATCGCGCTGAGATCGAGCCCGGTTTCTGGGTTCCGCCACTGATCGGAGCGCTGCTGATAAAGCAACAGGTACGCGAGCAGGTCGACGCGCTCGTTGCCGAGATTCACCGCCGCGCGAAGGCTGCGCCCATCCCCTGACGCCTCCGTCAGCTTCGACCGCGGCACCCATTACCTGCAGGCATTGTCGCTTGTCTCGACAGCCAACGGGGTCGAGTTTCACCTGGACCCTCGGCCGAGCCCGAGCACGTGGCGGCCGTAAGCGTCCACGTCTTCCCAGTTCGTATAGTCGATCACAGTGCGGCGATCGGTAGGCCCGTGCGTCATCTTCATGATCAGCTGGATCATCAGCACGTCGTACCAGCGCCAGGCGGGATAGTTCACCTTTCCGGCAATGACCTTGAGGTCCCTGGGTCTCCACGGTGAGATCTCGAGAAACTTCTGTAGGTAGCGATTGCCCTCGACTGTCGCCTTGGCTGGCGTGCGCGCCACCACCGACACGTTGAAGAAACTGTTCGGCCTTGCATCCAGTTGCTGTTTGTTCTGCCGCACAAACTGCAGGAACGTATTATCGTAAGTTCCGTAGATCACCGGCGCGCCGAGCACCACCACCTCATACCGGTCCCACGCCACGCCTTCGTGGACCGCTTCCTTGATCTCCATCATTTCAGCCCGGCCGCCCGCGGCGACCACGGACTCGCAGATCCGCCGGGCCACCCGGGCGGTGTGGCCACGCAGGCTGCAATACAGAACCAATATCGATTTCACGATCGGGTCCTTACTCTTCCGAGAAAAAAGCGGCCCTCACGTGGAGGGCCGAATCAGGGGGAGAAACTGTTGCGGCGCAGCATGCCTACCGGCGCCGACTGCGTACATACGGACTTTCCCACTCCCCTTCCACCGCATTCGCGCGGAACCGGGACGCCGGCAAGCGCAAGAGCCTGGTGATCGCAGATCGGATGCTGTCTATCCGACGCCGGCGGATCGCGACATCAGCTTGCCGATACCGATCACACCTGCGATCAGCAACGCGCCGCCGATGCCCGTGACCGCCATCCACAGGTACGGATTCGGCTCGGGAGCCTGCACGGCGACCCCGGTAACCGTCAGGTACATGAATGCAAAGTTGTTGAAGATCAGCGGCAGCATTTCACCGAACGCCACGATGGCGTACACGACGACGAGAATGTAAGCGAGCGTGGCGTACTGCACACCGATAAGCGGGGCCAGCACACCGATGATCGGCGTGGCCAGCAGGATGCAGCCGATGCCGAACATGCCGCCCACCAGAATCTGCGGCACTTTGCTCGTGTTCATCTCTTCAACGAAAAAGAAGACCATGGCCATGAACGCCGGCCAGGCAGGCAGCTTGAACCGATCCGAGATCAGCACGGCGGCTGCGATCAGCACCAGCAGGTAGAGGCCGAAGACGAGTCGGTGGCGGTCGAACTTTGGCATTTTGTTTCCCGGCGTACCTTCCAACTTAGTACCCGCCCAGTGTGGCGAGCCGATCTGCGTGGAACCCCGCGTCGCCGAACAGCTCCTGCAACACCCGCGCACGCTTCATGAACAACCCGATGTCCAGGTCGTCGGTCATGCCGATGCCTCCGTGCAACTGCACGCCTTCCTGCACGGCGCGGTTGGAAGTCGTGCAGGCGCACGACTTGGCTTGCGAAACCAGCACTCGCGCCTGCGCCGCATCCCGCTGTACGGCCTGCAGCGCCTTGAGCACGATAGCGCGCGTCACCTCGATGTCGCAGTACAGTTGTGCAGCCCGGTGCTGCAGCGCCTGAAATTCGCCGATCGGCCGATTGAACTGCTTGCGGTCCTTGAGATACGCGACGGTCCGGTCGAACACTTCGTCGGCCACGCCCAGCAGTTGCGCGGCGATGACCGCCCGTCCGACGTCGAGCAACTGCTCGAGCAGCGCACCACCGCCGTCGATGGCGCCGAGCACCGCCTCGGCACCGACGCGCACGCTGCGCAGACTCAGTCGTGCCGCATTGTGGGCATCGACCATGACGGTCCGCTCGATCTCAACGCCTCTGGCGCCGGCCTCGACCAGGAACAGTGTCAGCGCGTCCGGACCGGTGCGTGCCGAAACGACCAGCGTGTCCGCCACGTGTCCGTCCAGGACGAAAAGCTTGCTGCCGTCCAGCACGAAGTCTGCACCATCGCGTGCCGCCCGCGTGTCCGTCACTGCGGGCCGGTGCTTGCTGCATTCATCCACGGCCACCGCGACGACGGTCTCGGCCGCCGCAATGCGCGGCAGCAGCCGGTCCTGCTGTGCCGAGGAACCGGCCCGCGAAATCACCCATGCCGCCAGCACCGCTGTCGACAGGAACGGAGTCGGCGTCAGCGTGTGACCAAGGCGCTCGCTGATCAACCCCGCCTCGACCACCCCCAGGCCCAGGCCGCCCTGAGCCTCCGGCACCAGCACACCGCTGTAGCCCTGGCCGGCGAAGTCTCGCCACAGCTCTCGGCTGAAGCCGGTGGCGTCGCGCGTATCACGGAGCTTCCGCAGGTGGGAAACCGGCGCGCAATCCTCGAGGAACGACTGCACGCTTTCGTTCAGCATGCGCTGCTCGTCATTTAGAACCAGTGTCATTTGTCGTCTCCGTCACGCGCCCGGGAGGCCAAGAATGTGTTTGGCAACCACGTTGAGCTGTATTTCGCTCGTGCCGCCTTCGATCGAATTGCCCTTGCTGCGCAGCCAGGTTCGTACAACCTCGCCGTCGTTCGTGCGGGCCCCTTCCCACTCCAGGGCGTCCGCGCCGCCGCTGGCCGCCAAGAGCTCCCAGCGGCGCTTGTTCAGTTCAGCGCCGTAATACTTGAGCGCCGAGGCCACGGCCGGGTGTCCCTCACCTCGGCGCGCCCGATCGGCGGTCATCTCGAGCCACGCGGCGAAAGCGGCTTCATCGACCTCGAAGCTGGCGACCTGGCCACGCAGGCTGAGGTCCAACAGGCGTCCCTGGGCATCGACTCCGACGGTTTCGGCGGCGAGTTGCCCCGCCGACTTCACCGCCGCCGTGCTGCCGACCGAACTGATCATTTCGCGTTCGTGCGTCAACAGGTACTTGGCAATGCCCCATCCACTATTCAACTCACCGACGACGTTGCCGCTCGGCACCTTCACGTTGTCGAAAAATGTCTCGCAGAATGGCGATTTGCCGGAGATCAGCAGGGTCGGTCGCGTCGTCACGCCCGGTGTGCGCATGTCGAACAGCAGGAAGCTGATTCCGGCCTGTTTCCGGGCGCTGTCCGTGCGCACCAGGCAGAAGATCCAGTCCGACTCGTCGGCGTACGACGTCCAGACCTTCTGGCCATTGACGATGAAGTGGTCGTCGACCAGTTCGGCGCGCGTCGCAAGCGATGCGAGGTCGGAGCCCGCATTCGGCTCCGAATAGCCCTGGCACCAGCGGATCTCACCCCTGGCGATCTTCGGCAGGTGTTCGAGCCGCTGCTCCTCGGACCCGTACTTGAGCAACACCGGTCCCAGCATCCAGATGCCGAAGCTGTACAGCGGCAGGCGGCAGCCGAGCGCATTCATTTCCTGCTTGAGTACGGCCCCCTCGTCCTTGCCAAGGCCGCCTCCGCCGTAGGCCCTGGGCCACATCGGCACCGTCCAGCCTCGCTCGGCCATGCGCTCGAGCCAGACTCGCTGCGCCTCGGACTGGAACCGCGGGTTCCTGCCTCCCCAGCACATGTCGGCGTCCGTCACGATCGGACGGCGCATCTCCTCGGGGCAGTTCGCCTCGAGCCACGCGCGGGTCTCAAGGCGGAAAGTCTCGATATCGCTCATTTCAACCTCTGTTTCCTGCGTCAATGCCGAAGCACAAGGCCCGGGCCCCATGGTGAACCTTCTCTGCGCGCCTCAGCCGGGAGTTTCGCTCAAGGGCCGTCATCGGCTGCAACCGCAATGATGCACCAGGGCGTGCGCTGCGGCTTGTAGAATCGATTTCGTCAGATCGAGGATCGTACCAACGTGGGTGTCCCGGTCGTCAAGCATCGCCCCAGCAACCGCCTTACGTGGCCAGTGTCCTGACTCAATTAGCAGCGGGACCCCGGCAGCGGCGACACCCTCTTGGATTGAGCCACATCCCGCGTAGTGCTACGGTCTCCTGCACATTCGACGGAGACCCACTCATGCGCTGCCTCGCCATCGTTCGCTTCCCTGCCCCCGCCGGCCTGACGGGCGCGAAACTCCGCACCGTCCTCGAAGACGGCGTCCCTCGGTACCGGGACCTGCCCGGCCTGTACCGTAAGTACTTCGCCGGCAACGCGACGCACGGCAGCGGCATTTACGAATGGGAATCCCGCGCTGCGGCCGATGCGTTCTACAACGACGCCTGGCGTGAACGCCTGCGCACCGTCTACGGCGCAGTCCCCGAGATCGAGTTCTTCGACGTGCACGCGATGGTCGACAACGACGCGCACACGATGCGCATCGACGCCTGACACGCAGCTGTCCGCTGGACAGATTCGAGGCTCGCCCTCGGCGAGCGAGCGGGCGGGAGCCCGCGTCCGACCGGCTGTCCGAACGGACGGCTTACCCCGCCGTCCTCATGCGACGCGTCGGCCTGCGAACGCTGCTGACGGACGCGGCTTGTCTTCAAGCGCTGCAGTGACAGGTCAGGGGCGCCCGAACCGCCTCACCGCTCGCACTCGCCGGGTTCAACCCGAACGTCTTCCGACGCTGGCCCGCTCGTGTAGCATCCCCGCAGACTCATCGGGGGGGGGATCGCCCATGTCGAGCGCGCGGATCGAGACGAACCGTCCGAGTTGGCCGCGGTACTACACCGTCGTCCTGCTGCTCTTTGCCGCCGTGTTCATCTCCTACATCGATCGCACCAACATCTCGGTCGCCGCCATCGCGATGAAAGACGATCTCGGCTGGACCGAGACGGACAAGGGCATGGTGCTCTCCGCATTCTTCGTCGGATACCTGTTCCTGATGGCGGCGACCGGCGCGCTCGCGAACCGCTACGGCGGCTGGCGGGTACTCGGCATCGCGGTGATCTGGTGGTCGGCGTGGACGGCACTCACGCCGCCGGCGGCGATGATGTCGCTCGGCGCACTGATCGTTGCGCGCATCGCGCTCGGGGTCGGCGAGGCAGCGGTGTTCCCTGCCTCGATGAATATGATCTCGCGCTGGGTGCCGCCCGAGCGCCGCTCGCGCGCGACGGCACTGATCATCAGCGCGATCTCGCTCGGCACGGTGTTCGCCCTGCCGGCCACCGGGTGGATCGTGCGCGAATACGGCTGGTCACTGCCGTTCTACCTGTTCGGGGCGATCGGGCTGCTCTGGTACGCCGCGTGGCACGTGCTCGCGCGCGGCGAGTCGCCGGGCGCCGCGTCAACCGAATCGGCGAAGTCCGGGCGGCGCGCCATTCCCTGGGGGCACCTGCTCAGCCTGCCGGCGGTGTGGGCAATCGTCGTGGCCCACTTCGCGAGCAACTGGGGCCTGTACGTCCTGCTCGCGTGGCTGCCGAGCTACTTCAAGACGACCTTCGGCGTCTCGCTCGCGAGCGCCGGGGCGCTCTCCGCCGCACCTTGGCTGGTCAATTTCGTCGCCGCGAATCTCGCGGGCGCCTGGGCGGATCGCATGCTGCGGGCCGGGCGCAGCGCCGGCTTCGTCCGCAAGCTCATGCAGACCATCGCGCTGCTCGGCGGTGCCGTATTCATGCTGCTGCTGACCCAGGCTACGACGCCGGCTATGGCTGTCGTGATCATGTGCTTCGCAGCCGGCTGCTCGGCGTTCGCGATGTCCGGTTTCGCGCCGAACTGCTTCGACATCGCACCGAAGTATGCCGACGTCATCTGGGGCATCAGCAACACATTTGCCACGCTCCCGGGAATCGTCGGCGTCTACATCACGGGCTGGCTGGTAGATCGCACGGGCACATTCGGCGCGCCGTTCGTACTCACCGCGGCGGTGTCGTTGGTCGGGGCTGCGTTCTACCTGATCTTCGGCTCGGGCCGCAGGCATATCCACTGACACCGCGCTCGTGCCTGTCTCTGCCTCAGCCCCGGACGGTTCTACTGGGCCGGCACCGTCGCGATCAGTCGCGAGTCCTCGAGCGCCGCGGTCCGATGCACCGTGATCGCCTGGTAATCGGGACTGCCCACCATCTCGAGAAACGCCCGTTTCGATGGATAGCGCACCAGCAGCGCCTTGTGCCACTGCTCCCCCGGGGCCCCGATCAACACCGCCTTCGGCGACCCCTGCCAGATCACCTGCCCGCCCACCGCCGTAATGAGACGAATCGACACCTGACCATAGCGCCGGTAGGCATCGCGTCCGCTGCACGGCTCGGCATCACTGCCCGCTGGATACGCCGCGCGATCCCGATAACGCAGCAGGTTGATCATCACGATCGGCGTGTCCTCGGCCAAGCCCGCCATGACCGCTTGTGCCGACTCATAAGATGGTTCATCGTGCTCTGTCATAGCCCCTCCTCGATGCGTCTCCCGAAGCGCCCTGCCTCCGCCCGCCGAACGCAGAAAGGACCCCCACCTACCCTCAACGCGACGCTTTGATCCACGCGCGCCGCTGCGCCAGGTCGACCGTTACCGCGTATCGCTCGAGAAACTCCGCGTTCAGCGCGCCATCGATAATCAGCTCGCGCCTCTCGTACGCGAGCGGCGCCGTCGTGATCGTCCCCAGTGTCAGGGGCACTTCGCCCGCCTCGTCCGCACCCGCACTGGAGTCGACCCTGACGTGGCTTGCCAGCAGCACCTTTGCGAGGTTGCCGGAGTCGAGCTCAAGCCAGAGAATCTGGCCGAATGTAACTCGCCCGTTCATGAATACAACCAGGCTGCCACCGTCCACGCCGTTCGCTGTGCGTACCTGGACCGCTGTGGTATCTGCGACCCGCGTTCGCAGGCTCTCCGGCGTCTCCAGCGTCAGCTGATTCGCGCCAAGCTCGAGCGTGAACGGAGTGTCCGCAAACGCGTCCAGCGCGAGCAGTCCATCGAGTCGCGGCAGTTCCGATGGCAACAATGCGTTCAGATCGAACACGCCCAGGCTGGGAAGGTCGTGCGTGATCCCTCCCACGCCGAGTTGCACGGGTCCACCGGTATCGAACAGCAGCGTGAGCGGCCCGCCGTTCACAGTTACAGTCACCGTTCGCAGTCGCCCGGCATAGGGATCGAGCGTCAGCACGACTGGCGACGCCCCCTGCTCCCCTCGAACCAGCGATTCAACACAGCCCGCCAGAACGATCGCCGCCATTGCAGCCAAGGCCAGTTTCGCCACGACTGTCCCGAAGCCATCGCAATCTTGTCGCATGCTGACAAATGCCTCTCGATCGACGTTCGGATCTTACCTCCGGGCCGAGAAGGCTCCCACTGGGGCCCGCAGACAGCGCCCCGCCCCAAAAAAAAGCGGCCCTAACGAAGAGGGCCGAAGGTTTGGGGTGCGGCAATACTAGTAACCGACTGTGACGCGCCGATGACAAACGGTCCGGCCGCGAGCCCCGGCACTACCTGCAGAGTTCAACACCGATCACGCACGTCTCAGCGATGCCGCCGCTCGGGCTGCGCTCACGAAGCGCTTCGAGGTCAGGCCGATCGAGGTGCCGTAGACCATGTTTCCGAACAGGCTCGGCAGGAACGTGGCGGCGCCCAACTGCCATGGCAAGGGATCACCGAAGTAAATCGGCAGCGCCAGCGAGTTGACCACCACGTAGTAGGCGGCCCCGTACGCTGATCCGGCCAAGACCGGGTGCTGCAGGAAGAGCAGCCAGCGCTGCAGATTGTCAAAAAAACAGAGCCGCAAACTTCGGGCCGTAGTAGCCGATGCGACAGCCCGCGGTCTTGAACAGGGGACTCAACGACACAATCACCAGCGACGCAATGATCCCGGAGCGAATTGACTCAGTCAGCAGGGCCGTAGGTTTCATGTGCAAATCCAGCGGGTCGGTCAACGCGCAGAGGGGTTACCGGAAATCCGGGCGACGATACGCAAGTATGCGTCACATGAATCTGCACGCTGCGCTCGACAATAGCGCAGGCACCGAACGCATCAACGCCTGACCGCGACGGACGCCTTGGCAAACCGGCCCCGAGGACGCCCCGCGGGGCGTCGAGCGGCGGCAGGCCGCGTCCTCTCTCCGTTACGCACCGCTATGTCAGGATCTCGAATGCCGCACGGTGAGGTGTCGTCAGGGTGACCGCGGGCTCGCCCGGACGTTCGAGCGTCACTTCGCACGCGGCAATCTTGCTGTTGAGACAAGTGTGAGTTCCGCCGGGCGGGTTGTAGTACGTGAGCGACACGAAATCCTCCGGCGCTGCATGAATTCGACCGTGGATGCGAACCCCGGGCTGCGCACCGTCGAAGTGCCAGTCGAAATCCTTCCAGGCGCCCCTTGTCCGGAACATTTGCCACGGGGAATTGAGCCGGTAGTCGTGGCCACCGAACCGCAGGCAGAAAATCGTCATCGGCGGCGTCCAGAATGGTCCAAGCTTGAGCCTCGCCGTGGCGCATTCGAGAAACGCCTCTGGCGCGCCCTCGAAGCCGACCACCTGTCCCCAGGCGTACGTGTCCGTATGCTTGCTGCCCCAGTTGTGGTTCTCACTACCGATCCAGCCATCGACGGCGATGGATTCGCCGTCGACCTCGAGCGTACCGTCGAACACGACCTGCGGACGCGTGCAGAGCGCCTTCGCCTTCGGCAATCGCGTTTTGTAGGTCCGTTCGGGCAGGAAGATCATGGGTGGCCCGCCGTTCCGGTACTTGGGCGTCCATCGAATGCAGCGGCCGCCGTTGGCGCCGCCGCGAAGTTTGCCGGCCTCAATCGTCGCACCGCCGACTCGCACATTGAGACCACGCGGCGCAAAAGTGCAGTCGCTGATCGGGACCTCGGACTTGGCGGACCGGATCAGCCGTCGTTCGCCGTCGAAATGGATCGCCCAGAGTTCACCGATGGCGTCCTGCGGTCGGCCATGCGGCGCGAATATCGTGTAGCGGATCCAGAACGCGGCATTGCGCGTGGGATGGTTGGCACGCAGGAACCAGCTCTCATAGTGCCCAATCGAATGGCCCGGGCGATGGCTATTCACCGACCCTCCGGACGACGTCGGCCGATGACCGGGGTAGCATCCTACGCACCAGCAGCGTCGGAGACGGACATTGGCAACTCAGGTCAGGTTGAGCGTCCAGGACGGCATGTTCCTGCTCGCGGAGACGCGCGAGACGCCAATGCACGTCGGCGGCCTGCAGATCTTCAAGGTGCCGTCGGGCGCGTCCGCCCATTTCGTCTCGAAGCTGTTTGAGGAGATGCGCAAGCACCGGGTCTCGGTGCCACCACTGAATTACCAGCTGGCGGCCGGCATCGCTGGCAGGGTGATGCCGAGCTGGGAGGTCGTTGACGACGTCGACCTGGATTATCACTTTCGCCACACTGCACTGCCGAATCCCGGCGGAGAGCGCGAACTCGGGATGCTCGTGTCGCGCCTGCACTCGAACGCGATGGACCTGTCGCGCCCGCTGTGGGAGTACCACCTGATCGAGGGAATCGCGGGGGGCCGCTTCGCGGTCTACACCAAGCTGCATCACGCGATGTTCGACGGCGCGGCCGCCATGCGACTCATCAACCTGGCGACGGACCCTCGCAGGAGTTTCTCGCCGCCGTTCTGGGCGGACGAGTCGCAGCGGCCGATGGAGTCGGCCGCGCACACGGGCAGCATGATCGAGCGGCTGCCGGCGGCGATCGGGAGCGAGCTCAGGTCGTTGCCGAGCCTGGCGCGCGGCCTGGCGGCCACCGCGCAGGCGGCCCTCGGCGTGGGTGCCGATTCCGACCTTGCCTCCATCGTTGAGGCTCCCCGCACCATGCTCAACGTCCACGTCGGTGCGCAACGTCGCGTTGCCACCTATGCGGTCAGCCTGGCCCGCCTCAAAGCGATCGGCGATACAGCGGGCGGTACCATCAATGACGCGGTGCTGGCCGCGTGCAGCGGTGCGCTGCGACGTTACCTCGGGGAGCGCGACGCGCTGCCCGAGCACACGCTCATTGCGGCCGTGCCGATGGCCCTGCACCACGAGGATGGTGCCGCGGCTGGCAACGCGGTGACATGCCTGATTGCGCGCCTCGGCACGGACATCGAGGACGTGCGCCAGCGCTTCGCGACGATCTGCCACTCGAGCGCGGCCGGCAAGGCGCAGCTCAAGGGCATGACGCGGACGGCAGCCATGCACTTCGTCACGGTGCTCAGCATGCCCGTGTTTCTGCAGACCCTGGTGCCGGGCGTCGACAAGCTGATCGGCCCGCAGGCGAACCTGTTCATCTCCAACGTCCCGGGGTCACGCGAGCGGCTCTATTTCCACGGCGCCGAGATGGTGGCGCATTACCCGGTCTCGCAGGCCGGCCATGGCATGGCGCTCAACATCACCGTGCTGAGTTATGCGGGCGGAATGTACTTCGGGTTCGTCGCCTGCCCCGATGCCGTGCCGAGCGTGCAACGGCTCGCCATCCACATGGACGCGGCAGTGGACGAGCTCGAGGCGACATTCGGGACAGGCGCGCCGCAGCGACCCAGCGGGAAGGCGCGAGGCGCGCGCCAGAAATCGCCTGCCAGGAAGCGCACGATCGGCAAGGCCCGCCGGCCGCGCTGAGTCGCGGTCCGACCCTGCTTTTCAGTTGCAGTTGGTCGCTTGTGCGAATCACTCCGCGCTCACCCAACCTACGAATCCGTCTGCAACGTCCCCTCCTCCCAAGCCGTCACCGCACGCTGAACACGTCGTACTTAATGTACCCGCCATCTCCCGCCTTGACCTCAACCATCTTGCCGATGGCCTGTACACCATTCAGCCATGCGTAATTCTCGGAAGATGTCTGGAAAGTCGGCGCGGTGACGAAGTACGGAATGTCTTTGTCAGTGAGCACCTCGCCCTTCATCAGGCGCGCTGCACTCTCTGCGGAGTGCTGAATGATGCCGTTGTAGGACACGTAGATGTCCGCGCCGTCGTCCGTACGGACCGTTGCCCGCACGTCCAGCCGAAACACGCCGGACGGCATCATTCGCAACCAGTCTCCCCCGGGAGCGAGGAGCGTTCCATTGATCTTCGGACCCTTAGCCCAACCCCCGGACGGCACGTTGAATATCTGCAATGAGCCGTCGACGACGATGGGTGCATCGAGTGGTGCCAACAGGGTCATCAGGTATTCGGTCTGGATCTGTGTCGTCTGCGTGACGCTAGCTTTCATGTCCGTCTCCGTTGCTCAGTTAAGGCCTGCCGCTGATGTTGGACCTGCCTCCGGCGTCCGGCAATCCTCGTGCTCGCTCAACCATCTGAGGGATTCAACTGAGACTGCCACATGATCCACCGCGCAGCGGTGCTAGTGGACCACATGGCCATCCCTCCGGCCTGGCGCGAGCTGGAATCGCCGCCGACCGGCCTGGTCCCACACGCGGGACCAGTCCTGGCCGACCGCTCCCTCAGGACGAGGGTCGGCAGGTCACGTCGACGATGACGCGGAACCAGTGACGTTGAGCCCGGAATACGCTGGAGATCGTCTTGCCTGGATTGATGCTGCGCGTACTGCGTCGCGGCGTCTGCGGCGATGCGTCGAAGTTGAGCACGCAGCGCACTCGTGTCGATTCGTTGTTCGTCAGCTTGATGATCAGCATCGAAGTCTGCGGGACCTGCTCGATCTTGACGTCCAGGTCGTTCAGCGTCGGACGAATCTCGACCGAATAGGTCTGGGCGGACGCGTCGCGGGCGACGAACCCGAGCAGCAGGATGCCGACGATCCAGGTGCAACCGCGATGCCGAGGGACCCGACGTGCCATGGCAGACTTCTCGTATGTTGGGATCGTCACCCTACGTCACCGTGGCCTCGGCGTCGAGCGAAGGCCGCTCGTTCGAACAGGCGGAACCGTCTGATGTGTCGCCGTCGAAAACGGCGCGCACCCCGTAACCCCGACCGTGCCAATGACGGATGCCATCTTGACGATCGGGCTCTTCGGCTGAGGGTTCATGGTCTTTAGTATGGCGCGATGCTCAATCGCGAAGCGACTTCATCATTGCGAGGACATTCACCCCGAGGCGTTGCATCGGGGTCAGCTCAGCCAGCAGTTCGGGAATGAAGCCGCTGAGCGCCTTGGACACCTCGTCGGCGATACGGTCCGCGTTCGGCATGGCGCCGGCGCGCGTCATCAGCCAGCCGAGATAGGTGAAACCGCGCAGCATGATGAAGGCGGGGATCAGCTCCTCATGTTCCTTCGACAACTCTCGTTCGGTGCGATAGCCGGCGACGTATTCAGCGAGCAGCGCGTCAAAAAACGGCTGGTTGACTTGAGGAAACACCGAGGCGGCGACCTCGAACAGGTACCAGCCCCAGCCCGAATCATCAAAGTCGATCAGCCGCAGGTGCTCGCCCTCGACCAGCACGTTCTCCGGCAGAAAGTCAGCATGAATCAGGCCGTAATTCTCCGGGTCCTTGCCAATCTCCTTGAGCAGGCCGTCGAGCACGATGCGCGCCTTGCGCATCAGCGCACGCTGCTCGCGCGTGACCCTGGGATGCTCCCAGAAACGTCCCCACAAGGGCTGTTCGCCCAGCAACCCGGCCTCATCCCAGGCCGGTCGCACGAATTCGGCCGGCGGTCGATGCGTCGCGCTGTGCTCGTGCAGACGGCCGGCCAGCGCACCCAGTCGGCGATAGCGCTCCTTGAGTTCCGTCTCGACGCCGCGCTCCACGCGGCCCAGATTGTCAAAGGGGGTGCCGTCGAGCCATTCGAGCATCGACACCTGGCGCGGTTGCACGACGCGTTCGTGGCCGATGGTCACGAAGTCCCCGCCGGCAGCGGTCGGTACGACTTTCGGTGTCTCAAGGCAGCCGTCGCGCATCAATGTGCGCATCCAGTCGATCTCCGACTGCAGTTCGGCGTCGGTGTGATAACCGTGGCGGTGGACGCGCAGCGCATAGCGGCGGCCATCGGCCGCAGTGAGCCTGAAGATGGTGTTCTCACGATGCTTGATGAGCGTGAGGGGCGCGCCGCTGAGATTCCAGTGTGCGAGCGCCGCTTCGGCCAGGGCGCGCACGCCAGCCAGGACGGGGTCGTCCTCGGATGGATTGCCGCCGGTTATCAATGCAAACAGGTTGTTCGCGAGCCAGATGCAGGCGTTCTCGAAGCGCCGCAGCACCTCGTCGCAGTAAGCCTGGTCGATGAGCAGGCCGGGCTTGAACTGGATCACCGATTCATCGAAGCCGGCGCAGATGGCCCAGATACCGTTCTCGTAGAGCGCGCGCATCATGCCCTGGCCGTACTGGCTGTCGGTGAACTTGAGGCCGATCACCAGCCCCTGCTGGCGGATGTCCTGAAAGAACGGAAAGCGCGGCTTGAGCGCTTCCAGTCCGGCGCGCAGGTATTGGGCGCGTGTGCGCACGTTGGCCAGCGTTTCCTCGTCCAGACTCATTTCGAGCGCCTTGAGTGCGACGTGGCAGCCAAGGTCGGAACCTCCGAATGTTGACACGTGCCCCCAGCCGTTTTCACGCAACCAGGCGCCCGCACGCTCGCACATCACCACGGCGGCCATCGGATACAGGCCGCCGGACAGTCCCTTGCCGGTGACGATCATGTCCGGCACGACACCGAACGCCTCGACGCCCCAGCGATGACCAGTACGACCCAGGCCCGTTTGCACTTCGTCCGCCGCATACAGCGTTTCGTATTTCGCGCACAGCGCCTTGACCGCCGGCAGGTAACCCGCCGCCGGCAAGGGAAAGCCGCAGGTTGCGGGGATGGTTTCCATTATCACCAGTGCCACGTCGCCGGCAGCCAGCGCTCGCGCCATCGCCGGCAAGTCGTTGAACGGCACCTTGACGAATTCGCCGGGATAGTCGCTGTGAAAATAGGCCGCCGCGCTGTCATTGCCCGCCGAACCGGAGAGGCCGGTGCAACCATGGTAGCCAGCGGCCAGCGACACGACCTTGCGCCGGCCGGTGGCAAAGCGCGCCGACTTGATCGCGACGTCGCAGGCTTCGCTGCCACTGCTGGTGAGCACCACGTAGCGCAGTTCGCCCGGCATGGCGGCGATCAGCGCCTGCGCCAGCCGCGCCTTCGGCTCCGAGGCAAAGTGATGGTTGCCGATGTCGCAGCGCGGCGCCTCGCGCTGCAGCACCTCGACCAGTTGCGGGTTGCAGTGACCGAGGTTGAACGTACCACCGTTCAGGTGCAGGTCGAGCAGTTCGCGTCCATCGACGTCCCAGTAGCGATAACCCTCGCGCCGGTCTGGAACGAAGTCGATGCCTCCGCGGTCCAGGCGCAGCACGCGACCCGGATAGAGGTGGTCGTGAACAGTCTGCAGGATGTTTCGTTTGCGCTCGGAGGCGGGCTTTTGCAGCTTGAGAGTCATGGCAGTTCCTACGCTCTTGAACAGGCGCCAACGGTTGATCGGATTTCAGGCCGAACCGGCGCCGCAGCCGGACCACGCTGTACGCCCGGGAGTCACGGAGATTCAGCAGGTTACATCATGTGAGAGAGGGCAACCGTGGGCGCCCGAGTTGCCCCGCAGACCGGTCATTTGGTCCGTCCTGCTCGTAGCGATCAAAGTTGATGTCTTTGGCCCCAGCGCGCTCGAATGCCCAGTCACTGGGCGAACAATCATCTGCATGACCAAAGCTAGCGACTCTCGCGCTGCCGCGCTGCTCGAAGTGGCAGCGATCGTCATCGTCGGCATCATGGCGCCTGGCTGGCTGCGGAGCCTGAAGCAGGGCGTCGGGATGACCTCCCTGGGGCGATGCCGCGTCTTGAGTTGTTCAAAGTCCATCGTATTGGGCGCCTCTTCCTTCTACGTTTATGGCCCGGAGCGCTAAAGCATCTGCGCGCGCGCCACCTGGTCCGGCCGCATCCTCTCCGCCAGCTTGTCGCGTTCCGCTAGTCTTGCGGTGCGCAGACTTTCATCCAACTCCATGTGTGTGGAAACATCCATCCAGTGGTACGCCAGCACGTCGTCCCGGGGGACGCCGTCACCGTCGCGACATCTCTCCCCCAGTTGGAACAGGGCAGCCCGTTTCTGCGCATCACTCAATGCGCCGTCCATGGTGGCGAACGCCCGGCGCATGGGCGCATGGAACTTCGCTTCGACCAGGTCCGCCCCATTCATCGCGAGCGTCGAGAACTCGTAGGCCGTTACAAGGTCCCTCGTGACCCCGGTGCCTTGCAGGTAACTGACGGCGAGATTGTTCTGCGCGAGCGGTGACCCACCGGCCGCGGCGAGCCTATACCACTTCACAGCCTCAACCGCGTCCGCTCGGACACCGTTTCCATCGGCATAGATGACTCCGAGTTCGTACTGCTCTTGTGTGCCGCCATTGTCTGCAGACCTTCGTAGCCACGCCATCGCGGCCGCTTTGTCCTTCTTCACGCCCGTCCCGGTCTGGTACATCCCGGCAATGGCGCCCTGCGCCCGGGTATAGCCCTGTTCGGCAGCGAGGCTGTACCACTTGAACGCCTCGGCGACGTCCTTGCGTACGCCGTCGCCGTAGTAGTACGCCGCCCCCAGTGCGTGCCGGCCGGGCGCGTAGCCCAGGTCCGCGGATTGCTTGGCCAACGCAAACGCCTTGTTGGTATCGATCGGCACGCCGAATCCAGTGTTGTAGGCAGTGCCCAGCGCCACTGCGGCATCCGGGTCGCCGGCGTTCGCAAGCGCCTGCCAGTGTCCATACACGAACTCGAAAACGGACGGCGACGCGCTCGATCGGGCTTTCAACATCCACCTGACCGACTTGTACCGGTCGAAACGAACTCCCAGCCCCGTGTAATAGGCCGCACCGAGAAACAATGCGGCCCGCATGTCGCCACGATCGGCAAGAGGCTCAAACAACTGGAGGGCGGTCGAATAGTCATGCTTGTCGTAAGCCGCGAGCGCGTCCGCGAAATCGTCGGCCAGCACGTGCACGGAGAGCAGCAAGGCCGCGCCTGCAACGAACGCAAACTGGATTTTCTTCAGCGACATCTTCCACCTCCTGCGCCTCATCGCCGCTGCGCGGCGCGAGGCTCAACGATCGTTCTGCTCGAACAACCTCTCCCAATTTCCCCTCGCCCGATCCGTCGACCCGATTGTGAGACCCCCGCTCTCTTATCCCCCGGCTACATACCTCGCAACGTCCCACCCGGTGCGACCCATATGTATATGTGTCCCACGACACCCAACGCTCGAATATGGTCCTTCCAGACCACCACTGAAAACAGTGAGTATTACTTATCCCTTGTTTCTCTTCGGAAGGACGCTGGTGTGCAGCGAAGCACTGGTACAGCCCCGGCATCAGCGAGCCGCAGCCAGTGCATTGAACACATCGCTGTTGTCACCGCGCACCAGCGCCCATGGACGTTCATCCGACCCGACGCGCTTGGGGGCAAACACCAGCTTCCCACCTCGGGGGCTCACTGCATGAGCAACACCAGCCTTCATTCTCATGGACCGTCTCTATTCTCTCGACGATCCGACAAAGATCGGCGCCTGTGCGTTTCCATGAGTAAGGGGTCGTGCTACGGTTCCCGTGACACGCAAGAGGGACCCGGCCATGACCCACACCGATGCATTGCACTATCGCAGTCTCGCGGCGGTCGCCGCCGACCTTCGCTCAGGTGTGCTCACTGCAGAGGAAGTGACGCAACAAGCGCTCAACCGCATCTCGGCGCTGGAGCCGCGCCTCCACGCGTTCGCCCAGGTGCGCGCCGAGGCTGCACTGGTCGAGGCGCGGGCCGCCGACGCGCGCCGGGTCAGCCGGGAACCGCTGGGTCCTCTGCATGGCGTTCCCATCGCCGTCAAGGACCTGTGCGCGATGGCAGGCACGACGACGCGCGCCGGGGGTTTCTTTCGCACGCGATTCGGGCCGCTGGACTCGGCGACGGTCGTCGCACGCTTGCAGACCGCCGGGGCAATCATCATTGGCAAGACGCAGTTGACCGAAGGCGCCTGGGGCGCACACCACCCTGACATCACGGCCCCGGTCAATCCCTGGGCGCCGGATCACTGGACCGGCACATCCTCGAGCGGTTCGGGCGTCAGTGTTGCGGCGGGCCTCGTCTATGGCGCGATCGGCACGGATACGGCTGGTTCGATTCGCTTCCCATCGGCCTGCAACCATCTGGTGGGGTTGAAGCCGACCTGGGGCCGAGTCAGCCGTCGCGGCGTGTTCCCTCTATCCGATACTTTTGACCACGTCGGCCCCATGGCACGCACCGTGTTGGATGCTGCGCTGATGTTTGCGGCGATCGCCGGGGCGGACCCGCTCGATCCGACCGCTCTGGATGAGCCCGCGGTCGACTGGGTCGGCGCCGCGCAGGCGGGTACTCTCCGCGGCGTGAAAGTCGGAGTCGACCCGCTCTACTCGCTCGGCGGTCTGGATGAGCCGTCGGCGACGACATTGAAGGGAGCCATTGCCCTGATGAAAGCCGCGGGCGCCGTGATCGTGGAAGTGTCCATGCCCAGCGTTGGCGAGTTCCTCGAGCGCGCGGTGGCGGCGGCCTTTGTCGAGGCCGCGATCTCCCACGCGCCGACCTATCCGTCCGAGAAATCCTCGTACAGCGCCGGCTACAGTGCGCTTCTGGACATCGGTCGTTCGACGCCGGCGGCGGACTACGCCGCGATTGCCATCTGGCGGCGCGAGTTCCATGGACGACTGTTGCAGATCTTCCGCGCTGTCGACGTGCTGGTAGCGCCCGTGCTTCCGATATCGCCGCCCACGATCGCCGAAATGGCTGCAATGGTGAACGCCCCTCCGCTGGCCGCAGCGCCGCTGTTGGCTTACACGATACCCTTCAATCTTGCAGGGGTTCCCTCATTGACCTTGCCCATGGGGCGAGCGCCGTCCGGCGCACCGCTCGGCTTCCAGCTCATCGGTCCGGATCTTGCCGAGGCCGCGCTCTTGTCGGCCGGGGCTGCCTATGAGGCCGCCGCCGGCTACACCGCGCACCATCCCTCCATCTGAACAAACGTCATTGGCGCTGAGCTTCACGAGCGCCCAGTCTGCGTTCCTGCTGCGCGATCATTACCCGCCCGCTGCCTCGGACGGCAGCAACGGCGCCGTCCCGTCTCCGGCGATACCCGGCGGCGCATTGCTCGGTGTATGTGCCGGGATACAGTCCTCCGCGAATCCCTCCGGCAACTCGTTGACCGGCGCGGCGCGCGTCGAATACACGGTCGCGAAGATCGCCACGAACTGCTCCGGTCCATCAATCTCGATGTCCGAAGTTCCCGTCATCTTGAACACGTCCCAATGAAAGGCTTCGACGTGGTGCGTACCGGGCGAAAGGACGCGCCGGGCAAACTTCCCGGGAGCCAGCTTGCACTCCTCACCCCCATCGATCGTGAACGTCACCGCCGCATGGGGATTCGCATTGAAGAACGACACGCGAGATTCGGTCTCCGCATCCAGCGTGCCGTCATCAGGCGTCAAAGTGACGCTCAGGGGGCTGGGGACGAGATCGAACTGCCCACCATTTTTCTCATCGACCGCGGACCATGCCATGCAGATCCAGGGCAGGACCAGGCACGATGCCACATTGCCGTTCTGTGTCGACCCCGAGACGGTACGCCGCATATACGCCTTCCGGTCCCGATACCCTGGCAGCGACAGGCGGACCGTGTAATCGTACTTTCGCTCCAGCTGGATCGTGGCGGGTGTCACACCAGTGACCCCCGATGGCGACACAACGAATCTCGCTCCTGGCGGATCCGAGGTGACTTCCACATCCTGCTTGACGCCGTTGGCGACGGTCCCGCAGCCGACCAGGCCGGCGACCCCCGCTACCAGCATCAGCTCGCGCATCCCTCGCATTTCACATCATCTCCGTCACCATTTTCCGGAGACACACTCACGTCTTTCGTCAGCCGTGGTCAGTACATTGGGCATGCGGCCGTTAGCACCGTCGACTGAGTAACTCGACTCAATAAATTGACTTCCCCGAACATGTCGCCGCGCACTGGCTCTCATGATCGTAGCGATCATTTCTCCGGCGTCCTCTTGCAACTCATCGCGACAAGTCCCGTGCCTCTGTTGGAGAGGGCGTCCCCGGCCCGATGACACCCTTCGGATTCGGACCGAACCGATTTTCCCCGGGCTGACTGTCCAGGCACGCAAACACCAGCAGGACGATGTCACCGACGACCGGAATGACGCCGAGCAGCACAAACCAGCCACTGCGATCGGTGTCGTGCAGCCGTCGCACCATCACCGCAATACTCGGAATGATCGTCGCGAGAACGTACAGCCCGCTCAACAATCCGATACCGGCGTTGGCGTTATAGGTGCCGGTGAGGCCGTCCACCGCCGCCAGGACCAGGTAGACGAGAACGTAGAAAAGCGCGAAGTACCAGTACTCCTTGCGACGGGCTCTACCCTCGAACGTCGCGTACTTCTTCAGCACACCCAGATACCAGTTCATGTCTACCCCCTTGTGTCTGCGCTGCTTCGCCAGCGGCGCTCATATACAGAAGTGCTTCTGCGCCCCTAACCGCCCCATTCCGGCAGGCCCCATCCCCAGCCCCGACGAAGCACTCATATATATATGAGTGCCTCTGGACCCGAGCGTTTCTTGTGTCTAATTGGACCAGTAAATTGACTATGCAGCAATTGTGGCTGCGTACTGGCGCTATCGGACGTCTCGCGGACACTCCATTTCTCCGTTCGGCCAGCGCCACGCTTCTTCCGAGCGAACGTCAACGACGCGCGACAGCGGCAGTCCGCGGTCTCTTTTTCGGCACGTCCGGCACACTGGCGCCGACGAATAGCGTCTGCAGGAAAAACTGCGGCGACTCATCGGTCACACCTGGGAAAGCGCTCTGAAGCTCATGGGCGAACTTCCCACGGCGAACGAGTAGTCGAACATCCCCCTTCCCAAACTACCTACGGCGCCCCCTCAGCGCGATCGCCATAATCGACGAGCGTCTCTTCGGACGCTGCCCGATCCTTGGCCGATCGAGGTTCCCAATGAACCGCTGGTCACTCGTCCCTCTCACCATCGCCGGACTTACTTTCGCCGGCTGCGGCACCGTGTGGGTCGGTAAGCCGAGTATCGATTTCGAGGCCGCGCGGGCCCGCACCGCCGGAGTCGACGTCAAGTCGATGACTCGAGCCGACGTGCACGCGCTCCTGGGCGCGCCCTGGCTCGCAAGCGACCCGTTCGGCGTCGAGGTGTACCGGCTGCAGGGCACGCAGCGATTCATCGACTTCTTCATGGTGATCCCGGTGCCTACGAGCGGCACACTCGAGGTGTACAGCCTCGTGACGTACAGCACCGACGGCAGGGTGAGCGGAACCGCTTCCGACTTCGTCCCAACTGCCGGGCGGACGATCGTTCTTCGGGCCGGTGGCTTTGAGTTTGTTCACGGGGAGCCTGTCCTGAACAGGCTTCGCGACACACTTTCGGTGTCTCTCGAACGCTGGCTGGAGGTTCGAGCCACTCGCCCCGCGCCGACCACCTGCACGTTGCTAGTCGACGGCGACCGGGCCCACCTGGCCGCCCTGGGCGAGGGAGGGACCTGCAACTGCACCTCCAAACTTTCTGTGGACGGCGCGAAGCAACGCAACGTGCGCGTGATGGAACTGTCGATCAACCAGTCCGACACGCGAAGTTCCTGCCAGAACGTTGGGGGATTCTTCCACCCGATCTGGGACCCGGAGAGCGGATCCTGCAGCTTGACACTTGGAGCGCTCGTTCCGTTGACGCTGCCGGCGGGCACTCACCAACTGCATTTCACCGCCGGCTTCTACGCCGACGCGACCACCACACTGGACTGCCACGCCGGCGAATTGACGTTTGCAACGCTGGGAGGAACCTTCACGAGATGTGACAGCCTGAAAAGCCCCGGCCACTCCGACCACGGGACTCCCGCCACGGTGGCCCTGAGTCCGCAGGCCCCCGCCTCGGACGGCGAGCCACGCGTGTTCATCTACGACGACGGCACCTGGCTGTACCCTGCGACGTCAGTCGCACCGTAATCGCCATTTGACATGCGTTCACTGCTGTGCAATGCGCCGCGACCACCGCTTACCCGCCAGACCTCGCATCGTCGGGCTGGAGTAGTTCCGCGCCGAGGTGCCCGACCTTCACGTAGATGAGCGCACCATCCGGTCCAGTGAACGGCGTATGCCTGCTCCAGCGTGGATTCCGCAGCCATGTGCCCGCCGGATACTCGCCGAACTCGTCCTGGAACAGTCCCTCGAGCACCAGAATCTCCTCGCCGCCCGGATGGGTGTGCGGCGCGAACCGCGTGTTCGGTTCCCACCGCACCATTGCGGTGCTGATACCCGCGTGCTCGTGCAGCGGCATGACCGATAGCCCCGGCACCAAGCCCGGATACCAGGCAGCCGTCCGCGTGGCGATCCGTACCGGCTGCATGTCGCCGCGCGCAAACTGCCACAGCTTCACGAACAGGGTGCAGCCCTCACGTGAGAGAGGAGCGTGGCCAGTACCGGGAGGATTTCGCAGATAGGTGCCGGCCGGATGGTCCCCCATCTCGTCGGAGAATACGCCGTCCAGCACCAGGATCTCCTCCCCACCGCCGTGTTCGTGCCGCTCGAATCGCGACGCCGGTGCATAGCGCACCAGGCTCGTCGCCCGCGCCACCTCACCGCCCACGCGATCGAGCATGCGCCGCGTCACACCCGGCATAGGCGAGGCTGACCACTCCCCGGCACCCGGTGGCGGCAGCACCACGCGCTGCTCGAAGTCGGCATTGACCAGGGCTGCCTTCACGCTGTCGTCCGCTTTCAAAACGAGTGCACGATTCTGCCGCACTTCCAGGCGCTCGGCACGTCTCCTGGGCATCGCCGCTCCACGGCAATGTGACCCGCCGTACCGACATCGGTTGTGCCGGCGCCTAGGCTCGAGATGTCTCTGAGTCCACCGCGTGTGAACCGCGCAGTGATACCAGGACACGTACGCGAAAGTCTGCCGGCCAGGAGAATCGTCATCGTGATCTGTCGTTCACACCAATGCTTCCTCGTGACAGTCCTGCTGCTGGGGATCGTCGGTGCGGCCGCCTGCACGCGTTCGACCGCGGAATGCACCGCCGCAGACACCGCGCAGTCGCCGACGCGGTCGGGCGTGGCCGGGACGACGACAGCCGGACCGGACCTGTCCGGAAGCGCGCGCACCAGCAATGCCGCGAGCAAGACGCTGCCACTCGGAACCACGGCGAAAGTGACCAACCTCGAGACCGGCCTAAGCGCAGTGGTGACAATCCAGGATCGCGGGCCGCACGTGAAGGGTCGGATTATTGACCTGTCCCCTGCCACGGCGCGAGACATCGGGCTCGATCGACAAGACGGAATCGCCACGGTCGTAGTGGCGCCGATCGAGGTGCCGCTGCCCGACGGCAGCGTAAAGCAGGACGCCGCGGCCAGCGACAAGACCGGATGATGCTCAACAATGGATCGAGTGAGCAACATTGCGAGAATTTCGTGCATTGAGACGTCGCCGCCCCAACGGTCGACGTTTTTTTGATACCGAATATCGGCGCGATTGCGGCGCCCCATGAGGAGACGGGTCATGGTCGATGGGAAGCCAAGGCTGAAGTACCAGTGCGTCGAGGTTATCGCCCCCCTCAAAGGCTGCGAGGCTTCACGTTCGCTCAAAGGCATCCGGCTGTTGTCGGCAGATGCACCACGCCTACCGCTCGCGACCTGTGACCGTCCGTCGGACTGCAAGTGTATCTATCGACACTTCAGCGACCGACGCCAGGGCCCGCGCCGGGATAACGAACACGCGACGATTACTGCCGATCACAAGGGCGCGGAACGGCGCAAGTGGCGTGGCCGGCGCGACAGCGACTACCAGTAGCCGCCTGGCGGCCACCCGGTCACCATGCCCTTCGTCTGGTGCCTTTGTACATGTCGTTATCGGCGGCGGCCTGATGCCGCCCGCCGGACAGTTGCCACGCGTATCGAACGCCCCGGTTCACGCCTGGTCCAGAGTTCTCGCTTTCCAATTCCACCACTTGAGCAGCGCCGCCTACGGCCGCGTTCTGGAGCTGGTGAGTAACATGCATTTGCTGCAGATGGTGGCCGCGCACTTGCGCTGTTGCTCGTCAGGTCGGTACCTCTTTCTGCGCACCACACCCTGGCGCTGATGATCCTCACGCCGGTATCTCTTGCTCTTCACAGCGCACGGACGCACCCGATAGCGCCGACTCGACGCACGGTGTAGGCTCAACCGAAATGCTGCATGAGCAGCACGGCGAACCCGACCCGACCGCCCGATGAAGGAAAACCTGTATGTCGCGTATCAAGCAACTTACAACACTCGGCTCAGGCGTACTCGGTGGCCAGATCGCCTGGCACAGTGCTTTCCGCGGCAAGACCGTCGTTGCCTACGACATATCCGATGATGCGATTGCGCGCTGCCGCGCGGCCCACGATAACTATGCCGGGATCTATCGGACCGACCTCGGCGCCAGCGAGGACGTGATTGCCCAGACGCGCGCGCGTCTGAGCTATACGACCGACCTGGCGGCCGCGGTCGCCGGAGCTGACCTCGTAATTGAATCGGTGCCGGAGCATCCGGACGCCAAGACCGCCGCCTACACGAAGATGGCGCCGTTACTGCGCGAACACACCTTGCTCGCCACGAACTCCTCCACGCTATTGCCAAGCGACTTCGCAGCCGCCACGGGGCGACCGGAGAAGTTCTGCGCGCTGCATTTTGCCAACCTGATCTGGCTCATGAACGTGGCCGAGATCATGGCGCACCCCACCACCTCGGACGACACGCTCACGCAGGTCGCCGAGTTTGCGATTGAGATCGGCATGCTGCCGATCCCGGTCCGGAAGGAGCAGAACGGCTACGTGATCAACAGCTGGTTTGTTCCGCTGCTGAATGCCGCCCAGACCCTGGTCACCAACGGGGTCGCCACGCCGGAGGATGTGGATCGCACCTACCTGAAATGCAATCCAGGCGCTCCCATGGGTCCGATGGGAATGATCGACATGGTGGGCATGCAGACAGCCTTCAATGTCATCCAGTACTGGGGTTCCCGGAACAACGATGAGCAGATGCTGCGTAACGCGGCGTACGTCAAAGAGCGCTTCGTCGATCATGGAATACTCGGGCTTCCGACCGGACGGGGCTACTACAGCTACCCGAACCCGGCATATCAGGACAAGGATTTCCTGACGATTCCCGACCTCTCCCGGGTTCCCGAGCTGGTGGCCCTGGTAAGGCCGCGCCGCTGAATACTCCCAACGTCCGCATGAACTGGTTCCTGCCCATTACCCTGGTTCTGGTCGTGGCCCTGGTCGTTGCGGCGATCCACTTCGTGTTCATGCGCTGGATGGCCAGTCAGCCCGAACCAGTTCGCGAATCCGATGCGCCGGTGTCCAACGAGGCCGAGCGTTAGCGCCTCAATGACACCGTGTCGCCTCAGCGACGCTCGCGCACCGCCGAACGAAATCATCAGCCGCGCGGCTGAATGTCCAGACGAATCACTTTCCCGCAGGCCGGACAGCGAGTGTTCTGCAGCGCTTCACCTTCGAACCAGCCGTGCCCGCACTCGCAGCGAACGTGCAACACCCACTGGGCGGTGGCGCGCCCCACGCGCTGTTCGACTACAACGTAGCCCTCCGGCATCTGCGTGATGATGGTTGGGCTGACTGAGCCATTAGAGTCGCTTTCTTGACTCTGATGCGCCTGCGCGTCACGAAGAAACTGGCCGGTATCGACGCTGAATGCCGAGTCGCCCGTTGGTTGCCCTTTGTCAGCTGCAGTTTGCCCTCGATGCGCGAGTTCCGGCGGCATCGATCCTCGCCCGGTCATTTTCTCCTTGCGGTCTTTCACAACGGGCCCCGGCGACTACTGTACGCCCGAACCGGTCACACATCGATCCAGGCCCGACCGTGGCAGCGCAGTTCAGCGATCCGGCGGCCCCTTGAGTTCCACGACGTTGCCCTCGGGATCCGTAACGTACAGGGACGGACCCACACCTTCCGCCCCGTAGCGGGACTCGACCGGCCCCGCTTTCACACCGTGCTCTTCGAGATAGCTCCGTATCGCGGCTGCGTCGAACGGTTCCACCCGCAGGCAGAAGTGATCCAGATTGCGCCCCTCCGGACCGGGCGCCGCGCCCCCGGCCCGCTCCAGTTTGCCTGCGACGGGCACCAGATCGATCAGGCCACGACCGGCGCGCAGTTGGATGAGACCGAGGGCCCCTTGCCGCCGCTCGATCGTGCACCCAAGCACCTCGCAATAAAAATGCAGCATGCGCTCGAGGTCGATGGCTCGCAGCACGAGGTGATCGATTTCCCGGATCTGGATCATGGCGGCGGCGCCTCACGCATCATGCACGCGACCATTCTACGACTCAGGCTGACCTGTCGACTCGCCTTCGACATCTCGCCAGGACAAGCTCCGTCGCCAACCGCCCGCACCGCAGAACGCTGCAGCGACGCAATTCGCTGCCAGATTATGTCTGGTCCGGCTTGCGGCGCGGTTCATCAGTCGTATAACAAGTCCTGACACTCGCCGCACCGCACCTTGGGCGAGAACACCAGAAGCGGGGCCGACGACGCGCATTGCGACCGATGTTGGGTACCCGCTCGAGTGCGTTGTTCGATGGGGAGGAACTCATGCCCGGCGGGAAACCCAGCCTGAAGTATCGGTGCGTTGAAGTCATCGCGGCCGCAAACGGCTGCGACGCCGCGCGCTCATACAAAGGCATTCGCCTGTTGTCGGTGGACGCGCCACGGCTGCCGCTCGCCACCTGCGACCGGTCGTCGGGCTGCAAGTGCATCTACCGTCACTTCAGCGATCGGCGCCAGGGCCCGCGACGCGATAACGAACACGCAACGATTCGTGCCGGTCACAAGGGCGCGGAACGGCGCAAGCGGCTTGGCCGGCGCGACAGCGACTACCAGTAGCCGCCATGCGGACACCCAGTCACCACGCCCTCCGCCTGACGCTTTTGTACGTGTCGTTGTCGGCGGCGGCCTGATCCCGCCGGCCGCACAATCGAAACGTGTAGAGAACGCAGGCGTCCTGTCTGGTGCCCGTGACCTCACACGGCCGCGCGTACAACCGCTCCGGATCCCGCCGCGCCAGATCTTTGACAGATCGTACTCCCAGCACCCTGAGATCAGCCGCAATGCTCGGACCCACCGCCGGACGTTGCTGCAGTTCATCGCGCAGGACTGACAGACCCCCTCATCCTTACTCGGGATATTGGTGAAAACTGGGAAACTCCGTGAGTGGCAGACTCGACAGGTCGTCGAACAACCCCTTACCCCGCACGAAGTTCACTTCGAGCCGGATGCCCTCCGGATCCTCGAACAGCACTGACCAATAGCCCGGCGCCCAAGGCCCCTCTTCCGGTGCATGCACGACCGGCACCTGCTGCTGCACGAGGAACTCGTGCAATCGGTCGATGTCCTCCCGCGAGCGGGCCCGGAAGCACAGGTGATGCAGCCCGATGCGGCGCTGGTCGAACCCGCAATCGCGATTCTCCTCCGACGATCGCGTGATCAACACGGCCGTCTTGCCGCCAATCATGTACAGGCCGTTCGGTGCATTGACCACGGGCCGCATGCCGAGGAATCCGAGCACCTTTTCATAGAACGGCATCGCCCGTTGCAGGTCGTTAACCGTCAACTGCACGTGCGCAACTCCAGCGATCTCAATCATGAATCCCTCCGCGGCTGATCACTCGCGAGCCTCACGATTCTCACCTTCACAGCCGATTGAGCAGGCGACGCAGTCTGCCCGGCTCGGTATCTTGGGACCGCCGCTCGCGCAGCTCCGCGATGAGCTTTTTCAGCGACCGCCCCACCCGGCCCCTGACCCGTTGCAACACCGCGCGATCTCTGGACTGACCCTGGTAGCGCGCCATGTCGATGGGCCTGCCAATCGAGAAATACAATTTCTCCGGTCGAGGAATCATCGTCAACCCGAGGCCCCGCACCAGCGGCGGAAACTCTTCACCATGACGCAGGTACCGATCCGCAATGCCGGTGTCCTTGAGGACCCGCCCCAGGGGCGTGTTCATGAAGTCACCCGAGTCCAGTAACAGATCGAAGGCCTCTTCGGCGCCGACCGTCGCGTAGGGCGTGATCGTGTATCCGTGCTCTATCGCAAGCTGAACGAACCCGAATCGCTCCTTCCAGATCAGCCCGTACGCCTCGCCCTTGTGCTTGAACACCTCACGCGCACCGCCCGGGAAGACCAGGACGTGTTCGCCACGGCGCATCAATGCCGCACAGTTCGCCCGGGTGCCGAGCACCGAGCCCGTCTGCACCACGAAATCCCGCCACAGCGGCACCTTGAAGTGATTCCGGTCTGCGAGCATTCGCAGTGAAATGCCGCGTTCCCGGTACAGGCCGTCTGCGAACAGCAGGACGTCCAGCACACCGTAGAGCGAATGATTGCCGACGAACAGCGTCGGCCGCTTCGCGTCCGCTCGCTCCATGTGCAGGTACTCCGGCGCGAAGTACCAGCGCAGCGCCTGGTTGCCCCACCGGAATTTCAGCGCCGCAGGCGTCTGCAGGTTCGGTAGTCCGTCGTTCACTGGATCCCCGTGGGCTCGTGCAGCTGAAAACTTGTCGCAGCTTCCCAATCCTTCAGGCACTGCACAAGCCCTGCGCCGCTGGCACCCCCAAATCCCCCCATTCCCACCCTAAATGCAGCAGGATTGAACCCGGCAGGCTTGCCAGCAGAACCGCGCACCCCTCAGTCGAGCACGACAAAGCGGTCCTCGGGCCCCAGTACGACGATCTCATTGCGACCATCACCGTCGACGTCGCCCGCGGTCACGCAGCTTGCATCGACCGACAGATCACTGCTCGAGACCAGCGCGAAAGCGCCGGCGCCCGATTGAGTGAAACGGTTGAGCCTCGCGTGGACAACCGAAGGCGAGCCCACCGGGAAGAACCCGACCACTGCCGCGTCGGGACGGCGGTCGCCGTCGAGGTCTGCGATCACGGCGTCGTTGATACCCTTGAGGTCCTGCATGGGCGTATCGACCGGCTCGGAAAATTGGCCGGGAACCGGCTCCTGCAGGAGCACCATCAATTTTGCCTGGTATTGGGCACTGGACGGCGTGAAGTAGGCAAACACGTCATTTCGCCCGTCACCGTCGTAGTCGGTAACCGTCATACGTGCAACGTTCAATCCGTGTTGTTGTGCCATCGTTTCCACGGGTCCAACGGTGCCGTCGGGCTGCTGCAGACTGATGCCGATCACGCTGTTCGGTGTGTAGTTGTCGGGCGCCAGCGCGACGGTCATCGCAATATCGGCGCGGCCGTCGCCGTCGACATCCCCCGCAACGACGCCGGTGGTGGCGATGCCGGGGACCGGCATTGCAACGGCAGGCAGGAACGACCCTCGCTGAGCCGCATCTTGATACAGAAGCCAGAGGCGTCTGGAATTGGCTGCGCGGTCGGCGACCGCAAGATCCGGCGCCCCGTCACCGTTCAGGTCACCCAGCGAGACGTCATCGCCACCGACTCCGCTGGCTACCTCGCGTGCGGCGAGCAGGTGCCCGCGATTACCTGTGTCCTGTAGCAGTACCCATACGCCTCGCGAACCATCCGCATCGACGACGGCAACATCCACCGCCCCGTCGCCATCAATGTCGCCAACGGCAAACCTCCAGGGATACTCGCCGACGACCGCGGTCTGGACCGCTGTGAGCGCGCCCGGCGAGGTCTGCAGATGCACGATCAGGCGGCCCTCACGCTGACTCTTGCTGGCAGCAAACCGTGCGAGCGTCAGGACATCGGCGCGACCATCACCGTCCACGTCTGCGACGGCTACGTCAGTGGGCACCCAGAGCGGGTAGAGCCAGTCGGCATCGCCCCCGCCTCCGCCGCCCCCACCGCAGGCGGCGAGCCCCAACATCGTCAAAGAAGAAACGCCCAGCGTAAGGTTATGCCACCGCATGAAGATCCCTCCTTGCCGCGGCCCGGTCCGGCAGGCGCGCGCAGACAACCCGTCGCCCCGGGACTCCATCGTCCTTTCACAATGAACGCTGCGTCGTTAGATTGAAATTGTGGATGTTGGCAGCAGCCGACACGGTGGTCAGCTTCGCGGAGCGGGGATTCTTGTGAGCCCCTTTTCCTCCATCGGGTCACTCTGCGCTATTCTCGCCATGTGCAACGCCTGCTCATCGCCGCCGGACTCGCCATCGTAGTACTTGGCCTGCTCTGGCCCTGGCTTTCGAAGCTACCGCTCGGTCGCCTGCCCGGTGACCTGCTGATCGAGCGGCCGGGCTTTCGCTTCTACGCTCCGTTCACGACCATGATCATCGTGAGCCTGGTGCTCTCCCTGCTCGTCTGGCTCTGGCGCCGCTGATCCGCGCAGCCACGCAATCGTTTCCGCCGATATACCATCCATCTTCCATGCCCCTGACATCACTGGACGCTCTCGGATTCGCCGCCGGTACGCTGACCACTGCGGCATTCGTTCCCCAGGTGATGAAATCCTGGGTTACGCGTGACCTCCGCGGCGTCTCGCTGCGAATGTACGGACTGTTCACGCTCGGCGTGGCGCTGTGGCTGCTCTACGGCATCGCACTCAAGAGCTGGCCGGTCATCATCTGCAATGCGATCACCCTGGCGCTCGCAGGCGGAGTGCTGCTACTGAAGCTGCGGCATCGCTAGCGCCGTTCGATTCCGAGCTGCCGCCGGCGGCTCAACGCATTTCCGCACGAACCCGTCACATTCTCGGTGTGCATCGGCGATGCCCCGGACCGACTCCTCAGCGGCTCTTCGACGCCGCCGCCCTGAACAGCGTCATGAGCGGCATCTCGCGCGGACCCGCCCGGATCTCGAACGACTCTCCCGCAGCGAGACTGCCCCCAGTCTCGACTGCGAGATAGAAGCCGCTCAGTCGACTCTGCAGCATCTTCGCGCCCGCTTTCGGATCGCCCATCACTGCGTTGAACTTGTAGCAGGGCTGCCTCGGCTGCGTCACCCGCAGCACGCAGTCCGGAAAATGCAGCGTGTCACCCACGTACAGCGACTCTTCCAGCACGCCGCTCACCGTCAGGTTCTCGCCGAGACTGCCGTACGGCAGTTGGGCAGGCAGGCCGAGCGCCTGCTGCGACGCGCGCCAGAACGGGTAGTGCTCGCGCGGATACGCATAGATCGCTTTCGCGAGTCCGCCGTGAACCGTGAGGTCGGCCTGCTCGTCGCCGTTGAGGCCGAGTGCGCGAACCGAAGCTCTTTCCGTGACAGAGTGCTTGCGGATGCCGCTCATCACCGACTGATCACCCACCCGCAGCGGCTGGACCGTGCCTACCTGCACGCCGACAACTTGACCCCAGGACGCGTGAATGGACATGGCTAGCGTGATTATTCCGGCTTGAGTGATTCCCCGCCTTTACCAACCCTACCCAGTGGTTTTTCTGCAGACTGCGAATAGAACCGCCGACTGCCGCTTCTCGTAGTTTGACCGTGCACCGCCTCGAATCAGTCGCGCCGCCTACTTCGCCTGCTGGGTCTCGTCGGCCATTCGCATCCCCTGGCGCGCGCCCCAGGTGGACGGCCGCCTCTGCGCACAGCAGAAGATGTCCGGCGATTTCACCGCCCCGAAAGGCAGAAGCCCGGTTTTCGCCGGGCTTCGTTCCGCGTGTCGCCTGCGGCGACCACCAATGATTGGGCGGGCGTCTACTTCATCAGGGTGACGTGACCTGTGAAATCCTTCTTCATCGCACCGTCGCCGACCGTGCAGGACGTCAGGACGACGTCCGAAAGCTCGTAACGCTTCCCCTGGACAACCAGGACCGCGTTCGTGAAGTGCGTACCGCCGCCGCAGCCACCGCCTTTGCCCGTTGACGACTTGGTGGGTGACTCACGAACCATCACCGTGAACGAGGCAACATCGCCAACCTTCGGCCCATCCGCCGCTGAACCCGGGACTGCGGCAGCTTCCGCGACCGGTGCCACTTGTTTACCAGTCGCCATGCCCGAGGCCGCGTCTCGAGGTGCCACTGCCGACGTGACCGACAGGTCCTGCATGTTGGCCCTGCCGGCACCGCCGCGCGCCGAGGCTACCGCCGGATTGCTGGTACCCCATGAAAAAGACTCGACCTCGATGGTCTGCGGCGCCGCCTTGGCCATACCTTCTCCCTTGACCGGGTCGAGTTGCAGCAGGTAGTCGGATGAGGCCCCCGCAGGTGCGGCGACCATCAGCAGCGACGAAACGGCGGCGATAATGCGAAGCGTGCGCATGGAATGCCTCTCAGTTACATGTCGGGAGGCTGAGTCTCTCACCCTGGGAGCCAGACAAATCGTGACGTGGTGAGGCCTTTTGGCGTCAAAACCCGGAAGGCTAAACGGCAACCCAGATCCGGGATCGGCAGCACCGCACGGCCGACCCGTTGCCTTGTGGCGGCCCTGCCTTCTCCCCCTGTAGCCCCCCCAACCCACCGGGAAACGCTGACCGATTCCTGAGCGCGATCCTTCGGGATGGCGGGATCAGGGACCACTCTCACTCGAACGGTTTCAAGCGATCCTTCAGAGGTTTGCCGATGTCCTGCACCGCTTCGTTCGCTGCCTCGTTGCCGGCATTCGTCACCATCAGGACGATCATGTTGTGCAGCGGCATGATACGAATGTCAGCAACCCAGAATCCGTTGCTGCCGGTGTGTGTGAGCAGTAGCGGCACGCCGTCCGGCCCAAGCTTCGCACCCCAGCCGAGCGCATAGTTCCCGTTGACCGGCGTCTGCAAAGTTCGATAAGTCTCAGGCTTCAGCAGCTTTCCGTGTCCGTGCGCGCCGTCCAGTTGGTCCTGCGCGAACAGCACCCAGTCCTGGAGCGCGATATTGATCGTGCCGGCCGGCCCCAGCGCTGGCGGATTGTCGGCTTCGGCGCTCGCCGGATCGATCGGCGCGAGCTTGCCCGCCACCTCCTCGTGACCGTACGGCTCATCGAATCTTCCAGAGCTGCCCGGGACGCCGAATCCCGCATTCCTGATGCCGAGCGGCTCGAACACCAGTTCGCGGATCAGCTGCTCCCAGGTCTTGCCGGTGCGCGCCTCGGCGATGGCGCCCGCGATGATGAACCCGATATTCGAGTACGCGAACTCCCCGGATTTGGAGGCGGGCGGCTTCGTGAGGTAGTTGCGCGCGATGGCGGCGCGCTGCCCCCTGACACCCTTCGCCGTTTGGATTACAGCCACAAACTCAGGTAAATCCTTGTCGTCTGTCAACGCCGGCAACCCGGCGGTGTGACTCAGCAATTGCGTGACGGTGACGCTTCGGTAGGCCGGGTCCATGTCCTGCGCAAAGGAGGGAAATGAGGTGGCGAGTGTGTCGTCGAAACTCATTACGTGTCGCTCGACCAGGCGTGCAATCATCGTGGATGTGAACGCCTTGGTGTCGGAGCCGATGTGCCAGCGATCATCGAGGGTCACCTTGTCCGGGTGGCCCAGCGCACGCACACCCAGCGCCGCTTCGGCCTCGATCCGGCCGTCGACCTGAACCAGTGCCGCCACGGCTGGCAACTGATCCTTCTCGCGTACAGCAGCGAGTGTTTCCTCGAGGAACACCTGCATTTCCGCATCGGCCCGCGCAATCGCAGGTAACGCAATGCAGCAGAGTACGAGCAAGACTTTCGGTCGCATGGCACTCTCTTCCTGAGCCCGTCGGCGGTGCCGGTAAGGTAACACCATCGCCGGCGGTGATTCAGCGACCCGTTCGCCGAGGTCAGTGACGTGTCCTTGCTGCCCATGTCACCGCGCACTGAGTAACCTGTCGATGCCGCACGCAATACCGCCGACTGCGGCTCATGCACGCGGCCTGTCGCCCGGCTCCGGCAATAACCGCACTGACTTCAATGCCGCCCGAACGCGGCTCGTACTCACTTCAGCCGTCGTTCCGCCTAGAATCCAACTGCGCACCACACCAGGGAGACTTCAATGGTCGCCGCCATGACTGTCCTGCTCGTATATCAGCTGGTAGGCGAAATCGCCGTCATCTCCCTCCATCTCCCGGTCCCGGGCCCGGTCGTTGGCATGGGCCTGCTGTTCGTCTCCCTCATCCTGCGAGATGGCGCGACCGAAGATCTCCGCGCTACATCGAGCGGCCTGCTTCGACACCTGTCGCTGCTGTTCGTGCCGGCCGGGGTCGGCGTCATGGCGCACCTGAACCGGATCGCCAACGAGTGGTTACCGATCTCGGTCTCGCTGGTGGCAAGCACGTTGCTGACCATTGCGGTGACGGCGCTCGTCATGCGCTCGCTGCTCGGTCGCCAGTTGATGGACCGGGCACCATGAACAAGCCTTTCACCGAAATCTGGGTCTATCTCTCTGCCGGACCCCTTCTCTTCCTCACGCTCACGCTGCTGGTCTATCAGGCGGCGTACTGGATTTACCGTCGTGCCGGGTTCCACCCGCTGCTGAATCCCGTTGCGATCTCGGTCGCGATGCTGGTCGCGGTGCTCCGCTTGACCGGGACGCCGTACGAGACCTATTTCGGTGGAGCGCAGTTCGTGCACTTCCTGCTGGGCCCGGCCACGGTTGCACTGGCCGTGCCGCTATATGCGCAACTCGACAAGCTGAAGCGCGCGTTCTGGCCCATCTGCGGCGCACTGCTGGCAGGCGCGGTGACCGCGCTCGTATCCGCTGTTGGCATTGCCTGGGCGCTGGGCGCAAGCGATGTCACGCTACTGTCGATTGCGCCGAAATCCGTGACGACCCCGATTGCCATGGGCATCGTCGAGCGCCTCGGCGGCCTGCCCTCGCTGACGGCGGTCCTCGTGGTGTCTACCGGCATCATCGGCGCAGTGGGTGCGAAGTACATCCTCGACGCGCTGCACATTACGGACCAGAGTGTCCGCGGTTTCGCGCTCGGCACGGCCGCGCACGGCATCGGGACCGCGCGGGCCTTTCAGGAGAGTGATGAAGCAGGCGCGTTCTCCGGCCTCGCCATGGGTCTCTGCGGACTCGTGACAGCCGTACTCTTCCCGCTTGGTGTCTGGCTCGTTCGCATCATCCTTTGAACGCGCGGCGAGTGTGACGTTCGAGCGCCGCAAAAGCATCGCGTGTGTACTGTGCAAGACGGGCTGCCTCGGGCAGCGCGGAAGCATTGGCGGTGAAGCCGATCACGACCTGCCCGGCGTATGACATGAACGTGATATTGAGGCCCATCCCCGAAATCAGCGTGGACACCGGGCAGAGCGCCTCGAGCCGCGCCCCGCCCAGGAACAGCGGCTCGCTCGGGCCGCGCACGTTCGAGATCAGGACGTTGGATGGCAGCAAGTAGTCCACAGAGCCGCGCGGGACCAGCGCGAGCGCTTCCCCGATCGCGAAGGTGAGCACCGCATAGGCGTAGGCCACGTCCCTCGGCAGCGTCCGAATGCGCTTCTTGGCCTCGCGGGTATTGGCGATCACCTGGCGCATGCGTCGGCCGATCGTCGCGGAGGGCTTGCCGAGCGGTGTCCAGAATATGGAGACTTCCGTGGTTGCCTGCTTGATTTCCCGGTCCTGCAGCGAGACAGGACAGACGGCGACGAGCGCACGTTCGGGTGATCGGCCAATGCTGCGCAGGTAGCGGTTCATGCCCGCGTCGAGTATGCAGAGCGCGACATCGTTCAGCGTCGATCCCGAGGCCCGCCCGACGGTCTTCATCGCGTCCAGCGGCAGGACCGTGTGCACGATGGCCCTCGCGTTGCGGATCGGCTCGTTCATCGGGGTGAACGGTGCGGTGAACGGACGAATCACTTCGCTCGAAAATCCGCGCAGTCCCGCCAGGCCCTCCTCGAGAAGCCGCTCCGATCCCCAGCCGATCGACATCGCCGTTCGCGCCGCCTTCCCCACCTCGCGCCCAAAAAGTGCAAGCAGGCCCGTGGGTGTTGCCCGGGCCGGCGCGGGAAGGCTCGTCGCAATGACGGGGCGGAAACGCCTGTCCCGTGGCGACCGGGACAGCGACCGATGGACCAGCGCGATGCCGGACTCGCCATCCACCAGCGAGTGATGGACCTTGATGAAGATGGCGAACCGGTTCCGCTCCAGTCCGTCGATGAGATACACCCTCCAGCCCGGGCGGTTCCGCTCCAGCATCGGCGCGTGCAGTTCGGCGACGAGCTCGTCGAGCTGCGCATCCGAACCCGGCGCCGGCAGCGTCAGGTGCTGGACGTGCCAGTCCATGTCGAGGTGATCGACATCCCGCCATTCGGGCAGGCCCGCCCTGCGAAACACCGGGATGCGATTGAAAGGTGGCACCGGAGTGGCATGCCGGTAGGCTTCGAGGATCTTGTGCACGATGTCGGCGCCGCCGCGGCGCGGCCGCCCGAAGATGAGCACCGCACCGACGTGCCTCGGGTTGTCCTGGCTCTCCGTCAGGAAGAACATCAGGTCGAGCATCGGTATGGCGATACCCATGGCTTTACTTCTCATGCCAGACGATTTCTTTCCCCATGCGGGCCCAACGCTCGAAGTTGCTCGAGAACGCGTCTTCGATGCGGTTTCGCTTGACCTTCAAGGTTGGCGTGATCAGGTCGTTGTCCACCGTCCACGCCTCGGTCATCAGTACAAGGCAGTCCATCTGCTCGTGGGGGTCAAGTGCCCGGTTGATCGCCTTCAGGTGCTCGGCGAGCGAGGTTTCCAGTTCGATTCGACCGGACGGGTCGTCGACTTTCCCGACGGCATCCTCGTTGAGCATCAACAAGCCGATCGGCTGTCCGAGGTTGGCGCCGGTCACGCAGCAGGCGTCCACTGCAGCGTGCATCACCAGCAATTCCTCGATCGGTGACGGTGCGACGTACTTGCCCTTGCTGGTCTTGAACAGGTCCTTCACGCGACCCGTGATCTTCAGGTTTCCCGCGGCGTCGAGGGCGCCCTTGTCGCCGGTGTGCATCCAGCCGTCGTCGGTGAACGCCCGCCGGGTCATCTCGGGTTCCTTGTAGTAGCCGAGCATCGTCGCCGGACTCTTGATCTGGATCTCGCCGTCGGACGGGTCCAGCCGGCACTGCACGCCATCGTAGGGCAGGCCCACGGTGCCGAAGGCCTGCTGCGCCGGCACCGTGATATGGGTGGCCGCGAGGTTTTCGGTCATGCCGTAGCCTTCGGCGATATTGAGCCCGATCCTGGCGTACCAGCGCAGCAGTTCCGGCGGCATCGGCGCCGCGCCGCCGGCGGCGAAGATGCAATGCTGGAGACCGAGCGTAGTGAGGATCTTCCGGCACACGATGCCCCTGACGATCGGAACTTTCAAAAGTCGATCAAGCCTGGTGGCCGGTATCCTGGCCAGCACCCCGTGCTGGAACTTGACCCAAAGCCGCGGCACCGAGAAGAACACCGTTGGTCGGGCGCGCCGCATGTCGGCCGCGAAAGTGGCGAGGTTCTCGGTGAAATACACGTGCATGCCGGTCGCGAACTGGCCGTGCTCGACCAGCGCGCGCTCAACCACGTGCGACAGCGGCAGGTACGACAGCATGCGCGTGCTGGCGTCGGCCGGGACGCGCTTGAGTGCGGTCTGCACCGCCCAAGCGAACGCCGCGAAGCAGTGCATCACGCCCTTCGGCGCACCGGTCGTGCCTGACGTGTAGATGATGGTCGAGAGCTCGTCACCGGGGCGCACCGGATCTCCCTCGAGCCGAGCCGTCGCGGCGACGATGTCGTCCCACCGCGGGTAGCTTTCCCTGGCGTCGTCCGGCGCAAGCGGGTGGCTGATGCACGGCAGCCCGGCGGGCACGCCGGGCTTCATGTGTTCCCAGCCGTCGAGCTTGCCGACGAACAGCAGCCTGGATTCGCTGTGCTCGAGGATCTGTCGGATCGTCCCGGGTGCCAGGGTCGGGTACAGGGGCACCGAGACGCAACCCGCGAGCCATATGGCGTAGTCGCTCATCAGCCAGTGCGCGGTGTTCTTCGAGAGGATGGCAACGCGGTCGCCATGTTGCAGACCGAGGCCCCGCAGGTGTGTGGCCATGCGTCGCGACTGGTCGAGCACCTCGCGCCACGTATAGTCGCGCACCACGCCGCCACCCAGCGGCTGCGTCAGCGCCACCCGGTCGGGCGCAGTCTTTTCCCAGAAGTACAAGCGCTGGAGTGCCAGCGCATCGTCGGCAACGATCGTGGCCATTTGCGTTAGAGCCCCGCGACAGGGCGAGGCTCAGCCTCTGCGTAAGGTTACCGAAGCCGGCCGCGCCCGGTCAGCAGGGCTTTCCTCCGGCGCGGTGCAGGCGTACCGGCAGGCGCCTGGATCCCCAGGTGCCCGGACGAGGCGCGAACACACCGGGCAGCTTCTCGCCGCACTTCGCGCAACAGCCTTCGGCCGTGAGGCCCCAGCGGCCGAGCTCGAACCAGTCACGCTCGATCAGCAACGCGCGACAGCGATGGCACCAGGTGCTGCCGCCGGCAGGATCGTGCACGTTACCCGTATAGACGTACCGCAACCCGTTTCGCATCGCAATCTCTCGCGCGCGCGTAAGCGTCGCAGGAGGCGTCGAAAGGTGGTCGCTCATCTTCCAGTCGGGGTGGAACGCCGAAAAGTGCAGTGGCACTTCGGGCCCGAGCTTGTCACTGATCCACTGCGTCATCCCGTCGATCTCTGCGTCCGAGTCGTTCTCGCCCGGGATCAACAGCGTGGTGATTTCGAGCCAGACGCGGGTCTCGCGCTTCAGATAGAGGAGCGTGTCGAGCACTGGAGCCAGCTCGGCGCCGCAGATCTTGCGGTAGAAGCGCTCGGTGAACGCTTTCAGGTCTACGTTGGCGGCATCGATCGACGCAAAGAACTCCGCCCGCGGCTCCGGACAGATGTAACCCGCGGTGACCGCCACGGTGCGCACGCCGGCTTCATGGCAGGCTTCCGCAACATCGACCGCATACTCCATGAATACGGTCGGGTCGTTGTAGGTGAACGCCACGCTGGCGCAGCCGAGCCGGCTCGCCGTTGCCGCCAGCTCGCTCGGCGAGGCCGAATCCGCGAGCGTGTCCATCTCGCGCGATTTGCTCATGTCCCAGTTCTGGCAGAACTTGCAGGCCAGGTTGCAGCCCGCAGTGCCGAACGACAGCACCGACGAGCCAGGCAGGAAGTGGTTGAGCGGCTTCTTCTCGATCGGGTCTACGCAGAATCCGCTGGACCGTCCATAGGTGTACAGCTCGATGCCGTCGCGCTCGCGGCCGCGCACAAAGCACAGCCCACGCTGACCCTCGTGCAGCCGGCAAAGGCGCGGGCAGACGTCGCATTGCACGCGCCCGTCATCGAGGCGCGTCCAGTAGCGCGTGGGGGTCGTGGAGAGGTCGGTATTCATACGATTGGCAGCCGTCTTCCTCGGGCGGGATATTGGTTTCCCCTCAATGCGTCACCACATACGGGAGTATTCGAACTCCCACGGAACCAAGATGTTGAGCCTGGACAGCGATAAATCAAGGACACGGCCGCCGGCGGTGGCAGGGTTCTTCTATCCCGGGAATGCGAATGAGTTGCGACACGACGTGCGCGGCTACATCGAAGCGTGTTCGCTGCGCGCTCCGGTAGCGGGTCCACCAAAGGCGCTGATCGTGCCACACGCGGGATACCAGTATTCCGGGCCCGTCGCTGGCTTCGCCTATCGGCGGTTACGCGACTGGTCCGCGAGCATCCGTCACGTGGTGATGATCGGCCCGAGCCATCGCGTGCCGTTACGCGGACTCGCCGTCCCGTCAGTCGGCTCATTCGCCACTCCGCTGGGCGATGTCCCGGTCGACGCGGCGGGTCGCAGGCGCCTGCGCGAACTCGGGCTGGTCGGCATCTCCGATGCGGCGCACGCAGCGGAACATTCGCTGGAAGTGCAGCTGCCGTTCCTGCAGGTCGCGCTCGAGGATTTCGACATCCTGCCGATCACCGTCGGCTCCGCTTCCCCGGACCAGGTGGCCCGGGTGATCGAGGCGATGTGGGGCGGACCCGACACACTGGTGCTGGTCAGCTCCGATTTGAGTCACTACCACGCATGGGATGATGCGCGGCAGCTCGATGCCGAGACAACGCGCGCGATTCTCGAACGACGCAGCGACCTGCCCGATGAACATGCCTGCGGCGCGTGCGGAATCAACGGACTGATGCAGGTCGCGCGCCGGCGCGGCCTGACCGTCGAATTGCTCGACCTGCGCAACTCAGGCGACACAGCCGGTGATCGATCGCGGGTGGTGGGTTATGGAAGCTATGCGCTCCATGAAACTTGACCCGGGCGCGCGGCAAGCGGTGCTCCGCACTGCCGCGACTTCCATCGCGGCGCAGCTCGGGCTCGTCGAGGCTCCGGCGCCGGAGTCGACCGATATGCGCGGCGTACTTGGCGAACCGCGCGCGACCTTCGTCACGCTGACGATCGAAGGCGCGCTCCGCGGCTGCTGCGGCACGCTCGAGCCCGCGCGACCGCTGTTGTTCGACGTCTGGAGCAACGCCCGGGCCAGCGCGTTCCGCGACCACCGATTCCCGCCACTGACCGTGCGCGAGTGGCGGCGGTCGAGCCTCGAGGTTTCGTTGCTGACGCCGTGCGAACGAGTGGCGGTCGGCAGTGAGCAGCAGTTGCTCGCCGAGCTGGTTCCCGGGCGCGACGGGCTGGTGCTCGAGTGGAGCGGGATGAGGGCCACCTTCCTGCCGAAGGTCTGGGAGCAGGTTGCCGGGCCGCGCGACTTTCTGCGCCGGCTGAAGGAGAAAGCGGGGCTAAGCGCGGATTTCTGGGCGGCAGACGTCCAGGTCTGGCGCTACGAGACGGAGATCATGGCAGTGGAGCGCCCGGCGACGCTCGAGGCTGCCCCCGACACGCCCGAACAATCGCTACCCTTGCCGGACAGGTTCTAGGACGGCGCAGTCGTCGAGCGAGCCTCAGGTCGCGTCCGCTTTGCTCCTCCTTCCCGACCCCGCTCCAGCGTCATGACTCTGGTGAACGCGTCGATCAGTGCCTGAAATTTACCGCATGCAATACCGCCGACTGCGGCTCACGGCGGTCCCTCCGCCTTACGCTTCAATCATCGACACCCTTCCTGCAGGCCGCGCTTATCCAGCGGCCGCTCATGTCGATGTGCACTTTGCCGTCGCCCCGAGTCATGTCAATGCTACCGGTGTACCGCTCGTTCGATGGCGCATCGAACTTGAAGTGTGCATGCGACGGCTCGGGCCCAGTGCAGACCTCGTCGATCTCGAGGTGTCGAGCGCTCTGCGTGATCACCTTGCGCTTGCAGTTCGGCTCGTCACTTCGCATCAATTCGCTACGGTCGAGGTCCTGTTGTGTCACGCAGCTATGAGTCGTGTGCGGCTTGCCGGACCCCGCACGCGCTCCCATCGCGGCCTCGACCTTAGCGAGCTGCTCGGGCGGCATCTTGTCCAGCGCCTCCTTTGGAATCGGCATGCCTGACATCGCGGTGCTTTCGGTGACTTCCCATGCGCCGGTCTTGATATCCAGCGTCTCCGCGTGGCCTGCGAGCGGCATTGCGGTCAGGACCAGGGCGGCAAGAAATGTCTTCATCGTAGTCTCCCGGGTTGGGGTCGGCTCGAACTGCGGCGCAGTGCCACCACAATCAGGGCGATGAGAATGAAGGCGACGGGAATGACAAAATCAACCTGCAGGGCGAACTTGCGGACCTGGTGGCAGGAGCGACGGATCGTCTTTCAACTCGAGGTCGGGTCTACGCTCGCGCAACTGTTGTGCCCACCGTTACGCAGACGACCGCCGTAGGCGGGCCCACAGGGCGAGGCCCACGACGGGCCGAGTAAACCTCACTGCATGAGCCTCGGATGCCTTAATCTGTTAACTGGGACGGGTGGGCGAGATGGGGCCGATACCAACCCTGGGGCCCTCCGTGAGGAGTTCGCCGTGAGAATCACCACGCTGATCGACAATCGGCCGAGTCCGGACGACCCTCAGCTCACCGCGGAATGGGGCCTGTCACTGTGCGTCGAACTGAACGGCCGACACATCCTCATCGACATGGGCGCTTCGGGCGCATTCGCCCGCAATGCCGAACGTCTGTCGATCGACATCGCTGCAATCGACGTGGCGATCCTGTCCCACCACCACTATGACCACGGCGGCGGGCTCGGCCGCTTCCTCGAGCTGAACGACCACGCTGAGATCTACCTGGGCGCCGCCCCGGACGGCGACCCCACCGTAAAGCTCCTCGGCTTCGTCAGGAAGTACATCGGTCTCGACCAGGCACTGCTCGCGCAGCACGCGCACCGCTTCCGCTTCGTTCAGCAACGCACCGAAGTGCTGCCCGGCGTCTTCGTGCTGCCACGCATCGGCGCTCATCACGCGCGGCCCGCGGGCAACAGGTTCCTGTATCTCAAGCGGGACTCCGTGCTCGTTCCCGACGACTTCAGTCACGAGATCGTCGTCGCTATCCAGGAGCACAACGCATTGGTCGTGCTGACGGCCTGCTCCCACAACGGACTGCTGAACATGGTCGAGACTGCGTCGGCAGAATTCCCCGGCATCCCCATCCGCGCCGTGGTGGGCGGTTTCCACCTCGCGAAGCTTCCCCCGTTCCGCGGCATGTCCGAAGGCGCGCGCGCCGTTACGGAAATCGGCCGGGAAGTCCTCGCCGCCGGCATCGAAACGACCTGGACCGGGCACTGCACGGGCAGGAAGGCGTTCGAAGTGCTGCGCCGCGCCATGGGCGATCGCGTGCAGGAGATCCATACTGGCAGCCGGATTGACCTTTAGTGAGCCGCCGGACAGCTCTCCCGACGCCTGAAAACCGTCATAGGCGAACTGCCCGCTCTTCATGCCGGCCCCTCCGCGCCACCGAGGCAGTGAACTGACCTCACCTTCCGACGGTCAAAATTTCAGCCTGGACACTATTGACCGTCAGGCACGAAGTCCGGCGGCCGTTCAATGCAGGAGACGACCATGACCCCGTCAGAGCCGATCAAGGTCGGACAGCTGGAAATCCGCTATCTCATCGACGGAGCGGCTCATGCCGGGCTGGGCCTGTTCGAACTGACGGTTCCCGCCGGTTCTAATGTCCCGCCACCGCACAGCCACACGTTTAACGAGGAGTGCGTGTACGTTCTTGAGGGAACGCTGCGCTATTCGGTCGATGGTGATACACGCGACCTGCGCCCCGGCGACTGGATGCGCACACCGAAAGCATCCGTGCACGGCTTCAGCAATCCGCACGCCGAGACCGCTCGTGCGCTCATCGTGCTGACCCCGGACATCGGCGCGCAATACTTCCGCGACGTCGCCGAGGTGGTCAATGCCGGCGGTCCACCGGACCGCACGCAACTCCTGGCGGTGATGGCGCGCTACGGTCTCGTGCCCGGCGCGCCGGGAGCCGCACGCGCTCCCTGATCGTCCCGCTGCGAACCGCGGCCGCCGAATGCGGCACTCAGCCGCCCCGACCCGACCACGCCGGCAACTCATCCTCTACTCTGAATCCCATCCTTTCCTCGCCAATGTCGCCGGCACACGGTGCCACCGGTCCCGTCAGCAGGAACGGATAGGGAATTCGGCGCTGCGCGTCGGTGAAGCCGAATGTTCCAATGCCGAGATACTGACCGGTCTCTAGCCGCCGCACTTCGTCCACCATGTGCAGGGCGCCGAACATGGACTTGTACGCGCGGTAGACGAGCTGAAATGCCGGGCGACGATCGTAACGCGACGGCGCAATGAGCGTCGCCATCGGGAACCGCTGCACTACGCGACCAAAGTGCCTGAACGAGTTGTAGCCGCGGCCGCCACAGTTACTCATGGGCCGGAATGCCTTGGATAGCCATTTCCCCGGATACAGAGGGCTATTGAGCCCGTAGCGCCCGGACAGGGTAGCCAGCACATTGGGCTGCTGCAGGGTCTGTGCCGCGTACTCGCCGTGCATCTCCTCGAGGCCCGGCGCCCCGAGCGTCTGGAAGAGCCTGACCAATTCCTCCGCGCTCAACCGCAAGATGTCATGCATCGCAGACCTCCGACCCGGGCCCGCTGCCTCCAGTAACATAGACTTCGCCGTCATACGCCGGTCCGCCCTGCTCCCTAACCCTTCGCTGCTGCGCGAACCCGCGCCGGCAATTAAAGTACTCTCTGGCGGCACGATCTCTCGATCACGCGGCTTGGCCAGCCGGCCACCGGCTTCACGCTCCATTGGCGTGTGGGTCATGTCCCTGCCCCCCTTTCAGCCGGAGTCTGACGACGTCGAACGCAAGTGTGCACTCGCGTTTCCCCTTCTCCAACATTGACATGACCGTGCTGCAAATGCTCGCCGCGCACTGAGAGACATGGCGTTGACGGAGAGGCAGATTGAAGCCGGGCGACTTTTCCAGATGATCGCCAACGCCAGTGCGCAGCGCAATGTGTAATGAACTCAACACGCTGACTGCGCATGGTGCCCATCTCGGGCATATGCCCGACTGCTCCTCCAAAGGGACCCTGACGTCCCTGGATCTGCGCGTCGTGTCCCGTGCCCGGCAAGAAAACGCCCCGCATGAGCGGGGCGTATTGACCACGTTCTCTACGCAGGCGCTCCTACGAATTCGGCGACCCGTGGTCCCGTAGAGCTTCTGTCGTTTGACTCAATTCCACTCGGAGAAAGTTCCCTTGTAGGTACGCCCTGCAAGACTGAGAACCCCTTCGGACCGGAATACCGCCCCGGTCGAGGTGCGCAGAATCCCGCGCAATTTCCACTTGTGCTTGCCGCACGACTCATAGAAACCCTCAGCCGTCCCCTGCACTTCATCGCCGTTGTCGAGGAACGCGGTGCCAACCCAGCTGGTTCGTCCCGTCTTTGCACCAGGTGCGTCACCGAACATACTCAGCGTGGCAAGCAGCGTGCCGAATCCACTCGCGGTGCCCTCCAGATTGATGCGAGCGACACCGACGCCGCCGGGTAACTGCTCAAACGTCGTGCCTGTCGAGGTGTATGAAAATTCCCCTGATTTCTTTGCAGTAGCCATTTGTCTTCCCCTTTTCTTCCTGATGATAGGGCGTATCTAAGATACTCCGCTGACTGTGCAACATCATCAGGCACCGCAAAATGCGGCCAGAGTCACGTCGCTACCGCACGTAGTACTGCCGACTGCGGCTCATGCACCTCGTAGTCTCGCGAGTACGTCAATTTCGATCGCCTCCGAACCCGAGGCAGCGCAGCACGACAGCGTCATGCGACCGGGTCCTCCCCGTAGCTTGCAACACTACGCAGCCGGCCGCTAGGCCTGCACGAAGGTCGTTAGACGTCGCCTGGTGCGTTCCCGCAGCGAACACTCGCGCAGTGAATCCGCGAGCTTCTCGAGGTCCGGGATACCGTACAGGACAATGGTGGCAAAGCTGCTGTCGGACGATCGGAGGTGCAGCAGGCACTGACCGACCATGCGCATTCCCAGCGGTTTGTGCAGATCAAAGTGGTCGATACGGAATACTTCTATGCTGTCCTTGGTCTTCGAGAGCACCCCTCGCTCTATGCGGACGCGCTGCGACGTAATCTCGTAGCTCGTACCGAGGCTCTTGAGCCAGTAATAGATCCAGCCGAGGCCCAATGTGAACACGACTGCGATCCACTGCCACGCGCTGTAGATCACAGCGGGGTGCCCGCTGAAAAGCGTTTTTTCGACTTCGGCTTCCCGCTCCGCAGCGAAGGCCGCCAGGTCGGTATTGCAGAACCGGCACTTGATGGCGGCCGCCTTGATCGTCTCGCCGCACACCGGGCAGGCTTTGGTGTCGTCACTCATTTGTCTGACCTCGAGCGAGCAGCGCCACCGCCGGACATTGACCGACGAAACAATGCCGCCGCCTGCGTCAAGCAATCAGTATGCGCCTGGCAGCTGGCGCTGCCGCACGCTTTCTGGACGTCGGGCCGCCGCTGCCAACCGCAGACGCGTGACGGCTTTCTGGACCGCGGCAAGCAATGTCTCGACTCTGCCGCGGGAAAGCAAAGACCCCGGCACGAGACCGGGGTCCAGGTTTTGCCGTCCGGGACGGCGCGTGCCGATCTGCGAATCAGGGCTGGCAGACCGGGTCCAGACTCGCAGCCGTGCAATACGGCTCGGCATGCGGAATCGCCGCCAGGTACTCGAAGATCGCGCGCAGGTCGCGGTCGGTCATGTTCCGATACACGGGCCACGGCATTACCTGCAGGAACGGACCGAACTGCGGATGCAGGGCGTCCGGATCCACGCCTGTGCGCATGATCCCCACGAACTCCTGGTAGCGTTCTTCCTTCGTCATGGTGCTGTTTGGATCCGGCGTGATGTTACGCGACCGGAACGGGCCGAACGGCCGTCCACCGGCCAGGTAGTGCTCCGTATTGAGCATCTCTGGTTGGCCGCGGTACGGGTCCCCGCCCGGCGCGTAGTTGGGCCACGTGTGGCAATCGTTGCAGCTGCCCTGCGCGTTCACGATGTAGCTGCCCAGGCCGACCAGCGCGCGCTTCTTGCCTGCCAGGTCCAGGTAGACCGGCGCAATCTCGAACCCTCGCTTAACCTTGGCTTCATCGGATGGGTCTTCGGACCCATTCTGTCCGTTCACTTGATGCTGCACATTCTGCGCAGCACTGCTTGGCTTCTTGTGACCGGCTGCGGCTGTGGCGGCGACGAACACCGAGAGCAGCAGCACCGAGACAGTAGCTGTCTTGTTCATGACAATCCTCCACGTTAATCAGCGAAATTCGAACTATGTAGATCGCTTGCGATCCCCAGGTCGCCCCTACCCGCAAACCCGAGCAGATCGTCTGCCTAGCATGCGCCGTCTCGCAGTGCAAAATTCTGGCTATTTGTCATACGCTGGACTGCGTCGACGCGGGTTCCCGCCGACCGGGTCGATCAGCTCAACCCGCGCCGACGTGGCCCCGCACTTCCCTTTCGTTGGCAACCTTGAGTTCCACAGTCCCATATGACCGTCCACACTCATGCCATGCAGGTCCTGCGCATCGCCGAAGCGCGCGGCCTCGTGTACTCGCGCGACCTGACCGCCCGAGGGATCCCGCGGGCCATCCTGATGCGCCTGGTTCGGGCCGGTCGACTCAAGCAGGCCGCCCGCGGCGTCTACGTGCTCCCCGACCGACCCCAGTCCCGACGGCACCAGCTGGTGACCGTGGCCGCGCGCAGCTCACGAGGTGTCTTCTGCCTGCTCACGGCCCTGCGCTTTCACAAGATTACGATTCGGTCCCCGGACGTGGTGTGGCTCGCGATCCCGAACAAGGCCCGCGCACCTGCCAGCGATCATCCGCCACTGCGCGTGGTTCGCTTCTCAGGCGCTGCACTCACTGAGGGTGTCGAGCAGCACGTGGTCGACGGCGTGGCGATCCGGGTGTATTCGGTCGCCAAGTCCGTGGCCGACTGCTTCAAGTTCCGCAACACGATCGGACTGGACGTGGCGCTGGAGGCCTTTCGCAAAAGCCAGCGCAAGGGCCTCGCAACTACGCAGGACTTGCGACATTACGCGAGAATCTGCCGGGTCACTGAAGTGATGCGTCCATACCTGGACCCCTGAGACTCGTTCCACTGCGCATTCCTCGACGGCTCCCCGAGCCGTCGAGGCGCGAGCCACAGTGCGTCATCCAGCTGCTCGAGCATTGCTTCATTCCATCCTTCGCGGCTGGTGGACAGTGCTGTAGCCGCGCCATTGCATTTCGGTTCCTAATTGCAGCTGGAGCACATCGACGAACGTCCCACCCGAGGCGTCATGAAATACAGGGGACGACCATGAAGCCCAGGCAACGCGTGTCGGCATTACCGACAACTGTTCTGCTGGCGACCTGCCTGCCCGCGCTGGCCGCGGCGGTGTCGCTGAAACCGCCGACCGCTGCCGAACTGCAACGCGTTCGGGCACACGAGGCAACCGTCGTCCTCCTCCAGGTCAACGTCGCAATCGCGGGTAAGCGCGTGACCCCGTCGGCTGTTTACGACACCAACAAGCTGCCGCGTTTCTACGTGGCCAGGCTCGACGACCTTGAAGCGCCGAAGCTGGTCTTTCCCGGCTCGCTGTCGGAAGCAGCCGCGAACGACGGGTGGCGCTACCTGGTAATTTCGCCCGGCACCTATTACCTGCTGGTACTGCCCCCGGGAGTTGAGCAGAACCCGCCCGCGGTCGCCTACTCCGCGAGCGACGGACGGTATGGCCGCCTGACGCGGTACGAATTCGCACCCGGCCGGGGTGGCTTCTGGGCTCCGGAACTCGGCGGCTTTGTGTTCGGCCAATCTCCGCCACCCGATTTCGAGGCACTGCAGGGCTACTGGTTCCAGGTACCAGCGAAGAGTGAGGTCGTTTACCTCGGATCGCTCTCGGTCGCCTGCAAGGGCGGACGCGGCCTGTTCGGCAGCTTGATCGACTCCTGCACTGACTTCGATTTCGTCGACGACGAGCGTGCTGCACAGGACCTCGTGAACTCCTCGCTGTCCGGACTGACCCTCGACACCCTGTCGCTCGTTCCATACGGCAAGCCACGCGCAGGATTTCGCGTTTCCGATCTCGAAAAGGTCACGGTGACGATGCAGGCTCCGCCTGGAATGGCGGCTGCATTCACCGGAGCCGAACTGGCGTCCTGGGGCGTCGTTCACGGCACGGGGCAAGCGATCGGGCTGTACAACCTTCTAGCCATGGGCAGCCGGTTGCTGGGGGAAGCGTCGGCCGAGCACCGGGCCGGGAAGCAAACCGCCGACATCGAGCCGTGCATCGAGCGCCTCTCGGCGATCGTCTCGACCCGCGACCTGGCGGCCGAATTTTCCTCCGCCTTCACGAACGCGCTGCGTTCGCAACCCGCGACGGAGGACCATGCGTCGCAGCGTTCAGCCCAGGCACGCGAATCGGACGGCGGCAGCGACGATAGAATGACAACCTCGCTACGTATTCTCCAGCTGAGGGAGAGCGGCCGAGCGAACGATCTCGCTCTGGAACTCGGCCTGGACGTACGCCTGGAGGCTGCGGATACCGGACGACTCGACTACTACGCACTGCTGCTGTACGCGCCGGCCCTCCCGGCGCAGAACCCGCACACACAGCGCTCTCCCTTGTATTCGCGATTCATCGCGGAGCGCGCGACGCCGCGACCGGCGTCGGAGTGGTGTGACGCCGGCGGCGCCGCGCTGCTAAACGACGACATCTCGGTTGCACTAAAGCAGATAGCAACGCAAGTCGCGCATGATCTCGAATGACTGCCCGGCTTTCGCTGCGGACCGACCAAGTCCTGACGACAGTTCGACCTCTAACGCGACACGCAGCTGACGCACCCGAGCAGAACGCGGGTCCAAACCAGGCAACCGAACACGAACACCAGCAGCAGCGGCAGCCCCACCACGACAAGCATTGCGCGGCGGCATTTTCGAAGGTGTCAATGCACTGGCACCAGCCACTCGCCTGAGCGCCAGATCAGCATCGGCATATCGCGGAACACCCCCGGCATCTGCTGCGCCACGCTGATCGAGCCCAGTTGCTGCGTCTTCCAGTGGCGCCACGCCTCGCGCTTGTCACCGGATTCGATTTCGATTACCGCATACACCAGGTCACCGGCACCACAACTGAACTCCGTGGTCGCCTCGAGCGTGGTGTGCGGATTCGGTGGAATCTGGAGCCGATGCTGTCCTGGCTGCACGGTGAGTGGCGCGAGCCACGATTGCGTCAGCACGTCGATGCCCCCTGCCGGATTCCCGTGGATACGCGTCAGGATACCGGGCATTGGACGTGGCTCGCTGCCGTCCACGACCAGGGCGTTACTGCACTGGTTCTGCTTGCATCCAACGAGCACCGTGCACCGGTCGCCACCATGCAGCGTCGCCAGGTATTCGTCACGTCGCGCCGCCGAGACCAGCACCGACGGCGTGTGACTCGACGACTCGACGGCAAACCCGGTTACGCCTGCCGTGAGCAGGATGCTGTCGCCGCCCCCGGCGGGAACCTGCCACGACGAGTCCTCGCCGTGTGTCGCCCCGCTGTCGACAGCGCTCACCACGCCGTCTGCGTCGTAACCCACCAGCAGGTAGGCGCGCACCTCCTCGGAAAACACGCCAAACGGGACCGGCCACGGCACCAGCAAAATCCCGAGATCAACGTTCTTCCCGGTCATCCGGAACAGGTCGAAGCGCCAGTAGTCGCTTCCGATCCAAGGCCCACCGAGTTGCCCCTGTACCTGCGTTCGGTTCGTCCCGCCGACCTCGATCGCTGCCGTCTGCCGCGGCAGCGCTCTCTCGACCTCGGTCGTCTTTACCGGCACATCGCCGCACGCGCCGAGCGCGGCAGCGCAGGCCACAGCAACAGCAAGGCGCCAGGGAACCTTTCCCCCGACGCAATAGTCACGTCTCCCAGATTGCGAAGCCCGCATCGCGCACTCGCGCCCCTGGTCTTGATGAACGTGCTCCCGGCCCCGACTGCCTCGACCGGGTAGGGTCTTGCTAACCGATGTGCTGGCGCAAAAATTCGAGGCTGCGTGAGAAGGCGAGGTGCGCGCTCGCTGCGTCGAACGATGCACGGTCCGTGCAGTTGAAGCCGTGACCCGCCGGGTACAGGTGGTAGGTGCCCTGCGGATAGGCCTTGCGGATCTTCTCGACGTCATCGAGCGGGATGTGCGTGTCGTGCTCACCGAAGTGGAACAGCATCGGGCAGCGCGGCGTCTCGGGCAGTAGTCCGGCGATGCCGCCGCCGTAGTAAGCGATCCCGGCCGCAATGTTGGTGCGACAGCCTGCCAGGTACGCCATGCATCCGCCCCAGCAGTAGCCCACCATGCCGACCCGACCCGCGTGGGCGGCGGCGTCGATGGTAGCGTTCAAGTCGGCGAGTACGCCCGCGGGATCGGCCTTCTGCATGTAGGCGATGCCCTGCTCCACGCTTGCGGGATCGTAACCCAGTTCCACGCCCTTCTTCTGCCGGTCGAAGAGCGCGGGCGCCCCGGCCAGGTACCCTTCGGCGGCGTACTGTTCAACGAGGCGGCGGATGTGGGAATTGACGCCGAAGATCTCCTGGACGATGAGGACGGCGCCGCGCGGCGGGCCCTCGGGCCGGACGAAATAGACGGAGAACTCGTGGCCGTCGGCGGCTCTCAGCTGCAGGTTGCTCATGGGGATGAAGCCTCGAAGCTTGGGGAGGGAATGATCCCAGCGCGGGCCTGATATTTTATCAGACCAGGCCCCCTCTCTTTACGAGCAAACCTGCCGTCGCGTGAATGGTCGTTACCCTCGCTTCGAACAGACCCTTGCCCGACACGAACTTCACTTCGAGCCGGACGCGCTCCGGATCCTCAAACAGCACCGAGCAATAGCCCGGCGCTAAAGGTCCCCCTTCCGGCGCATGCACGGTTCTCTTTCGACGAGCGCGTGACCAGGACCGCGGTCTTGCCGCGCCAACTGCTCACAGCTTTACCTTCTCCTTCGTTCCCTCTCTCCCCGAATACCGCACCCGCGCGTCGAACGTCTCGACCTCGATGCCGACACTCTTCCCGCCGTACACCGTCTCTTTCAGCCACGCGAGTTCCGCCTCTCGATCCGCGGCCCCGAGATCCCGATACCACACGCGCTTTTCGCTCTCCCACCGATACCCGCGTGCCTTCAACACGTCCTTGGTCTCGAACGGCGATCCGATCGCCCAGATCCGCAACGACGGCTCGCGCGCTGACGCGAGCAACACCTTGAGCGCCGTCTCCCCGGTCTCCCCGAACGGTTGCCTGAGCACTTCGAGTAGCGCGCGACAATCGATCTCCGCCCGATGCGCGTCAAAGAAGAATCCATATCGGTAAGCCAGGTACTCGAGTTTCGCGCTGCCGATCCCGACCGACTCCCACGGAACCTCCCGCAGCGAGCAGCCCCAGGCCAGCGACGCAAACCCCGGCAACCGCCGCTCCATGAACGGCCGATCGAACCCCGCGTTGTGCGCGATTACGATACCCACCCCGTCGAGTACGGCTTCGATCGCAGATTCATCCAGCCTCCGACCGCGCACCATCTCGTCCGTGATGCCGTGCACCGCAGTGGACTCGGGCGGAATCGGTATCCCCGGTTCCTCGAGTCCGTCGTACACGCCGAGCACGCGCCCGACCTCACCGGTCGCGCGCGAATACTCGAACTTCACCACCGCCAGCTCGATGACCTTGTCGGTCGCTGGATCGAGCCCGGTGGTCTCGGTATCTAGAACCACCGCCTGCGACACGTCCATGCCCGCAAGCGTTGGCAACTTGCGAGCGACATCCAGCCGCCGCAGCACTCGATAGTCCGGATGCGCCTCGAGCGCGATTGCCAGTGTTTCAGCCGCTTTTTTCGTCATTCCAGACATGCCCTCGCGGTGCGTGCGCCGCTTCACTGCCTCTGCACTATCCCGGCCCCTAGCCGCAGGCACAATCCCGACCCCCCCTGTCTGCCCGCCTCCAGCGCGAGGCAGACGGTGTGCTCGACGGCGTCCAGACTGGGCGCCTACGGGTCGATCGAAAGGTCGAGCGCGGTCAGAGCCTCGAACAGTTCGCGGACGAATACCAGCATGGCCGTGACCAGGGACAGCAGCGCACCGGTGAAGAGCAGCGTACACGGCACGGTAACGTTCCGTCCCAGCAGCAGCCCCAGGAACAACATGACAATCAGCAGGCTGACCAGCGCCACGCTCGACGCGCTGAGCGCAAGTGCGAAGCGGATCAGCCGGGCCCGGTGTCGCAGCACGGCCAGTTGCGTGTTGAGTGCCGCACGCTCTACGTCGCTGGAGTCGTTCCGCGCCGCTGCGACGAGTCGCGTTCGATCGACGATGCGCCCGAGGCGGGCGCTCAACGTAAGAAGTAGCAGCCCGACTCCCGAGATCAGGACCACGGGTGCAATAGCGGCCTGGATGATCCTGAGCAGGTCGGTAGGATCGATTGCAAAGCTGTTCACGGACGGTATTCACCTTCAGCACACCGACGAGGTGCATGGCGACCATTATCCGCTCGTCCGAACGCCGCTACATTCACCTTCGACGGCTCGTTGAAGCCTGCCAGTTTGCGGACGAATTGCAGCGATGTCGCGCCGACCAGGAACCCAACCGTCGCCAGGCGTTGCAGCTGCTCCGGCCAGTGAAACACCGTGCTCAGGTAATCGAGCCCCTGCAGCAGACCCCACCCGGCCGCGACATACGCGATGCTCCACTGCACCACCTTGCGGCGGCGCAGCCTGGCCCACAGCCCCTCGCTATCTGGTTCGTTCGACTCGCCCGGGATTTCTCCCCGACTGCTCGACCGCGCGCACGCGTCCCGGACCGAGGCCGCACTTTAGCCAACGGCCAGAGCCACCGGGGCCCCACGCCGCGCGAAATCACAAAGAGGTGTGCCAAATACGACTCACACGCCGGCACGAAAAGGGTCCACAGTCGGCAAGACGCGGAAGAAGGGCCGATGGCACGGTCCGCCACCGCAACTGCGATACACCGACCGGGAGACAGGAGGGGACCGCCTTGCAACTCATCCCAGAAACGCTGCGCCTTCTAAGGCGCCAGGCCGAGATCCGAGACGCTCTGCGCCACTCGAGTGCGAACCGCGTGCTCGGCGAGCGCGATCTTTTTCTTATCCGGCGCCTGCTCGCTCGCCGGCCCGCTGCCGTGCAGGCAATCACCCTGACGGCAGGTGACCTCCACCGCCCTATCGAATCTCTCCGGGCGTCAGACGTAGAACAGCGCCGCTAGCCAAAATTACTGAACTGGTCCTGGACGCGGTGCTGACCCACCCACACTGCGGTTTCTCCGCGTGAAAAGACCATGCCTACCGACGCCTGGCGTGGCTGTTGCCAGTACCTGGACTAGACCCATCCCCGCACCCACTTGGAGGTGTCCGTGAGCTCCTTCCAGGGCCGGACCCGGACCCGCCTTGAGTAAACAGCCTCGAGTTCGACAGTCACCACCGGTGACCCCGGCGGTTCTGGATCGACCAGCTTCACGACCAGGAAGTGCTTTTCCTTGCTACGCGGCGTTACTGCTGTCCACTTGGTCAGCAGTAGTTTCTTCGGATCCAAGGCATTGCCATTGGGTCTGAGCCTTGGCCCCAGGTCGCTTACGTTTTCGACATTTCCCAAGTGAACGCCCTCCCGGTACCGACGCCTCGATCGACTACGCCGGCGGCAACCGCGCAGTTCGGAGGCTCCCCTTTGGCGAGCGAGCCGCGGAGCGAGGCTTCTCCGTGTCCGGCAGGTATCTCCAGCGCCCCACCAGCCCTTACTCCATCATTCCCAGTAGCAGGAAGATCAGGAACCCGACGAAGAACATCGTGGTCGTCACGGCCGTATCCGCGGATTCGTGTGCCTCGATCAGCAGTTCCTCGGTAACGAGAAACAGTAACGCCGCACAGCCAAACGAGAGCAGGCCTGCAAGCGTATGCACCGACGCGTCGACGAGCAGCGTCTCGCCGATCAAGGCGCCGACGATTATCAGGCACGCGATACCGGTGGGCGCAAGTACGCGCACCATTGGCCGTGACGCGCCGAAGTTGAGCGCCATCGCGAGCCCGAGCGAAAAGAGCTCGAGGGTCAGTGCCACCGTGAGCAGCACCCCCTGCTTAAGTCCGGCGGTCATCGCAATCCCGATCAGGAGCCCGTCGATCAGCAGGTCCACCCCGATCGGCACCAGCTGGCCCGGCGACGGCGCCCCCTTGTCGGCGTGCTCGCCCTTGTGATTGAAGCGCTTCACGACCTCGTCGATCACGAGCATCAGCACGAGACCCGCTGCGAACGTCCAGCCGACCTCGAACGGATCGTGCCCTCGTCGCACGTCCGGAAGCAGCTCGACGGCGACCACGGAGAAGATCACGCCGGCCGCGAAATGCTGGATGCTGCTCCGCACGACACGACCCGGCGGCCGTACGGTCGCGATGGCCGCCCCGAGCGCCGCGGCCCCGACTGGGATGCACGAGATCAGCAGGGCCTGGAGGAAACCGGCTGGCATTGGGATTCCCCCTACTTCTCCTGCCCGATCACGGAGATCCGACACTCGGGCGGAAGTTCGACCCATTTCCCGGCCCGCGTCGTCTTGAGATCGGCCTGACGTGGCACGCCGACCGCATCAGCCAGCGCAACTCCTGTCGAGAATGCCGGCCCACCGCGGAACTGCGGACGACGCAGCTGTGGGTACCGCATTAGAGAAAAGACCACGACGCAGGCTACTGCCACGACGGAAAACGCGATGAGTTGGGCGACATTCACTTTTTAGAGGCTCCTTGCCGTCTCACCCCGCCTGATTGGCGGTCACACTGACCAGCGCACCTGACTCGTCCACTTCACCCGTGAGCTCGATCGGCTGACAGCAGACCTGGCAGTCTTCGACATAACCGAACGATCCCGCCGACAGATCCACAGCAGTACCAAACTGCTCCCCGCAATACGGGCACTGGATCGTGACGAACTCCGTGCACTGCGACGACTCCGGGCCGCCCACCGCGAACACGGGTTCCAGGCCATAGAGCGCATCGATGGCTTGAGGGTCAAGTGTCTTCCGCGGTGACCTAGTCACACCTGCAATCTACACCACGACCAACGGTCACGGGAGTCGCATGCGATGCGCTCTTATGTGTACGCAGCCGCACAGACTGGCGCCCCGGGCGCGCAGAGCCTCAATCTTGACGACGCGCCTCGTAGTTTCACTGTTTCCTCTACACACTGGAAGGATGGATCTCCCATGAACATGCACTTGAGCCTCGCACCGCTTGTATCGCTCATCGCGGGCATTCTCATTCTCGTCGTGCCTCGGCTGCTGAACTACATCGTTGCCATCTACCTGATCGTCATCGGCCTGCTTGGACTCTTCGGCGGCAACTTAAACATGGGTTAGCACGTATGGCGTCCGAGCGGACGCGACGCGTCCCGGTCCGCTCAGCCGCATCGCCGCAGGAACCCATCGATGGCCGCGACGCATTCCGGCTCCTCGAGCGTCGGAGCGTGGCCGCGACCAGCCACGGTGACTCTCTCGAGGTCCGGCTTCTCCCGCGCCATCCGGTCGAACGTTGCCTGCGACAGCACGTCCGAAACGGCGCCACGCAACGCGAGTGCCGGGATCGGACGCAATGCTGCAAATACAGGCCACAGGTCCGGCGCGGCCCCGCTCGGCGCCGCGCGAACCGCTTCTCCTATCATCGGGTCCATGTCGAGGCGCAGCACGCCGTTCTCTTCGTGATAGACGCGACGTGCGATTCGCAACCAATCTTCATCCGTCGCGTCGGGCCACGCGGGGCCGCTCGTTGCGCGAACCTGGGCCGCCGCGTCTGTCCAACTGCGCACGGGAACCGCCTTTCCGACATACGACGAGATGCGCTTGAGCCCCTCGGGAGCGACCTCGGGCCCGATGTCGTTCAGGATCACACCTGCGAGCAGCCCGGGCATCGTCGCAGCCATGATCATCGCAATGATCCCACCGAGGGACGTGCCGAGCACGATCACCCGCTCCACCCCGGCATGCGCGAGCAGCGTTGCGACATCGGCGACGTAGGTGCCCGGATGGTAGTTTCGCCAGTTCGGGTCGTGCTGCGAGAGCCCCCGACCCCGCAGATCTGCGCACAGCACGCGGTGCGAGCGCTGTATCCGAGGCGCAATGCTCTCGAAGTCGCGGCAGTTCCGGGTCAGGCCGGGCAGGCAGAGCACCGGCACGCGACCGTTAGCAACTGGATAGTCACGGTAGTGGAGCCTGAGCCCATCAGACGACTGAAAATATCGGTCCTGCCACGTGGTTGATGCGCCGCTGCCGGCGGCGCACGATTTCAGGGTGACAAACCTGGGCAATCCTCAGTCTCCCTTGTCATTACCCTTGCCTTTGTCGTTGCCCTTGCCCTTGCCTTGGGCGTTACCATCCTGGTGATGCTGGCTCGGCACGTACTCATTCTCGTACCAGTCCTCGCGCACGAAATAGACCGGTCTACCGCACGCGCCATACGCAGCGCAGTGCTTGCTCCAGTGTTTCTCATGCCCCGGTGGTACGTGCAGGTAGATCGGCTGCACATAGACTGCGTTCGGCGGACGCGCGACCCAGATCGGCTCGGCGTAGATCACGGCGGGGTGCGGAAAACTGCCGATGTTGATTTGCCCGTAAAATCCGGGCTGGCTGATCGCGATCGAGGCATTGACATCACCGGCGAACGCCGGGGCAGAGACAACCGTCGCGATGACTGCAAGTAACAGGCTTTTCACGGGTACACACTCCTGATGGCTCACCGGAAGCCCAATTGGTCCGACGCCCGGACTTCCGTCTCCACCATATGGTACGCGGTGCTCCAGGCAGGTTCGCGAACTGGCTTTCAGACCGTGATCGGGTGTGCAGGTTTGGCTGGACTTTTCGCCCGCGCTGCCTGACTCAAGCCTGGAAGTCTCGCAGATACTCCCGGTGCGCTCGGCCACCGCGCACTGGCGCTTGCGACGGCTGCCGGGTCTCGCACTTGCGATCCCCTCCCGAAACACCCATTCACAAACTGAACTTGATTTTCTTCCCCGCACCCGCGATTTCGCGTTGTACGGTTGCAATGGAAATCCTATGACTGGCCGATCGCTACACTCATCATGCCGATCGATCCGAGTTCGATCCCGTCCGTAAGGAACGCGAGTCGGTCGTGAGGCCGCTGCAGCGCAACCACATAAAGCAGTGGCAGGTAGTGCTCGGGCGTAGGAATGCTTCTTGCGCCGTCCTCGCCGAGTGCGCTCATGTCGGTGAGCGACGCGTGATCATTTGCGAGCAGCCGCGATCGCACGTCCGAATTGAATCGCGTTGCCCACGGCCATGGCTCGGCCCCGTCATCCCGCCTGACCATCCCCAGGTTGTGGACCACATTGCCGCTGCCTACGACCAGCACGCCCTCGTCGCGCAACGGCGCCAGCCGCCTGGCCAGCTGGTAGTGGGCCGCGAGCGGCTTCGTAGTGTCGATGGAAAGTTGCACGACCGGAATATCCGCCTTTGGGTACACGTGCTTGAGCACAGACCAGGTTCCGTGGTCGAGGCCCCACTCGGACCTGTCCTCGACGACGGCAGTGGGTGCCAGCAGGTCCTTGACGCGGGTCGCCAGCGAGGGATCGCCGGGCGCAGGGTACTCCACCTCGTATAGCGCCTTCGGGAACCCTCCAAAATCGTGAATCGTCTTCGGCTGCGACATGGCAGTGACCGCCGTGCCGTGAATGTACCAATGCGCCGACACGCAGAGAATGCCGCGGGGACGCGGGGCGCGCTCACCGAACCGGGCCCACGCCAACGTATGAGGATTTCTCGCCAGCGTATTCATCGGGCTGCCGTGTCCGAAGAACACGGCTGGCATGGATCGGTATTCCTGTGGCATCGAGGTCACTACCTGCTGGTCAATGCTGGATATTTGAGTACTGCACCAATTTGGACGAGGCCAGCGACTCGCCGCGGCCGCGCGAGGCCGTTGCGCCGCCGTTCGCCCTACTCCACTTCTCTAACCCCTCGCTCCGACGTAAAAGCCACAAATCCGAGCGTGAACTTGCGTAACTGCTCGCGTATCGCCGGATCGGTGATTTCACCTTGTGCATCGAAAACCTGAGAGGCGCGCGACACCATGAGTCGGCCACCACTCCAGAAGCGCACACCCAGCGTACGCAGCACCGTGAGCCAGGCGTCCTGCGACAGGATCGTGCCGAATCCGCCCGGCGACGCGCCGATGATCGCAAACGGGCGTCCCCCGAAGACCTTTGGAACGTCGGCCGGCGGGCGCGACAGCCAGTCGATCCCGTTCTTGAAGACGCCCGGGATCCCATTGTTGTATTCGGGCGTGGCGAGAATCACGCCATCGCTCGACATGACCTTTGCCTTCAGTTCCACGACCGCCGATGGCAGCCCCTCGCGCTGCTCGAGATCTGCGTCGTAGAGTGGAATGCCGTGCAGTGACGCAATCTCGAGCTGCACCTCATCGGCCGTGAGTTTTCGTGCGGCGCGCAGCAGCGCTGTATTGAAGGAGCCCGCCCGCAGGCTGCCGGAAATACCGAGAATTCGTGCCATCTGTTACTGCCCCATTGGCAACGAGCATCGCGTGCTCGGAAAACGCAGTTCGATCCAGGCCTCGTCGCAATTGTCCGGCCGCAGTTCGGCTCAGGGCTCCGGCGTGCCGGTGTCTTCAACTCCGTGCGTTGACTCCATTCTTGCGGATTTGGCCAGTGCCTGATATCTGGCCCGGAACGCGTCCAGTGTCTCTTCCTCGAGTTCTTCGAGATCGAGCAGAGCGTTGTGTGCACCCTTGGTTGCGCGAATGAGCTCGTCGAGCTTCACCTGTATCGCCTCGGTATCCCGGTTCTGGGTGTTCTGGATCAGGAAGACCATCAGGAAAGTGATGATCGTGGTGCCGGTGTTGATAACCAATTGCCAGGTGTCACTGAATCCGAATATCGGGCCACTGGCTATCCAGAGCATGATGATTCCCACCGCGATCGCGAACACTCTTGGCCGGCCGCAGAAGTGCGCGGTAGCCTTGGCAAATCGCGAGTACCAGGTGGCATTTCTCATACGCAACCTCTTTGCTCAAATACAGCGGAGCCCTTTTCGTCGACCAGCATCTCTCTGCCAAATATGGTCCAATCAGACCGGCAATGGAACCCGTTGCTGGTACGCACTCGTCTCCGGCAATCGCGCCCCTTGAATTCCAGACTTGTCACTTCCGCTACGCCACTGTCGCGCGACAATCCGGATGAGACGCGCTATCAGCCAGATTGACGCGCAGACGCTGCCTCGCTTGCCCACGAATGGTCGTCAATGCACGATGAATAGCCGCCCTGCGAGCACTGCCGACACGCCCTCCCAATTTCGGGTCGCGAGATGGCTCGCTATGGTGCTTGTAGGTACCCTCGCCGCCTGTTCGAGCGCTCCGCCTCAAAAGCCGGCCGCGCCCGCTAGCAGCCTGACCCACGAGGTCTCACGCTGGGTTCCGGTCGCGTGGCAGGACCTGCCGAGCTGGGACGCAGACACCCCGCGCGCGGCATGGCCGGCCCTGCTGCTGAGCTGCCAACGCCCGACGCCGTCCTGGGCCACGCTGTGCGCCGAGGCGCAGCGCAGCGCGCCGCGCGACGACGCCGAAATGCGCGCATGGCTGATGCGCCATCTGCAGCCTTATCGGGTCGAATCGCTGCACGGTGGTGCGGGCGGTCTCATCACCGGGTATTACGAACCGATGTTCGACGCGCGGCGCGTGCCGGATGCGCAGTACCGCGTGGCGCTCTACGCACCGCCCGCCGATCTGGCCACGCGCCGGCCGTACTGGACGCGCCAGCAGCTGCAGACTCTGCCGCAGGCGCAGGCCTCCCTACACGGACGCGAGATCGCCTACGTCGCCAACCCGCTCGACGCGCTGGTGCTGCAGATCCAGGGGTCGGGTCGGTTGCGCATCGGGGAACCGGATGGGCGGGTCCTCATGGTTCGTCTCGCCTACGCCGGGCACAACGATCAACCCTACCGCTCGGTCGGGCGCTGGCTGATCGACCAGGGCGAACTGAAAGAAGGTCAGGCGTCGTGGCCCGCGATCAAGGACTGGGCGCAGCGCAACCCTGGCCGTATCGACGAGCTCCTGTGGGCCAACCCGCGTTACGTGTTCTTCCGCGAGGACCCACTGGTCGATCCCGCACTCGGTCCACGCGGCGCGCAGGGTGTGCCGCTCACGCCCACACGCTCGATCGCCGTGGATCCGAAGAGCGTGCCCTATGGGACGCCCGTCTGGATTGACGCGACCGAGCCCCTGTCGAATGCGCCGCTGCGTCGCCTGGTGCTGGCTCAGGACACTGGCAGCGCAATTGTCGGCGCAGTTCGCGCGGACTACTTCTGGGGCTGGGGCGACGCTGCCGCGGAGAAATCCGCCCGCATGCGCCAGCCATTGCACATGTGGGTGCTGTGGCCGCGGGATCCACGGAACTGACGCTGCTTTCGCGCCGCGTCCCGACTTCTCTTACACTGCGCACCCGCGATGCCCTGGCGCCGTAGGTGCGCCGCTCCCCTGCTCCCGACCACTTCAAGGTCCCCATATGCGCCGACTCCTGCCCTGCGTCATGTTGTTTCTGGCCACTGCATCCAACGCCGCAAACGAGGGCGAGGAAGCTTTCAGGGCTGCTGTCGGCTGGACCGTCGAGGTCCATACTTCTGTTAGACAACCGTTCGTAGAAGACGAACAGGGCTCCTGGATCGGCGCGGGCCTGCTGATTGACCCGTCACGTGGCTGGATACTCACCAATGCACACGTGGCTGGACACTCCTACGGCAAGGTATCGATCGCCTTCAAGGACGGCCGGGCGGTACCCGCGCGACGCATTTACGTCGACCCGTACCTGGACCTGGCCGTGCTGGCCTACGACCCACGGAGCCTGCCGAACAAGCCGAGTCCGCCCACGCTCGACTGCGGCGCGATTCCCCCGATCGGCCACCCTGTCGGCGCCTTCGGTCACCCCTGGGGATTTCGCTTCACCGGCACACGCGGCATTACGTCGGCCGTCACCACGCGCCTCGGCCCCAATATGTTGCAGACCGACGCGCCGATCAACGAAGGCAACTCCGGAGGCCCGCTGATCAGCCTCGAAACAGGCCAGGTAGTGGGCATCAATACGGCAAAGCTCAAGCACGAGTCAGTCGAGGGCCTGAGCTTTGCGGTACCCATTCCCTACGCCTGCACGATCATCGGCCTGCTTGAACGGGGCGAGGATCCATCACCGCCCGATGACCTCGTGGACTTCGCGATAGACGACAACGATGAGCAGGTGATGGTCGTTGCCCGCACCCGCCTTCCCGCCGGCACCCTCGACCTGCGCGTCGGCGACCGGGTCGTCGCCGTCGATTCGCCCGCTCGCGATGTGCCCACCGAGACCGACCTGGTCGATGCCATGCGCGGCCGACTGAATGACGTAACCCTGCGTGTACTGCGCAACGGCCACGAGATGGACCTGCACGGGCGCTGGCCGCCTGCCGCGCACCTCACCGAGCGCACCGGCGCCTGGATATCCGGTGCGCTCTTCGGGGAGGCCGAGACACTGACCAGCGGCCTGATCGAAGGCGCACCCGCACTGATGGTCCACCACGTCAGCCCCGGCTCCGACGCCGAATCTTCCGGCCTGCAGGCCTATGACCTGCTCCTGACAGCCGACGGCGCGCCGGTGGATTCGGTCGCAGCTTTCCTGCAGCGGGCCCGCGACGACCGCGCCTCCGGTCGGCCGCTCCAACTCATGCTGCTCCGCCTCACATCGGAATCGCAGGATGTGCTGTTCACCCACCAGCTCCGCCTCCTGACGGTCGACGACCTGCAGCTCGTCGGTCCCTGACTTGGCGGCCAAATCCCCAAAAAAACGCCCCCACGAGGGGGGCGAGGTATTGGGGGTCAAAGGAGACCTGGATCAAATCCAGTAGTGCACCCGGTCGGATGGTGGGGGCAACCATCGGCCAATCGGCTGTACTGCACCGTTAGACGTCAGTCGGCCCGGAAATCAATCGCCAACCTGCCCGGGGCTCGGAAACGGGGTCGTCAGGTCTGCCTGCCCGTCGCCCTTGAGGCCCAACGCCAGCACCGCCACCCGCCAAAATGACCGAACTGGTCCTGGCCTCCCTGCTGACCTGTCCAAACTGCGGATTCGCCCGCGAAGAGACCATGCCGACGGATGCCTGCCAGTTCTTCTACGAATGCACCAACTGCAAGACAGTGCTTCGTCCCAAACCCGGCGATTGCTGTGTGTTCTGCTCCTACGGCTCGGTCAAGTGCCCGCCGATCCAGGAGCAGCGAGGCTGCTGTCTGTAAGCACGCGCCGATTGTATGCAGGCGATTCCTCGTTCACGATTCGACCCATATGTGCGAACTCTCTGCCATGTCGAGCAGCAGCCCGACTGACGTCCGCTTCTCGCTGAACAAGTCCTCGCGCCACAGCTGGCGACAAACAGCGGGGGAAGCCTATGACCGATAAGTCGCAACACGATACTCGCTGGCGACTCGTGCGCGATGTCGTGGTGTTCCAGATCAAGCTGGGAATGGAGGCGGTGCTGGACATCATGCTCATTCCTGTGTCGCTTGCGGCTGCTGCCCTGGATCTGCTGCTGGGGAACTGGCGACGACCACGATGGTTCCACGCCGTGCTTCGATTCGGCGAGCGCTGCGAGCACCTGATCAACCTGTGGGGCATCGCGACGCCCGGCGTCGGCACACCTCAATCTGAGGTCGATGCGGTCATGCTCAGCATCGAGAACCTGATCCGTAATCCGAGGACTGGACCTGACAAGGTGCGTGAGCTCAGACGCTGGGCCGCGACGAAACTTGCGCCAAGCGATGACGGCAATCTGCGACCCACTGACCGTCGTAACGATCCCCCGAGCTGAGCATTGAAACCATGGGCTGAACGGCAACACTTGGCTGGTCCGGATCCGAATCAGTACGTCCATCCCATCAGTCCGAGACCGATGACGTTCAGGCCCGCCGCAACGGTGAATAATGTCACCGGTACCATCACCTTGGCCTTGAGCGTCGGACGCTCGATCGCGTATTTCGCAGCGACGTAGAACCACAGGTACCCGAACACGAAGATCGGCAGCACCTCGACGAGCCCACGGTTCCACCAGCGGAAATCCCAGACCAACAGCCCGCCTTTGTTGAGTCCGAGTTCGACCAGCACCGAGACGGCCGAATAGAACAACGCCCAGAACCACCGGTTCGGTAGTCCCCACACCGTCGCGGCCGGGTCCGCATCGACTGACTTGTAATAGACGATGCCTACGACGGCGAACATGAACATGATTTCGACATTCCAGCCAACCAGCGTGCGCAATGCCGTCGGTCCCGGCGCCAGCCACAGCGCGCTGTAGCCGGAAATCGCAAATATCCATCCGTTGACCGACTCGTTGACGAAATCCGCACCGAGTACCGTCACTCCGGCGATCACTGCGTCCCAGTTACCGCTCTGCCGCGCGTCGCGAATCTCCACCATGTAGACGTAGAACAACAGCACCAGCAGTGGCACCGCATACCATTGAAGCGTGGTGACGTCCCTCAGGCCAACCAGTGCCTGGCGCGCCGATTCGGTCATGACCGGTCTCCTTGCGTCCCATTCCGGGATGATCAGCGCCCATGCTCAGCCTCGGTCGAGGTCTCTCCCATCCGTACAGTTCGCAGTGCCTGCCAATGAATCAGTGGAGGCTGCCAAATGACCAGGTGGCGCGCTGTCAACGCCAGAGACGATCGAACGTTATATTCGACGGAACCCGACGACCTCCGCCGGACCGACGTCAGCCTTAGCCAGCACTCAAAGGTGAACCCATGACTCGACTTCAAACCATGCTTTCAGTCATCTGCCTTGCCACGCTCGGCGGAGCCGCCGTTGCTTCAGCCGCAGCGCAACCCGCCACTCCGAATGCCCCGCCGATGCGACAAGGCTGGCATGACGGCGGGGGCGGTCCTGGCGGCGGCATGCACCGAACCCTCGACCAGCTCGACCTGACGGCAGAGCAGTCGGCACAGGTCCAGGCAATCTTTGACGAGGCAAGACCGCAGATGCATGCCGTGCGCCAGAGTGAGCGTGCGAGCCGCGAGCAGCTCGAAACCACGCCACCCACCGACCCCGGTTATGCCGGGCTGGTCGCTACCGCAAAGGCGAACGCCGCCGAGAAGATCCAGCTCATGAGCGACCTGTGGGTACAGGTGTACGGGAAGCTAACTCCGGACCAGCGCACCCGCATCCCCGGAATCGTCGCGGCCCAGCGGGCCGACCGGGACTCGCGTGGACCGGGTCGCGGCCAGCCTCCGTCCAATCCGTAAAAGGACCCGCATCGCCGTCCGGTTCCCCGCCCCTGCTCCGTCATCCGCGACACGACCTGGGGGTCCGCCGCTGCGGGCCCCCAGCTGGACTGTCGTCTGCTTGATTGCATGGTACTTGCATACGCAAGTATTTAGCCTACAATGAGCGGCATGAAGAACCCGACCTTGAATGCTGTCCTGCGCCTGATCCGCGCCCAGTCACACCTGCAGAACCGCTTTGCTGCCGAGCTCGGCGGGGTGCACGGCCTCTCCGTGAACGAACTCATGGTGCTGATGCAACTCGACCAGGCAGCGGGCGGGCGCCTGCGCCGCGTCGACCTGGCCGAACGCCTCGATCTCAGCCAGTCGAGTGTGACCCGCATGGTGGCTCCAATGGAAAAGCTCGGCTGGGTCAGCCGCGCCGATGATCCGCGCGACGCGCGGGTAGGCTACGTAGTGCTCACGCCCGCCGGCCGCCACCTCGCCCGGGACGGCGCGAAAACGCTCGCTGCACAGTCCGCGTCTTTCTTCGGAGACCACTGGACGGAAAAGGAGCTGGAGACGCTTGCACGACTCCTCGGGCGCTTGACCGCCAACCTCCCTGGCCAGTTGGCCGCCTGACCCGCAGCCGCTCACGTCGCGGGGACCAGACGGACGTCCAACGACTCCCCGCCTGGAGGAATCGCGCCGCAGCCGGGTCAGCGCGTGAGACGGTAGATCAGCAGCGCTGTCCGCTGGATCTGCATCGACAGTGGATCGACCTCGAGGTATTCGCCCGGCGCGTGGTCGTTGTCTCCCATCGCCCCAAGGCCGTCGAGACACTCGAGCCGCCCGTCGCACACGAACGAGATGTCGCCGGCACCGCGCTCTGCCGGATCCTGTGCGGTGACTGGACCAGCCCCGAGATCGCGACTTACGGCATCCAGCACCGCCAGCACGCGACGGTTGCCATCCGTCGGCGTCATCGACGGATATTCCTTCTCGAAACTTATCGACGCCGACGTTCCTGGAAGACTGCCAGCGACGATCGCCGTCATTTTGGAGCACGCGTCCTCGTACTGTTCAGACGACAGGAAACGCAGGTCGCCCGTCACTCGCGCCTCGCGAGGTATGACATTGGTCTTGCCAAGTGCCGTGCCGCTCTTGCTCGCATCGTCATAGGTCACCGCCGTACCTCCCAGCATCACCGAGGGGTTGTAGGTGAGGTATGGCTGCTGCAACTCCTCGCGAAATCGATCCAGGATGCGGGCGGTCTCGAAAATTGCGCCATAGCCCTGGCCCTCGCGAAAGATCCCGGACGAATGCGCCTGCCGGCCGGTGACCCGCAGCCGCCAGGTACCGATGCCACGACGCCCAATGACGGCAACCCCGGGCGAGCCACCCTCGAAGCCAAGTGCTATATCGCTTTCCTCACCGGCGGCGAGCAGCGCCTGGCGGCTCAATGTGAAGGGCGAGCCTGGATCTTCCTCGTCCCCGGTGAACACGACGGTTACCTGGCGGTCCTCCAGCGCACCGACCGTGGCCAGCGCACGCAGCGCCTCGACGATGATGACATCGCCGCCCTTCATGTCGGACGAACCCGTGCCGTAGGCCCGGTTGCCCTCCCGGCGAAACGGCTCGCCCGTCAGCACGGTGTCCAGGTGCCCGATCAGCAGCAGGCGCTTGCCGCTGTCGCCGCGGTGCACGGCGACCAGGTGCCCGGCGCGCCCCATCTCGGCCGGGACATCAACCCAGCGCGTCTCGAAGCCGATTGCCGCGAGTTCCCGCGCGAAGACGTCCCCTACCTTGCGCACACCGGCGCGATTCTCGGTAGCGCTCTCGATGTTGACGGTCTCCGCCAGCAGGCCGATCGACTGCGCCGCTTCCGTGTTCACCGCACGAACGATGTGCTTCTCAAACTCGTCCAGCGCCAATGCCTGCGTGCTGGCAAGGCATAGTAGTGCGGACAGCATGAGTCGGGCTCGCTCGTGCTTCCCGCCGGTCTGTCCCGGGCTGCTCGCTGGTGTTCGCAGCTCCCTGTCGCCGACCACGACCTGGCCGGTCAGGACGCCACCCGACGGCGGCCTGAACAACGAATTGGCCGTCCGACCCACCATCCGGCAGACGACCGCGTCGAGCGATCCGCCGACGACACCACCGAGCACGGGAACCGCTCGCGGAATCTTCAGCACCACCTCACCGCCCAGTTTCGCGACAAGCCTCGCGCCGATTCGCTTGTTGATCTCGACCAGTGCGCGGCCCGGGATCTGGTCAACGGCGCGCTGCGTGAGCTTGTCACCGACCTTGAGCCCGAGGTCCTTCATCGCCTCCTTTGCGACGTCGCCGGCGAGGCTCAGCAGGATCTTCGTCCTAACCTGTTCCGACGAGAGATCGTGCCCATAGATCTTTGCAATGGCCGCCGCCATGCGCGCCTGGATCAGCCACGATGCCCCTAGTGCCGCAGGAATCGACACAGGAAAGGTGACGACGCCACCGAGGCCGGCGAGAAATCCGCTGGTGAAATTCTTGCGCGACTCGCGGCGGATCAATGCTTCGACCCGCGTCTCATCGTTCTGGTAGCCGGGATCGCGCAGGTATGCGCGCGACAGACTTTCCGCGCTCGATAGCGGCCCCGCGCCTTCAATGGCGCGTTCGAGCAGGAAGCTGGCCAGGTTACTTCCTGAAGACTCGTTCGGCGCGCGGTTCGTCATTCAGCCTGCCGGCGCCAGCTGCGGAAATGCCTGCGGGCCGAATGACCCGATCGGCTCGTCGGGAAACAGCACACGAATGGTGGACGTGGGTTCCGCCTGCCACTGTGCCTGGGTGACCAGCCATTTCTTCACGAACTCAGTGACCGTTTTCCGTGCGTCCTCCCGCTGCAACTGTCGATACGCCGCACTGCCTGCCTTCTTGGACAGCGTCGCGGTGATTTCCCGTTGAAGTGATTCAAGGTCGGCGCGTTCGTTGAATGGAATCAGGATCCAGGTACCGCCAACGTCTTTCTCCATGCGGGCCAGGTCCACGGCGACCGGCAGGCTCGGCTTCACCGGTGGCGTCACCACGGTGAACACTTCGCCCGCGCGAATGATCGTCCATTCAGGCGCCAGCTCGATGTGGTAGCGGTAGACAGCCGGCACGCGAATGTGCGGCACCGTCTCACCAACCTTGAGGCCAAGCACGGTGTACACGAACTTCTTGTCGAACTGTTCCGTCGCGCGAATCGTGGCGACCTCGAGCAGGCCGCCCCTGGTGCGCATCACCAGGATCTCGCTGCCCAGCCCGGAGCGTACAACCCCAGCGCGCTTTGACCAGGGCAGGAAGTTCGCGAGACGCTGGTATCCAAACCAGGCCACAGCGGCCAGCACCATGAACGCCAGCACGATTCGCAGCGTTCTCGATCCACTCGCTACGTCGCCCTGTTTCATTCAACGACCTCGAACCCTGCAGACCACGACCAACGAATCGCCAGTGCTGTCCGGCGCTATCGCCGTGCACAACGACCCGGATCATGCCCCGGAGCACCCGCATCGACAAGAAATCACTGTCACCTGAAAAAAAACGCCCCCACGAGGGGGGCGTCTTCCCGTGCGCGGCCGGGACGTGACGGTGCCGCTTGCAGGCGGCGGCTTCACGAACCGGATCCGCGAGTCCGGTTACTTCATCGTGACCTTCACGCCCGAGGCCGAGCCCACGTTGAGCGACAGGCCTTTCGAGGTCGTGCCGATCGACATGATCACGCCGTTCTCGTTCTTCAGGTGCAGCATGCCGGCGCCAGCGCCCGCGGCTCCGCCCGTGCTGAACACCGTGTAGGTGCCGGGGAACTTGGAGAGGTCCTTCAGATCGTAGACGAAGCCATTGCCCTTGACCTCGGTGATGCCGACATTGACGCCCGCCGTCAGCCCGGAGATCTTGAATTCGTAGGACTTGCCCTGGAAATCGAGTTTGCCGCCGCCGGTGGAGCCACCGAATACCAGCGCGAACTGCTTCGCATCGATGCTGACGCTGCCGTCGTACTTTGACCAGTCGCGGTCGGCCGCGGTCGCCACGCCGCCAACAAGAAGTGCCGCACCGAGGGCAAATACAGCCGAAGCCTTTCTGAACAGGTTCATCCGCATATCTCCTGAGAGGGTTGAAACAGAACAAAGTCGCTGCCATAGGACCGGATCGCGGTCCGCGGGTTCCCGATCCAGCGTGGTAGTTCCAGCCGAACAAAGCGTGCCCGCCGAGGATTCAGAGCCACGGACCACCGTCACAGCGAAATACGCACTGCGATTTCAGGCGCAGCGCGATTGGCGCTGGACGGAAAATCTCGTGGAGAATCAGTGCGTAGTATACAGCACAGCGCTGCTTGCAGCGCTGGCAGATTCTCGGCCTGCCGACCCCGGCGGAGCTAGAGGTTCCTGGCCAGTGGCTTCCAGTGCAGGAACCCGAACAGCAGCGTCAGGGCGATGCTGTCGATCAGGGGTCCCGGGTACCGCCTTATGCTCTTGAGCGCCACCAGCATCTCCAGCGCGTGCGCAGCGAGCAGCACCAGCGCCGCAATGCGCAAGCCGGCGACCAGGCCCTCGGGCAGCATCAGGTATCCACCGATCGCCGCCAGGATGTAAATCGCCAGACAAAGTGCCTTGATTAGGTCGTACATGTCTACTTTCTCGCCTTCTTTTTCTTCCACTCGGGCAGTACCGCAAGGCGCAGCTTGCCCACCTTCCGGCCGGCAATCGAGCTCAACACAAGCTTTCCGCGGGCATCGACCGTGCAGGGAACCACGAATACACCGGGCTTCATCAGCTCGCGGATCGCCAGCGCCGCCGCGCGGCGCTTGAAGAGCGTCGCGCGCTTGGGATCGTCGATCAACCAGGCGTCTTCCTGGACCTCGTAGTACAGCGAGAACCAGGGCAGCGTCGCCGAAACCAGCAGGTACCTGCGTGGATCGTCGGCATCCTTGATGCGGCGCTCGAGTTCACGACGCTCCGCCGCCGTCAGGGGCTGGTTGTCATCCGCACGCCGCGCCGGCCTTGCTGCCGGAGTCTTTTTTCGTGTCGCCGCCATCGTGGCCTCCCGGGAAAGTCGCAACCTGCGTCCACGGTAGCCGCCATGCTCGCCAAGGGCAACTGCCCTTCCCTGCCGCGTATCGGTCGGCACACAATGCAGCCCATGCCGACACGCAAGCCAGTCAATCCCGACGTCGTACGCCTGGACCGCGTCGTTGCCGAGGCGCGCAAGGCCCGCGATGAACGCGAGGACAGCTACCGCGGTCGCGCGCTGAAGCTATATCCCTGGATTTGCGGGCGCTGCGCGCGGGAATTCGACCACACCAACGTCCATGAACTCACGGTCCACCACAAGGACCACAACCACGACCACAACCCATTGGACGGCAGCAACTGGGAACTGCTGTGCTTGTATTGCCACGACAACGAGCACCAGCGCCAGCTCGACACACGCCCGCTCTCCGGGCGAACCGAGCGCTCGGCTGGCGCGACGCACGCCCCGTTCGCCGACCTGGCGTCGCTGCTGAAACGCGACGAATGAGCTAGCTGATCGGGGGCCTCAGGAACGTGATGAACGCGGTGTCCTCGCCGTTCGGCAGCAACTGCCTGCGACGCTCGGTACCGAGGAACTCCTCGACCAGCGCCCCTCCGAGCTCTCCACGTCCCTCGCGAAGGTCCGAGTAGTTGCCCCACCAGTAGACGGCGAACTTGCCGTCGGCCTCGGGCGCGAACTCGGCCAGCAACGATTCGTCGAATCCCTGCTGCCTGAGCCGCTCGAGGATGGGCCGGACGCGCTGCTGGAACGCCTCGAGGCCGCGCTTGGGCTCGACGCCGTACATCCGCGGCTCGACGTCGAGCAGGCAGTCTATCAGTTCGTCCATCGTGCGGAACCACACGAAAACCTGAACGGAGTCGAGTTCCTCGCTTCCGCCGGTAAGGTACCCGTACGGGTACGCCCGCGGATCGCGCTCATGCGCTTCTGCCGCGCTCGCGAACAGTTCTGATTTGGTCATCGAACGAGTTCTCCTGAATATAGTGCTCGGCTGCATGCCAGTGGGGGCCCCGTCACATTGGCCTGCCCGCCGAACGCACCGTGTCATTGGACCAGCAGTCGCTCGCCTGCGCGGGAACCCCGTCACAAATCCCGGTCGCTTCCCGGTCGCTCCGGGACGCCCCACTGGTTGCGGCCGCCGGAGCTGCACGGCAAACCGCGAAATCGCCCGCCAGTTGACATTCCGACGGCCAGGGACACAATCGCCGAAAGTAACCAGGGGAACTTATGGGAAACGGAACCTACACGGCTGGCTGCGCATGCGGTGCGGTCCAGCTTGAGCTCGACGGCGAACCACCGATCCAGGTCTATTGTCATTGCGACTCGTGCCGCAGCTGGCTCAGTGCGCCGATCCACGCTGCGACGTTGTGGCCAACACCGAGCGTGAAGATCGTGAAAGGCGCCGACAACCTCGGCCTGTACAAGCGGACCGAGGCGAGCCACCGCCAGTTCTGCAAGAGTTGCGGCGCGGCTGTGCTGGTCGTGCACCCGGCGATCGGAATGACGGACGTGCCCGCGGGATCAATCGCCGGATTCCGGCATGCGCCGACGCTGCACGTGCACTACGGCGAGAAAGTCATGCCGCTGCGTGACGGGCTGCCGAAATTCAAGGATTTCCCCAAGGAATTCGGTGGATCGGGCGACATGGTGCCCGAGTAGCACTGGAGCATCGGATCATGCCGTTTGGCGTCAAGTCATGGCTGTCGCAGAAGCTGGCCCGCGAAGAGCCGGTCCGGGCGCGGGTGCAAAATGCACCAGCGAAGCACAGAGCGTCCTTCCACGGTATCGGCATCAAGCCTGGTCGGCCGTGTTGCGAGGGCGCAAAAAAATTGCTCGATCTGCGTTTCCTGTCGACGAACGCGCCGAGGCTACCATTGCCTGGCTGTCCGGCGGCAGAGTGCCATTGTCGATACCTGCACTTCGCGGATCGCCGGTCCGGAGTCGACCGCAGAGGCGCCAGAATCGCGAATCAGCATCGCCTGAACGGCCCCGACAGACGGTGGCCGCGGCAGGGGCGGCGCGAGACCGACTGAACCCGCCTGGACGGACGGTCCGCCTGGCTCTTCAGCCAAAAAAGAGGCCCTCCGAAGAGGGCCAATCAGGGGGAGAATGGTTGCAGCTTATTGATGCGCCGCACCATTTGCGATACGTAAGAACCGAGGGGTATTGCGCCCCTATTCGGGACTCGGTTCGACGTCGGTAATTTCGGCCTCGGTGTCCCGGAAAGGTACCCGGTCACCAACGGACCCGCCCATCAACAACACAGCCAGCGGCGACACATACGAAATGAGGCCCCTGGTTGGGTCCGACTCGTCCTCACCCACGATACTGAATTCGACCCGCTTGCCGCTGTCGGTCTCGAGCCTGACGCAGGACCCGAATCTGACCTTGCCTGTCGCACCGGCCAGCGGGACGACCTCAGCTGTCGCCTTGCGCTGGCGAAAGTAGCGCAGGTCACGCTCGATACGGGCAACCAGGGGCTTGTCCTCTGACGCACGCGCATCGACCAGCTCGCCCTCGAGGCGGTGCAGCGTGCGTTCGATCTGCGCCAGGCCCGATGGCGTAACGAGGTTACGGTGAGGGCTGATGGCGAGTTCCGGCAGGTCCTCCCCCGCCTCTCCGTCGAGTTCCTTGACGAATGCCCTGCTCATGAACGTGTCCCCTGCATCGTGCCGCCGCCCCGATGAAGCTGCGCGGGCGTCGGGCAAAAGCCCCGGGGTCAGTGGCGATCAGCGCGCACGGCTGTTGCTGCGCACGTCCAGGTCGACATACACGAGCATGCCACAACGGGGACAGGTGGCCGTATCCACCACCTCAACCTCGAACCAGCGGCGCCCGCAGTCGCACCGCACCTGCAGGATCCATTGAGCGACTGCACGACCCACGAGCCGCTCGTCGACCGTGATCCCGTCGGGCATCGCCAGGATTCGCGGCAGGCCCATGTCCTCATCAGACTCGTCGGACTCATCGGATTCGTCGGACTCGCCGGCGCCGTCCGTGAATTCGGTGTAGCCCGCCTCGCTGGCGCGCTCGCTCGCGTCGAGATAACGGAGCAATCGGTCGGGGCTGACCAGGTCCTCGGACTCCTGTTCATCGGCAATCGATTCAACCGCCGGCCAGGTTTCATCCCCGGTCGTGTCGTAGCCTTCCCGCACGCTCATGAATCCGCCCCCCGAAACCTGGCCGCAAAGATACTACGGCCGGCGGGCGGCGTCAGGTTTTGCCGGCCAGGTGTGCCCGGACCGTGTCGTTGATCAACCGCAGTTCCGCCAGGGTAGTCTCGATCTGGGCCCGCCGCTGCTCGAGTTCCGCGATGGCTCCGTCGGTGCGGTGCAGCACGTATTTCATCTGCTGGACGCGCCCTTCGCCATGGGCGCCGTAAAGGTCGAGGTAGTGCTTCATTTCAGCGAGCGATACGCCGATTGCCCTTGACCGCATGATCAGTGCGAGGCGTGCCCTGTCGCGTCTCGTATAGACGCGTGCGCCGCTAATTCGCCTCGGGCTCAACAGGCCCTTGTCCTCGTAGAAACGGATCGCACGCGCCGAGATTCCGAAGTCCTCGCACAACTGCTTGATGCCGAACAGTTCCGATGTGGCCACATCATGATGCGCTGCAAGCACCTCTCGTGCGGTGCGTGCGGCGGTCCGACCCTGGCTTCGTACGCCGCGCTGCGCGGTCCGGGCCGGCCCCCTGGCCGGCGCGCGACCCACGGCCATGTCAGACGACCCGCTGCAGCTTCATCGCAAGGCTCATGTCACCAGCCACAGTGAACTTGCCTGTCATGAAACCGGTGACTGGATCGAGCTGGCCGCCGAGCAGCGCCTCGAGGTTCTCGTGTGTAATCGAGATGGTGCAGTCGGCCTCCCGGTTCTCGTTGCTCACGGTATTCGGCACCGACTTGCCGTCAATCACGATCACTCCCTCTGCGCCGCAGTCGAACTTGAGCACGGCGTCGAGGCCGCTCTGCTCACCGACCTTGCCACGGATGGTCTCGGTGCACTGCTGGAAGTCCATGGAATGATCCTCTGCTGTTGATTTGCCAGCCGGCATATTAGACCGTGTACGCCCCATATGAGAAGTCTATGACTCAATGGCCAATTGGTTGACGTTAACGTTAACTACAAGCCTAATACGCTCTCTGCAGGCAGCCCGGACCACGCAGCTCATGCCCACCCAATCCACGACGTCGGAATCGGCCAACGGCTACCGCAGCGTGTTCATGCCGGGCCTGTTCGCGGGCAAGGTCGCCTGGGTCACTGGTGGCGGCAGCGGTATCGGTCGCTGCGTGGCGCACGAACTCGCATCGCTCGGCGCCACCGTCGTCGTGAGCGGCCGCACCGCTGCGAAGCTCGATGCCGTCACGGCGGAAATCGGCGCAGACGGCGGACGCAGCGAGGCGCTGCCGCTCGATATACGTGACGAGGACGCGGTCAAGGCTGCTACCTCCGAAGTCGTGCGCAGGCACGGCCGCATCGACGCGCTGGTGAACAACGCGGGTGGCCAGTTCCCCTCTCCGCTCGCCGCAATCAGCAAGCGCGGCTTCGATGCCGTGATCGGAAACAACCTCACCGGCGGCTTCCTGGTGATGCGGGAGGCGTTCGTCCAGTCCATGCAGCAACACGGCGGTGCGATCGTCAACATGACGGCGGATTTCCGCAACGGTATGCCCGGCATGGGCCACTCCGGGGCCGCCCGCGCAGGCATGAGCAACCTCACCATGAGCGCTGCCTTCGAGTGGGCCCACGCTGGCGTGCGCGTGAACGCTGTGGCTCCTGGCTGGGTCGCTTCGTCCGGCATGGACACATACCAGGGCGCGGTTCGCGCACTGCTGCCGAAGCTCAAGGCCCATGTGCCGCTGCGCCGTCTCGCGACCGAGGCTGAGGTGAGCGCCGCCATCGTGTTCCTGCTCTCGCCGGCTGCCGCGTTCATCACCGGCGTCACGCTGCAGATTGACGGGGGCGCCTCGCTCGGCAGCGCCGTGTTCCCAAGCATCGACCACGACCGGTCCGTGCCATTCGAAGGCTTCCACCGGGCGGTTACCCCGGAGGTACTCAAGTAGTGCCAGTCCTCACCTCACAGCTAGACCCTCGCGGCGCCGCGTTCCAGGCCAATGCAGCGCGGATGGAGACACGACTCGCAGAGATCCGCGCCATCGAGGCACGCGTGATTGCCGAGTCCGCGTCGAAGAAGGCTCGGTTCGATGAACGCGGCCAGCTGCTGCCGCGCGAGCGCGTCGCGCGACTGATCGATCGAGGCAGCGACTTCCTGGAGCTGAGCGCGCTCGCTGGGCTTGGCATGCACGACGACGACGGCAAGAAGAACGTCCAGGGCGGAGGATCCATCGTCGGCATCGGCGTCGTGGCCGGGCGACGAATCGTCGTGTCGGCAAGCGACAGCGCGATCAAGGGCGGCACGATCGCCCCGATGGGCCTGAAAAAGGCCCTGCGCGCGCAGGAGATCGCCCGCGACAACAAGCTACCGCTGGTATCGCTGGTGGAGTCCGGCGGCGCCAACCTGATGTACCAGGCCGAGATCTTCGTAGACGGCGGGCGGACCTTTGCGAACCAGGCGCGCCTCTCGGCAGCCGGCATACCGCAGGTCGCGGTCGTGCACGGCTCCTCCACCGCTGGCGGCGCGTACCTTCCAGGGCTCTCGGACTACGTTGTGCTGGTGAAGGACCGCTCGAGCATCTACCTCGCAGGGCCACCGCTGGTGAAGGCTGCGATCGGCGAGGACGCGACCGACGAAGCCCTCGGTGGCGCCGAACTGCACGCAACGGTGACCGGACTTGGCGAGTACCTGGCCGATGACGACGCGCACGCCATTGCGATCGCGCGAGAAATCGTTGCGGCGCTGCGCTGGGAAGATGTTCAACCGTGCACCGCCGCCGCCCCACCACGTTACGACGCCAATGAACTCATGGGCATCGTGCCGGCGGATGAGCGGACGCCCTATGACGCACGCGAGGTGATCGCGCGCATCGTAGACGGCTCGGAATTCCTCGAGTTCAAGGCACCCTACGCCACCGATACGGTGTGCGGACACGCCTGCATCGAAGGCCATCGCGTCGGCGTGCTCGCCAACAACGGCCCGATCCAGCCCGGCGGCTCGGTCAAGGCGACGCAGTTCATGCAACTCTGCGACCAGACCGCCACCCCGCTCGTCTTCCTGCAGAACACCACCGGCTACATGGTCGGCACCGCAGCGGAGCGAGCAGGCGCCATAAAGCATGGTTCGAAGATGATCCAGGCCGTCGCGAACGCGCGGGTGCCGAAGTTCACGATCGTCCTCGGGGGCTCGTTCGGCGCCGGAAACTACGGCATGTGCGGCCGCGGCTTCGACCCGCGTTTCATCTTCTCCTGGCCTACCGCACGCACCGCAGTGATGGGGGGTGCCCAGGCGGCCATGGTGATGGAAATCGTGGGCCGCGCGAAGCTCGCCAAGTCCGGCGCGGCCATCAACGAACAGGCAGAGGCCGGCCTCAAGGCCATGGGCGACCAGCTCCGCCGCCGCCTGGACGCAGAGAGCGATGTGCTCTTCGGCACGGCACGGCTGTGGGACGACGGCATCATCGACCCGCGCGACACCCGTCGCGTGCTCGCGCTGTGCCTCACGATTGCCCGCGAAGCAGACGCACGTCAGCTGCACCCGAACACCTTCGGCGTGGCGCGCATGTAGCCGAGTCGCATCACCGTCCCGACCCCTATCCCGATCCCGATACCGTTTGGAGTCCTGTATGCAGTTAACCGACCAGCATTACCAGCTCGATGAGACCGTCACCAGGTTCGTTCAAAACGAAATCAACCCGCATGTCGGCGAGTGGGAGCAGGCCGAAGGGTTTCCGGCGCACGAGTTGTTCAAGAAAATGGGGGACCTCGGACTGCTCGGCGTCAAGTACCCAGAGCAGTACGGCGGCCTGGGGCTGGACTTCAGCTACTCCATGGTCATGGCCGAAGCACTCGGCGCCGCCGACTGCGGCGGTGTCCCGATGGCAATTGGCGTGCATACGGACATGTGCACCCCGGCACTGGCGCGTTTCGGGTCTGACGAACTCCGGAGCGAGTACCTGTCGCCCTCTATCGCCGGCGACATGGTCGGCTGCCTGGGCATAAGTGAACCCGGCGGCGGCTCTGACGTTGCAGCGGTCAGGACTACCGCGCGCAAGGATGGCGACGACTACGTGCTGAACGGCACCAAGATGTGGATCACAAACGGCATGCAGGCCGACTGGTGTTGTCTGCTCGCCAATACCAGCGACGGCGCCCCTCACAAGAACAAGAGCCTGATCATCGTGCCCATGGACGCGAAAGGCGTGTCGCGGCAGAAGATCCACAAGATCGGCATGCACAGCTCCGACACCGCGCAGCTGTTCTTCGACGAGGTTCGCGTTCCTCGACGCAACCTGATCGGCCAGGAAGGCATGGGTTTCACGTTCCAGATGCTGCAGTTCCAGGAGGAACGCCTGTTCGGGGCTGCGAGTTCCCTGCGGGGAATGGACCGGATGATCGACTTGACGATCGACTACACCCGCGAGCGCAAGGCATTCGGCAAGAGCATACTCGACAATCAGGTGGTCCACTTCCGGCTCGCGGAATTGCGTACCGAGGTCGCCGCGCTGCGCGCCCTCACCTATTCGGCGGTCGAACAGTACGTGAGTGGCAAGGACGTGACCAAGCTCGCCTCGATGGCCAAGCTGAAGTGCGGACGCCTGACGCGTGAAGTGGCGGACTCGTGCCTGCAATACTGGGGTGGCATGGGTTACACGGCCGACAACCTGGTGGCCCGCTCGTACCGCGACTCGCGACTGGTTTCGATCGGCGGTGGGGCGGACGAGGTGATGCTCGGCATCATCGCCAAGCTCGAGGGCACGCTGCCCCGGGCCGCCCGCTGACCATGGGGGACCCGACCAGCATCGCGGTCACCCACGACGGGTCCGTGCTGTACCTGACGCTGAACCGTCCGGAAGTACGTAATGCGATGTCGCTCGCCATGGTCGGCGAGATGGCGGACACGTTGCAAGCCGCCGAGAGCGATGGAAAGACCCGGGTCATCGTGCTGCGCGGCGCAGATGGCAATTTTTCCGCCGGCGCCGACCTCAAGGACATGGCCAGCGCTCGCGCGCGCCTCGCCGACGACCCGGACGCGATCCGCAAGGTGAACGCGGCATTCGGCAAACTCTGCAACGAATTCGGTAACAGCGGGCTTGCCATCGTCGCGGTGCTGGAAGGCGCGGTCATGGGCGGCGGGTTCGGACTCTCCTGCGTCGCCGACGTCGTGATCGCCTCGGAAAGCACCGTCTTCAGGCTGCCCGAGACCTCCCTGGGCGTGTTGCCGGCGCAGATTGCACCGTTCCTGGTCGAGCGGCTTGGATACTCGGAAGCGAAGCGGCTGGCCGTCACCGGCTGCCGTCTCGATGCTCGTGCGGCGCTAGCCATCCGGCTGGTTCACGAGGTGCATGCGGCGCCGGAACTCGATGCAGCCGTTACGCGCACGGTGGGTGAGATACTGAACTGCGCGCCCGGTGCACTCGCGGCCACCAAGGCCCTGGTCCGCGAGGCGAGGTGGTCACCGCCTTCGAAGCTCGTGCAAACGGCCGCGGAGGCATTCTCCCGCGCCGCGCTCGGACCGGAGGGCATCGAGGGCATGGGCGCCTTCCTGCAGAAGCGCAGGCCGCGCTGGTCATCCCCGTGAGTTTCACCAAGATTCTGGTCGCGAACCGGAGCGAGATCGCATGCCGCGTGATCCGCACGGCTCGCAGCCTGGGATACCGCACCGTCGCCGTGATGAGCGAGGCGGACACGAGCGCACCGCACGCAACGCTTGCGGACGAAGCGGTACTGCTCGGGCCCGGGCCGGCGTCCGAGAGCTACCTGCGGGTGGACCGGATCCTCGACGCCGCCGGACGAACCGGGGCCGACGCCGTCCACCCGGGCTACGGATTCCTGTCCGAGCGCGCGGACTTCGCGCAGGCGTGCGCAGATGCCGGACTCGTGTTCGTCGGGCCGCCGCCGTCCGCGATCACCGCCATGGGCGACAAGGCGGGGGCAAAACGCCGGATGATCGCCGCCGGCGTTCCGTGCGTGCCGGGCTATCACGACGCGGACCAGGGCGATGATCGGCTGATCGTAGAAGGCGCGAAACTGGGCGTGCCACTGCTGGTCAAGGCGGTTGCTGGCGGCGGTGGACGCGGCATGCGCCTCGTACGATCGCTTGACGAATTGCCGGCCGCGATCGCCGGAGCCAGACGCGAGGCGCTCTCTGCGTTCGGTGACGCGACGCTGATGCTGGAGCGACTGGTCGAGCATGGCCGCCACATCGAAGTCCAGGTGTTCGCGGACCGGCACGGCAATGTCATCCACCTCGGCGAACGCGACTGCACTGCGCAGCGCCGCCGCCAGAAGGTCATCGAGGAGGCGCCCTCTCCCATCGTTGACGCAGCAATGCGAGCCCGCATGGGCGCCGACGCCGTGGCTGCCGCGCGAGCCGTGGGGTACGTCGGTGCCGGCACCATCGAGTTCATCGTCGACGGCGACCTCAGGCACTACTTCCTCGAGATGAACACAAGGTTGCAGGTCGAGCACCCGGTCACCGAGTGCATCACCGGCCTGGACCTCGTCGAATGGCAACTGCGTGTCGCTGCTGGCGACCCGCTACCGCTCACACAGGAACAGGTCCGATTCGCAGGGCACTCGATAGAGGCGCGACTGTACGCGGAAGATCCATACGAAAGATTCGCGCCGCAGTCCGGCCCGGTACTGCACTGGCGGCCCGAGGCCGCGCTTCGAGCGGGCGTACGCATCGACTCCGGCATCGCCGAAGGCGGGTCGGTCACACCTTTCTACGACGCTATGGTGGCCAAGGTGATCGCGCACGGTCGCGATCGGTCCGACGCGATCCGCCGCCTCGCGGCAACCATTGAGGACGCTCCGCTGGTCGGGCCTCGCAACAACGGGCGGTTCCTGCGCGACCTGCTGGGCCACCCGGACTTCCGCGCGTCGCGGATGGATACTGCGACGCTCGACCGTTGGTCGGAAAATCGGGAGCCACTGCTCAGGGAACCGGCAATCCTCGATTCGACCTGGCGACTCGCGGCGGCGCTGCTTGCCGCGCCGCACGGCGCGGGTTGGCGCCCGAGTAGCGTCGCAGCCTGGGACCTATCGATGCAGGCCGGCAACGACAGGCGCACCACGCACGTCCTGCCCCGTGACGGCAGCGTCGAAGTGTTAGACGGCGACTCCGCAACGACTATCACGATCTTGTCCTGGCGCGACCACCAGTTGCATTACCTGCAGGACGGGGTACAGCGCACTGCCTTGTGCGTGGCGGACGCTGGCGCGCTTCACATCGTCCAGGATTGCGCCGCGATCACCGTGCGCGAGATCTCTCCGTGGCCATCGGACAACTCAGCGTTCGATCCCGGGCGCGCGTACGCACCGGTTGCCGGAACGATCGCGGCGATCAGCGCTTCCGTGGGCGACATCGTCGAGGCCGGCCAGCAGCTGGTCTGCGTCGAGGCGATGAAGATGGAGATGTGGCTCACGGCCCGGACCGCCGGCACGGTCACCAGGATACACGTGGACCTGAAGCAGAGCGTGGAAGCGGGAGCGCTGCTGGTCGAAATTGAAACGGCGGGAGATGGTTGATGGACAAGGCGATCCTGACCTGCGCACTGACGGGCGTACTCACGAACCCGAAGCAGCACCCAGTGCCCGTCACTCCCGACCAGATGGCTGCAGAGGCGCGCGACGCATTCAACGCGGGCGCAACCGTCATGCACGTGCACCTTCGACGGCAGGAAGAAGGCGCAGGCCACCTGCCCTGCTGGGATCCCGACGTGGCGGAATCCGTCGTCGGTGCGATACGCGCAGCCTGCCCGGGCGTGATCATCAACCTGACGACCGGCGTCATCGGCAAGGATATTTCCGGGCCACTGGAGTGCCTGCGGCGCGTCCGGCCCGAGGCGGCGGCCTGCAATGCAGGGAGCCTCAACTACCTGAAGATCAGGGACGACGGCAGCTGGGCCTGGCCGCCGATGGTCTTCGACAACCCCGTCGAGAAGATCCAGAAGTTCCTGTCGGTGATGAACGAGCTGCACATACACCCCGAATTCGAGTGCTTCGACGTCGGCATCGTGCGATCGGTCGGCATGTTCCTGAAGGCGGGCATGTTCTCGGGCGTGCCCGAGGTAAATTTCGTGATGGGCGTGGCGAGCGGAATGCCCTGTGATGCCGATCTGCTCACCCTCCTTCCGCGCTACGCGCCGACTGGGGCCGTATGGCAGGCGACGTTGATCGGGCGCGCAGAAATCTGGCCTGTCCACCAGAGGGCCGCGGATCTCGGCGGCATGCTGCGCACAGGCCTCGAGGACACTTTCTACCTGCCTGATGGCGGCAAGGCCTCGGGTAACGGCGTGCTTATCGAGGCACTGGCGCACTGTGCCCGCAACGCCGGCCGCGAAATTGCCAGCCCTGCCGAGGCGCGCACGATGCTCGGCGTGCAACCGCCGACCTGAGCAGCCCGACCGCTACTGCCAGACGATAGGCCGTCGCGCGCCGACCCAGTGCTCATAGTGCCGGGCGTACACGGCTTCGATGCGGTTGCGTTTTACTTTCAAGGTGGGCGTTACGAGGTCGTTATCCACGGTCCACGCTTCGCTCACGACCACCAGGCAGTCGAGTTGCTCGTGCGGATCCAGCGCCTCATTCACCGATGACAGGTGAGACTTGAGCGACTCTGCCAGTTCGCTGCGACGTTCGGGGTCACCTGCCATCTGCAGGGCTTCCACATTCAGCATCAGCAGCGCCAGGGGTTGGCCGAGGTTGGCGCCGGTGACGCAACAGGCCTCGACGGCCGCGTGAGCGACCAGGCGGTCCTCGATTGGTGCAGGAGCCACATACTTGCCCTTGCCGGTCTTGAACAGATCCTTCACCCGGCCAATGATTCGCAGGTTTCCCTCGGCGTCGATCTCGCCCTTGTCCCCTGTGCGCAGCCAGCCGTCGTCGGTCATTGCGCGGCGTGTCAGTTCAGGATCGCGGTAGTAGCCCAGCATGGTGCCAGGACTTGAGACCAGGACTTCACCCGACGACGGATCGAGCCGGCACTGGATGCCGTCGTAGGGCGGGCCAACGGTGCCCGGCCGCGGCAGGTCGGGAAGCGTCGCGTGGGAGACGCCGCAGTTCTCCGTCATCCCGTAGACCTCGGAGAGCCTCAAGCCCAGGCGCCCGTACCAACGCAGCAGATCCGGCGGCATGGGAGCCGCGCCACCGCCAGCGAACTGGCACTGGTCGAGTCCCAGGGCCCGCAGGATCCTGCGGGCCACGATGCGCCGCACCACCGGGATGCCGAGCAGCCGGTCGAGCTTCGCGGCTGGCATCTTCGCCAGCACGCCCTGCTGGAACTTCACCCACAGGCGTGGCACGGAAAAAAACAGTGTCGGTCGGGCGCGCCGCATGTCGTCGGCGAAGGTGGCGAGCGACTCCGAGAAGTAGATGTGCACGTTGCTCGCCAGCAGGCTGTGCTCGATGACGGTGCGTTCGGCAACGTGCGCGAGCGGGAGGTAACTCAGGGCTCGACCGTCGTGCTGCGTCCCGATTCGCCGAATGACGGCCTGCGTCGACCAGGCAAAGGTCGCGAAGCTGTGCATCACGCCCTTCGGCACGCCGGTCGTCCCGGAGGTGTAAATGATGGTCGCGAGATCGTCTCCGTCGCGCACCGGGCTGCCAGCCAATGGTGGAGTCGCCGCCACGATGTCGTCCCAGGTCGGGCAATCGACCGCAGGCGACAGCGGCAGCCTTATTCGCGGCAGGTCGTCCGGAATCCCCTCTCGCATGGCATCCCAGCCGTCGAGCTTGCCGATGAAGAGCAGGCGCGCCTCGCTGTGCTCGAGGATCTGGCGCACCGTGCCGGCAGCCAGCGTCGGATAGAGCGGCACCGATACGTAGCCCGCCATCCAGATCGCGAAGTCCGCCATCAGCCAGTGCGCGGTGTTCTTCGCGAGCAACGCAATGTGCGAGCCAGGTTCGAATCCCAATCCCCGCAGGTGCGCTGCCATGCGCCGCGACTCGCCCATGAGTTGCCGCCAGGTGTATTCGCGCACCTCGCCGCCGCCGATCGGCTGCGTGAGCACGACCTTGTCGGGGCAGGTCATTTCCCAGTGATACAGGCGCTGCAGGGCCAGCGCCTCCGGGGCCACCGTCTTGGTCATCGTCTCTCCCCCTCTGGCGATACGGCCTCTGGTTCTGTCTACTGCTGAACGTAGATCTTCACAACTTCGTAAAGGAATCGCCGGCCCTCCATCAGCGACTGGACACGCATCCGCTCGTTGAGGCCATGCGCACGGCTACCCTCGGCGTCGCTGAACATTCCTGACATGCCGTAGGTCGGGATTCCGGCGGCGTTCAGGTACCGGCCGTCGGTTGCGCCCGTCGACATGGTCGGGATCACCGGCAGGCCTGGCCATAGACTGGCTGCTACCTTTCGCACCGGGTCCATGATCTGCGGCGTCAATGGCGGGACCGGCCCAACCACGGGCTGTTCGCCGACCGGGCTCACCTTGATGCCGTCATCGGCCACGATGCGCTCGATCTCCTGCCTGACCGATTCGACCGCTACGCCGGGAAGGATCCGGCAATTGACGTTCGCAACCGCCCGCTGTGGTTGCGCATTCGGCGCGTGCCCTCCGGAAATCTGGGTAGCGATGCAGGTGGTGCGCAACATGCCGTTCCAGCTCGGGTTCGCTGTCCACAGGCGCCCGGCCGCAGCCGCATCCGATGGATCCTTTACGATCGCACGCATGTCCGCTGCAATGTCGGGCGGCGACAGCTTCGCCTGCGCCTCGAAGTAAGCTCGCGTCGTGTCGTTCAGGGTCACCGGGAACTGGTACGCCGCGAGCCGCACGAGTCCCGTCGCGAGTTCGTTGATCGCATTCTGTCGGACCGGCCGCGAACTGTGCCCCCCGGGGTGCGTCGTCTCGAGAGCGAAGTCCTGGTAGACCTTCTCGCCGGCCTGTATGTCCAGTGCCATGGGCTTTCCGTCCGGACCGAGCAGGCCGCCGGCCCCCTCGTTCAGAGCGAACTGGGCCTGGAGTGCCTCGGGATGCGCCTGCAACAACCAGTGAACGCTGTTGAAGGTCTCGGGCGTCTCCTCGCCGCAGGTGAGCGCCAGCTTGAGCCCGCGCTTTGGACGGAAACCCTGCTCGCTGAAACGGACCAGGATGTCGGTGAACACCGCCGCCATGGCCTTGTCGTCGCTCGCACCACGCGCGTAGAAGTAGCCGTCTTCCTCCACCAGCGTGAACGGATCCCGTGTCCAGTCCTCGCGCTTGGCCTCGACCACGTCGATGTGCGCGAGCAGCATGACCGGCTGCAGCGCGCCGTCCCGGCCCGGCAACACCGCGATCAGCGCGCCGCTCTTTGGCCGGTCGGCCGGCGCAATAATCTGCATCGATTCCTTCGGCATGCCCGCTGCCTGCAGCCGGGCCGCCATCGCCTCGGCGGCCTCGGTGCAGCTTCCGCTGGAAAGCGTCGTGTTGACCTCGACCAGCTGCTTGTAGAGCGCGCGAAACGACGCTTCGCCGTCGCCCGCGGGCGCGGCCTGGAGTCCGAGCGCCGGGACCAGGCAGCCGAAGGTCGCAAGAATGAGCGGTAAGGTGTTGGCGGCGGAATTTCGTTTTGGCATCTGGCGTCGTTCCTCTCGAGGGGACGTGCAGGCTAGCCTCCGCGCCGCGCCGAGCGCAAGCACGGGCGCCGTGGCTGGCCACCGCTAGAGGTGGCGCTCGATCAGCGCATGCACGTTGACCCGTGCCCGCAGGCGGCTGCAGATCAGGAACGTGCCGAGCAGCTTCCGGTGCAGGAAGATCGTCTCCGGCGGCGGCGATCGAAGCCCCTGTTTCATCGCGACGGAGAGCCCGAGGTCCCTCACGCGGCCCATCATCCCCGACCCGGCGAAATCATAGAGACCGCGGCGCGAAAGCGGCTCGCAGACCAGCATGATGATCTCGATGATGCCTTTCACGCGCTCCGGCGGATCATCCGTCCGTATGTATCCGATCTCGGTCGCCGCGGCGCGCACTCCCTCGGTGTCGCCGGCGAGTACCGCCCGGCATACCCGGCGATAGCGATCGGTGAACTCCGGCGAGAATTCGACCACGGATCCCAGGTCAAGCAGGCCAATCTGCTGCGTTGCAGGCAGGTAGAGATAGTTCGCGATGTTCGGGTCGGTCTGCATGAATCGGAACTCGAACAACTCGCGAAACATCAGGCTCTGCAGGTTGCGTGCGATGGTGTTGCGCGTGGCCTGCGGCACCGCATCGCTTGCCAGCGCTTCCAGCGGGTCGCCGTCCATCCAGTCCATGGCCAGGATGCGACGGGTGGTCAACGAGTGGTGGATTCGCGGCACCACCACGGCAGGCGTGTCGGCCACCAGTTTCGCGTAGCGCTCCAGGTTGCGGGCTTCACCCTGGTAATCGGTCTCGAGGTGCAGCTGGCGCTTTGCCTCCGCTGCAATCGAGTCGATGTCCAGCGTCACCGGCAGGAAGTCGAGGCGCCGCAGCAGGGTGGCGAGGTTGTTGACGTCACTGTCCACGCTGCGGGCGACGCCTGGAAACTGGACCTTGAGCGCCAGTTCGCGGCCGCCGTGCGTGCGTGCGCGATGAATCTGCCCGATCGACGCGGCTGCCGCCGGCTCCATGTCGAAGCGCGCGAAGCGCCGCTCCCAGCCCTTGCCGTACTCGCGCCCCAGCACCCGACGGAGCTGCGAGTCCGGCATGGCGTAGCCCTGCGATCGCAGCATCGAGAGCGCATTACGGAATTCCGCCGGGATGATCTCCTCGCTCTGCAGCGAGAGCATCTGGCCGACCTTCATCGCAGGGCCGCGCAGCGTGGCAAGCCTGCGCGCGAGCAGCGCTGCGTTGCCGGGCGTCAGTACCGCTGCGGCGAGGTCGAGTCGCTTTCCCTTCGAGAATTGCCGTGCCGTGGCGGCCGCGGCCGAAAGCGCCAGTTCACCGCTCATCAGCCCGAAGCGCAACAGTCGCGAAGCGCGCGATGCCGGTACGGCACTGCGTCGTCGCTTGCTTTCGTCGGTCATGGCGTGGCCGGGGAGGTTCGTGGCAGCGGGCGCACCAGGACCACGCTCTCGTGCGCCGCGCGCGTCAGGTCGCCGCCGTACCGGCGCGCCATGCCGAGTACATGTGCAGCCGGCCGGTGCGAACGTCGCAGAGCGCGCGCCTGCATTGCCCCTCGGCGGCCCACTCCTTGATCGCCACGCGCGCCGGGACCTGGATCGGCGTAAGGAACTGCGTCTCGATCTTCACGCCGCTGGTCAGCGCGGGTACTGGTTTCTGGGCGAGGCCGCGCGCCAGCGACCACATGCCGTGACCAATGGACGCGCGCAGGCCAAAGAACCTCGCCGCACGGTCGTTCAAGTGGATGGGGTTGTAGTCACCCGACACACGGGCGTAGCTCCATGCCGTCCGGCCGGTCACGTCGAGTTCTGCCAGCACTGCCGCATCACGAGGCGCCTTCGGCGGCCGCGGCGGCCGCCCACCGGTGCGCTCCACCGTGTCAGGCCAGCGGGACATGAATACGCACGTCTCGCGCCACACGGCCTCGTCCTCGTGCAAGACCTCGGTGGTCATGTCGAACGCAAGTCCGGCGTCCGTTCGCCGGTAGTTGCCGGCCCTGACGACGAAGTCGAGGCGCATGCCGCTGCGCAGGTGCCCAAGGACTTCGATGACATTCGAAACGTGGATCAGGCCCATCGGCCTGAGTGGAAAGGACCCGCAGGCGAAGATCTGCAGGTGCAAAGGCATCGCGAGCACGTGGGGGTAGGTCGGCGGAACTTCTTCGGCGAACCCGCACGCTGCGGAATACCTGGCCACCTCAGACGCGACAAGCGGCACGCCGGACACGCTCGCCTTGAAATCCGGCGGTTCCCCGATCTCTGTAACCGGCGGCCGCCTGGTCAGCAGCACCCGCGGGTAGGTCGCGAGACCCGTCGGTAGCTTGCTGAGACGCAGGTGGACCGAAGTCGCCACTGACTACGGTGCCACCTTGTCGATGATGATCGCAACGTCGGTCGGGCCGCCCTTCGCGTTGGTGACCGTGCCGACGAGATCGCCGGCAGCCGGAACGGCAGTGCCCCCGAATGCCACCCGCGCGATGACTTCCACGTCGTCCACCGAGGATAGGTTGCGACCTTCGATCATCGAATTCGCGTCGCTGAGTACCACAGTCGTCGGCAGTTCATCGCTCGAGATGCGTACTGCCGCGAGCGGCGGCCCGGGGATCCCGGGCTGCTTCGCCGCGACGAATAGCGGTGTGCCGGGCTTCATCTTCGAAGCCAGCGACGGATCCACTGAAACGGCGATACGCAGCGTACGACCCGCAGGCGAAACTGAACCGCCCGCTTCGGAGTTGCCCATGCCACCACCCATGCCGCCCGACATGGCCGGCGTGCCGGCACCTTCGGCCGCAGGCACCTGGACGCCCAGACCCGCGAGCTGTTCGACAACGATCTGGCGGATCTCCGGTGGCGGGTTCTGCTCGAGCAGCTTCTCGAAATCAGCCTTGGCAGCCTGGGTGTTGCCCGCCCTCATGGCCATCACGGCCGAGTACCACAGTGCCTTTCCGTTGTTCGGGTCGGCCTTGATCGCAGCCTCGATGATGCCCTGCGCCCTGCCCTGGACTGCCGGGTCATCGGTCAGCACCAGCGCCTCGGCCAGGTCGAGCTGCAGGCCGGAATCCTGCGGGCCGACGATCGCCACGGCCCGCTCGTACGCGGTCACCGCCTTGTCCGGATGGCTCATCACCAGGTACGTACGCCCGAGCATTCGCCAGCCCTCGGCATCCTGGGGATTCGCCGCAAGCCGCGCCTCGAGCTGGGTCGCCGCCTCCGCCAGCGACGCGTCTCCCCCGCCCTGCTCGTGTCCAGCGGGCGCCGCTGCGGTGGCCAGCGGGTTCTGCCAGGGGAAATTCGAGGTGAATTGGTAAAACGCTACCGCGGCGAGCGGCAGCGCAATTGCCGCCACAACGAGTGTCAACGTCGCGCGCGGGGCGTCAGGCTTTTGCCTGCCCTTGCCCTTCGGTTTGCCCGTGCTCGTGCCCGGGTCCGGGGACGGGATCCGCCTCGTGAGCGGTACAGCAAGCGACGCAACTGCCGCAATGACCATCGCGGCACATACGAGAATGAAAGTTGTCACGATTGGCCGCCCTCCGGGCCTTCAGGTTCAAGTTCGGCCTCCGCCGCCCGGCGGCGCACGACCCGTACCAAGGCGAAGGCACCCACCAGCAGCAACAGCACGGGCGCGGCCCACAACAGGAAATTCATCGGTGTCAATCGCGGACGATAGAGCACGAAGTCGCCATAACGGGCGATCATGAAGTCGCGGATCTGGTCGTCCGTCTTTCCGTCCGCAATCATTTCGCGCACCTCGCGGCGCAGGTCGCCGGCGAGCGTGGCATTGGAATCCGCGATCGTCTCGTTCTGGCAGACCAGGCAGCGCAACTCGCGCGTGATGTTCTCGTAGCGCGCCTGCAGGACCGGATCGTCGAATGCGCGCTCGGTATCGATCGCCAATGCACCGCTGGCCCATGCCAGTGTCAATGCAAGCAGCAGCATGCGAAGGGTCCTGGTCACGTCTGTCCTCCAGTTGCCGCCTTGGCGGCCTCGATGCGCGGCAGGAATTCCGTCAGCCACACCTGCATGGTCATCGGCGCAATGTGCTTGTAGAGCACGGTACCGTCGGCGCCGATCAGGAAGGTCTCGGGTGCGCCGTAAACACCCCAGTCGATCGCCGTACGCCCGACGACGTCGGAGGCAACGGCCGCATAGGGGTTGCCCAGTTCGCTCAGCCACTGCTGCGCGGCGGCGCTATCGTCCTTCCAGTCGAGGCCGATCAGCGGGATCTCGCCACGCTTCGATATCTGCATCAATACCGGGTGCTCCTGGCGACAGCCTCCGCACCAGGTGCCCCAGACGTTCAGCACCCAGGGCCGGCCCTGCAGTTCCTTGCTCGACACCGGGTAGCTGGCGTCGTAGAGGCTCGGCAGGTTGAGCTCAGGCGCGGGCTTGCCGATCAGCGGCGACGGAACGTACGACGGGTCACGCTGCAGCCCGACGAACAGGAACACGCCGATCACGGCGAACAGTCCGAGCGGAACGAGAAATTTCCACATCTGGATCTAACCTCTGTCAGCGCGCCGGCGCCGCGCCGGCGGCGACCGGGGCAGTGGCCGCTTCGCGCCGAGCCCGATAACGGCGGTCCGTGATGGCGATGAAACCGCCGATCGCCATGACCAGCGCCCCGAGCCAGATGAACCGGACCATCGGCTTGTACTGCACGCGCATGCTCCACGTGCCGTTGCCAAGGTCCTCGCCCATGGCCACGAACAGGTCACGGTTCCAGTCCACCTCGATGCCTGCCTCGGTCATCGGGCTGCGCTGCACGCGGTACACGCGCTTCTGCGGGTGCAGCGTCGCGACTTGCCTGCCATTGCGGCTGACCACGACTTCGGACTCGATTGCCTGGTAGTTGGGACCAGGCACGTCGCGCGAGTTCACGAACTTGAAATCGTATCCGTGCATCTCGACGCTCTGTCCGGGAGCCAGCGCAATGTCCTTCTCGATCTTGTAGGACTGGGTGACGGTCACGCCGATCGCAAACAGGCCAACGCCGATGTGGGCAAGCGTCATGCCGACCACGCCGCGCGACAGCGACTGCCGGCGGCGCAGCCGCTGCACCGGCTCGTAGAGCGACGACAGGATGACCCATACACCGGCCGTCAGGCCCAGGCTAGTCATGAAGTGGAAGCTGCCGTAAGCCAGGACCGGCACCAGCACACCGAACACGAGCGCCGCGGAAAACAGCAGCACCAGCGGGCGCTTCATGTCCTCGAGCTTCGCTTTCTTCCATGCTGCGTGCATGCCGACTGCCAGCAGCAGCAGCAGCGGGATCATCGGGACCATGAACACCGTGTCGAAGTACGGCGGGCCGACGGAGATCTTGCCCAGGTTCATCGCGTCCAGGAACAGCGGATACAGAGTGCCGATCAGGATCAGACCCGCAGCCACCAGCAGCAGCAGGTTGTTGAGCAGCAGGAAGGATTCGCGCGATACGACCGCGAAGCCGCCCTTGGCGCGCAATGCCGGCCCACGCCACGCGAACAGCGCGAGCGACCCGCCGATGCAGATGCTGAGGAACGCCAGGATGAACAGGCCGCGGCTCGGGTCGCTGGCGAACGAGTGCACCGACACCAGCACGCCGGAACGCACCAGGAAAGTGCCGAGCAGGCTCAGCGAGAAGGCGATGATCGCAAGCAGCAGCGTCCAGCTCTTGAATAGCCCGCGCTTTTCGGTGACCGCGAGCGAATGGATCAACGCCGTCGCGACCAGCCAGGGCATGAACGAGGCGTTCTCAACCGGGTCCCAGAACCACCAGCCGCCCCAGCCGAGTTCGTAGTACGCCCACCAGCTGCCGAGCGCTATGCCGATCGTGAGCAGGATCCAGGCGACCGTGACCCACGGCCGCACCCAGCGCGCCCAGGCCTCGTCGAGTCGGCCTTCAAGCAACGCCGCGACCGCGAACGCGAACGGGACCGCCATGCCGACGTAGCCCGAGTAGAGCATCGGCGGATGGAACGCGAGCGCCGGGTCCTGCAGCAGCGGGTTCAGGTCGCGACCGTCCATCGCCGCCGGAAGCAGCCGTTCGAAGGGGTTCGATGTGAGCAGGATGAACAACTGGAAACCGACACTGACCACGCCGAGGACGCCGAGCACGCGCGCGGCATAGCTCTCCGGGAGCTTGCGGCTGAACACACCCACGGCGATGGACCAGGTGGCAAGCGCCAGCGCCCAGAGCAGAAGTGAACCCTCGTGGGCGCCCCAGACCGCGGTAATCCGGTAGAACTTCGGCAGCGCCGAGTTCGAGTTGGAGGCGACGTACAGGACCGAGAAGTCGTTGTGATAGAACGCCCAGCACAGCGCACCAAACGACATCGCGACGAACACCCACTGGCCGGCGACGGCCGGCCAGGCAGCCGCCATCCAGCGCCGGTTACCGAATGCAGCGCCGGCGATGCCAAACCACGCCTGCGCGATTGCAAGCAGGGTGGCCACCACCAATGCGAATAGCCCGATTTCTACGATCATTACATTCTCCGCTGGCGCCCGGCGCTCAGGTGCTTTCCTGTGTCGATGCCGCGTGTGGCTTCAAGCTCTGCTTGACCTCGGGTGGCATGTAGTTCTCGTCGTGCTTCGCAAGCACTTCTTCCGCGACGAATGTGCCGTCGGGTCCCAGCTTGCCGCGCGCTATCACGCCCTGCCCCTCGCGGAACAGGTCGGGCAGCACGCCCGTGTAGCTCACGACCGTCTCTTCGGCGTAATCAGTGAGCACGAAGTGCACCTCGAGGCTTCCCGGCTCGCGCTTAAGGCTGCCGTCCTCGACTAGCCCGCCGACACGGAAAGAGCGGCTGGCAGGCGCCTCTCCTGACTTGATCTGCGATGGGCTGTAGTAATAGAGCAGGTTCTTCTGGAACGCCTGCAGTGCAAAGGTCGTGGCAATACCCACCCCGACCAGGATGGCGGCCACTGTCAGCATTCGCTTCCGACGCGGTGTCATATCCGGTTCTCCTTGTTCGTGGTCGTCCGTTGCATGGCGAGACGCTTCTGCTCGACTTCACTGCGGCGCGCCGATGTCCAATTGAGTACCAGCACCAGCGTGGTCAGGCCGTAGGAGGTCCATACATAGCCCGCGTAACCACCCATGTGAAGAAAATCACGTAAGCTCATGATTTAAATAACCTCGTTGAGCCAGGATGCATTGCGTTCGCGCCGCAGGATCTCAGCCCGGAGGCGCCGGCACATCAGCCAGCCGAAATAGAGCTGGAAGCCGGCCATCATGATGAACAGCGGTATCAGCATCGGCAGCGCAATCGACGGTTTCGCGAACTTCGTCACGCTCGCGGCCTGGTGCAGCGTGGACCACCACTTCACCGAGTAATGGATGATCGGGACGTTGATTACGCCCACGATCGCGAGCACGGCACTGGCCCGATCAGCGCGCTGCGGCTCGTCGAACGATGAGCGCAGCGCCATGTAGCCGAGGTACAGGAACAGCAGGATCAGCTCCGAGGTGAGCCGGGCATCCCAGACCCACCACGTGCCCCACATCGGCTTGCCCCAGATGGAGCCGGTGGCCAGTGCGAGGAAGGCGAACGTGGCGCCGATTGGCGCAGCGGCAGCTGCCGCCGCGTGTGCCAGCTTGATGCGCCAGATGAGCCCGATGGCAGCCGCAACGGCCATCACGACGTACCCGAACATGGACATCCAGGCGCTCGGCGCATGGACATACAGGATCCTGAACGCGTCGCCCTGCTGATAGTCGGATGGTGCCTTGACGAGACCCCACCAGGTCGCGAGCAGGATCAGCGCCAATGCCGGCCATCCAAACCAGGGCGCGAGCCGGCCCAGCAGGCGATAGGCGTGCGGCGGCGAGCCGAACTTATGAATCCATGTCCACATTTGGGTCCTTTGACGGATACCTGTAAAAATTGTTCAGTTTTCGACGCTGATCCTGATCGCCGCGGACATGGCCAGCGGCCCAAGGCTCAGCACCAGGAAGAAGATGGCGGCAAGCAACTGCAGGGGCCCCGCCGGCGAATCGCCATCCATGGTCATCGTTACCGCGCGCGAACCGAAAATCAGCAGCGGCATCGCCAGCGGCAGCACCAGCAGCGACAGCAGAACGCTCCCTCGCCGTACGCCAACCGTCAGGCCTGCGCCGATACCGCCAAGAATGCTGAGCGTCGCGGTGCCCAGAAGCAGCGACAGCACCAGCGTCCCCCAGGCCTCGTACGGCAGGCCGAGCGCGGTTCCGACGATCGGGGACACCAGGACCAGCGGCAGGCCGGTCAGCACCCAGTGTCCGGCCACCTTGGCAACAAGCAGCCAGCCCAGGGGCTGGCCTGTCAGTACCCACTGTTCCATCGTGCCGTCTTCGACATCGGAACGGAACAATGATTCCAATGCGAGCAACGACGAAAGGAGCGCAGCCACCCACACCACGCCACCGGCGATCTTCCGCAGCTGGTCGAGGTCGGGGGTCGTGGCCAACGGAAAAAGCGTCGTCACGACCACATAGAAGATGAGCGGCTGGGCAACCTCGTCCCAGCGTCGCCAGGCCAGGGTCATGTCCCGCATGAACACCAGCCGGGCGGCGGAAGCTGTGGAAGCGCGGCGCATCAGCTCAACTCCAGCCGGCGCAGGCTCGGCGAATCGTCCAGCAGCCGCTGGTGCGCGGCCGCCAGCGCCAGGCCGCCGTGGCTCACGTGTTCCTGGACCAGTTCTTCCACCAGCGAGACTCCGGCGCTGTCGAGGTTGGTTACCGGCTCGTCCAGCACCCACAACGACGCTTCGGCGAGCAGCAGGCGTGCCAGCGCCAGCCGACGCTTCTGGCCCGCGGACAGCGAGCGCGCCGGCAGGTCGCCCCGGGACAGGATTCCGACACGCTCGAGCGCGCCGTCCACGTCTTTTGCGGTGAGTTCCTGGCGCAGCCCGGCCAGGAACTTCAGGTTCTCGCGTGCCGTCAGGTCCGCCTTCAGCGAATTCGGATGGCCGAGATAGGCCAGTTGCGAGTTGAACTCGTCACGCGAATCGCGTATCGGGCGCCCGCACCAGTCCATTTCCCCGCTTTCAGCGGGCAGCAGGCCGCAGATCACGCGCAGCAGCGTCGTCTTGCCAACGCCATTGGGGCCCGTAATCTTGAGGAATTCGCCTGCACGCAGCACGAAAGACACGTCCCTCAGGATGTGCCTGTCACCACGCCACGCGTTAATCGCTCGAGCTTCGAGCACGGCCCCATCGGGCATTCGATCCTCCACCAACACACTTCGGGGCCATCCAACTGGACCAAGTCCAGCCGGGTCACCTGAGCCGCGGCGGAGTCTAGCAAATCGGACGTCATTCCTGCGCTGCGGCATGCCGCAGCGGCGAATTCCCAATTGGCGCCAGGACTACGAGTTCGGCGCCTTCTTCTACGCGATCACCCTGCTTGACGTTCACCGACAACACTGTTCCTTCCCAGGGCGCTGCCAACGAGTGCTCCATTTTCATGGCTTCCAGCACCACCAGCACCTCGCCTGCCTTGACTGGAGCGCCGGCCGTCGCCCTCACGTCCAGTACGTGCCCTGGCATCGGCGCCTTCAGGTGACCTTCGTGCTCCGCGGAAGCATAGTGGGTGGCCCCGTCGTCTTCCTGGACTTCGAATCGCAGGCACTGCCGGCGTATGGCGGTCATTGCAGGCGTGGAATCCACCGACAGGGCGACGCTGCGCCCGTCGATCTCGCCGACGAGGTCACCACCTGGAACTGGCGTGAGCCGCACTTCGTGGTCCTGCTCGCCCAGGCTGACGGTCCAGGCCCCATCGGGCGCGGCGCGAACGCCGAGGCTGCGCCTGTCGTCCCCGATCCGCAGCGCAAGACGCACCACCCGGTCACCATTCAACCGGAACCCGCCCGGTGCGCTCCAGGGCGATGTGGGACCCGAGCGGACGTCCTGTGGCGGGTCCAGTCGCGCAGCCGTCGCGAGCAGCCAGGCGTCCTCGCGCTCGGCCGGAGTTTCACCGACCGGCTGCAGCGACTGCTCGAGCAGTCGCGTGCTGACCTCGCCGGCACGAACCGCCTGGGCACCGAGGATCTCCCACAGGTAGCGTGCATTGCAGCGCACGCCGTCAACTGTCACCTTTTCGAGCGCTCGTCGCAGCAGGTCTATCGCGCTGGTGCGATCCGCTCCCCAGGCGATCACCTTTGCGATCATCGGGTCGTAGTGCACGCTCACCTCGTCGCCTTCGCGCACACCGCTGTCCACGCGAACGTTTGGCAGTGCTTCCGGAAAACGCAGGCGGCGCAGCCGACCTGTGGATGGCAGGAATCCCCGCTCGGGGTCCTCCGCGTAGAGCCGCGCTTCGACCGCGTGCCCGCTGCGGCGGATGTCCTGCTGCGCAAGCGGCAAGCGCTCCCCGGATGCCACGCGCAACTGCCACTCGACGAGATCCAGACCGGTGATCATCTCGGTGACGGGGTGCTCGACCTGCAGCCGCGTATTCATCTCGAGGAAGTAGAAGTCCCGTCCGTCGTACAGGAACTCCACGGTACCGGCGCCCTGGTATGCGACCGCCCGCGCGGCAGCCACCGCAGCCTTGCCCATTGCCTCGCGCGTGCGCTCGTCGATGCCGGGCGCCGGGGCTTCTTCGATCACTTTCTGGTGCCTGCGCTGCAGCGAGCAGTCGCGCTCGAACAGGTGCACGACCGAGCCGAACGAGTCGGCGAATACCTGGATCTCGACGTGCCTGCCTTTTTCGACGAAGCGCTCGAGCAGCACTCGCTCGTCGCCGAACGACTTCGCGGCCTCACGCCGCGCGCCGGCCAGCGCCTCGGCGAAATTCCCGGCCTCGCGCACGATCCTCATGCCCTTGCCGCCGCCACCGGCCGTCGGCTTGATCAGCAACGGAAAGCCGAGACTCCGCGCCTCGCGTTCGAGTCGCGCCTCTGACTGGTCGGCCCCGTCGTAGCCCGGCAGCACCGGTACTCCCGCGGCCGCCATCAACAGCCGCGCCTCGCTTTTCGAGCCCATGCGCAGGATGGCGTCCTCGGGCGGACCGATGAACACGATGCCGGCCTCGCGGCACGCACGCGCGAATGCCGCGTTCTCGGACAGGAATCCGTAGCCCGGGTGGATTGCGCTCGCGCGCGTCGCGCGCGCCGCGTCGAGGATCCGGCCCATGTCCAGGTAACTTTCGCGGGCTGCCGCGGGACCAACCAGCACCGCTTCGTCGGCAAGGCGCGTATGCAGCGCGCCACGGTCGGCCTCGGAAAACACCGCGATAGTGCGTACGCCGAGGCGCCGGGCGGTCCGGATTACGCGGCAGGCGATCTCGCCGCGATTGGCAATTAGCAGGCTGTCGATCATGGGCCGCTACATCCTGAAGATGCCGTAGGGGGTCTCACCCTCGTCCGGCCGGCAGGTGGCGGCCGCGAGCGCAAGCTTCAGTACCTCGCGCGTGTCCGCCGGATCGATCACGCCATCGTCCCAGAGACGCGCACTCGCGTAGTAGGGATGTCCCTGCGTGTCGTACTGCGCCTGGATTTCCTCGCGGAACGACTTCTCCTCGGCCTCGGGCCAGTCCTTGCCACGGCGCTCGGCGCCCTCGCGGCGGACGATCGCGAGCACTGTCGCCGCCTGCTCGCCTCCCATGACGGAGATTCGGGAATTCGGCCAGCTCCACAGGAAGCGGCCGCCGTAGGCGCGTCCGCACATCGCGTAGTTGCCGGCCCCGAATGAGCCGCCGATCACGACCGTGAACTTCGGCACCGAGGCACAGGCCACGGCCGTCACCATCTTCGCGCCGTCGCGCGCGATGCCACCCGCCTCGTACTTGCGACCCACCATGAAGCCCGTGATGTTCTGCAGGAACACCAGCGGCACGCGCCGACGATTGCACAGTTCCACGAAGTGCGCGCCCTTCAGCGCCGACTCTGAAAACAGCACGCCGTTGTTCGCGATGATCCCGACCGGGTATCCACCGATGCTGGCGAAGCCGCAGGCGAGCGTCGTGCCGTATAGCGCCTTGAATTCGTCGAACTCGGACGCGTCCACCAGCCGCGCAATCACCTCGCGCACGTCGTACGGATGACGGGTGTCACGCGGCACGACGCCGTACAGCGAATCCGCGGCATAGATCGGCTGGCGCTCTGCGGCGGGCGGGGGCCGGGAACCCGTGCGATTGAGCCTCGTGACGAGACGGCGGGCCATCCACAGCGCGTGGGCGTCATTGTCGGCCAGGTAATCGACCACGCCGGATTGCCGTGCGTGCACGTCGCCGCCGCCCAGCGTCTCCGCGTCCACGCGCTCGCCGGTCGCAGCCTGCACCAGCGGTGGACCACCGAGGAAGATAGTGCCCTGCTCGCGCACGATGATCGACTCGTCGCACATCGCCGGCACGTAGGCGCCGCCTGCGGTGCACGAACCCATCACCACCGCGAGTTGCGGTATTCCGAGAGCCGACATCTGCGCCTGGTTGTAGAAGATCCGCCCGAAGTGCTCGCGGTCCGGGAACACCTCGTCCTGGCGCGGCAGGAATGCGCCGCCTGAATCCACCAGGTAGATGCAAGGCAGGCGATTCTCCAGCGCAACCTCCTGCGCGCGCAGGTGCTTCCTGACCGTGATCGGGTAGTAGGTACCGCCCTTGACTGTCGCATCGTTGGCGACGACCACGCATTCCAGGCCGTCGACGCGGCCAATTCCCGCGACGATGCCGCCCGAGGGGATCCAGTCGCCGTAAAGTTCGTGCCCCGCGAGTTGCGCGATCTCGAGGAACGGCGAGCCCGGGTCGAGCAGGCGATCGACGCGGTCACGCACGAACATCTTGTCGCGCGACTCGTGTTGGGCACGGGCGGCTGCCGATCCACCCTGCTTGACCTTGTCCACCAGTTCGCGGAGCTCACGGGCAAGCCTGCGATTCACCTCGGCGTTGCCGGCGAATTCCCCGGAGGCTGAATTGACGCGACTCTCGATCACACTCACTTTGGCTTCCCCCTGCCCTTGTCTCAGCGACACGCCGCGGCGGCCAGTATCCGCTCGGCCTGCCGGATGTGGGGCATGTCGAGCATGCGACCGTCGAGTGAAAGGACTCCTGCGCCCGGCGCGGCCCGGAATGCTTCCAGCACGCGGCGCGCCCACTCCACTTCAGTCTCCGAGGGCTGGAACGCTGCGTGGATCGGCGCGACCTGAGCCGGGTGGATCGCCAGCTTCCCGGTAAAGCCTTGCCGCCGCGAGTCGCGCGCACGGGCCTCGATCGCCGCGGCGTCGCGAATCTCGGTGTCCACCGTGTCAATCGCCGCCACTCGCGCCGCGGCCGCCGCCAGCAGGCATGCCGTGCGTGCGTGGACATAGGCCGGATCGAACCCGCCCTCGGGCGACCTGTTCGACACGGCACCCAGGTCCGCGGCAAGGTCTTCGGCACCCCAGGTAAGGCCAAGCACACGGGACGGCAGCGAGGCGAAACTCGCCGCATTCAGCACCGCGGCGGCACTCTCGGTGATCAGCGGGATCAGGCCGACGCTGTCCGTCGGAATGCCTGCGCGCGCCTCGAGCGCGGCCAGCCAGTGGCTCGCCTCGAGCACGTCCGCGCCACTGCGCGCCTTGGGCAGCATGATTCCATCCGGCCGCAGGTCCATCACCGCCGCGAGATCCGCGAGCGCGTCGTCCGATTCGACGGGATTCACGCGCACCCAGAGCGGGATGCGGCGCTCGGCCGAACCGAGGTATCGCGCGATCTCCTGCCGGGCGGCGGGCCGCTGCCCGGGCAGGACCGAGTCCTCGAGGTCGAAGATCACCGCGTCGGCGCCACTGGCAACGGCCTTGGCGAAGCGCTCCGGGCGGTCGCCCGGCACGAACAGCATCGAGCGCATCAGGGTGCGGTCCTGCGCTTCATCAGCGCCGTGCGCTTGCATACCGCCACTACCTCGTCGCGCTGGTTGAGACACCGGTGCACGAAGGTCACGATGCCGGCGTCGGGTCGCGAGCGACTGGCTCGCATCTCGTGGACCACGGTCTCGCTGCGCAGCGTGTCGCCGGGAAACACCGGCTTCGGAAAGCGCACCTCGTCCCAGCCCAGGTTGGCGATCGTGGTTCCAAGCGTGGTGTCCGCGACCGACACGCCGACCATCAGGCTCAGCGTGAAGCAGCTGTTCACGATGCGGCTGCCGAACTCGGTGCCCTTCATGTACTCCTCGTCGAGGTGCAGGGCCGCAGGGTTGTGCGTGAGCGCGCTGAACAACAGGTTGTCCGTCTCGGTGACGGTGCGACGCAGCACGTGATCGAAACGCATGCCGATCGTGAATTCCTCGTAGTACAACCCGCCCATGGCCATGGCAGTGCCCTCAGGTCGTGGCGGCGAACAACTCGCGCCCGATCAGCATGCGGCGGATCTCGCTGGTTCCGGCGCCGATCTCGTAGAGTTTCGCATCCCGCAGGATGCGCCCCGCCGGGAAGTCGTTGATGTAGCCGTTGCCGCCAAGTGCCTGGATCGCCTCCAGCGCGACCCTGGTCGCCTGCTCGGCCGCGAGCAGGATGCAGCCAGCCGCGTCCATGCGCGTCGTGCGGCCCCGATCGCAGGACTGGGCCACCGCGTACACGTAGGCGCGGCAGGAATTGGTGGCGGTGTACATGTCGGCGACCTTGCCCTGCATCAGCTGGAAGCTGCCGATCGGCTGGCCGAACTGCTTGCGCTCGTGGATGTATGGAAGCACGAGGTCCAGGCTCGCCCGCATCAGGCCGAGCGGTCCGCCCGCAAGCACGACTCGCTCGTAGTCGAGGCCGCTCATCAGCACCTTGGCGCCGCCACCGACCGACCCGAGCACGTTTTCCGCCGGCACCTCGCACTCCTCGAACACGAGCTCGCAGGTATCCGATCCGCGCATGCCGAGCTTGTCGAGCTTCTGCGCGGTCGAGTAGCCGGGGAATACCTTCTCGACCAGGAAGGCCGTGACGCCCTTGGTGCCGAGCGCGGAGTCCACGGTGGCGTAGACCACCAGTAAGTCGGCCGTCGGCCCGTTCGTGATCCACATCTTGGTGCCGTTCAGCACGAAGCGGTCGCCGCGTCGCTCCGCGCGCAGTCGCATTCCCATCACGTCGGAGCCCGCAACGGTCTCGCTCATGGCCAGCGCACCGAGGTGCTCGCCGCTCACCAGCCTCGGCAGGTGGCGCGCCTTCTGTTCGGTTGTCCCCCAGCGCCGGAGTTGGTTTACGCAGAGATTGGAGTGCGCGCCGTAGGAGAGACCTACGGATCCGGACACCCGGCTGATTTCCTCCATGGCCACGACGTGGGCAAGGTAGCCGAGCCCCGACCCACCCCATTCCGGCTCGACGGTGATGCCGAGCAGGCCAAGCTCGCCGAGCTTCGGCCAGAGGTCGCGAGGAAACTGGTTGCTGCGATCGATCTCGTCGGCGCGCGGCGCCACCTCCGCCTGTGCGAAGCCACGCACCGTCTCGCGCAGCAGGTCGAGATCCTCGCCAAGCCCGAAGTCGAAGTCCGCCACGGTCGTGTCTCCCGAGTACTTGCCACCTGAACCGGTGCCGTATATTGTCGGACAATCTTAGGATTCGTCAAATGACCGCGAAAACGACCCGGAAGGCGACCCCGAAACCCGCCCGCAGCAGCGCGCCAGCCAGGCCCGGCCGGCGCGGCGGACCGACCCAGCCGGGCGCCCGCGACGGGCAACCGGCCTACGGCCGCGTTGCTGAAGACCTCGAGCAGAGGATCCTGAAGCGCACGTTGAAGCCGGGCGACCCCCTGCCGTCCGAGACCGAACTGGCGAGCCAGTTCGGCGTGAACCGCTCCACGGTGCGTGAGGCGGTCCGCCGCCTGGAGTCGGCCGGCCTCGTGGGCCGCGCAGCCGGCACCAAGCGGCTCCGGGTGACGCGCCCCGCCCAGGCTGCGACCGCGTCCAGCATGAGCCGGGCGCTCACGCTCCACGACGTGACGTTCATCGAACTCTGGGAGGCCATGCTCGCGATCGCGCCGCGCACCGCCGCGCTTGCCGCAGCGCATACGCGTCCCGAGAACATAGAGCGACTCGAACTGTGTATACGCACGGTGGAAACCGCGCGCAGTTCCGAGGGCGCCGTCGGCGGTGTGGTGGACTTCTTCGGGTCGCTGGCCGCCACCAGCGCAAACCGCGTGCTGGTGCTCGCGATGCAGCCCGTGACGCGCCTGCTCGCGCCCTCGCTGCGGCGGATGATCGACCGCGTCCCTCAAGGCCGCTCGCGCATCGTCGTCGCGCAGCGATGCATCGTCGAGGCGTTGCGCAGTGGTGACGCCGATGCAGCGCAGACCTGGATGACCCGGCACGTCCACGACTTCCGTCGCGGCTACGAAGTGGCGGGGATCTCGCTCGACACGCGCGCCGCGGATGTATGATTCGCTGGTCTCGCTGCCCGGGTGGCGGAACTGGTAGACGCAAGGGACTTAAAATCCCTCGGGGGTAACCCCTTGCCGGTTCGATTCCGGCCCCGGGCACCATTTTCACGGGCGCACCCCGGTTTTCCGCGCTGCCAGCCCGCGCCCTCTGCACCTATAGTCCCCGCCACAAGCCAGTTTGCTCGCCGCACCGGCGCCGCGACTGCAGCGTGGAGAAACAGCATGAGCGACACCGTGCATCGGACGATGGGCCAGCAGTCCGGCCGACGATCCTGGGCCGAACCCTGGAAAATCAAGATGGTCGAACCGCTGCGCGTGACCAGCCGCGAGGAGCGTGTCGCGGCGCTGGCCGAGGCCGGATACAACACGTTCCTGCTGCGCTCCGACGACGTGTACATCGACCTGCTCACCGACAGCGGAACGAATGCGATGAGCGACCGTCAGTGGGCTGGAATGATGCTGGGCGACGAGGCCTATGCGGGCAGCCGGAATTACTATCACCTCGAGGAAGCGATCCAGACGTACTACGGCTATGAATTTGTCGTACCCACGCACCAGGGCCGTGGCGCCGAGCACCTGCTGAGCCAGGCCGCAATCCGCAAGGGCCAGTTCGTGCCAGGAAACATGTACTTCACGACCACGCGCCTGCACCAGGAACTCGCAGGCGGTACGTTCGCCGACGTCATCGTCGACGCGGCCCATGACCCCGTGGACCTGAGCCCGTTCAAGGGCGACGTGGATTTAGCGAAGCTCGAGCGGCTCATCGTCGCCCACGGCGCAGGCGGAATCGCCTACGTGAGCCTCGCGGCGACCGTGAACATGGCGGGCGGCCAGCCAGTCAGCATGGCGAACGTCACCGCCCTGCACGCCCTCTGCCGGCAGCACGGCATACCGCTCTACCTGGATGCGACGCGCCTTGCGGAGAACGCCTTTTTCATACAGGAACGCGAGCCTGGCTACTCGGGGATACCCATCGCTGCAATCGTTCGCGAGTTCTGCGGCCATACGGACGGCGCCTGGATGAGCGCCAAGAAAGACTCGCTGGTGAACATCGGCGGCTGGCTCGCCGTGCGAGACGGCACGCTGTTCGAGGAACTGCGCAACCTGGTCGTCGTGTACGAGGGCCTGCACACGTACGGCGGTCTTGCCGGGCGGGACATGGAAGCCATGGCGATCGGCATCGCCGAGTCCATGCAGGACGATCACATGCGCGCACGCATCGGCCAGGTGCGCTATCTCGCGGAACTGCTCGAGGACTGGGGCGTACCGATGGTAAAGCCCGTCGGCGGACATGCCATTTTCCTGGACGCCCGGGCGTTCTACCCCCAGCTTCGGCAGGACCAGTTCCCGGCCCAGACACTGGCCGCGGAACTCTACCTCGACTCGGGCATCCGCTCGATGGAACGCGGCGTCGTGAGCGCGGGACGCGACCCGGCAACAGGCGATCACCAGTACCCGAAGCTCGAGCTCACACGGCTCACACTACCGCGCCGGGTGTACACGCAGGCACACATGGACGTGGTTGCGGAATCGGTCAAGGCGGTCTACGACGCGCGCAGCTCGACCCTCGGCCTCACGATGATCTACGAGCCCAGGTACCTGCGATTCTTCCAGGCCCGCTTCGAGCCCATAAGCTGATCGGCTCGAAGCACGCAGTGAGCCGCTGCCTCTCCAGGCCCCGCGACACGGCAACACAAAAAACGGGGGGCCCGAAGGCCCCCCGCAAATCGTCAAATGAAGCTCTTCAACGCGCTGTCTTGTCGCGCGAGATCACTGCCCTGGCAGGCGCAGCAGCGTCCGAAACGTTGTCGATGAATACAGAAGTCCGGCCGATCACCGTGGGAGACGGCGGAGCGCTGTACTCCACGACGCCCAGGTAGCGGGCGCCCGCCACGACCTTCCAGCTCAGGCCGACCGAGGCGAGACCGCCAGTGTAGGCCTGCTGCGGCCCGATGGCCTTCAGTGTCGCGGGCTTGACCGTCGCGGGCACGACCCAGTAGTTGAGCACGAACGAAGCCGAGCCGTTCACCGGCGCGTAGCCGTAGACACAAGCCTCGTAGAGCCCGCCGGTCGGGTTGTTCACGCTTACCAGTTCGTCCGACGTCCCGCTGCCGGAGGAGCCCACGGTAACGTTGCCACGGTAGACCGTCAGGTCCAGGTCGCTCGCCGAGCCGCCTTCGGTTTCGCTGTTGAACAGCTGGACGCGCAGCATCTTCGAGCCGACCGGCACCGTGAATGCGTAGCACTTCTCCGCATCGGTCGCCACGCTGCCGGTCTTGCGCTTGGCCTTGACCATGCCAGTCGCGACCGTGGAAAAGGCACCGTCGAAACCCGTAGCGACCGTGATGACACTGGTGCCGACGTTGCGCGTATCAGTGATCTGCGACAGGGCCACCAGGGCCTCAGCCTTCGCCGTCAGCGGACTGCGAACCGTTACGCCATTCGACGCGGCGGTCCAGACCAGCTCACCGAACGAATAGGCACCGATAGGAGCCCCGTTGCGGACCAGCGTCGCCGTATAAGACTTGCTCTCGCCGGGAGCCAGGGTCAGCGACGACGGGGTCACCGCTACCGAGAACCCGGGCAGCGTGCTCGTGGCTTTATAGGTCTCGGTGCTCGGACCCATGTTCGTCACCGTCCTGGTCACCAGGCCGCTGCCGACGATGTTCGCCCGAGTCAGCGACGCGAGGTTCAGCAAACGGCCCGGCAGCTCGCCGAAATAGTAGTAGATGTATTCCAAGTAGTCCGAGTCATAGACGAGCTTGGTGTCGAGCGCGCCATTCGGATTCAGGTGGCCAGCGCCGTAGCCCCAGCGGTCAGGATCCGGAGCGCCGTTCGCCAGCTTCACGCTCTGCTGCGCGCTGGTCATCAGCGCCGACTTGATCGCGAACGGCGACCAGGTCGGATTGGCCTGTCGCAGCAGCGCCGCCGCACCCGCGACGTGCGGGCTCGACATCGAGGTACCAGAGATCATGTCGGCCCCCGGTCCCGGGACCAGCGTGCCGGCAATGATCTGCGCCCGCTCCGCGGCACCGATCGAGGTGTTGGTGTAGGCAGCGATGATGTCCGTACCCGGCGCGGTAATGTCCGGCTTCAGGACGTCGGGATCGTACTTGTTCGGGCCCCGTGACGAGGAACTCGCCATCTGCGGCGCGATCACGCCGTCCACCTGGAAGGAGCCGCCGAACGACGCGGTACCGCCGGCTTTCCGGGCTTCAGTGGTCACGGCGTCGAAATAGCCGACATTCAGGTGAACCGTGGGCAGCACGCCACTGATCAAAGGCGTCGTGTTGGCCGAAGCCGCGACATCGCCCTCTGCCGGGCGGTTCTGGATGATCACGCCGACTGCGCCTGAATCGGCCGCGTTGGCGACTTTGTTCACCAGCACGTTGCCGCCTCGGTCACAGATAATGATCTTGCCCTTTACCTTGGCCGGGTCGAGTTGCACGGCTACGCCGTCCGCCGGACCGTAGCACATTGCCTGCGCCGTACCCGGGCCGACGGGGGCGCCGAAGCCTGCATCCCGCGACCAGATCAGCGGGCTCACCGGGACACCCTGGGTCTGGAACGACGCGCCCTGTGCGGTACCGCCTCCGCCCAACGTAACGATCGCCTCCGTGTAGCGATTGTGCGTCGAGTTGCCGACCGTAATGATCCACGGGCTTACGTGCGCGACCTGGTTGCCCGGGCCGGAGTTGCCGGCGGATGCCGAGACGAAAACGTCTGACAGCGCCGCATTCGCGAACGCTGTCTCGACGACGTCGTTGACCGAGGTCAGGCTGCCGCTGATCGAGAAGTTGATCACGTCGACGCCGTCCTCGACTGCCTTGTCGATGGCGGCGGCGCTGTCCGACTGGTAGCAGCTGCCGCCGGTGTTCGCGGCATTGTTCCAGCAGACCTTGTAGGCCGCGACGCGTGCCCTCGGCGCAATGCCCGAGATATTGTTGATCGGCGTCCCGTTGACGACTACGTCGGTGTTCTCATTGCCGCCCGCCGTGGACAGCGTGTGGGAGCCATGACCATCCTGGTCACGCGGAGAATCCAGGTACTCGAGCGGGTTGAGCTGGAAGATGCCGAGGCTGATCGCCAGCTTCATGGTCTCGTTGAAGTACTGCGCGCCAATCAGCTTGTTGTTGCACATCGAGGCGTTGAAGCCTTCACCGGCCTGGCATTCGCCCGCGTACCTGCCCGCTGGCAACGGGTCATACACCTGCTTGCCGTTCTCGTAGTACGGGATCGGCTTGCCGTTGGCGCCGACCTTGTCCGAGAAAGACGGATCTTCCGGCCAGACACCGCCGTCGATGTGGCCGATGATCACGTTCTCGCCCTTGATCGGCGTACCGGACGCATCGGTCTTTGACCACACTCCGCCCTGCGCCTCGGTGATGCCGAGGAACGTCGGCGTGTAGCTGGTGTCGATCTGACGTACCGCGTCAACGGTGATAGCCCGTACCGCCGGATCGGCGGCAAGCTTTGCGAACTCGGCGTCGGTCAGCCAGACGGCAAAGCCGTTAAGCACGTTCTTGTACCGGTACGTCACCGGTGCGCCCGGCAGCTTGGCGATGGCCTGGGACTGCTTCTTCTCTAGGAACCTGGTGTAGGCCTGGACCGCATCGGCGCCGAAGTCGATGCGCTTGCCGGCGGCAGGCCGGGTTGCCTTCAGGCCGGCGACGCCGCCCGAGTAGGAAGCTATCGGCGCGTCCGTCAGTTCGATGATGTACGGCTTTCGACCATTGCCCTGGGCACTGGCCGCAAGCGAAAAAACGACGAGGCTGGCGCAGAGCGCCGCGCTGCGGAAATTCATTTAAGGGTCCTCCTGGCGGAAACTTGTTATCAGTTCGACCGACGGCGACGCGCAGCACCGGCCATCAGGCCGAGACCGAGCAGCGCGAGGCCCAGCGTGCCGGGCTCCGGGACCGCTGTAGCATAAATATTGTCGAGTGCAAACTGCGCCTCGTTCCCGGCGGGGTAGTAGCAATCGCCCTCATACATCACGCAGGCAAAAAACGTCACCGACCTCAGTGCCTGTGCCAGCCCGCCGAGGTCGGCCAGGCCGACCGTGGAGAATGCAAATGCGCCGTCCGCATCGGCGGCCGAGAAGTCAAAAAACTCCAGGCCTTCGTCTCCGGCCAGCGTCGTGAACGCTGCCACCAGGTACCCGGGCGCCTCGCCTTCACCGTAGATACCGGTCAAAGCAGGAACGAACGAGAACTCGAAGCCGTCGATGTAGAACGCCCGGTTGGTGCCGGGCTTCTTCATCGTCACGCCGCCGTCATTAAGGCCCGCGTAGAACTGGCTGTTGGCGTTGGTCGGCGCGACACCGTAGATGAACGCGCTCGGGTCATCGACGACGCCGAAGCCCAGGCCATAGTTGAACACCGAAGCCTGCTCGAACCTGAATCCGCCGCTGTTGAAGTGCTCGCCAATCGCGTAGATGCTCGGATCGACATTGTCGAAAGTGACCAGGTCAGCGTGCGCCGGCGCAATCGCGGCCAGGCCCATGGCGGCCCCCAGGATCCAAGTTCCGCATTTCGTCTTGATGTTCATGTCGATCAGTCTCCATTTAGAGCAAATGTCGAAAAGCAGCCTGGAGCACCGCATTGGCCCGCACAGGCTTGAACCCTTTCACTAAAGAACCCTTCAACCGTCGCCTGGATCTTGATCGCCCAGGTTTTTATGTTCGTGCAAACCGCATGCCATGCATACGTTCGCTGCCAAGAATCAATAACTTACGTCCATAATGCAAATGCACGCGGAACGCGTTTGTAATGAATGCCGACACTTGACAATCCTGCGCGCAGCAGCTTCGGTGGCGGTTCTGACCGCACCGGCATGGTGCCCCGGGCCGGACGCGAACCGGCACGGCCTTACGGCAAGCGGATTTTAGGTCCGCCGCGTCTATTCCATTCCGCTACCGGGGCCAATCAGAGTGGATAATCGACCGGCAAAGTTCACGGGATCGGCTCGAAGCGCGCGGTGAAGTGCCGCAACTGCGCCGGCTGCGAGACGATGCGCAGTCCGCGCAGTTCACCCTTGCGGCTCACGACCTCCTCGAACACCTCGATCATGTAGTCGGCATGCGACTGTGTGTAGACGCGACGCGGCATCGCCAGTCGCACCAGGTCCATGTCCGCGGCCTGCTCCACCCCGTCCGGCCCGAGCCCGAACATCACGGTACCGATTTCGCAGGCGCGAATCCCTCCGGCCTCATACAGCGCTACCGCGAGTGACTGCCCTGGATACTCGAGCGGCGGAATGTGCGGGAGAAACCGCCGCGCATCGACGAATACGGCGTGCCCGCCGACCGGCTGCACGATCGGGACGCCGAGGCCCAGCAACTTCTCGCCGATGTACTCGTTGGTGCGAACGCGATAGCGCAGGTACTGCTCATCCACGATCTCGTGCAGGCCAACGGCAATCGCCTCCAGGTCGCGGCCGGCGAGCCCGCCATAGGTCGGGAATCCCTCGGTCAGGATCAACCGGTTGCGCGCTGCCGCGGCAAGCTTGTCGTCGTTGGTTGCCAGCCAGCCACCGATGTTCGCGAACGCGTCCTTCTTGGCGCTCATGGTCATGCCGTCTGCGACCGAGAACATGTCACGCACGATGTCCGGCACCGAGCGCGATTCCTGTCCCGGCTCGCGGCACTTGATGAACCATGCATTCTCCGCAAAGCGGCAGCCGTCGATCACCAGCGACTTGCCATAACGATGCGCTATTTCGGCGGTAGCGCGGATGTTGGCGAGGCTCACCGGCTGCCCGCCCCCGGCGTTGTTCGTCACCGTGAGCATCACCAGCGGCACGCTGTCGGCGGATTCCTCGAGCAGTTTCTCGAGCCGCTCGAGGTCGATGTTTCCCTTGAACGGATGCCGCGCGTCCGTGTCGTGAGCCTCGCGAGTGATAAGGTCCACCGCCCGGGCGCCCGTTGCCTCGATGTTGCCGCGAGTCGTGTCGAAGTGTGTATTCGACGGAATGATGCGGCCCGGACCACCGACAATGGAGAAGAGTATCGCCTCGGCCGCTCGACCCTGGTGCGTCGGGATCACGTGGCGGAACTGCATGAGCTCCCGTACGGCGGTCTCGAAGCGGTAATAGGACGGCGAACCGGCGTAGGACTCGTCACCACGCATGACTGCGCCCCACTGCTCCGCGCTCATCGCACTGGTGCCGCTGTCGGTCAGCAGGTCGATGATCACGTCCTCCGAGTGAATGGCGAAGAGATTCCAGCCGGCCCGCTCGAGCAGTGCCCTGCGTTCCTCGACAGTCGTTATCCGGATCGGCTCAACCACCTTGATGCGGAACGGCTCGATGATGGTTTTCATGAGTTTTTCACCCTGCGGCCGCCGGCCGTATCATGAGGAAATAGACCAGGAGCAGGCCAGCAATCACCCACGACGCCGGACGAGTCTGTCGCGCCCGCCCGCCGAGCACCTTCACCAGCGGATACGCGACCAGGCCCAGCGCGAGGCCGTCCGCGATCGAATAAGTGAACGGAATGCCCGCCAGGACGAGGAACGCAGGCACCACTTCGGTGTAGTCGCCCCAGTCGACGTGCCTCACGTTGCCGAGCATCATCGCGCCGACCAGCACCAGCGCGGGCGACGTGATAGGCGGGTATCCGCCAAGCATCATGACGACGGGACTGAAGAACAGCGCAACCAGGAAAAGCACCGCGACCGTGAACGCCGTGAGCCCCGTGCGACCGCCCTGCTCGACGCCGGTCGCGCTCTCGATGTAGCTCGTCACGGTGCTGGTGCCGAGGCATGCGCCGGCGACGGTGCCCACCGCATCCGACACGAATGCCTGTCGGGCCCGCGGCAGCTTGCCGTCGCGCATCAGCCCCGCCTGCCCGGCCACGCCGACCAGCGTTCCAACGGTGTCGAAGAAGACCATGAAGAGGAAGATTGCGACGATCGGCGCCATCGCGACCGTGAGTGCGCCCCGCACATCCATCTGCAGCAGCGTGGGCGCCAGCGACGGCGGCGTTGCAAGCAGGTGATCGGCCAGCTCGAACCGCGTCACGAGGCCCGAGTTCGCGACCAGCGGTGAACCCGCCACGCTCGTACCCAGTATGGGCAACGCAAGCTTGATCGCGATCGCAACCGCACCGGCTGCAAGGATTCCCCAGAGGATCGCGCCGCGCACCCGGCGCGCGTGCAGGCCGGCGCCGGCCAGCAGCCCGACAAAGAACACCAGCACGTCCGGCGATCCGAACTCCGGATTCAGCGTCACGGCGGTACCCGGGTCGGCAACGACCAGCTGTGCGTTCTGCAGCCCGATGAAGGCGATGAAAAGCCCGATACCCGCTGCGATGGCGTGCCTCATGCTCGGACTCAGGGCGTCCATCACTGCCTGTCGTGCGCCGGCGAGCGTGAGTGCGAGGAACAGCACGCCCGAAACGAACACCGCACCGAGCGCCGTCGCCCACGGCATCGCGGATCCAGCCGCAGCGGCCGCCGGGATCGCCGAGAACACGAAGAAGAAGTTCTCGCCCATGCCGGGGGCCTGGGCGATCGGGTAGCGAGCGTAGAGGCCCATGATGGCCGAGGCGAGTGCTGCGGCCAGGCAGGTCGCGGTCATTACTGCGCCGAAATCCATGCCGGTCGACTCGCCGAACATCGCCCCCGACAGCACCGCGGGCTGCACGACGATGATGTACGACATGGTCAGGAACGTGGTCAGGCCGGCCGCGACCTCGGTCCGCACCGAGGTGCCGTTCTCGTGCAATCGGAAGATGCGTTCCAGCATGCCTGGTACCGGAGCAGGGAATCAGCCGCCGACCAGCGCACGTCCCGCCCGCGCGGACCGCCCTCGACGCCTGCGGGCTGCCAACGCGACCAGCAGCAAAATGAACGGGTCAGCTGCGCCACCGCCGCCTCCGCCGCCTCCGCCGCCCCCTCCCGTCGCGGGCGCGGCGGTGATAGTCACGGAAGCGCTCGCGTAGCGGGTGGCATCCGCCGCCGGCGCCGCCTTCACCGTCACATTCGCCGGATTGGGCCGGGACGCGGGCGCCGTGTACAGGCCTGCCGGCGAAACGGTGCCGACAATCGTGTTGCCACCCGGCACGTCATTCACATACCACGTAACGCCGCCATTTCCAGCGTTCGCGACGGACGCTGAAAAGACCTGCGTACCCCCACCCGCGCGCACGGTCGCCGCCAGTGGCGAGAGCGAGATTGCCACGATGGGCGGCAGGCACGCGACGGAGCCCGCTGACGACGGCGCGGTGGTGGACGCCGCGGTCGGCGTCACGACGACGTCCGCCGAGTCCTGGCGGCCGAGGTCGTCGCTGACCGTGAGGCGCACTGTGAACGATCCCGATGCCGGCGCCACGACGACCGCAGTGTCCGTGTTTGCGCCGACGATTCCGGGCGGGGTCGCACCGCCGCTGACGACGCTCCACGCAAAGCTGCCGATGGCGCGTCCGCAGGCCGCACCGCTGCCAGCCCCTCGCAGCACCACGTCCTGGCCGGGCGACACGCTTCCCGGCACGCTCACGGCCGCAACAGGCCGCAGTGCTGCCTGCACGGCGCCTTGCGCGTTCGCCATGCCTGCGCCGCAGGTCTGTGTCGTGCACACGCACTCGGAGACCTGCACGTCACTGGAACCTGTCGGCACGTGGCACACGGGAACCGTCGGGTCACTTGAGGTGGGGAACGGCTTCCTCGCGCCTTCCTGCAGCCGAGCGATCAGCTGCGTCGTGGACAACCGCCCGTTTGCCGCGAGCATCAGCCCCACGATGCCGGACACGATCGGCGCCGAAAAGCTGGTGCCGACATTGATGTGGTACTGGTCGGTGTACGTGTCGGTCGTCGGCGTCGTCGTACCAAGGTTGGTCGTCGTGTCTATCGAGTACAGGCACGGCTCGCCAGCGCCGACATTCACGCAGTTGCCACCGGGCGCGCTCAACGCGACGCCGGGACCGAGGTTGCTGAAGCCGACCTTGGTGCCTGCGTGCCGGATCGCTCCGATGCCAGCGACGCCCATGCAGTTCGCCGGAGTCTCGACGATGCTGCCTTGGTTGCCGGCGGACGCCACCACCAGCACGCCGCGGGCGCGCAGGCGATTGATCGCATCCTGGTAATTCTGCGGACAGGTATCCCCACCGCCCAGACTCAGGTTGACGATACGCGCCGGGTACGGGTTCGTCGGTGCCCCGTCGACCGGAATGCCGGCAGACCAGAGCATCGCAGCGACGATGTCGGAGTCGAAGCCGCCACACTTGCCGAGGACACGCACCGGCAGGATCCAGTCATTCCACCCGAGACCGGACACGCCGAGCGCATTGTTGCTGCGCGCGGCGATGATTCCGGAGACGCGGGTTCCATGCCAGGAACTGCTGCTGGCCTGGCAACCGCTGAATGGCAGCGATGAAATCTCGTTGTCGGTGACCCAATCCCCGGGGTCCGAAGCGTCGAGGTCCCAGCCGTCGCCGTCGTTGGCGATCTGTCGGTCCGTGATGAAGTCGAACCCCGGCAGCAACCGGCCGCCCGCCCCTGCCAGCGCAAGGTCCGGGTGCTCGAGACGCAAGCCGGTATCGAGCACCGCGATCACGACCCCGGTGCTGCCGGTGGAAATATCCCAGGCGCTGACCGCGTCCACGGCGCTCGGCGTGGCAATCGAGTTCTGAAGGTACCACTGCCCCGGAAACAGCGTGTCGTCCGGTATCGCGTGCGCATGCCGCCGCTGGTCGAGTTCAGCGTACTGGACGTTCGGATCGGCCCGAAGCGCCTCGAGCGCCGGCTCGATGGACCCGGGGGCCGCCAGGACACCAAGCTCCAGCACGCGCAACCTGGACTCGATCCTGCGAGTCTGACGGAGCGCGACGCCTGTGCGGCCGGCGAGCGACGCGACGTCCGGATCCTCCGCGACCGGGCCTGCGCCCTGCGCCCTGGCAGTCCCGCGGAGCTTCACGATCACGCGAACCTGGCCATCGTCCCCCAGGTCCAGCGACGACATCGCAACGGGCACCGTGCCCGTGGCAGACGCGGATGCGCACGCGGCCATGACCACCAACAGTCCTGCGATCAGGGAAGTCGTTCTCATCTGCCTGGGCTCGCTTGGGACCGGCGTGCTTGGCAGCACGCTTCCCGGGGACGCCATGATATCCCGCGCAGCCGGCTCCCGCGGAGTCGGTTCGTGCGAACCACGCCGCGATTCGCGAGCTGGCTATCGGGCCGGTGCAGCCTCGAGTGAGCGACCTGCTGTCCTTGACGCGCCGCACATCAGCGCAGGTAATCGATCAGCAGCGCGTTCACGCGCTCCGGCGCCGTCAGCTGCAGCCAGTGATTCGCGCCATCGATGCGCTCGTACCGCCACGGCGCATCGACGAATTTCTCCGATTCGAGCATCTGCGACTCGGCGAGGAACAGGTCGCCGTCGCTCCATACACCCAGCGTCGGCACGCGAATCGAAGGCCAGCGCCGCGGCAGGATAAGGCCGATGATGCCGCGGTAGTAGCTGACCGCCGCGGTCAGGCGCCCGGGCCGGGAGAGCTTTTCGATCCAGCGCGGCATCTCTTCCTCGTAACGGGCCAGCGTGCGCAATCCCTTCCATCCGAAGGCACGCAAGCCCCACTGCGCAAGGCCGCGCAACTGCATCGCGAGCACGTACCAGCTCTTCAGTTTCTGTTCCAGCGACGCGCGCGCATACGCACTGGGGTGCCCGACCGACATCGCCACGTAGCGGTCAATGCGCTCCGGATGGCGCATGCAGAACTGCCAGCACATCACCGCGCCTATGTCGTGCGCGACGAGACGGACCCTGTCGATGCCGAGCGCGTCGAGCAGACCAACGAAATCGGTTACGAGCGCTTCAGGCCGGTAGTTCCGGCTGCCCTTCGGTGCATCTGAATCGCCGCAGCCGCGCGTGTCGAGCGCGATGACACGGTAGCCGGCCCCGACCAGCACCGGGATCTGCTTTCGCCAAACGTCGTGGCAGTCGGGAAACCCGTGCACCAGCAGCACCGGCGGACCCTCACCCTCGTCGTGCACGGCGAGGGTGAGGCCGTTGACCTCCACCCGGCGCATCGGCAGTGGCGCCCGCTCAGGGCGCGGTCACCACCTTGTAGTACACGCCATTCGCGCCATATTGCGGCTGGAACCACGTGTTGCCGCAGAGGTAGTACGTCGTGCCGTGGACATCGGGCGTCGCGCATCCGCCCGGAAGCGTCGGGTAGACGTTGCCGACGACGTAGGTGGTGGTGGTGGTCGTGGTCGTCTTGGACGACTCCGCAGCCGTCGCCACAGCCGCACCTACTACGACGCCGGCCGCCACTGCCCCGGCGGTGCTGTAGCCTCCGCAGTTGTAGCATCCGGCGCCGTAATAGTTGACGGTGGCCGGCGGGTGATATGCATAGGCGCCGGGCGGCGGCGGCGGATAGACCGTCGCTCCGTACGGTGTCGCGTGGTACGCCCCTTCGCCGTATCGGGCACTGGTCGTGCCGCCGTAGTAATTCGTGTGTTCCGCGCCTTCGCCGTATCGGCCTTCGGTCGAACCGCCGTAGACGTTGGAATGCTCGGTCCCGCCTCCATATGCGTGCTCGGTGCTGCCGCCGTAGGCGTTGGTATGTTCGGTACCCTCGCCGTACGAGTGCGAGGTGCTGCCACCCGCTCGATTACCGTGCGTATAGGCCGCGGCGAATTGTGGTGCCAGGCCGACCGCCATCGCGGCACCGATCGTGATCACGATCTTCTTCATGATTATCTCCTTGCTCACGGCTTCGACGGCGAAGCCGCGTCGGGCCTGTCGAACGGAATGGGCAATGCCTTCTTCGCAGCCTCGGGTACCGCGAAAGTGCCGGCCGCAACCGGCACGTTCAGCTTCCAGTCGGTAATGTCCATCTCATGCCTCAGCATGGCCGGGTCCTTGCGGTAGATCGCACGCAGGCGCCGCGGCAGCTTGTCGTCGACTCCAATCCACGCCTGCACGAACGCATGATCGTTTGCGTACGCGACCATATAGGTCTTCACGCCACCGACTGAATCCGATTCGCCGATGTAGAACGCGACGCGAAGGCCGTTCAGCACGTTCTTGTATGGATCCGCATCGAGCAGGTCCATGAACGGGTAGTAGATCTGCGCCCTGGCAAACGCCTGGTCCAGCGCCGCGTCGATCGTTGGCGGTGCGTCGGCCCGCGCGATGTAGTTCTCCTTCGGCGCGAAGGCGGCCATTGACTTGCCGTCGTAGTAGAACTCGGTCGCGGGTCCGTCACCCGGGCTCAGGATGCGCAGCTTGTCCGGACGCTGCAGCACGACCTTGTAGCGGCTCGTGTACAGCAGCGGCGGTCCGAGCCGGCTCGGACTCTCCTCGCCCACGACAGCGTTGAAGGAAACAGTCTTCGCTGCCGCCAACGCGTCGGTGGACCCTTTCAGGATACCGAGGGCCCTGGGTTCGAGTTCGATGGCCGGCGGGGCGACCGCGGGCGCCGCGGCGGCGGCCGCATTTGCGATCCCGCTGCTGCCAGGCGCTGCCAGCAGCGCGACGAGACCCGCCGAAGCAAGCATTGCCGCGCCAGCGCGTTTCGGTACCGGGGTCGTCTTCATGGAATCATCCCGCACTGGAACATCTTCGTGACGATGGGCGTGGCGACCTGGCTGAAGAATGCCTGCTGCATCTGCGGATTGCCCTGCAGGACCTCGACGGCCCGCTGTTCCTTCGCGGATTTCGGCTTGCCCTGACCCTGGGCCTTTTCCTCCCACAACTGTTCGCAGGTCGAATTCTGGTATTTCGCAATCACCTTCTGGGCGATCTCGTCCAGCACCGGGAAATCCTGGGCCCGGGCCACGCCACCAAGGCAAAGGGCTGGCAGCACCAACACTGGCAGGAAACGCTTGATCATGAGTCTTCTCCGTTGTTGAGCATGGTTTCGACAGCCGAGCTCGCGGTAATCCGGCATGGCCAGCAGCAGCCAACCGCCCGCGCAGACAGTACGCGATCGTACTGCCAGTTTCCGGCAATGGCATACGCTCGGGAATCCAGGAAATCTTCGCTCTGCACGCGGCAGGCTACTAAAGTATTTATGGTTATACTTTGCAATTCAGGCCACGTCCAAGCCATCCATCGCGATAATGCCCGGAGCGACATCCCAGACCAAGGCCACCATGCGACGCTCCGGGCCCGGGAACGGCGCCGCGGCGTTTCCCGGCGGCGTCCGAGTCGCCTCGGTACTCCAGATCCGGACCCTGGCGGACGAATTCGGGCTGGATTTTCCGGCGCTTCTGGTCGCTGCCGGCGCATTTCCCGACAACTTCGACGAGCCAGACGCCCGCGTATCGATCGTCGTACTCGGTCGGCTGCTCGAACACTGCGTCGAACACTCCGCCTGTCCTCATTTCGGGCTGCTGGCCGGCCGGCGCTTCGACCCGGACTCGTTCGGCGAATTGAGCACGCTGATGAAGAACTGCGGAACGGTGCGAGAAGCGCTGGCGCTCGGCTCGAAGCACCTGCAGGTCACGGACCAGAGTGCCATGTCGTTCATGCTGGACGTCGGCGATGGGCGCACCGCGCTCGGTTACGCGCTGTTCGCCGGCATCATCCCCGGGGCGGAATACATCCAGGACTGCGCCCTCGCGATGCAGTGCCGCCTGCTGCGCGAACTCTGTGGCCCTGCGTGGCGGCCGCTGCAGGTACGGATCTCCCGGGATCGGCCGGCGGATCTCCGGCCATACCGGACCGCGTTCGGCGAAACCGTGGAGTTCGATGCGGACCTCTCGGCGATCGTCTTCGACTCATACTGGCTCGACCAGCCGATCTCAGGAGCCAGCCGCGAAGTATTCCTCGCGGCCGCGCGGGCCGTAGAGTCGTGGGCGGCGTCTGACCCGGTACCGTTTTCGCGGCAGGTTCACCGGGCGATTCACGCGCTGCTCTTCTCGAGTTCCGTATCCACGCCAAAGATCGCACGATTCTTCGATGTTGCCCCTCGAACATTGCGCCGTCGCCTTGCAGACGAAGGCGCTACCGTACGGGGCCTGACCAGCGACGTGCGACGCGAAGTGTCGTTTCACCTGTTGCGGAATACCCGCCTGAAACTCTCCGAGGTCGCCGAGGCGCTGCGCTACGCCGATGCCGCGGTGTTTTCACGCGCGTTCCGTTCGTGGACGGACATGAGTCCGAGGCGGTGGCGGATGCGTGAGATACGCGACGAGTAGCGCGCAGTGCTTGTGGCTGCCGGGTGCGTCGCCCTGGCGGCTGGCGGGATCGTGGAGGCTAGGGTCGGAATCGAACCGGCGTACACGGCTTTGCAGGCCGCTGCATGACCACTCTGCCACCTAGCCGCAGAAGCGCGTAACCCCGGGGGAAACCCGGGGTTACGGCTGGAAAACTGGAGCGGGTAACGAGGCTCGAACTCGTGACCTCGACCTTGGCAAGGTCGCGCTCTACCAACTGAGCTACACCCGCTCGCACATCCCTCGGGCCGCAAGGCCTAGGACAACCCCTATTTTTGGAGGAAGCCGCGATTCTGTCAAGGGACATGCGAGCGACGCAGCTCAGGCCACGCCGCTCGCAGGTAGCTTCCCATGGACCAGATCGTGAGCGCGGCGGCCAGCACAAGCAATATCACACCCATCTCGTACACCGGCAGCCCGAAGACGTCCTCGCGGAACATCATCATGCTCAGGCCCGTCATCTGCATGATGGTCTTCCATTTTCCCATGCCGGAGACGGCAACCTTGGCCCGCGCACCCAGGTGGGCCATCCACTCGCGCAACGCGGAAACCGTGATCTCCCTGCCGATGATCACGATGGCCGTGACCACGATCAGCGGCCGGGTATCGTGCCCGACCAGCAGCACCAGCGCGGTGGCCACCATCAGCTTGTCCGCAACGGGGTCGAGGAACTCCCCCAGCGGCGTCGTGATGTCCATGCGACGCGCCAGGTAGCCGTCCAGCGAATCGGTGATCGCGGCGACGATGAAGACGATCGCGGCCAGCGGGTTGGACCAGGGGTGATTCCAGTAGAAGAGCCCAACGACCAGCGGAACCGCGACGATGCGGCCGACCGTGAGGATGTTGGGCAGGCTCTCAAGCTTCAAGTGTTTCCAGGTCCCGGGTTCATACGTTCGAAGATCTGTTCCGCGAGGTTCCTGCTGATGCCCTGCACCTTCGCGAGATCCTCGACGGATGCCTGCTTGAGTCCATGCAGGCCGCCGAAAGCCTTCAGCAGTTCCTTCCTTCGCACCGGCCCGAGCCCGGGAATTTCCTCGAGGAACGACTCGCGTCGCGCGAGGTCCCTGGCCTTGCGGTGCCCCGCGATCGCGAAACGATGCGCCTCGTCACGCACGCGCTGGATCAGCCGCAGGGCCGGAGAGCCCGCATCGAGTATAAGCGGCGCATCCTGCCCGTCCAAGAAAAGGCGCTCCTGCCCGGCGCGGCGATCCGCCCCCTTTGCCACACCGACCGTGAGCGATGGCGCGACTCCCGCTGCCTTCAGCCCCTCGAGCGCTGCCGCGAGCTGGCCTCGCCCGCCATCGACCAGCAGCACGTCGGGCAGCGGGAACTCGCCGCGCGCAATTCGCGCGAAGTGCCGCTCCACCGCCTGGCGCATTCCTGCGTAGTCGTCGCCGGGCGTGAGCCCGCGCAGGTTGAAACGGCGGTAGGCACTCTTGATAGGCCCCTCCTGCCCCATGACGACGCAGGACGCAATCGCCGACTCGCCCATCGTGTGGCTCACGTCGAAGCACTCGACGCGGGCCGGGGCACGCCCGAGGCCGAGCGCGTTTCCCAGTGACTCCAGCTGCTCCGCCATGCCCGCGCGACTTGCGGCCTTCATCGTCAGGCCAAGCTCTGCATTCGCCCTGGCCATCGAGATCCAGCGCGCGCGGGTACCGCGTACGCCTGCACGCACCCGCACCGCATGCCCGCTGCGCTCGCCGAGCGCCGCTTCGAGGAGGTCGGAGTCCTCCACCGCCTGGCTCACGAGGATCTCGGCCGGCGCCTCTCTCGCAAGATAGTGCTGGCCCAGGAACGCGGTCAGCACCTCGGCCTCCCCGCCCAGGCCGCCCCGCGTGAAGAAGTTGCTGCTACCGAGGTTCCGGCCGCCACGCACGAAGACCACTGAAACGCAGTGATCCGCGCCGGCGCTCGCCACTGCGACTGCGTCGGCGTCCTGGCCGCCCATCCGCGTCACGGACTGGCTGGCCTGCACCTGCTTCAGCATCCCGACCTGGTCCCGAAGCCTGGCGGCTTCCTCGAATCGCAGCCCATCGGCCGCCACGTCCATGCGTCGCCTGAGGTCGGCGATCACCTCTTCATTGCGACCTTCCAGCACGCGAGTCGCGTCGGAAACATCCTGCGCATACGCTTCCTTCGTAACCAGTCCCACGCATGGCCCGCTGCAGCGCTGGATCTGGTACTGAAGGCACGGCCGCGAGCGATTGGCGAAAAACGTGTCGGCGCAGGGCCGGATGCGGAACAGCTTCTGCAGCAACAGCAGCGATTCTCGGGTCGCGACCGTGCTGGGGAACGGTCCGAAGAAGCGCCCCGGCTCCTTGCGCGAGCCACGGAAAAACTCGAGCCGCGGAAACTCGTGCGCCGTCAGGTGTATGAACGGGAAACTCTTGTCGTCCTTCAGCAACACGTTGTAGCGAGGACGATGCCGCTTGATCAGGTTCTGCTCGAGCAGCAGCGCCTCGATCTCGGAGGCCGTGACGGTGACCTCCACGCGCAGCACCTGCTCGAGCATCACCTGGGTCCTCTCGCCGCGCGCGCCGCCACCGAAATAGCTCGACACCCGGTTCTTCAGGTGCCGGGCCTTGCCGACGTAGAGTATCGTGTCGTCTCGCCCGAGCATTCGATACACGCCCGGCCTGGCAGGCAGTGCAGCCAGGAAGGAACGCAGGTCGAATGGAGTCGTGGCGTCGGACACGCCGAGATTGTAAGGCGGGGAAGACCAGCCGATACGAGCCGATGATCCGGTTGCTGGCGCCTCGACTGACGCACAGGTGCCTTGCGCCTGCGCTTTGTCCATATCCCCGGACCTACGCGCTGCCGCCGCCTCCTGCCATCGCGGTCGCCCGCCCCACGACTTCCCTGAACATCTCCGTCGTGAGGCGCCGGGTCTGGGTGTTGTACCGGCTGCAGTGGTAGGAATCGAGCAGGATCCGGCCACCCGGCAGCAAGTGCTCCGCGCCATGGCCGAACGCATGTGCCGACGCCTTGAGTCCATGGGCCCGCAACGCCGCGCCGTGGGCAATCGCGCCCAGCGCCAGGATCACCGTACCCTGGTCAAGTGCCGCGAGTTCCGCCGCAAGGAACGCGTTGCAGGTCGCGATTTCAGCGGGCGTGGGCTTGTTCTGCGGCGGCACGCACTTGACCGCGTTCGTGATGCGGCAGCCCGTGAGCCGAAGCCCGTCAACCGCGGAACTCGACACCGGCGCGCTTGCCCAGCCGAACCGATGCAGCGTCTCATACAGCAGGATGCCGGCGTGATCGCCGGTAAATGGCCTGCCCGTCGCGTTGGCGCCGTGAAAACCCGGTGCAAGCCCCACCACCAGCAGTCGCGGGCGCGCGTCACCGAACGGCGCCACCGGCGAGCAGTGGTAGGCCGGATATTTGGCCCTGCCCTCGTCCAGGAATCCGGCGAGCCTGGGGCAGCGCCGGCATCGCGGGTCGAAGGTACTGGTCATTAGAGTGCTTCATTCACTGCGTGTCGCAGGGCGCGAGGTTAGCAGTATCCGGGGGCCGGAAAGAAAACGGCCCGGACGGTCGCCCGCCCGGGCCGTTCATCAGACGGCAGGGATCGTTCAGTGCTTGGCGTCCGAGAACTGCTCTTCCTCGGTCGATCCGTGCATGGCGGTGGTGGACGAATGCCCGCCCTGGATGGCCTGTGCGACCTCGTCGAAGTAGCCCGTGCCCACTTCCTGCTGGTGCGACACGAAAGTGTAGCCGCGGTCGCGGGCGGCGAATTCGGGCTCCTGCACCTTCTCGACGTAGGCGGTCATGCCCTCTTTCACGTAGTGCTGCGCGAGATCGAACATGTTGAACCACATCGAGTGGATGCCGGCGAGCGTGATGAACTGGTACTTGTAGCCCATCGCGCCCAGCTCACGCTGGAACTTCGCGATCGTGGCGTCGTCGAGGTTCTTCTTCCAGTTGAACGACGGCGAGCAGTTGTAGGCGAGCAGCTTGCCCGGGTGCTCCTTACGGATGGCCTCGGCGAACTTCTTCGCGAAGGCGAGGTCCGGCTTGCCGGTCTCGCACCACACCATGTCGGCGTACGGGGCATACGCAAGACCGCGGGAGATCGACTGTGCCACGCCAGGCTTCGTCCGATAGAAGCCCTCCGGCGTCCGCTCGCCGGTGCAGAATGGCTTGTCGTTTTCGTCGACGTCACTGGTGAGCAGGTCGGCCGCCTCCGCGTCGGTGCGCGCGAGCACGATGGTCGGCACGCCCATCACGTCGGCCGCCAGGCGCGCAGCGACCAGCTTCTGCACCGCTTCCTGCGTCGGCACCAGCACCTTGCCGCCCATGTGACCGCACTTCTTGACCGACGCGAGCTGGTCCTCGAAGTGAACGCCAGCGGCGCCGGCTCGGATCATGGCCTTCATCAGTTCGAAGGCGTTCAGCACACCGCCGAAGCCGGCCTCTGCGTCCGCGACGATCGGCGCGAAGAAGTCCACGTAGTCAGGCGACCGCTGGTGGATGCCACGGGCGCACTGGATCTCGTCGGCCCGCTTGAACGTTGCGTTGATGCGTTCGACCACCTTGGGCACAGAGTCGACTGGATACAGCGACTGGTCCGGATACATCGCCATGTAGGAGTTGTTGTCGGCCGCCACCTGCCAGCCCGAAAGGTAGATCGCCTTCATGCCGGCCTTCACCTGCTGCATGGCCTGGCCGGCCGTGAGCGCGCCGAGGCAATTCACGTAGGGCTCGGTGTTCACCAGCTTCCACAGTTTCTCTGCTCCGATCCGCGCGAGCGTGTGCTCGACCTGGACATTGCCGCGCAGGCGCACGACATCCTCGGCCTTGTAGGGACGCTTCACGCCCTTCCAGCGCGGGTTTTCCTTCCAGTCCTTGCGCAGTTCGGTTGCAGCCTTGTCGGTCATGTCGAAATCCTCGTGTAGGCGAATTCTGTCAGTCGATGGCCCGGTAGGCCGGAAGTGTCAGGAAAGTCTCGAAGGTCTCGGCGGTCGAAATGCCATCGATGAGCTTCGCGGCGCGTTCGAAATTACCCGCGGCAAACACCGCGTCGCCGAGCGTGGTGCGCAGCTTAGCCAGCTCCTCCCCGAGGACCTGCCGGAACAGTTCCACGGTGACCTTGCGGCCGTCTTCGAGCACGCCGCGCGGGTGTCGGATCCACTGCCAGATCTGCGCGCGGGAGATCTCCGCCGTCGCCGCATCCTCCATCAGATTATGGATCGGCACGCAGCCGTTGCCGCCGAGCCAGGCGGCCATGTACTGGATGGACACGTCGACGTTGCTGCGCAGACCTGCCTCGGTAATCGTGCCGTCGGGAACCGCGAGCAGGTCCGCCGCCACGATGCTTACGTCCTCCAGCTTGCGATCCAGCTGGTTCGGAGTCGGCATCAGCCGGTCGAACACTTCCATCGCGATCGGCACGAGGCCCGGGTGCGCGACCCAGGTGCCGTCGTGACCGTCACCGGCCTCGCGCTCCTTGTCCGCCCGCACCTTGGCGATCGCCGCGTCGTTCGCGGCCGGGTCGCCCTTGATCGGGATCTGCGCGGCCATGCCGCCCATGGCAAAAGCGCCGCGCCGGTGCGTCGTCTTGATCAGCAGCTTCGAGTACGAGCGCAGGAAGCGCGTGGTCATCGTGACCTGCGCGCGATCGGGCAGGACCTTGTCCGGGTAGCGGCTGAATTTCTTGATGTAGCTGAAGATGTAGTCCCAGCGGCCGCAGTTGAGTCCCACGATGTAATCGCGAAGCTCCCAGAGGATCTCGTCCATCTCGAACGCGGCCAGGATGGTCTCGATCAGCACCGTGACCTTGATGGTCTGCGGCGCGAGCCCGAGCCGCGATTCCGCATGCCGGAACACCTCGGCCCACAGGCGGGCCTCGAGGTGGCTCTCGAGCTTGGGCAGGTAAAAATACGGGCCAGTGCCCCGGCGCTTCAGTTCCGCGTGGTTGTGGAACAGGTACAGGCCGAAATCGACGAAGGCCCCGGGCACCTGCTTGCCATCGACCTGCACGTGCTTCTCATAAAGGTGCCAGCCGCGCGGCCGCACGATCAGCGTGGCGATCTGCGGGTTCAGCCGGTACTGCTTGCCGTCCGGGTTCGAGAACTCGATGCGGCGGGCAGCGGCATCGCGCAGGTTTGCCTGCCCTTGCACGACGTTGTCCCAGGTCGGCGTCATCGAGTCTTCGCAGTCGGCCATGAACACCTTGGCGCCGGAATTGAGCGCGTTGATGATCATCTTGCGGTCCGTCGGGCCCGTGATCTCGACGCGCCGGTCCTGGAGATCGGCGGGGATCGTGGTTACGTGCCACTCGTGCTCGCGGATGCCGTGCGTTTCGGGCAGGAAGTCCGGCAGCTTGCCGGCGTCGATTTCCGCCTGGCGTGCCACGCGCCGGGCCAGCAGTTCCTCGACCCGCGGAGAAAATCTCCGTGCAAGGTCCACGACGAACTCCAGCGCGTCTCGGGTGAGGATCCGCTCGTACCCAGGTTGCAGGTGTCCCGTCACCTCGCATCCCGAGGGCAGGTCGAGCTTCGGCTGTGTGGTCACGGCAGACTCCAATGTGTTGCCGCGCAATGGCGCGAACACGAACCAGGCGCGCCGTTGTTGCGGCGCAATAAGAGGATAGACTTCGGCACGCGGGCACGACAAGAGCTAATTTCCACGATGCGCCTGATCCTGCTGAACAAGCCCTTCCAGGTTCTTCCCCAGTTCACGAGCCCGGACCAGCGGCGCTGCCTGAAGGACCTGCTTTCCGCGCCCGGCCTCTACCCTGCCGGCAGGCTGGACTACGACAGCGAGGGCCTGATGGTACTGACCGACTTCGGGCCCTGGCAGGCGAGGATCAGCCAGCCCGGCGCCCCGTTTCCGAAGCTCTACCTCGCCCAGGTCGAGGGCACACCGGACGAGGCGGCACTTGGACAGCTGCGTCGCGGCGTGAAGCTGAACGACGGAGCCACCCTGCCCGCCTCGACGCGCCTCGTGCCGGAGCCCGAGTGGCTGTGGCCGCGCGACCCGCCGATCCGGGTGCGAAAGGCGATACCGACAGCCTGGATCGAACTCGAACTTCGTGAAGGCAGGAACCGGCAGGTGCGCCGCATGACCGCGGCCGTCGGTCACCCGACGCTCAGGTTGATACGAGTCGCCGTCGGGCCGTGGCTGGTCGCGGGGCTCGCGCCCGGCCAATCGCGCGAAGTCCCACGGGAGGAAGCTGAGCGACAGCTTGCCGACGGGCGGGTCAGGACGAGCGAGCGTTCGCCGCGATTCGCATCGCGAGTTCGAGGGCCTGCTCGCAGTTGAGCCGCGGATCCACGGTGGTCCGATAGGCGCGCGCGAGGTCGCCATCGACCAGCCCGCGCGCGCCGCCGGTGCACTCGGTGACGTCGTCGCCGGTAAGTTCGAAATGCACGCCACCGAGGTAACTACCCGCATCGCGGTGGATTCGCACCGAACTTTCGAGCTCGGCGACGATACTGTCGAAACGACGGGTCTTGACCCCGGAACTCGCGGTTTCGGTGTTGCCATGCATCGGATCGCAGACCCACAGCACCGGGATGTCGGTGGCACGCACCGCCTCGATCAACGGCGGCAGCTTCGAATCGACGTTGCCGGCACCCATGCGGTGGATCAGCACGAGACGGCCGTATTCACCCTGCGGGTTCAATGCCCGGCAGAGCCCCTGCACCCACGCCGCGTCCATGGACGGCCCGACCTTGACGCCTACAGGGTTGCGGATACCGCGGCAATACTCGACGTGCGCGCCGTCGAGGTCGGCCGTGCGCAGGCCGATCCACGGCAGGTGGGTCGACAGGTTGTAACAATGCCCCTGGCGCTCGATGTAGCGGGTCTGCGCCTGCTCGTAGTGCAGGTGCAGCGCCTCATGGCTCGCGTAGAACGGAGCACGGCTCGCCTCGTGCACCCGGCTGCCGCTGATCGCCTCGAAGAAATCCAGCGAGTCCGAGATGGAAGTGACGATCTGCCGGTACTGGTCACGCCACGGCGAGTGGTGCATGAAGTCCAGGTCCCAGTACTCCGGGTGGTGCAGGTCGGCAAAGCCGCCGTCGATCAGCGCCCTGACGAAATTGAGCGTGAGTGCGGCCCGCTCGTAGGCCCGCAGCAGCAGCTCGGGATCGGGCTCGCGGTCTGCTGCCGTGAAAGCAGGCCGGTTCACCAGGTCGCCGCGATAGACAGGCAGCGTCACGTCGCCGCGCGTTTCCGTGTCGGTCGTGCGGGGCTTGGCGTACTGCCCGGCGAAGCGGCCGACGCGGATCACGGGCCTCTTGAGCCCGTGCAGCAGCACCAGGCTCATCTGCAACAGTATCTTGAGCTTTCGGGCGATCTGGCCGGACTCGCAATCAGCAAACGACTCTGCGCAGTCACCGCCCTGCAGCAGGAACCGCTCGCCCCGCTGCGCGTCGGCGATCTGGCGCCTCAGGGCCTCGATTTCCCAGGACACCACGATCGGCGGCAAGCGTCCCAGCGCATCGACAGCGCGCTCCAGCGCCGCCGGGTCGCGGTAGACCGCCTGCTGGCCGGCCGGCCGGGACTGCCAACTGGTCGGGGACCACGGCGATGCGCCATCAGGCTGCTTGATGCTGGCGGGCTGGTTCATCGCGTAATCCTAACCGGTATCGCCGCAGCGCAGTAGAACCCGGGGGTGACGCGCCGCGGCGGTTTCGTCAGAATCGCCGTTTAGGCGATGCCCAAGACCGATTCCCGTCGCAACCGCGCGGCCCGGCAGGCAACCAAGCCAGGAGTTCCCATATGCATAAGGTCCTCGTCCTCGGGGCCGGCAAGATCGGTTCGCTGATCGCCGGGCTGCTCGCTGAATCGGGCGACTACGACGTCCAGGTTACCGACGTGAACGAGAGCGTTGCGCGAGCAGTCGTTGCCGCGCACGGCCTAGACAACCTGCACGCATACGGCTTCGACGCCGGCAGTGCCGAGGCGCTGGCTGCGCACCTCGCCGCCCACCCGGTCGAGGCGGTGATTTCGAGCCTGCCCTACTACTGCAACGTCGCTGTGGCCGAGGCTGCGCGCGCCGCGGGTGCGAACTACTTCGACCTGACCGAGGATGTCGCGGTGACGCGCGGTGTGCGTCGCGTCGCCGAGGGCGCCGACACGGCGTTCGTCCCTCAATGCGGGCTCGCGCCCGGCTTCATCAGCATCGCGGCCAACGCACTGATCGGCCACTTCGACGAGCTGCGCAGCGTCAAGCTGCGCGTGGGAGCGCTTCCGCAGCACCCGAACAACGTCCTCAAGTACTCGCTCACCTGGTCGACCGAGGGCTTGATCAACGAGTACGGCAACCCCTGCGAGGCCATCGTGAACGGCCACGCCATCGAAGCCGCGCCGCTCGAGGGCCTAGAGGAGATCGAGATCGACGGTACGCTGTACGAGGCGTTCAACACTTCTGGCGGACTCGGTTCGCTGGGCGAAACGTACGGGCAACGTGCCGAGACCATGGACTACAAGACCATGCGTTATCCCGGGCACTGCGCTCAGATGCGACTGCTGATGAACGACCTGAAGCTCAACCAGGACCGCGCGACGCTGAAGCGCATCCTCGAGAACGCGGTGCCACAGACGTTGCAGGACGTGGTGATCGTCTACGTCGCAGTCACCGGCCGGCAGGCGGGTGAACTGCGCGAGGAAAACTACGTGAGCAAGATCTACCCGCAGGTGATCGCCGGTCGGCTGTGGTCGGCGATCCAGGTAACGACCGCCTCCGGCGTCACGGCCGTCGTGGACCTGGTGCTGAAGACGCCTGGCCGCTATCGCGGCTTCGTTCGGCAGGAGGACTTCCGCCTGGTGGACATGCTCGATAACCGCTTCGGCCGCCACTACGCAAACGCAGGAACCAAGGAAATCTCGGGCCGCATGGTGGTCGCTGGAGAGACAGGCCAGCAGCGCGCGGCCAACGGAGGCACGTGATGGAAAAGGTACTCGCCAATCTCGGGCTCGAAGCCCTCAATCCGGGCACGTGGTCGGCGGACGGCGGCTGGCTCACGGATCCCGAGGCACAGCACATCGACTCTATGAATCCCGCAACCGGCAAGGTCATCGCGAGCGTGCTCGCGACCACGTCCGATCAATACGAACGGATGATGCGCTCCGCGCGGGAAGTCGCGCTTGCCTGGCGCTCGGTACCTGCGCCGAAGCGCGGAGAGGCGGTACGGCTGGTCGGCGACGAACTGCGCCGGCACAAGTCCGATCTCGGCAGCCTGGTCTCGCTCGAGATGGGCAAGATCAAGGCCGAGGGCGACGGCGAAGTGCAGGAGATGATCGACATCGCCGATTTCGCAGTCGGCCAGTCGCGCATGCTCTACGGCTTGTCGATGCATTCGGAGCGGCCCGAGCACCGTATGTTCGAGCAGTGGCACCCGCTCGGTGTCGTCGGCGTCATCAGCGCCTTCAACTTCCCGGTGGCGGTGTGGGCGTGGAACGCTTTCCTCGCGGCGATCTGCGGCAACGTGACCGTGTGGAAGCCGTCGCTGAAGACTGCGCTCTGCGCGGTCGCCGTCCAGCGCCTGGCCAATGGCGTGCTCGAGCGGCACGGCTACCCTGGCATCTTCCAGCTGTTCCTCGATGCGAGCCACGACCTTGCGAACCGCTTCGTGGACGACCGGCGCGTGGATCTCGTGTCCTTCACCGGCTCGACCAACGTCGGCCGCAGCGTCGGCGCACGGGTCGCGCAACGACTCGGCAGGAGCCTGCTGGAGCTCGGCGGCAACAACGCGATCATCGTCGACGAGCACGCGAACCTGGACCTCGCGGTTCCCTCCATCGTTTTCGGCGCGGTGGGCACTGCCGGACAGCGTTGCACGACCACTCGACGCGTGCTGGTCCACCAGTCTCGGCTCGGTGAACTGGAGCGCCGGCTCGTCAACGCCTATCGGCAGGTGCGCATCGGTGATCCGCTCGAGGCCGGCACGCTGATGGGGCCGTTGATCGACGACAGCGCGGTTCGCCAGTACGAGGCGGCGGTCGCCCAGGCCGTGGCCAGCGGCGGACGGCTGCTCTGCGGCGGCAAGACGCTGGACCGGCCTGGCCATTTCGTCGAACCTGCCATCGTGGTCGCGAGCAGCGAGTGGGAAATCGTGCGTACCGAGACGTTTGCGCCGATCCTGTACCTGGTGCCGTTCCGTGACCTCGACCAGGCGATCGCGATGCAGAACGACGTCGCGCACGGGCTGTCTTCGGCGATATTCACGGATCGCCTGCAGCACGCGGAGCGCTTCCTCTCCGCCGGCGGGTCCGACTGCGGCATTGCCAACGTCAACATCGGCACGTCAGGCGCGGAGATCGGTGGTGCATTCGGCGGCGAGAAGGACACCGGCGGCGGGCGCGAATCCGGTTCGGATGCCTGGAAGGTCTACATGCGTCGCCAGACCTGCACCGTCAACTGGGGCAGCCAGCTGGCGCTCGCCCAGGGCATCAATTTCGACGTATCGGGCTGAAGGCACGACGGACGACGCAACCCGCATTCCGGCGCGCCGCAGCCGATTCGTGTCGGCTTGCGGTGCGCTGTTATGATCGTTCCATGGACGCGTCACCATTGATGGCCCGGGTTCGGGCCACGTTCGCAGTCCTGCTGCTGCTGGCCGGGTTCCTGGCGCTGGATGGCCGGGCCGACTCGCAGGGGCCGAGCGGCGTCCTGCTGCCGGTGTCGGGCCCGATCGGGCCGGCGACCAGCGAATTCTTCGTCCGCACGCTACGTGAGGCGGCTGAACAAGGCGCGTCGCTCGTCATCGTCACGATCGACACGCCGGGTGGGCTGGACAGCTCCATGCACGACATGGTGCAGGCGATCCTGGCTTCCAACGTCCCCGTCGTGGCCTACGTGTCGCCCAGCGGTGCTCGAGCCGCCAGTGCCGGCACATTCCTGGTCTATGCGAGCCACGTGGCCGCCATGGCGCCGGCTACGAACCTCGGTGCCGCAACGCCGATCCAGATCGGCGGCTCGGGCAGCGACCTGCAACCCGAAAAAGACGAAAAGGACGGCGAGACCGGCAAGTCCGGCGGGCCGGGGACGGCGCTGGAGCGCAAGTCGGTCAACGACGCAGTCGCATACATCCGCGGCCTGGCTCAGTTGCGCGGCCGGAATATCGAGTGGGCCGAAACAGCGGTTCGCACCGGCGCCAGCCTGCCCGCCGACGAAGCGCTCGCAGCCGGCGTAGTGGACATGGTCGAGGTGGACCTGGCCCGGCTGCTGCAGGCACTCGACGGACGCACTGTGAAGCTTCAATCACGCGATGTGGTGCTGCACACGACCGGGCTCTTGCCGCGCGAGGTCCAGCCAGACTGGCGAACGGACCTGCTGTCGATGATTACCAATCCCAATGTCGCCTACCTGCTGATGCTGATCGGCATCTACGGGCTGCTGCTCGAAGGCTTTCACCCGGGCACCATGGTGCCGGGCGTCGTCGGCGCAATCAGCCTGCTGCTGGCGCTCTTTGCGTTCCAGGTCCTGTCCGTCAACTACGCCGGTCTCGCGCTGATCGGACTCGGCGTGCTGCTGATCGTCGCCGAGACGTTCGTACCGTCATTCGGCGCGCTAGGACTCGGTGGTATCGTCGCGTTCGTCATCGGATCCGTGATGCTGCTGGACAATGGTGTACCCGGATTCAGCATTGCCTGGCAGCTGATCGGCGCCATGGGCCTGGCCGGTGCGCTGGTACTGCTGGCGATCGTCTCGTTCGCGGTTCGCGCACGGCGGCGTCCCGTGGTGAGCGGGACCGAGGGATTGCTACTCGAGCGTGCCGAGGCACTTGAAGGTTTCGACCGGCAGGGATTCGTCCGGGTGCACGGCGAGACCTGGTCCGCCACCAGTCACGCACCGATTCACGCGGGGCAATGGCTCCGCATCACCAAGGTTCACGGCCTGACCCTGGAGGTCGAGCCGGAGCAGGACTGACCGAGGAGAACACGCGCATGTTCAACATTCCGATCCTGGCCATACTCCTGGTCGCACTGCTGGTCGCCGCGACGCAGATCATCAAGGTATTGAACGAATACGAGCGTGGCGTGGTATTCACGTTCGGCCGCTTCACCGGAGTAAAGGGACCGGGACTGATCCTGCTGGTTCCGCTGGTGCAGCGCATGGTCAAGGTGGACCTCCGGGTCATCGTACTCGACGTGCCGACGCAGGACGTCATCTCGCGCGACAACGTCTCGGTGAAGGTCAATGCGGTCGTGTACTTCCGCATCGTCGAGCCGGACAAGGCCATCATCCAGGTGGCGAATCCGTTCGAGGCGACGAGCCAGCTTGCGCAGACGACGCTGCGCTCGGTGCTCGGGCAGCACGAGCTGGACGAGATGCTGTCGCAGCGCGATAAACTCAATATCGACATCCAGCGCATCCTGGACCAGGCGACCGACGCATGGGGCATCAAGGTCGCGAACGTGGAGATCAAGCACGTCGACCTGGACGAAAGCATGATCCGCGCGATAGCCAAGCAGGCCGAAGCCGAGCGCACGCGGCGCGCAAAGATCATCCACGCCGAAGGCGAGTTGCAGGCCGCTGCGCACCTGGTTGAGGCAGCGATCGCGCTCAGTGTGGAGCCACAGGCACTGCAGCTTCGCTACATGCAGACGCTCGCCGACATCGCCAATGACCGGACAACGACCATCGTGTTCCCGCTGCCGATCGACTTGCTCAGCCCGTACACAAAGCCCAAGCGGGACTAGGCGGCGCGGCCGGATTCCTTACGCGCGAGTGCCAGCTGCTGGTCGAGACGCTTCGCGGAAACTGGCCGCAGCGTCTTGAGTTCCTGCGCGAACATCGATACCCGGAATTCCTCCAGCATCCAGCGCAGTCGCTCGCGCTCGGGTGCCGGCGTCGATTCCCCCGCACGAGCCAATTCAAGGTCCCTCAGAGCTGACTCGTAGGGAACCAGCTGGTCGTGGAGCATTCGGTCGCGCTCCACGGCGTCGCGCGCGCGCACTGCCCGACGCGACGCGGCCTTGAGGTATTTCGGAAGCTGACGCAGCCACGGATCCGGCGTGCGGCGCATCCAGCCCGGCGCGAGCAGCGCCGCGACCTGTTGCGAGATCGAGTCGCGCGCGAAGGCGAAGGCCGGCGCTCCCAGCGCGTCGAGTGCGGAACGAGCCTCCTTCAGCGCTGCCAGTGTATTGCGCGCGTACCTCTGCAGTTCGTCCCCCTGCTCCGCAACCCTGGACCGAACGCAGTCCACCAGGACGTCGAATTCCGCTGCGCTACGGGGTCCGCCGCGGCCAGACGCGCCGATCGCGTCGGCAACCGCGCGATCTGCAATCTCGTCGAACAGCGCACTGCCCATGCCGGAGGCGGCCGCCAGCAGCACCAGCTCGCGGTCGGCTGCGCAACTTCGCCGCACCAGGTCGTGCTGCTGCGGCATCGCGAGCGCCGCGAGCCGGGTCACACCGTCGCGCGTCGCGCGCGTCGCCTGTGTTGCGCCCGGAAAGAGCATGAGTCGCACCGCATCGCCGGTGTCCTCGATACCCGGATGCATCCGCACCGACACGCCCGCGATCCTGACGGTTACTTCGGCCGGGATCTCGCCGAAATCCCAGCGGCGCAGCTTGTCGCGGTTCCATGCGCTGCCAGGCGCTGCAACGGTCGCGCCGGCACTCGACGACCTCAATTCCCGTTGCAACGCGTCCAGGTCGCGACTCCTGCGGATCTCGTGCCCGCTGGCGTCCACGACGCGGAAATTGAGCCTGAGCGCCGCAGGCAGGACGATCGCGGAGAATGCGGTCGCGTCGGTCGCCCGCCCGGCGCGCTCCGTTACGAATGCCGCCAGGCGGGAAAACAGGCCGTCATCCCGCGCGCCCTGCAGCGACCCGAGGAACCGGTCGGCCGCGTCCGGAATCGGGACGAGTTCACGACGCAGCTCCTTCGGCAACCCGCGCAGCAGCGCAACGACCTTCTCCCGCAACATGCCCGGCACCAGCCAGTCGAGCCGCTGCTGCGACAGCGAGCCAAGCAGCGGCAAAGGCACGGTCAACGTCACGCCATCGTCGGGGCTGGTGGCGTCAAACACGTAGTGAAGCGGCAGGTGGTTGCCGTCCACCGACCAGGTGTCCGGGTACGCTTCGGCCGCCACTTGGGGAAGTGCCTGCGAAAGCATTGCCTCGGGTGGCATGTCGAGCCGATGCGGCTGCCTGCGTTCCTCGGCCCGCCACCAGTGCTCGAAGCTTCGCGTGGTCGAGACATCCGCCGGGATACGTTCAAGATAGTAACCGGCGAGTACGTCGTCGTGCGCGAGCAGGTCCCGGCGACGCAGCTTGGCCTCCAGCAGTTCGATCTCGCGCCGCGCGCCCTGGTTGCGCTCCAGGAAACCCGCGCTCAGCGTGGACTGCCTGCGCACCAACGCCTCCTCGACGAACATCCGCCGCGCCATTGCCGGGTCGACCTTCGCGAAATTGACCTGCCTGCCACTGCTGAGGACGCGCCCGTAGAGTGAAACGGTCTCGCGTGCCATTACCATGCCGCGCTCCGGGACCCATTGCGCGTCGCTGTAGGTTCGTCGCACGAGATGGGCACCCGCCGCCTCGATCCATGACGGCTGCACCTGCGCGACCATCCTCGCGTACAGGCGCTGGGTTTCGACCAGGCTAGCAGCCACCACCCAGCGCGGGCTGCGCTTCCGAAGCGGCGTGCCTGGCGCGATCACGAACCGGGCATCGCGCGCGCCGAGGTAGGTCCGGTCCTCGTCGAGCACGCCGATGCCGCCGAGGAATCCCGTCAGGATCGCGTGATGGAGAGGACCGGAGGGCGCCGGCTGTTCGTTGATCTTCAAATCCAGCCCCGCGACGACCGTGCCGAGTTGCTCGTACAGGTCCTGCCATTCACGTGCGCGCACGAACGACAGGAAGTTGTCCCGGCACCACCGGCGCAGCACGCGGTTGCCGCCAGCGACCTGTTCTCGCAGCGCACGCCAGAGGTTCAGCACCGTGATGAAATCGGAGCGCTCGTCGGCGAACTGCGCGTGCCGCTCGCTCGCCGCGTCCGCCTTGTCGGCAGGTCGCTCGCGCGGATCCTGGATGCTCAGGAACGCGGCGATCACCAGCGCCTCGGCCAGGCAGCCGGTGCGCCCCGCCTCGAGCAGGATGCGGGCGAGCCTCGGATCGACCGGGAGGCCGGCCATCTGCCGGCCGAGCCGCGTGATGCGCCGATCGCCGTCCACTGCGCTCAATTCCTGCAACAGGCGATAGCCGTCGTTGAGCTGGCGAGTGTCCGGCGCGTCGAGGAACGAAAAGTCCTCCGGGGCACCGAGGCCGAGCGCCGCCATCTGCAGGATCAGGCTCGCGAGGTTGGTGCGCAGGATTTCCGGATCCGTGTAGCGCGGTCGCGCGGCAAATTCGTCCTCGGCATAGAGCCGGATACAGATGCCCTCGGCCACACGCCCGCAACGGCCCATGCGCTGGTCCGCGCTCGCCTGTGACACGGGCTCGATCGGCAGTCGCTGGAACTTGGAGCGCGGGCTGTAGCGGCTCACGCGCGCGAGTCCGCTGTCCACGACGAATCGCACGCCCGGGATCGTGAGCGAGGTCTCCGCGACATTGGTCGCGAGCACCGCCCGACGACGGCTGTGGTCTGCGAAGATCCGCTGCTGCTCCTGCGCCGACAGCCGCGAGAACAGCGGTAGCACCTCCCAGTCCTCGGCACGCGTACGCGAAAGCAGGTCCCTGCATTCGGCGATCTGCCTCTCGCCGGGGAGGAACACCAGCGCGTCGCCGTCCGTCTGGCGTCCCTCCGACGCCAGCTCGTCGAGCGCCATCGCGACGGCCTCGGGCAGCGACGGCGCCTCTGCCTCGTCCTCGTGCAACGGGCGGTAGCGAACCTCGACCGGGTAGCTGCGACCTTCGACGTCCACCACCGGCGCCCCGTCGAAGAACTCCGCGAACCGCGCCGTCTCGATCGTCGCCGAGGTCACGATCACCCGCAGTTCCGGCCGGCGTCTCACCAGTTGCCTGCACACGCCAAGCAGGAAATCCACGTTCAGGTTCCGCTCGTGGGCCTCGTCGAGGATCAGCGTGTCGTAGCGCTCGAGCAGCGGATCACTTTCGAGCTCGCGCAACAGCAGCCCGTCGGTCATCAGCTTGACCAGCGTGCGCGGGCCGGTGCGGTCGGTGAACCGCACCTGGTACCCGACCAGGTCGCCGGTGGTCGTGCCGATTTCCTCGGCGATGCGCTGCGCAAGCGCCTGTGCCGCGATGCGCCGCGGCTGCGTGTGGCCGATCATTCCCTTGACGCCGCGGCCAAGCTCCAGGCAGATCTTGGGCAGCTGCGTGCTCTTGCCGCTGCCGGTGGCGCCGCTGACGATTACTACCTGGGACGCTGTAATGGCCGCAGCGATCGCGTCCCGGCGGGCGTGCACCGGCAGCGTGTCGTCGTACCGCACCGTTGGCACCGAGGCCCTTCGAGCTTCGACCTTTGCGATCGAGGCATCCAACTGGCCCGCCAGCCGCTCGAGCTCGCGCGCATCGACGCGCCCGCCTCGCCGCGCGAGCCTGCTCGTCCAGGCTTCGAGGCGGCGACGGTCCCGCAACAGGCACTGGTCGAGCGCCGCGCGTTCGCGAGCCAGCCGCGGCGTCAGCGGGTGTCCCGCTTTGCCGCCAGCCACAACGCCTCCAGTTCCGCCGCCGACAGGCCGGCGAGCGAGTCACCCTCCACCGACGCACGGGCTTCCATCGCGCCGAACCGCCGCTCGAACTTGGAACCCGCCTCGCGCAGCGCGGCCTCCGGATCGATGCCGCAGTGCCTGGCGAACTGCGCGACGCTGAACAGCAGGTCACCGAGTTCTTCCCGGACGTGGCTCGTATCGCCGGAAGCGACGGCCTGCTCGAGTTCGGCCGTCTCTTCGCGTACCTTGGCCAGCACGCCCATCGGTTCCGGCCAGTCGAATCCGACTCCCGCCGCGCGTTTGCCGAGCTTCGCCGCTCGCGTCAGTGCGGGCAGTCCCAGTGCCACGCCACCAAGGGCACCGCCCGTGCCGCCCTGCGCCTCGCGCTCGGCGGTCTTGTGCCGCTCCCACGCACGCGACTGCTCTGCCACATCGGTGACCGTTTCGGTGCCGAACACGTGCGGGTGGCGGCGCTCGAGCTTGTCACTGATCGCATTCGCGACCTGGTCGAAACCGAACAATCCCTGCTCCTCGGCAATGCGCGCCTGGAACACGACCTGGAACAGCAGGTCGCCGAGTTCGTCGCGAACCGCGTCCGCGTTGCCGCGTGCCACCGCGTCGGCCACTTCGTAGGCCTCCTCGATCGTGTGCGGGGCAATGCTGGCCCAGGTCTGCTCGCGGTCCCACGGACAACCGCGATCGGGGTCCCGCAGGCGCGCCATTATGCCGAGCAGCCGGTTGAGCGCGGCACTCATGGCTGCTCCAGCAGTCGACACAGCGACATCAGCATGACCGCGGTCGCGCCCCATATGTTGTGACCCTGGTACGGGATGTCATAGCCCTTGAAGCTGCGACCCGCGAAATGCCGCTCGCGCGGGACGTGGTTGGCGCGGTCGAGCACGAACGAAAGCGGCACCTCGAACGCCTGCTCCACCTCGGTCAGGTCGAGTTGCAGAGTGAAGCCGGGGCGCACGAACCCCACGACAGGCGTTACCACATAGCCGGTAATGACAAAGTGATCGCTCAGGTACCCAGCCAGCCTCACGTACTCGGGACCCAGCCCTATCTCTTCGCGGGTCTCGCGCAGCGCAGCTTCCCAGGGGCCCGGGTCGCCGGCCTCAATGCGTCCGCCCGGAAAGCTGACCTGGCCGGCATGGTTCTTCAGGTGGCTGGCGCGCCGGGTGAGCAACACGGTCAGTCCCTGCTCGCGCTCGACCACGGGTACCAGCACGGCCGCACGGGACAACTCTGCGGGCAACAACTCGCGCAGGGCCGCCAGGTCCTCGGGCGTGCGTTCCGACATGTGCGGCAGGAACGGATCGCCGCCCGGGACCGATCCGCGCAGCCTTTCCTCGATGGCGGACCTGAGACGCGCGCCTTCGTTCGCGATATCTGCCGCCATGCTCCTGCGCTCCGGGCGTCTGCGCAGGCGCCGTGTAGCGGGCCTGCGGTATCATCAGGAATCGTAGCACCTCCCGGATTCACGCATGAGCCTCAACACCCTTACGGCCCTCTCGCCAGTGGACGGAAGATACGCCGGCCGATGCGCCGAGCTGCGCAGCCTGTTCAGCGAGTCAGGACTGGTGCGCGCCCGCGTCCGGGTGGAGATCGCCTGGCTGCACGCGCTTGCGGCGAACCCGGACATCGCTGAAATGCAGGGACTCTCGGCATCGGACCTGGCAGTGGCCGCCGGGATTGCCGCGGCCTTCGGCGAAGATGACGCGGCGGCGGTAAAGGCCATCGAGCAGCAGACGAACCACGACGTCAAGGCCGTGGAATACTTCATCAAGGATCGCCTGTCATCCCATCCCGCCTGGCTCGCACGCCTCGAGTTCGTGCACTTTGCCTGCACTTCCGAGGACATCAACAACCTCTCATATGCGCTCCTCTGCCTGCAGGCGCGCGACGAGGTGTTGCTGCCGCGACTGGACGGGCTGACGGACGCATTGCGCGCGATGGCGCATTTGCACGCCGAGGACGCGATGATGTCGCGCACGCATGGACAACCCGCGACGCCGACCACCCTCGGCAAGGAAGTCGCGGTGTTCGTTTACCGGCTGCGCAGGGCCTGCCACCAATTGCGCGAGGTCCGCATCCTCGGCAAGGCGAACGGCGCCGTCGGCAACTACAACGCGCACCTCGCGGCCTACCCGGACGTGGACTGGCCCGGCATATCGCGCCGGCTGGTCGAGTCGCTGGGACTGCATTGGAATCCCTACACCACGCAGATCGAGCCGCACGACTGGATGGCGGAATACTTCGACGCCCTCGCGCGCATCAACACGGTGCTGATCGACCTGAGCCGCGACTTCTGGGGCTACATTTCGGTCGGCTGCTTCCGCCAGAAGGTGGTCGCCGGCGAAGTGGGTTCCTCGACCATGCCGCACAAGGTGAACCCGATCGACTTCGAGAATGCCGAAGGCAATTTCGGCGTCGCCAATGCGTTGCTGCGGTTCATGGCCGAGAAGCTCCCGGTTTCACGCTGGCAGCGCGACCTCACGGACTCGACCGTACAGCGAAACATCGGCGTGGCGCTCGCCCACTCGGATATCGCGGTCCAGTCGGTGTCGCGAGGCCTGGCGCGACTTGAGGTCGATCATGCACGGCTCGCGGCCGAGCTCGACGCGAACTGGGAGCTCCTTGCGGAACCGATACAGACGATCATGCGCCGACACGCGGTACCCGATGCCTACGAGCAGCTGAAGGCGCTAACACGTGGCCGCCGGCTCGATGCCGCCGCCGTGGCGGACTTCATCGACGGCCTGCCGATACCACCCGCGGAAAAGCGCCGCCTGCGCGAACTGACGCCGGCTACCTATGTCGGCCTTGCCGCCAGCCTGGCGCGCGATGTCTGAGCGCCCTGTTGCGGCGCCAGTCAAGGTGCTGGCGGCGACCTGGCGGGACGACCAGCAGCAGCTGATGTCAGTGCGGCGCCGCGTGTTCGTCGAGGAGCAGGGCATCCCCGAGTCCGAGGAAATGGACGAGATGGACCCGGTCTGCCGGCACGCGCTCGCGTACGCCGCTACCGGCGAGCTGGCTGGAACCGGGCGGCTGGCGCCGTCCGGCAAGATCGGCCGAATTGCCGTTCTCCCCCGCCACCGCCGCGGGGGCATCGGCGCTGCAATCGTTGTCCATCTCGTGAACCAGGCCACAGAACTGGGACTGCCGCAGGTATACCTTCACGCACAGGCCGACTCCGTAGGCTTCTACGAGCGGCTGGGATTCCGGGCCGAAGGGCCTGTGTTCGACGAAGTAGGTATTCCGCATCGGCGAATGCGCCGCGGGACGACGCAGGAAAATGGACGCAAAGCTGGACTTCAACGAGTCGAGGACCATCCTCTCGACGCTCGAGGAATACCGGGCGGCGGTGGCTGAACTCGCCTGCCGCGCCGAGCGTACGCTGTCCATCTACACACCCGACCTCGAACCGAAACTCTACGACCAGGACTGCTTCCTCGAGCCGATGAAGCGCCTGGTACTCGCCCGCCGGCATGCACGCCTCAGGGTACTCATCTCGGACCCGGCACGCGCATCCCGCGACGGCAACCGCTTCATGCAGATGGCCCGGCGACTCACGAGCTACATAGACCTGAGGAACGTCTCGCCTGAATTCCGCGGCAACCCCTGCTCGTTCATCGTCGCCGACGACAAGGCGATCGCATACAGGCAGCAGGCCACGCGCTGGGACGGCGTCGTCGAATTCAACGATGCGACCGTCGTGCGTCGCTACCTCGCTTTTTTCGACGAAGCATGGGCCGAAAGCCAGATTCAGCCGGAGCTTCGCGCTACCGCCGTTGATTTCTAGGCGAGCGGCCTCCCTCGAAGGGTCCCCGTATAATGACCGGCATGGTGTGGAAGCCGGATGTCACGGTCGCTGCAGTCGCCGAGCGTGACGGTCGGTTCCTGTTGGTCGAGGAACGCGCAAGCGGACGCGTCGTGCTGAACCAGCCTGCCGGGCATCTCGAGGACGGTGAATCCCTGCACGAGGCGGTGGTGCGCGAGACGCTTGAGGAAACCGCGTGGTGTTTCCAGCCCCAGGCCGTCGTCGGCGTTTACCTCTGGCGGCCTGCGCAGCAGGGCCGCAGTTTCCTGAGGATAACTTTCAGCGGTGAACTGCTGACGCACGATCCGTCGCGCAAGCTCGACCGCGGCATCATTCGAACCAGGTGGCTGACCCGCGACGAGCTGCTCGCGCCCGGTGCCCGGCTGCGCAGCCCGCTGGTCTTGCAGTGTGTGGACGACTACCTCGCCGGCGTACGCCACCCCCTCTCGCTCATCAACCACCTGGTCACCGAGCCCACGGCCCTCGCCGCCCTCGGCTGAGTTGGGGACATGAGTTGGGGGCATTCTCCTTTTCGGAGGGGACATTCTCCTTTTTCCTGGCGCGTAGGCAGGTTAGAGAAGGCTCCCGCTACCGAAAAAGGAGAATGTCCCCTCCGAAAAGGAGAATGTCCCCTGCCCGGTCGATAGAATTGCAGGCGTGAGCAGCCTCGATCGCGTTGTCCTTGGTATCTCCGGCGGCGTCGATTCCGCCGTCGCTGCTGCGCTTCTCAAGGACGCGGGCCTGGATGTTCACGCTCTGTTCATGCGCAACTGGGAAGAGGACGACGACGCATACTGCACTGCGGCCGCCGACCTGCAGGACGCCCGTCGCACCTGCGATGAACTCGGCATCCCACTGCACACGGTCAGCTTCGCCGCGGATTACCGCGAGCGCGTATTCCGCCACTTCCTCGAAGAACTCGAGGCCGGCCGCACGCCGAACCCCGACGTTGCCTGCAATCGCGAGATCAAGTTCGGTGTGTGCTTCGAGCACGCCGAGCGGCTTGGCGCGCGCTGGTTTGCAACCGGGCACTACGCCCGGACCGCGTCGCTGGATGGAGGCACCTGCCTGCTTCGCGCCTCGGATGCCGCGAAGGACCAGACTTATTTCCTGCACACCGTGCCGGGCCCACTGCTTTCGCGAACCCTGTTCCCCATCGGCGGCCTGGCCAAGAGCGAGGTGCGGCGCATCGCGCGCGAGCGTGCGCTGCCGGTGCACGACAAGCGCGACAGCACCGGGATCTGTTTCGTCGGCGAGCGGCCGTTTGCCGAGTTCCTCGCCAACTACCTTCCGGCGCGACCGGGCGACATCGAGACACCCGAAGGTCGCGGGGTGGGTCGCCACCGCGGGCTCATGTATTACACGCTTGGGCAACGGCAGGGCATCGAGATCGGCGGCGTGCGCGGCGCGTCCGAGGCACCGTGGTACGTGGCGACAAAGGACCTGAGCCGCAACGTGCTGGTCGTGGTGCAGGATCACGATCATCCGCTGCTGATGAGCCTGGAATTCGAAACCGGGCCCGCGAACTGGATCGCCGGGTCACCTCCGTCGCGCAGCTTCACCTGCACCGTCAAGACGCGCTATCGCCAGGTGGACCAGCACTGTCACGTCGAGATTTCCGACGACGGCTGCTGCCTCGTCACGACCCGCCAGCCGCAGCGCGCCGTGACCCCCGGCCAGTCAGCCGTGTTCTACCAGGGCGAACGGTGCCTGGGAGGGGCAGTCATCGCCCGGACCCGCTATAATTTGGCGGTTGCGTCGGGCCCGTTTGTTTCCCCGGAGGTTGCATGAGCGACAGTTTCAAGACCCGCCAGTCACTGGCGGTGGGCGACCAGTCCTACGAAATCTTCAACCTGCCCGCCATCAAGGGCCACGACCTCGGGCGCCTGCCCTTCTCCCTGAAGATCCTGCTCGAGAACCTGCTGCGTTTCGAGGACGGCATAAACGTCACACGAGCCGACATCGAAGCGCTGCTCAACTGGGACGCAAAGGCGACACCGAGCCACGAGATCGCGTTTACACCGGCCCGCGTCATCATGCAGGACTTCACCGGCGTCCCGGTGGTCGTGGACCTCGCAGCAATGCGCGAGGCGATGACGCGACTCGGAGGCAACCCGCAGGAGATCAACCCGCTCGCCCCGGCCGAGTTGGTCATCGACCACTCCGTGCAGGTGGACGAGTACGGCGCAGCCGACTCCCTGAAGCACAATAACGCGATCGAGTTCGCCCGCAACGGCGAGCGCTACGCCTTCCTCCGCTGGGGCCAGACGGCATTCAGCAATTTCAAGGTCGTCCCACCCAACACCGGCATCGTGCACCAGGTCAACCTCGAGCATCTCGCACGCGTGGTGTTCGCCGACGACAAGGGCGGCTTGAAGCGCGCCTATCCCGACACGCTGGTCGGCACCGACTCTCACACCACGATGGTGAATGGCCTCGGTGTCCTCGGATGGGGCGTGGGCGGTATCGAGGCAGAGGCCGCGATGCTCGGCCAGCCCGTGACGATGCTGATTCCGCAGGTGATCGGCTTCCGCATCAAGGGCGCGCTGCCCGCCGGCACGACTGCAACCGACCTGGTACTCACGATCACCGAGATGCTGCGCAAGAAAGGCGTGGTGGACAAGTTCGTGGAGTTCTTCGGTGACGGGCTCACCGGCCTGCCGCTCGCCGACCGCGCGACCATCGCCAACATGGCGCCGGAATTCGGCAGCACCTGCGGCATCTTCCCGATCGACGAAGAGACCACACGCTACCTCGAACTCACCGGCCGTCCGGCCGATCAGATCGCCCTCGTCGAAGCGTACGCGAAGGCCCAGGGCATGTGGCGCACGAATGGCATGCGCGAGGCGGACTACACCGACGTGCTGGAACTGGACCTGGCGACTGTCGAACCAAGCCTCGCAGGCCCGAAGCGTCCGCAGGACCGCGTGCCGCTCAAGTCATCGAAGGACGTGTACCGCAAGCACCTCGCGAAGATGTCCGAGGAACGCTCGCAGAAGAACCCCGGCGCCACGGGCCAGGCAGCCGCCACGACCGGTGGCAAGAGCTACACGGTCAAGGATGGAGACGTGCTGGTCGCAGCGATCACCAGTTGCACCAACACCTCGAACCCCACGGTGCTGATCGCGGCCGGACTCGTTGCGCGCAATGCTCACAGGCTCGGACTCACGTCCAAGCCCTGGGTAAAGACCAGCCTTGCCCCCGGCTCGCGCGTCGTCACCGACTACCTGAAGGCCGCCAACCTGCTGAAGGAACTCGAGTCCGTCGGCTTCTTCCTGGTCGGGTATGGCTGCACTACGTGCATCGGTAACTCCGGCCCGCTGCGCCCGGAAATCTCCGACGCCGTGAAAGCTGGCGACGTCATCGCAACCTCAGTGCTCTCCGGTAATCGTAACTTCGAGGGCCGCGTGCATCCGGAAGTGAAAATGAACTTCCTGGCCTCACCGCCGCTGGTCGTGGCGTACGCGCTCGCCGGCACGATGGACATAGACCTCTATAACGAGCCGCTAGGCACCGCCGCGGACGGGAAGCCTGTGTTCCTGAAGGACATCTGGCCCTCCGCGATGGAGGTGCAGCAAACCGTCGCAGCCTGCGTCAGTTCCGGCATGTTCAAGAAGGGATACGCGCACGTCTTCGCGGGCGACGAGAACTGGAACTCGATCCAGGTGCCAGAAGACGAGGTCTACAAGTGGGAGCCCTCCTCCACCTACGTGCGCAACCCGCCGTACTTCGACGGCATGGGCATGACGCCCGACGTGGTTGCGGACATTCGCGGCGCAAGGGCACTCGCGCTGCTGGGCGACTCGGTCACTACAGACCACATCTCGCCCGCTGGCAACATCGCGAAATCGAGCCCTGCGGCGAAGTATCTGGTGACCCAGGGCGTGCAGCCCGTGGACTTCAACTCCTACGGCGCCCGCCGCGGCAACCACGAAGTGATGATGCGCGGTACCTTCGCCAACATCCGCCTGCGCAACCTGCTCGCGCCCGGCACTGAAGGCGGCGTCACGGTGCACGTGCCGAGCGGCGAACAGATGTCGATCTACGACGCAGCGATGAAGTACAAGGCCGAGGGCACGCCGCTGGTCGTGATAGCAGGCAAGGAATACGGTACCGGCTCGTCGCGCGACTGGGCGGCCAAGGGCACGATGCTGCTGGGCGTAAAGGCCGTCATCACCGAGAGCTTCGAGCGCATCCACCGCTCCAACCTGATCGGCATGGGCGTGCTGCCGTTGCAGTTCAAGGACGGTGAGAACGCGCAGAGCCTCGGGCTCACCGGCAAGGAGCGCTTCGAGATCATCGGGCTGAACGGTGGCGCTGCGAAGATGGTAACCGTGATCGCCACGCCTGCCTCCGGGGCATCGATCCAGTTCGAGGCACGCGTTCGCATCGACACGCCCAAGGAACGTGAGTACTACCAGCATGGCGGGATCCTGCAGTACGTGCTGAGGCACCTCGCGGGAGCCGGCAAGGCGGCCTGAAGCACGTTGCGACAGCAGACGTGTAGCGGATGACTGGTGGTGATTCCGCTGTCTCGCTCGAGCCGCTGATCGAAGAGACGGCGGCCGTGCTGCGCGAAGCGCGGCACGTCTGCGTGCTTACGGGTGCGGGGGTCTCCGCCGAGAGTGGTGTCCCGACTTTCCGCGACGCGCTCACCGGGTTGTGGGAGAACTTCAATCCCGAGGACCTCGCCACACCCGAAGCCTTCGAGCGTGACCCGAAGCTCGTATGGGACTGGTACGAGTCACGGCGCCTGATGATCCGCAGCGTCGAGCCGAACCCGGGCCACTTCGCCCTCGCGGAACTGGCTCGTCTCGTGCCCACGCTGACGCTCGTCACCCAGAACGTGGACGGACTGCACCAGCGAGCGGGCAGCAGCGGCGTGCTCGAGTACCACGGCAACATTCTGCGTGACCGCTGCACGGTTGAGCAGGTGATCGCCGATCGCTCCGCAGACGCCCGCCACGGCCTGCCGCGATGCGTCGCCTGCGGGGGACTGCTGCGGCCGGACGTCGTGTGGTTCGGCGAGGCAATACCCGCCGGGCCGATGATGGCCGCGGCCGAGGCCGCGCAGGACTGCGACGTGTTCCTGTCGGTCGGCACGTCGTCGCTCGTCTACCCGGCCGCCGGCCTCGCGGAAACGGCCCTGGTCGCGGGCGCGAAGGTGATCGAGATCAACCCGAGCCGTACCGATCTCTCGCCAGCCGCCGACTTCGTACTGGCCGGCCCCTCCGGCATGCTGCTGCCTCGGTTGCTCGCGGCGCTGCGGTAATCAACGCGCGCGCTGCTCGTTCGCGATCAAGCGTGCTGCGGCAACGTAGCACAGGACCGACAGAACGAGGACGCAGTCCATCGCGATGAGCACGGTCGTGAGCGGCGCCGGGTGGCCCTGCGCCGTGAGGTGGTCGCTGGCCGCGCCGGCGGCGAGGTTGCCGAGCGCGATTGCCAGGATGTTGAGCGACATCATCGTGAAGCCGATGACCGTCGAGCGCATGCTGACCGGCATGCGCTCCTGGATGAACGAAAGGCAGCTGCCGTACATCGACAGCGTCAGGAAGAAGCTGGCCATGAGACCGCGTAGAACAACGGGCTGCCGTATTCGGCAAAGCGGCACGCGATCATCAGGACACGAGATTCCCGACCTAGCGGCGGCGCCAGTACATGTACGGCAGTATCGTCAGCGCCGAAACGACGATGTACGAGAGCACCGTGATCTTCACCCCGAAGGGCGCTCCATTCACGGCAACCACCAGCAGCGCGAGGCCGGGGTTGCGGGCGGAGCTGCTGATCGCGACGGCAGTGCGGGTCGCCGGATCAGGTCCGCCGAGCGCGTGTCCGACCGCAATGGCGCCGATCGTGGTCAGGCACGCGGCCACCGCCACGTACGGCCCGGCGCGGAGTATCGCTCCCCAGAAGCCGATGATCGCAAGGACGGCGAGCATGGCGATCAGCACTTTCCAGATGAGATCCAGCCCCCGCTTGATCCACGCCGCCACTGGCGGTAGAAATCGTCCGACAGTGACGCCGAGGCCGAGTGGCAGCAGCTGCGCGATGAACACCTGCCTCATCAGCTGCATCGGTTCGACGTGCGCGCTGCCCGAATAGACCTGGTTCAGCACCGCGATCGACACCGGCATCGACACCACCGACAGCAGGGCCACCGTCACCTGCAGTCCCGGGGCAAACGAACGGTGCCCACCCGCGGAGAGCGAGCGCTGCAGGGCGACCGGCGCGCCCGGCGCGATCGCCATGACCAGCAGCCCGACCTCCGCCGCCCTGGGCAGGTCAAGCAACCGCGCGACAGCCATTGCGACGGCCGGGACGGCTACCAGCACGGCAAACAGCGCCTTCAGCATCAGGCCCGGCCGTCGCCACAGCCACAGGAACTCGCCCGGCACGATGCCGAGTCCGACGTCGAACATGACGGTGCAGACGGTTGCCAACGCGAAACCCGACAGCAACCACTCTGGTACCAGCGAAGACATTCCAGCCGCCGTTCAGGCCCGGGTACCGCCGTAGGCTGCGCCCCCGAGCCCCTGGGAATCGGGGACGCGGGCGAGCGCCAGGTCCTCCGCGAACGGGAAGTACTGCGCAAGCGTGCGGTCCAGCAGGTCCAACTGTGCGCGGAGCGCGGCATGCCTGGGCTCGGGCAGCGAATGCACGAGGTTCTCGAGCATCGCCCGCATGCGGCGTGCGACCTGCATGTTGCTGGCCCCGCATGCACGGATCTCGCTACATGCGAGGTTCACGAAGTCAGCCCAGTTGGGTGTGCGGAGAATCAGCCGCGTGCGACCGTCGGTGTCGTGGATCGTGTCATCGTGCAGGCGTCGCTTGCCGACCAGCCGTAGCAGCCGGTGGATCTGGTCGATGGCGAGGACCCCCGTCGTCGGGTCGTTGATCGCCGGCGACAAGGCCTTGAGCCCGATGTCGACGAGGATTCGCAGCGAGAACATCGGGTCCTGCTCCATCGTGCGCTCCGGGCCGAAGGCGACAGCCTCCCTGAGTACGCCATCGCTGATCGCCGCCGCGCCGCCGTACAGGTTGAACAGCGGTTCGTCCGCAGCCACGAAGTCGCCGACCTGCGGCACGAGCTCGATGACGCCATCGACGTGCCTCGCCTTGGCCACCAGCTGGTCGATGTCCACCGCGAGCAGGCTTTCCGATCGGCCCTTGTGGAGCACAACCCGCGCGATCCCCCCAATCACGCCCGCAGGTACCGGCTCGCCCTCCGAGCCCTCGTGCGGATAGACTCCCCGCACGACCTCCATGCCTTCGTCGCAGACGAGCGAGACGATGCGCACCGGGCGCAGCAGCCGGGCCGTGTAGTCGATCAGGAAGAGAAACGCCGCGAGGCTGGCGACCCCCAGCAGCGCGGCCACGAAGGTCGCCAGCTGGTTGACCGTCGCCTCGGTGCGGTTCAGGCAGCTGATGGCGAACAGCATCGTAAACACGTTCAGGCCTACCGAGTACTTGATGACCTGATCCCGCAGCAGCGTGGTAGCGATGATCCGCGGCGTCATCTGGCCGCTCGCAACCTGGATCGCCACCAGCAGCGAGCCGAAAGTGAAAACCACAAACGACAGCGTCAGCGTGATGACCGAGTCGAACATGGCCTGGGCCCCGGCTACGCCCATCCCGGTCAGGTCCCAGGTGACCCATCGGTCGAAAAAGTGCAGCAGGCGGAAGACCAGGCGCTCGAGAACCACGGCCAGGATCGGCACGACCCATAGGGTCGAACGAAGGTAACTTATGGTCCGGTAGATCCGGCTCCAGCCCACGTAGGCACGGACTTGCTGCATGAATTGACTTCGTGCCGGCCCCGACAGCCCGCGAGCCAGGCTGGATGAGTTGTCCTGGTCACCTGCATTCATCACGTCGCCACCCCCCGGTTGAAGGCCGCCTGCCTGCAGCGCGCGCCGGCCTGTTTCCACGCGGCTTGCGCAAACTATGCCGAGGGCACGTCGGTGGCAAGGTGGCCGCAGCCGTCTGCCCCTGCTAGCACCACAGGATGCCCAGGTCCAGACGCCGGCAACGAACTTTCCGGTCGGCCTGCGGAAACTACGGTGGCCGCCATTCCCGGACTCCGATAAGCAACAAAAAGCGTGTTGCCCCCTCGGCGGGCGGGCCTGACTCCCGGGATCGCGCTAGTATTGCCGCCGAACTACTCGAACGACTCATCGCCCATGACAATCCGACAGTCTTTCGTCAACAAGTACCTCGATCCTGCCACCAGCATGGGCGAGATCCTGTTTGGCCTGATCATGACGCTCACCTTCACACTGGGTGCAGGACTCGCGATCCAGGAAGACGGTGCCGAGGGTGCCCGGGCGCTTCTGATAGCGACCATTGGCTGCAATATCGCCTGGGGCGTCATTGACGGCGTGTTCTACGTGCTGGGGCAGCTCTTCGAGCGGGGCCGTCGACGCAGGGTGATACAGCTCGTCCGCGGCGCGAAGAAAGACTCTGATGCCGAGACCCTGGTTGCCGGCGAACTGGATGACATCATTGAAAAGGTGATGACGCCCGACGAACGCCGGAAGCTCTACGTTCGTATCATAGAGCAGGTCCGGACAGGCGAGATCCCACCGAACCCCATTACACGGGACGACGTGATGGGCGGCATCGCAAGCTTCTGGCTGGTGTTCTTCGCCAGCCTGCCGGCCGCGATCCCGTTTCTGTTCATCGACGACGCAAGGATTGCCCTGCGCGCCTCGAACGCCGTGCTCCTGGCGCTTCTGTTCTTAGCCGGCTTCCGTTGGGCACGTTACACTACTGCACGGCCAGCAATCACGGGACTCGTATTTCTGGTTTTCGGCGCAGCCCTGGTCGCGATGACCATCGCTCTCGGCGGCTGACCTTACGAACACGATCATTCCAGGAAATTGCACATGACCTCACTGGCGAATCGGCGCACACGAATGGCCATCGGGCTGCTCGCGGGGCTCGCGAACGCGCTTGCCTCCTCGGCGGCGTGCGCATCCGCTTTCGCCGGCGAGGCGCTTGATACCGCGGCCAACGTGCTGGCGTGGGTAGTGCTGATCGTCGTCCCGATCATCGGCATCGTGGTGTTCTGGCTGGTGCACATCCTCCCGGAGAAGGTCGCCGAGAAAAAGAGACACCCTCAGGCCAAGGCGATACAGGTGCTGTGCCTGCTGTCGCTGGTGTTCGGCGGGATGTTGTGGCCCTTTGCCTGGCTCTGGGCCTATTCGAAGCCCGTGATGTACAAGATGGCGTACGGCACCGACGTCGCCGATCACGAGCATGGCGACGCAGGCACGGAAGCACCTGTTGCGGCTGCACCCGCAGCGGCGCACGAGGAAATGGCGCGGCTGCGCGAGCGGCTTGCCCACCTCGAGGCACAGACCAGGCAGGAGGCTCGCGGCTGATGGAAATCCTCCTGCTCGGGATCTACGCGTTCTTCGCCTGGCTGGTCTTCTTCAAGTTCAAATGGCTGCCGTGGAACATCACGAGCCAGGTCATCACCATAACGATCCCGATCATCGGGATCACCGCGCTGATCCTGTTCCTGAACATCGCGGCGCCCTCCTCGCCCGACGTGCGCGTCATGAACTACGTGGTGCCGATCAATCCGCGGGTCGCCGGCAAGGTCATCGCTGTTCCGGTCGAACCGAACAAGCACGTCAAGAAGGGCGACGTGCTCTTCAAACTCGACCCGGTGCCCTTCGAGATCCAGGTCCGCTCGGCCGACGCGAACATCACCCAGCTCCGAGCGAAACTGGTCTCGGCCAACGCCAATGCGCACAACCTGGGCGAGCAGCTCAAGCAGGCGTCGAGCCAGCAGGGCGTAGCGACCACGCAGCTCGCGCTCGCTCGCAAACGCGTCGAGGAATACCAGGAGCTGGCGAAGACCGGGGCCGGAAACCGCTTCGACCTGGAGCAGGCGCAGGCCGACGTGGCCAAGTACCAGAATGACGTCCAGGCCGCCCAGTCCAATGTAGCGCAGGCCCAGGAAAACCTCGCTGCGAAGACCCCGGCCGGCGTACAGCAGGAAGTAGCGCAGGTCCTGGCGCAGATTGCCCAGGCCGAGGCACAGCTCGCCGATGCACAGTGGCAGCTCGGGGAAGCCGTGCAGCACGCGCCCGCCGACGGAACGGTGGTGGCCCTCGCGCTGCGTCCGGGGGTGATGACCGTCCCGTTCCCCGCGTTCCCGGCGATGACCTTCGTCGAGGACGAGCAGTGGGTGGTCGCGTTCTTTGGCCAGAACGAGGTGCGCAACATCGAGGCGGGCAACGAGGCGGAGATCGCGCTCAAGACCTACCCCGGCCGCATCATAAAGTGCAAGGTCGATGCGATCATCTGGGCCACCGCCCAGGGACAGCTCCCGATCAGCGGCATGCTGCCGAATACCGGATTCGGATCGGCGCCCGAGATGCGGCTCGCCGTGAAACTCAATCCTGAAGGAAAGGACGCCGAGCTATTCCTCGCGCCTGGGGCCCGCGGCAATGGGGCCGTCTACACCGAACATGAAAAGCCGATCCAGATCCTCCGCAAGGTGTTCATGCGAGTCGGCGCCAAGCTCGACTGGCTGGTCCTCAAGCTGCATTGATGGGCACCATGGGCTCCAGAATCCTCATCATCGCTGCGGCCTGCATCGCAGGGCTTGCTGCCTGCGCGGTCAAGCCGCCGCCGCAGCCCGACAAAGTCCGCACGGACGCACTGCAAGGCACCGAGGTCCGTGCCACCTGGGCCAAGGCCGATGCAGCAGGTGCCGACGCGACAGCGGTGGCGGTCAACGACAACTGGCTCTCGACATTCGACAATCCCCAGCTCACGGCGCTGGTGAACGAAGCCATCGCCCGGAACCCCGACCTGCGGGCGGCCGGGGCGCAGGTCGAGCAGGCGGCGGCCTATGCCCGCTCGGCGCAGGCCCAGTTGCTGCCCTGGTTCAACCTGCTCGGCACCGGCGGCGTAAAGGCCGGCGGCGGATCGGACCTTTCGTCTGCCCTGAGCGGCATCATGCTCGGCGTCTCGTGGGAACCTGACCTCTGGGGCCGACTGCGCTACGGACGCAACGCTGCCGACGACACTTACGCATCTGCACAGGCGGATTTCGAGTTCGCCCGGCAGTCGCTGGCAGCACAGGTTGCCCGCAGCTGGTTCATGGCCATCGAGACGAAACTGCAGCTCGATGCCGCGGAGTCGATGGCCACGTCGGCGCGCAGCCTCGTCTCGCTGGCGCAGGATCGCGAGCGCGTGGGCAACGGCAGCCAGAAGGACGTGGCACTCGCCCGGGCAGGTCTCGGCACGATGGAGGACTCGGTAACCCAGGCCAGGCTCGCGCACGAGCAGGCCGTGAGGTCGCTCGAGACCATTCTCGGCCGCTATCCGGCCACCGAACTCGCGGTTGCGTCCGAGCTGCCGGCGATGCCAGGACCCGTGCCGGTCGGCATGCCATTGAGCATGCTGGAAAGGCGCCCCGACGTAATTGCCGCCGAGCGTCGCGTGGCGGCGGCGTTCAATCGCGTCGGCGAAGCCAAGGCCGCGCAGCTGCCCACGATTCGACTGAATGCCAGCGTGGCCGCGCTGAGCAGCGACGTGCTTCAGCTGAAGGACGACTACAGCAACCCGAGCGCCGGTGCAGGCGGGACACTGTTTGCGCCGCTGTACCATGGCGGAGCCTTGAGGGCCCAGGTCGAGCTGAAGACGGCTGAGCAGAAGGAAGCCGTCGCCCGCTATGGCAGCCAGGTGCTGCGCGCGCTGGGCGACGTCGAGAACGCGCTGTCAGCCTCCCAGGTCCTGTCGCAGCGCGTGGCGATCCTCGGGCAGGTGCTGGACGACCAGCAGAAGGCGCTGGAGTACGACCAGCAGGCCTACCGGGTCGGTCGCCAGGACATGCGCGGCGTCCAGCAACAGCAGCAGCAGGTCCAGGCGGCCCGCGCGAACTACCTGCGTGCGAGGAGCGACGAACTCGCACAGCGCGTCAACCTGCACCTGGTGCTGGGCGGCAGCTTCGCCGAACGCGTTCCGCTGGCGTCGGCTCAGTAGGGTCCGCGGGTCCTTTTTATCGGCTTAGCGTTCCGCGACCTGGGGCCCGGCATCTCCGGCGCCGGTTGCAGCTCCTGCGGCAGCGTCGCGTTCTTCCGCGACCCAGTCGTTCAGCAGCGTGTAGGCAACCGCGAGTACCACCGGACCAACAAAGATCCCGACCACCCCGAACGCCACCAGGCCGCCGACGACCCCGGAGAAGATCAGCAGGAACGGCAGGTCCGCGCCCTTCTTGATCAGCACTGGCCTCACGAAGTTGTCCATGAGACCGACGACCAGTGACCAGACCAGCATGAATATCCCCCACCCCGCGCCCGACTGGGAGTAGACCCAGGCCGTGGCGCCAAGCAGGACCAGGATCGGCCCGATCTGCGCGATGCACAGCACGAACATCACCGCAGTCAGCACTGTGGCGAACGGCACGCCGGCTATCGCGAGTCCGATACCCCCGAGCACGGACTGCAGCACGGCCGTGACGACCACGCCGAGCGCGACCCCGCGGACAGCCTGGCCTGCAAGCACCGTGACGCGATCGCCGCGCTCACCGGCGAGCCTGCGCGAAAACCTGCGCACCCAGCCGGCCCATGACTCGCCGCCGGAGTACAACACCGCGCACAGCACTACCGTCAAAAGGAACTGCACCAGCACCAGCCCGATGCTGCCTGCCTGGCGCCCGGACCAGGCAGCCACCTCCCGGGCATATGGCGCCGCCTGCTTGAGCAGTTCTTCCACGCGCTGGCTCGAGATACTGGCCCAGGCCCCGTACGCCCGGTCGCCCACGATCGGCAGGTCCTCGAGCCACTGCGGCGGTGGCGGAAGCTGCAACTGCGAAATCTTCGATGCCAGGCCCGGCACGTCGCCGGCATGCGAGAGCAACGCATCCGAAACCCATACCAGGGGAACGACCAGTATCGCGAGCAACGCGAGCGTCATCACAGCGACTGCGGCGCTGCGCCTGCCCCAGAGCAGCGACTGCAGCTTCGCCAGGATCGGCCACGTCGCGATGACGATCATGGCGGCCCAGATAAGCGCGCCCAGGAACGGCTTCAGGATCCAGAGGGACCCTCCGATCAGGCCGCCAAGGAAGATTACCCCCAGGACGGTCTTCGCCAGGTCGCTTCGGGCGCTGCTCATTTCATGTAATCCATAGGCAACTGCAGGCGGTATCTCGGATACTGGATATCATCAGAATTTGCCCGGGACGAACAGCGATTCCGTCCGTTTGCCGGTGGATTGTCTCGCAGAATGCTCACTTGAACCTCAACGGGCAGGCATGGGCTCGCGACGAAGACCGAGACGGGTCGGCTGGTGGTACGGTCGCTTACCATACCTGTAAGCGGAGCCGCGATTCCCCGGTCTATTCAAGCGACAACCCCGCACGGGCACCAGCGAGGCGATATGCACGGTAAGTCACCCCCCCCGATCCTTCCCTCGGATATTACGCCACAGCACATCTACCTCGACCGCCGGCGCCTGATGGCCGGACTCGGGGCAACGATTCTCGGTGGACTCGCCCCTGGCCCTGCCCTAGCCGGGGCACCGCTTAGGTATTCGAACAACAAGCGCTACAGCACATCCGAATCGCGGAATTCGTTCGAAGAGATTACGACCTACAACAACTTCTACGAGTTCGGCACCGGCAAGGACGACCCGTCGAGGCGCTCAGGCTCGTTTCGCGCGAAACCATGGAGCGTGACGGTCGCGGGCGAGGCGGACGCGACTGGAACGTTCACGCTGGAGGACATCCTGAAGCCGCACTCGCTGGAGGAGCGCATCTACCGGCTGCGCTGCGTCGAGGCCTGGTCAATGGTCATCCCCTGGATCGGATTTCCGCTGGGCGACTTGCTCAGCCGGTTCAAGCCGACATCCCGGGCGAAGTACGTCGCGTTCACCACGGTTGAGCGGCCCTCCGAAATGCCGGGGCAGCGATTTCCGGTGCTCGAATGGCCCTACGTAGAGGGACTGCGCATGGACGAAGCGATGCACCCGCTCGCCATCCTCGCAGTAGGCCTGTACGGCGAGGTGCTGCCGAACCAGAACGGCGCACCGCTGCGGCTCGTCGTGCCATGGAAATACGGGTTCAAGAGCATCAAGTCGATCGTCGAGATCCGCTTCACCGAAAAGCAGCCGCCGACCTCGTGGAACCGGTCGGCCCCGCGGGAGTACGGTTTCTACGCGAACGTCAACCCGACCGTGGACCACCCCCGCTGGAGCCAGGCCACGGAGCGGCGCCTGGGCGGCGGGCTGTTTTCGCCGCGCCAGCCGACGCTGATGTTCAACGGCTACGAGGAGCAGGTCGCTGGCCTGTACCGCGGCATGGACCTGGCAAAGAACTTCTAGATCGTGCGGCGCTACGCGAAGCCCCTGCTCTTCCTGCTCTGTTCGCTGCCGCTTGCATGGCTGGCGGCTCGTGCCTTCGGCATCGCTGGCGCCGGGCTGGGAGCAAACCCGGTGGACGAGCTCCAGGACCAGTTGGGGCAGTGGGGACTGCGGCTGCTGCTCGCTACACTGTGCATCAGCCCACTGGCCGTGACCATGCACGCACCGTGGATCATGGGCCTGAGGCGCATGCTGGGGCTCTTCTCATTCACGTACATCGTCCTGCACTTTGCGAACTGGCTGGTACTTGACCACTGGTTCGACGGCAGCGCCATCATTGCGGACATCGCGAAGCGTCCCTACATAACGGTGGGATTCGCTGCCTTGCTGATGCTAGTGCCGCTGGCCGTGACCTCGACCAGGGGCTGGATGAGGCGCCTCGGGCGGCGCTGGCAGCGGCTGCATCGCCTGGTTTACCCGGCGGCAATCCTCGGCTGCCTGCACTACTGGTGGCAGGTCAAGGCAGACTGGCGCGAACCGCTGCTGTACTCCGCCGTGCTGGCGCTACTGCTCGCGTGGAGACTACGTCGTGCGTGGGCCCGGCGCGCCGCAAGCACCGCCCCGGCAAGCGCTGTTTGAGAACCTGCCTGGCCGGCCATTAGGTTCAGGGCGTCGAACCGCGCAACTTGATCAGCGTGTGCACCAGCACCGAGCCGACGATCAGCGCGACACCCAGGTAGAAAGATGCGGAAAGTTCCCGTTGCTCGCCCAGCAGCACGATGGCAAGCAGCACCGCGTAGACAGGTTCCAGGCTGATGGCCAGCTGGGCGGTGAATGCGCTGGTGTGTCGCAACGCGTGCAGCGAGAGCGTGAATGGCAACAGCGTGCAGGCGATGGCGAGCGTCGCGAGCAGCGCGAAATCACGACCGTCCGGCAGGGGTAATGCCGGGCCGGGGCCCGGCATCAGCAACGCGACCATGCCAACGAACGCCGTGCCGGCCGCGAGCTCGACCCATGTCATCAACAGTGGTGCGGCGCGCTCGACGATGCGCTTGTTGATCGAGCCGAAAATCGCGACCAGGAATGCCGACAAGCCGCCCATCAGGATCCCGGCACGCATCGCGTCCGGCGTGCCGCCCACGACCAGCGCCACGCCCGGCAACGCGACAATACCGATGAGCAGTTCGCGTGGATCGAAGGACCGCTTCGCGATCCACGGCTCAACCACCGCCATGCAGATCGGCGCGATGGCCATGCAACTGGCGGCAACAGATGCATTGGACAGCTTGATCGCGCCGTAGAACGTCAGCCAGTGCAGCGCCACGATGACGCCGGCGCCCGAGAACAACAGCAGCGTCCTGGCGTCGGTGGCGCGGAGCGCGCGCCAGACGGGTGGCCAGAGCGCAATGGCGGCCACGACCAGCAACATTCGCCACCAGACCAGCGGCAACGCCGGCAGGCTGATCAGCTTGCCGAGAATCGCGGTAAAGCCCCACAGCACGACGCAGAAGTGAATCTGCAGCAGCGCCGTGTGGACCGGTGGCCTCGCCGACAAGTTCATTCCTCGCCGCGCCCGGCCGCGCCGGGCGCTCTGACGCACGCGCCCTCAGGCAGCAGTCGCGGCGGCCTTGCGCTTCCTGTAGCGCTCCACCATCTGGAGCCCCGTCTCGCCGCATGGCGGAAGCTCGACATCCGACGTACCGAGCGGTGTGACGCGATCGCCCCATCGAACCAGGTGGGCGCACCAGGTGAGTCCTGCGCCGAACGCCGGCAGCAGCAGCAGGTTACCCGGCGCAACTCGTCCTTCCTCCAGCGCCTCGACCAGCGCGACGGGCACCGTCGCCGCGGACATGTTGCCATAGCGATGGACATTGACGAACACGCGCTCCATCGGCAGTCCCGCGCGCTTCGCAACCGCCTCGATGATGCGCAGGTTGGCCTGGTGCGGGATCGCCAGGTCGATGTCGTCCGCCGAGACGTTGCGTTTCGCAAGCACGTCCGCGCACGCGCCAGACATGCCGATGACGGCGCGCTTGAATATTTCCTGGCCTTCGAAAATCCAGTTGGTATCGCCGTACAGTCGCGTGAGATCCGCATAGCGGGTTCCCATGCCCTCCACGACCAGCGTATTTCGCGCGTCGCTGTCGCAGCCCAGTCGCTCGCCAAGCAGGCCCTCTTCCCGGTCGGTGGCCTGCAACACCACGGCGGCGCAGCCGTCGCCGAACAGCACGGCGACTCCGCGGTTGTTCCAGTCCATGAACGCGCTGATCAGTTCGCCGCCGATCACCAGCGCATTGCGCACAACACCGGTGCGGATCATGGCGGTCGCCGTGCTCAGCCCATATAGGAAGCTGGTACACGCGGTGTTGACGTCCATGGACGCCGCATTCTTTGCGCCGATTCGGACCTGGATCCCTGAGGCCTGGTTGGGCACCTGGTCATCGAAGCTGCAGGTCCCGAATACGATCAGGTCTACCTCGGAGCCGTCGATGCCGGCGGCGGCGAGCGCGCGCATCGACGCCACGTAGGCGAGGTCGGTGAGCCTGACGTGCGAGATGCGACGCTCACGGATGCCGGTGCGCGAGACGATCCACTCATCGTTGGTGTCGAAGATGGTTGCGAGGTCTGCATTGGTCAGGACGGCTGGCGGGAGGCACTTGCCCCAGCCGGTAATGGCAGCGTAGGTCACCGGGTTGCCCCTTCGATACGTTTTGTGGCCGACACTCTACCGGAAAACAGGTGCCGCCCTCGCGCACAACCGGGCCGCGAAACCGGCATTGCGCCACCGTCGCGTGGCCGGCGCTCATGCCACCGGTGCGGTAGGCCCCGGAAATCCGCCCGCCTTCACCAGCATTCCGGGCACTGGACGGCCGAGCGCCTGCTGCAGCCACTTGCTGGCCGCGATCGCAGCATCCAGCGAAATGCCGGTCTCGTAGCCGCATCGGTGCAACATGTAGACCAGGTCCTCGGTCGGGATGTTGCCGGTCGCGGCCGGGGCGAACGGGCAACCGCCGATTCCGCCCAGGCTCGCATCGAGTGCCGCGACCCCCGATTGCACCGCCGCGTAGGCATTCGCAAGTCCGGTATTCCGGGTGTTGTGGAAATGGCAGCGCAGGCGAACACCGGGCACGGCTTCGCTCACACGACCCACGAGGTCCGCGACCTGGGCCGGAACGCCGACACCGATCGTGTCGGCCAGTGCGATCTCGTACGGCTCCGCCGCAGCCACACGACGCACAAGCTCCAGGACACGCGCAACGGGCACTTCGCCCTCGAACGGGCAACCGAATGCCGTCGAAATGGTGACCTGCGACCGGATTCCTGCCGCCTTTGCCGCGGCCGCGATGTCCAGCCACGCAGCGACCGAGTCCTTGGTGGAAACTCCCTGGTTGCGCCGGTTGAACGTGTCGCTGGCCATCACGGCCATGCCGATCTCGTTACACCCGGCCGCCGCGGCACGTTCGAAGCCCCTGCGGTTCAGCACCAGCCCGACGTAGATTACGTCGACCGGGGTCGGCAGGTCCGCCAGCACCGCCTCGGCATCGGCCATCTGCGGCACCTTCTTCGGGTTGACGAAGCTGGCTACCTCGATGCGCCGCAGACCTGCGTCGGTCGCCCGGCGGATGAACGCCACCTTGGACTCGGTTGAAAGGACCACGGGCTCGCTCTGCAGCCCGTCGCGCGGGCCGACTTCGACGATCTCGACGCTGGGATTCGCAGGCATACCGCGCGCTCCAAGCCGGTTCGGACCGGGTACCCGCCACGATTGCCATCACGCTGCGGCACGGATGGCACCGCGTTGGCCTCGCGCGAAGTGGCGCAGCTTCCGGCTACAATACCGGCACAATAACCCGATCAAGTCGTGCGAGGACAGACATGAAAAAAACCAACCTGGTACTGATGGCAGCCCTGGCGGCTGCGGGCATCGTCGGCGTCACGACGGGCACGCTGGCACCCACAGCGGCCGTCGCTGCGGAAAGCCAGAAAATAAGCTCCAGCGTCATGAAGCCGCTGAAGGCGACCCAGGAGGCGATTGCCGCCAAGAACCTCGACGAGGCGCTGGTCCACATCCAGGAAGCCAGGGCCGTGGAGCCCAAGACGCCGTACGACTCGTACATGATCGATGAGTTCACGTGGAACGTGCTCCTGCAGAAGCAGGACTTTGCCGGCGCAGCGGCCGCGCTCGATGCGGCGGTTAACTCCGGGTTTGTCCCGCCGGCCGACATCCCGCAGCGATTGAAGGCGCTCGCACAGATTTACTACAAGGCCGAAAACTACCCGAAGGCCGCAGAGGTCGGAAACCGTTACCTTGAAACAACGCCTGGTGATCGCGACATCGGCGTATTGGTGGTGCAAAGCTATTACCTGCAGAAGGACTACACGGGCGCGCGCGCCGCGGTTCAGAAGCTCACCGCCGGCGAAGCCAAGCCCAGCGAGCAACTGTTGCTGCTCAACCTGCGCTGCAACTTCGAGCTCAAGGACCGACCGGGCACGATGCAGGCAATCGAGGCCCTGGTCCGCAACTACCCCCAACCGAAGTACTGGGACGACCTGCTCGCAAACCAACTCTACGAAACCAAGGGCGACCGCGAACTGCGTGCGCTTTTCCGCCTGATGGACCAGACCAAGACGCTGGACAAGGCCGACGAGTACTCGGAAATGGCCAACGTGCTGTTCACGGGAGGTTTCCCGGCCGAGGCTACCGGTATCTTGGAGCGCGGCATGGCCGCCAACCTCTTCACCGGCGAGGCTCTCACGAGGGCAAAATCCAACCTCGAACGGGATCGGGCCGGAGCTGCCACGGACAGCAAGGAACTGCCGGGCGCGGCGAAGGCACTCGCGGGCGCGAAGACCGGTAACGACATGGTCGCCATCGGCAAGCTCTATTTCAGCTCAGGGGACTACGTCAACGCGGCCGATGCCATCACGAAGGGCCTGGCCAAGGGCGGGGTTACGGACACCGACGATGCTAACGCGCTGCTGGGCGTCGCGCTGGTCCGTGCGGGCAAGCCGAACGACTCACGGGCGGCGTTCAACGCGGTCAAGGATCCCAAATACGCTGCGGTGACGCGACTCTGGACGCTTTACCTGGATTCGTCCGCGGCTGCAGCCGCGGCGCCTGCCACGACGGAAGCGCCGGCTGGCTGATCCAGTCCCGCTGCCCGAGAAATGAAAAGGCCCCGCGGTTCTGCCGTGGGACCTTTTTTCCTGAGGCAGACTTATCAGGTCGCGCGCACGCGCTGCGCGAGCCGCCCTGGGCTCAGCGTCCCTTGATGATCCAGAGCTTCGCGACTTCCGCGAACTGGGGATCCTTGACCCCGGCAAAGGCCTTGTTGGCCTCGGCGTTCTTGCCCTGACGGGAAAGCGAGATGCCGTACAGCATCTCGCCGCGGTCCGTATCCTCGAGCCCACCCTTCGCGAGTGCCTGTGCCAGCACGGGTGCGGCCTTGGCATAGTCGCCGGCACTGAAATAGAGCTTGCCGACATCGTAGATCTGCATGCCGGTCCTGGCTGCGGCAAGCGTAGTGGCCGCCTTCGGGAGCTGCTGCCGCTCGATGTCGGCGCGCCGCGTCGCTGCCTGCAGGGTGCGCTGGGCGCGACTGAGGTCCTCGCCCTGGAACACGCCCGCGGTCAGCCCCTGCTGGATCACCCGCTCACCCTCGATGGCAAAGCCGGCGACCACGAGCCCCTGCGACATGTCGGTGTATTGGCGCGCCTTGGTGAGCCCGCCCACGTCCTCCGCCAGGCGATACAGCGCCAACAGCTCATCGTCGTGTTTTGTCTTGTCGATGTAGCCGTCGAGCACGCGCTGCCAGGTGTCCTTGCTCGGGTAGTACTTGAGCAGCAGGTCGAGCGCCTTGGCGGTGCCGGCCGGATCGTTGATTTCGTAGCTCGAACGCAGCATGAGCTGCAGCACGTCCTCGCTCGGCCGCTTGCCGCCCGCGGTCATCCGGTCGGCTGCCGCGATGGCGTTCTTGTAGTCCTTCTGCTGGTAGTAGGCCTGTGCGACCAGCAACTGCATGTCCTGGTCGCCCGGCACCGCCTTCAGGTACTGGTTCGCGTACTGAACGGCCTTGCCGTAGCTGTCACCACGGTAATAAAGCTGCGCCAGCGTCTTGGTGCGCTGGACCTTCTCGCCCGCGGGCATCTGCCCGGATGCCACCTGCTGCTCGAGCAGCCGGGCCGCGTCGAGGTTGCGGCCCTGCTGCAGGTACACGTACCAGAGCAATTCGTTGATCTTGTACTGCTCGAACGCGGTCTTGCCGGAGACGTCCTGCGCCTGCTTGATCGACGCAAGGGCGCCATTCCAGTTCTTCTTCTTGATCGCGTCCTGAGCGGCCTTGAGCTGCTTGCCCACCGCAGGACCCACCTGCTGCTCGGCCGTCGCCGTTGCGGGAACGAGGAGCAACGCCGCCGTCACACCTGCCACGCTGCACACCGCGAGCGCGGCGCTCAGTACGTACGTTGCCTTCCTCATCGGTCGCCTCACTGGGAAGCACGTGCTCCCCTTCAAGATAAAAGCCGCCGGGACTCATCGCCCCGGCAGCCTCGTTGATTACGGGACCGCCGGCGGGCCCATAGGCCCGCACCGGCCGTGCCTACATGAATTGCTCGTTGCCCACGAAGCCGATCTTCAGCAGCCCATTGCGCTGGGCCGAAGCCAGGACCCTGGCCACGACATCGTAATCCACCCGCTTGCTCGGCCAGATGTGCAACTCGGGCTGCGGGTCATTCGCGGCTTCGCGGTTGAAATAGGTATCCAGCGTGTCGAAATCCGGGACCGCTGTGCCATTCCAGAGCACCGTCCCGTCGAAGTCGATTTCGAGGTTGATGACCACCGGTTCGACCTGCGAAGGCGCGTTGGTGGCCCGCGGCATGTCGAGTTTCACAGCATGGGTCATCACGGGGATGGTGATGATGAACATGACGAGCAGGACGAGCAGGACGTCGATCAACGGCGTCATGTTCATTTCCATCATCGGCTCGTCTTGACCGACACCGCCAGTGCTCATTGCCATTCGACTACTCCAGGAATTGAGGCCGTCGCGTCACTGACGGTAGCCGCGATCCGGCTCGGTGATGAACCCGACCTTCTGGATGCCGCTGCGCTGGCACAGCACGATCACCCTGCCGACGTTCTCCCACTTGGTCCGCCTGTCCCCGCGCAGGTGCACCTCTGGCTGCGGATCCATCACCGCGACTTCCTTCAGCCTGGTGAGCAGCGCCTCCTGGGTCGGCACCTGTGCCGTGTTCCAGTAGACGTTGCCGCCGGCATCGACCGCGATGTTGATGTTCTCGGGCTTGGTCTGCGTCGCTATATTGGCCGCCTTCGGCAGGTCCACCTTGACCGACTGGGTGATCACCGGGACGGTGATCAGGAAGATGATCAGCAGCACCAGCATCACGTCGACCAGGGGCGTGGTGTTGATGGTCGACATCGGCTCTTCGTCGCCGGACGGGCCACCGCCCGTCGAAACTGACATGCCCATTGCGTCTGCCTCCGGCTGCCCGATTCAGCCGATTACTTCTTAGGAGCGCCGCCGCCGAGGACGCGTGCGCCCGCGCCGTGGACGCGCGACCCGCTGACGATCACCTGCTCGAGGTCCGAAGCGAACAGCTTGACCCGCTCCATGATCTCCTTGTTGCGACCGAGCAGGTAGTTGTAGCCGAGCACTGCCGGCACCGCGACCGCGAGGCCGACGGCCGTCATGATCAGCGCCTCGCCCACAGGGCCTGCGACCTTGTCGATGCTCGCCTGGCCGGCGACGCCGATCGACACGAGGGCGTGGTAGATGCCCCACACGGTGCCGAACAGGCCGATGAACGGCGCGGTCGAACCGGTGGTGGCGAGGAACGGAAGCTGGGTCTGCAGCGCATTGCCGATACGGGCGACACCACGCGCGATCACGTTGTCGATCCACTCGTGCAGCGGCACTTCCTCGGTCATGCGCGAGTCATGGTGCTCGGCCGCGTCGATCGCCTCGGAGGCAATCGCCTTGAAGACGTTGCCCTTGCCCGTCAGCTTGCTGACGCCGTTCTTGATGTTGTCGGCAGCCCAGAAATTCTTGTCGGCTTCCTTGGCCTGGCCCAGCAGCCGCTTCTGCTCCCACCACTTGGTGAAGATGATGAACCACGAATAGGCGGACATCAGCACCAGCAGCACGAGCACGCCTTTGGTGACGTAGTCGCCTTGCGCCCACATCGCCTGGATTCCGTACGGGTTGTCTACTGCGATCGTTTCAGCGGCCATGGGGAATTTCCTCCAAAAAATCGGTATCGAATATTTTCGTTACAGCGGGCGGCAACGTCGTGACTGGGCTTCAGTCGGTGAGCTTGAAGGTGACCATGAAGTTGCCGCACGAGGCAATCGGCTTGCCGTCTTCCTTCGCCGGCACCAGCTTCCAGTTGCGTTGTGCATAACTGGCGGCGGCCTCGTCCAATCTCTCGAAGCCGCTGGACTTGGCAACCTTGACTTCGGTGGGGCGTCCCGACTCGTCGACGCAGATATTCAGCGTCACGGAACCCGTCTCGCCGGCACGCCGTGACGCCGGCGGGTAATCCGGCTGGCCGGCCCGCGCGCCCCTGCCCTGGGTCGACGGCGGAGTACGAACAACCTTGTGCTCCACCGGCTTCGCCGTCGGCGGCGGCGCCGCAACCGGTGCGACCGGCCGCTCGCTGGTGACGTTGGTGATTGCGGTGGTCGGGGCCGAGTCAGTCGCGATCTCAATCGAGACTTCGGGCGGCGGCACGTAAGGCGGCGGCGTGTCGATTTCCGGCGGCGGCGGCGGCGGCTTGTCGTCGTCCTGCTTCGCCTCGATGATCTTGGTCTCGACCGGACCCATCACGACTTCGACGACCTTGGCGCCAAGGCCGGACGCGAGCACCCAGAAGAACAGGACGTGGATGATGACCACCAGCACGAACGCCAGCGATCGCTTGCTGTTTTTTGCCGGATCGTCGATTGAATAATCGTACGCCACGTCCCCTCCGCTACTCTGGGACTCTATTTCGGTATTACTTCCGGGACATGCGCGCTGGTGCTTGCCCGGACCCGCGACACTACAAGAGCCAGTCCGCCGTCGCAACCCCGGCAGGCGCGCGCACTGTACCGGCCTCCACCTGCCAACTCAACAGCTTTTCGGGAGGCGCCGGGTCACTTTCCCGCCCGCGACGTCCCTAGGCCGCGATCGGTCACCGCGCCGAGCGACGCGCTGCTCACCAATGCCCCGTACTTGGCCAGCACGCCGCGCTCCGCATAGGGCCTTGGCGCGACCCATTCCTTCTTCCGGCGCGCAAGTTCAGTGGCAGGCACCGCCAGCGAAATCGTCCGCCGGGATGCGTCGATGCTTATCAAATCGCCATCCCGGACCAGGGCCAGCGGGCCGCCGACCGCGGCCTCCGGCGACACGTGGCCCACGACGAAACCATGGCTGCCGCCCGAGAAACGCCCGTCCGTGATGAATGCGACCTTGTCGCCCAGGCCCTTGCCCATGATCGCCGCGGTCGGGCTCAGCATTTCGCGCATTCCCGGCCCGCCACGCGGTCCCTCATATCGCACCACGATGACGTCGCCCGCGACGACAGTGCCGTCGAGAATCGCCTGCAGCGTCGCCTCCTCGCCGTCGAACACGCGCGCACGACCCTCGAACAGCAGGCCTTCCTTGCCGGTGATCTTGGCGACCGCGCCTTCGGGCGCCAGATTGCCGTAGAGGATCACGAGGTGGCTCTCGGGCTTGATCGGGTCCGCCAGCGGCCGGACGATGTCCTGCGTCGCCGGATACCGCTTCACACGCCTCAGGTTCTGCGCCAGCGTCCTCCCGGTCACGGTGAGGCAGTCACCGTGCAGCAGGCCGGCGGACAGCAGCTCCTTCATCAGCGGCTGGATTCCACCGACGCGGATCAACTCGGACATCGAGTAGCGCCCGCTGGGCCGCAGGTCGGCCAGCACCGGCACGCGTGAGCCGATGCGCGTGAAGTCGTCGAGCTCGAGCGGCACGCCTGCGGCGTGCGCGATCGCAAGCAGGTGCAGGACGGCATTGGTGGATCCCGCCAGCGCGATCGTCACCACGATGGCGTTCTCGAACGATTCGCGACACAGGATGTCGGATGGCCGGATGCCGCGGCGGACCAGGCCGACCACCGCGCGCCCGGCACTCTGCGCGTCCAGCCGCTTGTGGCGTGAGACGGCCTCCTGCGCCGAGCTGTTGGCAAGACTCATGCCAAGTGCCTCGATGGCGGAGGCCATCGTGTTGGCCGTGTACATGCCGCCGCAGCTGCCGGCACCCGGGATTGCCGTGCGTTCGACTTCGCGCAGTTGCCGGTCGGAAATTGCACCCTGGGCGTGGGCGCCCACGGCCTCGAACACCGACACGATGTCGCGACGCTTTTCCCCGGACCGGATCGTCCCGCCGTAGACGAACACCGCGGGGCGGTCGAGCCGCGCGATCGCCATCATGCAGCCGGGCATGTTCTTGTCGCAGCCGCCGATCGCGACGATGCCGTCGAAACCCTGCGCGCCTGCGACCGTCTCGATCGAGTCTGCGATTACCTCCCGCGACACCAGTGAATAGCGCATGCCTGGCGTGCCCATCGAGATTCCATCCGACACCGTGATGGTCCCGAACACCGTGCTCTTGCCCCCGGCAGCATCGACGCCTGCGGACGCCGCATCGGCCAGCTTGTCGATGTGCATGTTGCACGGCGTCAGGTTACTCCAGGTCGACGCGATGCCGACCTGGGGCCTGCGGAAATCGCGATCCGTGTAACCGACCGCGCGCAGCATCGCGCGACTGGGCGTCTGCTTCACGCCGTCGAACACCAGCCTGGAATGGGCGCGCGGATCGACCTTGCGTCGGGTCATGCGTGAACTCCTCGTTATTGAGACATTGTGCGGCCTCGGCGGCCGCGAGGTCACGCCTGCGGCTTGCGGAAGTCACGTAGCCTGCGCATCGCGTCGAACTCCCGGGCCCCGGCCGCGACCAGCGCCAGCGGCATCAACAGCGCCCACGCCCCGGCCCCTGGCCGCCAGCCCTCGAGCCCGTGGTAAAGCACGATGCCCAGCGGCGGCGCAAGCAGCCCACGCACGCCGGTCAGCGTCACGTGCAGCGCCATGTAACGCGTCTCCTCCCCTCGCGGCGCGAAGTCATTGTGGCCGAGGGCCCAACCCAGGCTGCCGGCTGCGAGGGATATGCCGAGCAGCGCCGCACCCGGCCACAGCAGCAGCGGAGCGTGAAGCAACACTGCCAGGACCAGCAGCAGCGCCGCGGAGGTCCCGAACCATCCGTGCACCGAACGAAACACCACCACGTGTTGACGGTCCAGGTACCGCGCCCACGGCTGGATCGCGAACGGAACCACCAGGATCGGCAGCGACGTGGTCACCGCTACCTGCACGAACGGCGAAACCCCGAGCACGTCGCCAAGGCAGATCACCATCAGCGGCGAGAGCGTGAGCAGCCCTGCACCGAACAGTGACATCGCGTACATGTAGTGACGGAATGCGGCGTCGCGGGCCAGCAGCTCGCCGATGCCCGCGAAACTGAAGCTTGCACCCTGTGCGAGTCGCGCACGCTCGGCCTCGAGCAGGCTCTGTTCGCGGCGGACTCGGATGCGGCTGAATGCGCGCGCACCGAGGAGGCCCGCGCAGCCAGCCAGCAGGATCGCAATCCGGTACCAGGGGCCGCCCCGCCCAAGCAGCCAGCCCACCGTGAGGCCCACGGCGGCAATTGCCAGCGAGCCGTTGACCAGGATGCGCCCGGTGACGCGCGCCCGGAGGTGGCGCGGGTAGTTGACGCTCCAGATCACCGACCGCACGGTGTCCACACCGGCCCACAGCAGCCTGGCCGTGCAGTACAGCAGTAGGAATGCCGCCAGGCCTGCGCCACCTTCCGGCACCAGCGCCAGCAGGGCCACGCACATCGCCATCGCGAGCAGTAGCGGTTGCAGGAACGAGACTTTGCGCCTGCCCTGCGCGCGCCGCGCATATGCCAGGCTCGCCAGGTTGGACCACGCGGGGGCGGAGCTGACCAGTCCCACGACCAGGTCCACCGCGAGGCCGTGCACCGAATCGCGAAACAGCGTGCGGACCATGACCGCGGCCGTGCCGCCCTCGATCATTCCCAGGCACAGGTAGACCAGCGTCCATGCACGACGCTCGTGGCGCAGGTCCATGGCCCGGCCGTCAGCCGTAGCGTTCGACGAGCAACGCGTACAAGGCACGTACCGCCTGCGGCTCGGCCCCGACGGGCCGCCCCGGGCGATCCTTGCCGTTCCACGCGTAGAGGTCGACGTGCAGCCAGTCGCGCGCCTCGGTCACGAAGCGGCGCAGGAACAGGCCCGCGATGATCGATCCCGCGAGCGGCGACGCAGATACATTGTTGATGTCGCCGACACGACTCGCGAGCTCGTCCTCGTAGCCGTCCCAGAGCGGCATCTGCCAGAGCGGGTCGCCGAGTTCCCGTCCGTGGCGCGCGAGCGCCTCGACCGTTTCAGTACGGCTGCCGAAGAGTGCCGGCAGTTCCGGCCCCAGCGCGATCCGCGCCGCACCGGTCAACGTCGCGAGGTCCACCAGCAGGTCGGGCTTCTCGACGTCGGCAGCCGCGAGCGCGTCGCAGAGCACGAGTCTTCCCTCGGCGTCCGTGTTGCCGACCTCGACACTCAGGCCCTTGCGCGTCGCGAGCACGTCACCGGGCCGGTAGGCGCCGCCCGAGATCGCGTTCTCCACCGCCGGTACCAGCACCCGCAGTCGAACCGGCAACGAACTTTCCATCACCAGGCGGGCCAGCGCCAGGACGCAGGCCGCGCCCCCCATGTCCTTCTTCATCAGCAGCATGCCGGACGCGCCCTTGATGTCGAGTCCGCCGGAATCGAAGCACACGCCCTTGCCGACCAGCGTCACGCGTGGCGCGCCGGGATCACCCCAGTGGAAATCCACCAGCCGCGGCGCAGACTCCGCGGCACGACCCACCGCGTGAATCGCGGGGTAGCCCTCGCGCAGCGCATCGCCTGCCACGATGTGCCCGTGCGCGCCGCATCGAGTTGCCATTTCAAGCGCCTGCTCCGCCAGGCGCTGCGGGGTCAGGTCGCAGGCGGGCGTATTGATCAGGTCGCGTGCCATCGCGAGCGCCGCCGAAACCCGGCGCACGTGGGCCATCTCGGCCAGTTGCGGCGGAACCAGCGCAGCGAGCGGTTTCTCGGGCGAGGACGGCTTTCGATAGCGCTCGAACCGATACGACCCATAGGCCCAGCCGATTGCGGCCGCCGTCGCCGCTCGTGCCGGCAGCGGTGTCTCGATTCGCCACGCGCCGGGTGGCAGCCGGCCAGGAGCACCCGCCACGTGAAATGGCTCGAGTGATTCCAGGTCCTGGAGCTTGCCGAGACCGAGCGCCGCCATCCGCAATTCGCCGTCCGCGCCCGGCACCGCTGCAACCTGATGACGCTCTGCCCGGAAGCGCATGGCCGCAAGCCAGCCGCGCGAGGTCGCGTCCTGTGCCTGGAGCCACGACTCGAGGCCAGCCTCGGTCACCAGCCAGAGCGGCCTTGCGGTCGCCGTATGTTGTTCTTCAAACATGGTGCCGACAGCTTATAGCGGAACTTCTTTTTGCAGTGCGGTTGACAATGTCGGGCGCGCTGTGCTGCTATTCGTGGCTCGAAATCACGGCTCGGAACGGTTCTTCCCAGGCAGGCAAAGGCATGGACTTCGAGGCTTCGACCGCCCACACGCTCGAAACGGCTCCCCGACTGCCGGGCCTGCTGCTTGGACTGCTCGTCCTGCTTCCCCACGGGAGGTGCGGGGCCCCGGGCTGAAAGCGCAACGGCGCAGACGGATACCAGGAACCCCGCACCGGACACGATCCGGGGCGGGGTTCTTCGTTTGGATACACATCATCATCGACTGTCTCTGAGGAGTTTGAAATGCGCGCGTACTCGAAAAAGGACGTGGACAAGAAGGCACTGAAGGGCGCACGGATCGCCGTGGTCGGCTACGGCAGCCAGGGTCGCGCGCACGCGCTGAACCTGAAGGACTCCGGCTATGACGTCGTGATCGGTGTCCGCAAGGGCGACAGCTGGAAAAAGGCGAAGAAGGACGGCCTCGCCGTCAAGACGCCGGCCGAGGCAGTCAAGGGTGCAACGCTGGTCGCGCTGCTCACGCCCGACACCACCCAGGCGGAAAACTACAAGGAGATCCTGCCGAACCTCGACAAGGGTGCCACGCTGCTGTTCGCGCACGGCTTCAACGTCCATTTCAAGCAGATAAAGCCGCGCAAGGACCTCGACGTGGTGCTGATCGCGCCCAAGGGTCCCGGCGACCTGGTACGCCGCCAATTCCAGCAGGGCCGCGGCGTCCCGTGCCTGGTCGCAGTTGCGCAGGATGCGTCCGGCAAGGCCAAGGGCAAGGCGCTCGCCTACGCTGACGGCATCGGCGGCACGCGGGCCGGCGTGATCGAGACCACGTTCAAGGAAGAGACCGAGACCGACCTGTTCGGCGAGCAGGCGGTGCTCTGCGGCGGCGCAACCGAGCTGGTGCTGAAGGGCTTCGAGACGCTGGTCGAGGCTGGCTACCAGCCGGAGGTCGCCTACTACGAGTGCCTGCATGAACTGAAGCTGATCGTCGACCTGCTGCACGAGGGCGGCCTCGCCAAGATGCACAAGTACATCTCGCACACCGCCAAGTGGGGCGACCTGACGCGCGGCCCGCGGGTCGTCAACAAGGCGACCAAGAAGGAAATGAAGAAGATCCTGGCGGAAATCCAGGACGGCTCGTTCGCGCGGGCGTGGATCCGCGAGAACAAGACCGGACGCCGGAAGTACGACGCGCTGATGAAGAAGGACCTCGCCCACCCGATCGAGAAAGTGGGCGTCAAGCTGCGCGCGCGCATGCCCTGGTTGAACGAGGGCTGAAGGAGCACCCCATGACCGCCAAGCCCCGCGATCCGAACCGCGTCATCATTTTCGACACCACGCTGCGTGACGGCGAGCAGTCTCCCGGCTGCAGCATGACGCAGCCCGAAAAGCTGCGGGTCGCGCGGGCGCTGGCGGAACTGGGGGTGGACGTCATCGAGGCCGGCTTCCCGGCCGCTTCGCGTGGCGACTGGGAAGCCGTGCGCGAGATCGCACGTACTGTACGCGGGCCGGTCATCGCCGGCCTGGCGCGCTGCAACCGCGAGGACATCGACAAGGCGTGGAGCGCGGTCAGCGAGGCGGCACGGCCGCGACTTCACGTATTCCTCGCGACCAGCGCGATCCATCGAGAGCACAAGCTCAACATGGCGAAGGAGCAGATCATCCACACGGCCGTGGAAGGCGTGAAATACGCGCGCAGCCTGTGCGAAGACGTCGAGTTTTCACCCGAGGACGCGTCGCGCACCGAACTCGAGTTCCTGCGGGAGGTGGTCGAGGCCGCGATCGACGCCGGCGCCACGACCATCAACGTGCCCGACACGGTTGGCTACACGGTGCCCGAGGAATTCCACGAGGTCTTCGACTACCTGCTGAAGAACGTGCGCGGCGCCGAGCGCGCGACCTTCAGCGTGCACTGCCACAACGACCTCGGCATGGCGGTGGCCAACAGCCTCGCCGCGGTCCGGGCGGGGGCGCGGCAGGTCGAGTGCACGATCAACGGCATCGGCGAGCGGGCGGGCAACGCCTCGCTCGAGGAACTGGTGATGGCGATCAAGACGCGTGAGGCGCTGCTCGGGGTGCATACCGGCATCGACTCCCGGCGCCTGTTCCCCACCAGCCGCCTCCTCTCCAGCATCACGGGCATGTCGATCCCCCGCAACAAGGCAGTGGTCGGCGAGAACGCCTTCGCCCATGAGTCGGGCATCCACCAGCACGGGATGCTGAAGCACCACTCGACCTACGAGATCATGCGGCCCGAGGACGTCGGCCTCTCGCGCTCGCACCTGGTGCTCGGCAAGCACAGCGGCCGGGCCGCGCTGCGGGACCGGATCAAGGAACTCGGCTTCGTACTCTCCGACGCGGAGCTCGCCCGGGTGTTCGAGGACTTCAAGGCCCTCGCGGACAAGAAGAAGGAACTGTTCGACGGCGACCTCGAGGCGCTGGTGTTCAAGGCGGAGTTTACCGAGAGCGGTCCCTGGCACCTCGAGAGCCTGCACGCCGTCAGCGACTCTGCCGGCGCGGCGATGGCACGTGTCGGCCTGCGCCACGGCGATGGGCGACTGTTGTCCCAGGAATCCGGCGGCGACGGCCCGGTGGACGCAGCCTTCAAGGCCATAGAGGCTGCGACGGGCGTACAGGTGACACTGCGAAAGTTCGAGGTGCACAGCGTGTCGATGGGTGAAGACGCCCAGGGCGAAGCCGTGGTGACAGTGGAGCACAACGGACGCTCGTATCGCGGCTCCAGCGTCACGACCGACATCGTGGAGTCGGGCGTTCGCGCCTTCCTCGAGGTCGTGAACCGCATCGAGTCCACCCGCGCATCCGCCGAAAGAATCGAGAAGCGCAACGCCGAGGCGGTGGAAACCGCTCCGGCCTCCTGAGCAGACCGGCCACCGGAGCCCGCATGACCGCAAAGACCCTGTTCGAGAAGGTCTGGGAGCGGCACGAAGTCGTGCCGGAATCACCCGACACGCCTGCCGTGCTGTATATCGACCTGCACCTGACGCACGAAGTCACTTCGCCCCAGGCATTCTCGGTGCTGCGCGGCAGGGGCCTCCAGGTGCGACGGCCGGAGCGAACCCTGGTGACCATGGACCACTCGACGCCGACCGAGACGTCGCAGGTATTCGGCGGTGTGCCGATTGCGCTCGAGTCCGCAGCGAAGCAGGTCCGCCAGCTGGAACTCAACTGCGCGGAATTCGGCCTCGACCTGATCGGCCTGCGCGACGAACGCCGCGGCATCGTGCACGTCATCGGCCCCGAGCTTGGCGCGACCCAGCCAGGCAAGACCATCGTCTGCGGCGACAGTCATACCAGCACGCATGGTGCTTTCGGCGCTCTGGCGTTCGGCATAGGCACGACGGAGGTCGGTTACGTGCTCGCGACGCAGTGCCTGCTGCAGCGCAAGCCGAAGACACTGGCGATCGAATTTGCCGGCCGGCTCGGCGCAGGCGTGACCGCCAAGGACCTGGTGCTCGCGGTCATCGGGCAGATCGGCGTGAACGGCGGCACCGGCCACGTGATTGAGTTCCGTGGACCAGCCATCGAAGCGATGTCGATGGACGAACGCATGACGATCTGCAACATGTCCATCGAGGCCGGCGCACGGGCAGGCATGGTCGCCCCGGATGAAACCACGTTCGCGTACCTCGAGGGCCGTCCACGCGCGCCGCAGGGTGAGGACTGGGATCGAGCGCTCGCCGATTGGCGCACGCTCGCGTCGGATGCCGGCGCCGTTTTCGACAAGACGGTGCACATCGACGCGGGGGCGATCGAGCCGATGATCACCTACGGGACCAATCCCGGGATGGTAGTACCGGTTTCCGGTGGCGTGCCGGACTGTCCGGGCGATGCCGTGTTCGCGCGCGCACTCGCCTACATGGGCCTCGAGCCGGGCCAGTCGCTGCGCGACCGGCCGGTACAGGTCGTGTTCATCGGCAGTTGCACCAACGCGAGGCTCTCGGATCTGCAACTCGCGGCTCGCGTGTTCGCGGGACACAAGGTGGCACCGGGCGTGCGGGCGCTGGTGGTGCCTGGATCGCAGCAGATCAAGCGCGAGGCCGAGGCCCTGGGGCTCGCGAAAATCTTCACTGACGCCGGCGCGGAATGGCGCGAGTCGGGTTGCTCGATGTGCCTCGGCATGAACGGCGACACCGTCGACGCGGGGCTCTACTGCGTCAGCACCAGCAACCGCAACTTCGAGGGACGCCAGGGCGCGGGATCGCGCACCCTGCTCGCCAGCCCGGCGACGGCCGCGGCCGCGGCGATCCGCGGATGCGTCACCGACCCGCGCGAATTCATCCACTGAGGCCACATGGATCCGATCAAAGCCATCCGTTCACGGACGGTCGTGATGCCGTCAAGCAACATCGACACCGACCAGATTATCCCTGCGCGCTTCCTCACCACGACCACGCGCGACGGACTCGGCGCTGCGTTGTTTGCGGACCTGCGGAACGGACCCGACGGCCTGCCCCGCCCCGACTTCGTGCTGAACCGCCCGGAGTCGCGCGGTTGCCGGATACTCGTGGCCGGTCGCAACATCGGTTGCGGCTCCTCGCGCGAGCACGCGCCGTGGGCACTGCTCGACTACGGGTTCCAGGCCGTCATTAGCACCGAGATCGCCGACATATTTCGCAGCAACAGCCTGAAGAACAGCCTGCTGCCGATCGTCGTGGACGAAGCCACCCACCTGTGGCTGCTGGACAATCCGGGAGCCGAGGTCGAGATCGACCTGCCGGCCTCGGCGCTGCGACTCCCCGACGGCAGGGAGATTGCATTTCCGATCGAGCCATTTGCCCGGTACTGCCTGATGAACGGCGTCGATGAACTCGGTTACCTGCTGGGCAAGGCAGACGCAATCGCGACCTACGAGAATCGGTACGCATGAAAGCGCGCATTACCGTGCTGGGCGGCGATGGTATTGGCCCCGAAGTCACGGCAGCGGCCGTGCGGGTCCTCCAAACGGTGGCAAGCGCATTCGGTCACGAGTTTGAGTTTATCGAGGGGCTGATCGGGGGCGCCGCCATCGACGCGAGTGGCTCACCGCTGCCGCCGCGCACCGTTGATGCCTGCCGCAGTTGCGATGGCGTGCTGCTTGGCGCCGTGGGCGGACCCAAGTGGTCCGACCCCTCGGCCCGGGTTCGGCCCGAACAGGGCCTGCTGGAACTGCGCCGGACGCTGGGACTGTACGCCAACCTGCGTCCGGTCAAGACGATGGAATCGGTCCTGGATGCGTCGCCATTGAAGGCGGAAATTGTCTCTGGCGTCGACATCATGGTCGTGCGCGAACTCACCGGCGGTATCTATTTCGGTCGCAAGAGCCGCACGGCGCTCGAGGCCGAGGACGTCTGTTCCTATTCCGCGCATGAGATCGAGCGCGTGACCCGCACGGCCGGCCGCCTGGCCATGCAGCGCAAGCGCCGAATCGTTTCCGTGGACAAGGCGAACGTGCTGGAGACCTCGCGACTGTGGCGCTCGGTCGTGGAGCGCGTGACCTCGGAGGAGTTTCCCGAAGTCTCGCTCGAGCACATGCTGGTCGATGCCGCGGCCATGCACCTGTTGCGTCGGCCGACTGCATTCGACGTGCTGCTCACCGAGAACATGTTCGGCGACATCCTCACCGACGAGGCCTCGATGCTGGCTGGATCGCTCGGGCTGCTTCCCTCGGCGTCACTTGGGGACGGAAGAGTCGGCCTCTACGAACCGATACACGGATCGGCACCGGACATCGCGGGTCGCGGCATCGCAAACCCCTGCGGCACGATCTTGAGCGGCGCGATGCTGCTACGGCACTCGCTTGGCCTGGAGCGCGAGGCTGGGGTGGTTGAGGCTGCGGTCGAGGCTGCGCTCGCCTCGGGCTTGCGGACCGCCGACATCGCCCGCCCGGGGCAGGCTCCGGTCGGCAGTGAAGCGGCTACTGACGCGATAATTGAGCTGATTTTTGCAACATAATAATCTTATTAAAAACATATATTTACAAGATTATTAATAGGAACTGGATAAAGATTACCGCTCCCTGGCACATCGACTGGAAAACCATGTGCAAGCCCCGGAAAACCGGAGCTATACTGCGCGTCCGCAGGCGGATCCGGCCGACTGGTCAACCGGACCGCTACGCCAGAACATCGATCGTGTAGGACTTGAGTCGGGTTAGTCATTGCCTCAAGGATTGAGGCACTCTTGTCCTGTCGCGAAAGGCCGGCATCACTGCCGGCCTTTCTTTTTTTCGGCGTTGCCCTGGTTGTCCGCGGCGTTCAGCCGGCGCGGGCCGCAGCTGCCAGGCCGTGCTCGAGATCAGCGACCAGGTCTGCGCCCTCCTCGATACCAATGGACAACCGAAGCAGTGTCTCCGAGATACCGGCGCGTTCGCGCGCCGTGGCGTCCATTGCCGCGTGGGTCATGCTGGCCGGGTGCGCGATCAGGCTCTCCACTCCGCCCAGCGACTCGGCGAGCGAGAACAACTCCAGCGATCGGAGCAGTGCCTTGACGTTCTCGACCGTACCCTTCAGCTCGAAACTCGCCATCGCGCCATAGCCACTCTGCTGTGCGCTTGCGATCGCGTGGCCCGGATGTGACTCGAGCCCGGGGTAATAGACTTTCGATACGGCCGGGTGGCGCGCCAGCAACGCGACGACCTGTGCGGTGTTCTCGCCGTGGGCCCGCATGCGCGCGTGCAAGGTACGCATTCCCCGCAGCGTCAGGTAGCTGTCGAACGGGGCGCCCGTCACGCCGGTGCAATTGGCCCACCACGCGAGTCGCTCGTGAAGCTCGCGCTGCGCCGCGACGACGGCGCCGCCGACCACATCGCTGTGACCGTTCAGGTACTTGGTGGTCGAGTGCACGACCACGTCGGCACCGAGTGCTATCGGCCTCTGCCACACCGGGGAGAGAAACGTATTGTCCGCGACGACCAGCGCGCCGGCCTGGTGCGCCGCCGCGGCGACCGCGGCCAGGTCCACGATCCTGAGCAGCGGATTGCTCGGCGTCTCGATCCAGACGAGCGCCGGCCCGGCTGCAAGCGCAGCCTGCAGCGCAGCCTGGTCCTGGAAATCGACGAACTGCACGTCCAGCGAGCCCCGCTGGTTGAGCGCGCTGAACAGCCGGTAGGTGCCGCCATAGCAATCGTGCGGAACCACCGCGACCTGGCCCGGCCGGAAGAGCTGGGTGACCAGCGAGACCGCGGCCATGCCGGACGAGGTGACGACGGCGCCCGCGCCCCCCTCGAGTTCAGCGAGCGCGCCGGCGAGAGCGTCTCGTGTCGGGTTGCCGGACCGCGAGTAGTCGTAGGCGCGCTTCTCGCCGTAGCCCGCGAACGCGAACGTGGACGTCAGGTGGATCGGCGGCACTACGGCCCCGAACTGGGTATCGGTTTCCAGCGCCGCGCGCACCGTTCGGGTCTTCTGCGTCGTTTGTTTGCTCATGTTCAGTCCAGTGCTTGCGCGAAAACGTCGCGAAGCACGTCAGTCTCCTTCAGGAATGCGTCGTGGCCATAAAGCGAACTGATCTCGACCAGCCGGCAGTTGCCCGCCAGCCGGTCGCGCAGTTCGCGCATGTCGGAAAGTGGCACCAGCTGGTCCTCCACCACTGCGACCATCGTCACGGGAACGTGGATCGCCGCGGGATCTACGCGGTGCAGGTCGATCGACTCGGACAGGCAGACGAAGGCCTCCGGCCGGTACTGCGCCGCGTAAGCCTCACCGCGCGCGAAGAGGTATGACTCCACCGGAAACCGGAAGCCTTCGCTCGTCTGCTCGGCAGGACCGGAGAAGCGCTCGTCGAATTCACGCGCCGAACGATAGGTCGCCATCGCGAGCGCGCGCGCGAATGCCAGGCCGCGCGGCCCCTCGCCGTGGCCGAGCGCATAGCGAACGAACGCGCGCTGGACGCTGCGCCATGCCGTCGACATCGGGTGGGTACGGTGCGCGGCGCTGATCACGACCGCGTGCCGCAGTCGCCCGGGGTGCCGCTCGGCGAGCGCCAGCGCAACCATTCCGCCGTAGGAGGCTCCGACGCAACCATGCAGTTGCTCGATGCCGAGATGGCCCATCAGGCCCACGATCATGGCAGCCTGGTCATAGGCGCTTACGGTCGGAAACGTCTCCCCTGCCCGAGGGCCGGTGGTCGAATGACTGCCGCCAAGGAAGTCGATGCCCAGCACGCGATATCGGTCGGTATCCAGCGCCCTGCCCGGCCCGATGCTCTCCTCCCACCAGCCGCCATCCTCACCCGGCAGGCCGAACACGTGCCGCCCTGCCGAGATTCCGCCGAGCACAGTGACCACCGGGGCCCCGGATCGTCCAACCAGGCGGTACGCGACGTCGACTGCCCCAAGACTACCGCCGAAATGAAGCGAAAACGCGCCGGCGAGCCGCTGCACGCGGGTCGCGCACTCGTACCCGGCGGGCATGTTCCCGGCGGCGGATGGCGAATCGGTTCTGGCACTCGGCGGCATGTCGCGGACACACTCCATAGGACGACTCTCGATGAGTCCCCTGAAAAGCTTTCGAGTCTCGCGTGGAGCACGATGGTCGCCACAACCGGCACGCCCCGGTGTGAACCAGGACAGCCGCTTGGCAACTCATCTGTCGGTGGACCGTGTCCCCGTGGAGTTGGCACCTTTTCGGGCAATTGCGACCCGACGGTTGCCCCGGCTTCAAAGGGCCATTCCCTCAGCCGGTCTCGATGAGCGCGCGAAGTGTAGGTGGCGCCGGCTCGGAGCGTCAAGACAAGGGACTTGCCCCGACCTGGACGATGTATTAGTGTAGTATCTCGTTATTACATTGGATCACTCCATGAAGACCCACCGTGGCATCTCCCAGCGCCAGGAAGCGGCAGCCGAACGCTCGCTGTACCAGGCCGTGCTGACGCTCCGCACCACTGAGGAGTGCCGCGACTTCTTCCGCGACCTGTGCACCCCGGCCGAACTCCAGGCCCTCACCGACCGCTGGAACGTAGTCGGCCTGCTGCAACAGGGCATTCCCTATCGGGAGATTCACCGCGTGAGCGGCGTGAGCGTCACGACGATCGGGCGGGTCGCGCGCTACCTGGGCGACGGCAATGGCGGGTACGCGCTCGCCGCCCGACGGTTGTCGGAGCGCTGACGTGGAACGCAGCCAGCGCCTGCGCATCGCGATCCAGAAATCCGGGCGCCTGACCGAGAACTCGCTGGACCTTCTGGAGCGTTGCGGCCTCAAGTACAGCCGCGGCAAGGACCAGCTGATGTGCTACGGGGAGAACATGCCGCTCGACGTGCTGTTCGTCCGCGATGACGACATTCCCGACCTCGTCCAGGAAGACGTCTGCGACCTCGGTATCGTCGGGATCAACGTCATCGACGAGAAGCGACTCGCGATGTCGGCCCGCGGAACCGAGCCTCGGTTCGAACTCGTCCAGCGCATGGACTTCGGGCGCTGCCGGCTGTCCATTGCGGTGCCGGACGACTTTCCGTACGAGGGCCTGCAGAGCATTGCCGGCCGGCGCATCGCCACCACCTATCCCAACACGCTCGCGCGCTTCCTGCGCGAGAATTCGCTCGAGGCCGAGATCGTGACACTGTCCGGCGCAGTCGAGATCGCCCCGCGCCTCGGCCGGGCCGACCTCATCTGCGACCTGGTGTCGAGCGGGTCCACGCTCTCGGCCAATCACTTGAGTGAAGTCACGACGGTGCTCGAAAGCGAAGCGGCACTGATCCGCACGCCGGTGCCGCTGTCCGACGAAAAAAGCGACTGGGTTCGCCGGCTGTTGCTGCGCATCGACGGCGTGCAGCAGGTTCGCGAGAGCAAGTACATCATGCTGCACGCGCCCAGGAGCGCTCTCGCGGAGATAAAGAAGCTGCTGCCGGGCAGCGAATCCCCGACTGTCATCCCGCTCGAAGGGCCGGGTAACAAGGTTGCCATCCACGCCGTGTGCCGCGAGAACGTATTCTGGGAAACCCTCGAGAGCCTCAAGGCGGCAGGAGCCAGCGCCGTGCTGGTGCTGCCGGTGGAGAAGATGCTGGCATGAGCACGACCCTGACGGCGATTGACTGGTCTGCACTCGGCGACGAAGAGCGTCGGGAGATCCTGCGTCGTCCGGCGCAGCGTGACGCGGGCACGCTGCTCGCAAGCGCCGCCTTGATCGTGGACCAGGTGCGAAGTCGTGGCGATGCCGCGCTGCGCGAGTACACGGCTCGGTTCGACGGAGTCAAGCTCGAGTCGCTGGCGGTGACCGCCGCCGAGTTCGACGAAGCCGCGGCCGAGATCACCCGGGAGCAGCTCACCGCGCTGCGCCGTGCGATCGAGACCGTAACCCGATTTCACGAGACACAGTCGCTGGAACCGGTGCGGGTACATACCGCTCCCGGCGTAACGTGCGAGCGCGTGTTCGTGCCAATCGACGCCGTCGGCCTCTACGTGCCGGCCGGCACCGCGCCGCTGCCCTCCACCGCCATCATGCTCGCGGTACCTGCGCGCCTGGCACGGTGCCCGATGCGCGTGCTGTGCACGCCGCCGCGGCCGGATGGTCGCGCGGACTCCGCGGTGCTGGTGGCGGCACGGTTGTGCGGGATTGAAACCGTGTTCAAGGTCGGCGGCGCACAGGCAATCGCCGCGATGGCCTACGGCACAGAGAGCGTGCCGAAGGTTGCCAAGGTATTCGGACCCGGAAATTCGTGGGTCACGGCTGCCAAGCAGCTGGTGGCTGCCGACGCGGACGGTGCCGCACTGGACATGCCGGCGGGACCGTCCGAGGTGCTGGTCATCGCGGACGACGCGGCGACCGCGGAGTTTGTCGCGGCCGACCTGCTCGCCCAGGCAGAGCACAGCGAGGATGCGCAGGTCGTGCTGGTCACGACCACCCGCTCATTCGCCGAACAGTGCATCGCCGAGGTCGCGCGCCAGCTTGCTGTGCTGCCCCGGCGCGAGATCGCGGCGCGTGCAATTGCCGGAAGCCGGGTCATCCTGGTTCCCGACCTCGACACCGCGCTCGAGGTGAGCAACCTGTATGCCCCCGAGCACCTGATCCTGCAGGTGCGATCACCGCGTCGCTGGCTCGAGCGAGTTCGCAATGCCGGTTCCGTATTCCTGGGCGCCTGGACGCCCGAGACCATGGGCGACTACTGCAGCGGCACCAACCACGTCCTGCCCACCTACGGCCATGCCCGCGCCTACAGCGGACTCGGCGTGCTCGACTTCGTCCGTCGCATGACCGTCCAGGAAGTCACGCCCGAGGGCCTGGCGGACCTCGGGCTCACGGCCCGCGTGCTCGCGCGGCTCGAGGCACTCGAGGGCCACGCCAATGCGGTAACCGTGCGCCTCGACGCTCTCGCGGCCGGGACACCGCCATGAACTCGGTGCTTGCGCTGGCCCGCCCCGACATCCTGGAGCTGCAGCCCTACCAGCACGCAGCGTGGGATCCCTCGCATGAGCGCATGCACGCCAACGAGATGCCGTGGCGTGCGCTCGGAGACAACACCGATGCCGGCCTGAATCGTTATCCGGAGCCACAACCGCGGGCGCTGGTGGAGCGCATGGCGCGGCTGTACGAGGTGCCTGCGAGCCAGGTACTGGTCGGTCGCGGCAGCGACGAGGCAATCGACCTGCTGGTGCGCGCTTTCTGCCGCGCCGGTACCGACAGCGTCGTGACCTGCCCGCCAACTTTCGGCTTCTACAAGGTTGCCGCCCGGATTCAAGGGGCATCGGTGGTCGAGGTTTCATTGCGCCGCGAGGATTTCCGGCTGGACACGCGCGGCGTGATCGACGCCGGCAGCCGGGCGAAGATCGTATTCCTATGCTCCCCGAACAACCCGACGGGCAGTCTCCTCGATGAGTCCGACATCATCGCGATCTGCCGTGCGCTTGCGGGCCGCGCAGTGGTCTGCCTGGACGAGGCCTATCTCGAGTTTTCCGGCCGTGCGAGCCTCGCGAGCAGGCTCGGGGAGATGACGAATCTCGTGGTCCTGCGCACGCTCTCGAAGGCCTATGCACTCGCAGGCGCCCGCTGCGGCGCGCTGGTCGCGAGCGAGGAGATCGTCGGGCTCCTCGGGCGCATCATTCCGCCCTACGCGATTCCGTCATCCACCGTCGAGGACGTATTGCGACTCACCGAGGCGCCTCAACAGGCAATAGCCGCGGAACGCATCCGCACTGTCCTCGCCGAGCGCGAGCGTATGCGATTGCGCCTGGCCGCGATGCCGTCGGTACTGCACGTATTCCACTCGGACGCCAATTTCCTGCTGGTCCGCTGCAGGGATGCCCGCCGTACGCTGGAGGCCGGCAAGTCCGCAGGGCTGCTAGTACGGGATTTCAGCAACGCGCCGCAACTCGAGGGTTGCCTGCGCATTTCGGTCGGGACCCCCGAACAGAACGAGCGGCTGCTGGCCGCCGTGGAGCGCGCATGAGCCTGGAACGCATCCTGTTCATCGATCGTGACGGCACACTGATCGAGGAACCGCACGACAAGCAGGTGGACAGCCTCGCCAAGCTGCGGCTCGCGCGCGGTGTCGTGCCGGCATTGCTCGACCTGGTACGAGCCGGCTACCGACTGGTCCTGGTGAGCAACCAGGACGGCCTCGGCACCTCGTCGTTCCCGGAGCCGAGCTTCCGCGAGCCGCAGGACTTCTTGCGTGACGTGTTCGCCTCACAGGGCATCGAGTTCGATGCCGAGTTCTTCTGCCCGCATTTCCCGGCCGACGACTGCGCATGTCGCAAGCCCAGGACCGGGCTGCTCACGGAGTTCATGGCCGGCCGAAGCATCGATGCTGCGCGAAGCTACGTGATTGGCGACCGGCAGACCGACCTGGACCTCGCGGCGAACCTGGGCGTCGGCGGCATCCGCATCCACGGCGACGGCGGCGTGACCTGGATGGAGATCGCCGACCGCCTGTGCCGGCCCGAACGTATCGCACGAGTCACGCGACGCACCAAGGAAACCGATATCACCGTGGCGGTCAACCTGGACCGCGAATCACCGGTTTCCATTTCAACTGGCATCGGCTTTTTCGACCACATGCTCGAGCAGGTAGCTCGCCATGGCGCCTTTTCACTGCAACTCAGCTGCACCGGCGACCTCAACGTAGACGAGCACCACACGGTCGAGGACTGCGCGCTGGCGCTGGGCCAGGCGCTGCGTGAGGCCCTCGGTGAAAAACGTGGCATAGGGCGCTATGGCTTCGTGTTGCCGATGGACGAGGCCCTTGCCCAGGTCGCCATCGACCTGTCCGGTCGTCCGTACGCCGTGTTCACGGGGCGGTTCGGCCGCGAAATCGTGGGCACGCTGCCCACGGAACTCGTGCCGCACTTCTTCCGCTCGCTGGCCGACAGCCTCGGCGCGGCGATTCATGTCGAAGTCCGCGGCGAGAACACGCACCACATGATCGAGGCCTGTTTCAAGGGCTTTGGTCGGGCACTGCGCCGCGCGGTGAGAGTGCGCGGCGACGAACTACCCAGCACAAAGGGCGTCCTGTGAGCATTCGTTCGTGACTGCTGTCGCCATCGTCGACAACGGTGGAGCGAACATCGCATCGTTGCGCTACGCGCTCGAGCGACTGGGCGCCGACGCACAACTTACCTCCGATCCGGAAGCGTTGCGGACCGCACCGCGCGTGATCCTGCCGGGCGTCGGTGCCGCCGCCGTGGCCATGCAACGCCTCGAATCGCTTGGCCTGGTCGAGACGATCCGCAGCCTGCAACAGCCCATGCTCGGCATCTGCCTCGGCATGCAGCTGCTGTTCGACGCCAGCGGCGAAGGCGACACGCGCTGTCTCGGACTATTGCCCGGCCGCGTGGAGCGCTTCGCCGATCGCGACGCTTATCCCGTGCCGCACATGGGTTGGAACCAGCTGGAGTTTGCCTCGCCCGATCCTCTGCTCAACGGCATCGCGCGGGGTGACCATGTCTATTTCGTACACGGCTACGCGGTGCCTGTCGGTCCCTGGACCGTCGCCACCGCTGACTACGGCGGATCCTTCTCCGCAGTCGTGCGCCTGAGGAACTTCGTCGGCATGCAGTTCCATCCGGAGCGTTCCGGCACGACGGGCGCGCGCCTGCTCGCGAATTTCCTGGAGCTCGGTTGATGCAGCTGATCCCGGCAATCGACCTGCGCGGTGGCCGCGTGGTCAGGCTGCTGCAGGGCCGTTTCGACGCCGAGACCGTATATGCCGACGACCCGATGTCCGTCCTCGACACCTACGCGGGACTCGGGGCTCGGCTGGTTCACGTCGTGGACCTGGACGGGGCGCGCGCGGGCGCGCAAGGCAACGCGGCGGCAATCGCCGGGCTCGCCGCGTCCGGACGCGCAGCGCTGCAGGTCGGCGGCGGGGTCCGCGACCGCGCTACGGTCAAACGCCTGCTCGACGCCGGAGTTGCACGTGTGGTCGTCGGCAGCGCAGCGGTCTCGGAGCCTGCGGAAGTCGCGTCCTGGCTGCAGGACTTCGGTACCGACGGCATCGTGCTCGCGTTCGACGTGCGACTCGACGACGGTGGAGTTCCGCGACTGGCTACGCACGGCTGGGAGCGCCAGACGGCGCTGAGCCTGTGGGATGCCGTCGGTCGTTTCGAACCGCACGGGCTGCGGCACGTGCTCTGCACCGACGTGGCACGCGACGGCGCTCTGTCCGGGCCGAACCAGGCGCTGTACCAGGACGCGCTGCGCAGATTCCCGGCGGTACGCTGGCAGGCATCGGGAGGCATACGTGACGTCGGCGACCTGCGGGCGCTCGCGACCACCGGCGTCGCCGGGGCGGTGAGCGGCCGCGCGCTGCTGGAAGGCCGCATGCAGACAGAGGAGCTCGCGCCATTCTTGCGAAGCGAATAATTCCCTGTCTCGACGTGCGTGACGGCCAGGTCGTCAAGGGCGTGCGATTCAGCGATCACCGCACCGTCGGCGACATCATCGACCTGGCGACTCGATATCGCGTCGAGAGCGCGGACGAACTGGTGTTCTACGACATCACCGCGAGTCCAGAGGGCCGGTCCGTGGACCGGGACTGGGTATCGCGGGTCGCGCGCGTGCTCGACATCCCGTTCTGCGTCGCTGGCGGCATCCGCAGCGTGCAGGACGCCGAGGCGGTGCTGAACGCCGGCGCCGAGAAGATCTCGGTGAACTCCCCCGCCCTCGCCGATCCGGCGCTGATCGACCGCCTGGCCCGGCGCTTCGGTTCGCAGTGCGTCGTGGTCGGTGTCGACAGCCAGACCGTGGGCAGTGATTACCTCGTCTACCAGTACACCGGCGACCCGCAGCGGTCGAGCAGCACGGCGCGCCGCACGCTGGACTGGGTCCGGGAAGCGCAGGATCGCGGCGCTGGAGAGATCGTGCTGAACTGCATGGCAAGCGACGGGGTCCGCGAGGGCTACGACATCGAGCAGTTGTTGCTGGTCAGGGATGCCTGCCACGTGCCGCTGATCGCCTCGGGCGGCGCCGGGTCACCCGGGCACTTCGTCGACGTATTCCTGCGCGCGCGGGTCGATGGCGCACTGGCCGCCAGCGTGTTCCACTCGGGCGAGGTCGCCATCCCCGACCTCAAGCGACACCTGGCTGCATCGAACGTGGAGGTACGACCGTGACACCGGATCAGGTTGGAACACTGGCCTGGGACAAGGGCGCTGGCCTGCTCCCGGCGATCGTGCAGCACGCACGCACCGGCCAGGTGCTGATGCTCGCATTCATGAACCAGGAGGCGCTCCGCCTGACACTCTCGACCGGGCGCGTCGTCTTCTTCAGTCGCTCGCGCAAGCAGCTTTGGACCAAGGGCGAAACCTCGGGAAACTACCTTAACGTCGTGGACGCCAGCGTCGACTGCGACGCCGACTCGATACTCGTACTGGCCGATCCGCTTGGACCGGCCTGCCACAATGGAACGGAGTCGTGCTTCGCAAGCGCCGCATCCACCGACGCTCAGTCGCTCTCGTTCCTTCGCGTGCTCGAGACAACGATCGCCAGTCGCATGGCCGAGAAGCCCGAAGGCAGTTACACCGCACGGCTTGTGTCCGAGGGCCCTGCCCGTATCGCGCAGAAAGTCGGTGAGGAAGGCGTGGAGACCGCGCTTGCAGCGGTTACGCGGGACGACGCGGGCCTGCTGTCGGAGTGCGCGGACCTCGTCTATCACCTGGTCGTGCTGCTGAAATCGCGCGACCTGGCGCTCGACGACCTCGTCGCCGAATTACGCTCGCGTCACGACCGGCGGCCCTGACCTGCCGCCCGCCGCCAGGGCGAGCATCAGTCCGGCGGCCGCGGCAGTTACGATCGCCGAGACCGCGAATGCTACCGGCGAACCGAAGCGCTCCCAGATCACGCCGAACAGGACCGCACCCGGCAGCGCGAGCAAACCGCTCGCAAGGTGATAGAGCCCGAATGCCGTGCCGCGCTGCTCGGCGGCCGCGTGGTCGCCGATCACCGACCGCTCGGCCGGTTCCGTGATCGCGAGTGTGGCCGAATACGCGATGAACAGCACCCAGACGCCCAATGTGCCCGGCCCGGCGAAAGCAAGCAGCGACAGCACGGCCACCCGCAGTCCCCAGCCTCCAAGCAGCAACGGCAGTCGCCCGATGCGATCGGACAGGATTCCGGCGGGCATCGCGATCACCATCTTCGCCACGCTTGCGGCGGCCCAGACCAGCGGCACCCAGACCACCTGCAGCCCGGCCTGACGCGCCCAGAGCACGACAAACACCTCGGGCACGCTCGCGAGCGCGAGCAGGCCCGCCGCCACGATCATTGCGCGCAGTCGGCCGTGCAGCGCGCCCCATGAGAACCTAGGTGGCGCCGGCACTGCCGCCGCCTGCGCAGAGGGCACGCCAAAATAGAGCAGCATCAGCACCAACACGCCGGGCACGGCCGACGCCAGGAATACGTGCTTCAGGTCCACCTGCGACTTCAGCAGCACGAAAGCGAGCAGTGGGCCGATCACCGACCCGGCGTGGTCCATGGAACGATGAAAGCCGAAGGCCCGCCCGCGTTGTTCGGGGGTCGCCGATGCGGCGATCAACGCGTCACGTGGCGCAGTGCGGATGCCCTTGCCGACGCGGTCGAGAAAGCGCAGCACCAGCACCGCAGGCCAACCGACGGCCAGACCGATCAGCGGCCGCATCGAGTTTGAAAGCGTATAGCCGGTGAGCACCAGCGACTTCGCTCGCACGCCACGGTCGGCCAAGCGGCCCGAGACCAGCTTCAGGATGCTCGCCGTCGCTTCCGCAAGTCCCTCCACCAGTCCGACGATCGCCGGTCCGGCGCCCAGCGCGGCCGTCAGGAAGATCGGCAGCAATGGTGTGATCATCTCGCTCGCCGCGTCGTTCAGCAGCGAGACCAGGCCGAGCACGACGACGGTGCGCGGCAGCGCGGTCCGCACGGGCGTCATTGTCGATTCGTCAGTGCCGCTGCTCGAGCAAGATGCGCAGCATGCGCCGCAGCGGCTCCGCGGCACCCCACAGCAACTGGTCGCCAACCGTGAAGGCGGTGAGGTATTCGCCTCCCATGGCGAGCTTGCGCACACGTCCCACCGGAACCTCGAGCGTGCCGCTCACCCGCGCCGGCGTGAGCTCGCGAATCGACGACTCACGATCGTTCGGCACCAGCCGCACCCAGTCGTTACCGCTGGCGATCAGTTGCTCGATCTCGGCAAGCGGCAGGTCGCGCTTCAACTTGATGGTCATGGCCTGGCTGTGGCAGCGCATCGCGCCCACGCGCACGCACACGCCATCGACCGGGATCGCGTGCACCACGCGCCCCAGGATCTTGTTTGTCTCGGCGCTGCCCTTCCACTCCTCGCGGCTCTGGCCGTTACCGAGGTCCTTGTCGATCCACGGTATCAGGCTCCCCGCCAGCGGAACCGAAAAATTCTGCGTCGGAAGGCCGGGGCTTCGCAGCGCGTCGGTCACCGCGCGGTCGATGTCGAGGATGGCACTGCCGGGATCGGCGAGCTGCCCTGCGGCTGCCGCGTGCAGCGCGCCCATCTGCTCGAGCAGCTCGCGCATGTTCTGCGCGCCCGCACCCGATGCCGCCTGGTAGGTCATCGTGGTGATCCACTCGACCAGGCCCTCGCGGAACAACCCGCCGAGCGCCATCAGCATCAGCGAGACCGTGCAGTTTCCGCCGACGTAATCGCGGACCCCTGCGTGCAAGCCTTCATCGATGACCTTGCGGTTCACCGGGTCGAGGATGATGACGGCGTCGTCTTTCATCCGCAGCGCCGACGCAGCGTCGATCCAGTAGCCGTTCCAGCCGGCCGCTCGCAGCTGCGGATGCACTGAGCTGGTGTATTCGCCGCCCTGGCAGGTGAGGATCACGTCGCACGCGGCCAGCGCGTCGAGGTCGTTGGCATCGACGAGCACGCCGGAGCCGCGGCCTACGTCCGGGGCCTGGCCACCGGCCTGCGAGGTGCTGAAGAACTGCGGCTCGAGCAGGCCGAAATCCTGTTCTTCTGCCATGCGTTGCATCAGGACCGAGCCCACCATTCCCCGCCAGCCGACGATGCCTGTCTTCACCCGCTACTCCGCAACCGCTAGATGACCAGTTCCCGCGCGGGTTCGCGCAGGTTGTACGAAGAACTCATCACGTGACCATAGGCTCCCGCGTTCGCGATCAGGATCGTGTCGCCCTCCACGGTCGGCGGCAACAGGCGCTCGTGCCCGAGGTAGTCCGCCGACTCGCAGATCGGTCCGACCACGTTGTACACCTCGGTGCCCGGCTCGCCGAGGCGTGTCAGGTTCACGATGTCGTGGTGGGAGCCGTACAGTGCCGGCCGCAGCAGCGAGTTCATCCCGGTCGTGACGCCCACGTACTGCACCGTTCCCTTGCCCTTGAGCTGGGTCACCTGCGCGAGCAGGACGCCGGCCTGCGCGACCAGGAATCGTCCCGGCTCCAGCCAGATCGCGAGCCCTGGCCAGCGGACCTTGAGTTCCTCGATCACGCCCTGCAGCATCGCGAGGTCCACCGGGACCTGGCCTGGCTTTTCGGGCACGCCCAGCCCGCCGCCCAGGTCGATGACCTTCACGTCAGGGAATCGCGCCGCGAGATCGCCGAGCAACTGTCCGACCTGCTGCCAGTTGCGCACGTCGAACACGCCACTGCCCGTGTGGGCGTGCAGGCCGACCACCCGGGCACCTGCGGCAGCGACCAGGCGTTCGAGTTCGTCGAGTTCGAAAAGCGGAACGCCAAACTTCGAATGCACGCCCGCGGTACGGACGTGGTCATGGTGCCCACGGCCAAATCCGGTGTCGAGCCGCACCAGCACGTCGCGGCCCCGGAACAGCTCCGGCCAGTGACGCAGCGCATGCAGGTTGTCGAGCGTGAGGTGAATGCCCTGCTCCAGCGCCCACTCGTACTCCGAGCGCGGCGCGAAATTTGGCGTGAAGAGGATTTGGCCCCTGTCGATGCCCGGCAGCGTCTCGAGCACCCGCTCACACTCTCCCTGCGATACGCATTCGAAAGCGAGCCCGAGGTCGGCGAACGAGCGCAGGATCTCGGCGTGCGGATTGGCCTTGATCGCGTAGAAGATCCGCTCGACGCCGCCGATTGCCAGTAACTGGCGGGCGGTGTGCTCGAGCGTCGCGCGGTCGTACACGTAGGCGCAGTTCTCGGCCCTGGCGATGCGCACCAGCTCGTCGCGCCGCGCCTCCCACCACGGCGGGCCGCCCACCGGGATCGGCGCGCCGACGCCGTGGATCTGCTCCCAGGTCGGCCCGAGCACGTGATCGGACGGCGCATTCCTGACGATCACGTCGTGCAGCCGGCTCACCAGCCGGTCGCCCTGTTCTTCGTCCACCACGAAGGTGATGTTGAGGTCGTTCGCCGCCTGCGTGACCAGGTAGATGCGCTGCTCCTCGAACAGTTCCAGTGCGTCCCCGAGACGGTGCAGCGTGGCGCGGATACTGCGTCCGACCAGGCTGACCGCCGAGCAAGGGCCGATCACCTCGACCCGGCACAGTTTCGCCAAAGAAGCCACCAGCGCCTCGAGTGCCCGCGCGTCTAGCGCGTTGGCTGCCGGATCGAGTGACACGGTGACGCTGGTCTCCGAGGTGGAGACGAGGTCCACCGACACGCCGTGTTCCTTGAAGACCGAGAAGGCATCGCCGAGGAAACCCACCTGGTGCCACATGCCCAGCGTTTCCATCGAGAGCAGCGTGATGCCCTTCTTGCTGCAGACAGCCTTGACGCGCGCCCCGCCGTTACCGCCGGTGGCGGTGACGACCGTGCCCTCGAGTTCCGGCTGGTGGGTCGCGTGAATCGAAACCTGGATCCCGTACTGCTTCGCCGGCAGGATGCAGCGCGGGTGCAGCACCTTGGCGCCGCTGCTAGCGATCTCCTGCGCCTCGTCGTAGTCGAGCGACTTCAGCAGCCGCGCATTCGGCACGGCGCGTGGATTCGCGGTGAACATGCCGGGCACGTCGGTCCAGATCTCGAGGCGCCGCGCGTGCAGCTTGGCGGCGAAATAGCTGCCGGACGTGTCGGAACCACCACGACCGAGCAACACCGTCTCGCCCATCGCGTCGCTGGCGATGAAACCCTGTGTAAGCAGCACGCCGCTGCCCGATGCAAGTCGACGCTGAAGGTCGGCGTCCGGCTCGAAATTGCAGGTCGCGGAGAGGTACCCGGCGCGCTGTGTCGCACCGACGCGCTCCTCGGCATGCAGGATCGTGCGGGCATCGATCCACTGCACGTCGAGCCCCTCGGACGCGAGGAAATCGGCGCCGATGCGGGTAGCCATCAGTTCCCCGGCTGCCATCACCCGGGCTCGCAGGCGATCGCTGACCTCGCCGATCAGGTGGACACCGGATGCCATCCTGCGCAGCTCGATGAAATAGCGTTCGAGTTCCGGGCTGATCGCGATCCCGAGGTCACGCGACAGGTCGGTGTGCCGCAGCTCGATCTGGTCCATCACCGGCTCCCAGTCGCCGGCCAGCGCCTTGGTGAGCAGTTGTTCGAGGCGGTCCGTGATGCCGGAGAGAGCTGAATGAACGACCACGGGCCTGAGCCCTTCGTCGAGCCTGGCGCGAACGACGCCAGCCACGTTCTTCCAGTTGCTTACGCTCGAGACGCTGGTGCCGCCGAACTTCAGGACGACCCAGTGGGATTCTGCATTGCTAGTCATCGAGCGGTCCTTAGGAGGGCTCCCGGGACTCGGAGCCGGGGCCGCAGTGCGGAATCGTCAGACGTCGTCGTAGACGTCCTTCAGTTGCTTCTGCAGCCGCTTTTCGGCGAGCACGTCCTCGAGCTTGCTCCACGCGGCCTTGCCTCGCTTCACGACTGCCGCCTGCTTGCGCCGGTCGGGGCGGTCGATGAAACGGTCGTAATCCTCTTCGTCGGCATTCGCCACGAAATCACCGTCCAGGTCGAACTGCTCCGCTTCCCGTTCCATGTGACGACCTTGAGAAAGTCCTGAGTTTTCAACGTGCTGCCCGAAATTATCGGCGCAGGGCTGCGAACTATATACGAATCACTTGGCTTCACAAGGGTCTGCTGTTGCAACGCAGCGGCCAGGCCGTCCCGGCCGGATAAATATCTTTTGGTACAAAAGCTTACGATTACTTCCGAGACACGACTATCGGTGCGCCCCTGGCAATCCCCAGGCCTTCGGCGGCGCTACCCTCGGCCCTCGCGACCTCGAGGACCGCAAACGAATTCACCAGCGCGAGGTACTCGCCAGGCCTGACATCCGAGTAGGTCCGGCGCAACGGCAGGTCCCTGCCGGCCACCCGGACGACCGGCTGCGCGATGCCGAGCAGGTGCCGTCGGTCGATGTTCGTGAGCAAGTTTCCGAATCGGTCCACGGTCACGACGGTGCCCGTGACCTGGCCTGAGGCCACGACGGGATCCTCGATCCACCCGGGGATCAACTCACCGACCTGCGGCCCGAGAGCGGCCGGCTGCTCGCGCCCGGCGGCCAGCTCTGCCGCGAGCGGTGCGAACACATCGCGGCCGTGAAAGGTCGCGCTGGGTGTGTCCAACCCGAGGCGCCGCAAGCTGCCCGGCGACACCCGCCGCAGTACCGGCGCCTCCGCAGCGTCCACCACTGCCGCCAGCAACCCGTTGTCCGGCGCGAGAAAGACATGACCTTCCGCCTCCACGATCGCGAAATCACGCTCGCTGCCGACGCCGGGATCGACAACGGCAACGTGAACGGTCCCACCCGGGAAGTATCTGAAAGACCGGGCCAGCCAGAAGCCCGCTTCCGCCGGCCAGTGCGCCAGCACCTCGTGCGTAAGGTCCACGATGCAAGCATCCCTGTATCGCGCGAGGACCTGGCCCTTCATCACACCGACGAACGGATCCTTGAGCCCGAAGTCCGTCGTCAGCGTCACGACGCCGGATGCGCTGAATTGCCGCGTTCCCGATGTCATCAGGTGATTTCCGTCGCTGGACCCGCAAGACGCGGGCGGTGACAGGTTAGACTGCCCCGCTCCCAGCTGCTACGCGAACGCATGCCCTACCTGTACCTGGTGCGCCACGCACAGCCGGATTTCACCGGCCACTACGATTCTGTAACCCAACTCGGCATCCAGCAGTCAGTTTGGCTCGGTGAACATTTTGCTGCGTGCGGGATCCGGTTCTCGCGCGTGATCTGCGGCAGCCTGCAGCGCCAGCGGCACACGCTCGAGACGATACTGGGCTGCCTGCCAGAGGCGCCGCACGCAATCACCGACCCGCGCTTCAATGAATACGACGCGGCGAGCGTGGTCGGCGCGTTCGAACTGGGCGACGAGCGCGCGATGCGCGCTAGCGGCGACCGGGCAAGCTATTTCCTGGCCCTGCGCCATGCGCTCCAGGCCTGGTCACGCCAGGATGAAGCGGTTCCCGGCGGGGAATCCTGGGCCCAGTTCGGCGCAAGGATCACGGCTGGCGTGGCAGATGCCTGCGACGGGCTCGACCGGGATGCGAAAGTGCTGGTGGTAACGTCGGGAGGCGTGATCGGCCGGGCGGTCGCCGAGATCCTGCGTGCCGGCGCGGATTCGGCGATACAGCTGAACCTGCAGACGCGTAACACCGGGGTCAGTGAAATCGCGCGTGGCCGGTCGGCGACGCGCCTGGTCGCCTTCAACGCAGTGCCACACCTCGAGCGCACGGACCGGGCGCACGCGGTGACGCATTCGTGATCCGCGGGAATCTCAGGCCGACTTGATCAGCGACGCAAGGCTGCGTGTGTCGATCGTGCCCGACATCCGTTGGATCTGGTCCTGGTAGCGCGGCGCGAGGCCCTTCGCTTCCTCGAGCATGGACAGGAAGGTCTGCTTGAGCGTCGTCGCGTCGATACTGCGGCCGGAGGCGTAATAGCGCTGCGCGACTCGCCCGAGCGCGTAGGTCGTGGCGAACGACATGCCGGAACTCGCAGCCTGTCGCCCGATCGAGCGACCCAGGCCGCCGCCGATACCGCCCAGCAATCCACCGAGCAGCTTGCGACCGAACTGCTCCAGGTACTGGCCGGTGAGACCGACACCGACCGTCGCAAGGAAATCCCTGGCCTGGCCCGCGTCCATCGGATAGCCGTGGGCCTTGCCGATCCGGTAGACCAGCCTCACCTGCAGCGGGATGATGGCCATCGAGGCCAGCGACTCCGGCAGGATTTCGAGCGCCGCATTGGTGATCGAGGCCTTCAGTATCAGAGCGTCCGTTTCCGCATCCGTCATGGACGAACGGCCGGTCACGGTTCCCGACACGCCTGGGGAATCTGCCGTAGCGGCATCGCTGGCCGAAGCGTTGCCGGCGGTCGGGGTATGCGCCGGCAACTGGTAGGGCTTGGCTCCGAAGCCAGCATCCGCGACAGCATCTGCCTGCCGACTCGTCGCAGCGGCCACTGCCACATCCAGTCCAAGCGCATGCGAAAGCCTGCCGAGGAAATCTCGCTCCTCCGGGCCTTGCGCGCCATCCGCGTCGCAGATTCCCAGCGCCATTTCAAACGCGAGCTGCCGTGCCCCTGGCGAACTCAAGGCTCCCGCAACCTGCGCAAGGTCGGGTTTCTCGATCAGTACTTCGCGGTAAAGGGCCGGCAGGTCGAGTCCAGCGTCCGTCCCCAGCGCGTCGGCGACGCGCTTCACCTCGGCTCGCTCACGCTCGTCCTTCAGGCCGTCGGCAAAGGCGGCCATCAGCGCGATGGTGAGGATGGGACGGATGTCCTGCGGATTCATTTTGGTAAATTCGAATTGGTCGGAGCGAGAGGATTCGAACCTCCGACCCCTTGCACCCCATGCAAGTGCGCTACCAGACTGCGCCACGCTCCGACCGGGCGCGGATTATAGCCGAAAGTTGCCAGCCGCCAGTGATCGGCCCCCTGCTGAAACGAAAAAGGCCGGCAATGCCGGCCCTGGGGTCGCTACAAGACGCGTATCCGCAAGCGATAGGTTCAGCGCCTGAGGATCTTCGCGATTTCCTCCAGCTCACCGCGCAGCTGACGCGACAACTGGTGCGTCTGTGTCACGTCCTCGCGGGCTTCCTCGCCCTCGAGACGATTGCGAGCGCCGCCGATCGTGAACCCCTGGTCATACAGCAGCGCGCGGATCTGGCGGATCACCAGCACGTCCTGGCGCTGGTAGTAGCGACGGTTTCCACGGCGCTTCACCGGCTTCAACTGTGGGAACTCCTGCTCCCAGTAACGCAGCACGTGCGGCTTCACGCCGCAAAGCTCGCTCACCTCACCGATCGTGAAGTAGCGCTTCCCCGGGATCGCCGGGAGCTCGTCGTTATTGCTGGGTTCCAGCATAAGCTTCCACGCGCGCCTTCAATTTCTGACCCGGCCGAAATGTAACTACACGACGCGCACTGATCGGAATTTCCTCGCCGGTCTTAGGATTACGGCCCGGGCGCTGGTTCTTGCTGCGCAGGTCGAAATTTCCAAAGCCCGACAGCTTGACCTGCTCGCCCGTCGCCAGCGATGAACGCAGCTCCTCGAAGAACAGGTCCACGAGCTCGCGCGCCTCACGCTTATTTAGGCCGAGCTGGTCGAACAGTGCTTCTGCGATTTCGGCCTTGGTCAATGCCATCTTTATTTGTCTCGAATCGCGGCGTTGTGCTCCCGCTCCAGGTCAGTCACGACCTGCGCCACGACGGCATCCGTATCAACGTCAGTTAGCGTGCGGGAAATATCCTGCAAATTCAAGCCTATCGCCACACTTTTACGACCCGGTGTAATGGCCGGGCCACGGTAAATATCGAACACGATCAGGTCCGTCAACAAGGGTCCCGCGCTCGCCCGGATTCTGTCCAATAGCGCCTGCACCGGGACGGCCTCGTCCACGACGATCGCGATGTCCCTCCGCACAGCCGGAAACCGCGATATTTCGCGGTGCTGGGGTACGACGGCGGCCAGGCCGGACTCGATCTCGATCTCGAAGACCAGTGCGGAATATGTAAGATCCAGCGTGCTCTCGAGCTCCGGGTGAAGGCGTCCCAGCCAGCCCACTGCGCGGCCATCGCGAACGATTCGCGATGTCTGGCCTGGATGCAGCGCCGGGTGCTGGTCCGGCACGAAGCGGAAATCTCCGCCCGCGCCCGTGGCTCGCAGCAGCGCCTCGATATCCGACTTAACGTCGAAGAATTCCACCGGCTCCGCCCGCGTGCCCCACTGCTCCGGCAGCGCGGCGCCCGCCGCGAGCCCGGCGATCACCGGCACCTCGGTGAGCGCGCCCTCTTGCAGCGAAAACCGGCGACCGATCTCGAACAGACGGACACGCGACTGCTGCCGCCGCTGGTTCTCGGCAAGCGCGCGCGCCAGGCCCGGCCAGAGCGACACGCGCATGGCCGCCAGGTCGGAGGCGATGGGGTTGGCGAGTTCCAGAGCCGCCACCCCGGGACAGAACAGTGCCTGCAGCGCCGGATCCACGAAGCTGTAGGTGATCGCTTCAAAGTAGCCGCGCTGCACAAGAAGGTCCGCAGCGGTCTCGTCGGCCACACGCGTCTCGGACAGCGCTGGCATGGCCTGACGCACCGCGGGATCCGTTTCGGGGATCTGGTCGAAGCCATGCACCCGGGCAACCTCCTCGATCAGGTCCTCCTCGATCGCGATATCGAAACGCCACGGCGGGCTGCTCACCTTCCAGCCGTTTCCGCTGCGACTCACAGTCATTCCCAGACGATCGAAAATCGTGGCAATGGTCTCGTCTGCGACTGGCGCCCCGATCACGCGGCGTGCGCGCTCGGGACGGAAAGATACCGCTGCCCGCTGCGGAAGTTCGTCGCGCAGCTCGGTGACTTCAACCGGCCCGGGCACGCCGCCAGCGCACGCGAGCAGCAGTTGCGTGGCGCGCTCGATCGCACGCTCCTGCAGCGTGGGGTCCACGCCGCGCTCGAACCGCTGCGACGCGTCCGTCACGAGTCCGTAGCGCCGACCACGCCCGGCAACGGCATCCGGCAGGAAAAACGCGACCTCGAGCAGCACGTCGGTCGTCGATGCCGAGATGCCCGAGTGGTCGCCGCCCATGACACCCGCAAGCGCCAACGGCTTGGAACGATCCGCGATGACCATCACCGTGCCGTCGAGTTCCACCTCGCTCCCATCGAGCAGCTTGAGCGTCTCGCCTGCCCTGGCGCGCCTCACGACGATCCCGCCGTCGAGTTCGCGCAGATCGTAGGCGTGCATCGGCTGGCCAAGCTCAAGCATCACATAGTTGGTGACGTCCACGATCGCGCTGATCGGCCGGAGCCCAGCGCGTCGAAGGCGTTCGCGCATCCAAAAAGGCGACTGCGCTTCCGCCGCCACGCCTCGAATCACGCGGGCCGCAAAACGGGCACAGCCGGCCCCGGCTTCGAGCGCGACCGGGAAACGGTCACTGGACTGCGGCGGCACGGGCGCGCATGCAGGCCCAAGGAGCGCGCCGCCGGTCAGCAGCGCGGCCTCGCGCGCCACGCCCTGCACACTCATGCAGTCGCCGCGATTCGGAGTGAGGTTGACCTCGAGGATGGTGTCGTCGAGCCCGAGCGCGTCGGTAATCGAGGTGCCGGTCTTCGTCTCGGCCGGCAGTTCCATCAGCCCGGTCGCATCCTCGGACAGGCCGAGTTCGTTGGCGGAGCACAGCATTCCGAACGACTCCACGCCACGCAGCTTCGCCTTGCGGATTTCCATGCCGCCCGGCAATTTCGCGCCGATGGTCGCAAGCGGTGCCTTCAGGCCGGCGCGGGCATTCGGCGCACCACACACGATCTGCACGACCTCGGCACCGGCGCTCACCTTGCAGACGCTGAGCGTATCCGCGTCCGGATGTTTCTCGCGCTCAATGATTTCACCGACCACGACGCCCTGCAGCGGCGGAGCGGCGGGTTCGACTGCCTCGACCTCGAGGCCCGCCATCGTCAGGCGCGATGCCAGTTCGCGCGGCTCCGGCGCCGACCCCAGCCACTCGCTCAACCACTGGATGCTTATGCGCACGTCGCGTCCTTCCGCTCAGCCGAACTGGCGCAGGAAGCGCAGGTCATTGTCGAAATACATGCGGATGTCGTTCACGTTGTAGCGCAGCATGGCCAACCGTTCGATGCCCATGCCGAACGCGTATCCCGTGTAACGCTCCGGATCGATACCGACGTTGCCGAGCACGTTCGGGTGCACCATGCCGCAGCCGGCCACCTCGAGCCAACCCGTGCCCTTGCAGACACGGCAACCCTTGCCGCTGCAGAACACGCACTCGATGTCCACCTCGGCCGAGGGTTCGGTGAACGGGAAATACGACGGGCGGAAGCGGATGCCGAGCCTGCGCTCGAAGAAGCGCTCGACGAAATGGTGCAGCACCGACTTCAGGTGCGCGAAGCTCACGCCTTCGTCCACCACCAGGCCTTCTACCTGGTGGAACATCGGCGTGTGGGTCATGTCCGAGTCGCAGCGATAGACACGCCCAGGCATGATCATCCGCAGCGGCGGCTTGTCACGCAGCATTGCGCGGACCTGCACCGGCGAGGTGTGGGTGCGCAGCAGGCGACCGTCAGGGAAATAGAACGTGTCGTGCATGGCCCGCGCCGGGTGGTTGGCGGGAATGTTGAGGGCCTCGAAGTTGTGCCAGTCGTCCTCGACCTCGGGACCCACCTCGACGCTGAAGCCCGAATTACGGAACAGCGACTCGATGCGGCGCCGCACGCGTGTGATCGGGTGCAAGCCTCCCGGCTGCTGGCCGCGACCCGGCTGGGTCACGTCCACGCGGCCGGCGGCGAGCCGGCGCTCCAGTTCCTCGCGATCGAGTTGCGCCTGGCGCGCGGCGACCAGCGCACCGATCTCGTCGCGCACCGCGTTGATGCGCGCGCCCGCCTCGCGGCGAGCGTCGGGCGCAAGCGATCCCAGCGTCTTCAGCAGCGCAGTGATCGCGCCTTTCTTGCCGAAGAACTCGACCTTGAGTTCCTCGATGGCGGCGAGGCTCGTGCAGGTGCCCACGGACTCGCGGGCCCTTGCGGCAAGTGTCTCGAGGTCGTTGGTGGGCTGGTAAGTCATGTGTCAACCACCGGGGACTGTCCCTGGCAAGGGACTGTCCCCCAAACAACCCCGCAGGGGACAGTCCCCTGCGGGGACAGTCCCCCGGCGATCAGGCTTCGAGACTCGCCTTGGCCTGCTCGGCAAGCTTGCCGAACGCGTCGATGTCGTGAACCGCGAGGTCCGCGAGCATCTTGCGGTCGACTTCGAATCCGGCCGCCTTCAGGCCCGCCATCAGGCGGCTGTACGACAGGTCGAACCCGCGGGCGGCCGCGTTGATGCGCGTGATCCACAGCGCACGCATGTCGCGCTTCTTGGCGCGACGGTCGCGGTAGGCGTACTGGCCAGCCTTGATGACCGCCTGTTTCGCCGTGCGATAGACCTTGCGGCGCGCGTTGTAATAACCCTTCGCCTTGGCGAGGACCTTCTTGTGTCGGCGTCCAGCGATGACGCCACGCTTTACTCTAGCCATGGGTCACCTCTTAGAGATTAGGAAGAAGCCTGTCGAGCCGGCCAGTGTCCTGCTTGGCAACCATGGTGGTGCCGCGCAGGTTGCGCTTACGCTTGCTCGTCTTCTTGGTGAGAATGTGTCGCTTCTGGGACTGGCCGCGTTTATAGCCTTTCGCCGTTTTGCGAAAACGCTTGGCCGCCCCCTTGTTGGTCTTCAACTTGGGCATGTCTACTCCTGTTTGTATGGCCCGTTTCACCGCAAGCGAACCCGCGGATCGAGGGCGAAGGACGGATTGCTCCGGCCTTACTTCTTTTTCGGCCCCATCATCATCACCATCTGCCGGCCTTCCATCAGCGGGTGCTGTTCGACCACCGCGTAATCCGCAAGGTCTTTCTGCAACCGGATCAGGACCTGGCGTCCGATGTCGGTGTGGGCCATCTCACGACCACGGAACCTCAGGGTTACCTTGGCCTTGTCACCTTCCTCGAAAAAGCGAATCAGATTCCTGAGCTTGATCTTGTAATCGCCTTCATCGGTTCCGGGACGAAACTTCACTTCCTTGACCTGGATCTGTCGCTGCTTCTTCTTCGCAGCGTGGGTCTTCTTGTTCTGTTCGAACACGAATTTCCCGAAATCGACGATCCGGCATACCGGAGGCTCCGCGGTCGGCGAAACCTCCACCAGGTCGAGTTCCTGCGAGGCAGCGAGCTGCAGCGCGTCGTACCGGCTCATCACACCAACCTGCTCGCCGTCTTCGCCAATGATGCGAAGCTGCGGGGCCGTAATCTCTTCGTTGCGCCGGGCGCGCTTGGTCGTTGGGGCAGCGATACGTCATACCTCCAAAATATTTCGGCCGCGGCTCGCGATTTCACCGGCAAGCCCCGCTGCGATGCTCTCCAGAGACATTGCCCCGAGGTCCTTGCCGTTGCGCGTGCGCACGGCCAACGTACTTGAACCCGACTCGCGGTCGCCCGCGACCAGCAGGTACGGTACCCGCTGCAGGGTGTGTTCGCGGATTTTAAAGCCGACTTTCTCGTTTCGCAAATCCAATTCGACCCGAAGCCCCTGATTTTTCAGGAATTCAGCGGCCCGGCGGCAATATTCGGCTTGCCCGTCGGTGATATTCATCACCACGGCCTGTACCGGGGCCAGCCAGGTCGGGAAACGACCGGCGTAATGCTCGATCAGGATCCCGATGAAACGCTCGAAAGACCCTAGAATTGCCCGGTGGAGCATGACCGGCCGGTGGTTGGCCCCGTCCTCGCCCACGTACTCGGCCCCAAGTCGCTCGGGCAGGATCAAGTCCACCTGCAGCGTGCCGCATTGCCAGTCCCGGCCGATCGCGTCGCGAAGCACGAATTCGAGCTTCGGGCCGTAGAACGCCCCCTCGCCCGGGTTCAGCGTGTACTCAAGCCCGGCAGCCGCGCAGGCGTCCTTGAGCGCCGCCTCCGCCTTGTCCCAGCTCTCTTCGGAGCCCGCCCTCTTTGCTGGACGATCCGAGAACTTGACCGCGATGTCGGTGAAGCCAAAGTCGGCGTAGACGCTCTTCAGCAAGTCGCAGAACGCTACCGTCTCCGAGTTGATCTGGTCCTCGGTGCAGAAAATGTGCGCGTCGTCCTGCGTGAACGCGCGCACGCGCATCAGGCCGTGCAGCGCGCCCGAGGGCTCGTTGCGGTGACAGGCGCCGAATTCCGCCATGCGCAGCGGCAGGTCGCGATACGACTTGATGCCCTGCCGGTAGATCAGCACGTGCCCCGGGCAGTTCATCGGCTTCACCGCCAGCGTGCGCCCTTCGGACTCCGCGATGAACATGTGCGGGGCGTAGTTTTCCCAGTGGCCCGATTTCTCCCACAGACCGCGGTCGATCAACTGCGGGGTGCGGACCTCGACGTAACCCGCGTCCGCGAGGCGGCCGCGCACGTACTGCTCTATCGAACGCCACAGCGACCAGCCCTTCGGGTGCCAGAACACGCTGCCGACCGCCTCGTCCTGGGTGTGGAACAGCCCAAGCTCGCGGCCGACGCGACGGTGGTCGCGCTTCTCGGCTTCCTCTAGGCGGGTGAGGTAGGCCTTCAGGCTCTTCTCGTCGGTCCACGCAGTGCCGTAGATGCGCTGCAGCATCTCGTTCCTGGAGTCGCCGCGCCAGTACGCGCCGGCGACCTTCATCAGCTTGAACGCGCCAAGCTTTCCGGTGCTCGGCACATGCGGCCCGCGGCACAGGTCGAACCAGTCACCCTGCCCGTAGAGGCTGATGTCCTCGTTCGCGGGGATGCTGGCGATGATCTCGGCCTTGTAGTGCTCGCCGATCTTCTTGAACGTCTCGACGGCCTCGTCGCGCGGCATCACCCGGCGCTCGACCTTCAGGTCGGCCTTCACGAGCTCATGCATCTTCGCCTCGAATTTCTCGAGGTCTTCCGGGGTGAATGGCCGGCTGAATGCGAAGTCGTAGTAGAAGCCGTCATCGATCACCGGGCCAATCGTGACCTGCGCGTCCGGATATACCGACTGCACCGCCTGCGCGAGCAGGTGCGCGGTCGAGTGGCGGATGATCTCCAGGCCTTCTGGATCCTTGCCGGTGACAATCGCAAGGGCTGCGTCGCGGTCGATCACGAACGAAGTGTCGACCAGGATGCCGTCAACTTTTCCGGCCAGAGCGGCCTTAGCCAGGCCAGGGCCGATGTCGGCAGCCACCTGCGCCACCGTGATCGGTTCGGCGTAGGTTCGCTGGCTGCCATCGGGCAGGGTAATGACGGGCATGTTCGGATCCTTGGCAGGACAGGGTCTGGTGGGCGCACGTGGGATCGAACCACGGACCCCTACCATGTCAAGGTAGTGCTCTACCGCTGAGCTATGCGCCCTCAAACGAGCCGCGAAGGATACCTGAGGGGCCCTCGGCGAGGCAAATGGGGACATTCTCCTTTTCGGAGGGGACATTCTCCTTTTCCTGCGCGCCGGCTGATACGGAAAACCACTGGGTATAGGAAAAAGGAGAATGTCCCCTCCGAAAAGGAGAATGTCCCCTACCCCCGACCTACCCCGCCAGCTGGCCGGGTGCGCCGAACGACACCTGCCGCAGCCTCTCGATTTCGTCGCGGACGCGTGCGGCCTCCTCGAACTCCAGGTTCCGGGCGTGCTTGTACATCGCCGCCTCGAGCTTCTTGATCTTCTTGATCGCCTGCTCGGGTCCGAGCGGCGCGGCGTCCTCGGCGCCCCAGCTAGCCCGCTTGCCGCCGCCACCGGAACGCGCGCCTTCCATGACGTCGGCCACCGTCTTGCGAATCGTGCGTGGAGTGATCCCGTGCTGCTCGTTGTACTCGAGCTGCCGGGCGCGCCGGCGCCCCGTCACCGCCATCGCCCGCTCGATCGAGCCCGTGATCCTGTCCGCGTAGAGGATGGCCCGGCCATTCTCATTTCGCGCCGCCCGGCCCATGGTCTGTATCAGCGAGCCTTCGGAGCGCAGGAAGCCCTCCTTGTCGGCGTCCAGGATCGCGACCAGCGACACCTCCGGCATGTCCAGGCCTTCACGCAGCAGGTTGATGCCCACCAGCACGTCGAACTTTCCGAGCCGCAGGTCGCGGATGATTTCCACGCGCTCGACGGTCTCGATGTCGGAGTGAAGGTAACGCACGCGCACTCCGTGCTCGTCGAGGTACTCGGTCAGGTCCTCGGCCATGCGCTTGGTCAGCGTCGTGATGAGCACGCGCTCGTCGCGCGCCACGCAGTGGTGGATCTCGGAGAGCACGTCGTCCACCTGCGTGCGCACCGGACGCACCTCGACCACTGGGTCCACCAATCCGGTAGGACGAACGACCTGCTCCACTACGGCGCCGGACTTGCGCGCTTCGTAAGGCCCCGGTGTTGCCGAGACGAAAATCATCTGCGGCGCCGTTTCTTCCCACTCGTCGAAGCGCAACGGCCGGTTGTCGAGTGCCGACGGCAGGCGAAAGCCGTATTCGACCAGCGTTTCCTTGCGCGAGCGGTCGCCGCGGTACATCCCGCCGATCTGTGGGATGGTCACGTGGCTCTCGTCCACGACCAGCAAGGCATCCTTCGGCAGGTAGTCGAACAGGCAGGGTGGCGGCTCGCCGGGGGCCCGGCCGGACAGGTATCGCGAATAATTCTCGATGCCAGAGCAATAACCCATCTCCATCATCATCTCGAGGTCGAACGTGCAGCGCTGCTCGAGCCGCTGCGCCTCGACCAGCTTGTCGAGCCCGCGCAGCTCGGCCAGCCGCCCGCGCAACTCCTCGCGGATCTCGGCGATTGCTCCGTCAACCCGCTCTTTCGGTGTGACATAGTGGGACGACGGATACACGGTGAGCCGCGGCACCTTGCGCAACACCTCGCCGGTAAGCGGATCGAACCAGGAAAGCGCCTCGATCTCCTCGTCGAACAGCTCGACCCTCACCGCCTCGCGGCCGGACTCGGCCGGGAAGATGTCGATTACGTCGCCGCGGACCCGGTAGGTTCCGGCCGAAAGATCGAGCTCGTTGCGCGTGTACTGCATGTCGGTCAGGCGCCGCAGCAGCCTGCGCTGGTCCATGCGGTCGCCGCGCACCAGGTGCAGGACCATGGCGAAATACGCCTGCGGATCGCCGAGCCCGTAGATCGAGGACACCGTGGCGACGATGATCGAGTCGTGCCGCTCGAGCAGCGCCTTGGTCGCCGAGAGCCGCATCTGTTCGATGTGGGCGTTCACCGAGGCGTCCTTTTCGATGAAGGTGTCCGACGACGGGACGTAGGCCTCGGGCTGGTAGTAGTCGTAGTAGCTCACGAAGTATTCGACCGCATTATCCGGAAAATATGTCCGGAACTCGCCGTAGAGCTGCGCCGCGAGCGTCTTGTTGTGTGCCATCACCAGCGTCGGGCGCTGCAGGTGCTGGATCACGTTGGCAATGGTGAAGGTCTTGCCCGAGCCGGTGACGCCGAGCAGCGTCTGGTGCGCGAGGCCGTTCTGAAGCCCGTCGATCAACTGTTCGATGGCCTGCGGCTGGTCGCCCGCCGGCTGGTAATCCGAGCGCAGTCGAAAGGGTCTTTCTTCCATTGGGTCCGCGGAGAATACCGCGTTTGGGAGGAACGCCAGATTACCCTAAAATAGCAGGCCCCTCCCGCCCCTCACGGAAAACTCAATTGACACTGGTCCTCGCCGAACGCCTCAAGCGCGTCAAACCCTCGCCCACTGTCGCACTCACGGGCCGTGTCGCCAGGCTCAAGGCCGAAGGCCGCGACATCATCGGCCTCGGCGTCGGCGAGCCCGATTTCGACACGCCGGTGCACGTTGCCGATGCGGGTGTCGATGCAATCCGCAAGGGCTTTACGCGTTACACAGCGGTCGAGGGAATACCGGACCTCAAGGACGCCATCATCGCCAAGTTCCGGCGCGACAACGGCCTCGAATACACGCGGCCGCAGATCCTGGTATCCACCGGCGCGAAGCAGACGATTTACAACCTGTTCATGGCGGTTATCGACCCAGGCGACGAGGTAATCATCCCGGCGCCGTACTGGGTGTCGTATCCCGACATGGCGTTGCTCGCCGAAGGCACGCCGGTCACCCCCTACGCGGGCCCCGAGCAGGGCTACAAGATCACGCCAGCGCAGCTCGAAGCGGCGATCACGCCGAAGACCCGGCTATTCATGCTGAACAGCCCGTCAAACCCGACCGGCGCGGCCTATACCAGCGCGGAACTGCACGCGCTCGGCGCGGTGCTGCGCCGGCACCAGGACGTACTGATCGCCACGGACGACATGTACGAGCACATCTACTGGGCAAAGGAGCCGTTCTGCAGCTTCCTCACGGCCTGCCCGGACCTCCATGAACGCACCGTGACGATCAATGGCGTGTCGAAGAGCTACGCAATGACCGGCTGGCGCATCGGCTACTGCGGCGGGCCGGCGGCGATCGTCGAGGCGATGTCCACGATCCAGAGCCAGAGTACGTCGAACCCGTCCTCGATCGCGCAAAAGGCCGCCGTTGCGGCACTCAACGGCGACCAGGCCTGCGTCGCCGAGATGAACCGCCATTTCAAGGCACGGCACGACTTCTTCAACGCGGGCTTAAATGCGCTGCCCGGCGTCCGGGTACTGCCCGCCGCGGGGACCTTCTACGCCTTCTGCGACGTCTCGGAGGCCATCTCGAGCCACGGCCTGGCCGACGACCACGAGTTTGCCGAGCTGCTGCTGGACAAGGCCGGCGTCGCCGGAGTGCCCGGCACCGGATTCGGCGCACCTGGACATATCCGCTTCTCGTTCGCGGTCAGCATGGAGACGCTCCAGAAAGCGCTGGAGAGGATGGGGACTGTGCTTCGCGGGGATTGACCCGGTTTCCTTGACTAAGGCGCCCCCAATCTGGAGAATTCGGCGCCCTCCAGTTCCGACATAGCTCAGCGGTAGAGCAGCTGACTGTTAATCAGCGGGTCCGTGGTTCGAATCCACGTGTCGGAGCCAATTCTCGAGCCGCGCCAGTCCGCCTGCCCTGGAAGATGTACTGGATCCCCAGCTGCGTCGCGACGATACCGATGTTGTAGTTGCCGTAGTAGGCGTCTTCCTCGAAGGCATATGCGTCGGTCTGCAGGCTGATGCCCAGATGTGGGTCCGGATCGAACCGAACACCCAGCCCTGCGCTACCTGCGAATGCGAAACCCTTGTTGCTTCGATGACTTCGAGTCTCCTTGAGGAAGGTTGCCTGGCTTGGTGAACAAGCCAAGTCACGCGTCCTTCTCTGCCTCGACCTCGGTTGCTGTCCGAAGTCTCGCCGACGGCGCACTGGCCAGGCTGCTAGTTCCTGGCCGCACCGCCCGGGTCCGCGCCGGTATCAACAGCGACAGCACCATCGTCGCCACCAGGATCAGCGCCGTCGCGCTGAGCGACCAGCCGACCGGGATCTTATAGACGTCAATCAACAGCATCTTGCTGCCGATAAGCCCCAGGATCAGCGCGAGGCCATACGAAAGCAGGTGGAACTTCTCGTGCATGTTCGCGAGCAGGAAGTACATCGCGCGCAGGCCGAGGATCGCGAACACGTTCGAGGTTAGGACGATGAACGGATCGAGCGTGATGGCGAATATCGCCGGAATGGAATCCACCGCGAAGATGACGTCCACGACGCCGATCATCACGATCACCACGAACAGTGGCGTCGCCATCCGGACGCCATCCCGCACCGTGAAGAATTTCTCGCCATCCAGGGCCGGCGAGATCTTCAGCCACCTGTGAATCCACTTCAGCACCGGGTTGCCGGCCAGGCTGGGCTCCTGCCCGGCGGCCCACCACATCTTGATGCCGGTCAGCAGCAGGAACGCGCCGAAGACATACAGCAGCCAGTGGAAATGCTGCAGCAGCCAGGCACCGACCAGGATCAGCACGGCGCGAAGTGCGATCGCCCCCAGGATGCCGATCATCAGCACACGTTTCTGGTATTCGGCGGGCACCCGGAAGTAGGTGAACACCATCAGGAATACGAAGATGTTGTCGACCGCAAGCGCCTTCTCGACCAGGTACCCGGTGACGAACTCCAGCGCCCTGGTGTTGGCGATCTCCAGGCCCTGAGTGTCGCGCAACCTCCACCAGAGCCAGGCGACGAACACGAACGAGACCAGCACCCAGATGAGCGACCAGATCGCTGCCTCACGCATTCCGACCCGATGCGCACCCTGGCCGCGCATCGCCGCGAAGTCGACGACCAGCGCCACCAGCACGAACGCAATGAAGATGCCCCACATCGCGGGGGTGCCAATGCCCATCATGCGCTCGCGGCTGCCTTGGCCGCAGACCCCGCCAACTCACGCAGCGATTCGGCAATGATACCCATGCCCTCGTTGACGATCGCATCAGACGCCGTCAACGGCACCAGCAGGCGAATCACGTTTCCGTAGATGCCGCAGGACAGTAGCACCAGGCCCTTCTCCGCCGCGCGCCTGGTCAGCGCCTTGGCCAGGTCGGCATCCGGCGAGTGCGGATCGCGGTTCCTGACCAATTCCATCGCGACCATCGCGCCGAGGCCGCGCACTTCGCCGATCGCCGGAATCTCGCGCGCCAGGTCGCGCAGCGCACCGACCATGAGTTTGCCGATAGCCACGGCGCGCGCGCAGAGGTTTTCCTCTTCGATCGCCTCCAGCACGGCGAGGCCGGCAGCGCAGGCGATCGGTGAGCCCGCGTAGGTGCCGCCAAGCCCGCCCGGGCCCGGGGCATCCATGATCTCGGCCTTCCCGACCACTGCCGCCAGCGGAAATCCCCCGGCCAGGCTCTTGGCCATGGTCATCAGGTCGGCTTCGATGCCGGCGTGCTCGATCGCGAACATGCGGCCGGTGCGCGCGAAACCAGTCTGGATCTCGTCGACCACCAGCACGATGCCATGCTTGTCGCAGAGCCTGCGCAGTGCCTGCAGGAATTCGGGTGGCGCGATATAGAACCCGCCTTCGCCCATGACCGGCTCGATGATGATCGCCGCGACCCGCGCAGGTTCGATGTCGTTCTTGAAGATGTGCTCGAGCGCCGCGAGGCTGTCCTCGACGCTGACGCCGTGAAAGGCGATCGGAAACGGCGCGTGATAGACCTCGGCCGGGAACGGCCCGAACCCGGCCTTGTACGGCGCGACCTTGCCGGTGAGCGCCATCGCCATGAACGTGCGCCCGTGGAACCCGCCGCCAAACGCGATCACCCCGGAGCGGCCGGTGTGCGCGCGGGCAATCTTGATGCAGTTTTCGACCGCCTCCGCACCTGTGGTAACGAAGATCGCCTTCTTCGGCGATGGCCCTGGTGCCAGGCGGTTCAGTTTTTCGGCCAGCGCAACCGCGGATTCGTAGGGCGTGATCATCAGGCATGTGTGGCTGAAGGCATCGAGCTGCTTCGCCACCGCCGCCTGCACCTTCGGGTGCAGGTGACCGGTGTTCAGCACGGCGATGCCCGCCGCGAAGTCGATGTATCGCCGCCCTTCCACATCCCACATCTCCGCATTGCGCGCGCGCTCGATGTAGACAGCCAGCTGGTTGCCAAGTCCGCGTGCGAATGCCGCGTCACGACGCTTCTGCAGATCCTGGTTGCGAGACATGATTTCTCCGGAGACTTGCCGATCCAATATGGCCGATTCAGCTGGGGCGACGGCGGGCCGCCAGCCGGTCGAGATACGCGGCGAACTGCTCGCCGACACCGGGGTGCATCAGGGCGAGTTCTACCGTCGCTTCGAGGTAGCCGAGTTTCGAGCCGCAGTCGTAGCGGCGGCCCTGGAACGCGTACGCGTAGACCGGCTCGTCGGCTATCAACGCGGCAATGCCGTCGGTGAGCTGTATCTCGCCGCCGGCGCCGCGTCCCGTGGTCTCGAGCTTGCTGTAGATCGCAGGCGTGAGCAGGTAACGGCCCACCACTGCGAGCGTGGACGGCGCATCTTCCGGCTTCGGTTTCTCGACGATGCGCTCGACGCGCGACAAGCGTCCCTCGACCGGCGTGACGGCAACGATGCCGTACTTGTCGGTCTGGTCACGCTCGACGGTCTCGACGCCGAGCACGCTCGCCTGCCGCCCGCCAAGGGCCTTCGCCATCTGCCCCAGGCATGGCTCGGCGGCGTCGATCAGGTCGTCGGCCAGGTGAACGAAGAACGGCTCGTTGCCGACGGCCGGACGGGAGCAGAGCACGGCGTGGCCGAGTCCCAGCGGTGCCGGCTGGCGGATGTAGATGCAGCTCGCATAGGACGGCACGATGCCGCGCACCGCGTCGAGGAGGTCCTGCTTGCCCTGCGCCTCGAGTTCCTTCTCGAGTTCATGGTCCGTGTCGAAGTGATCCTCGATCGCGCGCTTTGCGGAACCCGTGATGAAGACCAGCTTCTCGGCGCCGGCCGAAAGCGCCTCGTCGGCCGCGTACTGGATCAGCGGCTTGTCCACGATGGGCAGCATTTCCTTCGGACTGGCCTTGGTGGCCGGGAGGAAGCGTGTCCCGCGGCCGGCGACCGGAAAGACGGCCGTCCTGATTCGTACCATGCGCTCCTCCTGCTGAGTCACTTCGAAGCCAGTGAATCATAGCGGATCGCGCCCCTGGTACCACGCGGCGCGGCACGGTGGCCGGGCCCGACGACCCGACCACCGTGCCGCGGTACGTCAGGAACTGCCGGCGGACTTCTTGGCCGCTGCCTTCTGCTGCGGCGCAGGCTGCGCCGCCGACCCTACCCGGATGTTTTCGCGGTTCTGGTCGAATACTTTTTCACCGATGCCCTGCACCTTCAACAGGTCTTCGGGGCTCTTGAACGGCCCGTTCTTCTGCCTGTACTCGACTATCGCCTGGGCCTTCGCAGGCCCGACGCCCTCGAGTTCGCGCGCGAGCGTGCCCGCATCCGCCGAATTGATGTTGACCGGCCCGCTCCACGCGACCACCGGGACCAGGCTTGCAATTAACGCCCGGACCGCTGTCCGGTATCCCTGTTTCATGACTGCCTCCTTGGCTTCGAATAACCGCCGGCCCGAAATGGGTGCGGCCGACGTCAACGTAGCGGAAGGCAGGCGAATTCGCGCGCCGAGATCCTGTCCGGTTCGCGCAGAAATTCGTTCAGTCCGGCGGGGAGCCGGGGCGAGCGGCCTTCGGCAGGAACTCGAGCGCGGCGATCGCGCGCTGGGTGTCCCAGGACTTGCAGCCAGGGCACTGCCAGAGAAACGTCGAACTGTCGATACCGCAGACGCTGCACCGGTAGCGCGCATGGCGAAGCACCACATTGCGGAGAGCACCGGCAACCGAGAGGAGCTGGGCAGGGCTTGGCTCGACGCCCGGCGCCAGCAGCGCGCAGGACAGGTCCCTCAGGTCACTGTCGGTCGTGAGCAGTTCCTTCACGCAATCGAGGATGACCGGGTTGTCGTAGTAACCACTCACGATGGCCGCGTAGGCGATCTCGGACCGGTTGCCGACGCCGTTGCGCATCAGTTCGCGCAACGACTCATCGAACATTTCCATGTCGCCTGCCTGTCGCGCGGCCTCCGCCAGGCGCGGCAGCACCAGCGGCAGCAGGTGGAAGTCGAGCCGCACGACGCGCCGGTAGAGCTGGACCGCGAGACCCGGATCGCCCTGCAGGCGCGCCACGTCGCCGCGCAGGATGGAAACCCGGCCAGAATCTTTCTGCTGGCGCCGGGCCGTACGCAGGTGCGCTCGCGCCAGGTCCAGGTCGCGCTGCCCGATCGCCGACTCCGCGAGTTCGCACCAGTGGTGCGCGGCCGCTCCCGGCTGGCCTGGCACGCCGACGGCGCGCAGCCGTTCGTGCATGGCAGCGGCCTGCGCCCAGTCGTGCTGCAGTTCGCTGATGCGCACCAGGTGGGTGAGCGCCACCGCAGGCTCGATGCCGTCCTCGGCGAGTTGCAGGAAAAGCTTCTCCGCGCGGTCGTAGAGTCCAGCCCGGAAGTAGTCGCGCGCCAGTTCCAGCAGCGCCGCATCGCGGTGGCGCGGGTCCACGCCCGCCCGGCCCACGATGTGCTCGTGGACGCGGATCGCGCGATCCACCTCGCCGCGCCGCCGATAAAGGCTGCCGAGTGCGAAATGAGTGTCGATGGTCTCGTCGTCACTGGCAGCCAGCCCGAGGAATACCTCGAGCGCGCGATCGGGTTTGTCGTCGAGCAGGTAGCGCACGCCTTCGAGATAACGGTCGCGCCGGCGCGCACGCCGACGCCGCCGGTACTCCGCATAGGTGGCCGTCGCGCCCCAGCCGGTGGCAAGCGTGCCGGTGAATACCATCCAGAACGTGTTCACGGGGTCAGGCGGCTTCCGGTGTGTCGTCTTCCGGCACCGGCCGCCGCGTTTCCGCCAGCCGCAATGCCTCGCGCAGACGGCCACGCTCGGCCAGCAGTCGCGCGATCCAGTTGGAGCGCCACAGCGCGCCGCCGAGGAAGCCTGCCGAAAACGCGATCAGCAGCGCCAACCCCGAGGAAACCTCGACGCGCAACATTGCGAAGTCCACGGCGAAACGCTGCTGGTTCAAGGCGGTGAAGATCACGGCCAGGACGACGAGCAGGACAATGGCGATAAATAAGGCGATTCGCCGCAGCATCTTCAAACGGACGAGAGATTGGCTGGGGGCAGTCTAGCACCCGGAGGGGCGCAATCTGGTCAATGGCCGGTCAATGGCCTGTCACTGCGCGGGCGCGTCCTCGACGACGGCCGGATCGTTGACGCGTTCGCGCAGGTCCTTTCCCGGCTTGAAATGAGGCACGTACTTCCCGGCAAGCGCGACCGACTCGCCGGTCTTGGGATTGCGTCCCTGGCGCGGCGGCCGGAAATGCAGGCTGAAGCTGCCGAAGCCCCGGATCTCGATGCGCTGCCCCTGGGCAAGCGCGTCGCTCATGATTTCGAGGATCTGCTTGACCGCGAGCTCCACGTCCTTGGCCGGCAAGTGACCCTGCTTGGCGGCGATGAGCTCAATGAGCTCGGACTTGGTCATGCTGCGCTCGCCGTCCACTCTGAAACTCCCCCGCTGTATCCCTGCCTGTCCGATGCGTTGGTCCTCGCGGCGAGTTGCCGCCGCGAGGACCACGCCCGGCTCTTGTTACTGTCCCGAGATCTGCTCCTTGAGCAGGTCGCCGAGGCTCGTGCCGGTCGAGGAATCCGAGCGATAGCTCTCCATCGCCTCCTGTTCCTCGGCCATGTCCTTCGCCTTGATCGACAGCGCGATCGTGCGGACCTTGCGGTCCACGGCGGTGAACTTGGCCTCGACCTCGTCGCCGACCTTGATCAGCGTGCGGGCATCCTCGACGCGGTCGCGTGACAGCTCCGAGGCGCGCAGGTAGCCGTCGATCCCGCCGCCGAGATCCACGGTGGCGCCCTTGGCGTCCACCTCGCGCACCAGCCCGCGGACGATGCTGCCCTTCGGGTGTTCCGCGATCCAGGTCGAGAACGGATCCTTCGCCAACTGCTTGACGCTGAGCGAGATGCGCTCGCGCTCCGGGTCGATCGCGACCACGATGGCCTCGACCTCCTGGCCCTTCTGGTAGCCGTGCACCGCCTCCTCGCCCGGGACGTCCCAGGACAGGTCGGAGAGGTGCACCAGGCCGTCGATGCCGCCCGGCAGCCCGATGAACAGGCCGAAGTCGGTGATCGAGCGGATCTGGCCGTTGACGTGGTCGCCACGGTTGTAGTTGTCGCCGAACTCACGCCACGGATTCGGCTTGCACTGCTTCACGCCGAGCGAGATACGGCGGCGCTCCTCGTCGATGTCGAGCACCATGACCTCGACTTCCTCGCCTGTGTGGACGACCTTCGACGGGTTGACGTTCTTGTTAGTCCAGTCCATCTCGGATACGTGCACCAGGCCTTCGACGCCCTCTTCGATCTCCACGAAGCAGCCGTAGTCGGCGATGTTCGTGACCTTGCCGAACAGTCGCGTCTGCGCCGGATAGCGGCGGGCGATGTTCTGCCATGGATCGGCGCCGAGCTGCTTGAGGCCCAGGCTGACGCGCTGGCGCTCGCGGTCGAACTTGAGGATGCGCACGTCGATCTCGTCGCCTACGTTGACCACTTCCGACGGGTGCTTGACGCGCTTCCACGCCATGTCGGTGATGTGCAGCAGGCCGTCGATGCCGCCGAGGTCCACGAACGCGCCGTAGTCGGTGAGGTTCTTGACCACGCCCTTGACGACGGATCCTTCGTTCAGCTTGTCGAGGAGTTCACTGCGCTCGGCGCTGTACTCCTGTTCGACGACGGCGCGGCGCGAGACCACGACGTTGTTGCGCTTCTGGTCGAGCTTGATGACCTTGAACTCGAGCGTCTTGCCTTCGAGGTAGCTCGGGTCGCGCACCGGGCGCACGTCCACCAGCGAACCCGGCAGGAAGGCGCGCACGAAATCGATCTCGACGGTGAAACCACCCTTCACGCGGCCGTTGATCAGGCCGGTGACGACCTCGCCCTGCTCGAACGCCGTCTCGAGGCGCTCCCAGGTGCGGGCCCGCTTGGCTTTCTCGCGCGACAGGCGCGTCTCGCCGGATCCGTCCTCGACGCTGTCGAGGGCGACCTCGACGTCGTCGCCGACTTTGACTTCGATCTCACCACGCTCATTCTTGAACTGGCTGATGTCGATCACGGCCTCGGACTTGAGACCGGCACTCACCACGACCTTGTCGGGACCAATTTCGATCACGCGGCCGGTGAGGATCTGACCCGGGCGAATGCGTTGACTCGCCAGGCTCTCTTCGAACAGTTGGGCAAAACTCTCGGTCATTTAGGTTATCTTCCAGGGGTCTCGCGACCCGTATTCCCGCCGGCATCATGCCAACAGGGGTTAACGACAAAACGCCCGCATCCATTCGGGCGACGGTTCAATCAACGGACCACAGGAACCCGGCTTCTGGCGATGGCGAGAACCCGTTCAACCACCGCTTCGATCGGCATGCCGGTCGAGTCGAGGATGAACGCGTCCGACGCCGGGCGCAGTGGCGCCACGGGCCGGGTGGTATCACGCCGATCCCTGTCCAGGATCTCCTGGGAAAGGTCGGCGAGATTAGCAGTAAGTCCCTTTCCTTTCAACTGCTTATAGCGCCTGAGCGCCCGCTCTTCCGCGCTGGCCGTGAGGTAGATCTTTACCGGGGCTTTGGTGAAAACCACGGTGCCCATGTCCCGGCCGTCCGCGACGAGGCCCGGTGGCGCGGCAAAAGCCCGCTGGCGCCCAAGCAATGCGGCACGAACCGACGGCATCGCAGCAACCCGCGAGGCCGCCGCGCCGGCTGACTCGGTGCGCAGTTCCAGCGTCACGTCGCGGCCTTCGAGCAGCACCCGCTCATTTCCGCTGGCATCCGTTTCGAACCGGGCATCCAGTGCCGCGGCAATGGCCGTATACCCGGGCTCGTCATCGGCGGCGAGTCCGCGAATCGCGCCGGCCATCGCCACCAGCCGGTAAAGCGCCCCGCTGTCGAGCAGGTGCCAGCCGAGGCGGCCGGCCAGCAACCGCGCAACGGTACCCTTGCCCGACCCGCTCGGGCCGTCGATCGCGATGACTGGAACGTCCACGGGGTGCCTCAGGCGACTTCTTCGATGTCCAGGCCGACGGAACGGCCCAGCATCGCGAATCCGGGGAACGACGTCGCAACATTGGCGACGTCGAGGATCTCGATCGGCGCCGATGCGCGCAGGCTCGCAATCGCGAAGGACATCGCGATGCGGTGGTCCCCGCTGCTGTCCACGACACCGCCCCCAAGCGTGCCGCCCTCGATGCGCAACCCGCCCGGCAGGACTTCGTGACGAATGCCGAGCGTGCCAAGGCCGTGCGCCATGACGGCGATGCGGTCGCTTTCCTTGACGCGCAACTCCTCGGCGCCGGTCACGAGTGTCTCGCCTTCGGCGCAGGCCGCCGCGATGAAGAATGCGGGAAATTCGTCGATGGAGAGTGGCACCAGCCGCTCGGGGACCCGGATACCACGCAGCGCCGCGGGCCGGATCTCGATATCGGCCACCGGCTCCGCACCACAGGTCCGCTGGTTCACGAGACGCAGGTCCGCGCCCATCAATTGCAGCATCTCGATCAGGCCGGTGCGGGTCGGATTCACGCCGACCCCGCGGACCACGAACGGCGCGCGGGCGCCGATGCACGCGGCGACGACGAAGAACGCGGCCGACGAGAAGTCACCAGGCACCTCGATATCCGACGCCGCCAGCCTTGGCGGCGGCTTGAGCGTGACCACGCCGCCGACCGACGACACGTCGCAGCCGAACGCCTGCAGCATGCGCTCGGAATGATCTCGCGTTACGGCGGGCTCGATCACCGTCGTGTCGCCTTCGGCGCGCAGCCCGGCGAGCAGCAGCGCAGACTTGAGCTGCGCGCTGGCGACCGGCATCTCATAGCGGATACCGTGCAGGGTCATCCCACCCGAAATTCGCACCGGTGGCCGCCCGTCGCTGGTGCAGATCGTCGCGCCCATGGCGCGCAGCGGCGCCGCGACGCGTTCCATTGGCCGGCGCATCAGCGACTCGTCGCCGACCAGCACCGAATCGAATGCCTGGGAACTGAGCAGCCCCATGAAGAGGCGCATCGCGGTGCCGGCATTGCCCATGTCGAGCGCCGCGGCCGGCGCCCGAAAGCCGTCGAGGCCTGCGCCTTCGATCACGACCTCGCCCGGCCCCGGGCGACGCACCTGCACGCCGAGTGCCGCCACGGCGCGCATCGTGGCGAGGCAATCCTCGCCCTCGAGGAATCCGCTGACGCGCGTCGTGCCCGACGCGATGGCGCCGAGCATCAGCGCGCGGTGCGAGATCGACTTGTCACCCGGAACAGCAGCCTCACCGGCGATGCCGGCAGCCGGCGCCACCCTGTAGCGCGTCATCGTCAGAGAACGGCCTTCGGATAGGACCCGAGCACGCGGCACAGCGACGTGCGCGTCTTGAGTTCCGCCAGCGCAGACGCGAGCGGCTCGAGCTTCTCGTGACCCTCGACGTCGATGAAGAAGACGTAGTCCCACTTGCGTCGCCGGGACGGACGCGACTCGATGCGCGTCAGACTGATGTTGCTGCGAGCAAGTGGCTCGAGCAGCCGGAACAGCGCGCCCGGCGCGTCGGTGTGGGCCGCAGACACCAGCAGCGTGGTCTTGTCCGTGCCGCTCGGCTCGAATGCCTTGCTGCCGATGACCAGGAAGCGCGTCGTATTGTCCGGCCGGTCCTCGATCTCGGGGACCAGCATGTTGAGGCCGTACACGACCGCGGCCGCGGCGCTCGCGATCGCAGCCGTGCCTTCCTCGTCGCGCGCGCGGCGCGCGCCCTCCGCGTTGCTCGCGACCGGCAGGCGCTCGGCCCCCTGCAGGTGCTCCGCAAGCCATCCCCGGCACTGTGCGAGCGCCTGTGGGTGCGCGCAGATGCGCTGCACGTCCTCGAGGGAGGTCATGCGACCCATCAGGTTCTGATGCACGCGCAGTTCCACCTCGCCGCACACCCCGAGCGGCGAGGTCAGGAACATGTCGAGCGTGTTGTTTACCGTGCCTTCGCTGGAATTCTCGATCGGCACCACGCCGAAGTCTGCGGTGCCCGCCTCGACCTCGCGGAAGACCTCCTCGATAGACGTGAGCGACAGCGCGCGCACCGACTGCCCGAAATGCTTCAGCACCGCCTGTTGCGTGAACGTGCCCTCCGGCCCGAGGAACGCGACCTTCAAAGGATCCTGCTGGGCAAGACAGGCCGACATGATCTCGCGGAACAGGCGCGCGATCTCCTCGTCCGACAGCGGACCGCGTGCCTTGCGATTTCGCTCGATGGCCATGCGCAGCACCTGCGCCTCGCGGTCGGGACGGTAGAAATCCACCGTATGCCCGGCGGCATGCTTGGAAATGCCGACCTTCTGCGCGAGCAGCGCCCGCTGGTTGATCAATTCGTGTATCTGCGCGTCCACCGAATCGATCAGGTCCCGCATGCCTCCTATGGCAGGCGCTCCGGGCATCTCTACGTGCGGCGACGGGCGCAGTCGAGACTTTCCACGGGTCTTCGCAGCGGGATTTTTCGCCTTCGCCGCCTTGGTCGGCGTGCCAGTCCCGGCCAGGCTGACCGGCTTGGGTTTGCTGGCCGTGCTGGACCGCCTTGCGACCTTGGGCACCTTGCGCGCCATGCTCAGACGAGCCTCGCTCGCAGCACGCCCTCGATACCACGCAGGCGCGCGAGCAACTCGGCGGGGATCGGCGAATCCGTGTCGATCAGCGTGTAGGCCAGGTCGCCGCGCGACTTGTTTAGAAGGTCGGCGATGTTGAGCTTCGCATCAGCGAGACAGGTCGAGATCTGCCCGACCATGTTCGGCACGTTCCGGTTGGCGACCGCGATGCGGTTGTCGCCGACCCTGGGCAGCACTACCTCCGGGAAATTCACCGAGTTGCGGACGTTGCCGTTCTCGAGATAGTCGCGAAGGGTCTCGGCCGCCATGATCGCGCAATTTTCCTCGGCTTCCCCGGTGGACGCGCCGAGGTGAGGAAGCGCCACGACGCGCGGGTGGTCCTTGATCGCCCCGGTGGGGAAGTCGCAGATGTAGGTTGCGACCTGGCCCTGCTCGAGTCCGGAGAGGATGGCCGCCTCGTCCACGATCTGCCCGCGCGAGAAGTTGAGCACCGCGCTGCCGCGACGCATGAGCCGGATGCGCGCCTCGTTCACCAGGCCGCGCGTCGCGTCGTTCAATGGCACGTGCACGCTGATCATGTCGCTGCGCGCGAACAGGTCGTCGAGGCTGAGCGCCTGCTCGACACCGGAGGACAACTGCCACGCGCGCTGCACGGTGATCTGCGGGTCGTATCCGCGCACCTTCATGCCAAGTGCAAGCGCCGCATTCGCAACCTCGACGCCGATTGCGCCGAGGCCGACGACGCCGAGCGCCCTGGTCGGAAGCTCGTGGCCCACGAACTTCTTCTTGCCCTTCTCGATCGCCGCCTCGATGGCGTGGTCGTCGCCTTGGAGCGAACGCACGAATTCCCAACCCTGGCAGATATTCCGCGCTGCGAGGAAAAGCCCGGCCAGCACCAGTTCCTTGACCGCATTGGCATTCGCGCCCGGCGCGTTGAACACAGGGATGCCGCTGCCACTGAGCCTGGCGACCGGAATGTTGTTGGTGCCGGCTCCCGCACGGGCGATCGCGATCACGCTCGCCGGGATTTCCATCGAGTGCATGTCCGCTGATCGAAGCAGGATGGCATCGGGGTGCCCGATCTCGGACGCGACCTCGTAGCGCTCGCGCGGCAGGCACTCCAGGCCGCGGACCGAGATGTTGTTCAGCGTGAGGACTTTGAATGACATGAAGGAATCTTAGCCGTGATTGGTCTTCAACCATGCTTCTGCTGGAAATCCTGCATGTACGCGACCAGTGCCTCGACACCCGCCATCGGCATGGCGTTGTAGATGCTGGCCCGCATGCCGCCGACCGAGCGGTGCCCCGCGAGCGCCACGAGACCCGCCGCCTTGGCACCCTCGAGGAAGGGCTTGTCGAGGTCGGCGGACGGCAGCACGAACGGGACGTTCATCCACGACCGGCAATCCGGCCGCACTGGATTGCGGTAGAAGCCCGAGCCGTCGATCGCCGCGTACAAGCGCTCCGCCTTCGCGCTGTTCAGGCGCTCCATGGCCGCGAGCCCGCCCCGGCGCTTGATCCATTGGAACACGGCTCCAGCTACGTACCACGAGTACGACGCCGGCGTATTGAGCATCGAGCCGTCACCGGCCATCGCGGTCCAGTCGAATACCGTCGGCGTGTCGGGGCGCGCACCACCGAGCAGGTCATCGCGGACGATCACCACGGCCAGTCCGGCCGGGCCGATGTTCTTTTGCGCCCCCGCATAGATCACACCGAAGCGACTCACGTCGATCGGTCGCGACAGGATCGTGGAGGACATGTCCGCAACGAGCGGCACGTCGCCCACGTCGGGTACCGACAGGAATTCCACGCCGCCGATGGTCTCGTTCGGCGTGTAATGCACGTAGGCCGCGCCCGGCGTAAGGCGCCAGCCGGCGCGATCCGGAATGCTCGAGTAGTTGTCCGCGGCGGAGTCGGCGGCCACGTTGACCTTGCAGTAACGCTTCGCCTCGCCGATGGCCTTCTTCGACCAGGCGCCGGTGTTGACGTAGTCGGCGACCGAGTCTGGCCGCGTGAGATTGAATGGTATGGCGGCAAACTGCGCAGTCGCCCCGCCCTGCAGGAACAGGACCTTGTAGTTCGACGGGATCGACAGCAGTTCGCGCAGGTCGGCTTCGGCCTGCTGTGCAATGCTGCCGAACGGCTTGCCGCGATGGCTCATTTCCATCACCGACATGCCCTGGCCGTGCCAGTCCAGCATTTCGTCGCGCAACTGCTCGAGGACTTCCGCCGGCAGCGCGGCCGGCCCGGGGCTGAAATTGAAAACGCGGCTCATGGGGGGCGATTCTCCGCAACGATGTTGCAGCGCAGTGTAGCAGCGCGGTTGGCCTTGCGGTCACCGTGCATCGTGCGACGCGCTCAGTTCAGGGTCGGCGGCCCGCCGGCGTCCTCGGCACCCGGGGCGAGCCCGGGGTCCACGGAATCCTCGGCGTCGTCCGCTTCCTCGCCATTTTCCGCTTCCACGGGCTCGACGCCGATCAGGCGCTCGCCCTCGTCGAGCCGGATCAGTCGCACGCCCTGGGTATTGCGGCCGAGCACCGAGATTTCCTCGGCCCGGGTGCGCACCAGCGTGCCACTCGAACTCATGAACATGAGTTCGTTGGTCGTGGCCACCTGCGTTGCGGCGACCAGGCGCCCGTTGCGCTCACTGGTCTGCATGGCGATGACGCCCTGCCCGCCGCGTCGGTGCACCGGAAATTCGCTCTCCGCCGTGATCTTGCCGAAACCGTTTTCGGACGCGGTCAGGATCAGGCCGTCCCGGTCCGGGATGATCAGCGATATCACGTCTTCGCCGGCCGGCAAGCGGATGCCTCGCACGCCTGCCGCCGTGCGGCCCATCGGCCGGACGTCGTCCTCGGCGAAGCGGATTGCCTTGCCGCTCGACGTGCAGAGCATCACATCGCGCGTGCCGTCCGTGATCGCCACACCGACCAGGCGATCGCCCTCATCGAGGACGACCGCGATGATTCCCGCAGCCCGCTGCCGGGAGAACGCCACGAGCGGCGTCTTCTTCACCGTCCCGGACGCCGTGGCCATGAACACGTAGCGGCCTTCCTCGTACTCGCGGATCGGCAGCACGGCCGTGATACGCTCGTCTGCCTGCAGCGGCAGCAGGTTCACGATCGGCTTGCCGCGCGAACCCCGGCCCGCCTGCGGAAGGCGGTACACCTTGAGCCAGTAGAGCTGTCCGCGGCTGGAGAAACACAGCAGCGTGTCGTGCGTGTTGGCGATGAAGAGCTTGTCGACGAAATCCTCGTCCTTGACCGCCGTCGCCGACTTCCCGCGCCCGCCGCGACCCTGGGCGCGGTATTCGCTGACCGGCTGTGCCTTTGCGTAGCCGCCGTGGGAAAGCGTCACCACCACGTCCTGCGGCGCGATCAGGTCCTCGATCGTTAGGTCGGACTCGTCCACATCGATGCGCGTGCGCCGCGCGTCGCCGTACTGCTCGCGGATTTCCAGCAGTTCCGCCCGGATCACGGCGAGCAGGCGCTCCGGCCGCGCCAGGATGTCGCACAGGTCGCGGATCAGTTCGAGCAACTCGCCGAACTCGGCAATGATCTTGTCCTGCTCGAGCCCGGTGAGCCGGTGGAGCCGAAGGTCGAGGATCGCCTGCGCCTGCACTTCCGACAGACGGTAGGCCCCCGACTGCAGCCCGAACTCGCTCGACAGGCCTTCCGGCCGGGTCTGGATCGAGCCCGCGCGGGCCAGCATCTCCGGCACGGCGCCGGGGCCCCAGGTGCGCCCCATCAGGCCCGCCTTCGCTTCCGCGGGAGACTGCGATGCCTTGATCAGCGCGATCACCTCGTCGATGTTGGCGAGCGCGATCGCGAGGCCTTCGAGGATGTGGCCGCGGTCGCGAGCCTTCCTGAGTTCGAACACCGTTCGGCGGGTGATGACCTCGCGCCTGTGGCGCAGGAACGCCTCGATGAACTGCTTCAGGTTCAGCAGCTTCGGCTGGCCGTCCTGCAGCGCGACCATGTTGATGCCGAACACCGTCGACATCGGCGTCTGCTTGTAGAGGTTGTTAAGCACGACGTCCGCGATCTCGCCGCGCTTCAATTCGATGACCACGCGCATGCCGTCCTTGTCGGACTCGTCGCGCAGCTCCGAGATGCCCTCGATCAGCTTGCCGCGAACCAGGTCCGCGATGCGCTCGAGCAGGCGCGCCTTGTTCACCTGGTACGGCAGCTCGGTGACGATGATGGCCTCGCGGCCATGGGCGTCGATCTCCTCGATCTCGGTCTTCGCGCGAACCTGGATGCGGCCGCGACCGGTGGTGTAGGCCGAATAGATCTCGCGCGCACCGTTGATGATGCCGGCAGTCGGGAAGTCCGGGCCCGGCACGATTTCCATCAGTTGCGGAATCGTGATTTCCGGGTTGTCGATAACCGCGACGCAGGCGTCGATCACTTCGGTGAGATTGTGCGGCGGGATGTTGGTCGCCATGCCGACCGCGATGCCGGAGGACCCGTTGATGAGCAGGTTCGGCACCCGCGTCGGCAATACCGACGGCTCGCTCTCGGACTCGTCGTAGTTTGGGACGAAGTCCACCGTCTCCTTGTCGATGTCGGCCAGCAGTTCCGAGGCGAGGCGCGACATGCGAACTTCGGTGTAGCGCATCGCCGCCGGGGCGTCGCCGTCCACCGAGCCGAAGTTGCCCTGCCCATCCACCAGCAGGTAGCGCATCGAGAACGGCTGCGCCATGCGCACGATCGTGTCGTAGACCGCGGTGTCGCCGTGCGGGTGGTACTTGCCGATCACGTCGCCGACGACGCGAGCGGACTTCTTGTAGGACTTGTTCCACTCGTTGCCGAGCTCGCGCATCGCGTAGAGGACGCGGCGATGGACGGGCTTCAGGCCGTCACGTACGTCGGGCAGCGCACGTCCCACGATCACGCTCATCGCGTAATCGAGGTACGACTGTTTCATCTCGTCTTCGAGGCTGACGTGCAGGAGTTCGCGGGCGATTTCGGCCATGTTTTTCTGGTCGTGGATGGCGGCCGGCTTATGCCGTCCAAAGACGCGGAATAATACCACAAGGAGCCGCCCAGACCGGCACCGGTGGCGTCCGCGCGGCCTGCCCACGGGGCAGCTCGGTATACTGCGCGCCCCGCCCTTTTTCCGGCCCACAATGGAACCCGTCGATACGCTGATCACCGCACGCTGGGTCGTTCCCGTCGAGCCCGATGGGCGCGTGCTCGAGGACCATGCGGTTGCGATACACGGAGGCCAGATCGTCGCGGTGCTGCCGGCAGCCGAGGCGCGGGCGCGCTATGCGGCGCGCGAGCACGTCGATCGGCCGTCGCACGTGCTGATGCCCGGCATCGTCAATGCGCACACGCACGCTGCCACGACGCTGCTGCGTGGCCGCGAGCAGAACCAGCGGCCGGGGCCGTGGCAACCCGGCGGCGTACGCGCGCTCGAACGCCGCTGGTCCGGCCCCGAGTACGTGCGCGACGGCACGGAGCTCGCGATCGCGGAGATGCTGCGCGCCGGCGTCACCTGCTTCGCCGACATGCACCTCTGGCCGGACGTGGTTGCACAGACTGCGGCCGAATGCCACGTTCGCGCCAGCATCGGCCTGCTGGTGAGCGAAGCCGCAACCGCATGGGCGGCGACTGCGGACGAGCACATCGATCGCGGCATGCACCTTCGCGACCAGTACCGCGGCGACCCGCTGCTCAGCACTCATTTCGCGCCGTACGCCCCGCATTCGCTCAGCGACGCGACACTTGCGCGGGTCCGGCGCCTGGCGGACGAACTGGACCTGCCGGTCGCGCTGCACCTGCACGAGACCGCATGGGAAATCGAGGAGAGCGAGGGAAGGTTCGGCATGCGACCCCTGGCACGCCTCGCGTCTATCGGGCTTGCAAGCCCGCAACTCCGCGCCGTGCACATGGCGCATGTGACGCCCAGCGACCTTGAAATGCTGGCCGGGTCCGGCGCGAGCGTGGTCCATTGCCCCGAGTCGAACCTGAAGCGCGGCGCCGGCGTCTGCCCGCTGCCCGACTTGCTCGGCCGCGGCGTGCCGGTGTCGCTCGGCACCGGCGAGGCGGCTTCGAACGACGACCTCGACGTGCTGGGCGAAGCTCGTACCGCGGGCCTGCTCGCTTCGGGCGTCTCGGCGTCGCCCGGCGCCGTCGTCGCCTCGGACCTGCTGCGAATGGCCACACTCGAGGGTGCCCGCGCCCTTGGCCTTGGCGAGCTGACCGGCGGCCTGGTCCCGGGAAAGTGGGCCGACCTCTGCTGCATGAACCTCAAAAGCCCGCGCAGCTGGCCGGTCAGCGACGTCGTGGCCACGGTTATTTATTCCGCCTCGTCGCGACAGGTCACCGACACCTGGGTGGCCGGACGTCGGCTGCTCGCCGACGGGGCCCTTGTATACCTCGACGAAGCCGCCGTGCTCGAGCGCGCGGAGTCCTGGCGCGTCAGAATGGACGGCGCAAGCCCGGAGGTCGCTGTAGATGAATGATGCCGTCAACGTCGATGCAGCAGAGATCGCGCGATTCCAGGCGACGGCCAGTCGCTGGTGGGACCCTGCGGGCGAGATGCGCCCGCTGCACGACCTGAATCCCGTGAGACTCGAGTACGTTGAACGCGGCCGCGAGCTGGCTGGACAGAGAATCGTCGATGTCGGCTGCGGCGGTGGGCTGCTGGCCGAGGCCATGGCCGCCAGGGGCGCCAGCGTGACGGGCCTCGACCTCGCTTCCGAACTGCTGCAGGTCGCCAGGCTGCACGCACTCGAATCTGGCGTGGCAGTCGACTACAGGCTCGAGGCCGCCGAACCGCATGCCGCCGAGCATGCCGGTGCGTACGACCTGGCAACCTGCATGGAGATGCTCGAGCACGTGCCGGATCCGCGCTCCGTAGTCGCCGCGCTCGCGGCGCTGGTGCGCCCGGGCGGACACGTCTTCGTCTCCACGATCAACCGGACGCCCCGTGCCTACCTGCACGCAGTGGTCGGCGCGGAGTACGTGCTGCGACTGCTGCCGCGCGGCACCCACACCTACGACAAGTTCATCCGCCCTTCGGAACTCGCGGGCTGGGGCAAGGCCGCAGGACTCGAAATGATGGATGTCGCGGGTCTCGATTACGATCCGTTCGCACGAACTGCGCGCCTCACCGGCGACGCGCGCGTGAATTACCTGGTGCATTTCCGCAAGGCGGGCCCGGCCGGAGCCCACGCGTGAGGCACAGGCACTCCGCGCTGCTGCTCGATCTCGACGGCACGCTGCTCGACACGGCACCGGACATGGGCGGCGCCCTGAACCGGCTGCGCGAAGAAAACGGCCTCGACCCGCTGCCCTCGCCGACCATCCGGCCAGTCGTCTCGCACGGTTCGGCACGACTTGTCTCGCTCGGCTTCCCGACGGCGAAGGGCGACGAGTACGAACGGCTCCGCCTGCGATTCCTGGAAATCTACGCGCTGAACCTCGCCGATCACACACGCCTGTTCCCCGGCGCTGAAGCGCTGCTCACTGAACTCGAGCGGCTCGGCCTGCCCTGGGGCATCGTGACCAACAAGCCCGGCTGGCTCACCGACCCGCTGCTCGCCTCCTTGGGCCTGGACCGTCGGGCCGCGTGTGTAGTGAGCGGCGACACGCTTCCGGAACGCAAGCCGCATCCGCTGCCGTTGCTGCACGCCGCGCGCGTCATCGGCATTACGCCAGAACGCTGCGTGTACGCCGGGGATGCAGAGCGCGACATCCAGGCCGGGCGCGCGGCCGGAATGACCACCGTGGTCGCTGCCTACGGCTACATATCTGCCGACGACGACCCGCGAACATGGCAGCCGGCCGGCATGGTTACCGAACCGCTGCAACTGCTCGACTGGATGGACACCGCGCTTGCGCGCGCCGCCGGGGACACGCAGTGACGCCGGCGTCATATGCCTTCGTTTGCCTGGTCGCGGTGATGGCCTTTGGTGCCGGCTGGCTGGTTGCGCGCCGCAGGACCCACGCGGTCGAACTCGAACTCGCAGCTTCACGCGCCGAGATACGTTCAGCGGCCGACATTGCCCGCGAGCGCGAGCAGGCTCTCGACCTCGCGCTGGCCCGGCTACGCTCGGGCTTCGATTCCGTGGCGGGCGACGCGCTTCGCGGCAACAGCGAGGTGTTCCTGCAGCTTGCGGGCCAGGTAATGGGGCAACAGCAGGAACTCGCGACCCGCAGCTTCTCGGAGCGCGAGAAGGCGGTGGAATCCATGCTCGCACCGGTGCGCGAAGCGCTGGAACGAACCAACCAGCAGATCGCCAGGATCGAGAAGGAGCGCGCCGAGACATTCGGCTCGCTGCGAAGCTCCATCGAGGGCGTCGCACTCGGCCAGCAGGCACTGCAGCGCGAGACGCGCAACCTGGTCACCGCGCTGCGTCGGCCCGAGGTGCGGGGCCAATGGGGCGAGATGACGTTGCGCCGTCTCGCGGAACTCGCCGGAATGGTCGAGCATTGCGACTTCTCGGAACAGGTTACCGTCCAGGGCGAGGACGGGGCGCTCCGACCCGACATGATCGTCAACATGCCGGACGGCCGTCAGCTGGTCGTGGACGTGAAGACGCCGCTCGATGCCTACCTGTCGGCCGTCGAGGCAGCCACCGACGAGGAGCGCGCGCTGGCACTCAGGCGGCATGCGCAGGCCGTGGTCGAGCGTGTCCGCCAGCTGGCCTCGAAAGCCTACTGGAAGCAGTTCGACAAGAGCCCGGAGTTCGTGGTGCTCTTCATTCCGGGAGACCAGTTCCTGGGCGCCGCGATCAACGAGGTTCCGACGCTGCTCGAGGATGCCATCCGCCAGCACGTCATCATCGCCACGCCGACCAGCTTCGTCGCGCTGCTGAAGGCAGTGGCCTACGGCTGGCGACAAAACGCACTCGCCGAGAACGCCGCGCGCATCCAGGAACTCGCCGAAGACCTCTACCGCAGGCTCGCGAAGTTTGGCGAGCACATGGGCAAGATCGGCCGTTCGCTCGGGCAGAGCGTGGACGCCTACAACAGTGCAGTCGGCTCGCTCGAGCGGCAGGTACTGCCCGGCGCGCGCAAGTTCACGGAACTTGGCCTGCGATCGGGACGCGAGATCGAGGAACTGCTTCCGGTCGAGAAGCTGGCGCGCGAGCCACGCCCTGCGGAGGGAGATATCGACGATGACTGAACAAGACCCGCGAGCCTACGTTGCTGGGCCCGACGCGCTGCAGGACCGCGTGATACTGGTGACCGGGGCCAGCGGCGGGATCGGTGCGGAGCTCGCGCGCACCTGTGCCGCGCTCGGCGCCAGGGTCGTGCTGGTGGGTCGCAACGTGAGGAAGCTCGAGTCCGTCTACGACTCGATCCGGGCGGCCGGTGGCGCAAGGCCATCGATCGCACCGCTCGACTTCGAGAAGGCCGATGCGAGCCACTACGCGGCGCTGGTGGATGGTGTGCGCGGCGAATTCGGCCGCCTCGATGGCCTCGCTCACCTCGCGGGCCAGCTCGGCGAGCTCGCGCCGATCGAGCACTACGACGTCGTGACCTGGATGCGCGTCATGCACGTAAACGTCAACGCGGCGTTCATCCTGACGCAGGCGCTGCTGCCGCTGCTGAAACTCTCGCAGGACGCGTCGATCGTGTTCACCACCAGCGGCGTCTCGCAGCGTGCGCGAGCCTACTGGGGCGCGTACGCCGCCTCCAAGTTCGCTATCGAAGGACTGATGCAGGTGCTGGCCGACGAAACCGATACGCTCACCAGCATCCGGGTCAACAGCGTGAATCCGGGCAAGATCCGCACGGTAATGCGCGCGAGGGCATACCCTGGCGAGGACGCGGACAGCGTGCCACTCCCATTGCAGGCAATGCCGGCCTACCTGTACCTGCTCGGGCCTGGGAGCCGCGGCGTCACCGGCCGCCGCTTCGACGCCCAGTAGTTCGACGCCGCGCGGCGGGCCGTGCCGGCCGCGCTATGCCCGACATCGCCACGAGCGCATCGAATTCCGGACCTCCGAGTTCGCGAGAGCGTCCACGCGGCAGGTCGCGAGGCAGCGCCACCGGACCCCACTGCACAAGCATGGTACGGCTGACCTTGAGTCCGGCCGAATCGAACAGCGCGCGGATCGCACCTTTGGGCAGGGTGCGATCCGCCGCGATCTTGAACCAGGCATTCGTCGCGCCGCCTTCGAGGCGTTCCACGGTGGAGAACTCCACGTTGACGCCCTCCGCGTCCACGGTGGTCGGCATCTTCGGCCAGTCCTCGGCCTGTCGTGGCCGAAGCGCGCGCACCCGGTACTCAACCGGAACCTCGTGGGCGTGGCGGGTGACGCCGGAGACGAATGCGCCGTCGCTGGCCATGATCAGCAGGCCGTCCTCGCCGAACCCAAGGGAGTTCACCGGCAGCCACCGTCCGCCGCGCAGCGCCGGCAAGCGTGCTTCGACACCCGCACGCTCGTCGCCGGCCTGCTTGCGCAGCATCTCGCCTTCCGGCTTGTGATACAGGATGACCTGCAACTCGTGGTCGAATGCCAGGCGTTTCGTGACATCCCGACCGTCGACGACTACCCGGTCTCCCGCCTTGACCTGCTGGCCGATCTCGGCGGTCCGGCCGTTGACCAGCACGCGCCCTTCCGCGATCCATGACTCCGCCTGGCGTCGGGAACCGATGCCGTGTCGCGCGAGAAGCTTGTGCAGGCGCTCTTCCAAGGGTCGGTGCTAGCGTGGCTCGTCGCCGGGCGGCGACGGCTCGTCGGCGGTCGAGGGCTCTACCCTGGATGCTGGCTCGGCCTCGTGCGACTGCTCGTCGTCGAGCGACGGTTCAACGCCTGGCAACCGATCCTCCCCGGCCGAGTCGGCATTGCCGGCGTGCAGTGCCGGCAGCATTGGCGCACCTGGAAGCTCCAATTGCTCGTTGATGTCTTCGAGGTCCTGCAACTGCGCAAGCGTCGGCAGGTCGTCCAGGCTCTTCAACCCGAAGTAGTCGAGAAATTCACGGGTCGTACCGAGCAACTCGGGATGGCCAGGAACCTCGCGATGACCGACCACCCTGATCCAACCGCGCTCCTGGATAGTGCGCATGATGGTGGAAGCCACCGTGACGCCGCGGATATCCTCGATCTCGCCGCGCGTGATGGGTTGCCGGTAGGCGATCAACGAAAGTGTCTCGAGCAGCGCCCGGGAATAACGGCTCGGCCGCTCCTGCCAGAGCCGCGACACGGTTCCCGAATACTGCTGTCGCACCTGTACCCGCCACCCGCTGGACACCTCGCGAATCTCGATTCCGGTTCCGTCGAATCGGCGCTCAAGGTCGGCGAGCGCGTCGCGCAGGTCCGCGGCAGCCGGACGCTCGTGCTCCTCGAACAATTCGAGCATCTGCTCGATCGTGACCGGCCGGCCAGCCGCCATCAGCACGGCCTCGACGACGTTGCAAAGTGGATGATCGCTCATGGTTCCGTCCGGTCTCCGGTCTCTTGCTGCTCGCTGTCCGCGACGATCGCGACGCGCCGCGGCGCGCCGGCGCGAACGTGTATCGGCGCGAACTGTTCGGCCTGCACGATCTCTATCAACCCCTCGCGCAGCAACTCGAGGATCGCCGAAAACGTGACCGTGACGCCCATGCGGCCCTCTTCGGACCGGAATAGCTGCGTGAACTCGACGAACGACTGCGTACGCAGCGCGTCGAGCACGTCGGACATGCGCTGTCGCACCGAGAGCCGCTCGCGCTGCACCTGGTGGTGCGCGAACATCTCACCGCGCGACATCACGTCCTTCAGCGCGACCAGCATTTCCTGCATGGTGACGACCGGCAGGATCTTGACGACCCGACGATCGACCAGCTCCGCGGACACCGGGAACGTATCGCGATCGACGCGCGGCAGCGTTTCCATTCGTTCCGCTGCGCGCTTGAAGCGCTCGTACTCCTGCAGGCGCCGCACCAGCTCGGCGCGCGGGTCGTCCGAGTCCTCGTCACCGTCGCCCTGGGGACGCGGCAACAGCATGCGCGACTTGATCTCGGCAAGCGTCGCGGCCATCAGCATGTACTCGCCAGCGAGTTCGAACTGCAGCTCGTGCATCAACTCGATGTACTTCATGTACTGGCGGGTGATTTCCGCAAGCGGGATGTCGAGGATGTCGATGTTCTGCCGGCGGATCAGGTAGAGCAGCAGGTCCAGCGGGCCCTCGAAGGCCTCCAGGAATACCTGCAGCGCATCCGGCGGGATGTACAGGTCGCGCGGCATCACGGTGAGCGGCTCACCCTCGACCACCGCAAACGGCATCTCCGCCTGCTCATGGTTCTCGGGCGCAGGCGAGGCCTGCGGCAGCCCGCCTTCGATCAGCCTAAGGTCCGGCTTGCTCATGTGGGTTCCTCAACGGTAGCCGAGGCCCATGGCCTGCTTCACGTCGTCCAGCGTCTGCCCCGCCACTGCGCGTGCCTTCTCGCAACCCTCTGCGATGATGCCGCGCACGAGGTCAGGGTTTTCCTCGAATTCCCGGCCGCGCTGCCGCATGGCGGTGACGTCCTCGACCACGCGATCGATCAGCGGCTTCTTGCACTCGATGCAGCCGATGCCAGCGCTGCGACAACCCTCGTCGACCCAACGCCGCGTCTGCTCCGTCGAATACAACTTGTGCAGGTCCCAGACCGGGCATTTCTCCGGGTCGCCCGGGTCGGTGCGGCGTACCCGGGCGGGATCGGTCTGCATGGTCCGGAGCTTCGCCGCGACCGCGTCCGGGTCCTCGCGGAGACCGATCGTGTTGCCGTAGGACTTCGACATCTTGCGGCCGTCGAGCCCGGTCACCTTGGGCGTGGCGGTGAGCAGCGCCTCGGGCTCGGGCAGGATCGTCCTGCCGGTGCCCTCGAGATAGCCGAGCAGGCGCTCCTTGTCCGCGAGCGTGAGGCGCGAATTACCCTCGAGCAGTGCCCTCGCCTTGCCAAGCGACTGCTCCTCGCCGCGCTCCTGGTAGCCGCGACGCAGGTCGCGATAAAGCGCAGCTTTCTTCGCGCCGAGGTTCTGAACTGCGCGCTCGGCCTTGGCCTCGAAATCGGGCTCACGACCGTAGATGAAATTGAATCGCCTGGCGATTTCGCGCGTGATCTCGACGTGTGCGACCTGGTCCTCGCCTACCGGGATGTACATCGGGCGATACAGCAGGATGTCCGCGCTTTGCAGCAGCGGGTATCCCAGGAACCCGTAGGTCGCCAGGTCCTTTTCCTTGAGTTGCTCTTGCTGGTCCTTGTAGGTAGGGACGCGCTCAAGCCAACCGAGTGGCGTGATCATCGACAGCAGCAGGTGTAGTTCAGCGTGCTCAGGGACCTTCGACTGGATGAAAAGGGTCGCCGCCGAAGGATTGACGCCGGCCGCGAGCCAGTCGATCACGATCCGCCAGGTGTTGGCCTCGAGGTCAGCCGTGTCTTCGTACCCGGTCGTGAGCGCATGGTAGTCCGCGACGAAGAAATAGCAGTCGTATTCGTACTGCAGCTCGATCCAGTTACGGAGAGCCCCGTGGTAATTGCCGAGGTGCAGGGCGCCGGTCGGGCGCATGCCCGACAACACGCGTCGGGGGGTCGTCACTAATGAACTCAAAACGGTCCCTTGCGCTTCATCGCAAAAATAATTACTTGATTTTCAAAGCACTACGAGACATTCCTGAACGTCCGCACACACGGCTACAGGCCTGGATCGTCGCGAATCGGGGATTATACGCAGGCCGCCCCGGCCTGCGTTCACTCGAACGTTGAAACGTCGCCCTTGCCGCGGCGCACCACGACCGGCGCGGTGCCTGACAGGTCCACGACACTCGAGGGCTCGAACCCGCCCTGCCCGCCGTCAATGACCAGGTCCACCGTGTGGCCGAGCCGCTCCTTGACCTCGTGCGGGTCCGTGATGGGCACCTCGTCCCCCGGAAGCAGCAGCGTGGAACTCATGATCGGCTCGCCAAGCTCAGCCAGCAGCATCCGCACGATCGGGTTGTCTGGAACGCGAAGCCCGATCGTGCGCCGCTTCGGGTTCTGCAGGCGCTTCGGCACCTCCCGGGTTGCCTCCAGCAGGAACGTATACGGGCCGGGCGTGAACGCCCGCAGCGTGCGGTACTGGCTGTTGTCCACGCGGGCGTATTTCGCGATCTCGGACAGGTCCCTGCATACAAGCGTGAAATTGTGGTCCTTGCCTGCATCGCGGATTCGCCGGATGCGCTCCATCGCGTCCTTGTCGCCAATCAGGCAGCCAAGCGCGTAGCAGGAGTCGGTCGGATAGGCGACGACGCTGCCTTCGCGGATCGCCGCTACCGCCTGGCGTATGAGCCGTGGCTGGGGGCTCATCGGGTGTATTGAAAGGAGCAGCGCCATTGTTCTTTCTAGAGCCGTCGTTGGGCGCGACCGGCGAGTTGGCTATGATACGCGCCCCGGCCTTGGGCCGTCCCGGCCGAACACCCGCCCCCCAAGCATGCAGTTTCTCGTAGACCTACTACCGGTCATCGCCTTCTTCGTCACCTACAAGTTCGCGGGCATCTACACCGCGACTGCAGTGCTGATCGTGGGCGTGCTGGCCCAAACCGTCGTCAGCTGGGTTCGCTTCCGCAAGGTGAGCCCGATGTTGCTCACGACGGCAGCACTCGTGCTCGTGTTCGGTGGCCTGACGCTCTACCTGCACGACGCAACCTTCATCAAGTGGAAGCCGACGATCGTGAACTGGCTGTTCGCGGTCGTGTTCCTGGCCAGCCATTTCGTGCGCGGGCCGACAGTCATCCAGCGCATGCTCGGCGAGAACGTGACACTCGAGGCGGCGGAATGGTCGAAACTCAGCCTGGCCTGGGTGGCATTCTTCGTGCTGAGCGGCGCGTTGAACCTCTACGTCGCCTTCAACTACCCGGAGGCGACCTGGGTAAATTTCAAGTTGTTCGGCCTGATGGGGCTCACTCTGCTTTTCGCGGTTGCCCAGGGTTTCTGGATCGCCCGCAAAACCGAGCCAAGCGACGCGGAGAAGACCTGACGTGCTTTACGTAATCATTGGCCGCGACACCCCGGGGTCGCTGGCAATCCGCCTTCGTGTCCGCGCCCGGCACCTCGACAGGGTTTGCGAACTTTCCGACGCCGGGCGGGTCGTACTGGCCGGTCCCTGCCCTGCGACGGATTCTCCCGATCCGGGCGCCGCAGGATTCGATGGCAGTGTAATCGTGGCTGAGTTCCCGTCGCTCGCTGACGCCCGAGAATGGATCGCCGGCGACCCGTACGTGACCGACGGCGTATTCGAGTCCTATGAGGTGATGCCTTTCGTGAAGGTGCTCCCATGACGGCGACCCGGCTGGAGCGCTTGACGGACAGGTTGAACCGGGCTTTCGAGCCGCAACACCTCGAGGTCGTGGACGACAGTCACCGGCACGCTGGCCACGCCGGCGCAGCGGACGGACGCGGCCATTTCACAGTACTCATCACGGCGCCGCAGTTCGCGGAACTGGGCACATTGAAGCGTCACAGACTCGTATACGAAGCCGTCGGGGACATGATGACCACCGACATTCACGCGCTTTCCATACAGGCACTCGCCCCAGGCGAGGCCGCTACCGATTGATCGAGACTCCAAACCCAGAGGCAAATGATGCGTACCCAAAGAATATCCCTCGTACTTCTCGCAGCAGCCAGCCTGCTGGCCGGCTGCACCAAGCCTGCCGGCGATGCGGCGAAGCCGGCGGCCGACGCCGCGAAGCCAGCGGCCGATGCCGCGAAGACGGCGACCGGCACCGTTGCAACGGTAAACGGTCAGAAGATCCCGGCCGAGGCGTTCGACGTCTTCGTGCTGGCGGTGACCGGCAAGCCGGCGACTGAAGCCACGCCCGAGCAGAAGTCCCAGGTGCTCGACCAGTTGATCGACATGACGATCGTCGCGCAGGCGGCCGAAAAGGAAGGCCTGCAGAACGTGCCTGCGACCAAGGCACGAATCTCGTTGCTGACCACGCAGATCCTCGCGCAGGCCGCCACCGAGAAGTACCTGAAGACACATCCGGTGTCGGAAACCGAGGTCAAGGCTGACTACGACGAGCAGGTTGCGCACGTACCGATGGAGTACAAGGCGCAGCACATCCTCGTCGACACGAAGGAGCAGGCCGAGGCGATAATCAAGGAACTCGATGGCGGCGCCGACTTCGCCAAGCTCGCGGCCAAGGACTCCAAGGATCCGAGCGGGAAGAACGGCGGTGACCTTGGTTGGTTCAGCCTGCAGTCGATGGTCAAGCCGTTCTCGGACGCCGTCGCGGCGCTCAAGAAAGGCGAGACGACGCAGCAGCCGGTCCAGACCCAGTACGGCTGGCACGTGATCCGCCTGGAAGACACGCGGACGCCGACCATCCCGGCGTTCGAAGACGTCAAGCAGCAAGTCGAACAGATGTCCCAGCGTAAGAAGATCGAGGCGTACCTGGAAGAACTTCGCAAGAGCGCGAAAATCCAGAAAACAGAATAACTGTCAAGTCCCCTAACGGGGCCAAGCGGCCGGATTCCCGAAAGGGGATCCGGCCGTTTTGTTTGGCATTGCATCGCACGGCAACCAACCGGCGCGCGCTCACCTGAATGACGCTTCGCCGCCGCCGAGCAACGGTTGTCTGGGCACCGTACCGAATCGCGCAGGGGACTCACGCCACCAGCTGCTGAATAGACCGGCAGGTCGATATCTATTCTTAACGTTGTTTCTGGATATATCTTCCATCTATCTGTTTATTAGAATGTTTATGATATATACCCCAGAAGTGTGACGCCCGTCACACTTAGCTATGCTCGCCGCCGTATCGGGTACAGTCGCTGAACCAGGCGGCTTTACATAGCCCAGCCGAGCCACCGCGGACGCGGCCTTCCCCGCCTGCTCCCAGCGTTTCTAGGCTAGTGCCTCAGTACCTTGAATTTGTGAACAATTACGTACCCATGGGCCGCACGCCTCATTGGAGTACACCCTTTAGGTGCCATCCGTAAGTGTACGAATATGTTGAACTCTTGACCGGCCGTGGCCGGCCGATATAGTCCGACACCGGAGTTAACAATAACCCTCATGACAGCGGCAGTTGCATATTGGACGGCGCCGCCCGTTTTCGGGCTAGGAATGAGCGAGAACTTCAAAACGACGCTCTTGTCGACCTTTCGGCCGCTTATGCGGCCACTGGTGCGCGTCCTGCTGCGCAACGGAGTCTCGTATGGGGAATTTGCTGAGATCCTGAAGAACGTTTTCGTGGATGCGGCTCAAGACATTCTGCAGATCCCGGACTCGAAGGACTCTGTCACTCGACTGGCTATTACGACCGGCCTCTCGCGGCTCGAAGTCTCCCGTATGGTTACCCAAACAGAGGAAGACGCCGAGGCACTCGCTGGCCGACTTAGTCGCGTCGGCAGGCTACTTACAGGCTGGCACCAAGACCCGGAATTCACTGGCCCCTATGGAATTCCGTACGAAGTTGCGTTCAACGCAGCTCCAGGACGCCGCAGTTTCACTGAGTTGGTACGACGCTACACCAGCGACGTGCCCGCTGAGGACATGCTCGACGAACTAATTCGGATCGGAACCGTTCGCGATCTTGGTACCGGCTATTACCGCGTTCTAGCAAGGATATATATCCCGTCGGCTGCTGACCCGGCCAAGTTCCACGCGATGTCGGTCGCCTTCACCGACCTCGCCAAGACTCTTGACCAGAATCTGAAACCTGACGAGGACCACAAGATTTTTGAGCGTCGTGTCTGGGCGCCACACGGGATTACGCCGACTGATGCCATGGCCTTCGATCTTTATGTAAAGGATCGGGGGCAGCAATTTCTCGAGAACCTTGATGACTGGCTCACCAATCGTGGGTCCGAACTGCCGAATGCTACGACGGACGAGAGAGTGAAGGTCGGTGTAGCCGTTTACATGTTTGTTCGACCGGCTGATGCCACCGCTGATTACGAACCAAGTGCGTAACCAAAGATAAAGATAGGGGACACGCTCAATGAACGCGAAGGGATGCAGAAGAACCGCATTGTCTGCGGCAATCGTGTCGGCTCTTGCAATAGGCGCCGCGGGCCTACCCGAAAGTGCAGCATATGCGAGGGCCACCCCTGGGATGAAGACTGCCAATCCGGACGCCATCATCGGTACTGGCAAAGACGCCATCATTGGCACCGGTAAAGACGCGATCATCGGTACCGGTAAGGACGCCATCATCGGTACCGGTAAGGACGCGATAATCGGTACCGGTAAGGACGCCATCATCGGTACCGGTAAGGACGCGATAATCGGTACCGGTAAGGACGCCATCATCGGTACTGGCAAAGACGCCATCATTGGCACCGGTAAAGACGCGATCATCGGTACCGGTAAGGACGCCATCATCGGTACCGGTAAGGACGCGATAATCGGTACCGGTAAGGACGCCATCATCGGTACTGGCAAAGACGCCATCATTGGCACCGGTAAGGCCTCGCTCATCGGTAAGGACGCCATCATCGGCACCGGTAAGGACGCCATCATCGGCACCGGTAAAGACGCGATCATCGGTACCGGTAAGGACGCCATCATTGGCACCGGTAAGGCCTCGCTCATCGGTAAGGACGCCATCATCGGCACCGGTAAGGACGCCATCATCGGTACTGGCAAAGACGCCATCATTGGTACCGGTAAGGACGCGATCATCGGTACCGGTAAGGACGCCATCATCGGTACTGGCAAAGACGCGATCATCGGTACCGGTAAGGACGCCATCATCGGTACTGGCAAAGACGCCATCATTGGTACCGGTAAGGACGCCATCATCGGTACTGGCAAAGACGCGATAATCGGTACCGGTAAGGACGCGATCATTGGCACCGGTAAGGACGCGATCATCGGCACCGGTAAGGACGCCATCATCGGCACCGGTAAAGACGCGATCATCGGTACCGGTAAAGACGCGATCATCGGTACCGGTAAAGACGCGATCATCGGTACCGGTAAGGACGCCATCATTGGCACCGGTAAGGCCTCGCTCATCGGTAAGGACGCCATCATCGGCACCGGTAAGGACGCCATCATCGGTACTGGCAAAGACGCCATCATTGGTACCGGTAAGGACGCGATCATTGGCACCGGTAAGGACGCCATCATCGGTACTGGCAAAGACGCGATCATTGGCACCGGTAAGGACGCCATCATCGGTACTGGCAAAGACGCGATCATTGGCACCGGTAAGGACGCCATCATCGGTACTGGCAAAGACGCCATCATTGGTACCGGTAAGGACGCGATCATCGGTACCGGTAAGGACGCGATAATCGGTACCGGTAAGGCCTCGCTCATCGGTAAAGACGCGATAATCGGTACCGGTAAGGACGCGATCATTGGCACCGGTAAGGACGCGATCATCGGTACCGGTAAGGACGCGATCATCGGTACCGGTAAGGACGCCATCATCGGCACCGGTAAGGACGCCATCATCGGCACCGGTAAGGACGCCATCATCGGTACTGGCAAAGACGCCATCATTGGTACCGGTAAGGACGCGATAATCGGTACCGGTAAGGACGCCATCATTGGCACCGGTAAGGACGCCATCATCGGTACTGGCAAAGACGCGATCATTGGCACCGGTAAGGACGCCATCATTGGCACCGGTAAGGACGCCATCATTGGTACCGGTAAGGACGCGATAATCGGTACCGGTAAGGCCTCGCTCATCGGTAAAGACGCGATAATCGGTACCGGTAAGGACGCCATCATCGGTACCGGTAAAGACGCCATCATCGGTACCGGCAAACTCTCAAATGGGTCTTTCTTAGCTATTAGGGGCCCGGTAGGCGAGATCGACAGGGCGACAGAGTCGCTATCTATCCTCGGGCACCAACTTCACGTCCCCGCGACAAGTTCCCTGATGAAGTATGTCGAGCAAGTTGCTTCGACTAGCAACACGGTGGAACTGGCAGTCATGGCTCGACTGGATACTGCCGGCAGACTGAGCGGCGCGGTGGCGAGTATCGTCCCGAGCCAGTACGTACCAGGCGTATCAAAGGTTGTGCTGACTGACCGCGTGAAATCGGTTGACGTCCACACTGGGAAGGCGATCGTGGGCAACGTTGTCGTCGATTACAACAACGTACCAAACGCCGCGCAGGCTGGTCTGGCGAAAGGCCAAATTGTGACTGTCACAGGAGATCAGTCTCAGGCAGGCCAAGAGATTCGTGTGAGTGAAATTTTGATTCATCGCAAGTAACTCAGACACGACTGGCTCGCTTCAGTAACAACTAAGCCCGCGGCTTCTTTGAAGCTGCGGGCTTTACTTTGCGGCGAGATACCGCGCTGCGATTGCTAGTCGCTGATAACGTCCTCAGCTACGGGCCCCTCGTAATAGAAGACGCCGACACCCGCAATATGCGGGAGTGCGACGTCGCGCTGCGCTAGCGCTCTATCCGGTGATTCATTTTCTGCTAGCCAGACATCCATCGATTCGACGAACGCTACTGCTTCCCTGCGCGACCACTCTCGAAATGCGGGGATCATCTCTCGGGAGAGGTTATCTGAATAGGCAAAGCGCTGTATGAAACCGTCAGTTGACCGACCTGGCCTAGAATTGTGATCAATGCCTGCCGCCAGCGGGAAAAGCATCCCTGACATTACGGTAATTGCTTTCTCATCAACATTACCAGGGACGTAGTACCTTTTAGTGGGAACGACGCGGCCATCCGATGTTTCAGCTATTGCATCAGCCCTCTTCAGTTCTGCACGCACCGCGCCCAGCGGCACGTCGCCTGCAACGGCCCTTACCAAAGATGCAAAACTCGGTTCGTCCCCATCAATCTGGAGCGCCAGCGGCAGACCACTCGAGTCAAGAAATTCAGCGTCGCTGTGCCACGCATGCAGAACCCGCGCCGGAGGGCCGGAATGGTCCGAGTGGTTTTTTTCTAAAGCACCAGAAACTTTCAGGACCTTTTCACGCAATCGTCTAACTTCTTTGCGTGACAAACCCGTTCTAACTGATACTCGAGATGCATTGGCCCTGCGGCCACGATCGTCAGTTTCGGCAAAGGCTTCGCGTACAAAAGCCGCCTTTCCTATCTCCGCGAACTGGCGGAAGGTAATGCCATACCTCAATAAGATTCGAGCAATAGGTACGAGGCATGCGTATAGCGAGCCGAGCATCCTCGTCTGGATACTGTCACCCACGCATCACCCCTTATTGCGACAAAGAAGGAAGAAATCGGTGCGCACAATACGCATCGGGAACTTAACTAGCCTAGCCCGAATACGGTCCGCCGATAATGCCTCAACTCCTCGATCGACTCGCGGACATCGTCGAGCGCTGAATGTGTAGATGCCTTGCGCACTCCCGCGAGCACCCCGGGTGCCCAGCGGCGCGCCAACTCTTTCAACGTACTGACATCGAGATTTCGGTAGTGAAAGAATCGCTCGAGCACCGGCATCTCCCGCGCCAGGAACCGGCGGTCCTGGCAGATGCTGTTACCGCACATTGGCGAGGCCCCCCGAAGCGCATGCAGGCCCAGGAACTCGATGGTCTGCGCTTCGGCCCGGGCCGCATCAAACCGGCTCGCCCTCACCCGCTCCACCAGACCCGAGGCACCGTGCGTCGTGCGGTTCCACTCATCCATCTTGTCCAGCACCGCATCACTCTGGTGAACCGCAATCACTGGTCCCTCAGCGATCAAATTCAAGTTCGAGTCGGTCACGATCGTCGCAATCTCAATGATGTGATCGAGCGCCGGGTCGAGCCCGGTCATCTCGAGGTCTATCCAGACGAGGTTATCCTCAATCGTCACTGCGAGACCGCCACCGCGCCGGATGGCGCCTGATTGTGGTCGATTCTAGCAAAAGTTAAGCTGCCCCCGGCCCGGCCGCCCCTGATGCATACATTCACCTACATGTTCCTGTTTTTCCTGGCTGCACACGTCGCGGTCCAGCTGTGGCTGGCGCAGCGCCAGGTTGCTTATGTCGCGTCCGCACGGTCGTCGGTCCCGCCGGCCTTCGCTGGCGTCGTTACACCCGCCGAACATGCAAAGGCGGCGGACTACACGGTTGCCAAGCAGCGTCTAGGCATGCTCGAAGTCGGGTTCGACGCGGCGGTCCTTCTCTGGCTGACCCTCGGCGGCGGCATCGCCCGTGTTGAGGCACTGGTTGGGATGCTGGGCGCGCCACCACTGGTTGCTGGAACGCTGCTGATCCTGGCGGTATTCGGCTGCGTCGCCCTTCTGTCGCTGCCCTTCGGCATCTACCGGACCTTCTCGCTTGAGCAGCGGTTCGGGTTCAATCAAACCACCGCCTCCGTCTATGCGGCCGACCTCGCAAAGGGATGGGCGCTGGGCCTGGTGCTGGGCGGGCTGGTTGCCGCTTGCGTGCTGTGGATCATGTCGGCGCTCGGCAGTTCGTGGTGGCTCGTGGGCTGGCTTGCCTGGACGGGCTTCACGCTGGTACTCACCTGGGCCTGGCCGCGGGTGATCGCGCCCATGTTCAACAAGTTCACGCCGCTCGAGGATCCGACTCTCCGCTCGAGAATTGATGCACTGCTCGAGCGCTGCGGTTTTCATGCCAGTGGCGTGTTTGTCATGGATGGATCGCGCCGTTCCTCGCACGGCAACGCCTATTTCACCGGCCTTGGCCGAGAGAAGCGCATCGTGTTCTTTGACACGCTGGTGTCACGCCTCGCGCCGCCGCAGATCGAATCGGTGCTGGCGCACGAACTCGCGCACTTCCGCCTGCGGCACGTTCCGCAGCGCATCGTGGTCGGGATGCTCGCGAGCTTCGCCGGGTTCGCGCTTCTGGGCTGGCTCGCGAGGCATGCGTGGTTCTATTCGGCGCTCGGGGTTCCCGAGGCCAGCGATGCAGCCGCGTTGATCCTGTTCCTGCTGGTGGTCCCGGCCTTTACCTGGCTGCTCACACCGGCCACGGCTGCCTGGTCCAGGCGCCACGAGTTCCAGGCGGACGCGTTCGCAGCCAGGAACAGCGATGCTCGATCCCTATCGGAAGCCCTGGTCGTGCTCTACAGGGACAACGCCAGCACGCTCACCCCTGACCCAGTTCACTCGGCCTTCTACGACTCGCATCCGCCACCGGCCGCTCGCATCGAGCGCCTGGACGCCCTGCTGCAAACGGCGACGTCGGCCCCCGCCGCAGTCTCGTGAGCATCCGCGACGCCACCGGCTGCGTCATCGAGTCATACGGACGGCGCGTGGTCGTTGAACTGGCCGATGGCGAAACGGTGACCTGCAACCTGCGCGGGCGGAAGCTCGACGTCGTCGCGGGGGACCTGGTGTGCGTCGAGCAGCGCCAGGGCTCGGACGAGCTGAGCGTGGTCGAGCGGCTTCCTCGACGCAACCTGCTCAGCCGCAGCGACAGCCGCGGCCTCGAGGAATCCATCGCCGCCAATCTCGATCAGCTTGGGATCGTCGTCGCGAGGGTGCCCACCTCCGACCCGTTCATCGTGGACCGCTACGCTGCCGGCGCGTGCTATGCCGGCATCCTGCCGCTGCTCATCGTCAACAAGATGGACCTCCCGGCCGATAGCGGTGATCTGTCGTTCGTCGAGCCGCTGCGCGCAATGGGTTTCCCGGTGTGTGAAGTTTCGGCGCGAACCGGCGCCGGCCTCGACGCACTCATCGACCTGCTGCGCGGACACAGGACGCTGCTTGCCGGGCAATCGGGGGTCGGAAAGTCCTCGGTGCTCAATGCGCTGGCAGGAGACGCGCTGCGCGCGACCGGGCGGCTGTCGGAACGCTCAGGCGAAGGCCGGCACACGACTGTGTCGTCGGCGATCGTGCGGCTGCCATGGGGCGAACTGGCAGATTCTCCTGGCGTGCGCGACTACGCCCCCCCGGTCGTTCCGCTTCGGGACGTGCAGCGCGGATTTCCGGAGTTGCACGCCCTGACGGCCGGCTGCCGGTTCCAGGACTGCCTGCACAATCGGGAGCCGCAATGCGCCGTCCGTTCCGCTGTCGAAAGCGGGGTCATCGACTCCCGCAGGTACGAGAGCTACCGGCGCATGCTGAACCTGACGAGGCAGCTCGACGAGAAGCGCGGCTGGCGGATCTGAGCCGCCGCGTCAATAGGTAGCGGCCACCTCGAAACGACCGCCCCGGCGCCGTGGCCAGGCGGGCATGATCGCGGTCGTGACCTTAAGGGACTGGTATGCTGCTGCACTGCAAGGTAAATTTGACCGGGTAACCGAATAGAGCAAGAGGAGACAGGCGCGTGCGCAGAATCATCGTGGGCGTAAAACGCGTGGTGGACTACAACGTCCGTGTCCGGGTCAAGCCGGACAACTCGGGCGTTATCACCGAAGGCGTGAAGATGAGCATCAATCCCTTCGACGAGATAGCTCTCGAGGAGGCGCTACGCATCAAGGAACGCGGCCTCGCCGACGAAGTAGTCGCTGTCGGTATTGGCCCGTCCGACGCACAGCAACAGCTGCGCACCGCGCTCGCAATGGGCGCCGACCGGGCCGTGCTGGTGCAGGCAGATACGGTCGTCCCGCCACTCGCGGTCGCGCGAATCTTCCACAAGCTGATCGAGAAAGAACAGCCGTTCCTGGTACTTCTCGGCAAGCAGGCCATCGACGACGACAATGGCCAGACAGCACAGATGCTCGCCGGTATCTGGGACCGGCCGCAGGCTGTGTCGTGCTCCAAGATCGAGATCGCTGACGGCAAGGCAACCGTCACGCGCGAGGTGGATGCCGGCCTCGAAGTGCTTGAAATCGACCTGCCCGCGGTGATGAGCGTGGACCTGCGCCTGAACGAACCGCGCTACGTGAAATTGCCGGACATCATGAAGGCGAAGAAGAAGCCGATGGACACGCTTGGCCTGGCCGATTTCGGTGCTGACGTGGCCTCGCCTTTCACTGCGGTGAAGGTCGAGCCGCCGCCGCAGCGCCAGAAGGGCACGATGGTCAAGGACGTTGCCGAACTGGTTGACGCGCTCAAGAAGAAGGGGTTGGTGTGATGAGCAAGATCCTTGTCGTTGCAGAACATGACGGTGCCAAGCTCAATCCCAGCACGCTTAGGTGCGTGAGCTGCGCCTCGAAGGTCCCCGACTCGACCGTCGACGTACTGGTGCTGGCGACCGACTCATCGGCCGTTGCGGGCCAGGCTGCGGCCATTGCCGGCGTCGCCAGTGTGCTCGCGGTCGACAATCCCGCCAATGCCGAAGGCATCGCCGCGATACTCGCGCCGCAGGTAGCGAAGATCGCTGCCGGCTACACGCACGTATTCGGCCCATCAACCACATTCGGCAAGGACCTGATGCCGCGCGTTGCAGCATTGCTCGGCGTCGGCCAGGTGAGCGACGTAATGGCCGTAGAGGGTCCGCATCGCTTCAAGCGCCCGGTGTACGCGGGCAACGCGGTGCTGACGCTGGACGTCCCCGCCGCCGACAAGGTCGTCGCGACGGTACGCGTTGCGTCATTCGAGGCCGCCGCCACCGGCGGCAGCGCCACCGTGACCAAGGTCGATCCGGCTGTCTCGCTCCCGACGCACACACGCTTCGTCTCGCGATCGAGTGCCACGACCGGCCGGCCGGACCTGCAATCGGCAGCGCGCGTCGTGGCCGGTGGCCGTGCGCTCGGCAGCGCCGATGGCTTCAAGCTGATTTACAGCCTCGCGGACAAGCTCGGCGCGGCGGTGGGCGCCTCGCGTGCCGCGGTGGACGCAGGCTACGTCCCGAACGACCTCCAGATCGGTCAGACCGGCAAGATCATCGCGCCGGAACTGTATATCGGCATCGGGATTTCGGGCGCTATCCAGCACATGACCGGCATCAAGGACGCGCGCACCATCGTCGCCATCAACAAGGACGGTGAAGCGCCGATCTTCGAGGCCGCGGACCTCGGCCTGGTCGGCGACCTGTTCACGATCGTGCCGGAACTCGAAAAGCAGCTCGGCTGACGATAGAGGCGGGCCACCGTGGCCCGCCTCGTTCTCGATCGCCTGGCCGTGGGGCGGCGTCGCCGCCCCCGCCCGTCAGAGCTGGCCCAGCACGTATTCCGCGCTGGATACCTTGAACTCACCCGGTCCCTCGACAAACAGGCCGGCAACCGTGCCGTTTTTCACCACAACGGCGAAGCGCTGGCCGCGCACGCCCATGCCGAAGCCGGACGCGTCGAATTCGAGGCCGAGTGCCCGTGCGTAGTCGCCATTACCGTCGGCGAGCATCAGCACCTTGTCCTCTACAGCCGAGGACTTGCCCCACGCCTTCATCACGAATACGTCGTTCACGGCCATGCAGGCGACCGTGTCGACGCCCTTGGCCTTGAAAGCTGCAGCGTGCTCCACGAAGCCAGGCAGGTGCCTTGCGTCGCAGGTAGGCGTGAATGCGCCGGGCACCGAGACCAGCACCACCGTCTTGCCGGTGAACAGCTGCTCCGTCGTGATCTTCTGCGGGCCGTCCGGGCCGGGGAATGCAAATGTGCCCGCGGGCATCTTGTCGCCAACTTTGATCGTCATGTGCTGGTCCTCCCGGAACCATGGAACGAAGTGGGGATTTTAGCAGCCGGCAGCGGATCCCTGCGCGAAGCGCGGAGCCGCCCGCAGTCGCGCGTCCAGCGACAGCAGCAGATTTTCGGTGGTCTCCCAGTCGATACAGGCGTCCGTGACCGATACGCCGTACTGCAACTGGCTGTGGTCCGCCGGAATCGGCTGGCTGCCCCAGTGAAGGTTGCTCTCGAGCATCAAGCCGACGATGGAGCTGTTGCCCTCGTGGATCTGGTTGCCGAGGTTTTCGGCCACCAGCGGCTGCAATCCCGGGTCCTTGGTGGAATTGCCATGACTGCAATCGATGACGATGCTGGTCGGCAGGCCCGCCTTTTCGAGTTCCCGCTCGCAGAGCGCAATACTGACCGAATCGTAGTTGGTGCGCCCACCGCCGCCGCGCAGCACGATGTGGCCATAGCTATTGCCCCGCGTGTGGAACACCGCGGACTGGCCCTGCTGCGTGATGCCGAGGAAGTGATGCGGGTGCCGCGCAGACTGCAGTGCGTTCACGGCAACCGCAAGCGATCCGTCGGTCCCGTTCTTGAAGCCGACCGGCATGGACAGGCCGCTCGCCATCTCGCGATGGGTCTGCGACTCCGTGGTGCGGGCGCCGATGGCCGTCCATGTCACGAGCTCGGACAGGTACTGCGGCATGATCGGGTCGAGCGCCTCGGTCGCCGCCGGAATCCGGTTTTCGGCGAGAAACAGCAGCAACTCGCGCGCCCGGCCAATCCCCTTTTCGATCTGGAACGAATCGTCCATGTCGGGGTCGTTGATCAGTCCCTTCCAGCCGACCGTAGTGCGCGGTTTCTCGAAGTAAACGCGCATCAGCAGCAACATCGTCTCGCCCACGCGCTCCGCAAGTGCCCGCAGCCGCATCGCGTATTCGCGGGCCGCCGCCGTGTCGTGGATCGAACAGGGGCCGACGACGACGAATATCCTCGGATCCTCGCGGTCGAGGATCTTCCGCACGGCATTGCGGCTGCTGTAGACGAACTCCTCCGACTTCGACGGCAACGGCAGTAGCTGCTTGATCTCCTCAGGCGTCGGGAGGATCTCGCTCGAGAGGACGTTGATGTTCTGCAGGCGTTCTTTCATTGCGCGTTCAGTGTCGGGAACTTCGGGGCGGTTGGTCGGGGCGCGGGCCGGGAGCGGGCGCTATCTTACACAGCCACGGGCGGCGTTGAAGCTTCCGCTGCGCCGTGCCCTGCCTCGCGACGGCCCCCCGGGGCGCCGTGCCGCTATGGGTAAGCCCAGGCCGGCACGTTTTTCCAGCCCTTGAGCAGTTCCTTGTCCAGCGAGCGCCAGTGCGGTTCGAAGGACGCCACCAGCTTCCAGAACGCCGCCGAGTGATTCATGTGACGCCGATGGCAGAGCTCGTGGACCATCAGGTAGCGCACGACCTCCGGCCGCTGGAACACCAGGCATACGTTCAGGCTCACCGTACCGGCAGACGAGCAACTTCCCCAGCGTGTCCGCTGGCGGCGCAGGATCATTCGCGCATAGTCGAGCCCGGTCTCTGACGAAACTGCATCGAGACACTCGCACAGGTGGCTTTCAGCCTCCCGGGCGAGCCAGCGCAGCAGCGCGCGACCGACTTGCGCATCGGTTCCCTGCGGCGTCCTGACCCGGAGCAAACCATCATCGTTGTCGGTCACGAAACACCGGGACGACCGCGTGTATTCGACGTCCCAGCGCTTCGCAAGCAGCGGGAGTTCCACGGTCGCCGGGCGCCGCTCGTCCGCGCGTGGGCCATCAAGTGCAAATTCACGCAGGCGTCGCTCCGCCCATTCCCGATGTGTGGCGACGAACCGCTCCACCGCCGGGATGCCGACGCCGGGCGGCACGACGACCTCGACCCGCCCGCCCGGTGACACGCGCATCGAAAGCCGGCGCGCCCGGCGGCTGATCCGCACGTGCCAGCCCGAGGAAGTGTCCCGTGACGGCCACAGCCCGAGTTGCAACGGATCGCCATCCTGCTGCCCGACTCGCCTTCCCCGCCTCATGATGCCCATGCGCCTACAGTTCCCGGAGCCCGACCGTCACTGGCAGCCGGGCGGCCCGCAACCCGGGCAGCAGGCCACCGACCAGGCCGAGCAACAGCGCGTACACGAGGCCAGTTACCAGCAACCGCGGCGTCACCGTGAACGCAAACGCGATCTGGCTGAAACTGGCCCAGTTGAGCGTCGAGGCCTGGTACCCGTTCAAGCCGAAATACACCAGCGCCCCGCCGACCACGCCGCCAAGCAGGCCGAGCACGGCCGCCTCGAGCAGCACGGACACGACCACCGGCGTGGCACCGAAACCGAGAGCGCGCAGCGTGGCAATCTCGCGCGTGCGCGACGACACGGCCGAGTACATGGTGTTCAACGCCGCAAACACCGCCCCAGTGCCCATCAACAGCGCAATCGCGGAACCCACGTAGTTGATCAGCGTGACCAGGATGCGCGACTGGTCGGCATAGAACTCCTTTTCGGCACGAGCCGCCGCGTTCACCCGCGGATCGCCTTCGAGAGCGCCCTTGAGCGTCGCCAGCGCCGCGGGCGACGTAAGCCGCGCCCGTATAACCTGCACCGAGTTGCCCCGCCTGTACACGCCCTGCAGCACGCTCAGGTCCGTCCACACCTCGGACTCCGAAACGCTGCCACCGGATTCGAAAACGCCGACCACGCGCCACTCGTGGGAGCCCCAGGTGACCTTGCGGCCGAGATCGACGTTGCCGAACTGCGAGAACGCGCCCCGGCCGACGACGACCTCGTCCTTGCCCGGCTCGAACATCCGCCCGGCCGTGATGCGAAAGCCACTACGGACGTCCACGGCTCGCCCGGTCACGCCACGAAACGGCACGTTGGCCGACGTACCGGTGCTTCGCATCGGCAGGTCGACGATCGTGTAGAACTCCGGCGAAGCCACCGGCCCCTTGTCGTCACGCAGGATCCCGGGCGCAGAGACGATCACCGCGACCTGCTCGCGGTTGAAGGAACTTGAAAGTTCGTCGCCCGAACCACCGCGCAGGATGATCGCGACGTCGTCGCTGCCGGACAGGTCGAGTGCCGCGCGAAAGCCCTGCCCCATCGACAGCAGCGACACCAGTACCGCGACCACGCCGCCGATTCCCACGACGGCGACCAGCGACGTCCCGATCCGCTGCGGGAGGTTGCGCAGGTTCATGCCGGTGATGGCGACGAGCTGGTTCAATAGCCTGGGCATGGCCTGCTCAGTCGCGCCGCAGCGCATCGACGATCCGCAGCCGCATGGCCTGCAGCGCCGGTACCGCGCCCGCGGCAAGTCCCAGCGCCGCGATCCACGTGCAACCCCGGAGCACAGCATCCCACTGCAGGCTGAAACCGGGCAGGTACTGCCGGAACACAGGCTCGAACTGCACCCCCATCCACCACGAGGCGGCAAGTCCCAGCACCCCGCCGATTACGGTCACCAGCATCGACTCCGCGAGCACCATCCCGAGCACGCTGGCGCTGGAAAAGCCCAGCGTCTTCAGGACCCCGATCTCGTTGGTGCGCTCACGGACCGACTGCGCCATCGTGTTCGCCGTCACGATCAGCATGGTGAAAAAAACCGCAGTCACGATTGCGTCCAGGATCTTGCCGATGTTGCCGACCTGGTTGACGAATGACTGCGCCATCGCGCGCTCGGAGGAGGTCTTGGTCTCGGCTGGCGAGTTCGCGAACTGCAGGTCGATCTGCTTCGACACGGACTGTGCGACGTCTGGATTGCGCACCTGCACCAGGTACCAGCCGACGAGTCCCTTGCCAAAGGCCTTGGCTTCCTCGAAGTATTCCTGGTGCATGACGAGGTTGCGTGTGTCGCCGCCCCCTGGCGCGTCGAAAATCGCGCGCACCGTGACGGGCCATACGTAGCTGCCGTCGTTGTTGCGCCAGATCGCGGAATGGAGCGGCACCGGGTCGCCGGGCTTCCAGCCATACAGGTCGGCGAGCGCGCGGCCGACCATGATTCCCGAGCGGTCCGCAAGCCAGGCCTGCTTCTGGTCCTCAGGCACGACCCACTCGGGATACATGCGCAGCAGGGCCTCGGGCTTCACCGGGAACGCCGGGATCTGGTTGCGCTCGTCCTGGTACCAGGCACCGAACCAGGTCTGCGGCGTTACCTCGACCACGCCGTCGACACCACGGATGCGGTTCTCATAGCTCGCAGGCAATAGCTGAGTGAACGACACCTTGTGCATGGTGAGCAGCCGGTCCGCGCCCGCGACGTTCACTCCTGCCTCGAATGCATGGCGCATCGACTGCGCGAGCCCGAACAGCAGGAACGCGATCAAGATCGAGGCGATTGTGAAGAACGTGCGCAGCTTCTTGCGGCGCAGGCTCGCGGCGAGCAACGGAAGGTACTTGCCGATCACCCCGCGTCTTCCCTCAAGAGCCCCTTGTCGAGGTGAATCGTGCGGTGCGAGCGCTCCGCCGCGTGCGGGTCGTGCGTGACCATGATGATGGTCTTGCCGTATTCACGATTGAGCGCTTGCAGCAGGTCGAGAATTTCGTCGCCCGCCTTGCGGTCGAGATCGCCGGTCGGCTCGTCGCACAGCAGCAGCGTGGGATCGGTGACGATCGCACGCGCGATACCGACGCGCTGCTCCTGCCCGCCCGAGAGCTCGCGCGGACGGTGCTTCGCGCGGTCCGACAGTCCGACCAGCTTCAGCGCCGCGGCAACCCTTCGTGCCCGCTGCCCGCGATCCAGGTCCTTGAGCAGCAGCGGCAACTCGACATTTCGTTCCGCGGTCAGTACCGGCAGCAGGTTGTACATCTGGAACACGAATCCGACGTGGTCGGCCCGCCAGCGTGCAAGTGCGGCGTCGCTCAGGCGATCGACCCGCAGGCCGTCCACCTCGAGTTCACCGCCGTTCGGGCGATCGATGCCGCCGATCAGGTTCAGCAGCGTCGACTTGCCCGAACCCGACGGGCCCATCAGCGCGACAAAGTCGCCGGCCTCGATGTCGAGCGAAAGCCCGTCGAGCACTCGCACGACCTCGGCCCCGCGCCGGTACTCCTTGACGAGGTCGCGGATCCGGACGATCGGCTGGCCCACGCTCAGGCGCCCTCGAGTTCCACCGCCGCGCCGTCCCGCAACCGACGCGAAGGATCGAGCACCACGGACTCTCCGCCCTCGAGGCCTTTCAGCACCGGGTACTTCTTGGCGCTCTCCTCGCCCAGCTCGAGAGCACGCTTCTCGACCTTGCCGTCGCGCACCACCCAGGTCGCGGTCGCGGCACCGTCACGCACCACCGCGTTCGCGGGAATCATCGGACGGCCCGCGGCGGCATTGCCGGGCGCTTCGAGAAACCGCACCTTGATGCCCATGTCCGGCAGGATCCGCGAGTCGAGCTGGTCGAACGCGATGCGCACGCGCACAGTGGCCTTCTGCCTGTCAGCCGTGGGAACGATGCTGATGACATGGCCTGGGATGGTCCAGTCCGGGTAGGCGTCGAGCACGGCCGCCACCGTCTGCCCGTCATGCACGCGATTGATGTAGGCCTCGTTCACGTCAACCTCGATTTCGCGCGACTCCATGTCCACGATCGTGGCGATGCCGGTACGCGTGAACCCGCCGCCCGCCGACATCGGCGAGACCGTCTCGCCGGGCTGTGCATCCTTCGAGATCACGACGCCCGAGAACGGTGCGCGGATCGCCAGGTCGTCGATTCCCTGCTGTGCGAGCGCGACCCTGCTCTGCGCCACGCCGACCTCGGCGCTGCCCGCCCCGAGACGAGCCTTCAGCGCTGCCACGTCCGCCTCGGAAGCGTCCAGCACGCTCTGCGAGACGAGCTTGCTCTCGACGAGACTCCGGTTGCGTGCCAGCGTGCGGCGCGCGTCGTCCAGCCGTACCTCGATCTCGCCAAGGTTGCGGCGCGCGGCTTCAAGGCCGCGGCTTTCGACCTCGTACTGCGCCCGCGTCGTCGAAGGATCGAGCCGCGCCAGCACCTGGCCCTGCTGCACGGTGGCCCCTTCCTCGAAAAGCACTTCGTCGATCCGCCCGGTGACCTTTGAACTCACGGTCGCAAGCCGCCGCGCCACGACGTAGCCCGACGCGTTCAACACCGCGCCATCGGACGCGCCCGCGGGAGCCTCGATCAGCGCGGTGCGCACCGGTACCGCAGATCCGAGCATCTTCCAGGCGATCAACGCCGCGACGACCGCTGCAAAGACGGCCAGGATCAGCCAGCGCCGACGGCCGGTACCGGATTCCTGGTAACGCCTCGGGTCCGGATCGCGGTCGAGCCGCAGGCTTTCGAGGGCAACCTTGTCCAACGACATGTAATTTTCCGATGCCTGTAGTGTGGTGGGCGGCGTGCCGGCGCGCAGGTCGCTAGAATGCAGGCCGGGGCGCGGAACCCGGCATGCGCCGCGAAGGCGCGAACATTATCACAGCGATCATTTCATGACCCTTGCGCTGGCGGACATCGGACTCAACCTGGCGCACGACAGCTTCGACCACGATCGAGACGACGTGGTCGCGGCGGCAGTGGCCGCCGGAGTCCGCCACATGGTGATCACCGGCAGCACGCTCGAAAGTACGCGCGCCGCCATCCACATCGTCCGGACGGCTCCGGCAATGTTCCGCGCAACCGCCGGCATCCACCCGCACCACGCGCGCGAATTTCACGACGCGGACGTCGGGGAATTGCGCAGCCTGATGCAGGCTCCCGAAGTCGGTGCCGCCGGCGAATGCGGGCTCGACTATTTCCGCAATTTCTCGCCACACGCCGACCAGGAGCGCGTGTTCCGGCTGCAGCTGGAACTGGCCGCCGAGGCCGGCAAACCGGTGTTCCTGCACCAGCGCGACGCCCATGACGCTTTCATGGCGATCCTGGGCGACTACCTGCCACGCCTCAAGGGAGCCGTGGCCCACTGCTTCACCGGCGACGAGCGGGAACTCGGCGACTACCTGTCGCTTGGACTGTCCATCGGCGTCACCGGCTGGATCTGCGACGAACGCAGGGGCGCGCACCTCCGCGACGTGGTTCGCCGGATTCCGCTCGAGCGGCTGATGCTCGAGACCGACGCGCCGTACCTGCTGCCCCGGGACCTCGAGCCGCGGCCGAAGTCCCGGCGCAATGAGCCGCGCTACCTGCCGCACATCCTCGAGACCGTTGCCGCCTGTCGCGGCGAGGCCCCGGCCACGATCGCGGAAGCAACCACCCGGAACGCGTTGGCGTTCTTCGCATTCCCGGCCGACGGCGTTCCATAATCGTGCTTTTTACATTAAGATTATTCCCTAAATACCTGATTAGTTGAGCTATATGGATCACAAGAAAGCACGCGCCATGATCGATTCAGCTTGGGATCAATCCATCATCCCGGCGCTGAAGGACTACATCCGGATCCCGAACAAGTCGCCAAATTTCGACGCCGACTGGGAAGCGAACGGCCACATGGAAGCGGCCGTCCAACTGATGCGCGGCTGGTGCGTGGCGAACGCGCCCGAAGGCGCGCAGGTGGAGGTCCTCAGGCTACCGGGACGGACGCCGGTGCTGCTGGTGGACGTTCCCGGACAGGTCGATGACTGCGTGTTGATGTACGGGCACCTGGACAAGCAGCCGGAATTTACCGGCTGGTCCGACGGGCTCGAGCCTTGGACGCCGGTATTGCGCGACGGAAAGCTGTACGGCCGCGGTGGAGCGGACGACGGCTACGCGGTTTTTTCATCGCTGACGGCAATCCGGGCCCTGCGCGACCAGGGCATTCCCCACGCGCGCTGCGTAGTGCTGATCGAAGCCTGCGAGGAAAGCGGCAGCTTCGATCTCGTTCATTACCTCGAGGCATTGGGCGATCGGCTCGGCACGCCCACGCTGGTCGTCTGCCTGGACGCCGAGTGCGGCAACTACCAGCAGCTCTGGTGCACGACGTCGCTCCGGGGCAATGTCATCGCGACGCTGCGGGTCGAAGTACTCACCGAGGGCGTCCACTCCGGAACCGCCAGCGGTATCGTGCCGTCGAGCGTCCGTGTGATCCGCGAACTGCTGGCCCGCGTCGAGGATGCCGGCTCCGGCGCCATCCTGGTCGAGGATCTGAACACGCCGATCCCGCAGGACCGGCAGGTCCAGGCGCGCGCGGCAGCTGATGCACTGGGCAACGCGGTGTTCGAGAAGTTTCCGTTCCCGCCCGGCATGCGCGCGGTGTCGAACGACCCGTATGAACTGCTGTTGAACAACACCTGGCGGCCAACCCTATGTGTGACCGGGGCGGACGGCATCCCCGCCCGCAGCGCCGCCGGCAACACGCTGCGCCCCCAGACCACGCTGGTGCTGTCGTTCCGGCTGGCGCCGACCATGGACCCGAAGAAGGCTGCCTCGGCGCTACGTGAAACGCTGCTGCGCGATCCGCCCTACGGTGCGCGCGTAACGCTGGAGATTGAGTCTGCGATGGGCGGCTGGAATGCGCCGACGGTCGCGCCATGGCTCGAAGCCTCGATGCACACGGCCTCGCGGGCGTTCTTTGGGCGCGATGCGATGTACATGGGCACGGGCGGCAGCATCCCGTTCATGGGCTTGCTCGGGGAGAAATTCCCCGGAACGCAGTTCCTGGTGACCGGCGTGCTCGGGCCGCAGTCGAATGCGCACGGACCGAACGAGTTCCTGCACATCGCGACCGCCAAGCACCTGACCGCCTGTGTGGCGCAAGTGCTGTTCGATCACGCCGCTCGCAATAAATAGGTGCCATGCACCCATTTGTGGGAGGGGACATTCTCCTTTTTTTCGAAAGAAAAAAAGGAGAATGTCCCCTAGTTGGCCAGGGGGTTCGGCTGAGCAACCTTCTTGATGTTTTCCCAGACCCCTGCGAAGGCCGCCGCGGCACCTCCCGGGATGCGTTCCACGATCGGAAACTCTTCGTGCAGCGTATCCAGGCGCAGCACAACGTCAGGCCGCCCCTTCGGGAACTCGCCGAGCATGGAGAACACGATGCGTCCTTCGACGGGCACGTCGCCCGCGAGGTTCCTTACCGCCGCCATGCGGTCATACAGCATCGGCAGCGGATTGGTGAACGTGAAGTGCCGCTTCGGCCCGAACACCGACCACTGCTCCATCTTTTCGCCCGCGAAGATGACTCCGGGAACGTCGAACAGCTCGATCACCAGCAGCCCGCGCTGCGTGAGCAGCAGGTAATTGACGTGTATCTGCTCGCCTGTGCCTGTTGGCAACAGGACGTTGCGCAGTTCCTCGAACGCCACCGACGAGATCACGTTGTCGATTGCACGACGTGCCCTGCGCTGCTGGATCATTTCCCAGGCGAAGTACGCGACGACCGCGACGAGTCCGAGTGCGAGCAGCGCCCAGAGCCAGGCAGGCAGGCCGAAGATCACATTCATATCGCCCCCGTAAGCACGTGACGCAGGTCCTCGAGCCGCGGCTCCACCGTCGTCTGCACTGACGGCAGGTCGAGCAGCGCAGCAAGCGCAGGTGGAACAGGTACCGTCGCGCCTATCAGCGGCTCGACGATGTCATTGAACTTGGCGGGATGCGCAGTCGCCACCAGCACCCAGCGTTCCGCGTGCCGCCGCGGTTCGAGCCCCCGATACACGCAGGCGGCCGTAGCCGTGTGCGGGCACCAGGCATGGCCGAACGCCGCGTAGTCGCGCTGGATCGTCGCACGGATCTCGTCGTCGCTCACCGGTCGCGCCGAGAGTCCACTACCGAGGGCACGCCAGTCGGGAAAGAGCCAGCGCAGACGCTCCATGTTGCTCGGATTGCCCACGTCCATTGCGGACGCAAGCGTGGCAATGCTGGCGCGCGGACGCCACTCGCCCGTCTGCAGGTAGTCCGGGACGGTCGCATTGGCATTGCTCGCCAGCACGATGTCGCCAATCGGGAGCCCGCACTCGCGCGCCCAGACGCAGGCGAGCGCGTTGCCGAGATTGCCGGTGGGAATGATGAAATTCGGGGGCCGGCCATCCTGCCGCGACAGCTCCAGGCTCGCCTTGGCGTAGTAAACCATCTGCGGCAGCAATCGCCCGACATTGATGCTGTTCGCCGACGAAAGCACTGTGCCAGCCGCGAGCGCGGGGTCGACGAAGGCTTCCTTCACCATGCGCTGGCAGTCGTCGAAGGTACCGTTCACGGCCAGCGTGCGGACGTTGCCTCCCCAGCAAGCAAGCTGCTTTTCCTGCCGCGCCGAGACCAGGCCGCGCGGATAAAGCACGACCACGTCCACCCAGGGCCGACCGTGGAACGCCGAGGCCACTGCACCGCCGGTGTCGCCGGATGTCGCCACCAGGATCGTCAGGCGCCGCGAATCGGTGCGCGGAATGCGCTCCAGCGACGCCGCGAGGAACCGCGCACCGAAGTCCTTGAATGCCGCGGTCGGGCCGTGGAACAGCTCGAGCACGGACAGCGGGCCCTCCGCGCCGCGCAATTCGACCAGCGGCGCGGGAAAATTGAAGGCGTCGCCGGCGGCCGCGGGCAGGAACTCTGCCATCACGTCGCCTTCGGCAAACGGCCGCAACATCCGCGACGCAAGCTCCGCGAGCGACGCCGCGCCGGTGAGCCCTTCCACGTCCAGTGCCGGCAGGGCCTCGGGCACGTACAGCCCGCCATCCGGCGTCAGCCCACGCGAAATGGCTGCGCCAAGCCCGACGGCGTGCAACGGATCCCGCGTGCACAGGAATCGCATCAGTCGCCCACGACCCTTGCGCCATCGCGTCCGATGTCCGACACCCAGCTGTCGGTCTCCAGGTCGTGCTTGCGGAACGCCGCAACCATCTCCAGGCGCACGCTCTCGGCATCGCCTTCCTCAGCCCAGGCGAACACCGTGGGGCCCGCTCCGGAAATCGAGCATCCGATCGCACCGGCGGCGAGCGCACCATGCTTGACCTCGGCGAATCCCGGGATGAGCACCTGGCGTTGCGGCTCGATCACTACGTCCATCAGTGATTCGCGCAACAGCGGCAGGTCCGACGTGAAGCAGCCCGCGAGGAAGCCAGCAAGATTCGCCTGCTGCCAGATGACGTCGGAGAGCTCCACCGACTTGCGCAGGATCGCGCGTGCCTCGCGGGTCGCGAGCATCATGTGCGGGTGAACGATCACGCATCGAACGCTCTCGGGCACCGGAATCTGTTTCACGAACGGGTTGTCGATGCCGACCGTGAGCACGAGTCCGCCAAACAGCGACGGCGCGATGTTGTCCACGTGCACCGACCCGCTGGCAACCGCCTCGCCCTGCATCGCGAACTTGAGCAACTGTGTCCGGTCAAGCGGCTCGTCCACCAGCGCCGCCGCGGCAACCACCGCGGCAACTGCGGAGGCCGCCGATCCGCCGAGCCCGGAACCGAGCGGAATGCCCTTGTCTATATCGAGCTCGAATCCGAACGACAGCCCAAGCGACCGTTGCAGCGCAAGCGCGGCCATGCCCGCCGTGTTCTTCTCGGCCTCGAGCGGCAGGTCCTTCACCACGCCGGTGATCGAGCGGATCACCACCCCGGGTTCCGCCCGACGCGTGACGCGAACCATGTCGCCCAGCGCTGCCACCGCGTGCCCGAGGATGTCGAACCCGACCGCGACGTTGCCGACACTTGCCGGGGCGAACGCCGTTGCGCTAGTGCGCGCCGAGGTCACAACTTGGCCCCGAGGTAGGCGCAGACGCGCAGCAGGTCGGCGAACACGCCGGCTGCCGTCACCGCCGGGCCCGCGCCGGGACCCTGCACGATCAACGGGTTCTGGTCGTATCGCGCCGTCTGGAAGCGCACGATGTTGTCGGTAAGCGCGATGTTGGCGAACGGGTGCGAGGCAGGGAGTTCGACGACCCCCACTTCGGCGCGACCGTCGACCCCGACCGAGCCCACGTAGCGAAGCACGCAGCCGCGCGCGCGCGCGGCCTCGAGGCGCGCGAGCATCGGTGCGTCGAACTCTGCCAGGCGCTCGACGAACTCGTCGATGCCGCAGCCGGCGAGCTCGGACGGCACCAGGCTCTCGACCTCGACATCGGAGATCTCGAGCCTGAGCCCCATCTCGCGACCGAGGATGATCAACTTGCGGGCGACATCGGTACCGGAAAGATCGTCGCGCGGATCCGGCTCCGTGTAGCCGAGCGACTTCGCCTGCCGCACGACAGAGGAGAACGACTGGCTTCCGTCCCAGGTGTTGAACAGGTAGGCCAGCGTCCCGGAGAACATGCCTTCGATCCGGCGGATCTCGTCGCCTGTCTCGCGCAGGTCGCGCAGCGTCTGGATCACCGGGAGACCGGCGCCGACCGTGGCTTCATACAGGTAATGCGACCCGGCCGCGCGGCGCGCCTCCTTCAATCGCTCGTAATACTCATAGCTCGCGCTGTTCGCCTTCTTGTTCGGCGTGACGATGTGAATGCCCTCGGACAGCCAGTGCGCGTAGTGGCCCGCGACTTCCGCGCTCGCGCTGCAGTCGATGATCACTGCGTGCGGGAACTGGTCGGCATGCACGTGGCTGGCGAATCTCTCCAGGTCCACGGGGCCCTCGCCCGCCGCGTATTCGTCGCGCCAACGTGCCAGGTTCACGGCACCCTGCGTGAGCCTCATCGTCTTCGATCCCGCAAGGCCTCGTACGCGGAGGTCGATCTTGAAGTCCCGCCGCAGTCTCTCGACCTGCGAGGCAACCTGGTCGAGCAGCGCGCCGCCTACCAGCCCCGGACCGATGAGCCCGATCGAGACCGTGTGGGCAGACAGGTAGAAACTCGAGTGAACCGCACGCAGCGCCCGCGCGCTGCCGCGACCGTCGATCACCACCGAGATGTTGCGCTCCGAGGCGCCCTGTGCGATCGCGCGGACGTTGACGCCGGCCGTGCTGAGCGCACCGAACACCTGTGCGGCGACGCCGTGCGCGCCGGCCATGCCGTCGCCCACCACCGCGAGGATGCTGCAGCCGCGGTTGACCTCGATGCTCTGGATCTGGCCCTCGCGCAGTTCCGGGTCGAATGCGCGCCGCACCACGCGCTCGGCGCGATCGGCCTCGACCTCCGGCACCGCGAAGCAGATCGAATGCTCGGAGCTGCCCTGGGAGATGAGGATCACGGAAATCCCCTCTTCGCGCAGCGCGCCGAACAGGCGATGCGCCGTGCCGGGCACGCCGATCATGCCGGCGCCCTCGAGGTCGATGAGCGCGATCTTCTCGACCGTCGTGATGCCTTTGACCAGAGGGTTCGGCGCCGTGCGGTCCTGGATTACCGTGCCGGCCTTCTCGGGCGCAAATGTATTCCTGATCCAGATCGGGATGCGCTTCTGCACCGCGGGCGCCATCGTCTGCGGGTGGATCACCTTGGCCCCGAAGTACGCGAGCTCCATGGCCTCGTTGTACGACAGCGCCTCGATGACCTGCGCCTCCGGCACCAGGCGCGGGTCGGCACTCAGTACGCCATCGACGTCGGTCCAGATGACGATTTCCCCGGCATCGAGCAACGAGCCGAAAATCGACGCCGAGAAGTCGCTGCCGTTCCGCCCGAGCGTGGTCTGCAGGCCCTGCGTATCGGTGGCGATGAAGCCCGTCACCACCAGTGTGCCGGTGAAATCCGGGGCGACCTGTACGTGCAGCTTCTCGCGGGACTGCTCCCAGCGGATTGCAGGACCGAGCGGTCCCCACTCGACCAGCAGGACCTTGCGGGCATCGAGCCACTGCACGTGCCCGAACGACTTGCCCCGCACGCGCAGCAACCGCTCGAACATCCGGGTAGACCAGAGTTCACCGAAGCCGGAAATCAGGTCCCGCAGCGTCGTGGAGGCCGACCGGACCAGGCGCACCGCCCGGAGAATGCCGCCTATGTCCTGGCAATCCTGGTCGAGTTGGACGACGAATTCATCGTAGATCGCACCGTCGAGGAGTTCGCGGGCGATGCCAACGTGGCGCATCCGCAGTTGCTCGATACGGTCGTCCAGCGCAGGATCCTGCTGCTCCGCCAGGGACACCAGGGTGAGCAGCGCGTCGGTAACCCCTCGACAGGCCGACAGGACGACCGCCTTGCGCGCCGACGGATCTTCCTCGACGATCTGCGCTACACGCTGCATGCAGGCGGCGTCAGCGACGCTTGACCCGCCGAACTTATGGACCTTCCACGCTTCCACGATTTCTGGCTCCATTCTGGCCGCCCACAGAGGCGGGCCAACCGATCGCCGACAGGCGACGGGTCAGGCCGGATTCGGTCTGACGGGGGACACCTCGGTTTCGGGGCAAGTCACTGTATCTTCTTGCAACGCGGCAGGCAAACTAGCCGACGATGAGCGACTTCAGCCAACCTGGCCTGTATGCAGTGGTGCTGGCGGGCGGACCGTCGACGCGTTTCGGCAGCCCGAAAGCCTTGATCCAGCTGGCCGGCACGAATGTGCTCCACTGGGCCGTATCGAATGCCGCCCGGGCGGGCGGGACGTCGGTAGGCGTGGTACTCGGTGCCGACGCCGGCGCCATAGCGCCCATGCTCCGACGGTCAGGGGCGTCCATTGTCGTAAACCGCGGCTGGCGGGAAGGTTTGGCCAGTTCCGTGCGCGCAGCCGTGAACGCGGCTCCGCCCGGCTGCGAGGGCCTGCTGCTGACGCTCGTCGACCAGATGGCCGTTACGGCGGACGACCTCAGTCGACTCACGCTTGCATGGAAGCGGCATCCTGTACTGATCGCGGCAGCCCTTTACAACGGCGCTCCGGGGCTCCCGGCGCTGTTTCCCAGCTGGGCCTTCGCTGATCTGCTCGGGCTGCGCGGCGAGAGCGATCCGAAGGTGGTCATACGGCGCCATTCGGACCGGGTGGTGCGCGTTGCGATGCCCTCCGCGGCCGTGGACGTAAACACACCGGAGGACCTGCTCGAGATTTCCGCCCAGGGCCCGGATCGCACCGAATCCTGACCGGTTTTGTATAATGGTCGGCACTGTTGGGTGACGGCGATCACGGCTCGATTGAGAAATGCGTCGTGGTTTCGATACTGCAAGGTCGTGAACCACCGCCACCCTGAATACACTGACGGCCATTGCTGTCATTGGAGGCTTCGCGCATGCGCCGATTCCAGATCCTCTCCTTGGTGACCCTGGCGGGCTCCCTGCTGTTTGCGGCGCAGGCCAGCGCCGGTGCCGTAACCGACCTGTATCGCGGCGGGGCGTATGGCCTGCCCTGGAACGCGACCAAGGACGCCATCCAGGCTAAGTACCCGGGCGGCAAGTGGGTTCAGGACGACAAGGGTAAGGAGCAGTACTGCACCTCGAGCAAGCAGACGCTGCTGAAACTTCCCGCTCCGCACCAGAGCCGCGAACTGTGCTTCGTGATTGGATCCGACGGCACGTTGGCCAGCGCCACCGCCGTGATGGATGCATCGCTGCCGTCGCTTCTCGCGATCGTCAATCGCTGCCGCACGACGTTTGGCGACTTCGACGCCGTGGTTCGTGACCAGCAGGCGATCCAGTCACGCTCTACAGCCATGCTGTGGACGAAAGACAGCCCGTACATTGTCAGGATCGTCAGCGAAAACGACACGGACGGTCGCCCACTGGTAGTGAGCTATACCGTCGCGGACGAAGCGGGCATGTACACGGGTGGGGCAGCGAAAGTCTCCAACATTCCCGGATCCAAGTAGTCACCCCAGGCCCATAGTCAGACGCGGCCCCATCCTGGGGCCGCTGTCGTTTGCGCGTCTGGCGCAGCCGGGCGTCCTGGGCGCCCACTCGCTTCCACCCTGATCGCGCACTTGCATCCAGGCCATGGCCCCGCCAATCTGGGGACCAGTTGCATTGCATCAACACGGTGGGAACCATCCAATGAATGGCGCACAGTCCCTGATCCAGACACTGGCCAACTGCGGAGTCGAGGTCTGCTTTGGCAACCCGGGCACCTCGGAAATGCATTTCGTCGCGTCGCTGGACTCGACACCGGAAATGCGAGCGGTGCTGTGCCTCTTCGAAGGCGTGGCGACCGGCGCGGCAGACGGCTACGGGCGCATGGCCGGCAAACCAGCGGCGGTGCTGCTGCACCTCGGCCCCGGCCTCGCGAACGCGCTGGCGAACCTGCACAACGCCCGCCGCGCGGCCACGCCCATCGTGAACATCGTCGGCGACCACGCCACCTACCACCTCCAGTACGACGCGCCGTTGACCTCCGACATCGTTGGTTTCGCGCGCCCCGTGTCGTCGTGGATCTGCGAGTCGAAGAGCGCGCGCACCGTCGCCGCTGACACCGCGCGAGCGGTGCAGGCAGCCTGCGCGGCGCCAGGCGGCATCGCGACACTTATCCTGCCGGCGGATACCGCCTGGACCGAGGCGAGTCATGCCGCCCAGCCGTTGCCACCGATCGGGCCATCCGCTGCCCCGACCGTCGCGATCGACCAGGCTGCCGAACTGCTGCGCAACGGCAAGCGCAGCGCGATCCTGCTGCGCGGCGCGGCCCTGCGTGGCGCCGGGCTGGAGGCCGCCGGCCGCATCGCAGCACGCACCGGCGCGCGATTGTTGTCGGACACCTTTTCGCCGCGCTCCGAACTCGGTGCCGGCCGCGTTCCCGTCGAGCGGCTGCCCTACTTCGCCGAGCAGATCGTCGAAGCGCTGGGCAAGGTCGAACAGATCATTCTTGTCGGCTCGAAGCCGCCGGTGTCGTTCTTCGCCTATCCCGGGAAACCCAGCTGGTGCGCACCGGACGGCTGCCGCTTCGCACAACTCGCTCACGAGCACGAGGACGGCGTCCAGGCTCTCGAGGCACTGGACCAGGCAATAGGCGGCCCGACCCCGCAGGCAACACATATTCCGCTGCTGCTGCCTGACTTGCCCCGCGGCCCGCTGAACGCGCTCGCGGTCGCGCAGGCCATTGCGCACCTGACGCCGGAGCACGCCATCTTCGCCGATGAATCGGCAACCTCCGGGTTTCCGCTCGCAATGATGATGGCGCGGGCCAGGCCGCACGACCACCTGGCACTGACCGGCGGCTCGATCGGCCTCGGCCTGCCGCTGGCGCTCGGGGCTGCCATCGCCTGCCCGGACCGCAAGGTCGTGTGCCCGCATGGCGACGGCGGCGCCGCCTACACGATGCAGGCGCTCTGGAGCATGGCGCGCGAGCGCCAGGACGTCACCGTGGTGATCTACGCGAATCGCTCCTATGCGATCCTGAACATCGAGCTGCAGCGCGTGGGCGCGATCGGCGCGGGACCCAAGGCACTGTCCATGCTCGACCTGCACAATCCGGAAATGAACTGGGTGAAGATCGCCGAAGGCCTCGGCATCGAGGCCAGCCGTTCGGAGACAGCCGAGGACTTCTGCGCGCAATATGCCTCCGCGATGAAGCAGCGCGGCCCGCGCCTGATCGAGGCGATGATCTGAATCGGCGCCGGTGACCGCCGTGGCCACACGGGCCCTCGCCGACGGCAACGTGTCAGGGCCAGCCGGCCCCCGCGGTTGCGACCTCGGCGCACTCGATCAGCCCTAGCCTCGCTGCCGAGACCACGGCAGCGGCCGAGGACGGCGCGGTCATCATGTACAGCGTCCGCCGGTCCGGGCCACCGAGCATGCATGCGAAGCACGGCTGCGAAGTCCGGACGGTAGAGACGATGCTACCGCCGGGCGCGACCAGCACGCACTCCGGGGCGATGGCATTCGCTACCCAGACATTTCCATCCGCATCGAGACAGATGCCGTCCGGCGCGCGCATACCAAGCGTGGCCCAGACTCGTCGATTCGAAAGTGCGCCGCCGGGTTCCCGGTCGAAGGCAGTGAGGCACATGCCCAGGGTCTCGGCAACGATCAGCGTCTGGCCGTCGGGCGTGATGACGGTGCCGTTCGGAAAGTGCATCCCGGACGCGGCCTCGTGGACGCGACGGTCGGGGTCCACCATGGCCAGCGTCGCCGTCGGGTGGTCGGCCAGCACCGCCATCATTCCGCGCGCACTCATTTCAGCATCGAGGTCGAAGCCGAATTCGCCAACGTAAGCGCGACCCTCAGCGTCCACGACCATGTCGTTGCAATTAAACGCAGTAATCCCGGAGAGATCCGCATGCAGCGAAAAGCCGCCAGGATCCAGTCGCAGCACCTGCCGGCGATGCATCGCCACCACGAGCAGCCCCCCGTCCGGCAGCCACCCGAGTCCCGACGGCCGGTCGTCGATCACGTGCTCGGTACGAATCGAACCATTCGGGTCGAGCGACTTGATCGCATGGTCGTAGAAATCGCTGAACCAGAGGCGGCCGCCGTGCCAACGCGGTCCCTCGCCGAAATGCAGGTCCCGGGCCAGCACCGTCGATTCCAGGCCGATCACACCGTTATCATCTCGCATCGCTGGCTCCACTCCTGACGCTGCTGGTACCGTGATTCCCATATTCCTTCTACCATACGGGGCCAGGCAGATCTCAGGATGTCAGCGACCCACCCAGGCAACATAAACGAGCGGCAGCAGCGACACCACGCGATAGGCGTCACGCGGAATCCTCGACTCGGCCAGCCATGAGTCGATCTTCACGGACTCCCCCGTTTCTTATTGTCGCTCGCAGCGCGCAGTCCAAATTACGCATTTCACCGATGTCATCGGGCACTTTACCGGGCGTGCTATCAGCCCGCCGACAGGAAGCGCGGGCCGGATTTTCGAGCGAAAACGCTCGAATTGGCGTAAAACAGAACAATGATCGCAGTACAGGTTTCTGACCAGCTCGCCACGGCGGCAAACTCGTACCTGAAGGCCTTCGGTCACCCGGTTCCCGACGAGATCATCGAGATGTTCGCAACGCGCGACGGCCCGCTGCTGCTCGAGATCCGCCAGGCGATCGCCCTTGAACGGCCGATCAAGGCATGGCTGGCGCGGTCGCGGATGGTGCCGCCGCTCGGTACCTGACGGATCGGTCGGACCGGCGCGTGCAGGTCCCTCCAGGTATCCGACGCCCCGCCGAAGGCCCCGATGCATGTCGGGCAAATTGCATTGCCGGCCGCCCGTTCACCTGGTCACGGGCAACCACAGCACGCACAATTGGCGAGCCGGCGAGCAGCACGGTATCCACAGGAATGGATGTCAAGTCACTATGCGGCAAGCAACCTCGAGACTACTACTGCTGCTGGTATTTACCGGTCTAGCGGTATCCTGCAAACCGACGCCGATCGCCGAGTGGGTCGTGTTCGAGTCAATGCCCGACGCGACGATCTACATCGACCCATCGACCGTACGGCGGGACGGCGATCGCGCGGAAATGTGGGCCCTGATCGACTACAAGCAACCCCTGCCCGACAAGACCGGAAAGCAGGTATTGTCGGACAAGCTGCACTATCAATACGATTGCCAGCGCAAGCAGCTCAGCATCATTGAAACCTCCGCCCATGCCGGTCCCATGGCGAGCGGCGAAATCATCAACATCAATCCCGATCCACCGGAGGTGACGCCAGTGCCACCGGACACCATGGCTGAGAAGATGTGGAAACACGCCTGCGGGGACGGCGCCAACTAGCTGCGCGGAGAGTTACTCCCATGAAAGCACTGGCACGCATCACCGCCCTCGCGCTACTGGTCACCCTCAGCGGTTGCGGCGGCAGCGGCGGCGGCGGATCGTCGCAACCGTCGAATGCGCCAATCGTCGTCAACAGTCTCCTCGACTCGGCCTCCCCGCCGTCAGGCATGACGACGCTACGCTCGGCACTCGCAAGTGCGCGGCCGGGCCAGCGAGTCACCTTCGACCCGGGCCTCGACGGAGGCACCATAGCGCTGACGATCGTCGGCAATGAACATACTTTTCTGAAGGGCGAGGTCATGGGCATTCGTGACGAGCCCAGCGGACCTGTCTCGTACCTGATCGGGTATTTCGATCGTGACTACGGGCGCTCGGCGCTGGTGGCCCGCAAGGACGTCGTGATCGATGCATCGGCGCTTCCCTCCGGCATTACCGTCGCCTGGACGGGAGGTTCCCAGCCCGGTGCGCGCGTGCTGGCGGTGGACGGCAACCTGACGCTCATCAACGTCTCGGTCACCGGCGGCAGCAGCGTGACCGAGGCGATCTCGATCACCGACCCGCACCCCCAGCCGTGGACCCTGGCGCGCGGCGGTGCGCTGGCCGTCTGGGGCGTGGCGCGACTGGTGAACTGCCGGCTTTTCGACAACCACGTCCAGGGTGACTTCGACTCGTCGCGGGATCGCGGCGCATTCGGCGGCGCTGTCTACGCGGACATCGTCGAGATGCAGGGCTGCGTCGTCAGCGGCAACTCGGTACTTGGAGGCGGTGCTGCGGGCGGCGGCATCTACTCGGTCGGGGGCGCCGGGCACTCGGCAAGCACCTCGACCATCGACCAGTCGACGATCAGCGGCAACCGGATCAGCGGACTTTTCGCCTATGGTGCCGGCGTGTACTCGGACGGTGGAAGCATCGGCAACCGCAAGACCCTCCGGCTTACCAACAGCACTATTGCCAGGAACGTCGTCGAGCCGGCGCCGGGCCTGCCCGCGTTCCTGCTCGCCATGGGCTACTGGCGCGGCGGCGGCGCGTACATGTCGAACGGCTACATGACGATCAAGAGTTGCACGATAGTTGAGAACGAAGTCTACGGCGTAGCTCGGACGGACAGCCTCGGTCGTCAGAACCTCGCCGGCGGGGTCGCAGCGACGGTCGGTAACGCGCATGCCGTCGAAGACCTGGTGGTTGGCGCCTCGATCATCGCAGGAAACACCGTGCAGGAGATCGGCGGAAGTCGCTACGCACAGGACATTTTCACCGGCTCGCTGTTTTACTTCCGCAGCGCCGGATACAACCGGATCGGTGTGCTGGATTTCAGCCAGATCCTGGTCCCGGTCGGTGAGCCGGGATGGGCATCGCTCAGCCGCAAACACTACCCGCAGCCGGGTGACGTGGACGGAGTAGATCTGTCGGATGTCATCGACCTGATCGGCGGCATCACACGATCGACCTCGATCATTTCCGCGGGCTCTGATTCGGGGAATCTCGCCGTGCTGCACTACGAGCCGCGGGGCAACGCTCTCGATCAGGTTCCATCGTCATCCTTTGACCTCAACGAGACACATGCCGAGTACTCGGTTGCCGCAGGCGCCGCAGACAATTTCCTGGCGATCGTACTGACCCGGGTGGAAAGTCGGTACGCCCTCCCCGGTTTTGCAGACGCCTTCAGGACCGACTTCGAGGCGTTCCTGCAGTCGGTGGATGCGGATCCGGCTGCTGCCGGTGTCCAGCCGTACCTGAATCCCACTGGCAGCCCGATTCTGACGCTCTCCGCCACACACTGGTTCGGCCCTGCCGAGACCTGGCCCAAGGAACTGGAGAATCACCCGTACATCGAGTTCTGGCATCGCCTCGACGCGGCACTCGAGGCGGCGGCAGTCCCGGGCATGCAGCCGCAAATGCTGGGTGACAAGCAGTGGCGGACGCTGTTCTCGAGTGGCTCCCTCGCCGAGAATCCGGGTATCGTCATGACCGTAAGCACCCAGCCCAGGATGACGACGCGACGGCCGGACACCGACCAGCTTGGGCGCGTGCGGCCTGCGACTTCGCCCGCCGACGTCGGTGCGATCGAGATTCCGTGAACTAGACCGCCGTCGCGTGCGCTTGCCCCCTGCCTTCGCGCGCATGCTTCTCGCAGAGACCGAGCAACGTATCCGGGTCGCCGGAAAATCGCTGCAGTATTGCCAGCGCAAGCGCGTTATTGTCGGCGATGAGCCTCTGCACCAAGTGCTTCGGCAATCCCCATGCATCGGCAACGGTGCGCCACGCCTCCGTAGGTTTCTCGTGCCTGAGTCTAGTCAGGCAGAGGTAATGCACCGCGATGTGCGTCGGGTCCGCAGATCGGCCGGGTTGGAGCGGTTTGCTTCCGATCGAGATCCCCTTGGTCTCCATGCCAGGAATTCCAGTACTGTCGCCAGCGTATTGCTGCGTGGCCCTACTTTCGATGCAGCGGAAACCGCGAAATCACACTGCTACGGTCCGTATCCGGTCGCAGCGCCCGTTTCGACTCCGCCACGCGACGCAGGCTGCTGATCAACGCCGCCGACCCCTTCGCGAAATCCACGATCGACCCGGCCTCGGCAGGGCGGCAGATCAGGTATCCCTGCACCGCCACATCGCCACAGCCTGCAAGAAAGTCGAGCTGCTCGTGCTGCTCGACGCCCTCAGCGGTAGTCGCCAGGCCAAGGTTGCGGCACAGGGCAATGATCGACCGGGCGATCGCCGCGGCGCGCGGGTTATGGTCCACGTCGGCAATCAACCTTCGGTCGAGCTTCACGCGACTGAGCGGGAGCCGCTCCAGTGACGTCAGCGACGAGTAACCCGTTCCGAAATCGTCGAGCGCGGTGGCGACGCCCAGCATGCGCAACGAATGCAATGTCTCGACGGTAACGGCCCCCGTCTGCAGCATGTATTCGGTGAGCTCGAGTTCAAGTGCGTCAGCCGGGAGCGCATGCCGCGTGAGAAGGCGCGCGACATCAGACAGGAAGTTTCCGGCGACGAATTGCTGGGGAGACACGTTCACGGCAACCCGCGCGTCCGGCCAGCCGTTGCTGCGCCAGTGACGCACGGCGCTGGCCGCACTTTCGAGAACCCATTCGTTCAGGTCCAGCATCAGGCCCGCTTGCTCCGCAATCTGGACGAACTCGCTGGCCGGGACGATCTCGGAATCGCTGCGCCGCCATCGCAACAGCGCCTCGGCCGAAAGCAGGCGCCCGGTGCGGAGGCACACCTGCGGTTGGTAATGCAGCACGAAATCGCCACCCTCGATCGCCTTGCGCAGGGCCTGTTCCACCCTGAAACGGTTCGAGGCATCAACCAGCATCAAGGGATCGTGGACGCACAGCCGGTTGCGGCCTAGCTCCTTGGCGCGGAACAGCGCGACGTCGGCCGCCCGCAATAGCTCGGTGGCGTCGCGACCGTGCTCCGGATAGATTGCCACGCCGCAACTCACGCCGACGCTCACGTCGCGTCGGTCAATCGTCAACGGCCGCCGAAACCCGGCCACCAGCTGCTCTGCCCGCCGTTCCACCTGCCTGGAGTCACCTGAGAATGGCAACACTAGAGTAAATTCGTCGCCTCCAAGGCGGGCTATGAAACCACCGTCGCCTGCGATCTGGCGCAGGCGCTCACCGATCTCGGTCAGTACCCGGTCGCCGAATTCGTGACCGAGGCTGTCGTTTACGGTCTTGAAATTATCGAGGTCGAGAAACATCACCGCGAGCTGCGAGCCTGCCGGGTCGGCGCGCGCAATGCGGTCGTTCAGATGCTGGAACAGTTGACGCCGGTTCGGCAGGTTGGTGAGCGGGTCGTGATCCGCGAGGTGGCGCAGCTGCAGCGTGCGCTCCTCCACCCGTTGCTCGAGCTGAGTCTGGTATGCGCGAACCGCTTGCTCGGAACGATCGAGCTCCGACGCCATGTGATTGAACGCCTGCGCAAGCTCGTCAAGCTCGCTCGCGCCGCCGCGCGGCACGCGCGCCGCAAGGTCTCCTGCCGCGAGTCGCCGTGTGCCCGCCGTCAATCGTCGAACCGGCCACGTGATCGCCCATGCGGTGATCGCCAGGCCAAGCAGCGCCAGCAGTATCGCCTTGAAGACCGCGGTCTCGACGCCGAGCACAGCGCTGTCGATTGCGGTGCGCGCACTGGCGGCCTCGTCGATAAAATCCCGCCACGCTGGCGCTTCGATCTCGTTGTGAACCGCGGCCGCCAGGGCTTCCCCGCTCGCAGCAAACGCTGTGCGATCCGTTTCGATCTCGGTCACCAGCTTCTGAACCCGCCAGCGCAGCTTGATTGCCAGCTCGGCATCCTGCTCCATCAGCCCGAGCCAGGCGCGGCCGGGTGAGCGCTCGAATTGCTCGCGATTCGCCTCCAGGGTCCGTCGCAGCAGCGCCTCACCGCTGGTTGCTTCGGACGTCACTGGCCCGTGGCCCAACGCACTGGCCGCGTCACTGCGCGATAATTCAACCGCACGCTTGAGTTCCACCAGCGAAGGTCTTGCGATCACGTTGTCGCCGACGACGATTCCCGTGCCCCCTGCACCGACCGCGCGCCGATCAAGCGCCGCATACGTTCGGTCAAGAAGCTCGGTGGCTCGGCGTAGTTGGTCCTGCAGGTCCAGCAGGCGGAATCCAGCGCTCTGGTGCTCAGCGCCCCGGCTCAGCAGCGACGGAAATGGCTCCGCCAGCGCAACCGAGTCGCCATCGAATGTACCGCCCATCGATTGCGAGAGCCGCGCGGCAGCCGCTGTAACCTCCGCGCGGTTCAGCTCCGAGTCGGCCTGCAAGTAGGCAAGTACGGCGCGGTCGAACGACGCCGAGCTCTCGGTTAGTTCGTGCAAGCCCAGCGCGATCGGCTCGAACAGCTGCTGCGTGCGAGCCACGTCTTCCATCGCATGGCGCATACCGCGCAGTGCAGGAATGCCGGTCGCCGCGAACGCGCCAATCACGAATGCAAAGCCCAACACCAGCCACAGGCTGATCGGAAGACCAATGCGGCGCCGGTAGGGGGGCCGCGGCGGCGGAGATTTGCTGATGGTCAACTTCGGGCAGCGACTACGCGGAGGCCTGCATGACGGCCGGTACCTGAGCAGTCTGCCGGAATTGGCCCATTGAATCGAGTGTGTTGCCCTGTCTTGTGACGCAAAACAAGACAAAGAAGCCCGGCAGGGCCGGGCTTCGGTGGTGCGCCGAGACTGCTGCCCGAACCGCTTAAGCGGCCCTGCGTCTCTGGTTCACACCGAGGCCTGCGAGACCCAAGCCGAGCAGCAGCAGTGTGCCGGGTTCAGGTACCGCCCGCAGTGCGTAGTCGGCCAACAGAGCGTACGCATGGGAGGTCGGGTGGAAGCTGTCCCAGTACAGGTACTCGTACGGATTCGCGCACACGTTGGCGCCATCGAAGCAGGCGTCCGTCGTGTTCGTGAACTCCGCGAGCACGCCAGGATTGCTGCCGAAGCCGAACAGGTCAAGGTAGCTGATCCTCGCACCCGGCAGGCTGAGGTTGCTGAGCGCCTGCTCGAGCGCCATGTTCCACTGTTCCGTCTGGTACGTGGCATAGGCCGCGACGCCGGGATCACCGCTACGGAACAGCGGCGTAGCGCCGATGTCCGGCACGTTGGCGACCAGGAACTGTCGGCCGCCGGCGCCATAGAGACTGGCAATAGAGTTCATGATGCTGTTGACGCCGGCCGTGATGACAGCGTTGAAATCAGGCGAAGCGAGGTTGTTCGCTATCGTGTTGCCACCAATCACCACCGAGTACAGCGTCGTGGCGTTTGGCGAACTGCCATACAGCAGGTACTGGCCGACCTGCTGGTCCAGCCACGGGGCGCTGGTTGGGTCCCCGTTTACCCCGGTGCGGGCGCCGCCCCAGGCGTAGTTGTTGCCACCCACGAGCGACGGGGTCGCGTATCGGCCGAAATTTGCGGCGAACGGTGTCGCCCAAGACGGGCCGAGGTAGTCAGACCACTGGCCGCCGGTGCCGTCAGGCGCCGCACCGCTGCTGCCCTGGTAGTAGGGAAACGGCGGAAAACCACCAGTCGCGTACCAGACGTTGCCCGAATCGGACAGGCTGTCGCCGAAGAATACGACGTTGTTGATGCTGGCAGCGCCGGCTGGAACCCACGTGATCGCGGCGGCAAGTCCTGCCACCAGTCCCAGAATTTTTCTGTTCATGCCGGTCCCCCTAATGCCATTTCCCTTGGAATTTCGATTCGCTGGGCCAGCCCAGCGACACCTTGCATAATCTGTGCAATTTCCATACCAAACGTGGTTCGCGCAATTACATCAATGACTTGAGCGCTTTCACCATCCGCACCGCAGTGCAGCATGTAAAGCGGTCCGACAACGGGGCCGATCGCGCACGCATGGGTCGGTCACGCGTCCAGTCGTCCGCGTAATGTCGCGATCTTCTTCCACCCGGGCGCCACGACCGGATCCGACGGCCGGTCGAAACCACGGTCAGTCAGCCTGCGCCTTCCGAACGCGAGTTCGCTCTGCGCATTTACGAGTTTCGCAGACAGGGTCCGGCGCGAACCGTAGACGCGGCGATCGCGACGACCAGGGGCAGCGGTTTGTTCCATGCGCGGGCGATCACGGCGGTGTTGGCGGGCAGCGAAATGGAGGTCGCGATCAGGGCCGCCCCAGAGGGCGGGCGACGCGAGGTCGACGCAGGGGCGCCGCGAGAGGAACGGTAGTATCCATCGGAAATACTATGTCGGCGCGGAGGCCGGTTCGCATGCGCCCCGATTGGCGAACGGAAATTCCGTGTAACATGGTTTTTCGGGGGGATCATGCTGCGGAGAACCGCCGCAGGACCAATTAATGTCCTGTAGCGAATGCTGCCCGCAGGACTCTGAACGGCGCCGGGTCCCGCCCGATGACCTCGTACCGTGTCCGGAGAATGAACGTCAATGACTCTGACGACGAAGATCAATCTGGCACTGGCCGTGGTGTTCGTGACCGGTCTCGGCATCACCGGCTACATCTCGCGCGCCATCCTCCTGGAAAACGCCAAGCGCGAGGTCATCACACATGCCGGCCTGATGATGGAATCTTCATATGCGGCTCGCGCCTACACGATTCAGCAGGTCAAGCCGTTGCTCGCCGACAGGCTCGGCGACGTGTTTCTTCCCCAGACCGTGCCATCGTATGCCGCTACGCAGCAGTTCACGCAGTTGCGCCAGACGCACCCGGAGTACTTGTACAAGGAATCCACACTGAACCCGACCAACCCCGCCAACCGCTCAACGGAATGGGAAGCGGACATCATCCAGCAGTTTCGCAACGATGCCGCGCTGACCGAAGTGACCGGTGAACGCCAGACACCGACCGGGCCCTCGCTCTACCTGGCACGGCCGATGCGCGTCAATGAGTCCGGCTGTCTCACCTGCCACGGAGTGCCGGGAGACGCGCCGCCGACGATGACGGCGCTTTATGGCAGCAACAATGGTTTCGGCTGGAAGATGAACGAGGTCGTCGGCAGCCAGATTGTCTCGGTGCCTCTGTCAGTGCCATACGAGCGCGCCAAATATGCGTTTCGCGTGTTCATGGCCTCGCAGATGGCCGTGCTTGCGGCCATTTTTATCGTCGTGAATGTCGCACTGCGCCTGATCGTCATCCGACCGGTACGGCAGATGGCCATGATCGCCGACCAGGTCAGCAGCGGCGACCTTGAAGTGCCCGAATTCGATGGTGGCGGCACGGACGAAATTGCCCAGCTGGGCCATTCGTTCAACCGCATGCGCCGCAGCGTCGAGAAGGCCATGGAGATTCTGGGACGATAGCGTCATGGCCACCACGTCACACAAGGTATTCATCTGCTATTCCCACCACGATGTGGGCTACGCACAATCAACGTGTCGTGCGCTCGAGGGCGCCGACATACGTTGCTGGATGGCGCCACGGGACATTTCGCCGAGCAAGGACTGGGCCGAGGAAATCATCGACGCGATCAGCTCCGCGGCGATCATGGTCCTGGTCCTTTCCTCCAGCTCCAACGACTCGCCGCAGGTTCGCCGCGAGGTCGAGCGCGCCATCAGCAAGAACGTGCCGGTCCTGCCGCTACGCGTCGAGGACGTACTCCTTTCCAAGAGCCTCGAGTACTTCATCAGCACCCAGCAATGGCTCGATGCGTTCACGGCGCCATTCGAAGCACATCTGGAGAACCTGCGAATCTGCGTACTGGACGTGCTCCAGGGCCCATCGACGGATGGCTCATCGCTCCGAGTATTACCCACGGCCCGCCCTGCTGCCGGGCGCGCAGCGGCCGCATCGGCTCCTGTACGTGCACCGGAATTCTCGCCACAGGACCTCAAGTACATCGAGACCCAGTTGGCCAGTTACCTGGGGCCCGTTGCGAAATTCCTGGTGTCACAGGCGGCCAGGAAATCCTCCTCGACCGAAGAGCTGATCGTGCAGCTGTCGAGTGAACTGAAGGCTGATGGTGAACAGAGGTCGTTTCGCGAGAATTGCCGCTTCCTTGCGAAGTAGCGGCCGAGACAGGACTTCCAGGCCACAAAGGCAGCGCGGCCCCAGGACGGGCCGCTTGCTTCGATTCGACTTGTAGACGGGGACTGCAACCCGACTTGCCCTGGGTCAGGCGTCGGTTCCCTCCGCCCCTCGCCTCACGCGTCTGATGAGCCAGTAGAGGCCCAGTTCGTCGCCGTCGTCGGGGACGCGGGGATGATAGTGTGCCCCCACCTTCCTGCTGCGCCCCGTCGCGGTCGTTCCGGCGCATTTTTGGCGACAACGCGCGGAAACAAAAAACCCGACACCAGGCCGGGCTTCTTGCTTTGTTGAGCTGCTGACGCTTAGTGCGCTTTCCGTCGTCGGGTCACTCCCAGCCCCGCGAGGCCGAGGCCGAGCAGCGCGAGCGAAGCCGGCTCCGGGACCTCGGTGATCAGGTCCTGCACGTCAGAGGCGGTGCCGTTGCTCGCGAGCAAGCGAAGAGTCGCGAGCGGCCCGCTGCCATCGAGCACGGCAAGCCACTCACCGGCCAGCGTCGCGGCGTTATAAGGGTTGGCCAAACCCGGGGCCTGGTAGTTGCCCGCGGCAAGGTCGATCACGACGTCCGCCGAGAGCTCCCAGAGTGCGATCTGGAACGCAGCGGCTTCGACCCCCGTGTCGATCGACGAATAGAAGCGCCCCCACAGCTCGCGGATCTCCTTGTCGCCCATGGCGCTTACGGTGTAGCCGCTCGAGTCGAACGGTAGCAGCGCAGCCTCCGGTTGCAGGCAGAACGCGAAGAACTGCGTCCACTCACCGGTCGAACCGACGTTCCGGTACTCGAAGTCGAACAAGCCTGCACTGTGCGTGCCCTGGGTGCCGTACACGCTCATCGCACGATTGACCTGGAACAGGTTGGTCGGCCCGAAGACACCGCCCGCGCCCTGGCGGACCTTGACGACGTCGCCGATATTGAGCGAATTGGCCGACACGGATGTGGCGGCGAGCAGTCCGAATGCTGCGACTGCGGGAATCCATTTGGTAGAAAGCATTTAGCGGCCCTCTTCAAAAACCTTTTAACTATTCAATTTCACACGGCCAAGGCGATGTCTTACGTGGCACTCCTGGGTCCCTGTCCACCGGGCCGCACCTGTGCGTGTGGCGTCAAGCAGACTCGAACTGACTCCCCTGAAGGGCTATGTGAATCGAACTATGCCGATTGTGTAAGGAGCGTGGGTCCCCAGAATGCTGGAGTGTGACGTGTCCCGCAGCATCAAGTGACGACGATGTGGTTCGAACCTTCGATCGGCTGATTACGTCGCATTCGGCACGCATCTGATAGGCGAGCAGTTAGGCTCACTCAATCCAACGGATCGCAGTGGCGATTTCCCTCTTCCGACCTCACAACGCGCGATTTCAGGATTCTGCGATGCCGCTAAATCACCAACGCAGGTCCGGCGCTGAAGCAGTCGCGTGCGCTCAGGAGTCGCACCGGCCTCGCGCACTATTGGCGTGTGCTGCGAAACGTACTTTCGACATCGCGGTGGCAAGCTGCCTGCTGCTGTGCCTCGCACCCATCATGGTGCTGGTTGCACTGCTCATCAAATTCGACAGCCGGGGGCCGGTGTTCTTCCGTCAGTGGCGCACGGGCAAGGGCGGGGTACCGTTTTCGATCGTCAAGTTCCGTACCATGGTGCAGCACGAAACACCTGCACACGCGCTCGATTTCGTGAGAACGGGTGACCCGCGCATCACGCGCCTCGGGCGACTGCTGCGCAACACAAGCATCGACGAGCTGCCACAGATCTTCAATGTCCTGAGTGGCGAGATGGCGATGGTCGGGCCGCGCCCGCAACCACTGTGCCACATCGATCATTTCGCACCGTTGATACCCGAGTACACGCTGCGTCTGTCAGCGAAGCCTGGCATCACCGGGCTTGTGCAGGTGAGCGACATGCGCAGCCTTGTCGACAACATTGAAGACCATCGCCGCCGCGTGCTAATGGACCTGGAGTACATAGACGGCTGGTCGATTTGGCTGGACGTGGTCGTCTGCATCAGGACCGCGTCTACCGTGCTGCAGCGCTACGAGGCGCACACAAAAGAGTTTCCTGATGATGCGCCGCTCGTCGCGAGCGGCCACGTGCCGGTGCTGCCATCCGATTCCAAGTAGCTATCCATGGGCGCTGGACCGTCGAGCGTTACCTCCGGGTCATTGCTCCCCGTACCACGTCCGCTTCGGGAAACCGACGCGCTGGATCGCCGCCTAAGCCACGCCGAGCTTACCCTCGCGCCATAGTCGACCTCGGCACCCGCGCCGGCCTGCACGAGCATGGCCACAAGCTCTCGGGACTGTGGGGAGGTTGAGCGCCTAATGCTTCGTCCGCCCGTGCCAACGCGCGGCCATGGGGCGCTGATGAAGTCGCGCTGAAAAGCAAAACGGCCCCAGAGGGGCCGTCTGCTTCGAATGCGTTGGTAGCGGGTGACTGCAACCAGTTTGGAAATCATTGATTCCATTGACCACGGAGTACCGTTCGCAAGTGGCGCCGACTGTCGAAGCCCCCAGGACGACCGCCTAACCACAACCGGACTTGCCCCGGGTCAGGCGTCGGCCCCCTCCACGCCTCGCTCGCCGGTACTGCTCCTCGATGAAGGCAATCCACGCCTCAGCCCGCCGCACCCAATGACGGGCATCCCCGTGAATTTGTGGCGGGCACGGGAAGAAACAAAACCCCAGCGCGGGGCCGGCCTCATGAGTCTCGAGGTACCCCTATTGCACCCGCTTCATGATCGCGGAACAGATACCGCCCGAACCGATGTTCGGTCCCTCCGTATACGCGTAACGTGACATCTCCGAGAAGTCACCGTCCTTGCCCAATGTCCACTCAAAGTGCTCACGGTAAGTATTGCCGGCTGGACCTGAATCGAAGAATCCGGTCGCCGCGTGCGGGCTGCCACTCACAATCGAGACGGAATAGGTATTAACGTCCCCCGATCCGGGCGGATCCTCATCGGCGACGGAAAGAGTCGTCGCGCTAGTCTTTGTGAGAGTGAGCCGCGCATTACCGTGTTCAATGGGCAGGCACACCCAACGTTGATCATAGTCCGCCACCCAGTCGTCGATTGTGCCGCCTGAGCCGCAGGTCAACGCCACGGTGGAATCCGGCATTGGGGTGCTCAGACCCGCAGGGTCGCGGAAAGAGACCTGCTGCACCGCCACCGACGCGGTGTTGGGCGAGAACAGCCAGTCCGCGATCAATGTGCCAGTTGGTCCCGACCGCTCAATCGCGACAGAGCCCCCAACGTTGAAGCCGCAGGCGTTGGCGACTACACCGCCGGACTGCGACGCCGGCGTCACGATGATTGGGTTCGCCACCGGTATTTCCATCGTGGTGGCCTCCCCCGTCATCGGATTGGTGAAAGTGCCGGCACCGGAGACCTGCACCATCGTTTCGGTCGCCGAAAAGGCAAGCGTGGCTTGGTACAAATGCCCGACCACCGGAATGTTGACGTCAATAGTGGCCTCCCCCGTCAGTGGACTCCAGTCGAGCGAGGATGGGTCGCCGCCGAAGGTGACACGCCCTGTGATCGAGGTTTCGCTGATGAGGTCATCGTTGCCGTCGTATGTACCGTCGAAGGTAAAGCTGTTTGCCGGGGCGCCCGGCTGCAGGTCGGGGAGCAAGGTCACTCCAGGCGTGAGCCCGGCGTCGGGATTCAGCATGAAGAGGAATCCGCTCTGCGCCTTGGCCAGCATCGGCATCACCTTCAACATCTGCTCCTTCATTTTTGCATCCGCGGCCGTGGCGTCCGGCGGGATGGGGTTCGGTGGGTTTGCGCCGGAACCATTGCCGCCGCTACCACCGCAGCCAGGCAGCGCCACCGCAAATAGCGCGACCAGAATCCCGATATAGGTGGGCGACGACGAATACTCATTGCCGCGAGTTTGCCTGGTCATGACTTACCCCCTCCTCGTTGCTTTGCATCCGAAGAAACAGTTGATTGCCCGGCTTGGGCGTTGAACTCAATCCCCCCATGTTTGGATGACTCTACGGTCATCTCTTCCTGGTCTGGTTGATCTCCATGCGCCCATTCGATCAAAAACTCAAGTTGCGATGCAGCAAACAGCCGCCCAAGGCGGTCTTTGAAAACCTCGTTGCGCAACCGAGGGCGATGGCGCGGTGCTGCCGCTCCCGTAGTTCGCCGTCCAGGGAAACGGTTCGCTGCGCCTGCGATTTGCAGCTAGCTGAAAAGCAAAACGGCCCCATCGGGGCCGTCTGCTTCGAATGCGTTGGTAGCGGGGGCACGCTACTGCGATTATAAGAAGATTGGATCGAGGTCGAGCTACGGTAGACCTTCCCGCGCAGCCGCCCTTGCTGCCCGATAATGCGCCTCAATGTACGCGATCCAGGCCCGCTTGTCGGCGTCGGGGATGTCACATTACCTGGGTGCGCTCGACTGCCCGCCTGACGAGCCTATTGGGAACAAGTTCGTCGCCGAATCCCGGGGATGTTGGTAGCCATGACCCCGGCCTGCCGCGCCCCGCGTCGAGCGTCTCCACGCATTTGTGGCGGGAACGTAAAGAAACAAAAAGCCCGCCACGAGGACGGGCTTCTTGCCGCATCGAGCGTGTCGCTTACGCTTTACGTCGCCTGGTAAAGCGCAGACCCGCGAGGCCGAGACAGAGTAACGCGAGCGTACCGGGTTCGGGGACGGTCCAGATCGCATCTGTACCGGTCACGGCCCACGGACCCCGACGGGCGTGCAGTCCGGCAACGTCGATGCCGAGCCGCCCACGGTAGTACCCGGCCTGACCACCACGCAGCGATGACTCCGTGAAGTCCGCCAACTGCAGCGCGTAGAGACGCCCGCCCAATAGGCCCTTCACGAACATTAGCGAGCCATCGGGGTTATCCACGGTCAGCGTGCTCCCGTCCGGACTAAGGCCCAGAAGATTGGCGCTGAGCGAGCTGTTTGACTTGTCGAACAGGTCCTCGGTCACCATGTCGACAAAAATGTCCCAACCGACGACGCTGCTTGGATCAAGTAGACCCGTCTGACCGTTCGTTCGAATCGTGCCATACATTGTCACACCATTCGAAAATGCCAGCGGAACAAGATTGAAAAGATTACCGCTCGTCGCGTCTGCCGTCGCCGCGACATACTCGACACCCGGCAGCTGACTTAGGTCGAGGAAGTCAAACGCCGCGCCGGCCATGTAGAGAGCTTGACCACCACTTGCAGCTGAGCTGGAAAAATTCGAGATCCACGCGCCGAAATCAGTGAAAGGATTCTTGGAGCGAAAGCCCAGCGACCCACCTTCATCACTCCCGTCGGGAGAAGTAGCGACCGTCAGGAATTTGCCATCCCCGCTGATACTGACCTGCGACACATCCTTCGCTTGGGTGTTCGCCGTAGTGAAATGCGCGAGTCGCTCAAAGGTCGTGACCTTGAGGCTCCAGTCGACGATATCGCTCGTCGTGCCCGCGGTCGTGATCGTGCCGGTGGCCGTCATACCATTGCCAAAATTGATTGGCCGAATTTCGAGCGTAACCCCGTGCGCAATTGGCGCTAACGCGAACATCGCAACGCCGCCGACCAGAAGTCGTGCAGCGCCTCCGGCCGATTTACGAGTTTTCGAGACGATAGATGTATTCACTTGTAGGGGATCTCCAAGACCCAGGCGGCAGCTTCTCGCTAAGAACCGGGACACCGCCGTGGCGATCGCCGCGACGACGCACGCCAGTGGCCGACCTCGTTTTCATTTCAATGCAAGATTCGCACCAAGAATCAGTTCTCTGTCGAAATCAAACAGATGGCCCGCATACATGTTTGCGCTCTCGCAGAAGTGTAAAAGATCTCGTCAATTTGGTGGTTCGGCGATGTTAGCAATTGTTCGCATTCTGCTTTGGCCAGGTCAATGCTCAGGCGCCAGACTGGCGACACGGCACCAATCGATAACGCAGCGGCGAAGCCGAGTGCGCACCCGTAGACCCTACCTCGCCCCATGATCGAACTCGACCATCGCTGGCCTGCTCAAACACGATCACCAACTGGCAGCGTATTGCCCCCGGTGCGGCCGCTGGTCGGTGCTGCCGCTCGCCGAGTTCATCGGCCAGCGGAAGGGATCGCTGCGGTTGCCGATCGCGGTGTGCTGAAAAGCAAAACGGCCCCAGAGGGGCCGTTTGCTTCGATTCGATGGTAGCGGGGGCAGGATTTCTAATTAGCGAGCGGGTGCTGGACGTGACCTCAAATGGCTGCCGCCGTCGCGTGTAAGCCGGATCGTGCCGCCCAGAAAAGGAAACCCCGCCGATGCGAGGTCCTGTGGTCTACACGTTGGTCGGCGTCACGCCCGCCGTTCTCAAGACCGCAATAGCAGTCTACGTCCAGATGCCGAACAGTTGCGGTCGCCAGCGAGGGCTCTCTCTGCGGCGCGCGAATAGCAACGCAATCACCAGGCCGATCAGCGCTCCAGCCCGCAGCGGAAACTCGATTGCCAAGACAAGCGGTGCAAGCAGCATCCTTGCCAGGAAGCGGAGCGACTGGTGCCGGGCGATCGCCGCTGCAATGGGTGGCGAGTGCCGGTAGTAGAAGCGGATAAACGCACGCCCGAGGGCCGTGCGCTTGAGGTAGTGGTCGCGGAACTGTCGCAGTGCCACTACGTGCGGCTCGAGCGAGGATCCGTACGCAGCGGACGCAATGAAGCAGCCGCTGCCCGAATTGTACGGCTCGTCGTAATAGCTGCAGCCAGGAGTCTTCGGAATGGCTAGATTGTCCCCTTTCTGGTTATTCGCGGTTGCGTAGTCGGTGTCAGAACTCGACACCGCGAAACTGAACGTCACGTACTTGTTGTTGTTGAAATCAAGGGTTCCCGATTTCGCATCCACGGTAACTGACGCTCCGGCCGGTAAGCTTGCGAAGGTGCAGCGCAGGCCATCACACTCGTTACTCACGAACCTCAGGTGCGGGACGATTTCGGGCGACTGCGTCATGTCGAGGTAGACCGTGTGCGCATCGTCCGGACCTGCGTTTGAGACTGTGACCCAATACTTGAGTTCAAAGGAGTCGCCGCATCCGTGGACATTCCCTCCACTGGACACGATCGCCAGGTCGGAACACCTTTCCGCCACGTTCGCTTTCACAGCGGCCACGGCCCGGTTGTTCGAAGAATCCGCATCCGTGGCCAGCGAAACCTGGGCGACATTGACGCTGCAGATCGGCTGCGGAACAGCGACCACGATCGCCGGGATCACCAGCGTAGCGCTGGCGCCGTAAGCCAGCGAGCCGACGGACCAGTTGCCCGTCAGCTGGTCGTACGTGCCTGCGCTCGGGTATGCGGCCAGCCCCGTGGGAATGGCCAGCTCCGGCGGCAACTTGTCGTTGACGACGACGTTGTACGCGCTTGAAGTGCCGTTGTTCCTGACGGTTACAGTGAACTCGACCGGCTGCCCGGGCGTCGGCACGATCGGGCTGACGCTCATCTGCAGCGCAAGATCAGGCGCCGCCGACAGCACCTGGGGCAACAGCCCAAATGCCGCAATCAAGCCGCGGCAGGCTCGACCGAAGTACGTGTCCATCCAAGACACCTCGACTCGGCTTTCCGATCGCCGACGCGCCCTGCAAATCGACGTCCCTACGACAATCAGGGTAGTCCTGCCCCTGCGCCGCACAATACGAGGTTCAGGAGTTCGTCACAGGTATTAGCCCTTAAAACTTTTACTCCATACCGGTCCTCAACTCGCCATCCGTCGTAGGGATCTCTGCGCCCGCCAGTCACTTTGCACCAGAAAGCAAAACGGCCCCAGAGGGGCCGTTTGCTTCGATTCGATGGTAGCGGGGGCGGGATCTGGCATTTTCCGACGCACCGTTACGACCAGATAGGTACCCTCCCGCCCCTACTCGGCCCACCGATGAAGGCCTCCCACCGCGGGCGCAAGAAACGCACGACATCAAGTACCTTCGAGATGTCGGTGAAGGAAAGGGAGAAGGTCAACGTCCCCGTCCGGGCTGGTGTGGGCGCGAGCGCGATCGGCGCTACGTTGCTGCTGGGCGGTCGGGAGCTCCGGGCGAACGACTCCGATCGCACAGGGCCCGCGTTATGCCGCCAGATCCAGTTTCTTCTGGGCGATACTCGACGCGGGCGCAATGTCCGGGTTCTGCACCGCCGGGCGACCGGGATTCATGGTCGAGAACAACGCCACCAACAGCGCGGCCACATAGGGCACGGCCATCACCAGCAGGGCGGCGATCCACACGAAATCGGCCGGATCGTCAAATTGCGTGGACCACATCGTGCCGAAGATGGCGGCAACGGTGCCCAGCAAAAGCGCAGCCTCGGCCCTGGCGACCTTCAGCACCTGCGTCCATGGGGCAGAGTCTTCGCACTTCGGCGTGCGCATGAACGGTTTTGACGACGTGAACAGGCCGGCGATCACGCCCTTGCCTACCGTGTAGGACAACGACAGTCCGGTAATCGCCGAGGCCAGCGCACCGCCAAAACCGGTGCCGACCTTGGCGCGATGCAGACTGACGGTTTTCACGGTCTTGACCGTGAAGATGACCAGGGCCAATGCCGACAGTGCCGTCAGCGGGACGTCGAAATGCCTGGGCGCTATGATCATCAAGCCGCTCCAGGCCAAGGCCAGGACAGCGAAGATCAGCGCGAAGCCGTCGGCGAACCAGGGCATCCAGCCACCCAGGAACTGATAGCGCTGCTCTTTGTTCAGGGATCGCGAGCCGTCGGACTTGCGTCCCAAGAAGATCGCCGAAGCATGTCGCTTCAGGATCTGCATGGCGCCGTAGACCCAGCGATAGCGCTGGATCTTGTACGCGGCATACGTGTCGGGCATCAAGCCGCGACCCATGCTGACCGGCGTATACAGAGCGGTATAGCCTGCCTCGAACACGCGCAGGCCAAACTCGGTGTCTTCGGTGATGCACCACTCGGCCCAGCCGCCAATGCGATCCATGGCTTCGCGGCGAATCACGCACATGGTGCCGTGCTGGATGATGGCGTTGTGTTCGGCGCGTTCGACCATGCCGATGCGGAAGAAACCAGTGTATTCCTCGTACAGGAACGACTTGAACAGGCTTTCCTTGCCGTCGCGATAGTCCTGCGGAGCCTGCACGATGCCGACCTTCGGATCGTCAAAGCCCGGCATGACGCTCCGCAGCCAGTGTGGCGCGACCTGATAGTCGCTGTCGATCACGGCGATGTACTCAGCCGACGGGTGGGTCAGCTGCAGTGCCTTGTTCAGGGCGCCGGCCTTGAAGCCCTTGACGTCGTCGAGGTGGTAGAACCGGAATCTCGAGCCCAGCGTTTCGCAGTGGCTGGCTACCGGCCGCCATAGCGATTCGTCCGACGTGTTGTTGTCGAGGAGGATCACCTCGAAGTTCGGGTAATCCAGGCGCGACAGCGCGTTCAGCGTCTGCATCACCATCAAGGGCGGTTCGTTGTGCGTGGGCACATGAATGGACACGCGCGGGAAATGCGCGAGCTTGCCCGAGATGTCGGGCTTCCGTTGCTTGCGCCACAGCGACAACGTCCATTCGGCGGTTTCGGTCAGCAGCAAGAGGGCGGTGAACAGCGCCGCCGGCACGATCACCATCATCCCGCCGACCGTACCCATGTCGATGTAACGAAGACTAGAGGCCTCGACAATGAACAGGCCGCCCGAGACCACCAGGCCAATGGTTCCTGCAAGCAGGAAGTAGCCGCGGACGCTCAGTGCCGGCACCGCCAGCATCACGGCGAGGCCGATCAGGAACGTCAGGCCGGCGGCGATACCCGCAAAAATCCTCCACTCACTGAACGACGACAATGGACCGCTGAGGTTGAATTTTGCCTTGCCGTCGGCATCGAGCATGCCCCAGAACGCGCCGACCGCGCCTTCGTGACCGGCCGAACCCTTCCAGGGCTGGTCGTAGGCTTCGATGACGTAGTAGTCGTAGTTCTTCCGTTGGGCGAGCTCGAAGAACTTGCGCAGGAAAGCCGCCTCGAAGGCCGGCGACGGCACCGAGCCCTGCTTGACGCGGCCGTCCGATGGCCAGCCGGCTTCGCCGATGACGATCTTCTTGTCCGGATACAGCCTGGCGATCTGGTCGAAGCTCGAGGTGACGTACTCCATCGACCTGTCGTAGGAGACGCCTTCCCAGTAGGGCAGCAGGTGGATGCCCACGAAGTCAGCGCCGTCGGCGAGCTCGGGCTCTGTCAACCATGTCGCCCAGACTTCAGCGGTGCCGACCTGAATGGCGGGATTGCGGATGGCCGACTTGACGCGCTTGATGTAGTTGCTGACGTCGCGGGCCGTCAGTTCGCGACGCACGCCCACGGCTTCGTTGCCGACGAACACGCGATCGATGGTCCCGGGGTTGTCGGCAATGGTTTCGATCGCGCGGGCAATCTGGCGTTCGTTGTAGGTCTTGTCGCGGCCCAACCAGATGCCCAGCGACACCTTCATGCCGAATTCCCTGGCGATGTAAGGAATGCGGTCGTAATTGAAGTCGACCGTGTACGTGCGCACGCGCTTGGTCATCTTCGACAATTGAGCCAGGTCGCGACGGATCAGTTCGTCCGTAACGTCCTCGCCGGAGTCGGAATAAAGACCCGATGGGCTATAGGCAAGCCCGCGAATTTCGCCCTTCAAGTCCGGCGCGGTGAGCGGTCGGTCGAGCGACGACCAGAAGACCACCGACGCGATGCACGCGCCCAGGAGCGCAACGAGAATTCTCATGGATGTGCCGGGTCCGAGGTTCAGCTGAGTGCGGGGTCGGATGCGCCCAGAGCCTGGGGAAGCAAGGACGGTTGCAAATGCGTCGTCACAGGATTGGTCTTTTTGGTTCGCTGGCCCGATGTGGATTTACGGACAATCACGGCCGTGCTGCAAGCGTCATCCCGTCGCTAATTGGCGACAGGCAGGCAAAATCTACCTCGGCGCCGGGACCCACACGACGTCCACCCTGACCGAAAATTATCGCGTTACGACCGCAGCTGCTCGTCCCGGTCTGGCCCGCATTGATGTGTCGCGTGTTGCGCCTCGGCGTCTGCGGGTGAGCTCGTCTTCTACTTCTTCTACTTCGCGTCATATTCGGTGGGAAAGTGCCACTTACTCGGCAGGGCCAAGAACTGTGGGCGCACATAGCAATACGGCCCAGAGCACTGCTGCTTCGGGCCGCATGTGAGCTTATCGACAGATAGCTTACGGAATATTCCGAGCACATGGTTTACACATTTCGGCATTTGGGGAGCCCCCAGATGCCCTGGAATGAGTGTAAGCCAATGGATGAACGCCTCCGCTTCATAGCGCGCCTCCTGGAAGGCGAGAAGATGGCGCCGGTCTGCCGCGAGTTCGGCATCTCCCGGGTCACCGGCTACAAGATCTTCGAGCGCTATAAAACCTGCGGTCTCGATGGACTCCATGATCGCAGCAAGGCCCCGTACCGGCAGGCCAACAGGCTGCCGTTCCAGGTCGAGCGGGCGATCCTGGGCATCAAGAAGGAGTTCCCGTCCTGGGGTGCGCCGAAGATCCGCGACAAGCTGATCCGGGAGTACCCGATGATCCCGCCGCCCGCGGTGAGCACCATCCACGCGGCGCTCGACCGCAATGGCCTCGTCAAGCGACGCAGGCGCCGGCGCTACAAGGCCTGCGGGACGCCGCTGTCCGCCGCCCACACCCCCAATGGCCTGTGGTGCGCCGACTATAAGGGCGAGTTCCTGCTCGGCAACAAGCAGTACTGCTACCCGCTGACCGTCACGGATTACCGCTCCCGCTACCTGCTCGCCTGCGAAGGCCTCGAGTCGACCAAGTCGAAGTTCGCCTTCTCCGTGTTCGAGCGCACCTTCCGCGAGTTCGGCCTGCCGGCCGCCATCCGCACCGACAACGGCACACCGTTCGCCGCGCCCTGGGCGATGTTCGGTCTCTCCCGTCTCGCCGTCTGGTGGCTGCGCCTGGGGATCCGCCTGCAGCGCATCAAGCCCGGCAAGCCACAGCAAAACGGACGGCATGAGCGCATGCACCTGACGCTCAAGAACGAAACGACCAAGCCCGCTGCGTTCAACTTCCTGCAGCAGCAGGAACGCTTCGAGGACTTCATCCGGGTTTACAACCACGAGCGGCCGCACCAGGCGCTCGGCGGCGCCTATCCGGCCGAAATCTATACACCGTCAGCCCGACGCTACGAGCCGCCCCAAGATCCCGAATACCCCTTCCACGACCGCACCATCCGCGTGACGCGCTGCCGGCGCATCTGCCTGGGCAATCGTAAAATCAACCTGAGTACCGCGCTGGCGGAGCAGCTGGTGGGCATCCGCGAGGTCGACGACCAGGTCTGGCAAGTCAGCTTCCTGGAGTACGATCTGGGATACTTCGATCGGGAGCAGGACCGGGTCGAGCCCGGTCCCAATCCATTCGCCCCGGACACAGTGTTAACCATGTGTCCGGAATGAGGTGTAAACCATGTGATCGGAATACACCTTCGATTCGATGGTAGCGGGGGCCCGCTTTGGCACTTTCCGACGACGGGTGGCGATCCCTTAGCCACCACGACCCTCGCAGAGTTCGGCGCCCGCGGGGCAGAATGATCTGGATGGCGCGTCTCTTCCTATTTAGGAACGTTCTTATCGTCGGCAAATTCTCCGCCGCAGAAAGTTTTCCGACAACGATCCAGGCACCAGCAACGGCCGCAATCGGTGGAAGTCATCGATCGCATGGATCTCCACGTCTACGCCGTAATTCGGTATGAAGCTGACAAATGGATCGCTCCAATCTGGGCGCTTCATTCTTTCGAGCAAATGTGCCGCACCGACTTGCAGCTCCTCAATACGAGCGGCGCACTCAGCTTCCGAGGGAAATGTCTCGATCAGTTCCTTGAGTGTCCGGTCGTAGATGTCCTGGGGCCACATGTACTCAGTCATGCTCGTACTCCCGTGAAGTCGCCTCAGCCGCCTCAAACCCAGCGCACGCAGATCTTGCGGACCATGCGTCGACTCGTCCGAATAGCGCGTCATGTGCCAGGCGCACGTCTCCGAAGGGACTCGGCTGGAACCCACGCGGGATCGGTCGGCCGCTGAATTTCAAGGACCTTCCATGCGTTGTTGGACGTCTGGCCCCGAACGAAGTTGACGACCTGTGACACGGACGGATAACGCTGCCCGTCGTGAATTATCGAGTCCCCAGTAATCTCCATATAGCGGTAGGCTCGCTGGTACTTCGTGCGGAGCCTCGTGCCATCGGGCAGGAACACCGCTCCAAACCAGAGCCCGTCCTTCGTTGTGTGGCCCGATTTGACCTCGTCCGCGGTCCTCTCAAGGAAGTCTCTGACTACATCCTCGACGACGGAGTGAACTCCCTTCGGGAAACGTCGTAGCACCTCCCGATACAGGTCTTGGGAAATCGGCACCAGCGCGATCTCATTCATCCAAGCTGTCGTGCTCATCACGAAACCTCTTTGGCGTTGAAGTGCTATTAAGTGCTCCAAGTACTATACCGTGCTTTCGACACCGATTCAATCCGCGATGGTCAACCTCGAGTCATCGGGTCCCGGCCAGCCGTAGAGACGCAGATCGCGTTACACTTGCGTTACCCAAGGCTCGATACTCGGTCATGCCAATGGTCGCCACCAAGGTCGCAACGCTCAATCTCCGCATCGACCCCGTCCTCAAGGAAGCCTTGCGGGAGGCCGCGGCTCGAGACCACCGCTCGATCGCGAACCTGATCGAGGTACTCATTCGCCAGCATTGCGCGGAACACAGGATCTCAATCCCCGAGCAGCAAGACCTGTCGTTGGAGCCGGACGGTGAATGAAAAGATGCTCAGGACGATGGTCGATGCCGCCGCCGTGAAGAAGGCCCGCATCATCGCGAACGGTTGCCGGTTCCACATTGAGGTCGATGCGCCTGGCCGAAGCTTCACGGTCGAAACGGGCAAAGGCGCCCTTCGCACCTGGACAAGTATCGACTCAGCGGCGAAGTGGCTCAGAGGGCTCGGAATCGGCCAGGTCGTGCTCGAACTCGCGCGTTGGTCGCCGGGGCAGAAGTCGCTGCTGCCGTAGCTGCCCACGCCTCCGCGACCGAGGAGTACTCAACCTCGCCAACGCGACAGCGCCCATCCGTGAGCAGGACCAGGTCTGGATATTCGACACAGCGTCGCGTGCCGTCCGGCTGGCGAGCGAATCGAATACCGTACTCAGCGTAGAGGATCATGACCGCAGCCGGCCGTGCGAGGTGGCGGGCGTCTCTGTGCATTTGCGACGGAACCGTGCACAAAAAATGGCTCGGTTGAATTAGGTGCAATTCACCATTCCCCAATGATTCGCCGGGCCGCGTAGTGGCGTAGTGCGCGATTGGTCCTCGCCCATGCCCGCCGGATCGTTAGGTCAAACACGCCGCGTCGCCGCCTGCTGCGGATCAATCCCCGAGCTAGGTTCGCCAGACCCTCGCGGTTATCTACGCCGCTACGATGCGGCGTTGCCAGGATCAGGACCACTCATCGAAGTAAAATACCTAGCCAGATAATCTGCGAGGCGCGTACGGACTACCTCCAGTTTACGTCGGCATAGCAACGTACCCCGTTCGCCGAAAGCGAGCTAGCCAATGCGTTGAGGTATGCAACCTCAGAGAGGCGATATCGCGGCCACTCTGGTGGACAAACCGACTCTGGCGGACGAATAGATAGACGCTTGGAGCCGAAACTCAGCCAGTCCAGGTGTTTTGAAAGGAATCGAAGCGACACAAGCTTGGGGTCCAAACGGTCAAGAAGGACCTCAAGCCCATACGGATAACAGTCCGGATCGTCTGTTTCACGAGTGATGTTATCCAACAATATAGCCTCGACGCCCTTCGCCCTAGCCTCTAGGACTGCCTCGAGTACGGACTGGAAGGCCGATAGATCTGGGGTTGCCACCGTTGCACCAGGACAGAGTGCTAGAAATTCTTTGCGTAGACCGCCAGAAGCACTTTATCAAATTGACGCGACCTCAGCGCGAGCGAGGCTCACGCCACTCAAGCGTCTCCACGAGGGGTAATGCCGAATGCGGCAAGCCGCAGCGCGTTTAGTCGCGACTTCGCAGCTATTCGCTCCAGCGCCGACGTCGCATTTGCTGCAATAGTCTTGTCGCGTTCGGTCGCATTCCCAAAGCGACCGAACTGAAGGACTGCCCTCATGCACGTGTTTCTTTCCGCTCCCGCCGGCCCCTCAAAGAACGCCTCATAATCGTCAACCGTACGCGACGCAAGAAAGTCCGTGTCACTGCCACCCCACGATCGGTCCCGCGCAATTCGAAGCAACACTTCCTTGAGGTCCTTTATTACCGGAATCCGCTGAAACGCTGCTTGGAAGTGCTCCCGCAATGCCACGTCCTTTATATCACCCGAGAATGGGTAGCTCTCCAAGTCAAAACGCTCTCCGTCGTCACGGTGTACATGGACATATCGTTCAATCAACTCATCAGCCTTTTGCGATTCGCCCAGATCGCGCAGCAGCCGAACAGCGCCGTCGAGATTCATTGGGGACAACAGATGCGCATGTCGCATGTGGCTGTCGAAAACGCTTGTAACAATCGCTTCCTGGTTCTCATCGAACGAGCCATGAAACAGGTTCCACCCGTAATCAAGCGCCGCCCTCGCACTCGCATCCTCCAGTTGCCTGCGATACTGCTGCACGCATCGGTCTAGACCATTCGCGCTAATAATCCCTGTCTTCAGGAAATTCAGGATCTCGCGGTCCATTTCGTCGGCGTGAGACCATTGGTACTCACTTAGAAAACCGCGCCATGCGGCTAGCTGCTCCTTTGTCGTCTCCCCGGCTGCGTCGTCAAGTGCCGTTGCGAATGGGTTCAGAATCGCCCATTCGGGTGGCAGATCGACTCGCGGCTGGAAAACTCGCGCTCCGAGCAGAAGAACAGAAGGGATACAAAGGCGACGAATCTCTTCTGGAACATCGCCCATTTGCTCGACCAATTGCGAATACATTCCTTTGATTCGTTGTATGACTCGAATGTTTTTCAGACGCAAGCGGCCAATTGACTGTACCCACTGCTCTCGAAATGGCTCTGACGACGGAATGCCAACACTCAGCGCATAGTCCACGGGTGGGTCGAAGTGGACGGCGACATCAAAGACCTTCTCCCTCAGATCGGCCACGGTCCGCTGGTCGTCCGCTGTGAGCACATCCTCGTTCATTAAGACGCTGACTTTGCAGTGCCTCTCTTCGCGCAAATAAGAGACCAAACCAAACAAGTCTCTCAGGGCGAGGTCTGGACTGCGCCTTTCCAAATCGTCAAAGCATACGATAGCTTCGCGTACCAGCGCCCATGTCGCTGCTTGAATCAGCGTGTCATAGCCATGCAAGAACGGCAGCCGTGATACGAGAGCGGGGGCACGCCTCCAGGGCAGGCGCTCCCTCCAAGGTCTTCCGGCGGGGCTCTGCTCGGGGGACATGTCTTGCGCAACGTTGTCTCGAAGCGCATCCGCGACCGGCGAATAGTTTGACAACACCTGACGCACAGTTGCGCCTTGGCTGATGTCTTTGGAGCTGTCGGCCCCGTTCAGCCCCACGATTCCTGCAAACAGGCGGTCCTTTACCTCGTCCATGGACGTTGCGCCGAACAACGAGCAATAGACATATCGCGGTCGGCTCGCGCATCTGTGATCACTCGCGTCCCGAAGCACCGAACGCCACAAATATGTCTTTCCAACGCCCCAGTCACCCGTTAGAAGCAGTGTCTCAGGGAATTGAGGATCACGTACAAATCGTGTTAGCGCCGTTCTAACGTCGGCCACGACGCTGTCGGTTCTCAGCTCAGTCGGCAAACTAGTCACTTTCGAATCCCTGACTATCGAACTTCAGCGTGCGCCCGTTCTCAGTGACGATTCGGACCACGTTATCCGAGACGCCTCCCGGCACCTGGGCTTGGATCTCGAGCGTGACTGTCACGTCCGCCCCCGTCAGACCGACCAGGTGGGCGATGACCTCCTCCGCGATCCGGCCCGCATCGCGTCCAACGCGAGTCGGGTCAAGTTGTGCGGTGCCGTGGTAGCGGCGTGGTTTCGCTGCTTCCGGCGGCCGAGGATCGCCCTGAGCCGTTGCTCCTCCCGTTCCCGCGGCGCCCGTTGTGCCAGTGTTGATACCAGTTGAAGGCCCCACCCCGCCGGCGGCAGGCACGGGTGCGGCCTCCGATTCCAACTGCTTTCTCGCAAGACCCGGCTTGACCAGCATCCCTGAGCTGTCGACGGAGAGCGGAACCAGCTGCCCGGCGCGCAATCCGCGATACCGCCCCGCGTCCTCGTCATAGCTCTCCGCATAGGCGAACGTGTCGACCTGCCAGGTGATGAGCGCCGCACCATCGCGGATCGCATGCACCAGCACTTCGGGACCGGCAAGCCGCGGTAGGTACAGATAGCTCGCGAAGTCCTCCACGAGCTGCTTGACCGGCACGTGATCGCCACGCCACAGCGGCACGTCATCCATGTGTTTGCGCAGGATCGTCGAGCCTAGCGACGTCACTAGCGACTCGTCGCTGCGGAGCTTATTCCTCGCCCGCACCGCAAGCGCATCGCCGCCCGAAAGGCGAACCGCCTGCCACGTGATTGGAGCCTGCGGATTGACCTGCTCTGGGACCAACAGCCATTGGAACGTCTCGGGTAACCGAGCCGTCACGGCGCCGTCTGCAGCCTGCTTCTGGGTCTCTGCCTGCTGTTCCTGATGTGGGTCAAGATTGAGTGCCTTCTTTTCCTCGAGTATCGACTTCCACGCGAGGAATCGGGCCACTGCCTCATCCAGGTCCTGCAGGCGCACCTTGTCAGCTGCAAGGAAGATCAGCGTGTTGCGATACAGGCGCGGCGTGTTGCCACGCGACTCAAGGATTGCTCGGGCTGCTTTCTCAGCCGCGCTGCCGGCCTCCTTGCTGTAGGCATATTCGGCTGGCAGCACCACAAG